>DASYKI010000001.1:0-88413 GCA_035995545.1 Candidatus Dormiibacterota bacterium
GTGGAAGGTGGCGTCGCCGAAGCTGAAGATGCCGCCGTCCGACGCCACCATCCAGTAGCCCTGGCGATCGGCTGTCGTCGCCATGGCGACGATGGGGGCGTTCAGCGGCGTGCCGCCCATGCTGCCGAAGAACCCGGCGCCGCCGAAGCTGAAGATGCCGCCGTCGCGCGCCACCTCCCAGTACGCGCCCGGCGTCGCGGGTGGCGGTGGTGGCGTCGGCGTGGGTTTGGGCGTTGGGGTTGGGGTTGGGGTTGGTGTTGGCGTCGGGGTGGGCGCCGGCGTGGGAGTCGGTGTCGGCGGCGGCACCGGTGGCGGGTAGCTGTATGCCTGCGAAGCCCAGGTCGTGCCGCCGTCGCTGGTGGCGAGGATTGCTCCGTGCCCGCCGGGGAAGCTTCCCACCGCCCAGCCCTTCGTCGCGCTGACGAAGGCCACGCCGGCGAGGCCCGACAGGCCCGCAGGGATGGTCTCGGTGACCCAGCTGGCGCCGCCGTCCGTGCTCTTGACCACCGTGGGGCCGCTCGACTGCTGGCCGATCGCCCACACAGTCTGGCTGCCGCTGGCGGCGACCGCGTTGAAGTAGTTCACCGCGCAGGGCACGCCGGCCGGCTCGGTCCAGGTGGCGCCCCCGTCCGTTGTGGTCAGCACCACGCCATGTCCGCCGCTGCAGCTTGTCGGTCCTGCCACGGCGCTCGACCCGACCGCCCATCCGGTGGTGGCGCTGGTGAACGTCACGCCGAAGAGGGCGTAGACGTCGCTGGGGATCGCCTGTGACGTCCATGTGGAGCCGCCATCCGTCGTGGCCAAAACAACGCCGTGGGCGCCGCCGGCGGCGGCCTGGTTTCCCCCGACTGCCCAGCCGTGCGACAAGTCGGCGAACGCGACAGCGCTGAGACTTGTGGAAACCAAGGGGATGGTCTGCTGGGTCCAGGTGCTGCCGTCACTGGTTGCGAGCAGCCTGCCGCCGTACGTATAGCCCCCGGGTCCGCTCGGGCCAAGCCCCACCGCCCACGAGTGCGTGGTCCCGACGCTGGCGACGCCGTCGAGTTCCCAGACGCCGCTCGGCGCGGGCACCTTGGTCCAGCTGGCACCGCTGTCCGTGCTGCCGAACAAGAGCGCCGCGGTGGTGCTGGTGCCCACCGCCCAGCCCACCGAGGGGCTGCCGAAGGACACTCCGTTGAGTCCGGCACCGGCGGGGAGGGGCTGCGCGGTCCATGGCGGGCTACCGCTGCCAGTGGTGTGCAGCACGGCGCCGTCGCCGCACCCGTCGGTGCCGACCACCCATCCCGTGGTCGCGCCAGGAAAGGAGGCGGCCGCGAGCTGGGTGACGAACGGCGTCTGAGAGAGCTGCTGGGTCCAGGTGGCACCGCCGTCCGTGGTGTGGACGGCTGCTCCGTTTCCGCACGTGCCGGCGCCCACCGCCCACGCTTTGGTGGTGCTCAGCGCGGCCACCCCGTCGCTGGAAGTCGCCGAAGCGGGCAGTGTCTGAGCAGTCCAGGTGGCGCCTCCGTCAGTGGTGGCCAGCATCACCGCCGATGGGGACGACGAACCTGCGCGGCCTACTGCCCATCCCGTGGTGCTGCTGGCGAAGGCGACGCCGCCGAGCACGCCGTGCGAGTACGTCCCCGGCACCGTCTGCTTCGTCCACGTGGTGCCACCGTCGCTGGTGGTGACGATCACCGGCACTTCGCTGCTGCCGCAGTTGCAGCCGACCGCCCAGCCGTGCAGCGTGTCCGTGAAGGACACCGCGTCGAGGTGGGTGATGCCGGATGGCACCGTCTGGTTGGTCCATGTCGTGCCGCCGTCAGCCGTCACGACCACCTGCCCCAACGCGGCGCTGGCGCAGTTGCAGCCGACCACCCAGCCGTGCGTGGCGTCCGGGAACGACACGCCGTGCAGCTCTGTCGCGCCGAACGCCGGAATGGCCTGCGTGGACCAGGTGGTCCCGCCGTCGGTGGTGTGCAGGACGATGCCGGCCGCGTTGGCGCTCGCCGGAAGACCCACTGCCCACGCGGTGGAGGCGCCGCTGGTCGTGAGCGCCGTGAGATACGCCACGCCGGAAGGATTGGGCACCGTCTGCTCCGTCCAGGTGGTGCCACCGTCGGCCGTGTGTGCGATGTAGCCGGTGTTGCCCTTCGACCCCGCCACCCAGCCGTGGGTGGTGTCGGCCAGAGCCACGCTGGTCAGGACCGGGGACGCCGGTGCGACGTGGGTGGTGAAGCTCGCTCCACCGTCCGTGGTCGCCATCACCAGTGACGCGCCGTCGAAAGTCTGGGCGACAGCCAGGCCATGCGTGGCGTCGGCGAACGAGATGCCCCTGACGGTGGTCCGAGAGGCGGTCTGGACGCCGCTGGCCTGTACCTGCCCTCCCCCGAACAGCGCAGCCGCCCCCGCGACGGCCACCGCGGCCGCCAGCCCACCGACGACAACCCCCCGCGCACGGGCAGGGCGCAGAACGCCCGACATGCACTCGCCTCCTCTCTTCGCGAAGCGCAAGCCTACAACGCCACTTGACAGCGTGGCAGCGCATGGTGTACTTAACCACTAGGTTATCTAACCACTCGGTTCAGTACAGCACGAAGAGAGATGGCAAGCGACGCCCTCAGCCTCACCTTCTCCGCCCTGGCCGACCCCACGCGACGGGCCATCCTGGCCCGCCTCGCCGAGGGAGCCGCCACGGTCAAGCAGCTCTCCGCGCCGTTCGCGATCAGCGGTCCGGCCATCTCCAAGCACCTGCGCGTGCTGGAGCGCGCCGGCCTCATCGCCCGCGGCCGGGACGCGCAGTGGCGCCCCTGCCGGCTCGAGGCCACGCCGCTGCGCGACGTGTCGGCCTGGGCCGACGGCTACCGCCGCTTCTGGGACGAGAGCTACACCCGCCTCGACGACTACCTGAAGACCCTGCAGGACGACGACAAGGGCAACGACAAGGACACACCCAAGGAGACACCCGATGACCATGGCAACTGAGCAGTACGGCGCCACGACGTTCAGCTTCCCCTCGGACCTGGAGATCGTCATCCAGCGCGAGTTCGACGCACCGCGACAGCTCGTCTTCGACGCCATCACCAAGCCCGAGCACATCCCGAACTGGTGGGGCCCGCGCGAGTGGGCGGTGACCAGCGCGACGGCCGATCTGCGTCCCGGTGGCGCGTGGCATTACACCGCGCGCAACAGCAACGACGGTCGCGAGATGGGCATGCACGGCGAGTACCGCGAGATCGTCCCCCCGGAGCGCATCGTCAGCACCGAATCGCTCGACGGGACACCAGGGTACACCGTCAACACCGTCGTTCTCACCGAGGCGGACGGCAAGACGATGCTCACCACGACAGTGCTTGCACCATCGAAAGAAGTGCGCGACATGATCGTCAATTCCGGCATGCAGCACGGCGCTGCGGAGTCGTACGACCGGCTCGCCGAGCACCTGCACACGATGGCCTGACATCGCGAGTACCGCCTGCTAGCCTGAAAAATCTGATGTCTCGCAAGGGCTTCGAGCAGGCGCTGGACGAGGCGGAGGAGATCGAGCTCACCGTCACCGGGCGTGTGTCTGGAAAGCCCAGCACGCGCCCGGTGTGGTTCGTGCGCGACCGGGACCGCGTCTACCTGTTGCCGGTGCAGGGCACCGACACCGAGTGGTTCAAGAACGTGCGGGCCAACCCAACCGTCCGGCTCCGCATCGACGGCGAGGAGATCACCGCGCGGGCGAAGCCCATCACCGATCGCGAGAAGGTGGCCGAGGTCGTCGAGAAGTTCCGCGACAAATACGGCGCACGCGACGTGCGGCGCTACTACTCGAAGTTCGACGCCGCCGTCGAGGTGCCGCTCGGCCCTCCGGCACCGGGTGCCCGGTCGGCGCGCGGATCAGTGCGCGAAGTCTAGGAACTCGTGCACCGAGCGCACCGCCGCCGAACCCTCTCCCACCGCTGAGGCGACCCGCTTCATCGACCCGGAACGCACGTCGCCAACCGCGAACAGCCCCGGCATGCTGGTCTCGAAGGGCAGCGGTCGACGCCCCAGCACCTCCCAGCGCCGGCCGAGGTGCTCCTCGTCGAGCGACCGGTCGGTCAGGATGAACCCCTTGCTGTCGAGACTGACGCATCCCGACAGCCACCCCGACGACGGTTCGGCGCCGATGAAGGAGAACAGCGCGGCGCATCGCAGCGCCACCGCGTCGTCGCCACCGCTGCTGACGCGCACCGACCTGAGGGTCTGGTCGCCGTCGAGCGCGGTGACGCGCGTAGCCCGGCGCACCGTGATGCGGCCGTCGGCCTCGATGCGCTCGACCAGGTAGCGCGACATGCTGCGGTCGAGGCTCGGCGCCCGGATCACCACCGTGACCGGGCTGCCTGACTCCGCGAGGAACAACGCCGCCTGTCCAGCGGAGTTGCCGCCGCCGACGATCACCACCGGCTCCGCCGCACAGGCGCGCGCCTCCAATTCGGTCGCGGCGTAGTACACACCGTTGCCCTCGAAGTCCTCGAGACGGTCGACCTCGAGTCGCCGGTAGCGCGCGCCGCTGGCGACGATGACGGCGCGGCCGGCGATGTCGGACCCGTCGGAGAGGCGGATCACCAGGTGTCCGGCCTCCTCGCGAAGACTCGCGGCCGCGCAGGGAAGTGTCAGGTGGGCGCCGAACTTCTCCGCCTGCACCACCGCGGCGAAGGTGAGGTCGCCACCGGAGATGCCCATGGGAAATCCGAGGTAGTTCTCGATGCGCGAGCTGGCTCCGGCCTGGCCGCCGGCGGCGACCTTCTCGGCGAGCAGGGTGCTCAGTCCTTCGGAGGCGCCGTACACGGCGGCGGCCAGACCCGCAGGACCGGCGCCGAGGACAACGAGGTCGAAGCAGCGCTCGGGAAGGCTGGCCAGGGTGAGGCCGAGGAAGTCGGCGAGTACGCCGGGCGTCGGCCGGCGCAGCACCGTGCCCGACGAGATGACCACGGGCAGCTCGTCCGCCGCGACATCGATGTCGCGCAGCAGCTGCTCGACCGCCTCGCCGTCGCGATCGGGATCGAGCCACTGGTGCGGGATGCGATTGCGCGTCAGGAACTCGCGCAGCCGGCGCGTCTCCGGCAGGTACCGTGAGCCGACGATGCGCGTCGCCGCGGCAGCGTCGGCGAGCAGCCCGGTGCGACGGGCGACGAAGGCGCCGAGGATGATGTCGCCGAGGTGCGGGTGGGTCGCCATCAGCTGCCGCAGCGCCGTCCGCGACAGCACGATCACCTCGCCGGGTTCGACGACGCGCGCCGACAGGTAGGCGCGGCGGCCGGTGAGCATGTTGAGCTCGCCGAGGAAGCGCCCGGCGCCATGCCGGGTGATGACCTGCTCCTTGTCGTTCGATCCCAGCACGATCTCCACCGCCCCGGCGACGACGACGTGGAAGTCGTAGTCGGTGTCGCCCTCGCGGAAGAGGTATTCGCCGGTGCTCGTCGCCCGTCGCGTCCCGACGGCGTCGAGCGTCGCCATGTCCGACTCGTCGAGGACGGGGAAGGAGACGGCGTCCTCAGCCATGATCCAACGGTATCGCAGGGCCCCGGCTACAATGCGCCGATGACGAGCACGGCAGAACTCTGGCAGCTGATCCACGAGCAGCGCGCCAAGGTCGGCGACGTCCTCGCCACCCTGACCGACGCGGAGTGGGAGTCGCCGTCGCTGTGTGCCGGCTGGCGCGTCCGCGATGTCACCGCACACATGGTCGAGACCCACCTGATGACGCCGCCCAGGTTCATCGGCAGGTTCATGGGCGCGGGGTTCCGCTTCAACACCTTCGCCGCCAACGGCGTCGCCCAGCACAGCGGCCAGACGCCGGCTGCGCTGCTCGCCGAGTATCGCGAGACGGCGCCGCGAACCACCGCTCCGCCCGGCCCCAAGCCCACCTGGCTGGCCGAGGTGGTCATCCACGGTGAGGACGTTTCCCGCCCCACCGGGAAGAAGGTGCCCATCTCGCCCGCGGCGCTGGTCGCCGTCGCCGACTTCGTTCGTGGCTCGACGCCACTGCTGCACGGCAAGCAGCGCAGCACGGGTTTGCGCCTGCGCGCAACCGACGTGGACTGGTCGGCGGGCGAGGGTCCCGAGGTGAGCGGTCCCGCGGTCTCGCTGATCCTGGCCATGAGCGGGCGCAGGTCCGCGCTCGCCGACCTCAGCGGCGAGGGACTGGAGACGCTCACGACGCGGGTCTGACCCTGGTCGCCTGGGCTACTTGCCCATGGCACCGGCGCGCCACAGCGCCAGCAGCTCGGCCTGGGAGTGCACGCCGAACTTCTGGAAGATCGCGCTGAGATGGTTGCGCACCGTGCTCTGGCTGAGGTACATCGCGGCCGCGATGGTGCCCACGCGCTCGCCCTGGACCAGGCGAGAGGCGATCTCCCACTGGCGCGCCGACAGCTCGGCGGTCGCCGGGATGCCGAGCGCGGCGGCCGTCTCGATCAGTGGCGCCAGGATGCCCGCCGCCTCGATCTGGGCGGCGATCCGGCGCAGGTCGCCGGCGAGCTGGGTGGCGCCGCCCGCCTCCGGCACCTCGGCCGCGGCCGGAGTGGCGACGACGGAGAACGGCAGCCTGCCGTCGCCGTCGAGGACCGACACCGTGATCCGCATGGTCCGCCAGTTGCCACCCTGATGCTGCAGCCGGACGCTGGCGCCGGCGCTCGGCTCGGTGGTCGCTCTGGCGAAGGCGAGGAGCAGGGCGGCCTGGTCGTCGACATGGGCGAGCTCGAGCAGCGATGTCGACAGCAGGTCGGCGGGAGAAAGCCCGAGCACCAGCCCCGCGTGCGCGCTGATCTGGGCGATGCGCCAGCGGTCGTCGAGGGTCATCTGCGCACCGTCGAAGTCGGCACCGGCGTGCGCCGCCGGCGGCACCGGGACGACGTGGCCGGCGACCGCGGCGGGCTCGGCGTCCGACAGATCGGTGGCGATCCACAGCCCCAGGTCGGGACCTCCCGCCGAGCGGATCGCCCAGCCCGCCAGCTGCATCTCGACCATCGCGCCGTCGGGCCTCTGGAAGCGGCGGCGGCCCTTCAGGCCGTCGAGCATGCCCTCGCGGAAGAGCCGGAAGGTCTGCGCCGCCTCGCGCGGTCGCTCGGTGACGGAGAGATATTTGACTCCCACTCCGCGTCCGGGCGTCGTCCTCAGCAGCTCGGCCGCGCTGTCCGACATGGCCACGAAGCGAGTGCTGGAGAGCTGGACGAGCCCGGCCGTGAGCGGGCTGGTCCGCACCGCCTCCCCCCACATGGCCACCCAGCGGACGTGGCGGTCGGTGGGTCCGGACGGCTGGGAGGACTCATCCATGGCGGCTGGTCGCACCCGTTGTCACATTCTGCCCGCACCACTGTCAATCGACAGCGTCATATGACACACTAGCAGGCCGACGGATGCGCGGCCCTGCCTGATCTCGCGCGTCCGTGGAGGTTGCCCACGTTGCCCCCGTCCCGACTCGGAGCCTCTCTCAGGTCGGCGAGAGAGCGGGCCGGCTGGACCCGCGAAACCCTCGCGCACCAATCCGGCCTCAGCTGGGCGGCGATCAGCCAGATCGAAACCGGCCGGCGCCGGCAGGTGCGCCCCAGCAGCCTGGTGGCGCTGGCCGACGCACTCCGCGTGAGCGTTGACTACCTGGTCGGTAGTGAGGCAACCCTCTCCCCCGCGCTGCTGCGGCACCGTGTTCTCGTCTACAGCTCCGATGCGGAGTATCGGGCGACCACGGTGCCGTTCCTCCGGGATGGCATCACGCGGTCGGAGCCGGTCCTGGTGGTCACCGCGGAGCGGCAGCTCGGCCTGCTCCGCGACGCACTCGGCGACGACGCGCGCCACGTCGAGTTCCGCGACTCGGCGGAGTGGCTGAGGACGACGGGCGGCGCCTGGAGCGGATTCCTCGCCTTCCTCACCGAGCGGTTCCAGGGCGGAGCTTCGTGGATCCGAATTCTCGGCGAGCCGGTGTGGAGCGGACGATCGGAGAGCGAGGTCACCGAGTGGATCCGATTCGAATCGATGCTCAACCTGTTGCTGGCGTCGTCGCCGGCGACGATGGTCTGCCCGTACGACGCGAGAGGGTTGCCCGACACGGTTCTCACGGCGGCACAGTGTAACCACCCAGAGGTTGCTGTGGCCGGCGATGTCACGAGGAATCCCGCGTACCGCGAACCCGCTGAGTTTTTGCTGAACCTGTCCTGAAGCTGCGCCGGCCGTGACGCGGGCTTGACGCGTCGTGGTACGGGGGCTCAGTGTGCTGTTCCGTAAGCTGACAGAGTGATATTTCGCCTATGACGTCGGGACGGTGCGCCCATTGGGATGTGTCCGCACCGAGAGCGCCCTGGTGGACGACATCGCGCCGATTCGCACCGCGCTGCAGCGTCTTCGCGCCAGGCGCCCAGGCGCGCGGCATGGCCTCGGCGATCCTGCAGATGAGCGTCGCCATCGGCGCGTCGATCGTCGCCGAGGGTGTCGAGACCGAATCCGAAGCGGACACGCTCTGCGATTTCGGCCACGAGATGGCGCAGGGGTACCTGCTGGCCAATCCCATGCCGGTGTCGGAGCTGACGGCGCTGGTGCTCGCCGAGCGTCGCGGACCGCCAACCGGCTGACAGCGCACCATCCGCCGACATACGATTCCGTCGTGGCGTATGACGAGGTTCTCGCCGAGCGGATCCGCGAGTTGATGGCGGCCGAGCGCGGCCTCACCGAGAAGAAGATGTTCGGCGGCCTCGCCTTTCTCATCGGCGGCAACATGTCCGTCGCCGCCAGCGGCCAGGGTGGGCTGATGGTCCGCGTCGACCCGGCGCAATCCGAGCAGCTGCTCTCGTCCACGAAGGCTCAGCCCATGATCATGCGCGGGCGGGAGATGGCCGGATGGTTGCGCGTGGACGCAGAGGACGTCCGCACCCGACCTCAGCTGGCCAAGTGGGTCACGCTGGGGACGGCGTTGGCACGCTCACTGCCGGCGAAGCGATAGCCCGCGCATGGCATCGGGTCGCGCCCAGCTGGATGGCGGGTTCGCCGAGTCAGGACTGAGTGCCGCGGAGCTCGCCTGGGGCGTACCCTCCCCGCCGCGCTCGTATTGGCCGGCACGCATCGCCGTGCTCGCCGCCATCGTGCTCTACCTCGCCCTCCCGGAGCGCCTCATCCCCGGCCCGCGGTTCATCGTCCCCGCGCTCGAAGCTGTGGCCCTGCTCGCCCTCACCGTGCTCGTCCCCCACAAGACGACGGTTGCCGCGCCGGCGCGCCGGATCCTCGCCATCCTGCTGATCGGCCTGGTGACCCTGATGAACATCGTCAACCTGGGCCTCCTGATCAGGGAGCTCCTCAAGGGTCACGTGCAGAACGGACGCGAGCTCATCTTCGCGTCCGTGGCGATCTGGCTGACCAACACCATCGCCTTCGGACTCTGGTACTGGGAACTCGACCGCGGCGGCCCCTACGCACGCCATCAGCCCTGGCACCGGGAGCCCGACTTTCTCTTCCCGCAGATGACCACACCAGGAGCGGGCAGACCCGACTGGGCGCCGAGTTTCCTCGACTATTTCTATGTGAGCCTGACCAACGCGACGGCGTTCAGCCCCACCGACACCATGCCGCTCACGTCGCTGGCGAAGAGCCTGATGGCGGTGCAATCCATCGCATCGCTGCTGACGGTGGCCATCGTCGCTGCGCGTGCCGTCAACATCCTCAGCTGACCGCGGGGAGAGCTCGCCGCCGCAGGTAGAGGACGACGACGACACTGGAGAGCGCGGCCCACGCGCACCACAGGGAGGTGAGGCCCGTGAAGGTCAGCCAGCCCAGGACGATCACGGCGGCGAGGTTGACAATCCCGAACGCCGCCAGCATTCGGCTGCTGGCAACCAGCAGGGCGCCACAGGTGGCCAAAACGTAGAACACACCGAGAAGGAGGGCGTCCGAACCGCCTGACACGTAGGCGATGTGAGAGCCGTCGATCGACGCTCCCGCTGGGCTGCGGACGATCTCAACGAGGAGCAGTGCACTGGTCACGGCGCCCAGCGCCAGGAGTGCCGCCATCCATCGCCGTCGCCCCGGCACCGTCTCGACCCCGAACAGCGCCAGTGGCACCAGAAACGGCAGCAGGAAGGCGAAGGCCAGAAAGACGTAGATGGCCGTGCGCATCGCCGTCGCGGAGACCTGACCATGGAGACCCCACCACACGACCGACTCGTCGAGCATGTGCGCACCCAGCAGCAGCGGCAACGACGCGAGCACCAATTGCTGCCGTCGACTGACATGGCGCAGAGCGTCGACGCCGAAGGCACCGGCCACCAGGCCCGTGGCCAGGTCAGCCTCGGCAGAGAAGCACATTGCCGTTGGTCGCCCGGCCGACGCTGCGCAAGTGGTGGAACACCTCGCGATATGCAACCCACGGCGACGTCTCGCGGTAGCAGATCCCCTGTTCCTCGCAGAAGCGGCGGACGATCGGGGCTGCCGTCCTGAGATTTCGGCGCGGCATCGTCGGGAACAGGTGATGCTCCACCTGGCAGCTCAGCGAACCGAAGAAGTAGTCGCTGGCGCGACCGGCGCGGATGTTGCGCGCGGTGACGACCTGGCGGTGCAGGAAGTCGATGTCGTCATCGGGCTCGAGGATGGGCATGCCAACGTGGTTGGGGAGGAAGGCTCCACCAAGGTAGAGGCCCAGCAACAATTGATGCACGGCGGCGAAGGCCAGTCCGCGCCCCACACCGAGAGTCATCGTCAGGGCGCCGAAGTAGAGCGTGTAATGCGCGGCGATGAGGCCGGCCTCCGCGCGCGCATTGCGCAGCGTGCGCTCGCGCAGGAACCCCGCGCTGTAGACATGGATCTGCAGCACACTCAAGGACAGCAGCGGGCCGATCGTAGCCGCCTGGCGGTGGATCATGAAGCGAGTGAAGCCGCGTGCCCTCCGCGCCTCGTCGTCGCACAAGGCGACGAGCCCGCCCTCGATGTCGGGATCGGTTCCGATGCGGTTCGGTTGCGCGTGGTGTGCGTTGTGCTTGTCCGCCCACCACCCGCGACTGCCACCGAGCACGAGATCGAACAGCACCAGGCCGAGGATGTAGTTGGCCCGGCTGGTCTTGAGGATCTGGTTGTGCACCGCGTCGTGGGCGAGAAAGCCGAGCTGGCCGAAGAGCAGCGCGGCCGGAGCTGCCCAGGCGAGGGCCCACCAGCCTCCGCTGGTGAGAAGAATGCCGGCGAGAATCACACCCAGCAGCAGGACGATACCCGCGGTTGGGACGATCTCACTGCTGGGCCTTCGGGTCAGAAGGCCGCGGCCGGCCACCAGCCGCTTGAGCTGGACGTAGGCATCGACCTGGTCATCGGGCACGACCACCCAGTATTCCCTCCCTCGTGGCTCCGGTCTGTACTGCGGCGGACATCCATGGACTGATGCGTCGTCACGTGCTGGACAGGAATGTCAGCGAAGTCCGATCTCCGCTCGGCGGCGGATCGGCACTCAGTCCCGGGCTGCCGCTGCTTCGCGCGGGCGCTGCCAAGGGACTGCGTCGCCCGCTAGCCTTGGCGCGTGGAGGCGTCCGCAGCCAGCGTCCTCGAGATCGGCGTGGTCCTGGTGCTCGCCACCGCGGCCGGATGGCTGGCGCGTCGGGTTGGTCTGCCTGCGGTGCTCGGCTATCTCGCCGTCGGCCTGGTGGTGTCGCCGTTCACCCCGGGCTACTCGATCCACCGCGACCAGCTCCAGGTGCTCGCCGACCTCGGCGTGGTGCTGCTGCTCTTCGAAGTGGGCATCGAGATCAACCCGCTGCGGCTGCGCCACCAGCATGGGCCACTGCTCTGGGCGGTGCCGCTGCAGACCGTGGTCACCATGGCGGCGGCCACCGGCGTCGGGCTTGGCATGCACCTCGGTCTGCGCGGCGCTCTGATCCTCGGACTCGCCGTGGCGCTCTCGTCGAGCGTGGTGGTGGTCAACATCACTCGCAGCCGGCGCCGCACCACCAACCCTTCCACCGAAGCGGCCCTGCTGGGATGGAGCGTTTTGCAGGACGTGGGCGGCGTCGCCATCGCGATGGGTCTGCTCGCCGCGATCGAGGATCACCCCCGACCCATCCCTCTGATCGTGGGCGGTGTGCTCGGCTACGTCGCGGTGGCGCTTGGGGCCGCACAGCTTCTGCCACGGGTGCTCCGCGTCTTGCGCGCCGAGGCCGACCTGTTCCTGATGCTGTCCGTCGCCAGCGGGCTCGCGCTCGCCGGCCTCGGCGCGGTGGTGTTCGGCGTGCCCTTGGCACTCGCCGCGTTCGTCGCCGGCCTCGGGCTCAGCGAAGGACCGGACGCCGCCGAGGCTCGCCGCCGCCTCCTTCCCTTCCGCGACCTCTTCGCCGTCATGTTCTTCGTCGCCATCGGCACTCTCGTCGATCCCCGCGCGGTCCCTGACGCGTTGGCCTGGACGGCGGTGGTCGTCGGCCTCGTCGTGGTCGCCAAGGTGGGCGTCATCTACGGTCTCGCAAGTGTCCTCGACCGCCCCAGCGTCCACCCCTGGCAGCTCGCCTCCGGGCTTGGCCAGATCGGCGAATTCAGCTTCGTGCTGGCGTCCGTCGGCGTTGCGCGCGGTGTCGTACCAAGCACCCTCTACACCGCGATGCTCCTCTCTGTCGTGGTGACCATCGCGGCATCGACGATCCTCGTACGTCTTCGCCCGCAGGCCGCTGCTGCTAACTGGTAAGCGCCCTCCGCGCAGCGCGCTGCATGCTCATCACACGGAACCGAATGGCCCTAATCATCCGCTCCCAGGACGATGGCATGATTCGCGCTGTGTGCCCGCCACGGATGCTGTCGAGGTCCTCATGACACGGACGCAAGTGCCTCCGGTACTCGTCACCGGAGCGACGGGCCGCGTTGGGCGCGCCGTCGTCGACCTACTGATGGACGCGGGCGTGCCTGTTCGCGCCCTCACGCGTCGCTCCGATGCGACTGCGATGCTGCCAGCAAACGTCGACGTCGTCACCGGCGACCTCACCGTGCCCGAGTCGCTCGACGGGGCACTGCGAGATGTCACTACGGTCTTCCTTGTCTGGACCGCCCCGCCGGCGACTGCTCCGGCAGTTGTCGAGCGTCTGGCAACCTCCGCGCGGCGTGTCGTCTTCCTCTCATCACCGCATCAGACCCCGCACCCCTTCTTCCAGCAACCGAATCCAATGGCGGTGCTCCACGCCGACATCGAGCGGCTCATCACGGCCGCCGGGCTCGAGTCGACGATCATCCGGCCGGGGATGTTCGCGTCGAACGCGGTTGCCTGGTGGGCGACCGCGATTCGCGCCGGCGGTGTCGTCCGGTGGCCGTACGGCGCCGCCGAGACGGCTCCCGTCGATGACCGCGACGTGGCCGCGGTCGCGGCACGGACCCTGTATCAGGACGGACATGCAGGAGGCGACTACGTCCTCACCGGCCCCGAGTCACTGAGTCAGGCAGAGCAGGTGAGCATCATCGCTGACGTCTGGGGGCGGCGGGTCACATTCGAGGAGCTGTCGCCGGAGGAGTTTCGACGCGAGACGGAGGGGAGCTGGCCGCCCGCGATCGTGGACATGCTGCTCGCCGCATGGGGCGCAACGATTGGAAGGCCGGCGTACATCACCTCGACGGTGTTCGACATCCTCGGATCAGCGCCGCGATCCTTTCGCCAGTGGGTCGTCGATCACCCCACCGCGTCGACGGAAGGTGCGGCCAGTGACGAAGCCTGAGACCCGCTGAGGGTTCGTCGCCCGAGGACGAGCGCCGGAAGGTCATGGATGCCTACTACGAGAGCCGGCCCCCGTTCGACCTTCTCCTCCGCCGCCCACGTTCATTGGCCTGCCTGTGCCCCAGCTCGAATACCGAGGTTTGGCTGAGCTGAGGCGATGCTATTCGAACTTCACGGAAATTCGGCTGAGGCTCGCCAAGCTCAACGCGGTCCTCAGAAGCGGAGACCGTGGCAGCCAGGACACGCGAGCTTAGACGCGGTGGACACGTACCTGACGGTGCTCCTGCAGCAACTCAGACATATCCTTCGGGTCGGTCGTGAGGACGACGGCCGGCACCCGGGCAATCGCTTCTGCAGCGATGAGGGCATCTATCGTCACGCCGCGTCGGGTGGACTTGCCAAGAAGGCGGCCGGCCTGCCGCGCGGTCTCTTCGGTGACGGGCGTCACCTCGTTGACCGCCTTGATGACTTGATTCACCGGTGCGTCCTGCCCTCCGCCGCGCCTTGTCTCAGCGATGACGACTGCCGGAATCACGACGAGGTCACTCTGGCTCAGCGCTCGCTCAAGGTAGGCCCGGGCACTGGGATCGCGGCGCGCCAAGGCCACCACGGCGCCACTATCCAGGATCAATCGGGCCAATCGGCAGCCTGGACGCGGCGCTGGATCGCAGGAGGAACAGGGCCGGCCTCAGCGCTCATGTCATCGAGCAGCCGCCGAAGCCTCACCGCCTGCAGTTGCTGCCGGACGGCGCTGTTCACGAAGGACGAGAGTCCTCGGGAGCCGGCGACCTGGCGGAGCTCTTCGGCCACCTCCGGCTCGAGGGTGACAGAGACCTTCACGTGGGACATGCAAGAATCCTACCGGTGGTGGGATTGACTGTCAAGCAGCGAAGAACGCGGCGCCAGGAGGGGCGCGCAGAGGGAGGAGAGAGCAGCTACCATCCTGACCCCTGTAAGGGGCGACGCGAGTGGGTCCATTCCGTAGCGACCGACACTGTCGGTGGTCGGTCACCTCTATCGTCCGCCCGGCGAGGACCGGCGCAACACAGCGCTTGGGTCCGCGGCGGTATGCCCATTTCTCCGCTGCGACCAACTCATTTGCCGTCAGAACGCATACGGACTCAGGTGTCATGCACCTTGCCGAGGACTTCTACCAGCTCGGCGATGACCTGAACGTCGGCTGCAGATGAGTCCGTGAGGACGATCGGCGCGAATTCGGGGTTGGCCGGTCTCAACGTGATCCGCTCGTGCCGCCACGAGTCGCCCTTCGCTGCCTTGTCGCTGTCGTAGCGCTTGACGGTGTAGCGCTGGCCGGTCTCGGGGTCAGCGGTGTCGCGCAACTGCACGAGGACGGTCTTGCCTTGGCGCGAACCTTCGACGGGCGCGCGGAACAGGCAATACGCGCCATCTGGGATGACGGGCTCCATGGACTGGCCGATGACCTGGGTGACGAACATGCCAGGACGGAGGCGGTGACGCAGCGGGACCTCGACCCATTCGTAGCCGTCGTCCTCGATGTGCTGCGGATCGCCGAAGGCACCAGCCGCAGCCTTGAGCGGGACGAGCGGCACGCAGCTCGCATAACGATCTTCCGGACGGCAATCGACAACTCGCAATCCCGGCGGCATGGGGTACTCGGTGGCCGGCGACTCCGTTCCCGGTGGGGCGTCTCTGAGCCGTTGGTATGCCTCAGACGCCATCCATCCGCTCACGACCTCGCGGAAGGATGCGTCGTTCATGTATCGGACGAACAGCTCCTCATTCTGGTCCATGCGTTCGACGAAGAGTCGCTGCAGTAGGTTCTTGAACACCAGCTCGAACTTGTCTTCGGGGTTGACGGCGGCAGCTTGGCGCAGTCCATCGTCGATGACGGCGGCCTCGACGATCTGGTCGAAGAAGAGCTGGTCCGCCTGATTGAAGTCCGTGCCGAAGCGGTCGTTGACCAGATCAATGAGCTGCGACAGAGGAACGGCCTCCACGCGCCCCACTCCAGACCCGACTTCCTTGGGTCCGTCCAGCGCAGCTGCTGTGCCGTCCTGAAGCGAGATCGAGCCCTCGCTGATCTTCTGCAGGCGATAGTACTCCAGCCTCACTTCGTCGTCGAACTGATACGCAAGGCCTCCTCGCCGCCGCGGCAGCTTCGTCGTCAGATGACGCAGGAACACATAGAGCCGTTCGAGGTCCGAGTCCTGATACGGGATAATCTGACTCAGAAAAGCGTACAGGTTGCGGAACGCTTGCACTTTGGCCCGCCACGGCTCGGCCTCCTCCCGTTCGCGCTGAAGCAGAGCAAATCGCGATACTGCTGGATCCAGCGCAGCATTCATCGCCTGATGGTCCTGCGCGCTCTGGCGCTGCCTCGGCTTGAAGTACACCGCGCAGAACTGTTCGACCTCTTCGTCAAGGTAGATGCCTGAGGCGTCCAACTCACCCTTGATCGCGTACATACGCGCGGGGTCGACCCCCTCTCCCATCTCCGCGCCTTCGTAGTAGACTTTGAAGGCCTCACGGATCTCGTCTCGGTCGTTCACGAAGTCGAGCACGAACGTATCTTCCTTGAGCGGGTGCGTGCGGTTCAGCCGCGACAGCGTCTGCACTGCCTGGATACCCGCGAGGCGCTTGTTCACGTACATCGTGTGCAGTAACGGCTGGTCGAAGCCGGTCTGATATTTCTCGGCAACCAGGAGGACCTGAAACTCCTGCGTCGCGTACTTCTCCGGAAGCTCCTTCTCGCGTATGCCGAGGTTCATCCTCTCTTCGGTGTACTCCACGTCCGGGAGTCTGTCGTCCAGAACCGTCCCCGAGAAGGCGACAAGCGTCTTGATCGCGTAGCCCTTCCTCTTGATGTACAAGTCAAAGCTCTGCTTGAAGCGCACCGCCTCCAGCCGCGAGCCCGTCACCACCATGGCCTTGGCGCGACCGCCGATCTTGTGGCGCGTGACCGATTGGAAGTGCTCGACCATCACCTCGGTCTTCTGCGCAATGTTGTGTGGATGCAGGCGCAGGAAGCGCGCGAGTCCGCGCGCCGCTTCTTTCCGCTCGACGTTGGGGTCGTCCTCGCACGCCTTGAGCAGCCTGTAGTAGGTGACATATGTCGAATAGTTCTTCAGCACGTCGAGGATGAACCCTTCCTCGATCGCCTGGCGCATGGTGTAGCGATGGATCGGCTCGCCCGCACGCCCGAATACGGCGAAGGTCTTGTGCTTCGGCGTCGCGGTGAAGGCGAAGAAGCTCAGATTCGCCTGTCGTCCGCGCTTGGCCATGCTGCGGAACAGCGCTTGGAGATCTTCGCGCCCCTCTTCGGCGGCGCGCTGGCGCGCTTCTTCCTGCATGCCCTCGCCGCCGAGGACCTCCTTGAGATCGGTCGCGGTCTCCCCGCCCTGCGAGCTGTGCGCTTCGTCGATGATCACCGCACAGCGTCTCGTCGGCAGCCTGCCAGTCCCCTGTTCGCCGCGTTCCTCGGCCAGCTTCAGCAACTGGCGCGACACGAAGGGGAACTTCTGGAGTGTCGTGATGATGATGGGAACGGCGCTCTCCAGCGCTTCTGCGAGCTGCCGGGATCGTTCGTCGATCTGCTGCACCACGCCACGCTTGTGCTCGAATTGGTAGATCGTGTCCTGGAGCTGCTGGTCGAGCACAACGCGGTCGGTCACCACGATCACGCTGTCGAAGACGCGCTGGTTGCCGGCATCATGCACCGAGGCCAAGCGGTGCGCCAGCCAGCCTATGGTGTTGCTCTTGCCGCTGCCCGCCGAGTGCTCGACGAGATAGTTGTGCCCGATGCCCTCGGCGCGCGCCGCGCCTACCAGCCGGCGCACGGCGTCAAGCTGGTGGTAGCGCGGGAAGATCATCGATTCGACCTTCACCTTGCGGCCCTGGTCGTCACGTTTCTCGTCGACTTGCAGGTGCAGGAAGCGCGCGAGGATGTCGAGCAGGCTGTCACGCTGCAGGGCCTCTTCCCAGAGGTACGCTGTCCGGTAGGCGCGCCCGGCGGGATCGGGCGGGTTACCGGCGCCGCCTCCGCATCCCTTGTCGAAGGGCAGGAAGTGCGTTGCGTTCCCGGCCAGCCGAGTGGTCATACGCACCGCCTCGGTGTCCGCGGCAAAGTGCACCAGGGTCCGCCGCTTGAACTCGAAGATCGGTTCGCGTGGATCACGGTCATGCCGGTACTGCCACAATGCGTCATCCACGGTCTGCCCACTGAGGGGATTCTTCAGCTCCACCGTGGCGATGGGGACGCCGTTCAGACTCAGCGTCACATCGATGGACTTCTCGGAGCGCGGCGAGAAGTGGAGCTGGCGGGTGAGTCCCAGCCGGTTGGCGGCGTAGCGTGCTTCGAGTTCTGGATTCAGCTCGTGAGCGGCTTTGAAGTACGCCACACGAAGCGGCCGGCCGTAGCACTTGAAGCCATGGCGTAACGTGGCTAGCGATCCGTGCACGTCCATCCACTTGCACAGGTCGCCGATGACCTGCTCGCCTGTCTGGGCGCCGTGGAGCAACTCCAGCTTCGCCCACTGCTCCGGCTGGGTCTCGCGGATGAAGTCGAGGACGGCCTCCGGAAAGATCGCGCGCTCACGGTCGAAGCCGTCGCGGTTCAGCGTGACGTAGCCGTGCGCGAGCAGAGAGGTCTCGATGACGGTTTCGAAAGCGCTTTCCCAATGCCGGCTATCGCTCACGGGGCCATCCTCGCCAATCGCCTTTCCAACCACCAGACCGCAACCTGGCAGAACGGTTCAAGGCTGCCAACCCCATCGCTGCGCCGAGTACGCTCGCGCTCGAAGGTGCTCCGCGGGACCGCGTCACCGATCCTGTCCTTCTCGCGACGCCACCAAGCAAGAACAGCGTCCATGACACCCTTCCGATTGTTCTTGAGGATCGGAAGGTTGAGATTCAGAACGTCGCAAAGCTCGGCGTCGAACGCCGCATCGTCGGAGCGGATGCTCCCGTCCGCCTCATAGCGCAGTCGGGTTTCGATGTGGTGGGCTGGATCCGCCGGGTTCCAGAGGAGATCGGCATCCGCCTTGCGCGTGTCGCAGTGCTGGAGGCGCGACGGCTTTCCGTCGCCGCCCAGGCACGCACCGAGAAGATTGCGATATTCAAGCTGCTCAGCAGGGTATCGACCCTGACAGCGCCAATGCTCGATCTTCATCGTCGCCGGCCCATCGCTGATCCGCCCCGTGCAGTAGCAGCAGAGTCCCCGCTGCTCGGTCACCAGCGCGTGGCGCAGCGCGTCCTTGTCGGGGTAGTTGGCGTAGTCGCAGTGAGGCCTCTGCCGATGCGCTGTGAGGGTCGCGGGCGCGGCGCCCTTGGTGATTGCTCTCATTCCTTCCCCTCCACGAAATCGAGGAGGGTACGAACCCGAGTGACCTCGGGATCGTCGTCTCCGAGCCGCTCGACGAGCTGTGTCAGAAGCGCGTGGCCGCGGGTGAACTCCTGTTGGCCGATGCTCTTCGCAAGCTGCAACAGTAGATCCTGCACGTCTGTGGCGCGCGGGTCCGTGTCCATCACCTCTTCGAGCACCCGGCTCGAATCGACGCCGTAGGAATGGGTCGGCGAGTATACCTCGCCGTTCGCAATGATCTGGATTCGATCGTGCTCGACCTGGCCGATGACCTGCGGCGAATGCGTCGTGGCGATGAACTGGCACCGCGGAAAGGCCGCCCGCAGGTTGCCGACGATCTGCCGCTGCCAGCTGGGGTGCAGGTGCAGGTCGATTTCGTCGATGAGCACCACCGCGCCGGCCTCGGCCGCTGGGTCCGCAAGAGCGGGATTGGCCTGGGCGAGCCGCCGGGTCAGGTCCAGCACCAGCGCCAGGGTCCCGCGCTCTCCGTCGGAGAGCTGCCGGACCGGAATCCCCGTGCCACCCCGGCTGATCCATAGTTGCCGGCCATCCTCGCCGCCCAGCCGTAAGCTGCTGTAGCCCGGCAGAAAGCGTGCAACCGCATCCTCGAAGGCAGTCAACACGCGCAGGCCCTGCGGACGTTCCTTGCCGAGCACATGTTGCACGCGCATCCAGGCAGCGAATTCACCGAGGCGCAGCTCCCGATCGGCGAAGGCGTCGCCGAAGGCCGCCGCGACCTCTCCCGCCGCAACTCCCTTGGCCGGCGCCCGCTCCGACGGCATGGCACGGTTGGTCGAAAACAGCATGGCCAGCGGGCGGCCGCCAAGTTCCGTCCCGGATACGGGCGACGGCGGGTCGCCGAGGAACTCCGCCCTCTGCGGCGTGCTGTGGACCTGCTCGCGGGGCAGTCCCGCTTTGCTCTGCTGAGGCGAGCTGGTTTCAAGCGGCTTGTGCATGAGATAGGTGTGGTCGCCCTCTCCGATCCGGAGATCACATTCAAGTGTCAGCGCCTCGGCGCCAACGCGGATGTCGTCGCGAGTGAATGTCTCGAGCCGGCCGTGGAGCTTGTTCGTTTGGTTCGTCACTGCCGAGAGGCACACCCCGAGCGCGTCAAGCACGCTCGTCTTGCCAACTCCATTGATACCGACGATGAGGTTGAAACCCGGCTGGAAGCGGAACTCTGCGGTATCGATTGCGCGCAGGTTGGCGAGCCTGAGACGCGTGACCATCATGCCGCACTCTCCACGTCGATCCCGCCGGTCACGGCGGCGGCAATGAGGGCGGCACGGCGTTCCTTAAGGAGAGCAATGGTGCGTTCGGTTGATGCGCTGAGGCGATCCAGCTTCGCCGCCGCTGAACCAACATGTTCGATGATTCGGGACTGATCCTCCATCGGCGGCAACGGCACCTGAATCGCACGGAAGCCCTCCCAGTACAGGCGAAGTCGGTCCCAAACGATCCCGTGCGAGTGCCTCGCGCACTCTGCACTAAATGCTTGTGTGCGGAACAACAGACCCGCGTATGCCGAGTTCAACGAGCCAGTCGGCTCTGCAACGACATAGTCGGGGCTCACCAAGCCGTCTGCCGGCGTTACACCCACCGCACCCTGCCACATGCGCATCTTGTTGAAAGCAATGTCTCCCCGCTTCGCCACCTTGTAGGTGTTGAAATCGGCCGCCGTGCTCTCGATCCGGTCATCTGAGAATTCTCGGAGTGCGACGCCGGCGTTGATGGATACCTCAAGCAGCGGGAGATCGGCCTCGCCGCGTTGGTCCCGCTCGCGAAAGAGCCACGCGATTCTTCGGACCGCCCAATGCGCCGGAATCGCCCCGAGCCACGGGATGCCGGAGTCTCGGAGGGGGGCGTTGGGATCGAGGCCCCGGATGACGGCGCGGGTGATGAGCGCCCGGCGCTTCTCGGCCAGCAGAACGAGCACCCGCTCCTTCGCCGCCACCAGCGCGTCCAGCCGCGCCGTCTCGAGGTCGAGGTAGTCGGCGATGGCGCGCTGCATGTGAAACGGCGGCACCGGCAAAGTCGCCGCGCCAATGTCGGCCTTCGGTATTCCGAAGCGTGTGACACCGTTTGCTGCAAGCTCCAACTGGACCCGCACAGGCTTCGCCTGAAGGCATCGGAATAGGAACGCCCCGTACACTCGGTCCGTGCGCGGCCGCAGCAACGCAAGGTGATAGCCGCAGACCAAGTCGTCGGCTGTCTCCCTCACGAGTGCAGGGACGCCAATATCATCCCAGGCTTCCGAATCCTTCGTGATGAGCACATCGCCGAGTGCAAGTCGGAACTTCTCTATCTCAGCCTTTGTCGCCGTCGCCTGCATGAACTCGAGCCCAAGCATGATGAACTCGTGGTTGTAGACGTCAGTGTAGTTGCAGAGTCGGACAGGGACTTCATCATCGGCAGGGATCTTGTCGACGTTACTCACCACGTAGTCAGCAGTTGCTCGGAGCGGTTTCGCAGACCACCCCTCCGGAAGAGAATTGACCCACGCAAGGTGCGTCACTCCGTCACCTCCCGCAGCAGCCGCATGATCTCGTCCTCCGCCTTCTTCAAGTCCGCGTCGATCTCCTCCAGCGGCCGTGGAGGCGTGTACTTGTAGAAGTGGCGGTTGAAGTTGATCTCGTAGCCCACCTTGTCCTTGCTCCGGTCTATCCAGGCGTCGGGAACGTGGGGGCGCACCTCGCGCTCGAAGTAGGCGTCGATGTCCTCTTCGAGCGGCACCTTCTCGACGTCGCGCAGGTCGGCGTCGGGCTCGTAACCGCGGTCACGCCCTGCCTTGAGTACTGGCTCGGCTTCGGGATCTCTCTGCGTGAAGACGTCGCGGAACCGCTTCTCTTCGGTAGCCTTCCATCTCGACTTGCGCTCGTGCAGCAGGCTCGTGATGCCTGCCCAGGCCGCATTCCAGTCGCGCAGGTGTTCGCGGCCCAACGCCCTGTCGATGGCCTGCACGTCATCGAGGAGCTCCGGGAAGGCGTCAAGGAAGCGTGCCTTGTCGTCGGTCGTCATCCGATAGCTGAGGCGCAGCGGGCGCTCGACGGTGACACGCGTATAGCCAAAGTCGGCGTTGTCGAAGATCTTCGAACGCCCGTCGTCCTCAAAACGCCCGTAGAGGCGCACGATCTCCCCTATCTGGCTGCTTGCGATATGGCGTCGCTTGTCGCCGAGGCTGCGCTTGCTCTCCTCACTGCCGCCGGCGGTCCAGAACTCGCGGGCGTCGAGGAGCTGGATCCTGCCCTCGCGCTGCTTCTCCTTGCGATTGGTGAGGATCCAGACGTAGGTGCCGATGCCGGTGTTGTAGAACATCTGCTCGGGCAGGGCGACGATCGCTTCGAGCCAGTCGTTCTCGATGATCCATCTGCGGATCTCGGTCTCGCCCGAACCGGCGCCGCCGGTGAACAGCGGCGAGCCCGAGAAGACGATGGCCAGGCGCGAGCCATGCTTGCGCTCAGCCGGCTGCACCGGCTCAAACTTGTCGATCATGTGCTGCAGGAAGAGGAGTGAGCCGTCGTTGACGCGCGGTAGCCCGGCGCCGAAGCGGCCTTCGAAGCCCCGCTTGTTGTGCTCGCGGTGGATATCCCTCTGTTGTCTCTTCCAGTCCACCCCGAAGGGCGGATTGGTCAGGAAGTAGTCGTAGGTCTCGCCTTGGAACTGATCGTCCGTGAAGCTGTCGCCGAAGCGAATGTTGTCGTTGCCACCGTTGTGATCCACCTGCTTCATCAGCATGTCCGAGGCCGCGGTGGCGAAAGCGCGCTTGTTGTAATCCTGCCCGTAGACGTAGAGCTTCGCCTCACCGTGATGGTCCCGCAGGTAGTTCTGGGCCTCGGCCAGCATGCCACCGGTGCCGCAGGCGGGGTCGAGGAGCTTGCGGACAGTGCCCGGGGTGGCGAGCAACTTGTCGTCCTGGATGAAGAGGATGCTGACCATCAGCCGGATGACCTCGCGCGGCGTGAAGTGATCTCCCGCGGTCTCGTTGGCCAGCTCGTTGAAACGGCGGATGAGGTTCTCGAAGATGAGGCCCATCTGCTCGTTGGGCACTCGGTCGGGGTGCAGATCGACGTCGCAGAACTTGGAGACGACGAGATAGAGGATGTTGGACTCGCGCATCTTCTCGATCTCGTTCTCGAACTCGAAGAAGTCGAAGATGCGCCGCACGTTGGCCGAGAAGGACTTGGTGTAGGTGACGAGGTGCTGGGCGATGTCATCGGGATCGCCCTTGAGCTTCTCGAAGTCGAGCTCTGAGTGGTTGTGGAAGCGCTGGCCCGCGGCCCTGTTCAGACGGGCGTCCAGGGCGTCACCCCGGAACTTGTGCTTCGAGCGCTCGTGCTCGGCCAAGACCTTGGCCTTGGTGGGGGCGAGCACGCAGTCGAAACGCCGCAGCACTGTCATGGGCAGCATCACGCGCTCGTACTGCGGCGGGCGGTAGGGCCCACGCAGTAGGTCAGCGATCTGCCAGATGAGGTTGGTGAAGTAGTTGTGGTCAGGCATCGCGCCAGTGGGCCTCAGCGAAGGAGTCAGTTGGCGGACCATTCTGCTGTACCCAGGACAGGACGGGAACCGCGGGTTGCCGCGGGCCATGCTGATGAGGCGCGCCTGGAAGCTCGGGGCTGAGCCCCCACGCTCGACTTGCCTCGCCCTATGCAGTGGCTGGACGACGTAGGTTAGTCCAACTAGACTACCTTGATCATGACCCAGGTCAACATCCACGATGCCAAGACGCACCTGTCCCGCCTGCTCGAACGGGTTGAGGCCGGGGAGGAAGTCGTCATCAGCCGCGCCGGGCGACCGATCGCGCGGCTGGTGGCCTATCACGCGCTCGTGGAGCCGCGTCGCCCCGGGGCCTGGAAGGGTCGTGTCCGCGTCGCACCGGACTTCGACGACCTTCCGACCGAGATCGAGCGTGCTTTTCGCGGCGACGACGCATGACGCTGCTGCTCGACACGCATGCGCTCCTATGGTGGTTGACCGACGATCAAACGCTGACAAGCTCGGCGCGGAAGGCCATCGAGGATCCCAGGTCGACCGTCTACGTCAGCGCCGTCACCGCGTGGGAGATCGGCATCAAACGGGCTATCGGCAAACTCGTTGCGCCCGACGACCTCGAAGACCAACTGAGAGATGGCGGCCTGACGGAAGTGCCAGTGACGGTCGCAGATGCCATCGCCGCTGCGACGCTTCCACGGCATCACGACGTTCCTTTCGACAGGATGCTGGTCGCGCAGGCGCAGCGTCGCGGATTGACAGTGGTGACCCGCGATCGCTGGATCGGTCAATACGACGTGCCAGTCCTCGCCGCATAGTTCCACTCTCCTTGCCGTAGGAGTTCGGCTACGGGGTTCGGCGGGCAGAGAGTGTGTGCGGTTCTACCACCTCGTGGCCGCCCGCGGACTCCAAGACTGCGGACATCGGTGACCCCTCGGGCTCCCAACCAGGACGGAGTGGAGCAAGGTGACCGAACGGGAGCTGCCCGGGGGCGCGGCCCGGCGTCTAGCGAGGGGCTGAGGAGGTACGAGGAGCTCGGGCTTGAGGGGCTACGAAATCGTTGCTGTAGCCCTCTCAACGGCCCGAAGGCGCTCAGCAAAGGGTGGTGGGGAAGATCATGTGCCTGCGTCAGACCGCTTTCGGGCCGCACGGTGAGCAGGAAGCCACCGACGATGTCCATCTGCCACAGCTCCATCGGGCCGCCCGCTCCCATCGCTTCCACGTCTCGCGTCGACGCTGCCGCGTGACCGGTTGAACCACCCGCGCTCGAACCAGAGACCGGTACACCGCCGAATCCGACGGCGCCGGGTCGACCCCCTTATTGGTCAGCTCGAAGGCCAGGCGCCGCGCCCAGTACGGCTTCCACCGGCGGAGCTCGAGCACCATCGCCTCGAGCTCCGGCGACCTCCGATGCGGGCAGGCCACCGGCCGGTAAGACCGGTCGCCCAGCGCCTCCAGACCGCCCGCCTCATACCGCGCCAGCCACACGTGCACCGTCTGCCGGCTCACCCCCATTCGGCCGCCACCTCGGTGACCGTCTTCCCGTCACCCGTGACGGCGAGGACTGCCTTGTATCGCTGTTCGGCCACGCTCAGTTCCCTCATGTGAGGGAGTGTCAAGCGTCAACCGAAGTTGACGTAAAGCCTCAGCCGAAATAGCACACGTGAATGGCTGGGGAGAGAGGATTCGAACCTCTGATTGGCTGATCCAGAGTCAGCTGCCTTACCACTTGGCCACTCCCCAGCGGCGAGCCGAGAGTCTACCCGAGGAGGGCGGAGGGGTCCCACCCGAGGGGGGCGCGCGACGAGGTTTGGCGAGCGCGGCGCGGGCCTATACTGGCGAAGTGATGGATCTCCTCGAGCTCCTCCGATCCCAGGCCAGGCGGTATCGCTGTGCGGCGTGCGGCAAGAGCATGGCCGGCTGCGACATCAACATCCTGGCCCAGCAGGGGAACCGCGCCCTGGTGCGGGTCACCTGCACCTCCTGCAACGACGAGAACCTGCTCCAGATCGTCTTCCAAGGCGACGGTGAGGGCGAGGCGGCCGTTCCGGCGGCCCAGCCGAGGCGGCGCAAGCCGACCATCGACGAGGGCCGGCCCGCGGTGAGCGAGCCGATCGGCTCGGATGAACTGCTCGACCTGCACAGCATGCTGCAGGACTTCTCGGGCGACTTCCGCGAGATCGTCGGCAAGGTCTAGCGACCCCAGGGGCAGGCGTCAGGCGTCTAGCCCGTGTGCGCCTAGGCCGTCGGTGCCGCCGTGGGCGCCGCCGAGGCCGAGGGGCTCGGGCTCGGCTTCCCCGATGTGGGGCTTGGCGTGGGTGACGAGAGCGGCAGCGTCGGCGTGCTCTTCGGCGTCGGCGGCAGGCTGAAGGACGGAGCCTCGCTCGCCGTGGGCAAGGGGGTCGGCGACGGGGAGGGCGTGGGCGTCGGCGACGGAGCCGGGGTCGGGCATCCCTCGGTCACCGAGCTCGGCACCGCCGACCCGGTCGAGCTGCAGTCGCTCAGCGCCCCGCTCACCACCGGGAACTCGCGCCCGCCGGCCGGCAGGGAGTTGACGAAGCGCATCGAGATGTTCTTGCCCACGGCGGTGCCGAAGACCCCGTTCATCCCCACCTGGTGGCCGTCGGCCGTGGTGTGGGCCGCCCACGAGGCGACCACGAAGTCGGGGCTGTAGGCCATGTACCACGCATCGACGAAGTTCTCGGTGGTGCCCGACTTGGCGGCGATGGGACGGTTGTAGTTGATCCCCCAGTGCGAGGAGTAGGCGCGCAGGATCTTGGTGATCGCGTACGCCTGCGGCTGGGTCATCACCTGGATGCCCGGCGCCGGCGCGGCGGTGTCGTTGACCAGCACGTTGCCCTTGCCGTCGACCACCTTGAGAATGGTCCGGGGGGTGACCTTGCGCCCGTAGTTCGAGAAGGCGGCGTATGCCGCGGCGTGGTCGATCATGCGCACCGACGAGCTGCCGATCGCGGTGCTGGCGTCCGCGGTCAATGGCGTGGTGATGCCCAGCGAGTGCGCGAAGTCGATGACGTTGGGAATCCCCGCCATGACCATCGCCTGCTCGGCGGGAATGTTGCGCGACTCCAGCAGGGCCTTGGCCGCGGTGATGCGGCCCTGGTAGGCGAGATCGTAGTCCTTGACGTTGTTGAGCTTCGCCGATTCCTGCTGCGTGTCGTCGAGCACCGTGCTCGGCTTCAGCTTGCCGTTGATGAAGCCCGTCTCGTACACGTACGGCTTGAACGACGAGCCCGGCTGCCGCTGGCCGTTGACGGCGACGTTGAACTGCCCGCCGATCGACTCATTGGCGAAGTCCACCGACCCCACCATGGCGGTGATGTCGCCCGTGTGTGAGTCGAGCATCAGCAGCGCACCGTTGTTGGCACCGTTGCCGATCGCGGCCACGCCCTGCTTCACCGCATCGTTGGCCTTGGCCTGCACTGTGAGATCGAGCGTCGTGGTCACGACGAGGGCCCCGGCGGTCACGTTGGGATCGTCGGCGAAGCGCTGCTGCAGCTGGTCGCGCACGTACTGCACGAAGTGCGGCGCGATGCCGAGCGCGGCGATGGTCTTGCCATGCTGCAGGTCGTCCTTGAGTGCCTGCTGGTTGGCCTGCTGCTTGGCGACCTGGTCGGGCGACGGGTTGCTGCCGCCAGCTTCGGGGTCGACCGCGTCGGCCTCCTGCTGGGTGATCTTGCCCATCGTCACCAGCCCACTCAGCACGTAGTGCTGCCGCGCGAACGCGGAGGTGGGGTTCTGCAAGGGGTCGTAGGTCGACGGCGCCTGCGGGAGACCGGCGAGCAGTGACGCCTCGGCGAGATTCAGATCCTTGGCGTCCTTGCCGAAGTAGCGCTGCGACGCGTTCTGGATGCCGTAGGCACCCTCACCGTAGTAGATGAGGTTCAGGTACTTGCTGAGGATTTCCTGCTTGCTGTACTTGGAGTCGATCTGGTTGGCGATCATCGCTTCGCGCAGCTTGCGCAGCGGCGACTTGTCCGCGTTGCTGCCGAAGAAGGCCAATTTCGCGAGCTGCTGGGTGATCGTGCTCGCACCCTGCTGGGGACGCCGCGCGATGACGTCGACGAACAGCGCCTTGGCGACGCGCGGCAGGTCGAACGCGCCCTCGCTGTAGTAGTTGCGGTCCTCAGCCGCGAGCGTCGCGTCCTGGAGGATCGGCGCCACCTTGTCGAGCGGCACCGCGGTGCGGCTCTGCGCGTCGTTGCCCACCGAGGTGATCATCTTGCCGTTGCGGTCGAGGATCTTGATGGTGCCGGTGGCCTTGCCGAGCTGGTTGAGGTCGGGCAGCGTCGTCGCCGCGTAGGCGACCATGCCGGCGAGCAGCAGCGCGACCACGCCGACGCCGAGCATGCCGATGCGGAGGGCCATGCGCCAGCGCGGCGACATCTCGCGCCACCAGCGCGGGCCCTGCGGCAGAAAGCGGCGGCGCGACTTGGCGCCCGCGCCGGCAGCTGCCGACGCGGCAGCTCCTGTGGACCGTGCGGTCCCGGAACGACGGCGACGGTTCACAACGACGCGGTGGATGTGGGGGGATTCATCTCGTTACTCGTGGGCGGCCACATCGCGGTGACGCGGCCTCGGCAGCACCTGGGGGAGTGCCGCGGTCAGACGGGAAACGTACCGGGTCAGTACCCGGTTTCGGCCTTCTCCGAAGCCGACTGGGCCTGTCGAGCGTAGCGCCTTGCCAGCATCGAGGCGCCTGCCGCAGCTCCGGCGGTGGCGGCACGCACCGCCAATTTCTGCCACAGCGGCTCGTCGCCGTCGGCGTCCTTGGCCTTGCCCTTGCGCTTGCCACGCAGCTCGGCGCGCAGCTCCTCGACCTGCCGCGCCAGCTCGTCGACACTCGGCTTGTGCGGCTTCTCGGCAGCCGCCGACTTGCCCGAATCCCTGCCCCCGAACTTGGCTCGCAACACCACCGCGGTGACCCCGACGATCACCACCGCGCCGGCGATGGCGACGATCTGGGGACCGTCACGGCGCAGCCGCGCCTTCCAATCCAGCTCCGCGCGGATGCGGCGCTCCAGCTTGTCGATGTCCGCGGCGAGGGCGACGCGGGTCAGCTCGACTTCGTGTCTCGCTTCGTCAATTGCTTGACCCACGCAACGTCCTCCTTGAGCGTGTTGACGGTCTGCTTCTGGGCTTGCACGGCGGCGCGGATGCGCAGTGCGGCGAGGCCGCCGAGCAGCAGGGCGACGAGGAGAAACCCTGCTCCCGCAAGGGCCCACGACCACCACACGTCACCGAAGTGCTTGGGTAGCGCGGCGAAGGCGAGCACGGTGCCGATGAGCAGCAGCGGCAGCGCCAGCGTGATCAGCACCACCGCCACGATGCCGCGCTTCAGCGTCTCCTTGAGGCCGACCTTGGCGAGCTCGATCTCCATGCGCACCAGGCGCGCCGCGTCGTCGGCGATCTGCCGGCCGATGTCGGCGAGCGATTCCTCGTCGCGGTGCGGACGTTGGGGCTGCGCGGCTGCCATGCGTGTCCCCCGGTCTCTCAGACGTCGAGCTGCGAGACGTCGATGTCGCGCAGGTTGGCGGGCGCCTCGACGCCGGCCTGCTGCAACAGCTTGAGCAGCTGCAGCACGTAGCGCACGCCGTTGAGGTTGACCCCATGGTTGCGCGTGAGGTTCTGGATCGTCTGCAGCTTGTGGATGTCGCGCTGCGAGAAACGGCGCCGGTTGGTCGAGGTGCGCTGCGGCACGACCAGCCCCATGTTCTCGTACATCATCAGCGTGCGAGGATGCGTCTCCAGGATCTCGGAGGCGACGCTGATGGTGTAGATCGGCTTGTCGAGCGAGAGGTTCAGCTCCCGCGGCTGGCGGTCATTCCGATCCTGTCGCTCGGCGCGGCGTGCGGGCTCCTCCCCGTCACCCTGGCCGCGTCCTCCTACTCTTTCAGCCACTCGCCGATGCCTTCGGAGAGTGAGCTCGGTGTGGTCTGTGCCTTGATGAGGAACTCGTGGGCGCCGAGCTTGAGGCCGCGGTCCACCAGCTCCTTCTCGCCGTAGTTGCTCAGCATGATCACCGGGATGGCCGCGGTGTCGTCGTTCTGGCGCAGGGCCTGGAGCACCTCGAAGCCGTCCTTCTTGGGCAGGCGGATGTCGAGGAAGATGATGTCCGGCTTGAGCTCGGTGGCCCGGGTGATGCCTTCCTCACCGTCGACGGCGACGTTGACCCGGTAGCCGTCCAGCTCCAGCTTCATGCGGTACATCTCCAGCACCGCAGGATCGTCCTCGATGAGGAGGACGTCGATGACCTCGTCGTCCACAGTAGCCTCCGCGTTGGCCGGATCGGCGATCACAAGAGAACCTCGGCAGTATAGCGGCGCGGTCGCGCCGTGCGGAACAATTCCATGCCAGCGCCGTGTGCAAGAAACCTGCTAGCGGAGTGTACGTCGAACGCTCCAGCGGGCGCACCATCTTGTGGTCACGAGCCGGCCCGGCGGGGCCGCGGCAGGCCGCTCAGCGGCCGGGGCGCTCAGAGCCGGACGTGGGTGACGTCGATGTCGTCGAGGAAGTCCGGCCGGGCCACCCGGTTCGCGTCCATGAGCTGGAGGCACTGGATCACGTACTTGGCCCCGTTGAGGTTGAGGCCGTGGTGGCGGGTGAGGCGCTGGATCGCCTGGAGGGTCAGGATGTCGCGCTGGGAGTAGCGGCGGCGGTTGGTCGCAGTGCGATGAGGCACCACCAGGCCGAGGTGCTCGTACATCATCAGCGTGCGCGGATGGGTCTCGAGGATCTCGGCCGCAACGCTGATCGTGTAGATCGGCTTGTCCAGCCCGACCTGAGCGGAGGCCGGGAGCGGTGCGGTGGCTGTCACGAAGGCCTCCTTGCCCGCCGCCGGTGGTTCGTCGTCTGTAGTGGCGCTGTCGGTGGACATCGGCGGGGGTATGAAACGCGGCTAGTATACGGCCCCCATATCTGATAGACCGCCCCGCGTGACATTTTCTTGGCGACTGTACCCAGGTCTTTGTCCGCCGGTGATGGACGCGTAACCCTTCCCGTGACGGCCTCGTTTGCCCGAGTGCCCGGGAGGCGGACCGCCCGGACCATCCCTTCCCCCTTCGACCTTCCCACCCCCCTTCTTCACCCCCCAGGAGGAGCGCGATGATCCACCCCCACCCCGACGGCCGCGCCTCGCTCGACGCTCGGGAGCGCTACCTGCGGCGTCGCAGCCGCCGCCGTCTCACCTTCGGTGACCGTGGCGTGGTGGCGGTGTGGGTCGGGGCCGCCGCCCTGGTGACGTGGCTGTTCATCGCCGGGTTCTCCGGGCTCACCCACTAGGCACCCGGGCGGCGCGGCGCCGGCCCGAGCTCCGGGGGGCAGGAACCCGCTAGATGCGGAGCAGGTCGACAAGGGCCGTCAGCGCCGCCGCCCACGCCTCGGGGCTGGCCAGCCGCCAGCGGGCCGCCTCCATGACCTCGCCGGGCGCCTCGTCCCCACCCACGGCGACGCCGAAGCCACCATCGGTGACCGCGGCGAGCTGGAGCATGGGGATGTCGCCCATGTCGTCACCGGCGATGCAGAGCGCCGCCGAGCGCCAGCGGTCGCGGCGCAGGTCGCGCACCGCGTCCGCCTTTGTGCGGCGCACCGGAGGGTGGATCTCGGCGACCATCTTGCCGGGCACCACGCCCAGCTTCCAGCGCGCGGCCACCTCCTGGGCGAGCTCCAGGGCGCAGCGCTCCGCCTCGGGACGGTCGATGCCGCGAGTGTGCACGACCACCCCGCAGTGCTTGCGCTCCAGCCGTGCGCCCGGGCAGCGGCCGTCGTGGAGCGCCCGCTCCATCTCCGCCGCGGCGGCCTCCAGGGCCGGCGCCCAGCGCTCCGCCTGGGGCACCACGCTGAGCCGTCCGCGCGAGATCCGCTCCAGGCCGTAGTTGCCCGAGACCACCGCCTCGGGCCCGAGCACGATGCGGCGGGCGACGTCCTCGGCGTCGCGGGCGGTGACCAGGGCCACCCGCGTGGGACAGCGCGCCTCGCGCCCGGCGGTGGCGCCGCGGCGGGAGAGCCAGGCCAGGGCACGCTCGGCGCCGGGCAGGGCGTGCACCTCGCCGGGCGTGCTGCGGATGGGCGCCACCGACCCGTCGAAGTCGGTGCAGAGGAGCAGGCCGCGGTGACGCACGGCGGCGTCGGCGACCATCTCGGCGAGGCGCTCGGGCCTCATCGGCTCGGCGGCGTGGGCGGAGGGAAGAATTGCCGGTTGGGTCATGAGTCTGCGGGGGTCAGTCGATCAGCTCGCGAAGGTCCTGGAGCTGGTTGGTGATCCAGCGGGTGATGTCGTTGGCGTGGACCGCCTCGCGGATGCGCTCGGCGCGTGCCTGGCGCTCGGTGGAATCCATGATCAGGCCGAGATAGAGCGCCTCGGCCGTGGCGTCGACGTCGAAGGGGTTGATGGTCAGGGCGAGATCGCCAAGCTCCTCGTGCGATCCCGCGTTCTCGCTGAGCACCAGCACACCGTTGCGACGGTTGACCAGCGCGCCCTCCTTGGCGACCAGGTTCATGCCGTCGTAGATGGGGTTGACCAGCAGCACGTCGAAGGACTTGTAGCCCGCCACCGCCTTGTGGATGTTCTCGTCGACCTCGAGGCGGATGGGCATCCAGCCGCGCACCGAGAAGCGCCGGTTGATGCGCGCCGCGACGGTGACGATGGAGCCGAGATAGGCACGGTAGTCGTCGATGTCCTGCCGAGTTTCCTGCAGATATGCCCAGAACTGGACGCTGCCGTGCAGCTCGTGGTGCGTCTCCAGCATGCGCTCATAGGCGAGGAAGCCGCGCACGATGTTCTTCGACAGGTCGGTCCTGTCCACCCGCAGGATGAGATATTCGGGGCGCCACGAGGCGATCTGCTCCTCCTCGCGCAGCGTCTCGGGATGCTCGGCGAGATGCTCGAACTCGGCGACGTCGACGCTGATCGGGTAATTCCGCACCCACACCGCACGGCCTTCGTGGAAGACGGTCTGCTCGCGGTAGTCGACGGCCAGGCCCATGTTCTCCTCGCAGGTGAGCAGGAAGTTGCGCACGTCGCGGCGCGTCTGGAAGCCGATGATGTCGTTGCCCAGGATGCCCTGCATGATGCCGTCGCGGATGCGCTTGGGCAGGATCTTCCAGTACTGCGCGGTGGGCCAGGGGATGTGCACGAACTGCTGGATGCGCACGCCGGGAAGCTGCGCGCGCACCATCTGGGGGACGCCGTAGAGCTGGTAGTCCTGCACCATCACCAGCGGCGGCAGGTCGCTGCGCTGCGCCTCGGCGACGACGCGGTCGGCGAAGAGGCGGTTGACCTGCTGGTACCCGTCGCGCCAGGCGCGCTCGGTGCTGGCGTCGAGCACCGGCTCGCGGCCGAGGTCCCAGAGGTAGTGCTGGATGAACCAGAGCAGCGGGTTGGAGATGACGTTGTAGTAGAGGTCGTACGCCTCCGGATCGGGGTCGACGAAGGCGACGCGGTAGCGGGTGCAGTCCTCGGTCTCGAGCAGCGCCGGCTCATCGCCGTGGGCACGCGCGGCCAGCATGCGGTCGTCGTCGTTGCGCGCCGCCGCAACCCACACGGCATCGGTGGCGACGGCCAGCGAGCTCATCGCCGTGACCAGCCCGCCGCCGCCGCGCACCAGGCGCTCGGGCGTACCCCGGATGGGGTCGGCACGCTGCAGGCTGAGGGGAGCCCGGTTGGCGACGATGATGGGCTGGACGTGCCGCAGCAGGCGGCGCGTGTAGGCCTCGATGGCGAGCAGGGGGGACACCTCCGCGCGACCGGCGGCCCACCGCAGTGGTTCTGCCGCCGCCTAGATCCCGGGAGCACCATCCTACCAACTCGGGTGCGGGCGGGCGGCGCGAACCCGGTGGCGTGGCTAACCAGTTGACAACTGGTGGCGATGTGGCAAAATGCAACAACGCTGCTGTCGGAATATCTCGCAGCGACCCACGGAGGAACGGGCGAAGTGCTGGCCGACGCGATCAAGGACATCGACACCGCAGTGCGTCTCGACCGGGAGGAGCGGGAGCGCCGGGCCGCCGCGCGAGCTTCCTTCGAGCGCACCGAAGCCTACATGTGGACGATCGAGGAGATGCTCGAGGGTGGCTCCGAGCGAGTGCCCGACCCGCTGGTCATCGAGATCGCCCGCTTCGTGCGCCCCTTCAGCCGCCGCCTGGCGCGCATGCTCACCCGTGACCCGGACCGCAACCCGGTCCACGTGCTCGACGTGCTCTTCGACGTGCAGGAGCGCATCCAGCGCCAGACCATGGCGCGGATGGAGCTGGAGGAGACGGCGCTGGCCTCGTAGGAGGCGGCGCCGGGCGTCACCCGATCGGTGCTCCTGCGGGACATGCCGGGCGCAGCACGGACGCGTACGATCACGACGCCGTGCGTCTCACAGCCAGCAGCAACGTCGACGTCTCGCCCGCCGAGCTGTTCACCATCGCGTCCGACCTGCGCAGCCTGCCGGCGTGGTGGATCGAGCACCTGAGCGCTGAGGTCACCACACCGGCCAACCGGGCCCGCGACGCCGTGTACGAGGTGCGCTACCGGCTGCCGATCGGGCTGGTGGTGAGCGCCACCTGCACCGTCGTGGCGGTGCGGGCGCCGCGCTCGATCACCTACATCTGGGAGGGCTGGGGCATCCGCATGGCGGTGGGGCAGAGCTTCACCGCGTCGCGCGGCGGCTGCCGGACCACGCTGGTGACCGACCTCTCGGTGAACTCGCGCTTCCGCCCGCTCAGCGGGCTGCTGGCGCGGGTGATGAGCGCGACCATGGGCGAGGAGATGCAGCGGGCGCTGGCGACCCTGGCGGAGATCGCCTCGGCGCGCACCATCGTGCGGCGGACAGGGTCGGCTGAGCGGGTCGAGGGGCGGCGGCGCGGGTCGCGGGCAGGGGAACTCTCGGTCTAGGGGCGGGGCCCAGGGGGGACACGACGAGGCCCGGAGTGACACGTCGCCACCCCGGGCCCCAATCAGCTCAGCTGGTGAGCTCGCCTACGCAGAGCGACGGCGCGCCGTGCTCCGTCCGCGGCCACGCCCGCTCCCCGTCGTGGTGCGGCGAGCTGCCGTCGCCGTGGTGCGGCGACCTGCCGTCGCCGTGCGGCGAGCGGTGCCCTTCGCAGCCGACTTGACGCGCGATGCCGTGCCGCGAGCACTCGCCGCGGTGGCGCGAGTGGTGCGCCGGGCGCGGGTCGCCGTACTCGCCCGGCGCCCGCCACGACGCCTGGTGCCCGTCTCCGTCTCGCGCTCGAGCCGCTCGAAGAAGCGAGCCGCCTCCTTGGCGGGACCGTTCACCACGTCGAGCAGGGTCCGCGTCACCGCGCCCACCACGTCGGGTCGGCGTCCGGTGCGGCGCAGCATCCGGATGTAGGCGATCAGCGCCCGCTCGGGCAGGCTGACCACCTCGTCGACGACCTCCTCGACCCCATCGGTGATCGAGTTGTTGACGGCGCTGCCCCGGCGGCGGGCCCGTCCGGTGGAGCGCCCGGGACGCGCGACGGCGTCGAGGGCAAAGGAGGCACCGCCGACGATGGTGTCGAGCGCAGCTTCACCGGCGCGGCCGGCGCTGTCCACGATGGTCAGGTCGGTCATGTCGTCTACCTCGGATCTCCCTCTCATGACAATACAGCTATCACGTTAGCGCGTCGCGTCACACCGCGTCAAGGGCGCAGCACGGTGGACAATGCGGGCGTGGCGACGACCCCGCAGCGCGTCCGCGAGCACCCCGTCCAGGCGGGCGATCTGCGCCTGTCGGTGCGCGACCACGAGGGCACTGAGCCCGCCGTCGTCGGCCTGCACGGTCTCGCCTCCAACGCGCGGTGGTGGGACCTGGTGGCCTCGCACCTGGCTCCCCGGCGCCTCGTCTCCATCGACCAGCGTGGACACGGGCTCAGCGACAAGCCGGACGCCGGATACGACTTCGACAGCGTCACCGCTGACGCGCGTTCCGTTATTCGCGCGTTGGCGTTGGGACCGGTCGTCGCGGCCGGGCATTCGTGGGGCGCGTCGGTCGCGCTGTGGTGGGCGGCTGCCGACCCCGAGGGTGTGCGGGCGGTGGTGTGCGTCGACGGCGGCATCGGCGACCTGCGCGGCTTCTTCGGCGCCAGCTGGGACGTCGCCGAGAAGGCGATGCGACCGCCGCGGCTCGACGGCATCACGGCGTCGCGTTTGCATGGCTGGGTTGACGCGTCGGGACTCGCCGGCGACGGCGACGTCGCCGAGGCGGTGCGCATCCTCTCCGGCAACTTCGAGGAGGTCGCACCGGGACAGCTGCAGCCGCGACTGCACGTCGACCGGCACATGCAGATCGCGCGCGAGCTGTATCACCTCGACACGCCGTCACTGCTGGCGCGCGTGACTCAGCCGGTGCTGCTCGTCGTCGCGGTAAACGATCAGACGCGCGCGGTACGGCAGAGTGCCGCGGACGAAGCACTGAGCCTGCTGCCGCGCGGCAGCGAGGCGGTGCTCGTCGACGGGATCCACGACCTGCCCGTGCAGCGGCCGGCGGAGGTTGCTGCGGCGATGACGGCGTTCTTTGCGCGCGCGGGGTTGTAGCGAGCCGACTCGCGGCGCGACATCTGACTCGAAAACCACGATCGCAACGCGCGTAGCACGACATCGATGCGACGTTTGTGCGACCGCAACTTGCGGACCGCAACCGCAGTTTGCTAGCGTTGGCGCAGAAACACACACAGGTGTACGGGCTGGGGTTTGCGCCCCACTTCCGCCGGCACATGGCGGGCACTGGCGCGCGGTGACGTCGCTTTCACGATTGTCGCTGCACGCCCTCTTGCAGGAAGGGAGTTGTCACCCGGATGGGCGGAATCCATTTCACCGACGGCATCGATCGGCCCGACACCATCGCGTTCGGGCTCGATGCACCGCGGCTCGTCGCCGTCGTCGTCGCGGCGCTGTCGGGATACGCGGTCATGCAGGCGCCGCTGCCATTCGCGCTGCGTGTCGCCGTCGCGGTGCTGGTGGCGGCGACCGGCGCCCTGCTCGGCTGGGGTCGATACGCCGGCCGACCGCTGCTGACCTGGGCGTGGCTGGCGCTGCGCTTTGCACTCTCGCCGCAGACGGGCGGTGGCCCGCCGGTTGCTCGCGATGCGGCGCCGGTGCATGTCGTGCAGCCGGCGGCCGAACCGGAGGCGCTCGTCGCTGAGACAGCGCCCACGGTGGTCGAGGACACGGTGCCGGCGTGGGCGAAGTGGCTCGACTTCGACGCGTCGGCGCCGGAGGACGCCGCGCCGCCGCCGGTGCCCGGGCCTGCTGCCGCGGTGCTGCCCGAAGGGACGGTGGAGACGTCGCGCGATGTGCCGCTCGTGGTCGTCGCGGACCTGCGCGAACCACGCGCCGACCCTGACGAGACACTGCACGCCGACGAACAACCGGACGAGCTCCCTCATGCCGACGTCGTGCATCTCCCGTTCGCGCGCGCCGGCGTCACCGCTGCGTCGCACGCGATGCCCGTCGCCGATGCGCGCGACGCGCCACCGCCCGTCTTCGTCGGTGCACCGCGGCGGGTCACCTTCTTCTCGCTCAACGGCGGATCCGGACGCACCACGCTGGCCACCGAGGTCGCCTGCATCCTTGCCGCCCGCGGACGGCATCTCGCCGCGGACGGCACGGTGCGTCCGCTGCACGTCACCCTGCTCGACCTCGACCTGCGCAGCGCGACCGTCGCGGTGCGCCTCGGCATCGCCCATCCCACCCTCGGCGACTACCTGGGCAGCGGCGCCGATCCCGTGCGCCTGGAGAGCTGCATGGTGCGCCACCCCAGCGGAGTGCGCGCGCTGCTCGGCCCGCCCAAACCGCTGGCCGGCGGAGCCGGCGCCCTGGAACCCGCGCGCGTCGCCGAGATCGTGCACCGGCTGGAACGCGACGGCGCCCAGTTCGTCGTCGTCGACGTCAGCGCCGACCTCGGCGCGGTGACCACCTGGGTGCTCAGCGCCATGCACGACATCTTCGTCGTCATCACGCCGACCGCGAGCGGAGTGCAGGACGCGTACCGGACCACCGAGGCGCTGCGTCGCCTGGGACTGGGCCACAAGCTGCGCTACGTCGTCAACCGCGCCCGCAGCGCGCCCGACCTCGGCGAGGTGATGGGCGACCTCGGCGGCCGCGTCGCCGCCGTCGTGCCCTACGACCCGGCCATCGAGGAGGCGGAGAACCACCACAACATCGCCGCGCTCGCCGGCACCGGTCCCGCGGCACGCGCCCTGCACGACCTGGCGGCGCTGCTCTATCCGTCGCTCGCACCCGCGGCGCGTCGCACCCGCGCCCACCGGCTGCCGTGGAGGCGCCGGGTTGGCTGACACACTCACCGCTCCCGAGGATCTGCTGCGCAGCATCCGCGCGCGACTCACCCTCGAGCTCGACCCTGCCGTCGCCAACCCCTTCTCCACCGTGCCCGGTCGCCGCGGACTGATCCGCGACGCCATCCGCCGTGCCCTCGCCGACGTCGAGGCCGCGCTGCCGCACGATGCGCTGGTCGACGACCTCTATGACGAGCTGGTCGGCCTCGGTCCGCTGCAGCCGCTGATGTCCGACCCGGAGATCACCGACATCCTGGTCAACCGCCACGACGAGGTGTTCGTGGAACGGCAGGGGCGCCTGGAGATCACGGCGACGCGCTTTCGCGACCAGGCGCACCTGGAGCAGGTGATCGCCAAGATCGTCGCCCTGGTGGGACGGGAGATCAGCGTCGACAAGCCGCTGGTCGACGCGCGCATGGTCGACGGCAGCCGCGCCAACGCCGTATATGCACCGGTCGGCGGCCCGACGCTGTGCATCCGCAAATTCAACCGGCTGCGTCTCGCCTTGCTGCCGGATCCCGCGCGTCCGGACGGCGACTGGGTCTCGCGCGGCGGCATGAGCGCGGAGATGGCCCGCTTCCTCGACGCCATGGCCCGCGCCCGGGCCACCATCCTCGTCGCCGGTGCGACCGGTGCGGGCAAGAGCACCCTGCTGCGCTCGATCGTCGACGCCTTCCCGCTGCACGAGCGGGTCATCACCATCGAGGACACCGCCGAGCTGGAGCTCGAGAATCCGCACTGGGTGCGGCTGGAGTGCGTGCATCATCACGAACTGGGCGGCCAGGACAGCAGCGCACGCCGCCTCGATGTGGCCGACCTTGTCCAGAACGCGCTGCGCATGCGGCCCGACCGGCTCATCATCGGCGAGATCCGCAACAGCCGGGAGGCGTACCACACCCTCGAAGCGCTCAACACCGGGCACGACGGCAGCGCCACCACCATCCACGCCAGCAGCGCGGCCGACGCGCTCTCCCGGCTGGAGCTGCTGGTGGGACGCAGCTTCGGCCAGCTCACGCCGCGCGAGATCCGCGGCTACATCGCGCGGGTGATCGACGTCGTCGCCGTCGTCTCGCGGCTTCCCGGCGGGCGCCGCTGCGTCGTCGAGATCTGCGAGCTCGCCGGCAGCGACGGTGCGGAGTACGACCTGCGGCCGGTGTTCTCCACCGACGTCGAACACGACGGGGACGAGGCGACGCCGCTGTTCCGCACCGCGTCGGGGTACCGGCCCGCGCGGCGCCTGGCGCGCAAGCTGGCCCTGGAGGGACTGCTGTGGATCTCCTGATCGCCACCGTCGTGGCGGCGGCGGTGCTGCTGCTGGGGATCGCCACCGCACCGCGTCGTGTCGAGGGCCCGCGCGCGGCGAGCGGCTCGGTGTTTGCGCGCGCCGTGGAGCGGCAGCGCATGCGGTTGCGCGCGGCGCGGCTCAGCGTCGATGCGCGGCGCTTCACCCTGCTCTGCGTGGCGACGCCGCCGCTGCTGGTCATCGCCGGACTGGTGATCGGCTCGCCGGTGGTCGCCGTGCTCGCGGGCGCCGGTGGCTTCGCCCTGCCCCGGCTCTACGTCGACGCGCTGGTGCGCGCGCAGCGACGCCGCACCGAAGCCGAGGCGCCGCGCATGCTCCAGGTGATCCTGGCCAGCCTGGCCTCGGGCAGCACGTACCTCGAAGCGCTGCAGGAGGCGCGCGCCCGCGCCGGCGATCGCTGGCTCCGTGACGACCTCGACCACGTCATCTCCGAGTTTCACCTCGGCGTCCCGCTGGAGCGCTCGATCGCCGAGGTGCGAACCGCGACGGCGGGCCGCAACCTCTCGCTGATCTGGGACAACCTGGCCATCTGCATCGCCAACCGCATCCCCGCGGCGCGTGCCAAGGGGCTGTTCGTGGAGCTGTCGTCGACGGTGCAGTTCAACGTGCAGGTGCAGCAGGAGGTGCGAGCCCGCACCTCGGGCCAGCGCGCCCAGATCTGGCTGCTCGCCCTCATCGTCCCCGGACTCTTCCTCTACCTGCGCATCCTCGACGGCAGCCTCTTCGCGGTCCTCGACGCGACCACGCTGGGACGTTGGGTGCTGTTCCCCGTCGCAGTCGCGCTGGAGGTGCTCGGCGTGGTGCTGAGCTTCCGCCTGTCCAGGGTGGAGCTGTAGCCGTGCTGGCATCGCTGCTCGCCGCCTGCAGCGTCCTCTGTCTCGCCGCAGCCATGCCGCGGCGTCGCCGGCGCACGCTGCCCGTCGAGCTGGCCCGCCTCAGCACCATGGACACGCGCGAGATCGCGCTGCATCGCAACGCACAGCGGCCACCGTGGGAACGGCTGCTGCAGCCGGCCGTGGCCGTGGTCGCAGCGCGGCTGCGTCCGTCCTGGGCCGGCGTCAGCGAGGAGGACCTGCGGCGCGCCGGCATCGACGTCGAGCGCTTCGGCGTCGGCGAGCTGCTCACCGTCAAGGTGCTCGCCGGCATGCTCGGCGCGGCGCTGGCCCTGCTGATGGCGGTGGCGGCGCCCGGTGCGCTGATCCTGCTGCCCGCGCTCGCCTTCGGCGGCTTCGTCGCACCCAGTGTGCTGGTGACGCGACGCCGGGCGGCGCGTCAGGCGCGCATGCTGCGCGAGCTTCCCGACGTCATCAGCCTGGTCAAGGCCTTCGTCGGAGCGGGCATCCCGCTGGAGCAGGCGCTGCACCTGATCAGCGCCCAGCTCGGCAGCGGCGCCGAGCCCAACCTGCTGGCGACCGAGGTGCGCCGTGCACTCAGCGACTACGGCCTGGGCATGTCCATCGAGGATGCCCTGCAGGCGATGGCGGCGCGCACCGGTCTCGCCGAGCTGGAGATGCTGGCCGCCGCGCTGGCGCAGGCCAAGCGGCAGGGCGCGGGCATGGAGCGCGTGCTGCGCGACCAGGAGACGGTGGCACGCATGCAGCAGCGCAACCGCGCCCTCGCCGCCGCGTCGCGGGTGAGCACCCGGCTGGTCGGCGTGCTCGTCGCCGTGTACCTGCCGGAGTTCCTGGTGCTGATCCTGGCACCGCTGTTCTACGGAATCTTCCTGCGCGCCTTCGGCTAGCAGGCCACCACCGACGGAGAGAGCGCGATGAGACAACGGCAGAAGGGCCAGTCGACACTGGAGTGGGTGATCGGCGCGGCGATCATCCTCAGCACCCTGGCCGCCGCCGTGCTGGCATGGAACCAGGGCCTGGCGCACAAGATCGGCGACCTGGTGCAGCAGGTCACCCACTGAGCGTCGTGATGGCTTCTGCTGTGCGCGGTCGAGCACCGCGCGTGCACCGCCGCCAGCGCGGACAGGAGACGCTGCAGGCGATCCTGGTCGTGTCGCTGGTGCTGCTGCCCATGCTGGTCGGCGTGCTGACATTCGGCACGCTGGTGCACGCGTCGATCGCGACGCAGACCGCGGCGGCCGCCGGTGCGCGCGCGGCGGGCGTCGCCGGAGAGTTCGGGCCGGACCAGCTCGACCGGGTCACCGGGGAGCTGCGCTCGAATGGGATCGATCCCAACGCATGTGTGATCGGCAGCAGCTCGGGGACGGTGGCGCTCGACCAGCCGATCAGCGTCACGGTGCAATGCCCCGAGCACGTCGGCATCCCGTTTCTGTTCGAGCGCGATGTGCAGCTGACCTCGACGGTGGTTGGACGCGGTGAGGTCAACCGATGATGCGCCTGCACGTCGGCGGGCATCGCCTTCGGCTTCGGCGGCAGCGCGGCTCGTCGGTGCTCTACGTCGTCGTGCTGAGCCCGGTGCTGCTGCTCGGCATCGCCTTGGCCACCGAGGCGGGCGGGCTGCAGATGCAGAGGGAGCGGGTGCGCAGCGCGGTGGACCAGTCCGTGGTGGTCGCCGCCGCTGCGGCGTCGCACGCGGGCAGCGCCGTCGGGCTGGACGCGCGACGTGCCGACGCGGTGCTGCGTGAGGTGCTCGGCGCCAACCTGGCGCCGCTGGCGTCCGCATTCGCGGGCACGACTGCCGCGGCGCTCGCCCGCGACGCCGACGTCGCGGTGGTGGCCAACGTGCCGGCCGCCGATCCCTTCAACCCGGGCGCGGTGTTGCGCAGGCCGACCATCGAGGTTCGCGTTCGCGTCCCGCTGCACACCGGGTTGTTCGCCGCCGCGGGGCTGCCCTCCAGCGTGACTGCGACGCTGGTGTCCGCAGCGGCGCTGCGCGAGACGGGCACATGAGAACGCAGCAGACACGGAGCCACACCGCATGAGACGCACCGCCTACCTCGTCGCCTTCCTCCTCCTCGCGCTGGCCGCGGGGCTGCTCACCCTGCGCGCCCAGCGCACGGTGGACGTGCTGGTCGCCGCGCACGACGTGCGGGCGGGACAGCAGATCGCGGCCGGCGACGTCGAGATCCGCCGCGTCCACGAGGACAGCGTTCCCGGCGATGCGCTGGCCAGTCCCGATGCCGTGGTCGGGCAGTTCGCGGCGTGGCCGTTCACCGGGGGCGAGCCGGTGCTGGGACGCATGGTGCGGCACGCGCGCTCGGGTGTGGCGCTCACCGCCGCGATCACCGTGCCCGACGGGTATCGCGCCATCGCGGTGCCGGTGCAACCCTCCGGTGCGGTGGGCGGGATGCTCGCGCCCGGCGACCATGTCGACGTCTACGCCACACCACTGGCGGGACATCAGAGCACGTCGGCGGCGTCGCGCGCCGGTGGCAGCACCGCTGCGCCGGTTGCCGGCGACGGCACCGTGGTCCTGGGCCGGGACCTGCTCGTGCTGCAGCTGCGGTCGGACCAGGGGCAGCCGCTCGACGCCTCCGGAGATCAGTCGGTGCATGGGCTCAACTTCGGTGTCGGCAAGCTCGGCAGTGTGGTCATCGCGGTGCCGGCCGATGACGTTGCCCGGTATGCGTCGGCGGCGGTGGGAGACAGCATCTACCTCGCGCTCAGCGTGGGATGACGCGCATGCTTCGGCCGGCGCCCACGAAGTGTCCGCGCATGCACGGTGCCGCCAGGTGCCGCGGCCAGTGAGCGCGGCGCGCATCGTCTCCCCGGCGCTCGACGCCGTGCGTCTCGACGGCGCGCACGTGCACCGCGCCGACGGCTGCGTCGCCACGCTTGTCGAGTCCGGCGACGTGGACGTTGCGGCGCTCGACATCTCGCGTCGCGCCATGGCGGTTGCCGCCTTCGCGCGCCTGTGCCGCACACTGGACTGCCCGCTGCAGATCGTCGTGCAGGTGCGCCGATGGATCGAGGACGACACCAACCGCGCCGGCAGCGCCGCGGGCGTCACGGACGGCACGACACTGGTGCACACGCTGCGCAGCGCGACGGCCGCGCATCGCCGCCGCGCTCTGGCAGCGCGCCCGGCATTCCGCCGCAAGATCCTCTTCGTTCCCACCGCGGGCACGGTCGACGACGCAGATCGAGCGACGCGCCTCATCCTCGACACACTCTCCACCGCAGGCGTCGGTGGGCGGGTTCTCCGCGACGCAGAGCTGCGCGACCGCATCCGGGAGGCGTGGGGGGGCGACCACAGCGCCGCAGACTCAATCACCACATCCCTGCATCCCCCACCGTGGCAGCGCCACCGTACCCACGCCGCGCTGGGCACCCTGCTGGCCCGCGCCGTCGTGCTGCGACGACTGCCCGGCGTCGCCGTCGAGCCCGGCTGGCTCGCGCCCCTGCTCGACGTGCGAGCCGAGTGCGACGTCAGCATCCACGTCGCCCCCGTCGGCGTCGCCGACGCCATGTCCGCCATCGGCAGGCGTCTGCGCACGATGCGCGCCGACCAGCTCGTCGAGATCGACCGCGAGTCCTTCGGCGACGCGGGGCTGGAGGTCGGCGTCGACAGCGCCCTCGACCTGCGCGGGCGCCTGGCGCGCAACGAGGGCCGCGCCGCGCGCATGTCGCTCATCGCCGTGGCGCGCGCCACTGACGCAGCCACGCTCGACCTCGCATCCGACGCGTTGCGCAGCGCCGCGCTGGCGACCCTCGCCGGCTGCGAGCCCGCACACCTGCAACATCTCGAGGCCGCCGCGTCGGCCTGGCCGCTCGGCCAAGACCTGCTCGGGGCAGCCAAGCTGGTCGACACCACGGCGCTGGCCACCTGCCTGCCCTGGACAAGCAGCACCTGCGACGACCCCGACGGGTACGCCATCGGCACCGCGTCGGCCACCGGCACGCCGGTGCGCGTCGCGCCCTTCGACACCACCCAGCACGGCAACGCCAACATCGCGGTCATTGCCGCGTCGGGACAGGGCAAGAGCTACGCCATCGGGGCGCTGGTCCTCGAAGCGGCGGCGCGCGGCGTGGGCAGCGTGATCATCGACCCCGAGGGCGAGTACGAGCGCATCGTGCGAGCCCTCGACGGCGACTACCTGCGCCTCGCGCCCGGGTGCGCCACGGCGCTCAATGTCTTCGACGCCGGCGGCGAGGAGTCCCAGGCCGAAACGGTCGCGGCCGTGGTCGAGCTGGTTGCCGTGCTCTGCGGCGGCGGGCTCGACGAGGTCGAGCGCGCCCTTGTCGATGCCGCCGCCACGGATGCCATCGCAAGCGCACGGCACCACGGCCGCACCGCGGTCCTCGGCGACTGCATCGACGCACTGGAACAGCGAGCGCCACGCCCTGCGCTGGTCCTGCGCAGGTTCTGCAGCGGACCGCTCGGCGAGCTGTTCAACCGTCCCACCACCGCGAAGCTCTCCGCGCACGTCGTCGGCGTCTCGCTGCGCGACCTGGGCACCGAGCTCGTCCCCGCCGCAACCCTGATCGTCGCCGAGTGGCTGTGGTCGCTGGTGCGGCGCGACCGGCGCGAACGCCACGTGGTCTTCGACGAGGTCGGCCTGCTCTGCGCGCACGCACCGCTGCGCACGCTGCTGGTGCAGCTCGCACGCCGCTGCCGCAAGTACGGCGCCTCGCTGGTGGTGGCGACCCAGAACGCCGGCGACCTCCTCTCCACCCCCGAGGGCACGGTGGTGGCCACCAACCCCGCCATCGTGCTGCTGGGCGGCCATCGCGGCGCCGAGACCGCGCGCATGGAGGAGGCCTTCGCGCTCACCATCGCGCAGCGCCGCCACCTCGAATCGGCGGCACGTGGCGACTTCCTACTGCTCGCCGGTGCGCGGCGGCTGCCCATCCACATCGAGGTGTCACCGCTGCACCACGCGCTGCTCACCGGCCAGCCCATGCTGCGCACCCGATCACCGGGATGAGAGGATGCGCGCCATGCACGAGACGCCCTCCGACCTCGCCGCCCTTCAGGACCTGCTCGACCGCAGCGCGGCCCAGGCCGGTGTTCACATGCAGCGCATCGTCACGCCGGAACGACGTCTCAGCGCGCAGGAGCTGAGTCAGCGCCTCACCGGCATGTCGCTGCTGGCGCTGGCGACGGTCACGGCAGACGGCCGCCCCATCGTCGGCCCGGTGGACGGCATCTTCTACCGCGGCGCCTTCCACTTCGGGTCCGCGCCGGACTCGGTGCGGTTCCGCCACATCGGCCGGCGCCCGCAGGTCAGCGCCACCCATCTTCCCGGTGAGCATCTCGCGGTGACGGTGCACGGTCGCGCCACGCCGATCGACATCCGCAGTCCCGAGCACTCCGGCTTTCGCCAGACGCTGCTCGACATCTACGTGCCCCGCTACGGCGCCGACTGGGAGACGTCGTTCCTCGACGCCGGGCCGATGTACGCGCGCATCGACGCCGACCGCATGTTCACATTCCACATGGACGAGGACGCGCACGCGAGCGGCCAGGCAAGGGAGGACTGACACCGGATGGCGATGCAGACGGACTTCACCGTGATCCTCGAGGACCGTCCCGGGAGCGCGGCGCTGGTGGGCCAGACCATGGGCCGCGCCGAGGTCAACATCGACGGGCTCAGCCTGTTCACCAGCGGCGGCGTCGCCATCCTGCACATCCTGGTCGCGCCGCAGGAGGTGGACAGGGCGCGCGAAGCCCTGCGCACGTCGGCGATCGACCTGCACGGCGAACGTCCCGTCTGGGTGTCCCAGCTCGCCGACCGCCCCGGTGCGATGGGACAGCTGCTCCGCGTTCTGGCCGAGGCCGACGTCAACTGCGACCTCCTCTACCTCGACGCCCACGGCCGCCTGGTGATCGGCGCCGAGGACATGGAGCAGGTCTCGCACCTGCTCAGCTGAGCGGCGCGGCCCGCCGGCGGACGCTCAGCGCTTGCGCAGGATGCGCACGCGGCGCCGCGACCGCTGCCTGGGGCGTCCGCCACCCTTGGGCACGACGCTGATGCTGCCGTCCGGTTCCAGCACCGCGAGCTTCACCTCGCTGATGTCGCCGACCCCGTGCTCGCGCAGCGCCGCCTCGATGTCGTCGTCGTCGAGGCCCTCGTTCTCGATCGCCGCGCGAATCCATTCCCCGTCGCGGCCGATGACGGTGGGCTTCGCCTGCAGCAGGTCGCGAAACCACGGCACGCGCTCGCGTGCCAGTGACACCATCCGGTTGGTCAGCACCAGCGCCGCGATGACGATGAGGCCGCCGGTGAGCGAGTTGTCGGGACCGGTCATGGCCGGCTGCACCGCGTTGGCGACCAGGAGCACGACGACGATGTCGAACAGCGTGAACTGTCCCACCTCGCGCTTGCCGAAGATGCGCAGCGCCACCAGCAACGCGAGGTAGATCACCATCGAGCGAACCACCAGCTCCCACCAGGGAACGCCGAGGCTGAACATGGTGTCGGCGATCACACGTGCTCCAGTGCGATGCGCGCACCGAAGCCGATCAGCACCACGCCGGTGAGCCGCTCCAGCCGGCGCCGCACCGCGGGACGGCGCATCACCGAGCCCGCCCGGCTGACCACGACGGTGAGCAGCGACAGCCAGAGGATGCCCTCGACGGCGTGGATGGCGGCGAGCAGCACACTGACGCCGAGCACCGACGCGCCCGCGGGGATGAACTGCGGCAGCAGCGTCGCGTAGAAGACGCCGATCTTCGGGTTGAGCAGGTTGTTGAGGATCCCGGTGCGGAACGGCCTGCGCACCGCGCGGGCACGCGGCGGCAACTGACCCACCTCGCCGGAGCCGGCAGCCGGCTCGCCGGCGCGCGTGCGCGTCGCCAGCAACGCGCGAACACCGAGCCAGATCAGGTAGGCCGCACCGGCGAAGCGCAGCACGTCGTAGGCGACGCGCGACGCCGCGACGAGCGCAGACACACCCATCGCCGAGAGCAGCCCCCAGCTCACCAGCCCGCAGGCCACGCCCGCCGAGGTGCGCAGCCCGACGGAGCGCCCGCCGGCCACGGTGTTGCGGATCACCAGGGCCATGTCGACGCCGGGGGTGATGGTCAGCAGCGCCGCCACCAGGACGAAGGCGACGATGGAGGCCCACATGCGGGACAGCATGCCACGCGGGCACGGCGACGCCGGCAAGCCGGCGGGGCCGCGCTCCCTCGTGGCCGGCGCGGCGATCGCCCCCATCGGGTAGAACGGATGGAGCATGGGTTCGAAGCGCGCCGACGCGCGGGGCAGCCGGCGATCGGCGCGGAGCACTTCCGGCAGGGAGGGCCGGGTCCCTCGCATCCGCGGCTTCCTGCGTGCCCACTGGATGATCGTGGTGGCGGCACTGTCGATGGTGGGCCTGGTGCTGGCGGTCAACCCCGTCAAGCTGTGGGGCGTCCTCGAAGGCGTGCGCCCGCTGCCCCTGCTGCTCATGCTGCCCTGCACCATCGCCATCTACGTGGTGCGCGCGCTCGGCTGGCACATCGCCCTGCGCCACATCGGCGTGCCCATCAGCCTGCACCGCTCCACCACGGTGATGCTGGCCGGACAGGCGGTGGTCTTCATCCCAGCGGGCGACCTCGCCCGGGTGAAGATGGTGCGCGAGACGGGTGCAGACGGGCATGACGCCGGCGAGCTCACCGGCACCATCGCCTTCCAGGAACTGCTCTACATGACGCTGATGGGGTTCGCGGTCATCCCCGCCATCGCGCAGCATCCCGACATCGGCGCCATCGTCGCCGCGGTGACCCTGGCCCAGGTGGCGATCTTCGTCATCCTGCTCTGGGAACCGGGCTACAACTGGGCGGTGCGCACCGTCGAGCGGATCCGGCTGCTGCGCCGCTTCGACCGCGAGCTGCGCGACATCCGGCCCGCCTTCGTGCGCATGTTCCAGCCGCGCACGGCGATTCCCATCGTGCTGGTCAACGCGCTCGCGGTGCTGCTCGCCTTCGCGCTCTTCGAATTGGCGCTGCACGCAGTTGGTGTCAACAATGTCACGTACGCGCAGGCGGCGTACATCTATGCGCTGGGACACATCCTGGCGGCCGTCTCGATGCTGCCCGGCGGCGTCGGCATCTACGAGGGCGTGCTGACCGCGTTCATGGTGCTGCAGGGGGTGCCTCCATCGCAGGGTGCGGCGGCTGCGCTGCTCTACCGCGGCTTCAACGACATCTTCATGGCGGTGGTCGGGCTGGGCGCCGGGTGGTGGCTGCGGCGGCGCTGGCCGGATCGGCGCAGCGGGGAACGCGAGGCCAGCCGGACTGAGCCGCCTCAGCGCGCCGCGCCAGCGCGATGACGCCGGGCGCCGCGGTGCGCCACGTCGCTTGCTAGTCTGGCCGGCGCCCGCCATGAGCCTCAGCGACTGGGACGGAACCACCTACCACCGCGTCAGCGAGCCGCAGCTCGCCTGGGGTCGCCGCGTGCTCGCCCGCCTCGACCTGCGCGGCGACGAGACCGTGCTCGACGCCGGCTGCGGCTCGGGCCGCCTCACCGCCGAGCTCGCCGAGCGCCTGCCGCGGGGACGGGTGATCGCCCTCGACCAGTCGCCCAGCATGCTGGCGGTGGCGCGTGGCGAGCTGGAGCCGCGCCTGGGCGAGCGGATCTCCTTCGTCTGCGCCGACCTGCTCGACCTCGACCTCGACGCTGCCGTCGACGTCGTCTTCAGCACGGCGACCTTCCACTGGGTGCTCGACCACCCGCGCCTCTTCGCCGGCCTGCACCGCGCCCTGCGGCCGGGCGGGCGGCTGCTCGTCCAGTGCGGCGGCGGCCCCAACCTGGAGCGCATCCACGGCCGCGCCCTGCGGCTGCTCGGCGCCCCTGAGTTCGCCGGGCACTCGCTCGACTGGTCGACGCCCTGGGAGTTCGCCGGCGCCGGCACCACACGGCAGCGGCTGGAGACGGCCGGCTTCGTCGATATCGACACCTCTGTAGAACCCGCACCCACCGTCCTCGGAGACCGCGACGCCTATCGCGAGTTCCTGGCCACCGTGATCATGCGGCCGTTCCTCGCCCGGCTCCCCGACGGCGGGCTGCGCGACCGCCTGCTCGACGCCATGTGCGACGCCGGCGCCGCCGACGACCCGGCCTGGTCACTCGACTACTGGCGGCTCAACATGGCGGCGCGGCGGCCGATTTCGGGCTGAAGCGAAGCCCGGTCGACAGTCCGCATTCGGGAATTACCCAACGGCTGTCCACAGGACTTGTGCGGAGCTTGGCGAGATTTCCCCAGATCAGGGCGCTGAACCGTTACCGACCATCGGCGTTGACAGGTTCCCTGAGCGCCGTAGGGGCCCGGTCAATCCAGGCCCGTGAACGCGGGGCTCAGCTCTCCCCGGCGGCCTCGCCCTCGGCGGCCGCTGCGGCGCCCTCGGCCGGCGTCTCCGCCTCGCCCTCGGCTGCGGCCTCGGCCTCCTCGCGGATGCGGACGGCGGCGATCTTGACCACCACCTCGGCGTCCTCGGCGTGGACCAGCACCACCCCCTTGGGCAGGACGATCTCGCCCAGCGACAGCGACATGTCGACCTCGGTCAGGCCGCTGATGTCGACGGTGAGCTGAGCGGGCAGGTCCGCCGGCAGCGCCTCGACGCGCACGGTGGAGATGACCTGCTGGATCTGGCCGAGCTTGAGCGTCACCGCCGGCGACTCGCCGACGACGATGACGGGAACCTCGGAGGTGATCTTCTCGCGCAGGTTGACGGCGAACAGGTCGACGTGGATCGCCTTGCCGCTCTTGGGATTGATCTGCAGGTCCTTGATCAGGGCCTTGGGCGAGACCTTCTGGCCCTCGATGGAGATGTCGACGAGGTGGGTGCGCCCGGCCTTCTGCCAGGTCCGCTCCAGCTCCTTGGCGTCGACGGCGAGCGCCACCGGGGCCACCTTGTGGCCGTAGAGCACAGCCGGGACGGCGCCGGCGCGCCGCAGGGCGTGCACGTGGCGACCGGTCTCGGTGCGGGGGCGCGCGGTGAGCTTGATGCTGTCCATGGTGCGCGCCATCCTACCCCCTGGTCGTCGATTGACGCTGGGATCGGCAGGTGCCACGCTCGGGCGCAGTGGGTTTCGGGTGCAGCGACGCGGTGGCCGTGCCGGGGAGCTCGCCCCCTCTGTGCGCCGGGCGTCAGGCCGGGCCGGTCGAGGGGGACACGCTCCTGTCGGTGAGCGTCCACCTGCGGGCGCGGCCGGACAGTCCCGGGCTGGGGTGGGTGAACCGGCAGGCATTGCGGGCGCCTGCGGAGCGGGTGGTGTTGACTCGTGCGCAGTTCGCGGAGCGGCATGGGGCGCTGGGGTCGGACGTCGACGAGGTGCGGGCCTGGCTGGAGGGGTGCGGGCTGCGTGTCGACGCGGTGCATCCGGGGCGGCGGCGGATCGTGGCGTCGGGGACGGCCTTGCTGATGCAGCGTGCTTTTGCGGTGGGGCTCTGTGTCCACCGCGGTGGGGGCGGCGAGGTGCATCTCGGGCGCAAGGGGGCGCTGGTTGTGCCGTCGGGGATTGCGCCCTTGCTGCGGGCGGTGCTGGGATTGGACGGGTGTCTGCGGGTGCGGTGGGACGATGGCCGCGCGTCGGCCGATTCCCTGGTGTGTGCGGTGGCGGCGCCGGGCGCGGCGAGCGAACGTGCGCTGGTGGATGCGGTGATCGACACCGTGCACGACCCGTCGCGGCGCGCTCTGTTGGTGGTGCTGGGGTTTGGGGCACCGGAGGCGGAGTGGTCGGTGCAGGGGATGCGGGTTGTCGAGCAGACGCTGTTCGGGGCGGGGGCGATGGGGGTCAGCGTGGTGGCGGCTTGCCGGGAGGGTGAGCGGTGGTATCCTGCGTCGGCGCGGCATGCCATTGCGAGCGCGGCGGTGTGGGACGCCGCGGATGAGCTTGCTGCCGAGATACGGCGAACCGGGTATCCGCTGGGCGGAACGATCAGTGCCTTGGGAAGCGATTCTTCAGGGCTGTGATTCCCGGGGACGCGGCCATCGGACGATCGCCGCGTCTCCCCAGCGAGCGACCACCTCGGTGCGGGCGCGGTGCACCCAGAGGATCACGGAGTTGCGCGGACGCACACGGTTGCTCATGAAGGCGTGCAGTGAGTTGGGGGTGCATTCGAAGAGCAGCATCGAGTTGTCGATCGGCGGAACGGCGACCGGGGCGTCAGAGGCTGTGCGGTGGAGGGCGACCTCGCCGCCGTCGCCGGGATGCCAGGGCCCGTTGCAGACGAAGAAGATCATCGCCACGCCACGAACCGTCTCGATTGGCACAACGCCCGGCTGGGCGGCGATGCCGGTGAAGTAGTCGCACGCGGCGGAGGCGAGGAGCACCTCGTGGTCGGCCGCCGCGCGGGCGAAGAATCCCGGGTTGAGGTCGTTGTGCGGGCTGCCGGAGTGGCTGGCGGCGCCGTGGTGGTGGAGGCCGGCGAAGACGTGCCCGGTGCCGCGGACGCCGCAGACCGCGGCGACCAGGTCGTGCCACTCGCGCGAGCAGAAGAGCGACAGCGGCGCGCTCGTAGCGGCGTCGAAGGTGTGACTGAAGACGTCGTACCCGTTGCTGTTGCGGTCGAAGGCGCCGGGTCTAGTCAGCAGCTCGGCGTACGCAGCCTCGATGCGTGCGTAGACATCGGCCCGGAAGACGTCGTGCGCGACGACGTGCGGGAAGGGCTGCTCGCGGCGCACCCAGAGTCCGCCGGGCGTCAGCGCCTGCGCCAGTGGTGCGGCCGGTGCGGACGGGACTGCCGCGGCGCGCTGCCATCGCAGATGGTCGTGCACCCAGCGCTCGCTCATGGTGTCGGCCTGGCGCCGCAGCTTGGGCGGGGAGACGCCTGCGTCGTCCTGTCCCTGCGCGATGCCGAGCTGGTCGAGGACGTGGCGCACGGTGGGCGCGTACTCGGCAACGAGATCCTCGTACACCACCTCGACAGGTGCGACGCCGCCAGCCGCGAAGAAGCCCCGCCAGCCGCGCTCGCCCTCGGCGAGAAGCTCCTGCAGCACCTCGATCTTCTCGAAGTCGGGATCCCATTGCTCGGCGGCATTCGCGGTGGAGTCGCCGTCCACCTGCCACCACGCGTCACTGTCGAGGGCGCGCGCCCACGACACCGCCTGGCGCACCGTGTCGCGGCGGACGATGTGCACGAAGCGAGGCGCGGGCAGCATGGTGCGCAGCACGCCGGCGTCGCTGCCGCCGCGTCCGGACGCGCGACCGCGCGCGACGTAGCGCATGCAGTCGTGCCAGTGCACCTTCAGCGCGAACACGCCGTTGGCGGTGGTGCCCGCCCGCAGCATCCCGCGCGTGAAGTCGTCGACGTCGCCAGGCGCGACGCCCCAGTCCCGTGTGTAGCGCTGTTCCAGCTCCGGGCGCAGGTACTCGCGCGCGTGTCCCGCGACGCCGGTGCGGTCGAGCGCTTCGGCGAGCAACCAGCTGCCGGAGCGCGGCAGGCTGCAGATCACGATCGACGACGTCGCCTGGGCCGGAGCCGCAGCAGCAGCGGCGGCGGCGGCGAGCGGGTCGGTCGCCGATGCGGTCACAGCACCCGCTCCCCGTCGACGTCGAGCACCACGACCTGCCCGGTGGCGCCACCGCGGTCGAACTGCACGATGCGCGAGACGACGCGCTCGGTGGGGATCAGCCGGGGAAAGCCCGTCGGTGCCAGCGCGTTGACGCGCACCCCCACGGGCGCATAGTCGAGGGCCATGTGTCGCGTCAGCGCGTTGAGCGCCGCCTTCGACGCCGCGTAGACGCCCTGACCGCCGGCGTACGTCTCCACGCCGGAGATGCTCGACAGGTTGACCACACTGCGGTTGCGGCGGCGGTTGCCGTCGGGCGAGTGCCGCCAGCACTGCCGAGCCACCTCGGCGGCCAGCCGCACAGGGGCAAGCGTGTTCACCGCCAGCTGGTGCAACGCGCCGTCGAGCACCTCCGAATTGGCCAGGGTGGACCCGAACTCGGCATGCGCCGCCGCGTTGACGACGAGGTCCACGGCGCCGAAGCGGGCCATGGCCAGCTCGACGACGCGCTCCACGCCGCCCGGCGCCACCAGGTCGGCCTGCACCGCGAAGACCGGGTGCGCGTTCTCCGGCGGCGGCACCTCCGGATGCAGCGGATCGAGGAAGGACTGCAGCTGCGAGGCCACCGGCGGCGGACGCTCGCGGTACACGGCGACGACGTCGTAGTCGGCGGCGTGGGCGATGCAGAAGGCGGAGCCCAGGCGGCCACCGGCGCCGGTCAGCAGGCAGACGCGGCGGGAGTTGCCGGCGTTCCCCCTCGCGTCGCTCACACCGGAACTCTAGTCCCGGCGCGGGTCAGGCCGTGGCCTTCTCCCCGAAGCGCTTGCGCACGAAGTCGACGGCCTCGTCGAGCGACGTGCCCGGGGTGAACACCTTCTCCACGCCCATGTCGTTCAGGGTCCTTACGTCGTCCTCGGGGATGATGCCGCCGCCGAAGACGACGATGTCCTCGGCGCCCCGCTCGCGCAGCAGGCGGAGGATCTCCGGGAAGAGGGTCATGTGGGCGCCGCTGAGGATGCTGATGCCGACGCCGTCGACGTCCTCCTGGATGGCGGTCTCCACCACCATCTCGGGCGTCTGGTGCAGCCCGGTGTAGATCACCTCGACGCCGGCGTCGCGCAGGGCGCGGGAGATGACCTTGATGCCGCGGTCGTGCCCGTCGAGGCCCACCTTGGCGGTGAGGATGCGGATCTTGCGGCCCGACCCCCCGGACGATTCAGCTGCGCTCATGGCCCGGCGATTCTATCGTCGTGGGCCGGGCGGACCGCGGGTGGTCCTGCGCCTGGGGCAGCCTGGAGCGCGCCAGGGCGGCGAGCTGCTCGGCGATGACGTGGACGCGCTCGGGGGTGCCGGCGAGCCACGAGGTGTCGCCCTGCCCGCCGCTGCGCGCCCCCGCAAGGGAGCCGGCCAGGGCGGTGGCGACGCTGAGCTCCTCGCCGTAGGCGGCCAGCTCCTCGAGCACGTCGGGAACGGTCTCGGCGCGGTGCAGCGCGGTGATGGCGATCTGCAGGGCGGCGCCGGGGTCGCTGTCGCCGCGCAGGGGCTCGCTGTCGTCGAGGGGCTGGAGGCGGTGGAGCAGGGCCAGCGGGGCCTCTTCGAGCAGGGTCTGATGGAGGCGGGCGAGGCACCAGCCGAGGTCGAAGCGGAGCAGGTCGGCGGCCAGCACGGCGGCGGCGACGGCGGTCATCGCGGTGCCCTCGTCGGCGCCGGCGAGGCGGGCGCTGCGGTGGGCGCTCCGCCGCAGCAGGGGGCGGTCGGCGGGGCTGGCCAGGCCGTAGGCGACGGCGCGCAGGGTCAGGCCGGCGAGGCCGGGTGCGGGAAGCTGGTCGAGCCCGCGGGCCGTCAGGTCGTCGGGGTCGTAGGCGCCGGCGTGGGCGAGGGATTCGGCCGCGCTGAGCAGCTGGGCGGTGCCCGCGGTCGTGCCGGAGCGGCGCTCGCCCGCCACGGCACCGGCCAGGGCGGCGAGGATGCGGCCCTCGAGGTCGTCGACGACGTATTCCACGTCGGGCAACGCTATCCTTTCGAGCCGTGTCGGCGTCCACCTCGGCGAGCAGTGCGGTGATGCGGGCGCTCCGGCGCAGCGCGCCGGGGCTCACTCGCGCGGTGGTGGGCACGCTGCTCGATCCGCAGCGTCGGCGTGCGGTGGCGGCGGTGCTGGCGCGGATGGATGGTGTCGACGCACCCGCGGTGGTGGGGGCGTCGCGACATCCGATGGCGCCGGCGGCGGTGCGGGTGGAGCGGACGCGGTCTCGGCGCCGGCGCGGGGGGGAGGATGAGCAGGTCGCCGTGACGGTGTGGTTTGGGGAGGGGCCCTCGTTGCCGGGCGGGAGTCGGTTCGCCCGCGGGGCGACGCGCGTGGGAGCGGGGATGCTCAGCGCGGCGGCCGTCGCGGCCGGGACGGCGCTGGTGGCGCGGTTGTCGGAACGTCCGTCGACGCCGCGGGTCGTTGACGAGCCGGCGCGCCCGGCGGCCCTACGCTCCGGGACGCCCGCTCCCTGAGGGCTTGAGCGTCCGGACCGCCACGTTCTTTGCGCAGCCTGTGCGCGGGCGGAGTTTCGGGGGCGCCCCGCGCGGATCTAGTCCTGGAGCCAGCCCATCAGAGTCAAACCGCGACGGCGCTTCTCCTCGCGCGGTTGGGCGCGGAGGTTGGTGCCGTCGGTGAGGAGGACGTCGCGGGAGCAGGGGGTCATGGCGTTGCGGAAGGCCTGGGTGACGCGGCGCTGGAAGCGCTCGGCGCCGGGGGAGGCGGCGGGGATGGCCATGAGCAGGGAGCGGTCGGGCACGCCGATGAGGACGTCCCCGCCCGCCCGGTCCGCGAAGGCGCGCAGCACGGACGGCACCAGCAGCGCGCTGCCGGCGAACAACGGGTCCCCGGCGTACTGCCACCCGTCGTTGGGCACGCGGTCCCCACCGAGCACCCGCTCGGCGATGCCGGCGAAGCGCTCCGCCGTGTTGCGGTCAGCGATGGCAGCAACCGCGGCGTCGTCGTAGCCGCGCGTCTCCCAGTCGCCGCGGGGGATGCCGCGCATGATCGACCCGGGCAGCGTCTCGGCGACGAAGGCGACGATGTCGCCGCTCACCTCGCGCCGCAGCAGCTCACCGGCGCGGCTCATCTCCTCCAGGTACTCCCGCGAGCGCACGCACCAGAGCACCCGCTGCGGCGAGAATCCAGTGCCGGGCGGCGCATCCAGGCGCCCCTCGGCGGCACGGACGAAGTCGGCGATCAGCGATGAGGTGCGCTGCGGCTCGCGCTGGGCGGCGTCGTAGAGCGGGGCCAGGGAAAGGGTGGTGTCGACCCCGCTGCCGGTGATGCGGATGGCGAACCGCGCCGCCTCGACGCTCACGGTGTGGCCGCGATAGCGCGCCTGCAACTGCAGGCGCAGCCGCTGGGCGAAGGCGGTGCGATCTTCGACGGCGCTCATCGCGTCTCAGTGTGCCGGACCGGGCTCCGCGGGCGTCCCGGCGCCGAGGATGCGGCTGAGCGCGTACTCGAGCAGCCGGTGGCGGGCGGGTGCGTCGAGGTCCTGGAGCACGCATCCCTCGACGGTGGCGACGAAGGTGTCGACGGCCAGCGGCAGCTCGGCCTGGGAGATGCGATCGCTCAGTGCGTTGGCCAGCATGCCGTGCAGCCCGCGGTTCAGCTCGGCGTGGAAGTCGGCGGCCAGCGGCGAGGTGCGCGCCCGCTCGGCCAGCGCCGCGCGAAGCTGGTGGAGCGACTGCAGTTCGTCGACGAACCAGAGCACCTGGGTGGTGAGCCCGGTGGCCGCCGGCGGCTTGGCGGCGACCATCGCCTCGAGCATCCGCCGCAGCGCGGCCACGAAGAGGTGGTCCTTGGCGGGGAAGTACCAGTGGATGGCGTTCTGGGCGACGCCGAGGTCGCGCGCGATCCCGGCCACCGACAGTGCGGCATAGCCGCCGCTGCGCAGGCGCCGCTCGGCGGCGTCGAGGATCTGCTCGATCTTCTCGTCGCGGTTGAGGTCGTTGCGCTTCGGAGGCATCGTCTTGACAGCATCCCAACACGGAGTGTAGCGTCTTGTGTGCCTCCCAAGAAGGCACAACCGTTGCGACGAGGAAGGAACAGATGGTCGCCATCGATCGTGCAGGCACCCTGGTCACCGGCGCATCCAGCGGCATCGGCCGCGCCACGGCGCTGCGCCTGGCCAGGCGGGGCGCCCGCCTGGCGGTGGCCGCGCGCCGCCGTGAGCTCCTCGAGTCGCTCGCCGACGAGATCGCCGCCGGGGGCCTCCCCCGCCCCACGGTGCTCGTCGCCGACCTGGCCCAACGCGGCGCCGCGCATGCGCTCGCCCAGGCCGCCGTCGAGAGCCTCGGAGATGTAGACATCCTTGTCAACAACGCGGGCGGCGGAGTCGGCGGCGCCATGCATGCGGTCGGCGACGGCGACGCCGGGCGCGAGGCTTTCGAAGTCAACTACTGGTCGCCGATGGCACTGCTGCAGGATCTCGTCCCGCCGATGCGCCGTCGCGGACGCGGTGCGGTGGTCAACGTCACCTCGATGGCACAGGTCACCGCCTGGACGGGGTTCGGCGCTTACGCCGCCACCAAGGCCGCGTTCGCGCTGGCCACGCGCACCATGCAGACCGAGCTGCACGGTTCCGGGGTGCACGTCGTCGAGGTCATCCCCGGGCCGGTCGACACCGCGGTGCAGGGCGAGACACGGCTGCTCCCCGGCATCGAGCGCATGCTGGCCACCTCGCCGCTCGGCACACCCGACGAGCTGGCCACGCTCATCGTCCGCGCCCTGGAGCGCGGCCGCAGCCGCGTCATCTACCCGCGCCGCAACGCCCTTGCGTTCATGCTGCCCGGCGTGGCGCGACGCTACGTGCACCGCCTGGCCACGCGCAGCAACGCCGCCCTCGGCGAGTCGCGCCGCGAGGAGCTGCTCGGCATGGTGATTCGCTCGGGCTCGATGGGCGATCCGGCGGCGCGGGAAGCGCGTGAATCCTGGGAGCGCGCCCATACGCGCTAGGTGATCCGGACAGCCGCGCCCGTCGGCGTGCGTGTCGGGGCGATGGCAGGGGCAGCGGCCGCGCACACCGTGACGGCCATTCCGGGACGCTGGCGCACAATGCGTGCGTGGAGCCTGGCGCCGCAGTGACTGATGCCACCGGCGCGAGCGGGCCGGTGCGGCCCGACGCCGCCGCGCTGCTGGCGCATGCGATGGGACACCTGCTGCAGCTGCAGCGCGGCGGTGCATCCCCCGTCATCCTCGCGCCCGAGGCCGCGGCCGCCGGCCGCCGCTGCCTCGCCGCCGACCGCACCGCGACGACCGGATTCACCACCGAGACGTGGGTGAGCACGGACGCCGATCAGGCGCGACCCGGCGCCCTGGACGCCGCCGAGCGTCTCGCCGTCGACGCCGCTCTCGCCGGGGGGCGCCCGGTGCTCGACGGACGCGTGCTCGCCGTCCCCTGCCTGGCCGGCGAACGGCGGCTCGGCGCCATGGTGGCGAGCATCTCGAAGCGGGCGGAGGTTTCCACGGGTGAGGCTGTGGCCGTCCTGCTGGCGCTGGGCACGGTGGTGGGCGTGGCGACGGGCACGAGGTCGGCCGCGGCGGACGTCGAGAACCAGGCCCTCCGCGCCGAGGCCCACCGCGCCGCCGAGCTGGAGCGGGCCAAGTCGAACCTGCTCAACCTGGCTGCCCACGAGCTGCGCGGCCCCGTCGCCGTCGCCCGCGGCTACGCGTCGATGCTCGCCGACAGCAGCTTCGACAAGGCCGACCTCCAGGCCACCAGGCGGGCGGCCGCGGTCGTCTTCGCCAAGCTCGGCGAGGTCAACAACCTGATCGACCAGATGCTCGAATCGGCGCGCCTCGACGACCGGCGCCTGGAGCTGGCCCTGCGCCGCTTCGACGTCCGCGGCACCATCCGCCAGGTCGCCGCCACGCTGGCCCCGCTCGCCCACCGCCACGCCATCCGGATCAACCGTCTTGACGAGCCGCTGATGGTCGACGCCGACCCCGACCGCGTCGCCACCATCCTCACCAACCTGCTGGACAACGCCTGCAAATACTCGCCCGGCCGCGAGGAGGTCGAGGTGCACACCGGGCGGCGCGGTGACATGGTGGAGGTGGTCGTCACCGACCACGGGTTCGGCATCGCCGACGCGGACCTGCCGCGGGTGTTCGAGCGCTTCAGCCGGATCGTCACCGCGGAGAACAGCCACATCCAGGGAACCGGGCTCGGCCTGCACCTGTGCCGCGAGCTGGCACGCATGCACGGCGGCGACATCACCGTTCGCTCCCGGTTGGGCGAGGGAAGCACCTTCACCCTCACCCTGCCCGCCGCCCCGGCGCCTCAGTCGGTTTCGGAGGCCAGCTCGGCGAGGAAGCGCTCGGGCGGCACGTAGAGCGGGTTGGCCCGGACCACGGTGTCGGCGATCATCAGGATGGGGTGGGTCTGCGTCCCGCCGTGGATCAGCTGCGGGCCGGTGAGGGTGGGGACGCCGTAGGTGCAGACGATCGCGGCCGGGTAGGCCATCACCACCTTGTTGACCCGCGACTCGAACTCCAGGATGGTGCGGTCGTCGGGCCATCCCGGCTGGCCCCAGGCGATGAAACCGAGGAAGCGGATCGCCCTGCAGCCCTCCGCCACCGCGCGGTCGAGCTCGCCGCCGATGCCGCTGAGCAGCGAGGGGAGGTCGGGTGCGCCGCCGATCAGCAGCAGCCTTCGGTTGCGCACGCGCTCGACCACGTCGCCGTCGTAGCCCTCCTGCAGCCACGCCAGCAGCCCGTCGAAGCGCGATGCGTCGGCGAAGATCACGCCGACCTCGTCGGGCTCGTCCAGCCCCGCCCGGATGAAGGCCAGGGTGCGCTTGAGGACGTCGTCGCCGCTGTAGAAGTAGCAGACGTGCGAGCCGATGGGGATGCGGTCGTCGGACCAGCCGAGTGTCAGTTCCTGCATGGTGGTTCGGGGTACCGCCGACGCTCGGCCTAGGCCGCGCCGGCGGCGTGCTTGCGGCGCTGCGACACGTAGTCGACGAGGATGTAGTCGCCGAGGCGGTCGGGGCTGATGAAGAAGGCGCGCCCGCGATTGAGCCGGGTCATCTGGTTGACGAACTGCACCAGGTGGTAGTTCGACTCCAGCATGAAGGTGTTGATGACGATGTTCTCGCGGGTGCAGCGCTGCACCTCGACCAGCGTCTTCTGGAAGGTCTCCGGCAGCGGCGGGTAGAAGAACACCGCGCGCGACCCCTCCATGTGCGCGGTGGGCTCGCCGTCGCTGACGATGATGATCTGCTTGTTCTGGCCGTGGTAGCGGGAGAGGAGGTGGCGCGCCAGCATCAGGCCGTGCTGCATGTTGGTGCCGTACACGTACTCGTTGACGCTGAGCTGCGGCAGCGCTGACGGCGCGATCTCGCGCGCGTAGTCGCTGAAGCCGATGACGTGCAGGGTGTCGCGGGGGAACTGGGTGCGGATCAGCGAATCCAGGGCCAGGGCGACCTTCTTCGCCGCGTAGAAGTAGCCGCGCAGCGGCATGGAGCGCGACATGTCCAGCATCAGCACGGTGCTCGACCGCGCCAGCGATTCGGTGCGGTGCACCTCGAAGTCGTCGGGCGACAGTCGCGGCGTGCGCCACTCGCCGCCGGTGCCCACGGTGATGCGCCCCTCGCGGTGGGCCTCTGCGGCCTCGCGGCGCAGCGCGTTCATGATCGTCTTCTCGACGTCGAGGTCGAAGGGGTCGCCGAACTCGTAGGGCTTGCTCTCGTCGCTGCGCTCGCCACCGGCGCCGTCGTTGCGCACCGCGTGGTTGCCGAAGCGGTCGCGTCGCAGGCGGGCGAAGAGGTCGCCGAGCGCCTTCTGGCCGATGCGGCGCATGCCGCGCGCGGTGAGCTGGAAGCCGCGGCCGTCGCGCTGGATGAGGCCGGAGTCCTCCAGCTTCTTGGTGATCTGGGAGAGCTGATCGACGCTGCGCGCGGCCTCGTCGCCGAGCGCCTCGCGGAGCTGCTGGCGGGTGTGCTCGTCGAGCTCGTTGCCGCGGTAGGCGTCGCGCAGGGCGCGCTCCAGGTCCTCCATCGACTGCAGGCGACCCATGAGGTCCATCGCCTCGTCGAGGGGGAGCTGCTCGCCGCCGAAGAAGTTGTAGCGGTTGCCCAGGCGCTGCCGCGGTGAGAGCAGCTCCAGCGCACCGGCGAGCTGGGCGAGCTCGGCCTGCAGATCGGCGTCGCTGAACGCCGCCTGCATCAGCTCGCCGAGCTGCTGGCGCATCTCCGGCGACAGCGACTGCATCAGCGAGTCCATGCGGGCCATCTGCCGCTGCAGGTCCTCGAGGAACTCGTCGAAGGTGTCGGGCGCGTTGGGGAAGAGCTGGCTCCACTTCTGCTTGAACTGCTCGTAGGACGCCTGCAGCTGGTCGGGTGGGACGCCGTCGAGCTTCTGGCGCATCAGGCCGTTGAGGTCGCGCACCATCTCGCGCATCGCCTGCATGTCGCCCTGCGACATGTTCTGCAGCGACTGCTGCATGTCCTTGAAGTACGTGTCGACAACGCCCTTCTTCAACTCCTCGAGCAGCTCCTGGAACTTCTGCTCGGCGCGCGGGTCCATGAACTCGTAGTCCTGGAGCTGCTTGATGGCGCCGCCGGGCTCGGGCGGCAGGTTGTCGAGAGTCTCCCGGCGCTTGCGCGCGACACGTTCGAGAACCCGTTGTGCGGTCTCGTCTTTCGCCGAGTCGATGCGCTCGTCGATGCCCTGGCGCTCGGTGCGGATGACGTTGTCCAGCTTCTCCTGGATGTCCTTGAAGACGCCGTCGAGGTTGAAGCGCTCCAGCTGCTGCTGGCGGCGGCGGCGGAGCTGCTCCATCATCTCTTCGAGGCCCTGCAGGCGGCGGCCGTTGCGGTCGCGCCATCCCTGCGACAGCAGGCGCCGCAGCGCGGACTCGAAGTCCCAGCCGTGGAAGACGTCCTCGCTCAGGCGGCCGAAGAGCTCGTCGACGTCGGGGCCGAGGGGATCCTGGGTGCCGTCCCAGGTGTGGAAGCGATGCGGCCGGAAATCCGGAGCGGCCATGTGGGCGCGCTATCCCCCGTAGATCGTGCTGCCGTCGATGGGCGTCTTGTTGAGACGCTTCGACAGGTGCAGGCCTTCGAGCACGAACTCCAGTGCGGCAGCGCGGCTGGCCGCCGTCGACGGCTCGTCGAGCTTGCTCATCACCTTGTCCATGCCGGGCAGCTCGCGCAACGCGGCCTCGTAGTTGTCGGCGGCGCCGTGGTCACTGACTTCGACGGTGAAGCCGCCGCGGTCGAAGCGCTGCACCAGCTCGGTGAACTCCTGCACGGTGAAGTGACGGCGGAAGACGTTGCTCGACGCGGTGCGGATGATCTTCTCCAGCACCGAGGAGTCGTCGTTCTCCTCCCACGTCTCCAGCTCCAGCTTGCCGGCGCTCGACGGCACCAGGGCGGGCAGGTCGCTGATCCGCGGCACCGCCTCCTTCTCGCCGGTCTTGATGGCCCGGCGCAGCGCGTTGGCGATGAGGTTCTCGTAGTTGGCGATGCTGACGCGCACCGAGACACCCGAGCGCTGGTTGACCTGCGGGTTGCGCCGGGCGAGATGGGTGATCTCGGCGACGATCTCCTTCATGTACCCGGGGACGCGCACCGTCGCCGGCGAGTCCTCGAAGTACATGCTCTCCTGCTCGACGATGGCGATCTCGTGGTCCAGCGTCTTGGGATAGTGGGTGCGGATCTGCGCCCCGAAGCGGTCCTTCAGCGGCGTGATGATGCGGCCGCGGTTGGTGTAGTCCTCGGGATTGGCGGTGGCCACCACGTAGACGTCGAGCGGCAGCCGGATGCGGTAGCCGCGGATCTGCACGTCGCGCTCTTCGATGATGTTGAGCAGGCCGACCTGGATGCGCTCGGCGAGGTCGGGCAGCTCGTTGATGGCGAAGATGCCGCGGTTGGTGCGCGGCACCAGGCCGTAGTGGATGGTCAGCTCGTCGCTGAGGTACCGGCCCTCGGCGACCTTCACCGGGTCCACCTCGCCGATCAGGTCGGCGATCGAGGTGTCCGGCGTGGCCAGCTTCTCGCTGTAGCGCCGGTCGCGGTGCACCCAGGCGATGGGCGCCTCGTCACCCTGCTGCTCGACCAGCTCGCGGCAGCGCCGGCAGATCGGCTGATAGGGATCGTCGTTGATCTCGCAGCCGGCCAGCGCGGGGATGTTCTCGTCGAGCAGCGACACCAGGGCGCGCACCAGTCGCGACTTGGCCTGGCCGCGCTCGCCGAGCAGCACGATGTCCTGCCCCGCGAGGATGGCGTTCTCCAGCTGCGGCACCACCGTGTCCTCGTACCCACGGATCTCCGGGAACAGCGGCTCACCGGCGCTGAGCTTGCGGATCAGGTTGCGACGCAGCTCCGCCTTGACGGTGTCGACGCGGTACTCGGAACGGCGAAGCTCGCCGACGGTCGCGGGTAGGGTGGCCACATCTGCCCTCGGGTGCGCGCTGGGTTCGGACGGCCAGCGTACACCCGCAGGGCGGCGCAGCAGGCACCCGTGTCAGGGGAGCAGCGCCAGGCTCTCGCAGTGCTTGGGACGCACGGCGCCGAAGTGCCGCGAGCGGGACGGCTAGACCATCGCCTCTTCGGCGGCCGCTTCGAGGCGGCGCACGCGGCGTGCGGCGCGCAGCCGCTCGACCAGGCGCGACGCGATCTCCGGGTCCTGGCCGAAGTGCAGCTGCACCAGGGACGCCACCAGGGTGGGCGACGTCCATCCCTCGCAGCCGAGGGGTTCGCCGTCGCAGTCGTGCATCGAATAGGCGGCGCGGAAGCGGTCGGTCTCGGTCAGCAGCGAGGAGAAGTGGAACTCGTGGCCGCGCAGGCGGGTGCTGGCCGGGCCGAGCAGGCAGTCGCTCATCAGGCGGACATCGCGGTAGCCCATGCGCGGGGTGTCGCTCAGGGCGATGTCGACCGGCAGCAGGCCGGCCATGTCGTGGACGGCGCCGTCACCTGTGCGCACCGTGCGCGACAGCAGCAGGACGCCGCCGCACTCCGCGTAGATCGGCAGTCCCTGCTGGTGGGCGCGCACCACGGAGTCGAGGAGGCCGCGGTTGCGGGCCAGCTGGGGAGCGAACACCTCTGAGAAGCCGCCGCCGAAGTACAGCCCGTCGAGGTCGCGCGGGATGCTGCGCTCCTCCAGCGGCGAGAACGGCACGATCTCGCAGCCGGCGTCCTCGAGCAGCTCGAGGTTCTCCGGGTAGTAGAAGCAGAACGCGTCGTCGAAGGCGACACCGAGCCGGACCGGGCCGCCGAGGTTGACCGACACCACCGGGCGCGGCGCCGGCGCCAGCGGCTCGGCGGCGGAGAGCAGGCGCTCGATGAGGTCGAGGTCGCAGTGGCGCTCGACGGCCTGGCCGAGGCGGTCGAGGGCGATGTCGATGTCGGGGTTCTCGGTCAGCGGCAGCAGGCCCATGCGCAGCTCGGGGATCCGCACCGGCTCCATGCGCGGCAGCGAGCCCAGCACCGGGAGCGTGGCCAGCTCCCACACCGCGTCCTCGACGATGCGGCGGTGGTAGTCGCTGGGCACCTCGTTGAGGATGACCCCGATCAGCTTGAGCTTGGGGTCGAGCTGCCGGACACCGAGGGCGACGGCGGCGGCGGTCTCGGCCATCATCCGCACGTCGAGCACCAGCACCACGGGCGAGCTGGCCAGGCGGGCCACCTCGGCGGTGCTGCCGGGGAAGGCGTAGGCACCGGTGGCGCGGGCGGCGTCGGGCGAGAGGCCGTGGCCGTCGAAGAGGCCGCGATCGCCCTCGATGATGGCGGCGTCGGCGCCCATGCTGCCCTGCGCCAGCGAGCGGCGCAGCCCGTTGCCGCCGAGCATCCAGGCGTCGAGGTTGCGGCAGGGGCGCCGGCTGGCGTGCGACAGGTACGCGCTGTCGATCAGGTCCGGGCCGACCTTGAAGGTCTGCACTGTCCGTCCCCGCCCTGCCAGGGCGGCCACCAGGCCGAGAGCGACGGTGGTCTTGCCGGCCCCTGCATGCGCACCCGCCACGACAACTCGTGGGATGCGGACCTCATCGAACATGCTCATCTTCTCCGCGCCCGGCCCCCGTTGCTGATGCGACAACGTCCAGAGCGACGCGACGGGGAAGAGTGACGCGGTGCGGTGGCGGGAGTCGCCGTCCGGTCTGGCTGTTGCACCGACGCTAACACCGTCCCAAGACGCTGTAAAGCAGTCGAACCCACGATCTGCTGACCGATTGGTCAGGCTGTCGCGACCGCCACGGCGACTTCGGAGGCCACCACGATCGGCGCCGCGGTTGCCGCGGGTCGCAGGTCGCGCAGCCGCATGCGGACGCGCTCGCGCCCGTCCCACTCGTCGAGGTCGAGCCCGAAGCAGCAGTCGATGCGCCGGCCGCGGGGCAGGTGCGCCTCCACCCCCGGCTTGTTGAAGGCGATCGCCTCGGCGAGCCCGCCGCCCTCGTCGCGCAGCAGGACGCGGAGGTGCTGCCGGGTGGCGCCGAACGACGAGGCGGCCAGCACCGTGCAGTCGCGCATGGCCAGCATCGCCTCGTGGTTGCCCTGGCCGCACGGCTCCAGGGCGCTGAGCTCGCGGCAGAGCTCGGGGACGAGGTCGGCCGCCGACACCACCGCGTCGACGCGGAAGACCCGCTCCGGCTTGGAGCCGCCCAGCTGCGCCGCGATGGCGGGCATGAGCAGATCGGTGAACTCCTGGAAGCGCGACGCCTGCAGGCTGAACCCGGCGGCCAGCGCGTGGCCCCCGTAGCGGAGCAGCGCGGGCGCGGCGGCGTCGAGCGCCTTGACGACGTGGACACCGCGCACCGAGCGCGCCGAGCCCTTGGCCTCGTCGGGGTCGAGGCAGGCCACGAAGCTGGGCCGCGCGTAGCGCTCGGTGATGCGCCCGGCGACCAGCCCGACGATGCCCATCGGCCACGAGGGGTCACCGAGGATCACGGCGGGGAGGTCGTCGGGGAGGTCGGCGATGCGCTCCTCGGCCTGCTCCAGGGCGGCGGCCACCGCCTCGCGGCGCACCTGGTTCTGCGCCTCCAGCTTGGCGGCCACCTCCGACGCCTCGGGACCGTCGGCGGCCAGGCAGAGGCGCAGGGCGAGCTCGGCGTCCTCCATGCGGCCGGCGGCGTTGATCCGCGGAGCCAGCCCGAAGGCGACGTCGGAGGCGCGCAGCGGGGGACGCGCCGCCGCGGCGGCGGTCAGCGCCTGGATCCCCGGCGAGGGGTGCTCACTGAGCTGGGCCAGGCCGCGCGCCACGATCAGGCGGTTCTCGCCGCGCAGCGGCATCATGTCGGCCACCGTGCCCAGGGCGGCGAGGCCGAGGCCGTGCTCGGCGCTGCCGGCGGGGACGATGCCCTCCATCTCCAGCGCCTGGAGCAGCTTCCAGGCCACCCCGGCGCCGGCCAGGGCGTCGAAGGGATAAGTGCAGCCGGGCTGCTTGGGGTTGATCAGCGCGTCGGCGGGAGCCAGGCGCGGCGCCGAGCCCTCGGGGGCGAGGGGGAGGTGGTGGTCGGTGATGACCACGCGCATCCCCGCCGGGCGGCCGCGCACCACGTCGACGCTCGACGTGCCGCAGTCGACGGTGATCACCAGCCGCACGCCGCGCGCGCCGAGCTCGTCCAGGGCGGCGGCGTGGAGCCCGTAGCCCTCGGTCATGCGGTTGGGGATGTAGGGCATGACGTCTGCCCCCGCCGCGCGCAGGGCGATGGTCAGCATGGCGCAGGCGGTCACACCGTCGGCGTCGTAGTCGCCGTACACCGCGATGCGGTGGCCCTCGCGGACGGCGACGCCGACGTTGATCACCGCCGCGGGCATGCCGGCGAGGAGGAAGGGATCGTGGTGGCCGTGCTGGCCGGCGTCGAGCAGGTCGCGCGCGGTCGAGGCGTCGTAGCCGCGGGCGGCGAGCACCCGGCCGAGCACGCCGGGCACCGTGGCCAGCGGCTCGGTGTCGACGATCTCCCAGCGACGAGGGGCGGGCTTCACCGTGACTCCAGGGCCTCTGCGGGGGTTCGGGCGGGGGGCGGGGGAAGAACAGACGCTCGCACGGACGTTCGATGAACAGTGTAGAGCGCGGAGGCGTCCAAAGAGGGACACTTCAGCAATGAGGGTGCGTGCCGGGGTCACAGGACCGCGCGCCTCTGGGCAGGAATGGCGCGCTGGCTTCCGGGCGGATCCCAGAGGACACGTGGGCGGGCCACGCCCGTGAACGTCCACGGCCCCGAACGGCGCAACCGCGCTCTCCGTGCTCGGCGCGACACCATCGCCGCCTGGTTCGACATCCACCCGCGCGAGCTGGCAGCGCTGCCCGAGGACCTGGTCATGACCATGGCGGAGCGGCTCGAGGGTGAAGGGCGCCTGCACGGGCAGATCGCCGAGCTGCGCTCCACGGCGCAGCGCTGGGAGGAGCTGGCCCGCACCGACGCGCTCACCGGCCTGTGCAACCGCCGCGCCGCCGAGGAGCGCCTGGCCATCGAGATCAAGCGCGCCGCCCGCTACGCGCGCCCGCTCTCGGTGCTCATCGCCGACGTCGACCGGCTCAAGTCCATCAACGACCTGCACGGCCACGCCGCCGGCGACGTGGTGCTGCGCGAGCTGGCCCGGCGGCTCGGTGGCGTGGTCCGCGCCAGCGACCTGCTGGCCCGCTGGGGGGGCGACGAGTTCCTCATGATCTGCCCGGAGGCGGGGCACCTGGCCGCGGCGCAGATCGCCGACAAGCTCGTCCGCGAGGCACGCCCCTCGGTGCCGCTGGGCGACGCGGCGGTGAGCTGCGGGCTCTCGGTGGGATGGGGAACGACGCTGCTCTCCGGCGGCGACGTCAACGGCGGCGTCGAGGCACTGCTGCGCAGCGCGGACGAGGCGCTGTACCGCAGCAAGGTGGCGGGGCGCGACCGGGCCAGCGGACCGGTGTAGTCGCCACCGCTGAGCGGCGGCGTTCTGGCCTAGCTCGTCAGCAACTCGCGGAGCACGAAGGGCAGCACGCCACCGTGTGTGTAGTAGTCGACGTCGGTGTCGCTGTCGAGGCGGGCGACCGCGGTGAAGCGCTTCTCCGACCCGTCCTCGCCGCGCGCGGTGACGTTGACCTCCTTGCCGGGGCTCAGCTGGCCGGCGATGCCCTCGACGCTGAAGGTCTCGCGCCCCGTGAGGCCCAGCGACGTGGCGCTCTCGCCGTGCTTGAACTGCAGCGGCAGCACACCGAGACCGACGAGGTTGCTGCGGTGGATGCGCTCGTAGGACTCGGCGATCACCGCCTTGACGCCGAGCAGCGCGGTGCCCTTGGCGGCCCAGTCGCGCGACGACCCCGAGCCGTACTCCTTGCCCGCAAGCACCACCAGCGGCGTGCCCGCCGACTGGTAGCGCATCGAGGCGTCGTAGATGCTGACCACCTCGCCGCTGGGGAAGTGCTCGGTCCAGCCGCCCTCACGGCCCTGGGCGAGCGCGTTGCGCAGGCGGATGTTGGCGAAGGTGCCGCGCACCATCACCTCGTGGTTGCCGCGGCGCGCGCCGTAGGTGTTGAAGTCGCGCTCCTCGACACCGTGGTCGCGCAGGTACTGCGCGGCGGGGCTGGTGCGGGCGATGTTGCCCGCGGGGGAGATGTGGTCGGTGGTGATCGAGTCGCCGAGCAGGGCCAGCACCCGAGCGCCGCCGATGTCCTGCGTCGGCGCGGGATCGGTCGACAGGTCCTCGAAGAAGGGGGGCTCGCGCACGTAGGTCGACTCGGGGTCCCACTCGAACATGGCGCCGGTGGGTGCCGAGAGTTTCTGCCAGTGCTCGTCGCCGTCGAAGATGCGGCCGTACTGGTTGGCGTAGAGATCCTTGGTGACGGCCCTCCCGAGGGTGTCGTCGACCTCCTCGGCGCTCGGCCAGATGTCGCGCAGGTACACCGGCCTGCCGTCGCTGCCGGTGCCGATGGGATCGCTGGCCAGGTCGATGTGCACGGTGCCGGCCAGCGCGTAAGCCACCACGAGCGGCGGGGAGGCCAGGTAGGCTGCCTTCACCTGCGGGTGGATGCGCCCCTCGAAGTTGCGGTTGCCGCTGAGCACCGCGACCACGGCGAGGTCGTCGTCGGTGATGCGCTCGGCGACCGGCTCGGGGAGCGGGCCGCTGTTGCCGATGCAGGTGGTGCACCCGTAGCCCACCAGGTTGAAGCCAAGCTTGTCCAATTCAGAGAGAAGGCCGGCCCGGTCGAGGTAGTCGGTGACCACGCGCGATCCCGGGGCCAGGCTGGTCTTGACGTACTCGGGCACGGTGAGACCGCGCGCCACCGCCTTCTTGGCCAGCAGGCCGGCGCCCACCATCACCGAGGGGTTGCTGGTGTTGGTGCACGAGGTGATGGCGGCGATGACCACCGCGCCGTCGGCCAGGCTCTCCATGTTGTGGCCGTTGCCGGCAACAACCGGCTCGCTGGGATGGGGGTTGCCCGCCGCGCCGCGGGGATTGCCGCCCTCGTCGACGAGGCGGTCGACATCCTCGGCGGCGTCGCCGTTCGGCTTGGGGGCGAACACTGTGGTGAACGACTCCCACACCCGCGGCAGCGGCACGCGATCCTGCGGGCGGCGCGGCCCGGCCATGCTGGGCTCGACGCCGGCGAGGTCGAGGTGCAATGTCTCGGTGAAGAAGGGCGGCTCCTGGCCGTCCACCCGGAACATCCCCTGCTCCTTGTTGTAGCGCTCGACCAGCTCCACCGTCTCGGCGGAGCGGCCGCTCTCGCGCAGGTAGCGCAGGGTGCCGTCGTCGACCGGGAAGAGCGCCGCGGTGGCGCCGTACTCCGGCGACATGTTGGACAGCGTGGCCCGGTCGGCGGCGCTCAGCGCGGTCAGCCCGTCGCCGCAGAATTCGACGAACTTGCCCACAACTCCGTGCTTGCGCAGCATCTCGGTGAGGGTGAGCACCAGGTCGGTGGCGGTGGCCCCGGGCCGCAGCGCGTTGTGGAAGCGCACGCCGACGACGATGGGGGTGAGCAGGAAGAGCGGCTGCCCGAGCAGGCAGGCCTCGGCCTCGATGCCGCCGACGCCCCAGCCCAGCACACCGATGCCGTTGATCATGGTGGTGTGCGAGTCGGTCCCCACCAGGGTGTCGGGCAGTGCGACACGGCCCTGCCGGTCCTCGCGCACCAGCACCACCGACGCGAGGTATTCGAGGTTGATCTGGTGCACGATGCCCATGCCCGGGGGCACGACGCGGAAGCCGTTGAACGCCTGCTGGGCCCAGCGCAGCAGCTCGTAGCGCTCGCGGTTGCGCTCGTACTCGCGCTCGATGTTGGCGGCGTAGGCGTCCTTGCTGCCGAAGGCGTCGACCTGCACGGAGTGGTCGACGACCAGGTCGGCGGGGGACAGCGGGTCGATGCGCGACGGGTCGCCGCCCCTGCGGGCGATGGCGCTGCGCATGGCGGCGAGGTCGACCACCGCGGGGACGCCGGTGAAGTCCTGGAGGAGGACGCGCGCGGGCATGAAGGCGCGCTCTTTGTCACCCGAATCGGGGCCGCCGTTCCAGCGAGCCAGGGCCTCGACGTCGCCGTCGACGACAGAGCGCTCGGCGCTGTGGCGGAGCAGGTTCTCCACCAGGATGCGCACCGTCACCGGGAGCTTCGACGGGTCGCCGATGCCCTCCTCGTGCAGCCGCTCCAGGCGGTAGTGGTCGATCCCGTCGAAACCGGGCAGGGGCACCCTGGCGCCGAAAGCGTCCGCGCGGGCCATCGCTTGTCGCCTCCTCGTCACCGCCCCCACTCCGGGGCGGCGTCAGTCGCTCGTCAGATCTGCGCCCATGATCTCACTCGCGTGGTGCGACCCGTGCTCAGCTTGCGGCGGGAAGGGACAGGATGCGGCCGAGGTCGGCGGTGTCGAGGTAGACGCGCAGCGCGCAGATGCGGTCGCCGGCGGTGTCGATGACGAGGACACCGGTGTTGTCGAAGTCGATGCCGCGATGGCTGACCCCGGCGGTCTCGAACTCGAGCGTGGCCGACGTGTCGGTGGCGGTGACGCGGCCGACGGCGAGCGTCTGCCTGGGCAGGACCTCGGTGAGCCAGCCGACGAACTCGCGGAGCTGGCCCTCGCCGCGGAACACGGTGCGCGGTGCGTAGCGTGGAAAGAAGAGTTCTGCGTCGGGGGCGAAGAGGGCGGCGGCCCGGTCGATATCGCCCTCGTTGAGGCGGCGGACGAGCTCCGCGGCCAGGTCTCTGGCGGTCATGATCTGTTCTCCCGGTGGTTGACGAGGTGACGGTCGGCCTCTCCAACCGAGACCCAGCATAACGCGCCGCGTCATCCGGCGTCAACGGACATTGCCCCGGTCCCTCACCCATACAAGCTGCTAATCTCACTATCACGATGCAAGCTCGACCCAACAAGCCTGCCGTGCCGGCGCGCGCTCCTCGCGTCCCGGCCCCGGCGGTCAAGCCACGGGAGGAGGGGGCTCGCCGTGGCCGTCGCACCGAGGGCCTGCGGGTCCCGGAGCGCGTTGCGGCGGCGATCGTCGTCTTCAGCGGCAGTTGAGCGCGGCGGCCTGGCCAGGACAGAACGTCCCCCTCGGCGCCACCTGGGACGGTGAGGGCACCAACTTCGTCCTCTTCTCCGAGCACGCCAAGGCGGTCGACCTGGTGCTCTTCGACGAGACGGGCAGGGAGCCCGTGGCGACGTACGAGCTGGTCGAGCGCACCGACCTGCACTGGCACGGCTACGTCTACGGCATTGGCCCGGGCCAGCGCTACGGCTACCGCGTGCACGGCGAGTACGACCCCACGCGCGGGCTGCGCTTCAACCCGCGCAAGCTGCTCCTCGATCCCTACGCGCGCGCCATCACGGGGCATCCCACCTGGGGCCCGGAGACCTTCGGCTACCGCTGGGGCGAGACCGAGGACACCGTGCCCAGCGAGCTCGACTCGGCGCCCTGCATGCCGCGCAGCGTGGTGGTCGACCCGTTCTTTCCCTGGGGTGAGGATCGATCGCCGAACACGACGTGGGCGGACACGGTGATCTACGAGACGCACGTGCGCGGCTTCACCATGCGCCATCCCGAGGTGCCGGCGGCGCTGCGCGGCACCTATGCGGGGCTCGCGCACCCCGCGTCGATCGAGCACCTCACCAGGCTCGGCGTCACCGCGGTCGAGCTGATGCCGGTGCACCACTTCGTCGATCCCATGCACCTCACCGAGAAGGGGCTGCGCAACTACTGGGGCTACGACTCCATCGGCTACTTCGCCCCCGAGGTGCGCTACGCGGCGGGCGGGCACAGCGGCGAGCAGGTGCGCGAGTTCAAGGCGATGGTGCGCGCGCTGCATCGCGCCGGGCTCGAGGTGATCCTCGACGTCGTCTACAACCACACCGCCGAGGGCAACCACCTCGGTCCCACGCTGAGCTTTCGCGGCATCGACAACGACGCCTACTACAAGCTGAGCGACGAGGACAGGCGCTACTACTGGGACGTCACCGGCACCGGCAACACGCTGAACGTGCGCCAGCCGCAGACCCTGCAGCTGATCATGGACTCGCTGCGCTACTGGGTCACCGAGATGCACGTCGACGGCTTCCGCTTCGACCTCGCCGCCGCGCTGGCACGGCAGTTCTACGACGTCGACCGGCTCTCCGCCTTCTTCGACATCATCCACCAGGACCCGGTGCTGTCCCAGACCAAGCTGATCGCCGAGCCCTGGGACGTCGGTCCCGGCGGCTACCAGGTGGGCAACTTCCCGGTGCGCTGGGCGGAGTGGAACGGGCGCTATCGCGACAGCATGCGCGACTACTGGCGCGGGCAGACCGAGGGCGTCAGCGACATCGCCTACCGCCTCACCGGGTCGAGCGACCTGTACCAGGAGGATGGCCGCCGTCCCTGGGCCAGCGTCAACTTCGTCACCGCGCACGACGGGTTCACCCTGCGCGACCTGGTCTCGTACAACGACAAGCACAACCAGGCCAACGGCGAGGACAACCGCGACGGCACCGACGACAACCGCTCCTGGAACCACGGCGTCGAAGGGCCGACCGACGATCCCGACGTCAACGCGCTGCGGGCGCGGCAGCAGCGCAACTTCCTGGCCACGCTGTTCATCTCGCAGGGATGTCCGATGCTGCTCAGCGGCGACGAGATCGGGCGCACCCAGCAGGGCAACAACAACGCGTACTGCCAGGACAACGAGATCTCCTGGCTGGACTGGGAACACGCCGACGAGCGCCTGCGCGAGTTCACCCAGCGGCTGATCGCACTGCGACGCGCGCACCCGGTGCTGCACCGGCAGCGCTTCTTCGAGGGACAGCTCGGCCGAGGCCATCGCCGCAAGGACATCGCCTGGTTCCGCCGCGACGGGCGCGAGATGACCGACCGCCACTGGACCAGCGGCGATCGCCAGTCGCTGGGGATGCTGCTCAACGGCGAGATGATCCCCGACCGGGGCCCGCGCGGCGAGCGCATCGTCGACGACACGCTGTTCGTCCTGCTGCACTCGCATCACGAGGACACGCTGTGGCGGCTGCCGACCGGGTGGGGCAAGCGCTGGGAGGTGATCCTCGACACCGCACGTGCCGACGAGCCGTCCGGCGTGCGCACGGTTGCCCCAGGTGACGCGCTCGACGTGACGTCGCGGTCGCTGGTCGTCCTGCGCAGCGTCTCGTGACCGCCCGCATGCCCATCGCATAAGCTCGGGGCAATGCCGAGCACCCGGCCCTCCCCTCGCCCGAGCACCCGGCGCTCCATCGAGCCCTGCACCGGTCGCGTGGTCGTCGAGCACGTCCGGCCCAGCGTCGACTGCGGCGAGCTGCCGGCCAAGGCCGCTGAGGGGCAGGCGGTGATGATCAGCGCCGACGTCTTCGCCGACGGGCATGACATGCTGGTCGCCTGGGTGCGGCATGGCAGGACGGGGGCGCGGCAGCGCGACGAGGTGCCGATGACCGCCGTCGGCAACGACCGCTGGCAGGCACTGGTGACGCCGTCGAAGCCGGGGCCGTGGGAGTTCGAGATCGTCGGGCTGGTCGACGAGTACGGCACCTGGCTGCGCGACCTGCGGGTGCGCATCGACGCGGGGCAGGACGTCGCCGTCGAGTTCGAGGTCGGCGCGCAGATGGTGGAGGCGCGGCTCGCGGCTCCGGCGGGTGGCGATGCGTTGCGCGCGGCCGACCGCACCATGCTGGACAGGCTGCTCACGGTGCTGCGCGACGACGCGCTGCCCGACGACGCGCGGCTGGCCGAGGCGTCACGTCTGCAGGTGGTGGCGCTGATGCAGCGCACCGCCGACCGGCGCCGCGCCACCGTGTCGCGGCCGTACCCGCTGTGGGTGGACCGCGAGCTTGGTGCGTTCAGCGGGTGGTACGAGATGTTTCCGCGCTCCGAGGGCGCGCACGATGGGGTCAGCGGCACATTCGCCACTGCCGCCGCGCGGCTGCCCGCGGTTGCGCAGATGGGCTTCGACATCGTGTACCTGCCGCCGATCCATCCCATCGGGACGACGTTCCGCAAGGGACCGAACAACACGCTGGACCCGTCGCCGAGCGACCCCGGGTCGCCCTGGGCGATCGGCGGCGCGGCGGGTGGACACACGGCGGTGCATCCCGACCTGGGGTCGCTGGACGACTTCGACAGCTTCGTCGGCGCTGCCGGAGCCAACGGGCTGGAGGTGGCGCTCGACTACGCGCTGCAGTGCAGCCCCGACCATCCCTGGGTGCGCGAGCATCCGCAGTGGTTCAGGCACCGTCCGGACGGGAGCATCCGCTACGCGGAGAACCCGCCCAAGCGCTACCAGGACATCTACCCGATCGACTTCGACACCGAGGATCGCGAGGCGCTGTGGAACGCGCTGCGCGACGTGGTGCTGTTCTGGATCGGGCACGGCGTCACGGTGTTCCGCGTCGACAACCCGCACACCAAGCCGATCCCCTTCTGGCAGTGGCTCATCGAGCAGGTGCACGCGCGGCATCCCGAGGTGATCTTCCTCGCCGAGGCGTTCACCCGCCCGCGGGTGATGCAGCGACTCGCCAAGGTGGGATTCACCCAGTTGTACACGTACTTCACCTGGCGCAACACCAAGCGGGAGCTGGAGGAGTACCTGCACGAGCTCGCACAGACCGAGATGGTCGACTACTACCGTCCCAACTTCTGGGTGAACACGCCGGACATCCTGCACGCCTTCCTGCAGTACGGCGGGCCGCCGGCGTTCCGGCTGCGCATGGTGCTGGCGGCGCTGTCGGCGCCGTCGTGGGGGATGTACAGCGGATACGAGCTGCACGAGAACACACCGGTGCGCGAGGGCAGCGAGGAGTACCTCAACAGCGAGAAGTACCAGCTGCGGCCGCGCAACTGGGCGCAGCGCGACTCGCTGGCGCCGATGGTGGCTGCGCTGAACGGCGTCCGCAGGCGGCACCGGCGGTCGGTGGCGCTGCTGCGCACCCTGCAGCTGCACCACATCGACAGCGACAGCCTGCTCTGCTTCTCGCGCACCACCGACGAGCGCGACGACACGCTGCTGGTGATCGTCAACCTGGATCCCTTCGCGCCGCACGAGGGAACCACCTGGCTCGACCTCGGGGCGCTGGGCGTGCAGGACGGGCAGTACTACGAGGTGCACGACGAGCTGGGCGGGGCCACGTGGGTGTGGCAGGGAGCTGCCAATTACGTGCGGCTGGATCCAGCGGCGCAGCCGGCTCACGTCTTCCACGTGCGTCCCCGATGACGTTCGCCGCACCCAGCACCAGGCAGGAGCTGACCGACACCACCTGGTACAAGCGGGCCGTCTTCTACGAGCTGCTGGTGCGCGGCTTCGCCGACGGCAACGACGACGGCATCGGCGACTTCCGCGGCCTCATCACCAAGCTGGACTACCTGCAGTGGCTGGGCGTCGACTGCATCTGGCTGCTGCCCTTCAACAAGAGCCCGCAGCGCGACGGCGGCTACGACGTCTCCGACTACTACGAGGTGCAGCCCGAGTACGGCACCGTCGAGCAGGTCGGCGAGCTGCTGCGCGAGTCACACGCCCGCGGCATGCGGGTGATCATGGACATGGTGATGAACCACACCTCGGACCAGCATCCCTGGTTCCAGGAGGCGCGCTCGTCGCCCACCAGTCCGCGCCGCGACTGGTACGTCTGGTCGGACACGGTGAACCGCTACCAGGACGCGCGCATCATCTTCGTCGACACCGAGACGTCGAACTGGACCTGGGACGAGCAGGCGGGCGCCTACTACTGGCACCGCTTCTACTCGCACCAGCCCGACCTCAACTACGACAACCCCGAGGTGCGCCAGGCCATGTTCGACGTGGTGCGCTTCTGGCTCGACCTGGGCATGGACGGCTTCCGGCTCGACGCTGTGCCCTACCTCTACGAGCGCGAGGGCACCAACTGCGAGAACCTGCCCGAGACGCACCAGTTCCTTGCCGACCTGCGCGCCATGGTGGACCGCGACTACGGCGGTGAGCGGGTGCTGCTCGCCGAGGCCAACCAGTGGCCCGAGGACGTCATCGAGTACTTCGGCACCCAGGACGCGCCCGAGTGCCACATGTGCTTCCACTTCCCGCTGATGCCGCGCATGTACATGGGTCTGCGCCGCGAGCAGCGCTACCCGATCACCGAGATCCTGGAGCGCACCCCCCCGATCCCGGTGAGCAGCGGGCAGTGGGGCATCTTCCTGCGCAACCACGACGAGCTCACCCTGGAGATGGTCACCGACGACGAGCGCGACTACATGTGGGCGGAGTACGCCAAGGACCCGCGCATGAAGCTCAACCTCGGCATCCGGCGCCGCCTCGCCCCCCTGCTCAACAACGGGCGCCGGCAGATGGAGCTGTTCTACGGGATGCTGCTCTCCCTGCCGGGGACGCCGATCGTCTACTACGGCGACGAGGTCGGCATGGGCGACAACATCTACCTCGGCGACCGCGACGGGGTGCGCACTCCAATGCAGTGGAGTGGCGACCGCAACGGTGGCTTCTCCCGCGCCGACTTCGCCCAGCTCTACCTGCCGCCCCTGATGGACCCGGTCTACGGCTTCCAGGCGATCAACGTCGAGGCCCAGCAGCGCAGCGAATCGTCGCTGCTGCAGTGGGTGCGCCGCTTCGTGGCGGTACGGCGGCGCTACCCTGTGTTCGGCGAAGGGAACTTCGAGGCGCTCGATGCCTCCAATCCCTCCGTGTTCGCCTTCCTGCGCTGCATGGGAGACGAGGTGGTCGTCTTGTGCGTCAACAATCTTTCCCGTTTTGCCCAGCCCGTGGAGCTCGATCTGCGGCGCTTCAACGGCATGACGCCCGTCGAGCTGCTCGGCAAGGTGCACTTCCCGCGCATCGGTGAGCTGCCCTACCTGCTCACCCTGGCGCCGCACGGCTTCTACTGGTTCGCCATCGCGCAGGAGGGCACACCGTCATGAGCGTCGACCTGCTCGCCGCCCACGGTCTTCCCGACACCGCGCTGCTCGGCGACTTCCTGCAGCGCCAGCGCTGGTTCGCCGGGCGCGGACGCAAGCTCACCGACGTTCGCGTGCTCGACAGCGCGGTGCTCCAGGAGGGCAACCCCGCCCTGGTCTACGTGCTGCTCGGCGCCGACTACGCCGACGGCGGCCACGAGCGCTACCAGGCGCCGCTGGCGGTTCGTGAGGGTGAGGCGCCGCCCGACCTCGGCGAACGCCTGGTCTCCCAGACAGAGCAGGACGGCCGCGTCATCGCCGTGTACGACGCCCTCGCCGCCCCCGAGCTGGGCTGGTGGTTCTGGCCGGCGATGGCAGAATCTCGCCGGGTCGCCACCGAGCACGGCGAGCTGCGCTTCCGCCACGAGGAGGGCTTCTCGCTCAGCGCCGGGGACGGACCCGCGCAGGTTCGCAGCCTGGGGCGCGAGCAGAGCAACACCTCGCTGGTGCGCGACGACTGCGAGGTGCTCAAGGTGATGCGCCGCATCGAGCAGGGGCCGACGCCGGAGCTGGAGATGACGCTGGCTCTGTCGCGGGCGGGCTTCACCAACATCGCCGCGCCGCTCGGCTCCGGTGAGTACGTGGCGCGCGACGGTGAGCCTGCGCTGTCGGTGATCCTGCAGCCGTTCCTGCACAACGGCACCGAGGGGTGGACGCTGGCGCTCACCTCGCTGCGCGACCTCTACGCCGACGCCGAGGAGTCGGCGCCGCGCGACGAGGAGGAGCGGCGGCGCGCCGTGCTGGACCAGGGGTCCTCCTTCCAGCCGGAGGCGGAGCGGCTCGGTGAGGTCACCGCCGACATGCACCTGGCGCTGGCATCGCCTCTGGTGCCGGACGACATGCGTCCTGAGCCGATCTCACCGGCGACGCTCGTCGCCTGGGCCGACGAGATGACGGCCGACCTCGACCGCCTGCTCGCCGTCGACTCCGAGGAGCTGGCGCCGCTGCGGGCGCGGCGTCCCGTCCTGGTGGGGCGTTTCGAGGCGCTGCGCCGGCTCGGCGACGCGGGACTCGCCGTCCGCATCCACGGCGACTTCCACCTCGGCCAGGTGCTGCGCGTCGACGCGGGCTGGATCGTCCTCGACTTCGAGGGCGAGCCCGACCGTCCCCTGGAGGCGCGGCGGGTGCGCTCCTCACCGGTGCGCGACGTCGCCGGGATGCTGCGCTCCTTCCACTACGCGGCCGCCGCGGCGCTGATGGAGCGCTGCACTCCTTCGGACACCGACTGGGAGCCGCTGTTCCTGCAGGGTGTCGCCTGGGCGGAGGCGAGCTGCGAATCCTTCTGGAACGCGTATCTCACCCGCGCCGCAAGCGGCATCATGCTGCCCGCACCGCGCTCGACGCTGGTGCTGCGCGACGCCTTCAAGCTGCAGAAAGCCATCTACGAGGTGAGGTACGAGCTCGGCCACCGCCCCGACTGGGTGAGCATTCCCCTGCGATACCTGCTTGCGGAGAACCCATGAGCAAGACCAAGCGCACCGGTACCGGCCACGCCGAAGCCACGCCGGTCACCCCGACCATCGTCAACGCCGAGCTCCGCCAGCACGTCGACCGCCTGCTCAACGGCGAACACCACAACCCCCACGAGATCCTCGGCGCCCATCCCAGCCCCACCGGTGATGGCGTGGTGATCCGCGTCTTCCACCCCGCCGCCACCGACGCCACCGCCGTCTGGGACGGCAACCGCCAGGACATGCAGCGCATCGACGAGCGCGGCCTCTTCGAGACCACCGTGCCCGGCAGGGAAGTCCCCGCCTACACGCTGCACCTGCGCACCGGCGTGCACGGCTGGGACCAGGACGACCCCTACCGCTTCACGCCGACACTCGGTGAGCTCGACCTCCATCTCATCGGTGAGGGCCAGCACCGCGAGCTGTGGCGCCGTCTCGGCTCGCGCGTCATCGAGCATCAGGGCGTTCGCGGCACCGCGTTCGCGGTCTGGGCTCCCAACGCCCGCGGCATCCGCGTCGTCAGCGACGCCTCGGGATGGGACGACCGCCTGCACCCGATGCGCTCGCTCGGCGGCGCCGGCGTCTGGGAGCTCTTCCTCCCCGGTGTCGGCGAGGGAACCCGCTACAAGTACCAGGTGGTCGGCGCCAACGGCCGCGCGGTGATGCACGCCGACCCGCTGGCACGCCGCACCGAGCGGCCCCCGGCCAACGCCTCGATCGTCGACGAGTCGCACTACGAGTGGCAGGACTCCGAGTGGATCGAGCGCCGTCGCACCACCGTGTACGACAGCGCACCGGTCTCGATCTACGAGGTGCATCTCGGTTCCTGGCGTCGCCTCGCCGATGAGAACGACCGCCCCCTCACCTACACGGAGGCGGCCGGACAGCTCGCCGACTACTGCGAGCAGACCGGCTTCACCCACATCGAGCTCATGCCCATCGCCGAGCATCCCTTCACCGGCTCGTGGGGCTACCAGGTCACCGGCTATTACGCACCGACGGCGCGCTTCGGCACACCCGACGAGCTGCGGGCCATGATCGACACCCTGCACCGCCGCGGCATCGGCGTCATCCTCGACTGGGTTCCGGCGCACTTTCCGCGCGACGAGTGGGCACTGGCACGCTTCGACGGCACCGCGCTGTACGAGCACGTCGACCCGCGTCGGGGCGAGCAGCCCGACTGGGGCACGCTGGTCTTCAACTACGCACGCAACGAGGTGCGCAACTTCCTCGTCGCCAACGCGCGCTACTGGTTCGACGAGTTCCACATCGACGGCCTGCGCGTCGACGCGGTGGCCTCCATGCTCTACCTCGACTACTCCCGCAAGCCGGGCGAATGGATCCCCAATCCCTACGGTGGCCGCGAGAACCTCGACGCCATCACCCTCCTGCGCGAGACCAACGACATGGCGCAGCACGAGTTCCCGGGCACGATGATGATCGCCGAGGAGTCGACGGCCTGGCCCGGCGTGTCGCGGCCGACGTCCGCGGGCGGGCTGGGTTTCGCCTTCAAGTGGAACATGGGCTGGATGCACGACACCCTGGAGTACATCTCCAACGACCCGGTGTTCCGCCGCTACCACCATCATCAGCTGACGTTCGGTCTGCTGTACGCGTGGTCGGAGCGCTTCGTCCTGCCGCTCTCGCACGACGAGGTCGTGCATGGCAAGGGCTCGCTGATGGGCAAGATGCCCGGCGACCTGTGGCAGAAGCGCGCCAACCTGCGTGCACTGCTCTCGTGGATGTGGGCCCATCCCGGCAAGCAGCTGCTCTTCATGGGCGGCGAGATCGGGCAGTTCGACGAGTGGTCGCACGACCGCTCGGTGGACTGGCACCTGCTGCAGTACCCCGAACACGAGGGCATCCAGCGCCTGGTGCGCGACCTCAACGCCGTGTACGCGCGCACCCACGCGCTGTACGAGCGTGACGTCACCTCCGAGGGCTTCCGCTGGATCGACGCGGGCAACGCCGACCAGAACGTGATCAGCTTCCTCCGCTACGACGGGCACGGCCATCCCGGCATCGCCTGCGTCGCCAACTTCTCCCCCACCGTCTATCGCGACTTCCGCGTCGGCCTCCCCCTCGGCGGCCACTGGACCGAGGTGATCAACAGCGACGCCGACGTCTACGGCGGCGGCAACGTGCGCAACTGGGACGGCGTCGACGCCGTCCCAGAAACCTGGCACGGCCAGCCCTTCTCCGCCTCCGTGACCCTACCGCCGCTCGGCGTCCTCTGGCTCACTCCCGGCGGCTGACCGTCCCGCCCCGGCAGGGTTGCGCGGCCGAACAAAAGTACAGCGTCCCTGGTAGTTATCATGATTGCGTCGCTGCAAGGAAAACTGGGGGACGTGCGCGCATGCCGAACCGGCTCGGTGAGGCCGTGGGTCGGGGGCTGGGAATGGGCGTCGGGCTGGGGCTGGCGCTGGGTGCCGTCGGGGCACTGAGCGGACGCGGGCTGCGGCCGGTGGCCAAGGCGGCCATCAAGGGCGGCCTGATCGCCTACCAGCGGGCGAGCGTCGCCGCGGCGGAGGCGGCGGAGGTCGCCCAGGATCTGTATCACGAGGCGCGCGAGGAGCGGGAGGCGGAGGAGCAGGCGCGCGAACGGCTGCCGCACGGCGGCGACGACGGGGGCAACGGAGTGGTGCCCATGCGGGGCGAGCGGTGACCGCTGCGGTCGCCGTCGTCCATGCCACCAGTGGACGGCTGCGCCTGCGCGTGCGGGCGACGTCCACCGAGGTGCGCGAGGTGCTCGACCGGGTGGCCCACACGGCGGACGCGTCGCCGCTGCGGGTGAGCACCAATCTGCGCACCCGGTCCGCGCTGGTCGCCTGGAACCCGTCGGAGCTCGACGTCGTCGAGGCGGTCGAGCTGCTCCGCAACGCTCATCCCGCACTGCACGACCTCACCCCGCCACCCGACGCCATCGTGCAGCCCCGGCGGCAGAGCACCGTGGCCACACATATCGCCAAGAGCCTCTCCCAGGCCGACCGGCGCGTCTTCCACGCCACCGAGGGCGTCCTCGACCTGCGCATGCTGGTGCCCATCGGCCTGGCCGCCTACAGCGTGCGCCAGCTCATCCGCACCGGGCCGCAGCTGGGGAAGACGCCCTGGTACGTCCTCGCCTACTACGCCTTCGACACCTTCATCAAGCTGCACGACACGCCACCGGGCGACCTCGCCCCCATCGGGTCGGAGCTGAAGGAGCTCGGACCCGCGCTCGACTGATGGCGGTCCTGCGCATCTCCTCACCGGCCGCCGTCCTCGCCGCAGCGCGTCCGGTGCACGCCACCCGCACTCGGGTGCGCCTCAGGGTCGACGGCGCCGCGGCGATGCACATCCCCGTTCTGCTCGACGGCCTCGCCGCCCACCCCGCCGTCCGCGAGGTGAGCTGGCGGTCCACCTCACGGTCGCTGGTGCTGTGGCACGACGGCAGCCTCGACGTCGACGAGCTGCTGGCCAACCCGCCCGACGCGCCGCGGCGCCCGCCCGCCCGAGACGGCCACCAGAAGCAACGCAGGGAGCATCGCGACGCGCCCGCGCATTCGCTGCTGCGCGAGATGGCCGTGCCGGCCGCCGCGCTCAGCGCCGGAGCCATCGGGCTGACACCGTTCTCCGTGCCCGTGATCGCCGCGTGCGCGCTGCCCATCGCCCGGCGCGCGCTGCGCCACATCGGCCGGCGCCGCCTTTCCATCGACGTCCTCGACGCCACCGCCACCACCCTCCTTCTCGGCACCGGCGACCTGCTCGCGGCCGGCGTGACGGTGGCGCTGGTCGAGACCGGTGAGCGCATTCGCACGCGCGCCCGCGGCCAGGCCCGCCGGGTGCTGCGGACCTGGATGTCCGACGACGCCCGTGGCGTCCGCGTGCTGCGCGACGGCACCGAGCCGCGCATGCCCATGGAGGAGGTGGTGCCGGGCGAGCGCGCCGTGGTCTACGCGGGCGAGACGGTCCCGGTCGACGGCGTCATCGAGACCGGCGAGGCGCTGGTCGACCAGCGGGCCTGGACCGGCGAGCCGATGCCGCGCCCGCTGCGCGCCGGCGACAGCGTCCTGGCCGGGTCCACCGTCCTCGATGGAAGGCTGGTCATCGAGGTGCTCGCCTCCGGCGAGGAGACGCGCGCCGGCCGCCTCGCCGCCGCGCTGGAGGACGCCATCGCCGCCGACACCCGCGTCTCGGACATGGCCCGCCGCATCGCCGACCGCTTCGTTGCACCCGTGCTGCTCACCGGCGGCGTGGTGCTGCTGGCCACCGGCGACGTGGCTCGGCTGGCCTCGATGCTGATCGTCGACTTCGGCACCGGGGTGCGCATCTCGGTGCCGACCTCGATCCTCTCGACGATGGTGGCCGGGGCACGGCAGCAGGTGCTCTTCCGCAGTGGCGCGGCCGTCGAGCGACTGAGCTGCATCGACACCGTGGTGTTCGACAAGACGGGCACGCTCACCACCGGGCGGCCGAGCGTCGCCGGCGTCATGGCCGCGGCGGGGTTCGGCGAGGACGAGATCCTCGCGCTGGCGGCCGCCGCCGAGGGGCATCTGCCGCATCCGCTCGCGCGCGCGGTGCGGCGTGCGGCGCGGCGGCGCGGGCTCGACGTGCCCGAGCCGGAGCAGGTGCGCTATCGCTCCGGCGGTGGCGTGACGGCGCTGATCGGCGGCCGTCGTGTCGTCGTCGGGACGCGAGCGCTGCTCGACGACGAGGGCGTGGCGGCACCGACGCCGGAGCGGACGTCGTCGTCGGTGGTGATGGTCGCCGTCGACGGCGTGTATGCGGGGCGCATCCGGTTGCAGGACCGGGTGCGGCCGGATGCGCGCGCGGTGATCGACGACCTGCGCACCTCCGGGGTGTGCCACGTCTGGCTGGCCACCGGGGATCGCGCTCCGGCGGCGCGGGCGGTGGCGCGGCACCTCGGGCTCGACGGGTGGACCGCGCAGATGATGCCGGAGGACAAGGTGTCGCTGGTGCGCCGGCTCCGGGCCGAGGGGCGCCGGGTTGCTGTCGTCGGCGACGGCATCAACGACGCGGCCGCGATGGCGGAGGCCGATGTGGGCGTCGCCGTTGGCGAGGGCGCCGAGCTGGCCCGGGAGGCCGCCGACGTCGTGCTGCACGGCGAGGGGATCGAGACCCTGGTCGTGGCGGTGCGGCTGGCCCGGCAGGCGATGGGGCTGGTGCGGCAGAACGTGGTGATCACGGCGGCGCCGAACGCTGCCGCGATGGGGATGGCGGTGGTGGGAGCGCTGCCTCCGCTGGCGGCAGCGGTGGTCAACAACGGGTCGACGCTGGTGGCGGCCGCGAATGGACTGCGCCCTTTGTTGACGGGCACGCCCGAGCGGCCCACCGCGTGAGTAGCCGCGCTACGGACTGAGACCCGTCTACGCGCGAGCGGTCGTCCTGCGACGCTTCCCCGTCGCCCGAGCGCTGCGGGTGCGCCGCGCCGGCTGGCGGCGCCCGCCGTCCTCGGACAGGAGGTAGCGGTCGATCAGCGGCACCGCGGCGACGGCGAGCGCGATGGGCGGGCTGATCACGTCGACGACGGCGGCCACCACGGCGCCGCCGACCACCACCCACTGCGCGGGCGAGAGGTCGGGCAGGGGGAGTTCCTTGGGAAGGGGAATGGCGTCGGGAATCGGGAGTCGCATGGGTGGAGTCCTCCGGGGAACGAGGGTCGCGGGCGCGCCGACTCTGACCGTACCAGCGCGTACTCGGGCGGACCGGCACCCCTCCGCGGCCGGGACCCGCAACACCTCTTAACCGAACATTTGCACCACCTTGACCACATCGCCCCCATGCTGGGGCGCATGGATGTCACCGCATCCGCCGCCCGCCAGGAACGACGGCTCGCGGGCCTGGTCCACGACCTGCCCCCCTGGGCGCGCCTGGCCGCCTACGCGGTGGGCGTGACCGGAGCCCTGGTCCTCGAGGCCGTCGAGGGGCCCGCGGCGCTGGCGCTGATCGGCATCCGCGTCGCTCGCGAGCTGCACGGCCATCCCGAGCAGAGCGCCGGCGAGCGCCCCCGCGCCCGGCGGGTAGCCCCGAGGCGGTAGCCGCGCGGCCGATGCGCCAGGCGGCGGTGCGCGGTACCGTCGCCGCATGACCATGCGCAGCGCCCGGGCACGCCCTGGCCATGCCCGGCGCATCCCGCTCTCCGATCTCGTGCTGGGCGCCGTGATCACCCTGATCTCGGTCGGCGCGGCGATTCCCGCCGGCGGCGTGGACGAGCGTCACCCGAGGCTGCCCGGCACCATCACCGCCACCTACGTGCTCGGCGTGGTCCTCGCCCTGATGGGCAGCCTGCCCATCGTGGCCCGGCGGCGCTGGCCGCTGGCGGTGCTCGGCGCGGTCGAGCTGGCCGTGGCCCTTCACCTCGTGGCCGTCGACACCAACCTGCGCGCCGGGGTGCTGGGTCTGGCCATCGCCGTCTACACGGTGGCCGCGCACCTGCCCCGCGAGGTCTCGCTCAAGGCGGCGGTCACCGTTGCCGGCATCAACACGGTGATCTTCATCGTCCTGTTCGCGGTGGGCCGCAGCGGCGCCATGCCCAACCTCTTCATGCTCACCGTGCTGGTGGCGGGAAGCTGGGCCCTGGGCGACAACATCGGCACCCGGCGCGCCTACCTCGCCACCCTGGAGGAGCGCGCCGCCAGGCTGGAGCGCGAGCAGCAGGAGAGCTCCGAGCGCGCGGTGCTCGACGAGCGGTCGCGGATCGCCCGCGAGCTTCACGACGTGGTCGCCCACCACGTCAGCGCCATCGCGGTGCAGGCGGGCGCCGCCGAGGAGATCGCCGAGCAGGACCCGCGCCGCGCCCGCGAGGTGCTGGGCACCATCCAGAGCACCAGCCGGCAGGCGCTGGCCGAGATGCGAGCCCTGGTCGGGGTGCTGCGCGACGAGCCCGGCGAGCAGAGCCTGGCGCCGCAGCCCGGGCTCGCGCAGCTCGACCGCCTGGTGGCGCAGACCCGCGCAGCCGGCCTCGCGGTGCAGGTGCACGTCGAGGGCGACGCCCGTCCGCTTCCCGAGGCGCTCGACCTGAGCGCCTTCCGCGTCGTCCAGGAGGCGCTGACCAACACCCTCAAGCACGCCGGTGCGGCCAGCGCCGAGGTGATCGTCCGCTACGGCGACGCCGACCTCGAGCTCATCGTCAGTGACGACGGCTCGGGCAACGGCGGCCCGCCGGACGCCGGCGCGGGGCGGGGGCTGGTGGGCATGCGCGAGCGCGTCGCCCTCTTCCACGGCCGGCTCGACGTGGGACGGGCACCCGGCGGCGGCTTCCGCGTCCACGCCCGCCTGCCCATCGCCGGCGTGCTGCCGTGATCCGCGTGCTCATCGCCGACGACCAGACGCTGGTGCGCGCCGGCTTCCGCATGGTCGTCGAGGCGCGTGCCGACCTGACCGTGGTCGGCGAGGCCGCCGACGGCGCGCAGGCGGTGGCGCTGGCCGCCGAGTCCAACCCCGACGTCGTCCTCATGGACGTGCGCATGCCGGTGATGGACGGCATCGAGGCGACGCGACGCATCACCGCGCTCAGCGAGCCGCCGCGCATCCTCATCCTCACCACCTTCGACGTCGACGTGTACGTCTACGACGCGCTGCGCGCCGGCGCTGCGGGGTTCCTGCTCAAGGACGCGCCGCCCAACGAGCTGGCGGCGGCGATTCGCACGGTGGCGTCCGGCGACTCGCTGCTCGCACCCTCGGTGACACGCCGGCTCATCGAGCGCTTCGTGACCCTGCCCGCGCCGCGCCGCGCCGACCCCAACGCGCTCGGCGACCTCAGCGCGCGCGAGGCCGAGGTGCTGCGCCTGGTGGCGCGCGGGCTGAGCAACCAGCAGATCGCCGACCAGCTGGTGGTCAGCACGGCGACGGTGAAGAGCCACGTCGCCCGGCTGCTGATGAAGCTGGGCCTGCACGACCGCACCCAGGCGGTCGTGCTCGCCTACGAAACCGGCTTCGTCACCCCGGGCAGCTGACCCAGCCGGCAGATTCATCCCCGAGGCGGATGGATTTCCCCACCGCGGCCGACGACGGCGGCACCGGGTGGAGGCGACGATCGTGAGCATGACAACGCTCACCGCCGACCCACCCCTCCCCCAAGCAGAAGTCGGCTACGACGTCGACGAGGTCGCCGCGGTCCGCACCCGCGGGCTGACCAAGACCTACGGCACCCGGCGCGTCGTCGACCGCGTCGACCTGGTGGTGCCGCGCGGCGCCATCTGCGGCTTCGTCGGACCCAACGGCGCCGGCAAGACCACCACCCTGCGCATGCTGCTCGGCCTGGTGCGCCCCACCGAGGGCACCGGCGAGGTCTTCGGCGCCAGCATCGCCCAGCCGCAGGCGTACCTGCCGCGCGTGGGTGCGCTGATCGAGGGACCGGCGTTCTACCCGACGCTCAGCGCCCGTCGCAACCTCCAGGTTCTGGCCACACTCGGCGGATTCTCGACGCGCCGCGTCGACGAGGTGCTGGAGATCGTCGACCTGCACGACCGCGCCGGCGACCTCTTCCGCACCTACTCGCTGGGCATGAAGCAGCGTCTCGGCGTCGCCGCCGCGCTGCTGCCGTCGCCCAGCCTGCTGGTCCTCGACGAGCCCACCAACGGCCTCGACCCGCAGGGCATCATCGAGACCCGCGCCCTGCTGCGCAGGTTCCGCGACGACGGCATGACCGTCTTCGTCAGCAGCCACCTGCTCGGCGAGCTGGAGCACGTCGCCGACTGGCTGGTGCTCATCCAGGGCGGGCAGATCCGCTTTCAGGGCCGCATCGGCGACCTGCTCGGGGGCCGCCGTCCCACCCTGCTGGTGGCGGGCGAGAGCGCCGCCGACCTGGAGGTGATCGCGGCGGTGGCGCGGCGCCTCGGCCACCAGGCCGACGTTGTGGACAGCCATGTCCGAATCGACGACGCGGTGGTCGCTGCGGAGCTCAACCGCGCGGTGATGCGCGCGGGCGTGACGCTGACGGAGATCGCCGTGCAGCGAGCCACCCTCGAGGAGAGCTTCCTCGCCGTGACCGGAGGTGCCCAGGCATGAGCCGCGCATTCCGCAGCGAGTGGTTCAAGATCCGCCGTCCCGCGGTGCTGCTGGGCGGACTCGGCAGCATGATCGCCTTCGCCATGCTCGCCGTGATCCTCACCATCGTGCGCGCCGACCACGGGCGCGGTGCCGTCACCGTCGCCCATCTCTCCCAGGCCGACGGCTTCTCGCAGATGATGTCGCGGGCGTCCGACCTGCTCGGCATCTTCGCCCTCGGCATCGTCGCCGTGGCCATGGCCCAGGAGTACAGCAACGGCACCCTGCGCGCGCTGCTGATGCGCGAGCCGCGCCGCCTGCGGCTGTTCGGCGGCAAGCTGCTCGCCAACCTCGTCTACCTGGCCGGATCGGTGCTGGTGGCGATGCTGCTGGCCCTGCTGGTGGCGGTGATCGCCGCACCAAGCAAGGGCATCTCGACGTCGGCGTGGTTCGGCGCCGGGCTCGGCACCACCATCTCGGTGTTCGGCAACATGGTCATCGCGGCGGTCGGCTTCGGCATCTTCGGCGCCCTGCTCGCGCTGCTCACCCGCGCACCGGCGCCCGCCGTCATCGCCGGCGTCGCCTGGATCCTGCCGGTGGAGAACCTGCTCGCCAACGCGTGGCCCAACATCGGCCACTGGCTGCCCGGACAGCAGCTCACCGCCATCATCGCCGGCGGCAACACCATCTCCGGCTACACCTGGGCGCTCGCCCTCGGACTGTCGATGGTGGCGGTGGCCGCGGCGGCGTCGGCAACCCTCTTCCGGCGACGCGACGTCGCCCTCTGACCCCCGACTAGACGGAGCCTGGCCGCGGACGTGCGAACGAGGCCGCGGCCAGGCTCAGCACCGCCAGCGCGAGGAAGAGGATCGCGTGCTTGGTGTGCTTGGCCTCGGCGCTGGCCAGGAACGACGTCGTCGTCGTGAAGTAGAAGATCGACAGGGCCAGGCAGACGACGGCGATGACGATCCATCCCGTCACCATGGTCCAGCTCTTGGGCATCGTGCAGGTCCTCCTTGGTCGCGTCTCAGCGGAGCGCGATGAGTCCGACGGCGCCGAGGGCGGCGCAGTAGTACGCATACGGGTCGAGTCTGCCGACCCGGAAGTAGCGAATCAGGAAACGGGCGCTGATGTATGCGGCGATACCGGCCAGAACGGCGGCGAACAGGTAGTTGCCCAGCGG
>DASYKI010000002.1:0-61372 GCA_035995545.1 Candidatus Dormiibacterota bacterium
GGTGTCGCTGCCCGTGCTCATCGCGGGCTTCGCCGCCCAGGACAAGCTGGTCCAGGGGCTCTCCCTGGGCGCGGTCAAGTGAGCCCACGGCGCGGAGACATGAGAGCCGCTGTCCTGCGCGGACCCGGAGACGTGGCCATCGAGGAGCGGCCCGTTCCTCGGCCCGGTCCGGCACAGGTCGTTGTCCGTGTCCGCTCCGTCGGGGTGTGCGGGTCCGACGCCCACTACTACGAGCACGGGCGCATCGGCCGGTTCGTCGTCGAGGCGCCGCTCGTGCTCGGCCACGAGGCCTCGGGCGAGGTCGTGGAGCTGGGACCCGACGTCACCCGGTTGACCGTCGGGCAGCGGGTGGCCATCGAGCCGGGAGTGCCCGACCTGACGTGCGAGCAGTGCCTGGCCGGGCGGTACAACCTCTGCCCCGACATGCGGTTCTTCGCCACGCCACCGATCGACGGTGCGCTGGCCGAGTACGTCGTCGTGCACGAGGCATTCGCCCACCCGGTGCCGGAGGTCATCAGCGACGACGCCGCGGCCCTGCTGGAGCCTCTCTCGGTGGGGCTGTGGGCGTGCCGGAAGGCTCGGGTCATCGCCGGCGACCGCGTCCTCGTCACCGGGGCCGGACCGATCGGGCTGGTCAGCGTCCAGGCGGCGCTCGCCTTCGGGGCGACCGAGGTCACCGTGTCCGACGTCAACCCCGCCCGGCTGGCGCTGGCGAAGGAACTGGGCGCCACGGAGGTCCTCGACGCCCGGGAGAGCCGGCTCTCCGACCTCCCGAGGCCGCCGCAGGTGCTCCTGGAGTGCTCGGGATACGCCCCGGTGATCGCCGAGGCCATCCGCGCGCTGGACCGTGCCGGCCGAGCGGTGCTCGTCGGCATGGGGAGCGACGAGGTCGCCCTGCCGCTGTCCGTGGTGCAGGAGCACGAGCTCGAGCTCATGGGCACCTTCCGCTACGCCAACACCTGGCCCGTGGCCATCGCCCTCGTCGCCTCGGGACGGATCGATCTCGACCGCCTGGTCACCGGCACCTACCGGCTCGATCAGACCGAGGAGGCGCTGGTGGCCGGCAGGCGCGACCCGCAGTCGGTCAAGGCAGTCATCCGTCCCCAGACCTGACCCCGTTCCGTTCAGCCCGCTCGATCAAGGAGACCTCCGATGGCCACCGTCACCTACGACAAGGCCAGCCGCTTCTACCCGGGCTCCGAACGACCCGCGGTCGACGCTCTGGACCTGAAGATCGACGACGGGGAGTTCCTCGTCCTGGTCGGGCCGTCGGGCAGCGGCAAGTCGACCGGTCTCCGGATGCTCGCCGGCCTGGAGGACGTCGACGAGGGCGAGATCCTCATCGGGGACCGCACCGTCACGAACCTGGCGCCCAAGGACCGCGACATCGCCATGGTGTTCCAGAGCTACGCGCTCTACCCGCACATGACCGTGTACGACAACCTCGGCTTCAGCATCAGGCTGCGCAAGGCGCCGAAGGCCGACATCGACCGGCGCGTCAAGGAGGCCGCCGAGATCCTCGACCTGACCCACCTGCTCGACCGCCGCCCCGGCCAGCTCTCCGGCGGCCAGCGACAGCGCGTCGCGCTCGGGCGCGCCATCGTGCGCGAGCCGTCGGTGTTCCTCATGGACGAGCCGCTGTCGAACCTCGACGCCAAGCTGCGCGTTGCCACTCGCGCGCAGATCGCGCGCCTGCACCGCCGGTTGGGCACCACGATCATCTACGTCACCCACGACCAGGTCGAGGCGATGACCATGGGTGACCGCATCGCCGTGATGAACCTCGGCGTGGTGCAGCAGGTGGGCACGCCGGGCGAGCTCTATGAGCGTCCGCTCAACCGCTTCGTGGCGGGGTTCATCGGGTCTCCGGCGATGAACTTCCTCACCGGCACCGTGCAGGTGCAGCCGGCATCGGTGGCCGTGCGCTGCGGCGACGTCAGCCTCGGGCTCGCCGGTCCCCAGGCGGAGGTGGCGCGGGTGATCGGCGACGGCGGTGAGATCGAGATCGGGTTCCGTCCCGAACATCTCGACATCGCCGGCGGCAACGAGGGGGTGGACTTCGCCGCCTTCCCGGCGACGGTCGACGTCGTCGAGTTCCTGGGCAACGACAACATGCTGCACGTCACCGCCGCCGACCACGACGTGGTGGCCCTGGTGAGCACGCGCCACCGGCTCGCGGTGGGCGACCGCATCCGCCTCGGCGTGCCCATGGAGCGCCTCCACCTCTTCGATCCGCAGACCGGGGAGCGCCTCACCACCGCTGCGGCTGCGGCGGCCGGGAGACGTTCGAGCCCCGTCGAACCCGTCGTTCGATAGAGTCTTGCATCGAACGTAGCGTTCGACTATGATCGAACGCGATGGCACCGCAGACCTCCCCCGTCCGTCCCCTGGTGAAGGTTCTCGACCTGACCGCGCCCCAGCGTGCGGCGCGGATCGAGTTCGATGCCAGCCCGGCCTACGAGCTGATCGCCGCCCTGCAGGCTCTGACCAACCCGGACGGCTGGCCCACGTACGACCAGGGTGCTGCGTGGTTCGATGAGCGTCGATCGGCGATGTCCGGCGCGCTGCGCCGGGAGATCGACCGGCTGCCCATGGAGTGGGGCCACCTCGCCGGCCTGATCGCCGAGGCGCCGGAGCGGGACGACGTCGCCACCGTCATCGACCACCTCGCCGCGCTGCCGCCCGAGACGGTCTACCGGTCGGTGATCGAGAGCCGCCTGAACGGCGTCGCCCGGCGCGAGCATCCCGACCTCGTCGACGCGGCCGTCGCCGGAGACCGCGCCGCGCGCGCCCGCCTGCTCGAGTTCGCCGTCGAGGACTGCGAGGAGCAGTCCACCGATGTCGTCCGCGCCGCGTTCGAGTTCGACGCATCCGATCTGCGCGACGGCATCATCGCCGCGCTGGGGGAGGCCGCGACGCTGCTCGCCGACCACCTCGCCTCGGTGACGCCGGTGCTGCGCCGCGACGCCGAGCTCCGCCGCGAGCGCGTCCGCGGGCTCTCGACCGAGGACGCCGTGGAGGCGGGGACGGACGGCGTCCGCTACGCCCTCGAGCCGGGCGTCCGCCGCGTCCTGCTCGTGCCCCAGGTCGCGATGCGGCCGTGGGTGCTGATCAGCGAGCACAACGACACCAAGGTCTTCATGGTCGCGGTCAGCGAGGAGCGCCTGTCGGCCGGCCTCGACCGGCCACCGGGACGCCTTGTCCAGGTGTTCAAGGCGCTCGCCGAGGAACAGCGGCTGCGCATCCTGCGCCGGCTTGCCTCGGGCGGTCCCGCGTCGCTGCAGGAGATCGCGGACCACATCGGCGTGGCCAAGTCGACCGCGCATCACCACATGGTCCAGCTGCGCGTTGCCGGCCTGACCGTCGTCGACCTCGGCGCGGACCGCGACTTTCGCATCCGCGACGGCGTCGCCGCCGACGTCCAGCAACTGCTCGACACCTACCTGCGCGGTGGGGCGCGATGATCACCGCGACATCGAGCCACACCCTCCCAGCCTGCGGCACGACGAGGTGCGAACCATGAATGGCCTGATGATCAACCGCTTTGCCGACGGGCACTACCGCGAGCGTCTCGCCGCCGCCGACCGTTCCTCTGCTCGCGCGCGTGCCCTGCGGTCGTCGCGCGGCGATGGCCTCGTCGAGCTTCCCGGACTGCCGCTGACCCAGCCCAGCATGGGCATCCGACCCCCGGAGTGGTGGGCGGCGCTCGAGACCGCCGAGCCCGTCCGCGTGCCCGACGCCTGCTGCGACTAACCCAGTCTGGCCGGCGCCGTTGACTCCGGGCACCGCGCCCGCCGATCCTGTGCCGATGCGCCTGGCGACCTGGAACGTCAACTCGCTGGCCGTCCGGCTGCCGCGGCTGCTGCCCTGGCTGGAGGCGGTGCGTCCTGACGTCCTCTGCGTGCAGGAGACCAAGGTCGCCGAGACGTCGTTCCCGACCCTGGAATTGGCGGCGCTCGGCTACGAGGTCGCAGCGCACGGCGCCGGCCGCTGGAACGGCGTCGCGATCATCTCGCGGGTCGGACTGGAGGACGTTCGCCGCGGGTTCGTCGACGAACCCGGGTTCGAGGAGGTGGAGGCGCGCTCCATCGACGCCGTGTGCGGCGGTGTGCGCGTGTGGTCGGTGTACGTGCCCAACGGGCGCAGCCTGGACAGTCCCCACTATGTGTACAAGCTCGCCTGGCTGTCCCGGCTGCACGACGTGCTGCAGGAGGAGGACGCGGGGTCACACCCGGTTGCCGTCTGTGGTGACTTCAACATCGCGCCTCGCGACGAGGACGTGTGGGATCCGGCGATGTTCGTCGGGTCGACTCACGTCAGTGCTGCGGAACGGGATGCGCTGGATGCATTGCTGCGACTCGGGTTCGTCGACACGCCACCGCGCGCGCTCAAGGGCCGTCCCTTCACCTACTGGGACTACCGCGCGGGCATGTTTCACAAGGGCGAGGGCATGCGCATCGACCTGGTGCTGCTCAGCCGCGAGCTGGCGCCGCGGGTTGTCGACGTGTACATCGACCGCGACGCGCGCAAGGGCACGGCGCCGTCCGACCATGCCCCGGTGGTGGTCGACCTCGATCTCGGCGCCTGAATCGGCGTCACGAGGGTGACCGGCGCTCCTGCGCCCGAGGGGCGCACCGGACACAGTGCCCGCTCCTCGGGCGCCCCGGGTCCTTAGGCCATCGGCCCTCAGGTTCCCAATGTAGCCACAGAGGCTGCTCCGATGCTGAGGAGCACAGGTAGCGCCGGCGCTGGCGGCGGACTCCCGATCAACATGGACACCGTCGAGGCTGTCGGATCCAAGTACGGAATATCGTTTCCGGAGGGGACCAACCTGAGGATCCGGGGTGGCGCAACCCTTGAATACACGGGCGGTACCTACAGCGCAACGGACGTCGACCTTTACCACGGCGCGTTCGCCAAATGAAGGCACGCTGGCGCGCACACTGCACCACGAGCGTACAGACGCGTGGCAACATATGGCCTACGGGTGAGAGTAGGTCCACATGAATGCCCCGATAGTCGAGCAAATGACCTACCAAGCTGACGAAGGCTGGTGGCAGGCGGTCTGTGGAGTGTTGCCATGACTTCTCGGGAGTGGCAGCTCTGGATGGACGCGACCGATAGCCTTCTCAGAGGGTCCGGTGTACGGATCGTATGTCCACACTGCGGGTCGTCCGAAGTTGCCTATCGCTTCGTCGGGGGCGGTCCGGCACGCTTAGGGTACGGAGCCGTGTGGTGCAACACATGCCTCAACGGCGTCTGGCTCTCTCGGCTGGCGATCCCCGAAGCCGTTCCCATGGTCTCGATCGAGGCCGATCCAACCTCAATCGACATTCCGCAGTTTAGGCAGGTGACACCCTTGGATGAGTAGTTGTTGCCACAGCGGGCGCAGCGGGGAGTCGTCAACCTGGCGGACTCGAGTCTCGGGTCGTTCAGCCCGGACAACTAACTCTTTCGGCAGGCCGCTCCAAAGGCCAGGGCTATACATACGGTCCCTTCAAGCCGGCGAATACCCCCGGCGAGATGGCCGGATCGCGCGGTGTTAAGACCATCGACATGTTGAGCGGTGACAACGTCGGTTGGCAATATGAGACCTACGATTCGGCCGGCAACGTCCGCATCATTCGTCCACAGCTCGACATGGGGCCGGGCCCTCACTACTACTACGATGCTAACGGCGACCTCAGGGGTGCAGGTTGATGCCGGAAATGCCGACAGTTGCCGAGGTGCTTACAGAGCTCGACGAGCTTGCTAAGTCCCAGTACTCCAAAGCCGCCAGAGCACGAGCGAGCGCGTGGGCGACTCCGCGCCTGATTGAGGCGGACGCCACGTTAGTCACGGAACCCCCCGGACTCGGAGGTGCCCTCTTTCTCTTGGGTGCTGCAGACCTTCTAGCGAAGCCCGACGCGTATCTGTATCAGGCGATGGACTTCGACGAAGCACGGCGTGAAATGCTGGCAAGCGACTCTGAGCCGAAGGACCAATGACACTACGACGGTTGCCAGGGCTGGAAGGCATGCACTGCTGGTTTCCGAGGCAGGACCAGGCTCGAGAACATCCAGGAGGAGCTGCTGCAGTACATCTGCAACGTCACCATGCAGGGACCGCCTGGATGACGGCAGGGCATCGCGTCCACGCTGAGCTGACCCTTGCCCGACCGAGGAGGGCGGGCTGAAGGCGCCCATGCCGTCGGGACCCGATCGCTGCTGCTGCAGTTCCCCGCCCCTGGTCGGGAGCCGGTGACGCCGGGCGCCGAGGTCACCGCTGATGACCATGCGGAGTTGGCGCCAGGTGCCTCTTGGCGTCAGTGGCGTGGTCCACTTCTGGGGGGACGAGGCACATGGCCTTTTGCGGTGCCGGGGGCCGCGTTCGTACTCTGGTACGGCGGCCGCGAGGTCGGACGGGGCAACGTCCTAGAGGTGGCCGAGTCGGCCTGAAAAGCTTGGTGGTGAGGTGGTATCCGTCCTCGACGGCTGACCCGGCGAGCTGGTCTCCCGGTGACGAGGTCCTCGAGCTACCGCTTGGTGAGGAACCCGTCGAGTGCCTTATCGACCGGCAGGAGGACTCCACGAGGCGCCGGCCCCGCTTCGAGTGTTCGTCGAGGAGGTCACGACCGACGCCCGCGACGCTCTCCATTCCCGCGGACCCGGTTCGACAACTGGTCCGAGTGGTGGAGCCTGGGGGGATCGAACCCCCGACCTCTTGCATGCCATGCAAGCGCTCTCCCAGCTGAGCTAAGGCCCCGGGCGGAGGTACATGGTACCCGACGCCGACGGCAGGGGCAGCGGCCCCCGACAGGCCGCCAGTTGCGTCAAGTCGAGACGCAGACCGGGGGTGCAGTTCATCCACCCGATCTGTCAGTCACATTTGCAGTCGGGACGCGTGATCGCCCACAATCACCGCGTTCACTCCCTCCCCCGAGCAGGTCAGCCGCACAGCCCGGTGCGTTGCCCCGCTCTTCCCTTGCCGAGGTCCATTCCAAGATGCCCCGAACGCGTGCAGCCACGTCCGCGCCCTCCCGTCGCAGCCCGCGTATTGCTGTGTCGGGTGGGCCGTCCCTCTTGCAGACGGCCCAGCGGATGGTTGGGCAGATCGAGGCGCTGGTCGACGAGATGGCCGCGGTGCGCGCCGACAACGATGCGCTGCGCCGCGAGCTCCAGGACGCGGTGTCGATGATGGAGCGGGCCAGTGCTGCGTTGGCGACTGGCGGGGGAGGCCGCCGTCGGGGACGGTCGACCGCCGCGCTCGACGGCGAGGGAGGCGGGCGGCGCACCACACGTGCCGCGGGCGGACGCCGTGCGCGGGGCGCCAAGGGGCGCGCCACGCCTCCCGAGGTCACCGCCGACGTGGTGCGCGCCGTGCTCGCCAAGAAGGGCGAGGCGACTGCGGCCGAGATCGCCGCGGAGATCACCCAGGCGGGGGTCCCGGTCTCGGGCCGAGCGGTGCGCTTCATCGCCGAGCGTGCCGGTGCGCGCACGTCGGTCGGAGCCGACGGCCAGCGCCGCTACAGCCTCTAGGCGCGCGCCTGCCCGACCCGCACTGATCGCGGCGCCGAACCCTTCGCGTCGCGGAGCCAGAACATCTCGCTTCGCGGGTAGTTGCAACAAGCATGTCGATACTGTAGCATGCCGTCCCAGCATGTTCGCGATAACAAACATCCTTCACAGAAGGCGATACAGCGCGAGTGGCCAGCCGGTTGGAGAAGGCGGTTCCCCGCGCTGGCCCATCCGCGTCGCGGCCGTTCTCGGACTGGTGGTGGTTGCGGGCGGTGCCGCCGTCGGCTGGCTCGCGCTGCGACCGACCGGGGCGCATGCCGCGCCCGGCGCTCTCCCGGCGGCTCCCGACCCGGGGCAGCCGGCCATGGCGCTCTTGTTCGTCAGCGGAGCCGTCGCCCGACCCGGGCTGTACCACCTCTCCGCGGATGCACGCATCGCCGACGCGGTGTCCGCGGCCGGCGGCCTCCTTCCCGACGCCGACCCCAACCGCCTGCCCGACATGGCGTCGCGTGTTCACGACGGCAAGCAGGTCAACGTCCCCTTCCGGCGCTCCACGTCGACGTCGACGCGCTCGTCCGCCGGCAAACTGGACGCCAACACCGCCAGCCTTGCGGAGCTGCGCGCGGTCCCTGGCATGCCGCTCGGCCTGCCCGAGGCGATCGTCGACTACCGCGACAACTTCGGGCCCTTCCGCTCGCTCACCGACATGCGCAGGCTGCTGGGTCTCGACGGCCCCACTGTGACCGGCCTACGCCCGTACCTTCGCGTCGTCGCGGTGACGCCATGAGCCGCCGGCTCGTGTCCACGCAGCGCGGGTGGTGGCTGGTACTTGCGTGCGCCGGCGTCGCCGGCTCGCTATCGGCGGCACTGATTATCAGCACCTCCCCGGTCCTTGCGGTCCTCCCGGCCGGTGTCGCAGCGGTGCTTGCGCTCGCGTGGCGGTGCCGCCGGAGCCGATGGATGGGCGTCGCCGCCCTGGTCGCGGCGGCGTGCGCGCTGGGCACGTTCCGTGGAGCAACGGTGGGTGCCACGTCGAGCTCCCTGCTCCAGACCACGCACGGCAGCTCGGCCGTCCTCCTCGGCACGGTTCGCGACGGCACGGGGGCGCGGCGCAGTGCCAACCAGGTGGTTGTCGACGTCGAACGCGTGGTGCACGGTGACGCCCAGGTCGACGTTCACGGTGGAGTGCTCGCCAGCCTTCGCGGCGGCCCAAGAATCCTGCCCGGCGACAGCGTGCAGCTCGACGTCACTGCGCTGCGTGCCCCAGGCATGACGGGCCCGGAGGCGGCCCTGCTCGGCCAGGGCGTCGAGGCGGTGGCCAAGTCGCCGGTGCTGACCGTCCTCGCCGACGGCGGCCCGTCCCCTCGGCGATTCCTGGCGCAGATGCGAACCCAGCTCGCCGCCGCCATCGACGCCGCGCTCCCGGAACCCGCCGCGTCGCTCGTCGACCAGACGACGTTCGCCATCGCCCGTGCGCTGCCCGCCGAGCTGAGTACGGCCCTGCGCAGCTCCGGCCTCGCTCACGTCCTCGCGGTCAGCGGCCTCAAGGTCGTGCTCGTCGCCGGCCTGGTCGGTGCTCTGTGCACCGCCATCGCGGCGGCGCCCCGCGTCCGTTTGCTGGCGACGCTGAGCACGGTGGGCGGGTACGTCGCCCTGACCGGGGCGAGTCCCGCCGCGGTGCGCAGCGCACTCATGGCCGCCGCGGGATGGTCGTTGCACGGAAGCGGCCGAACGGCCGATTCCCTTCCCCTGCTTGGCCTCGTCGCCGCCGCCATGCTGCTCGTCGATCCCGGGCTCTGTCGCGACGTGGGTTTCCAGCTGTCCTTCCTCGGCACGCTGGGCATCGTCCTCATCGCTTCACCGCTGGCGGCGCGCCTGCCGGGTCCGCGGCTCTTCCGTGAGCCGTTCGCGGTGACCCTCGCCGCGCAGCTGGCCACCGCCCCGGTGAGCGCCGCCACCTTCGGCCTGGTATCGCTGGTGGGCCCGCTCGCAAACGCACTCGCGCTGCCGCTGCTGCCGCCGCTGATCGCCCTTGGCGCGGTCGGTGCCGGCGTGGGCGCTGTCGTGCCGGCGTTGGGATTCCTGCCACTGCAGGCCGCCGGCGCGCTGGCTGAGCTCGTCGCCGCCATCGCGCACTGGATGTCGAGCCTGCCGCTGGCGTCACTCACGGTGAACGGATGGCCGGCCATGTACGCAGTGGTCGAGCTGCTGCTGATCGCGACCGGCCTGGCCGCGTGGCACCTTCGCAGGCAGCGCAAGTCCGCCTCCGGCGCCGCGCGCTCGCACGTTCCGATGCACTTCGACGCGATGCCATGCACATCGGCCCCCGGCGTGCTCGCCGCCTTCCCCCGCGGAGCACGGCTTCGATCCGTCTCGCGCCCCGTGGCGGCCGCCGGGCTCGCAGCGATCCCGCTCGCCATCGGGGCGGGCGCGGTCCTCGCCGCCGCGCATCCCGACGGGCGACTGCACACCGCCGTGCTGGACGTGGGTGCCGCACGCGCCACGGAGATCCAGACGTCGGCCGGTGATCGCGCCCTGGTCGATACCGGCGCGAACCCCCAGCAGCTCCTCCAGTCCTTGGGCCCGGTGCTGCCACCCATGACCCGCAGCCTGGGCCTGCTCGTGCTCACCGGCGGAGACCGCGCCGCCATCGGCGGCCTGAGCGGACTCGCCGACCGCTACCACGTCGACCGCGCGGTCGTGCCGGCGAGCGCGCTCACACCCGCGGCTCGCACCGGACTTGCCCTGCTCGCGGATCGGGGCACCGAGGTCACCCCCGTCGCCGACGGCACCGCATGGACCTGGGGCGGAGCCAGCTGGCGCCTCCTCGCGGCCGGCGGCGCCTCCACGCCGGGCACGGCGCTGCACGTCGCCGACACCTCCGGCTCTCTGCTCGTCCTTGGCAACCTCGCCGCCGACGCCCAGGATGAGCTGGCCGCACTCTCCGCCCGTACGCTGCATGCCGACCTCCTCGTCATCCCTCCGAGCGGCGTCCTCGCCGCGCCGCTCGCCGACGCCGTCCGCCCCACCGCCATCGCGATTCCGTCAGCGCGCGGCGCGCGCGCATCCACCGCAACGCTGCTCACCGGCCCGAGCGTGCGGCGCACCGGATTGTCCGGGACGCTGTCGTACGCGGACGGCGAGGGAGGTCTGATCGCCACATGACGCTGCAAACCCTGCCCGACCCCGACTCCGAACCCATCCCCGAGTCCGCGAGGATAATCGCCTCCGTGGCGGTTGCCCCCTCGCCTGACCCGCTCCTCGACGCGCTTCACCTCCACTTCGGGCACGCCGCCTTCCGTCGCGGGCAGCGCGACGTCGTCGAGGCCATCGTCGCCGGCCACGACGCCGTCGTGGTCATGCCGACAGGTGGTGGCAAGTCGCTGTGCTACCAGCTGCCCGCCGTCCTCGCCGGCGGCACCACGCTGGTGATCTCGCCGCTGATCGCGCTGATGAAGGACCAGATCGACGCCCTCCGCGCGCGCGGCATCTCCGCCGCGGCCCTGCACTCACATCTCGACGGCGGCCAGCAACACGCGGTGCAGCGCGCCTACCGCGACGGCACTCTGCGCCTGCTCTACGTCGCACCCGAGCGCCTGGTGCGTCACGACTTCCGCGCGCTGCTCATGGAGACGCGCCCGTCGCGCATCGTCGTCGACGAAGCCCACTGCATCTCGGAGTGGGGGCACGACTTCCGCCGCGACTATCTGCGCATCGGCGAGGTGTCGCAGCAGCTCGCGCCCGTCCAGGTGGTCGCCTGCACGGCGACCGCGACGCCGGACGTGCGCACCGACATCGCCGTCCGCCTCGGACTGCGCAACCCGCACGTCGTGGTCCACGGTTTTGCGCGGCCCAATCTGCACTTCGCCGTCGAGCGCCTGCGCAGCGAAGCCGAGAAGCTCGCCCGTCTCGACGAGCTCATCGACCCCGGCGACGGGCACGCCATCGTGTACGCGGGGACGCGCGCCCGGGCTCGCGACCTCGCCGAACGACTCTCGGCGCGCTTCCCAACAATGCTGTACCACGGCGACCTGCCCCCCGATGCGCGGACCACTGCACAGGAGCGCTTCGTTGCCGGACACGTGCGCGTTGCGGTCACCACCAGCGCATTCGGGATGGGCGTCGACGTGCCGACGGTGCGCCAGGTCATCCACGCCGCGCTGCCCTCGTCGCTGGAGGAGTACTACCAGCAGGCGGGCCGCGCCGGCCGCGACGGACTCCCGGCACGATGCATCGTCCTGCACGCCCCGGCCGACCGTCGCCTCATCGAGTTCTTCATCGAGGCGGCGCATCCCGAACCCAGCACCATCGAGGGCGTGCGCCGGTCGCTGCGCGACATGGGCGGCGATCCCGGAGCATGGAGCCTGGTCACCACGCGCAACGACTCGGTGCGCGCGCTGAGCGACGCGGCGGGCGACGCGGCGCGCGACATCCTCCGCGAGAGCGGCGTCATCGACAGTGCGCGCCGTCTCGTCGACGACCCGCGCCTCCCGCAGATCGACCATTCGCGCATCGCGACACACCGGCGCCACGCATACCGCCGCCTCGAGGCAATCACCTCGTACCTGTCGCGACCCGCGTGCCGGCACCGCCAGATCATGGAGTACTTCGGCGAGTCCGGTGCGCCCCAGTCGTGCGGCGCGCAGTGCGATGTCTGCGCGCGTCCGGCGTCGTCCGACCGACGCGTCGAGAGCGAGCTGATCCGCGATGCACTGGGCCTGGTGGCGCGCCTCAACGGGCGCGTCGGGCTCGGTCGCCTCGCCGGCGTCCTGGTGGGATCGAAGAGCCGGGCCGTGATGTCGCTGCGCGGCGTCACCGAGATGCCCGGCTACGGCATGTTCCAGGGATGGCGCGAGCAGGACGTGCAGGAGATGCTGCACCGGCTCGTCGAGGCGGGCGTGCTGCGCCAGACGTCGCCGCCGTACCCGGCGGTCGCGCTCACCGCCGAGGGCGTCCTCGTGTTGCGCGGCGACTCCTCGGTCGACATCGCCGACCCGCGCCGTCCCGAGGTGATGAAGGCGCGCACCGGCGCCGCCTCCTCGGCGACAGCGCTCTCGGCCGACGAGGCGAAGCGGTTCGAGGCGCTGCGCACCTGGCGGATGGGCCGCGCGCGCGAGCTCGTGGTCCCCGCCTACGTAGTCCTGCCCGACCGCACCCTGGTGGAGCTGGCCGCCAAGCTGCCGCGTACCGAGCAGGAGCTCCTCGCCATCTCCGGGGTCGGCCCCGCCAAGCTGAACCTCTACGGCGCCGAGCTGCTCCAGCTCCTCGGTGAGATGCGTGCCGCCGCGGGCGCGTCGTCATGACGGCCGCACCCGTCGCGCCTCCGCCGCTGCTGCTCATCCACGGCGAGGAGCGCCACCTCGTCGACGCCGCCGCGGCCGACTGGCTCGACGCCGCCCGCGCCCAGTGCAGCAGCGACCTCAACGTCGAGGTCATCGACGCCCCGGCCAAGCTCGACCAGGTGCGCCGCAGCCTCGCGGAGATCCCCTTTCTCGACCCCGTCCGCTACCTGATGGTGCGCGACGCGCCACAGCTCAGCGAGCGCGGACGCAAGGGCGCCGACCCGGCAGACCTGCTGGTCACCGCCCTGCAGGAGAAGTCGCCGACCACGAGCGTGTGCCTGGTCGTCCACGGCAAGGTGGCGGCGACCAACGCGGTGCTCGGCGCCATCCGGGCGCTGGATGGGCTCATCGTCTACCACGCACCCGTGCGCGGCCGCGACCTCCGCGCCTGGCTGGAGGACCGCCTGCGAGGCGCCGGACTGCGCGTGCCACGCCCGGCGGTCGACCAGCTGCTCGCTGCGTCCAACGGCGACCTCGGTGTGCTGGAGAACGAGATCGCCAAACTGCGCGCCTTCGCGGGAGGCCGGCAGGATCTCACCGCCGACGAGGTGATTCGCCTGGCCGGGGGCGACGAGCAGATCGAAGTGTGGTCGGTGCTCGATCGGCTGCTCTCGCCGGCACCAGGACGGGGAGCTGCCGCTGTCGACAACGGGCTCGGGGCGGGGCTGTCCTCCCAGTACCTCATCGCCACCCTCGGCGGGCAGATCCGCGACCTGCTGGTGGCCCAGGACCTGCTCCGCGACCGGCGCGGCGGCCCGGCGGGCCTGGCGGCCGCGATGGGCATCCCGCCATGGCGGGCCGATCGCCTTGCGCGGCAGGCCGGTGCCGTGCCCGGGGCGGTGCTGGAAGGCTGGATGCGCTCACTGCAGCGCGTCGATGCCGACGTCAAGGGTGGGCGGATCGACGATGCCAGCGCGCTGAGGAGCTTCGCGCTGCGGGCGGCCCGTGATGTGACCAGCGCGCGGCAGGCGAGGGCCAGCTAGGGGCGAAGGTCGGCCGCGGCGGCCGGCCAGCTCAGCTGTGGACGACAACAGCGGAACGTCTGGCTGTCCGCAGGCGCAGCGACACGACGACAGCAAATCCACAGCGCAACCACTCAGGGCGCCCCCAGCCCTGCCGCGACCTCAGTAGATCAGGACTTCTTCGCGCGGGTCGAGGTGGTCTTGGGCTTGTCCGTCGCGGCGCGCGTCGAGGTGGTCTTGGGCTTGTCCGCGGCCGGGCGCGTCGACGCCTTGGCCGACGACTTGGCGGCGCTCTTCGTCGTGCCGGCGCGGCCCCGGCCCTTCACTCCACCGGCGGCGGCGGCGCGGACGGCGGCCTGGTCCTCACCGGCGGCGCCTTCGGCGGCGGTGAGGAGGCGGTGGGCCATCGCCATCAGGCGCGACTTGCGCCGGTTGGCGTTGTTGCGATGGAGGATGCCCTTCTCGGCGGCGCGGTCGAGCTCGCGGACCGCGGCGAGCACCAATTCCGGCGTCTCCTGGACCTGGACCTCGGTGCCCAGCAGCGCGCGACGGGCCTTGGTGATGCGGGTGCGCACCGCCGACCGGACGGTGCGGTTGCGGACGTGCTTGCGCTCGTTGGCGCGGATGCGCTTGCGGGCGGAGCGAGAGTTGGCCACAGGTCTCCTGGCGTCGATGATGTCGGTCGTCCCGCGGACGGCAGCAAGCCGCCTCGGCAGGCAACCGCGGGAGTATAGCAGCAGGCTCGCGCGCGCTCACGGCCGCGGCGCCCAGCGGACCCGGTACCGTCTCTGCTCGCATGCTCGTCGTCCCCGCCTACGCCAAGGTGAATCTTGCCCTGGAGGTCACCCGCCTTCGACCCGACGGCTGGCACGACATCGCCAGCGTCGTCACCACGGTCGACTGGCACGACCTGGTCGGCATCGGGCTGCGCTGCGGCGGACCCGCGGCCGGGCCCCCCGTGAGGCTGCGGATCTCGGGACCGTTCGCCGAAGGCATCCCTGCGGACGGCACGAACCTTGCCGTCCGGGCTGCCGCCGCGCTCCTCTCCCATGGAGGCGGCGATCTCGCCTTCGACATCTGGCTCGGCAAGAACGTGCCTGCCGCGGCCGGTCTCGGAGGTGGGTCGGCCGACGCTGCCGCCGTGCTTCGCGCCGGCTCGGCGCTGCTCGGCGCCGCGGGGAAGGCGCAGGCACCCGATACCCAGCACCTGGTCGCGGCAGCCGAGGCGCTCGGCAGCGACGTCCCGGCCCTTCTGGCCGGCGGCACGCTGATGGTCACCGGCCGCGGCGAGCTCCTCGAGCCGCTGCCGTCGCCGCAGCTCCACCTCGCCATCGCCGTCGCCGCCCCCAGCATGACGGCCGCCGCGTACGGCGCCCTGCATGACGACGAGCGGCGCGGCGACGGTCGTGCCGCCCGCCTGGCCGCGGCTCTCCAGCACCCGCAAGGCCCGACGACGATCGACCACGCCACCCTGGGCAGCGCACTGGAGGCTCCCGCGGTCCGGGCCGCCCCCGGCCTCGCCGACGCGCTGCGGCGCCTGCGCGCAGCAACGCCCGACCACACCTGGCACCTCACCGGCAGCGGCGGCGCCGCCTTCTCCATCGCCGCGACCCGCCAGCAGGCCGAGCACCTCGCCGCCACCGCGCGCGCCGAGGGCTTCCCCGCCCGAGCCTGCCGCACCGTCACGCCTCGGCTGGGACCGCTGGCCCCGCCATGAGCACCGACCTGCGCCTGACCGCCGCCGTCGCCGCGGGCAAGGCCGCCGCCGCCACCAGCCGCCTGCTCCGTCGCGGCGGCGGCACCACCATCCCCGGCGACGTCGCCCTCGCCCTCGACCGTGGCGTGCTCCGCAAGCTCAGCCCCGCGCTGCCCGGCGGCATCGTGCTGGTCACCGGCACCAACGGCAAGACGACCACCACCGGCCTGATCGCCGGCGCCCTGCAGCGCAACGGCGAGCGGGTCCTCACCAACAGCAGCGGTGCCAACCTGGTCTTCGGCCTGGTCGCCGCCGCCGTCGCCGACGCCGACCTGCGCGGCCGCCCCCGCTCGCAGACCGCCGTCTTCGAGGTCGACGAGCTGCATCTCGACCGCGCCGTCATCGAGACCCGCCCGCGCCTGGTGGTCGTGCTCAACCTCCTGCGCGACCAGCTCGACCGCTCCGGCGAACTGGAGACCACCGCCGGACGCATCGGCGACGCGCTGCGCAAGCTGCCCGACAGCGCACAGGTCGTCGCCAACGTCGACGACCCGCTGGTCGCCGGGCAGTGCCGCGGCCTGCCCAACCTGGTGCCCATCGGCGTCGACGCCGGCGAGTTCCTCCTCCCCGGACTTCCCCACGCAGCCGACGCACGCGCCTGTCCCGTGTGCAACGCGCCGCTGCGCTTCAGCCGCGTTGTTCTGGCCCACTGTGGCACATACTCGTGCACCGCCTGCGACTTCGGCCGCGTTCAGCCGGCCTTCGCGCTCACCCACATCGACGCGCCACGCATCGACGCGCTGAGCCTGGAGGTGTCCGACGGCGCCCATATCGACGCGGCAGTCGGCGGCGTGTACAACGCGTACAATGTGCTCGCGGCCTACGCAACCCTGCGCACCATGGGCATATCGCAGGCCGCGGCGACGGCGGGCATCGCGCGGTTCCACCCCCGCTTCGGCCGCCAGGAGACCCTGACGCTGCACGGTCGCACCATGCGCTTCCTGCTCGCCAAGAACCCGGCGGGGTTCGACGAGGTGCTGCGCACCGCCGACGAGCTCGGTGCGGCGACGACCTACCTGATCGCCGTCAACGACCGCGTCGCCGACGGGCGCGACGTCTCCTGGTTGTGGGACGTCGATTTCGAGCGCCTCGCCCGCAGTGACCGCGAGCCGCACATCGTCGTCGCAGGCACGCGCGCGCACGACCTCGCGCTGCGCCTCAAGTACGCCGGTGTGCCACAGGAGAGGGTCACCGTCGAAACGGATCCCGAGCGGGCGCTCCAGCTCGCCGCGTCCACCGGGGATGCGCAGACAGAGGTTGCCGTGCTGCCCACCTACACCGCGATGCTCGATCTGCGCGCCGTCGCCGAGCGGGCGGGCGCGGTGGCGGCGTTCTGGCAGGACCCGGGCAGAGCATGACAACGACACGTCCGCTGCGCATCGGCCACCTCTATCCCGAGGCGATGAACATCTACGGCGACATCGGCAACGTGCGGGCCATGCAGCGGCGGGCGCAGTGGCGAGGGATCGATGCCGAGGTGGTGCCCATCGAGGCGGGCCGGGCGGACATCGCGAGCTGCGACATCCTCTTCATGGGTGGCGGCCAAGACCGCGACCAGTCGCGCATCTTCCGGGACTTCACCGAGTACAAGCGTGAGGACGTCACCCGCGCGGTGGGGGAGGGAGCGGCGATCCTCGCCGTGTGCGGGGGATACCAGCTGCTCGGGCACGTCTACGTCGACGCCGACGGGAACGAGCTCGAAGGACTGGGGTTGCTCGACCTGCGCAGCAGTGCGGGACATGATCGGTGGATCGGCAATGTCGTCGTCGAGGCGGATCCGTCGCTGGGCCTGCGACCGACAACGCTGGTGGGGTTCGAGAACCATGGCGGGCGGACCTACCTGGGGGCGGGACTGCGGCCGCTGGGCAGGGTTCGGGTCGGCGGTGGCAACAACGGCGATGACGGTGGGGAGGGGGTGCTGGCGGGACGGCTGATCGGGACGTATCTGCATGGGTCCCTGCTGCCGAAGAACCCCGCCCTCACCGACTGGCTGCTGAGTGCAGGCATCGCGCATCGCGATGGGCGTGCCGAGCTGGCGGAGTTGCCGGAGCTCGACGACGACGTGGAGATGGCCGCGCACCGGCGCGCGGTGGAGCTGGCGATGGCGGAGCGGGGGAGGGCGCCGGTTCCGCGTAGGCGCTGATGCGCCGCCAACCGGCCGCAGGTCGACCTCGGCGCTGCCGCGCCCGGTGGGAGGCACGGCACGCATGGGCAACGACGGGTCCGGCCGGACGGGCTCCGGCGAGAAGGGCCGTATGTCCTGCCGAGCGTGCGGAGGATACCGGCGGTATCGTCCCTACTATGTCTATCGAGCCGGCGGACCTCCAGGCAATCCGCTGCGCTTCGACACTCAGGTGCAGCCGAACGGTGACTTCCAAGGGACCACTACGCTTTCGACGGGTTTATCGGACAGTTCGACATCCGCCGCATCCGCGGCGTCTGACAGCCTTGCCCGTTAGCACGCGTCGGGCATAGCGTGCCTAAACGATTTGGACGAGTCGGTCGAGTTGGTGGCGTCCGAGGACCGATGATTACCGAGCCAGTCCCGCGTGCTGTAGAAGCGCGTCGCCCACAACTTCCGCATGTTGGGGGCTGCGACGAGTAGTTACTGATGACACCCTGCCAAGCGAGCGATGTGGGCGACCTCACGGCCGTCGAACGCTATTGACAGCAGGTCGCGTCGAGGCATAACCTCATGCCGTTCGCGTTGGCGGACAATAGGAAGGATGAGAGGGGCGGCATTCGTCCCGGCGGAGAAGCTTGATGGGACCCTGACCCGATCCTGCTTAAAGCCACAATCGTGCACCTATTGATACGCATGCCATCGTAGCGAGGTAGGAACAGTCGCGCGTGCTCAACGCCGCCGCTTCACTTGCCAACTCGGATGAACATGAAAGGGAAGGACATGACCAGGCGTGGATGGTTTTGGCCCATGGCCGCTGGTCTGCTCGTCGTGACAGCTGGTTCTCCTGCGGCTGCGGCCGCTGAGCCGGGCACGCTTGCTGGCGCCAGCTCATTGAGTTGTACGCCACAGGCACCTGCTGCCGCGACCGGCCCGTACCAGAAGGATATCAAGTTCCGTTCCGATTTCGGGCTGCCGACGGACGTGACTCACATCGTCGCCGCTCGGCAAGCCCCTGGTAGTGGCAGCGTGCCGACGTATGGCGTCGCACTGAGCAAGCAGGAGTTGGCCGAAGTCCAGTTCGAAGTCGGTCCGCTGGAGAGCGCCCAACGAGCCGATTCATTGAAGGCGTACCTCGCCGCGCATAAGAACACGTTTGCGGGTCTCTACCTGGACCACACGCGTGGCGGGAGGACTGTCATCAGGTTCACCCGGGACGTCGACGCGCGGCGGCTGGAACTGCGGCACCTCTTCAAGTTGCCCGACCGTCTGATCGTCGAGGCGGCACCAACGAGCTATGCAGATCTAGAGAGTCTGAAAGACTCCATCGTCCAGAACATGATTGCCCGCCGGGTTGGAACCGCGGAGATCATCGGCGTCGGTGTTGACGTGCCCAACGACGTTGTGTTCGTCACCGTCACCAACTGCGAAACGGACCTTCTAGCGGCGATCTCGCAGCGTTATGCCGCGAAGACCGTGAGCGTACGTGCCGGCGAGATGAGTCGTGCGCTCGGGCAATTCCAATACAGAGATGCGCCGCCGTTCAAGGGGGGACAGTTCATCGAGAGCTTCCTCGTACAGTTGGGTTTCGTCTACTCCTGCACCGCCGGGTTTGTCGTCCAGAAGGGCTCGCTTCCGACCCAGTATTACGTGCTGACAGCAGGTCACTGTGGTGGCGGATGGGGCGCGACCGGGTCGGCGTGGGATCAAGCGGGCTTCGCCATGGGTCAGATGACGAACAACAATTACCACAACAACACGTCAGCTGACGCTTCCTTGATCTCGATCTCGGCGACGCCGAGCAATCACGTCTTCGCCGCGCCCTGCACCTGCGGCCCTGACCTGCAGTACAGCATCTCCAGCCAAGAGGGCCAAGATGCCGACAACGTTGGGGAACTCGTCTGCCTCTCCGGCTCGGGCGTCGGCAGCTTGGGAATTACGTGCGGCAACCTGCAGGCGAAGAATCTCACAATGACCCTCACCGACCCCGACGTGCCAGGTGGCCAGACCACGGTCAACTGGTTGCGACAGTTGGGCTTCGGCGCGCATTCGGGTGACAGTGGAGGAAGCATGTTCAATAACCAGACAGGTGTCGCGCAGGGAACTGCCACCGCTGGCAACAGCTCGCAGACGTTCTATAACCACATCTTCGACGACACAAATGGGTTCGGCGTCACGGTGGACACGACCCCGTCGGCCGTGGGCTGAGCTGCGGTACACTGCCGCTGTGGTCGGAAGGGCTAACCTCGCCAGGTCGATTGCCGAAGGACCGAGCGCAATCGCAGCGGTGTTCCTACTAGGCTCGCTAGTAATCGTCGGTGGTGGCTGCGGCAACTCTGCCGCAGCCACCAATCCACCCCCCGCTCCGGGCGTCGTTCACGATCCGACTCTGGGTAAGGTTCCAGTAGTGACTCCTGGCTCGGTCGTGCAGATGCAAGCCGTGCCGTGGACCCGCGTCGACGTCAGTGGGGACGGTCGGACGCTGTTTGTCGTCTACACGGGAGGCCAGATCGGCGGAGCTTGTGGAACTCTCGGCAAAGTGGACCTGGTTCAGTCACCGAGCGATGTGCGTATCGGCCTCCAGTTGGGGAACCGTTCCGCGAGCGACCTTTGCTCGCTCGTCGGAGTTGTCCAAGCCACGGCGATCACCCTCGATGCCCCACTTGGCGACAGAGCTGTGATCGACACCGCGACTGGAGCTAGGCCTCCGCTAGCGAAGCCGTAGCAGGCGCCGAGTCCGTCCGATAACGTCGCATCTCCAGCAGGTGCAGTGTGCGGGCTCACGCATCAGCCGGGGAGACAACCCCAGGATCGAATGCCGCTTCGCGCTCCGCCAACGTCTTGACGAGCTCCGTGTTGAAGCCAGGGCGCAGCGGCGGCTTCAGCTCGGGGTGCCCGCGAAGGAACCCCAGCTCGCGGTCGGCCACGACGAGGAGCTGGGCGTCGACGTGCGGCGTGACCCGCCAGGCAGGCATGGCCAGGACCCCGCGTAGTTCGGCGATGTCGGCTGTGGGGCCCGCCTCCGGAGCGAAGTCGGTACCTGCGTCGGCGGCTGCGGCGACGAAGGCGTCCTCGGCGTCGGGCGGGTTCGGCGGCTGCGACACCGCCGCTCGCCGTCGCCGTGGCGATTGGGACAGGTGTGGCCCGCTCCGGCGTCAGCTCCGCCGCGGCCAACCGCCCGGCAGCTCGGCTCTGGCTCGCTTGCAGGGCAGGCTGAGGCTGGCCTGCATCACCAGCGACCGTTGCCGACGCGTACCGCGCCCGGTGGGGGGAGCACCCCCAGGCCATCATTCGCCGCTGGAGTGCGGCCGAATGACAGCCTTCCCCCCGGGTACAATCGCGCCCGTGGTCGCTGCCGACATCGCCCGCGCCGTCCCGCCCACCCCCGAGGAGTGCGACCACCCCGCACCCGTCGTGGGGGTGATGGCCCACGAGTTCGCCCCGCGCGACGGAGCGCTCGGCCCCGAGGGGGTCAGGCGCACCACGACGTACTACGGCCCGGTCATGGGCGGACTGCCCATCCAGGCGTGGCACTGCGAAGTCTGCGGCCTGCTCCGCCTCGTCTACCCGGACGGGCGCAAGGAGGAGCGCCGCCTCTTCCCCGGTCCCCAGCCGGGCCTCATCGCCCAGCCGACCACGCTCAGCCCCGAGGCGACCGGCTTCGGCATGCAGGCGCGGGTGAGTGGTCTCAGCCTCGACCCACAGCTGATCGGAACGCTCATCCCCGACCGGCCGATGATCCCGCTCATCGTCCTGCCCCGCATCCCCGTGCCGCAGCTCGACGTGCTCAGCTGGATGACCACCCTGCTGCTCGGCCTCGCCTGCATCGGCGGCCTCTACGCGGGGATCCTCGCCGTCTACACCTACAACACGCCCAGCGCCGAGTGGCCGGCGGTGATCGTCACCCTGGTCCTCTTCGGCAGCGCGATCCTGCTGCAGGTCGGCGCCGCCGCGCTGCGCCACTTCTTCCCGATGCCGCCGCTCAGCCCCGGTCCCGCCGAGCAGTACGGGGGCAGGGCAAACCTCGACCCGGCCACGCGCACCGCGGTGTTCTTCCTCGTCCTGGCCACCATCGGGCTCTTCGCCGGCGGTGTGCTGGCCGTGTACGACTGGCGCACCCCGGCGGCCGAGTACCCGCTGTTCATCGGCGTCGTGGTCTGCGTCGGCATCGCCGTCGTGGTCAAGCTCCTCGACGCCGCGGGCCGCCACTTCGGCGGACGCTAGGGGCCGGCGCGCAGGCATGACGCTGCGCCAGCCCGCCGAGCAGGACGTGGTCGTGTTCGGCGCATCCGGCGACCTCGCCGCGCGCAAGCTGCTGCCCGCTCTCTACAACCTGGCCGCCGAGGACCTGCTCCCCGAGCAGGGCGACGTGGTCGGCGCCGCGCCCGTCGACTGGAGCGACGAGGACTTCCGCAAGCACGCTCACGACGCCATCAAGACGTACTCGCGCAGCGGCCTCGACGAAGCCGCCTGGCAGCGCTTCGCCCCCCGGCTGCGATTCGTGCCCATCAGGGAAGGCGGCGGGATCAAGGCGCTGAAGGGCGCGCTCAAGCGACCGCGACGCCTTGTCTACCTGGCCGTCCCCTCGAGCGCCTTCGAGGAGCTGGTCCACGACATCGGCGAGGGGGGCCTCGCCGACGGCACCTCGCTGATCATCGAGAAGCCGTTCGGACACGACCTCGACTCGGCGCATAGCCTCAACAACGCGCTGCACGCGGTGCTGCCCGAGGAGCGCATCTACCGCATCGACCACTACCTGGGCAAGGAGACGGTGCAGAACCTGCTCGTCTTCCGCTTCGGCAACGCGCTCTTCGAACGGGTGTGGAACCGCGACTGCATCGAGCGGATCGAGATCAGCGTCGCCGAGTCGATCGGTGTCGACGGGCGCGGTCGCTTCTACGAGGAGACGGGTGCGCTGCGCGACATCGTGCAGAACCACCTCTTCCAGGTGATGTCGATCGTCGCCATGGAGGCGCCGGTGTCGTTCGACGCCGAGGCGCTGCGCAACGAGAAGGTCAAGGTGTTGCGCGCGGTGCAGCCGCTGCATCCCCACGAGGTGGTGCGCGGGCAATACACGGCCGGCAGCATCGACGGCAAGCCGGTCGAGGGGTATCGCGGGGAGCCGGGTGTCGCCCCCGACTCGACGACGGAGACGTTCGCCGCCATGCGCGTCAGCATCGACACCTGGCGCTGGTCGGGCGTGCCCTTCCTGCTGCGCACCGGCAAGCGGCTGCGGCGGCGCGACACGCGCATCGTGGTCGTCTTCCGCGACGTGCCGCTGCACTTCTTCGCCGGGCTCAACGTCGGCCACATGGATTCGAACATCCTGGTGGTGCGCATCCAGCCCGACGAGGGCATCTCGCTCGACTTCGTCGCCAAGCAGCCGGGGCCGGAGATCACCACCCAGACGGTGCGCATGGACTTCAGCTACGGCACGTCGTTCAAGACCAGCCCGCCCGAGGCCTACGAGCGCCTCCTGCATGACGCCCTGCTCGGCGACCACACCCTGTTCATCCGCGAGGACGAGGTGGAGCGGGGCTGGCAGATCATCGATCCCATCCTCCGCGCCGAGCCACCAGTGCTCCCCTACGAGGCAGGGACCTGGGGGCCGGAGCGCGCCGACGAGATCGCCGGCCACTGGCACAGCCTCGAGGACCACGGGTGACCGAGCTCGAAGCCCAGGCCGCAGCCCCGGCGGCGCGTGGACCTCTGGTCGGGGTCGACCTCGGCGGCACCCTGATCCGCGCCGCGGTCGCCACCGGACCGGCCTCCCACGGTCCGCCAGTGCGCCATCCCACCCCTCCGGGCGCCCCACCGGACGCCGTCCTCGACGCCATCGCCGCCGCCGTCCGCGAGGCCACCGCCGGCGCCACCCCCGGCGGGATGGCGATCGGGATCCCCGGGCCGCTCGACCCCGAGCGCGGCATCGTCTACGCCGCCCCCAACCTGCACGGCTTCGCCCATCTCCAGGTGCAGGCTCCCCTCGAGCAGCGCCTCGGCTGCCCGGTGGCGATCCACAACGACGCCAACCTGGCCGGCTACGCGGAGTGGGTCGCGGGCGCGGCGAAGGGCGTGCGGCACATGGTCTTCATCACGGTCAGCACCGGCGTCGGTGGCGGCCTCGTGCTCAACGGCGAGCTCTTCGCGGGCGCCGCCGGCACCGCCGGCGAGATCGGCCACATGCCCATCGACCCCAACGGGCCGCCCTGCGGGCAGGGCCACCCGGGCTGCCTGGAGGGCACCGCCTCGGGCACGGCCATTGCGGCCCGCGCCCACCGGCTGCTCGACGCGGGCCAGGCGTCCACACTCTCCGCCCTGCCGCGAGCCCAGCTCGACGCCCGCGCCGTGGCCGACGCCGCCGAGGCCGGCGACCAGCTGGCGATCGACCTCTATCACCACGCCGGCCACGCCCTGGGGCGGGCCATCGGCGGGCTGGTCAACCTGCTCAGCCCCGAGGTGGTGGTGGTCGGCGGTGGGCTGATCAACGCCGGGGACCTTCTCCTCGCCCCGATGCGCGCCGGTGCGGCCGAGCTGGCCTTCCCCGAGCCGCTGCAGCGCTGCCCCATCGTGCCGGCCGCGCTGGGCACCGATGCCGGGCTGGTCGGCGCGGTGGCCTGGGCGGTGCGCCGCTTCGCCACCGCGGGCGCCGCCGCCTAGCTGTTTCTGCCGGAAACGGCCTGAACAGAGCCGCGGCGTTTTCGTTGCACGGTCGTGACCGCGGGCGTCTTGACCGAGTGGTCGGCGTGATCGGTGCGCCATCGGGTGCATGCGCGCGTCACAGCCGATTCGCACGCGATTCGAGAACGTGACATATGTGACGTGAACACTACGGCCAGGCGCAGCAAGGGCCAATACGCTTGGCGGCGCAATCGCAAGTGACGCGGTTCGCAGCCGACATCCTGGAGGCCCACGCCCATGCGCCGCATCGTTCGCAACCCCGTCGCCATCGCCATCGCCTTCGGTTTCAGCCTGCTGGCGGCCACCGCCACCGCCTCGGCCGGCATCCTGCCGCCCACCCAGTAACTCCGCAGGCACCATCACCCCTTGCCCGGGGTGGCGCGTGCAGCGGCGCACCGACAGGTCGCGCCCGCCGCGCCACTCCGCAGGCAGGCTGGTCAGCCTAGCCTGCTCAGCTCGACGCCTCGGCGGTCCACTCCATGAGCCAGGTGCCGCCGCGCGTCGCCGCGTGCAGGAACCCCATGCGCCGGCACAGTTCCAGCGCCCGGCTGCCGCGCTCCACATGCAGGCGCACGGTGCGCCGGCTGCGCCGCGCCTGATCGAGCACTGAGGCGAGCAACTGCGATCCCAGGCCCTGGCCGCGATGCGCCGGCAGCAGGGTGAGGTCGAGGACGCGGACCTCCTGGGCGTCCTCGGCGACGGCCATGCGTCCCACCGCCTCGCCACCGCGCAGCACCACCAGATCCTGGACGCCGTGGTAGCGCCGCCAGTCCCGCTGCTCGGCCTCGAACTGGGTGCGCAGGAAGGACTGCTTGGCCCGTTCGTCCCACCCCAGCGAGGCCAGCACCTCGCTGCGTGCGGCGACGAACACCGCGAAGAGGAAGGGGCGATCCTCGTCGCCGGCGGGCCGGATGGACACCGTGGCGCTCGGGGCGCCGGGCTCCATCAGCACGATGTGCAGCGACTGCGCGCGGCGACCACGACGTCATTCATAGACCAGCGCTCCCTTGCTGCTCAGGCGTCGCCGGACGGGCTTGTGGGGGAAGGAACCGGCCGCCTACTGCGGGGCCGAGTGTAAATCCGGGTACCGCCGCTCGCAACCGCTGCAAGCGCGGCTCCTGACGCAACATGACGCGGCGCGTTATACTGCGGTGCGATGGCTGCACCGCTGGACCGCCCCGAGGTGGCGACGCTGCTGGCGGCGACGCCCTATGCCGACGTGGCGGTGGACACGCGCAGCGGGCCGCACGTGACTCCGGCCGCCTTCGCGGCGGCGGGCGGGCGGCTCTGGGTGGTCAGCTCGCGGCGCACCCTGCGTGTCCGCTCGGTGCGGCGGCGCCACGCGGCCTCGGTCCTGATGCGCCATGGCGATCGCGCCCTGGTCGTCTCCGGCAGCGCCGACGTCCTCTCCCTGTGGCCGCCTTCAGAAACCGCCGGACTTGTCGTCAACTCGCTGCCCGTGCTGCGCGCCGCCACCAGCTACGCGGTGCGCAACGCCGGGCTGCTGCTCAACGGCTTCCTGCGCGACTTCCTCGCCGGCAGCGGCGACCCCACCGTGTACGACCGGGTGCTCGTCGCCGTCGAGCCGGAGCGCGGGTTGCTCCTCGACGGCGACGAGCGGGTCGACGGCTGGGGGCGCTGGAGCCGCGTCCGGCCGGCCAAGCTCCTGCGCGCCGGCCCCGAGGATGTGCCTCTGCTCGACGACCTGTTCGCTGAGCTGCCACACCCGGTGCTGGGCGCCCTCGATCATCCCGAGACGGCCAGCCTTGGCTGGACGACCCCCACTGGTCCCGTGGTCCTCCCCGCCGTGCCCAACGGCGTCGCCGGGCGCGTCCACGTCTCCAGCGCCGCCCTGGCCGCGGTCGGGGCGCCGGATACCGCGCCGGCCTGCCTCACCTTCCACGAGTCCGGCGGCGTGCGGCCCTCCAGCTTCCGCGGCGTCATCCTCCGCGGCGAGGGGGAGGTGGTCCGCCACGGTGCGCAGCGCTCGACGGTCGAGGTGCGGGCCGACCGGGTGAGCTGGTGGTCCGGCTTCCGCTCCGGGACGGCGCGCGCGGCGGCATAGTTGCGGGCGCCACCGCGGCGGCCCACGGGCCCGCGGGAACGCCGGGTGCGCGGAACATCGCCGGCTCGCCGGAAATCTCCCGCTCCTCCGGAACTACCCGGCGCGCGGAACATCGCCGGCTCGCCGGAAATCTTCCGCTCCTCCGGAACCACCCCGTGCGCGGAACATCGCCGGCTCGCCGGAAAATCCTGCTCCTCCGCAACCGGCCTGGCGCGCGGAACATCGCCGGCTCGCCGGAAAAGTCCTGCTCCTCCGGAACCACCCCGGCGCGCGGAACATCGCCGGCTCGCCGAAAACTCCTGATCCTCCGGAACCACCCCGGTGCGCGGAACATCGCCGGCTCGCCGGAAAACTCCTGCTCCTCGGAAGCGCCCCGGTGCGCGGAACATCGCCGGCTCGCCGGAAGACTCCTGCTCCTCGGGAACCACCCGCCGCGCAGCGGTGTAAGAACAACCGACAACGCGCCGTTGGAGGTCCGTCCACTGGACGACGCAGAGCTCGCCGACCGCGCCCGCCGCGGCGACGAGGAGGCATACGCAGAGCTGGTGCAGCGACACGCCGACCTCGCCTTCCGCACCGCCTGGGCGATCTGTGGCTCGGCCGCAGAGGCCGAGGAGGCGGCCCAGGACGGCTTCCTCGCCGCCTACCGGGCGCTGCCCCGCTTCCGTCCCGGCGCGCCCGTCCGTCCCTGGCTGCTGCGCATCGTCGCCAACGCGGCGCGCAACCGCCGGCGCAGCGCCGGGCGCCGGGACCAGGCGGGACTGCGACTGGCCGACAGCCTGCGCACGGCGGATGCGGTCCCATCCCCGGAGCGCATGGCCGAGGCGGCGGAGGAGCGTGCCGCGCTCCTCCGTGCCATCGCCACCCTCGACGTCGGCGGGCGCGACGTCGTGTCGTGCCGCTACTTCCTGCAGCTCTCGGTGGCGGAGACGGCCGCGGTGCTGGGGTGCCGTGAGGGGACGGTGAAGTCGCGGCTGGCGCGGAGCCTGGCCCGGCTGCGCGCGGCGCTGGAGGCCGAGGGCGCAATCGTGTCCGAGGAGGGCGCGCCGTGAGCATGACCGACGCCGACCTCGAACAGCGCCTGCGCAACCTCGGCGCCGAGCTGGAGGTGCCGCCGACGCCGCCGCTCGCCGCCGCGGTGCGGGCGCGGATGCACGACGCGCCCGACCCCCGCGCGCGCCGCCTGCTGCCGCCCCCCTGGTGGCGGCGGCGCATCGCCGTGGCGGCGATGGTGGCCACGATCGCCCTGCTGCTCGTGCTCGCCATCCCCCCGGCACGCACCACCGTGGCCCACTGGCTGGGCCTGCGCGGCGTCGAGATCGTCCCGGTGCAGACGCTGCCGCCGATCCCCAGCAGGTCGCCACGCCCGAGCCCGAGCGCACCGGGCGACCAGCTCGGCCTCGGCGCGCTGGTGCCACTTGACCAGGTGCCGGCACGGGCTGGCTTCACTCCGGTGGTGCCCGCGGCGCTGGGGGTGCCGGATGCCGTGTGGGTGCGCGACAACGGCGGCGGTGTCGTGACCCTGGTGTACCTGCCCCGGCCGGGCCTGCCGGCCTCGGGACCGACCGGCGTGGGTCTGCTGGTCACCGAGCTGCGCGCCGCCATCGACACGCGCGTGATGGGCAAGTTCGTCGACCCCAGCACACCGCTGCTGCCGGTGACGGTCGCCGGCGGCAACGGGTTCTGGATCGGTGGCGACGTGCACGCCGTCGGCTACCAGCTGCCCGGCGGCAGCGAGGTCATCGACAACCTTCGCCTGGCCGGCCCGACGCTGCTGTTCGAGCGCGGCGAGCTGACCGTGCGCATCGAGGGACTCGCCAACCAGCAGGCGGCGCTGGGCATGGCCGCCACGCTGCGCTAGCCAGCGCCTGCGGAACCGGCGCGTCGCGAGCGGTGTACATGGCGCATGGAGGTCGACAGCGCAATGAGATCCATGCACCGACTCACCCGGCAACGCCGCGCCTGGCATCGACACACCTGGCTCGCCGCCGCCGCGCTGCTGGTCGCCTGCGGTGGCACCGCCGGACGCGCGGCGTCGACGCCGCTGCCCACGGCGACATCGACTCCCGCGCCGGCGCAGGTCAGTCCCGCGACAGCGCTGACCACCCAGCCCAACCGCCTGTGGGTTCTCGACAACGCGCACACGGCCGTCACGGCGGTCGACGCGACGACGCAGGCCACCGCCGTCACCCTGCCGGTCGGCGTCGCCGACGCCAGGTGGGCGCGCATGTACAGCATGTGGGGCGTCGACACACTGATCGTGAGCGATGCCGCCAGCGGCGCACAGCTCGACCGCATCGCCGTCGACTCGGGCCTCGACCTGCCTTACGGCGTCGGCTCCGGGATGCGCGAGGGCCTCTCGCCCGGCGGCTCCCGCCTGGTGCTGACCGACCGCCCGGGCGACCCCAGCGTCCCGGTGAAGACCACCCGCTTCCGCCTCTACGACACCGCCGCACTGCACCGTGCGCCACAGGCCATTTCTCTGCAGGGCCAATGGCAGTTCGACGGCATCGACGACGCCGGCCGCAACCTCTACCTCCTGCACTACACCGTTCCCCAGAGCGGGCAGTACGAGGTGCGCCGCTACGACCTGGTTGCGGACAGGCTCGACAGCAACCCGGTGGCCGAGAAGGGCAGCCCCTCCGACGGCCCCATGACCGGTGCCGCCTTCTCGCGCGTCACCACTGCCGACAACGCGTGGCAGCTCACCGCCTACGGCTTCGGCCAGCGCGGACCGTTCCTCCACGCCCTCGGCCTGGTCGACCAGTACGCGTTCTGCATCGACCTCGGCCCGGACAACCGCAGCAACGAGGCGCTCGACATGCTGTGGTCGCTGGTGCGAAGCCACGACGGCCACAGCGTCATCGCGGTCAACGGGGCCACCGGGCGCATCTCCGTCTTCGACGCGGCGCCGCCATTCAACGCGCGCACCGCGATGCTGCCGGTACCGCCATCACCGACGGCCGCACCCGCCGCGTGGTGGACGCTCGGATCCACGACGGTGGCCGACGCCAAGCGCGGCGTCATCGGCGGGGCGGTGCTCAGCGCCGACGACCGCACCCTCTACGCCATCGGCGACAACGGCATCGCGGTCATCGACGTGGCCACGCTCACCCTGCGCCGCTGGCTGGTACCCGACCAGCCCTTCCAGGCGATCACGCTGAACCCCGACGGGCACACCCTCTACGCGGTGTCCACCCAGGAATCCACCGGCGTGGTGCAGATCGACGTCGCCACCGGCGGCGCGCTGCGCCTGCCCTCGTTCACCGGCACCGAGGCGGTGTTGCGGGTCACTCCTTCGCGGTGACGCGCCGGCTCGGGAAGTGCGCGACCGGCGCCCGTCCAGCCTCACTGAGGTGAGACTGTGCCCTCACAGGTCGCGGCGCCGTCGATGTGCGGAGATGCGAACGCGCATGGCGGTGGCGCGGCGGCGTCCAGCGATGGCAACCAGTCCGAGCACCGCGGCGACGGCGGCGGCGACCAGGCCGGGCCGGTTGGGCGGCTGCCCGGCCGTGTTGGGCAGCTTGACCGCAGATGTCGGGGTCGGTGTGGCCGAGCCGGAGCCGACACTCGTCGGGCTCGGCGTTCCCGTGCTCACCGACGCCGAGCTGAGCAGCGGCGTGAAGCAGCAGGCGCCGTCGACCTCGATGGGCACCTTGTCGTTCTGCGCCGAGGTCTGCGGCAGCGGGGCGTCGAAGCTGAGCAGCGACAGCAGCGAGTAGGCGCCCACGGAGTCGAGGCGCTCGCCCTCCTTGGGATTGCCCACGTCAGCACGCGGCACGTCGATGGTGATGGTTCCTGGCGTTGTACTGGCGACGCTCGCGCTGGCGACACCGGCTGCGGCAGGCGCGTTGGTGACCTTTCCCGTCGTCGTGTGCGATGCGCCAGAGATGGTCGGACCGGGGTAGGTCATGATGTGCGGGTCGCATGCCGACACCGAGCACAGGTCGATGGACGCCGCCTGGCCGTCGAAGAAGGTTGGCGTCCCGGTGGCCACGGGCACCTCCGCGGCGGCGAAGTACAGCGTGCTGTTGTATTCCCAGCGCACCACGAAGTCGACAAAGGGCGCCGTGATGGCGCTCTGGGCCGCGGCGATCTGGCTGGGATCGGTGACCTGGATGGTGAAGCTGAGCTTGTCGGGCGTGCGCGTCATCGACACGCCGCGGATGTCGAGCCCCGGATAGTTGGTGCCGGCGATGGGCTCATAGAGGGCGTCGCCCGCGCCCGAGGTGATGCCGTTGACGCCGATGTCCGTCGGTGAGGTGATCGGTGTGCCGTTGAGTCCCGTGCCGCTGACCTGGCGCACCACCTCGACCACCTCAGCGCCCTTGTGGTCGACCACGCCCTCGGGGACGGTGGGGTTGCCGAGCGCGGGGACGGGCACCTGCTGGATGAGGTCGTTGGCTGTGTTGTCGAAGACGATGTAGGCCGCGCCCTGCGCGTCGGCGGTGATCTCGAAGAAGTCGGCCAGGTTGCGATTGCCCTGCTTCTGGATGCAGCCGGTGCCCGACAGGCAGATCGACCCGTGGTGCATGGGCCTGTCGTACGCCTTCACCTGGCTGATCGACGGCGACCCGGTGTTGGCACCGGTCACCTGCGCCATGTAGACGTACCAGTTGGCGCCTGCCGACGCGGTCTCGTCCTCGGGGTTGCTCGTCCTGCTGTCGGTGCCGTACCAGGCGACGTCGAGGTTGCCATTGCCGCCGGCGACGGCCCACGGCATGATCGCCGTGTTCGACGGCGGGCTCGACACCCTGATCGGCGCCGACCAGTGGTCCCACTGGCTGTTGGCGCCCGGGGGCGACCACGAGTAGAACACCTGCCAGCTGCGATCGGTGCGCGGGTCGCTGCCGCTGCTGGGACGCTCGACCCAGATGTAGTAGGCGTTGCGCTGCGCGTCCTCGGTGACCACGGGGAAGAGCGCGTGCGTCCCGGCCTTGTCCGGGCTGTAGATGGGGTGCATGGTCACCGTCTTCATGTAGCCGTCGGTTCCCGGGGTCAGCACCTCGACGGCCGCCTGGTCTGGGACGGGGCTGGCCGTGCTGGTGGGGTCCTGGTAGTCGATCGCCTGCACCACCTTGCCGGTGAGCTGGTCGATGAACACCGACCCGTCGCCCGAGAGCAGCCACTGCGGGCAGTTGCTGCTGCCCAGGTCGGAGCTGCTCGGGCTGCACCCATAGTCCAGCCCGACGGTGTTGCTGCCGCTGGGCACCGACGACGCCACCATCTCGCAACCGACGCTGGCGTTCGACGTCGCGTACGCCGCGGTGCACGCGGGGTCGACGGCGCGCAGGTAGACCATGTAGTTGACGGGGAAGTCGCCCGTGTACCCGGACGCGGCGCGGGCGGCCGCGGGATTGGGCGGGTCCCACAGGCCGAACCACTGGCGGTCGGTGCCGGCGGCATTGGGATCCTGGAAGACGCGCGACGCCGAGTCCTGCGAGACGGTCGCGCCCTGGTCCGTGGACACGATCGCCTTCTGGGTGATCAGTGCACCGAGGTCGGCCCCGTAGAACTTGCCGGTGTGGTCGACGGCGATCTCGGTGTCGCCGCCGCCGGGCGGCTGCCGGAGGGTGCCGCCGGTGTGCAGCGGGTCGGGATGGTCGTGCAGCTCGCGGAAGGTGTGGGTGCCGTCGGCCGAGCGATTCCAGATGGAGAGCTGCGTGCCGGTGCCCCACGGGCCGCTGGCGTACCAGATGTTGGAGTCGCCCGGCTTGGGGTCCTGGCGCAGGTCCGGCTCACCGTAGAGGTTGACCGGGTCGACGATGGTCGGCGTCGCGAAGCCGGGCGCGGTGGCCGCGCGAGCTGGACTCGGGCCGGGGGCGACCAGCGCGGCGGCACTGGAAATGGCAGCGAGGATGGCGAGAGCGGCGGCGCGGCGCAGGGTCGGTGCACGCAATGGCATGGGTGGCTCCACGACCCTGTGGCCAGCCGACGTGTCCCCTTCCCGGCCGTCGGGTCGCAGGGACGGCCACTCCATGCAGACATTCCCTGGCCCGGCGGTCTTGCAGCCGCCGGTGCTCTGCCGCGAGCAGCGGCTCTCCGGATGGGCGCGCTTCGGCGATGATTGACGCCCGCGTCACCTCGGACGACGCCGGTTGGAGGTCGCCACGCCACATGTCCAGAGGCACCATCGCGCGCCGGGCAGCGCGCGTCACCGCCGCCGTCGCGCTGGGCGCGGTCGCCTGGGAGCTGCAGCGCCGCGCCGACCGCCGCGCCGTGGCCGCCGACCCGGCCACCGCCGAGCTGGCTCACCAGATCACCGGCCGTCCCGTGGCGGTGGCGTCGAAGGACGGCACCCGACTCCACGCCGAGGTGTTCGGTCCCGACGGAGCGCCCGCCATCGTGCTGGTGCACGGCTGGACCAACGCCATCGCCGTCTGGCATTACCAGATCCGCGACCTGGCCGGCCGCTTCCGCGTCGTCGCCTACGACCAGCGCGGGCACGGCCGCAGCGGGCCGCCCCAGGCCGCCGCCTACACCCCCGAGGCGCTCGGCGACGACCTCCACGCCGTCATCGAGGCCACCGTGCCCGAGGGGGAGCAGTGCGTCGTCGTCGGGCACTCGATGGGGGGCATGACCATCGTCAGCTGGGCGGGAATGCACGCCGACCAGGTGCGCCGCCACGTCGCCGCCGCGGCGCTGATCGGCACCGGCATGGGCGACCTGCTGGAGCAGATCCTGGTGCTGCGCCCGCGCTGGGCGGCACGTGTCCATCGCGCACTCACGCCGCGCGCCGTGGCATATCCCCTGCGCCTGCCCAGGAACCCGACTCCGCTCTCCTACCGGGCGGTGCGCTACGTGGCGCTCAGCGTCAACGCCAGCCCCGGCGCGGTCGACTTCACCGGCAAGCTGTTCGCCGACTGTCCCGCGCCGGTGCGTGCCGGCTTCGGACGCTCCTTCTCCGCGCTCGACCTGTACACGTCGGTGCCGCGGCTCGACGTGCCGACCCTGGTCATGGTGGGCGAGCTCGACCGGCTCACCCCGCCCTGGCACGCGCGCAAGCTGGCCGATGAGCTGCCCCAGGTGGAGGAGCTGGTCGAGCTGCGCGGCGTCGGGCACATGCTGCAGCTGGAGGCGCCCGACGAGGTGACGTCGCGCGTCGACCGGCTCGCCCGCGTCCACCTGCGCGCGCGGCAGAGCGCCACGGCGTAGCGCCTCAGAGGCCGATCGCCGCCAGCGCGGTGGTCATGTCGTCGTCGTGCAGCTCGCCGATGCGCAGCCGCTGCACGATGCCGTCGGCGCCGACGAAGACGGTGACCGGCAGCCCGCTCACCAGGTATTTGCCACCGATGGCATGATCTCCGTCGAGCAGGGCGACCATCCGCGAGGCATCGGCGCCCAGGAGTGAGTGCAGGTAGTCGCGCACCTGTCCCGCGCCCTCGCCCTCGTCGACGGCGAGGACGACCAGGCCGGGGTGCGCCTTCTGCGCCGCGGCCAGGCGGGGCAGGTCGTTGCGGCAGGGCGCGCACCACGTCGCCCAGAAGGTGACCACGGAGGGCCGTCCCTTCTGCGCGGAGAGCGTCGTCCTGGCACCGTCGAGCCCTGGCAGGGTGAAGTCGGGGGGCCGGGAGCCCTCGCGCGCGGCCTGCTCGGTGCCGGCGCGCACGCTCTCGGGGGGCAGGCCCAGCACGCGGTCGATGCGGTCGAGCAGGTCGGTGATCGACCACGAGGCGGTGTTCTGCAGCGACTGCGCCTTGCTCGGTGAGCCGATCAGGTTGGCCAGCGCCTGGGGCAGGGCGTGGGCCAGCGTTGGATTGCCCTGCAGCAGGTAGCGGCCGTTGCCATTGCCATCGAAGACGACCGCGAGCGAGTCGTGGTCGAGGTGGTACGTCTCCGGCTGCTGCGTGTACCAGTCGGTGGGGGCTGGCGATGGCGCTCTGCCCCTGGTGTAGCCGGCGTGCAGGGCTGTCCAGAACTGGAAGGTCTGAGCCACGTCGGCGCGCAGCAGTGGCCAGGTGGCGCCGGTCAGCTGCGCGTACGCGGCCAGCTCGGCCGGCGTGTCGCGCTCCGGGTCCATGCTCACCTCGGCGATGGCGACGCGGTCGCCCCAGCCGCGCTCGCGGATCACGTCGCGCAGGTCGGCCCACAGCGCGGTGTACAGCGGGCAGGTGTCGTGGCAGTGGGTGTCGAGGGCGGCGACGACGAGGACACGGCCCTGCAGGCTGTGGAATGGCACCGGCTGTCCGTTCTGGTCCGTGAAGGTGACGTCGGGGGCGCGCAGGAGCTGGCCGGCGGCGGTGAGGACCGCGTCGTTGACGCCGTCGTTGCCCGCTGCGGCGGTGACGCCGTCGGGGCGCAGCACCAGCACGATGGGGACGACGCCGCCACTGCGTGCTGTCGCGGTGATCGCGACGGTGTACTGCTTGCCGCCGACTGTGGCCGAAACTCCGGTGTACGTGCCCGGCTGCACCGCGTAGATCCCGAGGTTGGTGAGCGCGGGGGCCAGCGAGGTGTGGCGCGAGGATTGCAGCAGCGGCACCGTGGTGGCGCCACCGAGCAGGCGCACGTCGGCGATGTCGAGCGCCGCCGGCTGCCCCGCCGGGGTGGTGGCTTCGAGGGCGATGTTGGCGGTCCCCGAGGTGCTGGAGGCGTGCCGGATGACCAGCGCGGCGGTTCCGCCGGCGACGCCGAGCAGGCCGAACGCGACCAGGAGCGCCGCGAGGCGCCGCGGGAGCACCGCGCCTACCCGGCGGTCACGTCGACCGCGGGGACACGGCCCGCCAGCGTGCCGTCCGCGGCAGCGCGCAGGTCGTCGAGCGTCACCGGCCCCTCGAAGCGGTCGGCGACCACGCCCTGGGCGTTGACGAAGTAGATCCAGGGTTCGCTGGTCAGGCCGAAGCCGACGTAGGCGGGGTTGAACGGACCCTGGCTGCCCGGCGGCACGCGCACCTCGATGTGCTCGAAGAGCAGCCTGTCGCAGTACGAGGTGCAGAGCTGCTTGAGGATCTGCACGACAGGGCCGCACACCGCCGATACGCAGAAGCCCGGCTCGCCGAAATACAGCAGCATGGGGCGGTGCTGGGCGAGGCCCTGGGCGATGGTGGTGGTGTGCCAGTCGTCGGGTGGCACGCCGCTGTCGAGCTGGGCGACGGTGGTGTTGGGATCGCCGGCGATGCGCTGCGAGAGCGACGGCACCTTGAAGTTGACCGGCAGCTCGGGGGAGTGCACCGTCGCGCTCACCGTCACCGTGCCCGTCCTCGCGCTGCCGTCGGCGAGGGTGGCGTGCACCACGAAGGTGTATTCGCCCGACTTGGGGAAGCTGGCGGTGCCGTTGTAGACGGGCTTGTTGCCGTACGTGGGGCCGATCCACTGCAGCGGCCGGGTGGCGATGGTCTGGCCGCCGCTCTGGATGTCGAGGCTGGCGTGGGCGCCGTTGACGGGCTGCTTGTTGCCGTCGAGCAGGGCCACGCTGACCCGGTTGACCCCCACCAGCAGGGTCGAGTTCTGCGGCTCGACGTTCAGCGCGGTGCCGGACCCCGTGCCGCCCTGGCCGCCGACCGCGTCGCCGCACGCGGCGCAGAGCACCGCGAGGGTGAGGACGGCGTAGAGCGCACGGCGTCGCATTGGGGTAGGTGGCCTCATGGCGATGGGGTGTTGGCCCTAAGGGCTCGGCTCCCCGGGAGCATACGGCGCTCGGGAAGGGCGTCGCCCTGGCGGGCTCACCTATGCTTCGCGGCGATGCCCTCGACCCGGCGCCTGCGGCTGGCGGCGTCCGGCGGCGTGCTCCTCGCGCTGGCCGGAGTGTGGCTCGGACACACCCTGGAGTACGCGCGCGTCGTCGGCGTCGACGGGCTGCGTGGCGCGATGCTGGGGTCGCTGCACCTCTACATGCTTCCGCTGGGGGCACTGATCGCCATGCTCGCCGCGGCTGGGGCGGTGCGGGGAGTGCGCGCCTGGCAGGTGCTCGGCCGGCAGCTCGAGGCGGCCCGGATGGGGCTGGCCGGGGCATGGCGCGGGCGGGCGGTTCCTGGCGAGACCGCTGCGCGCGTGCGGCCTCCCCGGCCGCAGTCGATCGGCGGCCGCATCGCCACCATGGCGTCGCTGCTGGCGCCGCTGCAGATGGGGCTGTACCTGCTCCAGGAGAACCTCGAAGCCCACATCGCGGGCGCGCCGATGCCCGGGATGGGCGCGGTCACCGGCGTGCACGCCCTGGCGCCGGTGGTGCACGCGGCGGTGGCACTGGCCTTCTCGGCCCTGGTGGTGGCCGCCTCGCAACTGCTGCGACGGCGTGCCGCAGCGGTCGAGCAGGTGGTCGCGCTGCTGCGCGCCGTGCTCGACCGGCTGGCGGCATTTGCCGCTGCGGTGCCCCGCGCGGGTGCCCTGTCGCGCCCGGCGCCGCTCGACCGCTTCGGACGGCTGTGGTGCCGTCCGCCGCCGCTGCTCCTCGCCGTCTGACCGCGCCGCGGCGATCCCTCGGGGTGCCGCGCCGTTGGCCGCCTGCGCGACCGCCACCCCCCGGCGTGCCGCGCAGCTCGACAAGTTTCAGACACCAGGAGCCAGAACTCAGTGATCTCGCACGCCGGCCGCCGCGTGGCGGACTTCACCCATTCGGGCGCCTCACACCGCATCGGTGCAGTGGTCGCGGGGGCGGCGCTTGCCGGCCTCGCCGTGCTGCCCGCCTCGGCGCACGCCGTCGTCCCCGTCGCGCCCTACACCCTGGCCATCGGCTGGGCCGTCGAACCCGCCTACGTCGGCAGCGCCAACGCCGTCGAGGTGCTGGTCAACGACCCCGCCGGCAAGCCGGTCAACGACCTCGCCGCGGGTGCGCTCAAGGTGCAGGTGAGCCTGAGCGGGCAGACCAGCTCGACGATGGACCTGGTGCCCGCCTTCGACGCCGACACCGGCCTGGGCACACCCGGCGACTACCGCGCCCAGCTCATCCCCACCGTGGCCGGCGCCTACTCCTTCCATGTCACCGGCGACGTGCACGGCACCAAGGTGGACCAGACCGTCGTCGCGGGCGACAAGACCTTCGCGGTGGTCACCGAGCCCAGCGACGCGCAGTTTCCCACCAAGGTGCCCTCGATCAGCGCGCTCTCGCAGCTTGCGACACGAGATGCTGCGCGAGTGGCCGCGGCGCAGAAGGCGGCCGACGACGCGTCGAGCGCGGCGACGCGTGCGCTGGTGATCGGCACCGTCGCCCTGGTTGCCGGGGTGGTGCTCGGCGGTGGTGCCGCGGTGCTGGGCATGCGCAGGAGGCGTGCCTAGCCTCGGGCGCGGCATGTCGATGCGCAGACACGTGAGTGACGCGGGCCGGCGTCCGGCCGGCATGCGGTGGGTCGGACGAGTGACTGGTTTGCTGCGCGCGGTACCGCGCACGCTCCTGGCCGCCGCCGTTTTGGCCGCGTTGCTGGCGGCACTGCTGGTGCCGCTCACCGCGTCGGCGCACGCCCTGGCGCAGAGCGCGAGTCCCGCACCCGGTTCGACGGTGCAGACGTCTCCGCAGGTTGTCACCGTGACCTTCGGCGAGGCGCCCGACGTGCACCTGTCGGACATTGGCGTGCTCGATTCGTCGGGGCAGTCGCACAACGCCGGGCCGACCCAGGCTGTCCCGGGCGACGACCGCAGCCTGCAGGTCGCGGTCAGGCCGCTCGGCAGGGGCGTGTACACGGTGAGCTGGCGCACGGTGTCGTCCGTCGACGGGCACTACGCGGCGGGCGCGTTCGCATTCGGGGTCGGTGTGTCGGTGGATGCCGTGCTCGCCGGCGGCGGTACCGGCAGCGCGTCGTCGTGGGGCGGTGCGCCGCCACCCTCGGCGCTCGCGGTGGCGGGCCGCTGGACGCTGTTCGCCGGATTGGTGCTGCTGGTCGGCGCGGCGCTGGTGGCAACGGCCGTCTTCCCCACTGCGCGGCGGTCCACTCTCCAGGCGGCAGCGGGTGCCTGGGTTCTGGCCATTGCCGGCACATTCATGGTGACCGAGGCGCAGCGGTCGGCGGCCGGGATCTCGTGGGGTTCGCTGCTCTCCAGCTCGCTCGGGCACGCCTTCGTCTGGCGCGTGGTCACGGCAGGCATCGCCGGTGCGGCGCTGCTGGGCGCCCGGGTGCTGCGTGGCGCATCGCTAGGGCGCGCGGCGCGGGTCGCGAGTGGACTTGCCGCCGCCGGCGCGATGTGGGTGGACGCCGCGTACAGCCACGCGTCGGGTGAGTCGCCCACCTGGTTCAACGTCGCGGCGCAGTGGGTGCACGTCCTCGCCGTCGGGGTGTGGATCGGCGGGCTGGCCGCGCTGCTGCTGGCCATCCGCGGGCGGCCGGCCAAGGAGAAGGCCGCGGCGGTGCGGCGGATGTCGACCGCTGCGGCGATCGCGCTGCTGGTGGTCGCCGCCAGCGGGATCGCCCGGGCGTGGGTCGAGGTGGCCTCGTGGGGCGACCTGTGGGGCACGTCGTTCGGCAAGCTGGTGCTGCTCAAGCTCGCGCTGCTGCTGGTGCTGGCCGGGTTGGGCGCGGTGAACCGCTGGCGGCACGTTCCCCGCGCGTCGCGTGTCCTGCGCGGCCTGCAGCGCGTCGCGTCGACCGAGGTGGTGATCGGCGCCGCCGCGCTGCTGGTCGCCGCCGCGCTGGTCAACGTGGCTCCGCCGGTGTCGGCGGCACAGACGGCTGCGGCGCAGCAGGGGCTGGTGGTCACCGGCAGCGACGCGGGCACCACGGTGCGCCTGCGCCTGGAGCTGACGCCCGGCACCGCCGGCGTCAACCGCTTCGTCGTCCGGGTCACCGACTACGACACCGGCCAGCCGGTCGACGCGGCGGCGGTGCGGCTGCGCTTCCTGCTGCCGGCGCAGAGCGGGCTCGGTGAGTCGTCGCTCGACCTCAAGCGGGTGCCCGACGGCAGCTACACGGGGCAGGGCGCCAACCTCTCCATCGACGGCACCTGGCAGGTGACCGCCCTGGTCGACCGCGGCGCCGCCTCGGTGGAGGTGCCGCTGCGGGTCACGCCGCGGACGGTGCCGCCGACCGTCGAGGTGCGTCGCGTCGCCGGACTGCCCACCCTGTACGTCGTCAAGTTCGCCAACGGGCGCAGCATCCAGGTCTACCTGGACCCCGACAAGCCCGGGCCGGTGACCTTCCACAGCACCTTCTTCGACAACGGCGGCAAGGAGCTGCCGGTCTCCGCCGCACGCGTGACCATGACGGCGCCGGGCGCACAGCCCGTGCCGCTGACGCTGCGCACCCTCGAACCGGGACACTTCGTGGCCGGCATCACCGTCGGGAACGGCAAGACCCGGTACGACATCAGCGGCGACGCGCCCACCGGCGGCACCATCAGCGCAACACTCGACGTCACCGCGGGACAATGAGGACACCGTTCATGCCACGTCTGCACCGGTTCATCGGGGCAGCTTCGCTGCTGATGCTCCTCGCCGCCTGCGGTGGCGGAGGCGGTGGTGGCTCAGCGACACCCACCGCGTCGCAGACCCCCGATTTGTCGACGCGGCCCTCGTCGCCCGCGGTGCTGCAGGTCACCTATCCCACCCAGGGTGCCACGGTGGCGGCCGGCACGGTGCGGGTGACCGTGGCGCTGCAGAACGCCACCGTGGTGCAGGCGACGTCGACGGACGTCAAGCCCACCGAGGGTCACGTCCACCTCTTCCTCGACAACCAGCTCATCTACATGGCCTACAGCCTGCAGCAGGATGTGCCGGTGCAGCCGGGGGTCTACACACTGAAGGCCGAGTTCGTCGCGGGGGACCACTTCCCGTTCAACCCGCGGGTGTACTCGGCGTCCATCATCTTCACGGTGAAATGAGATGACGATCTCCAGGCGTCGCGCGCTCATGGCTGCAACAGCCGTCACGACAGCACTGACCGCCTGCGGCAGCGCGTCCACCAGCACAACTCCGGTGCTGCGCATCGGCGCCATGTTCCCGCTCTCAGGAAGCGTCTCCGCCGACGCCCACGACGAATACCTCGGCGCCCAGCTCGCCGCCGGCATGGCCAACGCCACTGGCGGCGTCGCCGGCCGCCAGCTCCAGCTCGACGTGCGCGACCTCGAATCCGGCGACCAGGCGCAGGCGCTCGCCGACTCCCTGCATCGCGACGGAGTTGCCGCCGTGATCGGGGCATATTCCTCGGCTCTGTCCATCCCCGCCGCCGCCGCGGTGGCCAGGGACGGCATGGTCTACTGGGAGACCGGCGCCGTCGCCGACCGGGTCACAGGGCAGGGGCTGCCGCTGGTCTTCCGCGTTGGCGCCAACGGCACGAACCTGGGCGGCAACTCCGGCCGTTTCGTCGTCGACCAGCTCGCCCCGCGCCTGCAGCGCTCAGCGTCGTCGCTCAAGGCCTTCCTGGTCACCGCCAACGACGACTACGCGCACTCCGTGTCCGACGCGGCTCGCCAGTCGCTCGGCGCGGGCGGCGTGAGCATCGCGGGCGAGGCTGTGTACGACCCCTTCACACCGTCGTTCGGTGCCGCGATCGCCGGCATCCGCTCCACCTCGCCGGACATCCTGCTGCTCTCGTCGCACATCCCCGACGGCATCAGCTTCCGCCGCGCCTTCCTCGACGCCGGATTGCACGTCGACGCCTTCATCGGCACCACCATGGCCCAGTGCCTGCCCGACTTCGGCCAGGCACTGGGGCAGGACGCCGTCGGCGTCTTCGCGTCGGACCGGCCCGACAAGACGTTCAACCCCTCCGGGCTGCTCCCCGAGGCGCGCACCCTGTACCAGAGTTTCTCCGGGAAGTGGCAGCAACAGACGGGCCGCCCGCCCACCGAGGAGGGGATCGCCGGGTTCAGCTCGGCGTGGGCGCTGTTCCACCAGGTGCTGCCGTCTGCGGCGCATCTCGACGCGCAGAGCATCGCCACGGCCGCGCGGGCCGTGGACATGCCGGAGGGCAGCCTGCCCAACGGGGGAGGGCTGCGGTTCAGCGACAGCCCCGCGCAGCTGGGGCAGAACACGCGCGCCGCGGCGGTGATCTGGCAGTGGCAGGCGGTGCGGCACAGCGTCGTGGTCTGGCCGCCGGAGTATTCGACGGGGACGATTGCGATGGTTCCGCTGCCGCGGTGAGGGTTCTGGCGCCGGCGCGGCCGGCGTTGGTGGCGCTGCGCGTCGTGGTGGGTGTTGGCGTCGCGCTGGGGGTGCGCGTTGGCGTCGCGGCGTGGGTCGGTGGGGGAGTCGGGGAGGCGGGGACATCCCTGGCGGCAGCCGGGGTTTTCGCGGCCTTGATGCTGGCGATTGCTGTGCGGCCCGCGGGACACGCGGCGTTCGGCGCGCGGCGGGCCGCGGCTGACGAGCGTGGGCGCCCGCTGCACAGAGAGATCGTCAGCGGTGGCATCGGCGTGGGCATTGCCGGCGGCGCGGTGCTCGTGGTGCTCGCCGCGGTGCTGCCGCGGACGCCGCTGCACGTGTGGCCACGGCCGCATGGCGTGACGGTGCTCACGTGGACGGTCCTGGTTGCGTTCGTCGCGGTGGCCGAGGAGCTGGTGTTCCGTGGCGTGCTCTTCGACGCGGTGGCCAGGGCGGCAGGCGTCTTCGCGGCCTGCGCCGTCTGCGCCGTGGCGTTCGCCATCGTGCACGTCCCGCTCTATGGATGGCAGGCGCTGCCGCTCGACATCGCGGTCGGGGTGTGGCTGGGCGGGCTGCGCATGCTGAGCGGCGGTGTCGCCGCGCCCGCGGTGGCGCACACCGTGGCCGACATGGGCGCGTGGTTCCTGGTGTGACGCAGGGCCGCAAGCAAGCGCTGAGCGCCCTGCTGCTCGGCGCGCTGCTCGTCGTCGCTGCGCGCCTCGCGGGCGGCCGCACCGCGCCGCCGCTCTACGACAGCTTCGCCACCGCCGACGCGTACCGCTTCCTGCACCCGGGCCCCGGGCAGGCCGGCAATCCCACCAGCGCAACCACGACGGTGCCGTACACGGGCAAGGACACCGGCGCCCAGACGCTGGCAACAGGGGAGAACCCGCCCCAGGCGCAGATCCTCATCGGCGCCGACAGCATGGTCATCCCATCCGGTGCGCACAGCATCACCATCAGCATCACGCCGGTCGACACACCCAAGCCGGCGCCACCCAACGGCGTCGTCGCCGGCAACACGTATCTCTATCGCATCGCGTCCGACACCGGACAAGCGGTGACGCTGCGCCCCGACCATCCCGTGTCGATCGTGCTGCGCGGCCCGACCGGTACCACGCAGGGAACCGTCCAGCTCTTCGACGGCACCGCGTGGCAGCCGCAGACCACCGTGCCCGTCGGCGGCCCCAACATCTTCGCCGCCAACACGACCCAGCTCGGCGACGCCGCCCTGGTCGCGCCGCCGCAGGCGGCGCCGGCTGTGCCGCCGCAGGCAGGCATGCCCTGGCTGATCTGGGTGATCGCCGGCGCCGCGGTGGCGATCACCGCGTCGGTGCTGCTGTGGAGCGCACGGCACCGGCCCGCGGGGCGACGCTGACACCACGGCGCTGCGACGACGTGGGCGGGCCAGCAGCGAGTACGCGTGTGGCACCATCGAGGCAGCCATGAGCGATCCCGGCGAGGCCGCGCGCTGCCCCTTCCCGCACGACACGAACGGCGGTCCCGCGTGGGATGACGCAGCGCGCGAGCACGCCGAACAGCAGGCGCGCGGTGCCGCCAGCTGGAGCCACCTCGACCCCGACCGCGCGGTGCGCATGGCCGAGGCGGTCAGCGAGGCGCGCGCCGACCAGAAGCGGGTCGCCGAGATCACCGAGCTGTTCGTGCGCACCCTGGGCAAGAAGCTCGGCCACGGCCATCCCCTCAGCGACCGCACCGGCATCGCCGACTTCACCTGGACGCCCGAGGCCGAGGAGCGGCTGCGCGAGGTGCCCGAGTTCTGTCGTGAGCTGACCCGCTGGCGCGTCGAGTGGACGGCGCACAAGCTGGGCCTGGGCACGACGATCACGCCCGAGGTGATGCAGGTCAAGTACGAGATGTGGGGCCGCGTCTCGCACGCCATCCGCGACCGCCGCGAGGACGAGGGGCTGCCCTGGACCGACGACGCCGTGGAGCGCTTCGACCGCATCCCCGAGTTCGTCAAGGGACAGGTGCTCGAAGCCGTCGAGGGCAACGCCCGCAGCCTGGGGGCCACCCTGGTCGACAGCGAGGTGGTCGACCGGGTGATCGGCAAGTGGGTGTCCACCGGCGACTTCCACGAGGGCCTCTACGGCTTCAAGTAGCCGCCCGCACGCCGCGGCGCGCTGGGTTCGATAACCACCTCTTAAGCACGCGCTCCTTATCTCGATAACCGCGGCTGAGTAGGGTGGCCCGTCGGGGGCATCAGCAGGAGTGCGCCGGTCCGCGGCAGGGAGTTGCGGGGGCGCTGGTCAGGAGGCTCACATGCTTCGTCTGCCGGTTCGTGCTATCAGTGTCGCCTGCGCGCTCGGGCTCGCCGGCGCCTTGTCCGCGGTGGCCACGTCGGTGCCGGCCAACGCGGGCGAGGACTCGTCGATACGCCACGTGCTGCTGCTCTCCGTCGACGGCATGCACCAGTCCGACCTCGACTGGTACGTGCAGAAGCATCCCGGCTCGGCGCTGGCGTCGCTGGTCGGCCACGGCACCTCGTTCACCAACGCGCAGACCCCCGTGCCCTCGGACTCCTTTCCCGGCATGGTCGCCCAGGTCACCGGCGGCAACCCCAAGACCACGGGCATCTACTACGACGACAGCGTCAACCACGCGCTGTGGCCGTCGGGCACGACGGCGTGCACCGCGCCCGCGCCGGGCGCCGAGGTGACCTACTTCGAGTTCCTCGACAAGGATCCCAGCAGCCTCGCCGCCGGCCAGACCGGCCTCGGCCCCCTGCCAGACAACATCCTGAAGATGACCGGCAACCCGCAGACGCTGCTGGACACCACCAAGATGCCGGCCGGCGGTCCGGGCTGCCAGCCCATCTACCCGCACCAGTACATCAAGGTCAACACGGTGTTCGAGGTGATCAAGCAGGCCGGCATGCGCACCGCCTGGTCCGACAAGCACGCCGCCTACGACGTGCTCAACGGTCCCTCGGGCACTGGCATCGACGATCTCTTCACCCCGGAGATCAACAGCCAGGTGCCGGGCGCGCCCGCCGGCAAGGACTGGACCAGTGACAACGCCTACACTCGCCAGTACGACGGCTACAAGGTGCAGGCGGTGATCAACGAGATCAACGGCAGGGACCACAGCGGCGTCGACCACGTGGGAACTCCTGCCATTCTTGGCATGAACTTCCAGTCGGTGTCGACCGGGCAGAAGCTGGCGCTGTCGAAGATCGACGGCAACCTGGCCGGCGGCTACGTGCTCGACAGCTCCGGCCACCAGGTGCCGGGCACGCTGCTCAGCATCGCGCTCGACTTCGTCAACACCAGCGTGGGCCAGATGCTCTCCGCGCTGCACGCGCGCCATCTCGACAAGAGCACCGCGGTCATCCTGAGCGCCAAGCACGGCCAGTCGCCGGTCGACATCACCCAGCTCAAGCGCATCGACGACGGCGCCATCCTCGACGCCCTCAACGCCGCCTGGGCGGCGCAGCAGCCGTCGCGCCCGCAGCCGCTGGTGCCGACCAATCCGGTCAGCGGCAACTTCTGGTCGATCAACGACGACGGCATGCTGATCTGGCTCAAGGACCGCTCCCAGTTCGCCGCCGACTTCGCCAAGAAGTTCCTGCTCGCCCAGACCGGCACCAGCAACGAGGGCAAGGCGTACAGCGCCTCGGGTTTGAGCAAGCTGTACGCCGGCGACGCGGTCGGCGAGTTCTTCGGGTCGAAGGACGGCGACCCGCGCGTGCCCGACATCTTCGGCATCGCCCAGCAGGGCGTCGTCTACACCGGTGGCGTGAAGAAGATCGCCGAGCACGGCGGCGCGCACACCGAGGACCGCCACGTGCCGCTGGTGGTGGCCACCGCGGCGACCGAGCGCAGCGCCAGCGACGGCAGCGTCGAGACGACGCAGATCGCACCGACCATCCTGCACCTGCTCGGGCTCGACCCGCAGTCGCTGCAGGCCGTGCGGGCCGAGCACACCAGGACCCTGGCGCTCGGCGACTAGACCCGGCTGCTCAGAACCGAGTCCTTGTGGTGAGGAGGGGGAGCGGCGCGGCCGCTCCCCCTACCTCCGCCACAGGAGAGAGGGCTAGTTCTCTCCCTGCTGGTCGACGGCACCCGTCGAGCCGGCGGGGTCGGCCCAGCCACCGGGACCGTCGGTCTCCGGCGCGCCGGCGGGCTCGGCCGCGGTGCCGGTCTCGGGCGCACCCGGGGTCTCGGCCGGCTCAGCCGCCGCGCTCGGGTCGGACGTGGTGCTGGGGGCCGCGGCACCCGAGGGGGCCGGCGACGTCGCCTGGGTCAGCGTCGCGCTGTGCACCACCGCCGCCGGTGCGGACGCGCCGGCGTGGGTGACGGCGAATAGGCCGCCGCCGAGGCCGAGCAGCGCCGCGGCGCCGAGGGCGAGCGGCCCGCGGCGCAGCAGGGAGGGTCGATCGTGGTTCACGGGCATGGGGGATGAGTCTCCTCGTCGAGTTGGTCTTGCCGGAGGTCACGGCTCCGGCGGAATGTGCTCAGCTTCGTGGGGGGAGCTTGAACCGACATGAATGCGTGACGAGACCTCCGGCCGTGGGGCGGAATGCCACCCTCGCCCCGCGTTAAGGTTGCGTTCATCTCCGCGGGGGCATCGTGAGGAGGCCATGCGCGTGCTCGTCGTCGAGGATGACCTCCGTCTCGCCACCAACCTGCGCCGGGGGTTCGAGGAATCCGGCATCGCCGTCGACGTCGTCGACAACGGCAGCGACGGGCTCCAGGCCGCCGCTGGGACACCCTTCGACGTCGTCGTCCTCGACGGCATGCTGCCCGGCCTGGACGGCTACGAGGTGAGTCGCGCGCTGCGCTCGCAGCACGTCAGCGTCCCGATCCTCATGCTCACCGCGCGCGACTCCGTCGAGGACCGGGTGCGCGGCCTCTCCGCCGGCGCGGACGACTACCTGGTCAAGCCGTTCGCCTTCGCCGAGCTGCTCGCCCGGGTTCGCGCCCTGGGCCGCCGCCACCTCGACAATCGCAGCGCCGTCCTCGAGCACGGGCCGGTGCGGCTCGACACCGACGCCCACCGCGTCAGCGTCGGTGGCAGCGACGTCGACCTCACCGCCAAGGAGTTCGCCATCCTCGAGTACTTCCTGCACCACCCCGGCCGGGTGCTCACCCGCACCCAGATCGAGGATCACGTGTGGAACTACGACTTCGCCGGCGAGTCCAACCTGGTCGAGGTGTACATCGCCCGGTTGCGGCGCAAGCTGGCACCAACCGCCGCGCACGGGATGATCGAGACGCTGCGCGGAACGGGCGGCTACCGACTGAAGTGACCCGCCTGCGCATGGCCCTGCGCGGCACGCGCGCCCGCCTCACCCTGACCTACGCGGCGGTGTTCGCGGTGGTCGCGGGCGCCGCGGCGGTGGCCTTCTACCTCTACACGGCGCGGCTGCAGCTCGGCTCGGTCGACGACAGCCTGACCGCGCAGGCGCAGCTGCTCGGCGCCTCCATCGACAGCGGCAACGGCGGCCAGGTCAGCTTCCAGGGCGGCCAGCCGCTGCCCGCGGAGTCGAGCCAGGGCATCGCCATCGCCGCACTGCTCGTCGACTCCACCGGCACGGTGCTCGACAGCTCGGGAAACGCGCCCGCCTACCGTGCCATCGCCGGCGTGGCGACGCAGGCCCGCGCAACCGACTCCGCGATCTACCAGACGCTCACCATTGGCGGTGTCTCCGAGCGGGTGCGCGCACAGCGCCTCAGCGCCATGGGGGCTGGGCCGAGCACCGTCGTGCTGGTGGTCAGCCGCAGCACCGCCGAGATGCAGTCGACGCTCACCACCATCGCGGTGCTGCTGGCCACCACCGTTCCGCTGCTCATCGTGGTCGCCTCGGTGCTCGGCTACATCGTCGCCGGACGCGCGCTGCGGCCGGTGCGGCGCATCGCCGCCGCGGCCCGCGACATCAGCGAGCACGACCTCAACCGCCGCCTCGACATGCAGCTCCCGCCCGACGAGCTCGGCGAGTTGGGCGCCACCTTCGACGCCATGCTGGCCCGGCTCGACGCCTCGTTCAGCGCGCTGCGCCGCTTCACCGCGGACGCCGCCCACGAGCTTCGCGCTCCGCTGGCGGTGATGCGCTCCGAGGTCGACGTCGCCCTGGCCCGCGACCGCAACGCCGCCGACTACCGCGACAGCCTGGTCAGCCTCGCCGCCGAGATCGAACGGCTCTCGCGCCTCGCCGACCAGCTGCTTGTCCTTGCCCGCGCCGACGCCGGTGCGCTCCAGCCGCAGCGCGAACCCGTCGACGTGCCGGACTTCGTCGAGGACGTAGTCGACCGCTGGCGCACCCTGGGCACCCAGCGGGGGCTCACGTTGGTGACACATCTGGCAGATTCGGGACACCTGCGCGGCGACGCCGACCTGCTTCGCCGCGTCCTCGACAACCTGCTCGCCAACGCGCTGGAGCACGCGCCGCAGGGCACGGCGATCGAGGTGAGCGCCGCGCCCGCGCCCGGCGACGCGCAGTGGTGGCTGATCACCGTCGCCGACAGCGGCCCGGGTGTCGCGCCCGAGCTGCGCGACCGCCTCTTCGAGCGCTTCGCCCGCGCCGACCCCGCCCGCGCCCGCAACAGCGGCGGCGCGGGGCTCGGCCTCGCCCTGGCGGCCGCGATCGTCGAGGCGCACGGTGGCACGCTGACCCTGGACACCGGCGCGCCCGGTGCGCGCTTCGTCGTACGCCTGCCCGCCTGACGGCTCGGAGCTGCGCCTAGGGTGTGAAGACCAGCGTCGCCCCGTTGTTCACGATGCGCGCGCAGGTCGTGTCGACGCAGGTGTTCCCGGCGATGACCAGGTGGTTGAACGCCACCGGCAGCGTGTGGCCAGCCGACGCCTGGGTCAGCGACGAGTTGACGCTGTCGCTGTACGCGGTGTAGTTGGTCACCGTCACGTTGCTCGCCTGGCCGCTGCTCACCTCGAAGTCGATCAGCTGCTGCTTGACGTTGCCGCCCACCGTCTCCGAGGTGTCGTTGACGTAGCTCAGGTTGGAGAGGTTACCGCCGTCGACCATGTACACCGACAGCGCACGGTCGGCGTGCACCACGTTGTTGCCGGAGAAGGTCACGTTGGAGACGTTGCTGCCGGTCTCGGTGCCGATCTTCAGCGCCGACTTCTGCGTCCAGCACAGCGAGTTCTCGATGAGCACCTGGTCGGTGGCCAGTGACCCGGCGAAGCCGCTGGTCTTGACCGCGAAGCAGTCGTCGAAGGTGTGCACGAAGGCGCCGTTGACGAGCACGCTGGTCGAGCCGTCGGGGTCGATGCCGTCGTTGGCGCGGAGCGCCTGGTTGTTGACGATCTTGACGTTGGTCACCGTGGCGTGGGTGACGCCGGCGATGTGCACCGTCCACGAGGCGGAGTCGCGCAGCAGCACGTCGTCGACCTCGATGTTCTGGCCGCCCACCGGCTCGATGATGCGCACCTTGTCGCTGGCCCGCAGCGTGGTGCCGTGGCCGTCGAGGACACCGCGGCCGAAGAGCCTCACATTGCTGGCGCCGTCGGTGGCGATCAGGCGCGCGCTCTGGTAGTCGGAGCTGTGCGGTGAGCCCTGCAGCAGCGCGCCGCTCTGCAGGTACATGGCCACGTTGCTGCGCAGGTGCAGGGTGCCGGTGAGGTAGGCACCGTCGGGCACGTAGAGGGTGCCGCCGCTGCCGCCGCCCAGTGCCGCGGTGGCGTCGATGGCGGCCTGGATCTGCGCGGTCTGGAGCACGGTGCCGGTGCTGTTGGTGGCATACGCGCCCAGGTTGACCACGCCCGGGCCGGCCGCGAGTGGCGGGGACGTCTCCTGCGGGTCGGCGAAGACGAACAGCTTCTCCAGCCCGTTGACGGTGACGATGACGTTGGCCGGGTTGTCGAGAATGAAGCTCAGGGTGGCGCCGTTCACCGTCGCCGGGATGGCGAAGGCGAGCGGGCTGATCGTCCACGCGGTGATCGGCTGGGGAGCGGTCACCACCAGGCTGACCGAGCCCGAGAACGCGAAGCGCGCGTAGGCGACGTCGTAGGAGCGGGTCACCGCCACCGGCGCGCCGTCGGCGGTCAGGGTGTAGGTGCTGTCCATGGTGTCGCCCGGGGTGGGGTCGTAGTAGGCGATCGAGGAGCCCGGCGGCAGCGTGGGGCCGGGGGTCGGCGTGGGCGTCGGGGTGGTCTGCGGGGTGGGCGAGGGTGTCGGGGTCGGCGTTGGGGTGGGGGTGTGCGTCGGCTTGGGGGTGCGTGACGGCGTCGCCGTTGGGCTCGGCTTGGGCGTCTTCGTCGACTTGGCCGTCGCCTTCACCGTCGCGGTCGCCCGGCTGCTCGCTCCGGCCGCGTCGATCCCGGCGAGGGCAGGACTGTCCGCGCCGCCATTCAACCCGGCCGCCATGGCGGCGCCGGCATAGACCACCGCGGCGGTCGAGATCGTCAGCGCCAGGAGTACCGCTCCGGCGGCCCTGCCCCGACGGCGCGCCTTGCGCACACCATTGCCCCCATGCTCTCGTAAGGTCCCGGCGCAGTGTGGCAGCAGCCGGCGAATACGTCAATGCAAACGGACGCACTGGTGTGGCATTCCACAATTGACCTGTCTGTCAGGACTCCGCACAGCGTCCGTGCGCGGCCAATTGCAGCGATCGGCACACGTTTTTGGATGGGTGGCGCAGACCGGTGGCACCGGCTCGTCGCCGGCAGGGCCAACATCATCGACACCGCGGGCACTGCGTCGGCGGCCGATGAGTTGCAGCGCCGGCCGCCGTCATACTGGCGACCGTGGCCTTCGTCCCGCCGACTCGCCGCCTGCTGCGTGCCAGGGATCTCGTCGACGCGCGCTACTTCGAGCCGCTCACCGTCGACGACATGGCCGGCGCCGCTTGCCTGTCGCGCGCCCACTTCAGCCGCGAGTTCCGCCGCGCCTTCGGCGAGCCGCCTCACGTCTACCTGCTCACCCGCCGCCTCGAGCGCGCCGCCGCGCTGCTGCGCACCACCGACCATTCGGTGGCCGACATCTGTCTCAGCGTCGGCGTGCAGAGCATCGGGTCGTTCACCACGAGCTTCACGCGCACCTTCGGCAGGTCGCCCACGGCCTATCGCGCCGCCTTCCCGCCCGCCGCGAACCTCGCGCTGGTGCCCGCCTGCGTGCTGCGCGCCTACGGCCGGCCCAGGGCCGCACGTTTCGAGAAGACAGCGGCGGCCGTGGCACCTAGCCTGGGCTCCAGGGTTCTCACGCCCACCATGGCAACAGGAGCACACCGATGATCAAGATCGCCAACGCCCAGCTCTGGGTGCACGACCAGGACGAGGCGCTCGAGTTCTACACCAAGCGGCTGGGCATGGAGGTCCGTGCCGACGTCACCATGCCCGAACTCGGCGGCTTTCGCTGGCTCAGCGTCAGCCCCGCCGGCCAGCCCGACGTCGCCATCGTGCTGATGGCCATCCCGCCGGCGCCGGTGATGGACGACGGCACGGCCAAGCAGGTGCGCGCCCTGATGGAGAAGGGCTTCGCCGGCACCGTGTTCCTCACCACCGACGACGCCTACGGCTCGTGCGAGGAGCTCAAGGCGCGCGGTGTCGAGTTCAGCGAGGAGCCCTCGGAGCGCCCGTACGGCATCGACTCCGCGTTCCGCGACCCGTCCGGCAACAGCATCCGGCTGGCGCAGCTTCCCCAAGGCGTCGCCTACTGACGCGGGGCGCGCTCGCCCGCTCTATCGCTCCGTCTCGCGCAGGCGTAGTGTGCTCCCGGCACCCCCCAGCACGGAGAACCGCCATGAGCGACACCACGCCGGCCGGCACCAGCACCATCGCCGAGCACGAAGCGGAGCAGATCGAGCGGGCGAACTCCTCGGGGCGGCAGCCGGTCGTCTTCGTGCACGGCCTGTGGCTGCTGCCCAGCAGCTGGGACCGCTGGGCGGCCGTCTTCGAGGAGGCCGGCTACACGGCGCTGACGCCGGGCTGGCCCGACGATCCCGAGACCGTCGAGGAGGCCAACGCCCACCCCGACACCTTCGCCGACAAGACCGTCGGCCAGGTCGCCGATCACTACGACGAGGTCATCCGCAAGCTGGACAAGAAGCCGGCGCTGGTCGGGCACTCGTTCGGCGGGCTGCTCGTCCAGATTCTCGCCGGACGGGGACTCTCCGCCTCCACGGTGGCCGTCGACCCCGCGCCGTTCCGCGGCGTGCTGCCCCTGCCCATCTCCTCGCTGCGGGCCGCTCGACCCGTGCTCGGCAACCCGGCCAACCGGCATCGCGCCGTGCCGCTCACCTTCGAGCAGTTCCACTACGCATTCACCAACGCGGTCAGCGATGAGGAGGCCCGCGCCCTGTACGACACCTACGCGGTGCCGGCGTCGGGCGCGCCGCTGTTCCAGGCCGCCACAGCCAATTTCAACCCGCGCACCGAGGCCAGGGTCGACAGCAAGAACCCCGAGCGGGGCCCGCTGCTGTTCATCTCCGGCGAGAAGGACCACACCGTTCCCTGGGCGATCGCCAACGCCTCGTACAAGAAGCAGGAGCACAACCAGGGCGTGACCGAGATCGTCGAGATGCCCAATCGCGGCCACTCGTTGACCATCGACAGCGGCTGGCACGAGGTCGCCGACACGGCGCTGGGATTCGTGCAGCGTTTCGTGTCCCCGGCTCCGGCGGCGGCCGCGACGGCGTAGCGGGCCCGCGGGCGGCCTTCAGGCGATGGGGGCCGCCGGCCGCGGTGCCGGCGTGCCCGCACCGTACGATGGGCGGCGTCATACTGCGCCCCGCACCCGATGCAGGCAGGAGGAACATCATGGGTCTCTCGCTCGGCGATATCGCACCCGACTTCGAGGCGGACACCACCCAGGGCCGGATCAAGTTCCATGACTGGATCGGCGACTCCTGGGCCGTGCTGTTCTCCCATCCCAAGGACTTCACCCCGGTCTGCACCACCGAGCTCGGCTACATGGCGAGGATCGAGCCGGAGTTCGCCCGCCGCAACGTGAAGGTGATCGGCCTCTCCGTCGACCCCGTCGGCAAGCACGAGCAGTGGGCCGACGATATCGAGGAGACCCAGGGTTCGCGACCCACCTATCCGATCATCGGCGACTCCGACTTCAACGTGGCCAAGCTCTACGGCATGCTGCCCGCCAGCACCTCGGGCGACCCCGCGACGCGCACCCCCGCCGACAACCAGACCGTCCGCAACGTGTTCGTCATCGGTCCCGACAAGAAGATCAAGCTGATCCTCGTCTACCCGATGACCACCGGGCGCAACTTCGACGAGGTGCTCCGCGTCATCGACTCCCTGCAGCTCACCGCCAAGCACCGCGTCGCCACCCCGGCGAACTGGAAGCAGGGCGAGGACGTCATCATCGCCGGCTCGGTGTCCAACGAAGAGGCCGACAAGATCTACCCCGGCTACCGGTCGCCCAAGCCCTACCTGCGCATCACCCCGCAACCGAAGTAGCCGCGGGCGCAGCTCGCCACTGCGCTGTCATCCACCCGTCACGGTCATTCCGGCGTCTCCGCGCGTCTGTTGGGTTGTCACGATTGCGGGTGTGCGCAACAGCCCGGTGACACACCCATCGAAAGTCGGGGTACGCCGAGCGGATGACACTCTCCACCACTACTGTCGGCGCCATGCCGTACTCGCAGCTCGCCGCGGCCGGCGCCGAGGTCAGCCCGGCCGGGCGCGACGACGCCGGTGCGCAGCTGCTGCACCGCGCCGCCAACCAGCGCGACGAGGGCGCCTGGCGCCGCCTGGTGGAGACACATCATCCCGCGGTGCTGCGCCAGGCGACGCGCGCCTGCGGTGACCCGGCGGCGGCGGAGGACATCGCCCAGGAGGTGTTTCTCAAGGTGTTCCGCTCGGCGCGTTCGTTTCGCGGCGACCGGCCGCTGGCGCACTGGATCGCGCGGATCACCAGCACCACAGCGGTGGACGCGCTGCGCCGCCGCCGCGAGCAGCCTGCCGAGATCGACGAGTCTCGCGCTGTTGCTCCGGGGCATGACCCTGCCGGCGAGGTGACTCGGGAGGAGAGCCGTCGCCGCGTCCGCGAAGCCGTGCTGCGACTGCCGGGCCACCTCCGCGACGTGGTCATGCTGGTGACCTTCGCGGAGCTGACCTACGAGGATGCCGCGCGCGAGCTGGGCATCCCGCTGCGCACCGCGATGTCCCGGGCCATGGCCGCCCGCGCCCAGCTGCGCCGCGTGCTGGTCGGGCTGGAGGACGGGGCATGATCCGCATGCTGAGCACCCTGCGCCGCCGCCGTGGACACGCAGGCGCTGCCGAGGCCGTGCATCTCGACGAGGCCGCCATCGCGTCGCTGCTGCGCGGTGAGGCCGTCAGCGGTGCTCCCGGTGGTGCGGCTGCCGGTCACCTCGCGGCCTGCGCCGCCTGCCGCCGCCGCTTGGAGACGGCGGATCCGCTGGTGTCGCTGTTCGAGGACGCGCACGTCGCTGGTAGGCGGGTTCCGTCGATTGCCATGCCCGCCCGCGGCGGACGAGTGGTGCCGCGGCCGCGCTGGCAGGTGCCGGCCGGTCTCGCCCTGGCCGCCACCGTGGCGGTGGCACTGATGGTGACGCACCAGCAACCGGGGGGTGGCACGCCGTCCGTGCAGGCGCAGGCGGTCGCCGATGTGCAGCGTGTCACCGCGATGATCCGCACCGCGGTGCGCAAGCACGACCCCGTTGGCCTGCGCCAGGCGCTCGTCGAAGCGCAGAAGCAGCTTGCCGGGATCGACAGTGCTCACACGGCCGATCCCCAGCTCATCGCCGAACTGGCGTCGCTCAGCCGCGAGGTCGCCTTGCTGCCGCACGACCCGGCCGACGCCGGTCTGATCACCGGGCTGGAGTCGCTGATCGCCGATGCACCACGTTCCACCGCGTCGCCGTCCCCCTCGTCGGACGGCGCCACTACAGCTGCGACGCCGGCTGCTGCCGAATCTGCCCCGGCGGGCGCCGGCGCTGCCAGCTCGCAGCCACCCGCGGCCGCACCGACCGCCGAGCCGGCGCAGGACGGGGCGGCGACACCCGCACCGGCATCGCCGGACGCGACACCGCCGCCCAACGGCACGCCGTCACCCGATCCCATGCCGTCGCCGGATGCCACACCTGCGCCCGACGCCACGCCGACGCCCGATGCGACGCCGTCGCCCGCCGACAGCGCCGCGTCGACGTCCGACCGCACGCCGCCCTACTGAGGCGGGCGCTTCGCGGGCTGGCTCCGCGGTACGTTCCTGCAGCATTGCGCAGTAACTCAATGGACAGTCAGGGACGCGTGAGAGGAACGCAATCGGTCCGTGACGGTCAGAGCGGTGGCCACCGCCGTCTGGATGGATGTCGGTTCCACTCAACGACGGCGCACAACGCGACGAACGGGGCCGAGAGGGTTCTTGGGACATGCTGGGTATCACTCGGATCACCGTGTGCGGACTGCTCGCCGGAGCATGCGCCGCCGTCTCCACACCGGCACTCACCGCGTTTGCCGAAGCGCCTGCGGCACAGACCATCACCGTCGTGCGCGGCGACACGCTGGGTCGCATCGCATCGCGCAGCCACACCACGGTGGCACGGCTCGTCGACCTCAACAAGGGTCGGTACCCGTCGCTGCTGCGCAACCGCAACCTGATCCATCCCGGGTGGGTGCTGGTCATCGGTGGCGCCCCTGCGCCGTCTGCACCTGCTGCGCCCACCACGCCGGCGCCGGTCGCACAGCCCGCGCCGTCGACCGCGCCTGCGCCCATCGCGGGGACCTACACCGTTGTTCGCGGCGACTCGCTGAGCCGCATCGCCTACCGCAACCACACCAGCGTCGCACGCCTTGTCGACCTCAACAAGGGTCGCTACCCGTCGCTGGTCAAGAAGCCCGGCCTGATTCACGTCGGCTGGGTGCTCACCCTCCGCTGATCCGGTGCTGGGCAGCACCTGGTCACGACGCCGTCGCCGCGGCGAGGAGGATGACGGCGAAGCGGGCCAGGGCATGGTGGAGTACGCACTGGTCCTGGTCATGATCGCGGTGGTGGTCATCCTCGTGCTCACCGTCGTCGGCAAGCAGGCCAACAACGTGTTCTCCAACATCGGCCGAGGCCTCTCGCAGTAGATCCCCTCGGGGCGGTCCGTTCTCGAACGGACCGCCTCTTCCTTTTGTATGCACGAGATCACCCGGGCTCGATTACCCGCCCTTAATGACCGTCCGGCTAGCCTCGCGGTCAGGGCGGGTCGTGCAGGGGGCATCGTGCCCACATCGAGGAGGTTTCCATGCGCCGACTCCTGTTTGCCGTGCCCGTCGTGGGGCTCGCGCTGGCCACCGTGATGGTGGGTCCGGCACGCGCCAGCGAACGCGACACCAGCGACCACTCGCAGAGCGGCGATGGCGCATCGGCCATCAAGCACCTGGTGGTGATCTACGACGAGAACCACAGCTTCGACAACCTCTACGGCCTCTGGCCGGGTGTCAGCGGGATCAGCTCGCCGGCCTCGTCGACGCCGCACCAGACCCAGCTCGACCAGTGGGGCAGCGCCTACAGCTGCCTCATGCAGAACGACCCGCATCTCACCTCGCCGCCGCTGAGCGCGACGTGCACGGATCCCCGCGGCTTCTCCAGCCACTTCACCAACCAGCCGTTCGCGATCGACCCCTACATCGCGCAGAACCAGAAGACCGAGGACCTGGTGCACCGCTACTACCAGCAGCAGTACCAGATCCACGGCGGGGCGATGGATCGCTTCACCCAGGCGAGTGACGCCACGGGCCTCACCCAGGGCTACTACGACACAACGCAGCTGCCCGTCTACAAGTACCTCACGGGTGCCGGCGCACCGCCCTCGGTGGTCGCCGACCACTTCTTCCAGGGCGCCTTCGGCGGCTCGTTTCTCACCCACCAGTGGCTGATCGCGGCACAGACGCCGGTGTTCGCCGGCGCCGACAACAGCGGCGGCGCCAACGACCTTCACTCCGTCGTCGACGCCAACGGCATGCCCGCCAGCACGCCGCTCTACACCTCGCCCCTGGGCGCGTCGGTGAAGGACAAGGCACTCACCGCGTCGTGCAGTCCGGCCGCCGGCCGTCCCGCGACCCCGGCCGGTGTGGTCTGCGGTGACTACGCCGTGAACACCGTCCAGCCCAGCTCCCAGCCGTACTCGCCGACCTCCAGCCCCGCGACGCGGCTGCCGCTGCTCACCTCGAGCAACATCGGCGACTCGCTCAGCGCCAAGAAGCTCAGCTGGGGCTGGTACGCCGGTGGCTGGGACAACGCCGCCGGCAACACCACCGGCGCCGGCTGGACCAACGGCAGCACCCCGGGCACCTGCGCCGACCCCAACCACAACACCGCCGACGTCTACCCGTACTGCGGTGACAAGCTCTTCCAGTATCACCACCAGCCGTTCAACTACTTCGCCAACTACGCGCAGAACGGCTCCGGTCGTTCCCACCTCAAGGACGAGAAGGACTTCCTCGCCGCCGTCTCCGGCGGCACGCTGCCCGCGGTGTCCTTCGTCAAGCCCATGGGTGCCGAGAACGAGCACCCCGGCTACACCGACGTCACCTCCGGCGAGCAGCACCTCGTCGACCTGCTCAAGGCGTTGAAGTCCAGCCCCGCCTGGTCCTCGACCGCCGTTGTGGTCACCTATGACGAGAACGGCGGCTTCTGGGACCACGTCTCGCCGCCCACCAAGCAGGGCGTCAGCGACCAGTGGGGCCCGGGGACGCGTGTTCCCACGCTCGTCGTCTCACCGCTGCTGAGCAAGACCGGCGTGACACACACCAGCTTCGACACCACGTCGATCCTCAGCACCATCGAGAAGCGCTGGGACATCGACCCGCTCAGCACCCGCGACGCGGCGGTGCACAGCCTGCTCGGGCTCTTCAAGGACAACTGAACACCGTGTGATCGACGGGGGACCGCTGCCACCGCGGCGGCGGTCCCCTGGCGACCTCGGTTCACTCCACGGCGACGCAGTCAACAGTCGGGGAACCGGCCCGCGCGCCTGTGGACGAATGCCTGGCGGCTCTCACCCAAACGCGCCGTCGACGCTCACCTTGTCGAGCGCGGTCCTGAGGGCGGCGAGCTCCTCATCATCGAGTTGCGCGACGAACAGCTCGGAGATGCCGCGTACGTGGACTGGAGCGGTCTCGGCGATGCGGGCCACGCCGGCGTCGGTCAGCGCGACCACGACGCCACGCCCGTCGGCGTCCGCGGTCCCTCGACGAACGAGACCCTCGGCCACCAAGCGGGCCACACGGCGCGTCATGCCTGAGCGTGAGATCAGCGCCTGCGTCGCCAGCTCGGTCATTCGCAGGTGGCCGCCGGCCAGCACCAGCTGAGCGAGTACGTCGTAGTCGGCCAGGGCAAGACCGGTCTTCCGCTCGAGATCCATTTCCAGGTGGCGCACGAGCGAGGCGTGAGCCCGGAGTAGAGAGCGCCAGGCATCCAGCCCGCGGCCTGCCGAACTCCCGCCGCCGAGGAGAGCCTGGAGACGGCGGACATCGCGCGGCCCGTGTCCTTGCATATGCAACCATCCCCTTGGTACTGTGCTTGCACGCGCAAGGATATCAGGGACACGGAGCCACAACCATGACCAGCGAACTCCACCGCGATCGGTCACTCAGCGCCGCATTCACGACCGTGGCAGACGATGTTCGCGTTGCCCGGACGACGGCCGCTCTCGAGGGCAACGGGATCAGTCCGCTCCGCGCGGCCAGCGCCGCGGAGGCGAAGCCGGTCGTGCCGGAGCTCGTCCCGGCCGGCGACCAGGTCCATCACCGTGCGTCGCAGACGCTCGACGTGACGGGAATCGCCGAGGAGCTCCCCAGGCCGGGTCGGTACGAGGCTGTCCGCCCGCGCGCCTCGAGTATGGATCGCTCGACGCAGGCGGACGAGATTCGCCGCCTGACATCGTCACCCGACGTGATGCTCGGCAGCGTGCAGGCGGTCACCGACAGTGGATCGCTGGTGGCGGCATCGGCGAGTGGCAGCCAGCTGGGGGCGTACGCCACCGGTGCCGGACAGGTCATTCTCGTGGTGGGGACGCAGAAGATCGTGCCCGACCTCGAACAGGCCCTGCGCCGGGTCGACGAATACGCCTTCCCGCTCGAGGACGCGCCTGCCCAGGCCGCGTACGGCGTGGACAGCGGCGTCAACAAGGTGCTCATCATCAACCGGGAATGGCTGCCTGGCCGCATGACCGTCGTCCTCGTCGACGATTCCCTCGGTTTCTAGGAGGGGGAAACGGGAACTCGACGACATGTCGACACACGTCGATTCCGCGCCGTCGCAATCGACGGTCGGGGTCGGGATCATCGGGGTCAGCCCCGTCCGCGGTTGGGCCGCCATCGCGCACATCCCCGCGTTGCGCGCGCTTCCGGGCTACGAGATCCGGGCACTCTCTGCGCGGAGCGCGGAGTCCGCGCGCGCATCGGGCGAGGCGTTCGGTGTCAGCGCCGTGTTTTCGCACTACGAGCAGATGGTGAGCCGGCCAGACGTGGACGTTGTCGCCGTCACGGTCAAAGTCCCGCACCATCGAGAACTCGTCGCCGCCGCGCTCACAGCGGGCAAGGCCGTCTACTGCGAGTGGCCACTCGGCCGCGACGTCGATGACGCACGATCCATGGCCGTCCAGGCCGCCGAACGCGGGTTGCGCACGGTCGTCGGGTTGCAGGGCCGCCAAGCCCCGGCGATCGCGCTCGTCGAGCAACTGCTGTGCGACGGCTACGTCGGCGAGGTGCTGTCAACCACCATGGTCGGTCTATCGGTCCCGGGCGACGTCGTCGTCCAGCCCAACGCCTACATGCTCGACCGCGCAAGCGGGGCCAATCTGCTCACGATCGCGGGCGGCCACTGCCTGGACATCCTGACGTGTGTACTCGGCGAGTTCACTGAGCTGTCGGCTCTATTGGACGTTCGCAGACCCCTCATCACCGTCGAGCAGACGGGCCAACAGATCGTGAAGACAGCCGCCGACCAGGTTGCGCTGGTCGGTACCCTCAGGTCCGGGACCACGGCCAGCGTTCATCTCCGCGAGGCGGTGGCCGGCGGGATCGGGTTCCTCTGGGAGATCAACGGAACCGAGGGAACGCTCCGGATCACCGCTGACGCTGCATACCCCCAAATCTATCCGCTGACCGTATGGGGAGCACACGGCCGGGACGAGCCGACCGTGCTTGCGATACCGGCGGCGTTGACAGAGAGATGGCCCGCGCTCACCAGCCTGCAGGGAGCGCCCGCCTACAACGTCGGGCGTGTCTACGCGGCATTCGGCCACGATATCCACAATGGAACCCACACCGTGCCCGACTTCGCCGACGCAGTGCGGCTCCACGAGCTCATCGCCGCCATCGAGACGTCCGCAGCTTCGGGGGAGCGGGTGAAGCCGTAACCCGCCGCCGACGCTCGGCGGAATCCGTTGGTTGGCGGGGGATCACAATGGCTGCGCTGAGGCGATGCGATTTTTGGACGGACTGACACTCAAAGAACGTCGATCACGCAGTGGAGCCCAGGCGCACCCGAGAGGCGCTTGTCCAGCGTGACGAGAGGCAACCCAAGCGCTTCAGCCAACGCCACGTACGCAGCGTCGTACACGGTCAGGTTGCCACGGAGCTCCCAAATGCGCGGGAGCAACGGAGTGTGCGGGTGGAGACGGAGCGGCAGCGCCGCCAGCTTGTCGACGGCCTGTCCCGCGCCTCTGTCAGAGATCCGGCGATCGGCGACCAGCTTGCGCAGCGCCGAGGTCACCTCCAGCGGCAGGAGATGAGGACCATGCAGGACGGGCTCTCGCGAAAGTCGTGAAGCTGCAATCTGCGTCGGCCCGACCAACGCCCCGACCAGGGCCGAGGCGTCAACGACGATCAATGAGAGCTCCGATCGGTACGCGCCAGGGCAACGATTTCGTCGTTGGTCACTCTGGCCCGCGGACCTGGACCGCTCAGCACTTCGGCAACCGTCGGCATACGCGCCTCTCGCTCGAGGATGCGGAGGGCATATGCGGCCAAGGACAGGTGCTCGGCCTCGGCCCGCTTCTTGAGGGCGACGAGGACGTCCTCTGGTACTTCTCTGATCTGGAGGGGGCGCGTCATGCGACCTATCCTAGCATGCAGATTGCATGCTGAGAAGGGGCAACATTCATTCCTTGACCCCGGCGGTAGCGTTTGCTCTCGAGTCGGCGGACAACCCGCAGAGCCGAGCTTCCCGCGGCAAGGCCCGGTCGGTTGCGCGGCTGACCGGGTGTCACTGACGTCGAGTGGCCGGTCCCGTGCGCAGGACGCGGGCAATGGCAGCCGGCATCCACCAATTCCACCGGCCCATCACGGCGACCAGTGCGGGCACCAGAAGGGTGCGCACCACCAGAACATCGACGAGGATGCCCGCCGCCAGGCTGGTGGACAGGAGTCGGACGATGATGTCGGGATTTGCGCTGAGCGACAGCAGCGAGATCGCGACGATGAGCGCTGCGCAGGTCACCAGGCGCCCCGTCCGTGCCAGGGCGGCGACGACCGCGTCATCGGTCGAGCCGGTGCGGTCGTACTCCTCGCGGATGCGGGCGAGCACGAACACCTCGTAGTCCATCGAGAGGCCGAACAGGAACGCGAACACCACGATCGGCACCCATTCGCGGATCGCGCCCACGGCTGGGACCCCGTAGATGAGGTTCGATCCGTGTCCCTGCTGCCAGAAGAGCACGAGGAACCCGTAGCTCGCGCCGAGCGAGATGATGTTCAGGACGACGGCCTTGAGCGCCAGCACGACGGAGCGGAAGGCGCGCGCGAGCAGCGTGAACACCAGCAGCGCCAGCACGGCCAGCATCAGCGGGAAGTTGCCGTAGACGGCGCTGTTGAAGTCGGCGTTCTGTGCCGTGTTGCCGCCGACCTCCGCCCCGCCCGGGACGCTTGCCAGCGCGACACGCAGGCGGGTGACCGTAGCGGTGCCCACCGAGGTGTTGCCCTCGGCTGCCGGGATGACGCTGAGCAGCGAGTCGCCGCCGCTCCGGAATGAGGGCGTCGCCGGCGCAAGGACCGCGTAGATCC
>DASYKI010000003.1:0-65056 GCA_035995545.1 Candidatus Dormiibacterota bacterium
GGGCGAGCGCGGCGTCCTCGCTCGCGGTCTAGGCCGCAGCTACGGGGACGCCGCCCAGAATGCCGGCGGGCACGTGCTTGCCATGGCAGGCCTCGACGTGGTTCACAGCGTGGATGTGGAGGCCGGCACCGCTACCGTGGATGCGGGCGTCAGCTTCGCGACCCTCACCCGGCTGCTGCCCCCGCGGGGGTTGTTCATACCGGTGACGCCGGGCACGTCCCATGTCACCGTCGGGGGTGCGATCGCCGCCGACATCCACGGCAAGAACCACCACCGCGACGGCAGCTTCTGCAGCCACGTCGTCTCCTTCACGCTGAGCACACCGCAGGGCACGCTGACCGTCAGGCCGGACGACGCCACCCAGGACCTCTTCTGGGCCACCGCCGGTGGCATGGGCCTCACCGGTGTGATCACCCAGGCGACGCTGCGCATGAAGCCCGTCGCCACCTCGCGCATCCGCATGGACACCGACCGTGCCGCCGACCTCGACGAGGCGCTGCACCTGATGGCGACCGGCGACCACCGCTACCAGTACTCGGTGGCCTGGATCGACTGCCTGGCGGGCGGCAGGGCGCTTGGCCGCTCGGTGCTCACCCGCGGCGACTTCGCCCAGCCGGAGGAGCTCAGCCGCCGGCACGGCGCGGATCCGCTCCACTTCGACCCCGCCGTGCGACTCTCGGCACCGCCGTGGGTTCCTGACGGACTGCTCCGTCCCATCACCGTGCGCGCCTTCAACGAGATGTGGTTCCGCAAGGCCCCGCGCCGCGCCCGCGCGCAGATCGTGCCGCTGGCGTCCTTCTTCCATCCCCTCGACGGTGTGCGCGGCTGGAATCGCATGTACGGGTCGCGCGGTTTCGTGCAGTACCAGTTCGTCGTTCCCTTCGGGCGCGAGGATGCGCTGCGCCGCTCGTTGGAGATGCTCAGCAACGCCGGCACCGCGTCCTTCCTCGCCGTGCTCAAGCGCTTCGGCGACGCCAACCCCGGCCACATCTCCTTCCCCTCGCCGGGATGGACGCTGGCGCTCGACATTCCCGTCGGCGACCCGGACCTTCCCGCGCTGCTCGATCGCCTCGACGAGCTGGTCGCCAACGCGGGCGGTCGCGTCTACCTGGCCAAGGATTCGCGGCTGCGGCCCGAGCTGCTGCCCGTGATGTACCCTCGGCTCGCGCAGTGGAAGGCGGTGCGCGACCGGGTCGACCCCGGCGGCCTGATGCAGTCGGATCTCGGCCGTCGCCTCGGGCTCTGTCCCGCGGGCGAGGTGTAGGGAGCAACATGAAGGACGCGTTCGGGTCCGTGCAGTCGGTGCTCATTTTCGGTGGTGCGTCGGAGATTGCGCTGGCCACCGCGAAGAAGCTGGCGCAGCGCCGGGCGCGCACCATCGTCCTCGCGGGACGCGACATGGCGCGGCTCGACAGCGCCGCCGCCAATTTGCGTCGCGAGGGCGCTGCGCACGTCGAGACCGCCGCGTTCGACGCCACCGACACCGCGTCGCACCAGCGTTTCGTCGACGACGTGTGGGCGCGGCATCACGAGTTCGACCTGGTGCTGCTCGCCTTCGGTGTGCTCGGCGACCAGGAGCGCGATGAGAACGACGCCGCGTCGGCACTGCACGTGATCGACGTCAACTTTCGCGGTGCGGTGTCGGTGGGAATTCCTGTGACGCAGAAGCTGCGCGCTCAGGGGCATGGATCGCTGGTCGTGCTGTCGACCGTCGCCGCGGAGCGGGCACGGCGCGCCAACTTCGTCTACGGTGCGTCCAAGGCGGGGCTCGACGCCTTCTTCCAGGGGCTGGCCGATTCCATGGTGGGCACCGGTGTGCAGGTGCTGATCGTGCGTCCGGGCTTCGTGCACACCAAGATGACCGAGGGGCGTCCTGCGGCGCCGTTCGCCACCACGCCGGAGAAGGTCGCCGAGGACATCGTGCGCGGCATCGCGCGGAATGCGACCACGATCTGGTCGCCGGGTGTGCTGCGGCCAGTGATGTCGGCGATGCGGCACCTGCCGCGGCCGGTGTTTCGCAAGCTGCGCGCGTGAGTGCGGCCGTCGTGAGCACAGCGCAGCGCACCGTCGCGGCGTTCGACTTCGATGGCACCCTGACCCATCACGACAGCCTGGTTCCCTTCTTGATGCGCGTGCGCGGGCGGGCGGCCGTGATGCGGGCGCTGGTCTCGTCGGCGCCGGTGCTGCTCGCCAGTGCGACGGGGCGCGAGTCGCGGGAGCGGGGGAAGGAGGCGCTGCTCATCGCCACCGTCAACGGCTGGTGGGTGGATGAGCTGGGGCCTGCCGTCGACGAGTACGCGCGCGAGGTGGTGGAGAAGAGGCTTCGTCCCGATCGGGTGGAGAGGCTGCGCTGGCACCAGGAGCAGGGACACGAGGTGGTGCTCGTGAGCGCGTCGCCGGAGCTGTATGTCGGGCGCGTCGGTGAGCTGCTCGGGTGTGCGGGGGTGATCGCGACGCAGCTCGAGGTGGATCGGCGGGGGCGGCTGACCGGGCGGCTGTTTGGGGACAACGTGTGGGGTGTCGAGAAGGAGCGGCTGCTGCGCGAGTGGTTGGCGGGTGACGCGGTGCGGCTCTATGCGTATGGCGACAGCGATGGCGATGCGCAGATGCTCGCCATGGCGGATGTGGGGGTGCGGCTGGGCGGGCGTGACAGGCTTGGTCGCGAGCCTGAGCCGGGGCCCTTCCCCTCACGTTGACGCACCGGCCTATATCTTCTTGAGAAAGGTTAGGCCGCGTGCCCCAGGAGGTGGGGGGCGACGCGGCCAAGAGGGATGGACGATGAAGGGGTGAGGGTCAGCGCGTGACGGCGCACCCTCCCTGGCCGCCGTTGGCCTCGTTGCTCCACATCGGCTGGACCGCGTAGGCGTGGCCGCCGAGGGTGATGTTCTGGGTGCCCTTCCAGGCGCACTTGTCGCCGTTCTCGTTGGTCTGCACGTCGTTCCAGCCGTCCTGGGTGCCCATCTGGTTGTCGGGATCGGTGACCGCCTCGGCGTACTCGTGGCCGGCGACGATGCTGTAGCCGTCGTAGTAGCCGTGGCCGAAGGCGTCGGGCTTGTTCACCGAGTCGATGCCGCAGCCGGCGCCCTGCTCGGGCACGTACGGCATGAAGCTGTAGCGAACGCCGTGGCCGGTGGTGTGGTGCGTCTCCGCGTGGTAGGCGCAGTAGACGGTGCCGTACGCCGTGGCGCCGTGGCCCGGCGGCGTGAGGATGAAGTACGTCGCGTCGACGTTGTAGCCGAAGTGCGAGGCGGCCTTGATCGCCTCGGCCTCGATGGGATCGTCGGTGGCGTTCTCGGCGAGCCCGGTGGTGACGATGGTCGCCGGCACCGGCGTGTCGTCGACCCAGGTGCCCTTGAGCTGGTCCTTGGGATTGGTCACGTACATGGCGGTGGGCTGTCCGGTGCAGGAGAAGCCGGGGTCGATGTTGTCGCAGTACTGCGTCTGCACTCCGGCCCACTTGCTGCCGCCGACCTCGTCGAAGAAGGACTTGATGTACTTCTGCGCCGTCTTGTTGGTGTACGTGAAGCCGCCGTGCTTCTCGGAGAAGCCGGTCTTCCACTCGCTGCCCCAGAAGACCAGGTACACGCGCGGTTTGTGCTGCACCATGCCGCCGTGGTAGACGAGGTTGTCCTTGGAGGCGCCGGTGGTGCTGGGATCGGCAGGATAGCCCTGGCCCATCGCGTACATCACGTGCTTGGTGCCCACCACGACCGGTGGGCTGGTGCTGGCCGACGTCGTCGCCAGCGTGTTGAGTCCAAGGGCTGCGCAGGCCCCGGAGAGTGCGACGAGGTGTTTCGTGCGCACGCGCGGAAGCATTCTCACGATGATCCAGCTCCTTCGGTTGGCCACCGGCGTCTGCATTCGCCGCGGCCGTTGTCCCTGTTGACCATGAGAGACGACCGGCGTGCGCGATCCCTTGCGGCGCTAGTACCAGATGGTGCGCACGCGGTGGTAGGGCTGGGCGTGCAGGCCCTGGCCGCGCCACCAGAGCATCGCGTCCACCAGCGTGGCGCCGGCCGAGCGTCCGCGCGCGGCCAGCAGCGGCACCAGGCGATCCACCGCCACCACGGTGAGGGCGCGGATCTCGATCTCCTGCTCGCTCCCCGCGGCCAGCTCGATGCGTGCGTCGACCGAAGCGGCCAGCTGGGGCGTGTAGACCATGGCGCCGGCGGCGCGCAGGACCTGGGGGAGCTTGTAGTCGGCGAAGGCGGTCAGGCCGCTGCGGTCCAGCAAACCCGCTGGGGCACGCGCCCCCAGGGCGGCGCCGCAGTCGTTGGCCGCGATCTGGGCGCGCTTGAGCAGGGGCACGCGACGGCCGCGGTATTCGGCGACGTCGCGGAAGAGGCGCAGGGACCTTCCCATGGTCTGCGCCAACGAGGCCGCCGACCCGGCAGCATCCAGGAGACCCAGCGCCGAGCCGCCGTGTGCCGCCACCAGCCACGTGCCCAGCTCCGCGGCCACGGCATGCCGCTCGGCCAGCATGGGTGGATGTGCCGGCCCGCCCTCGTCGCCGCGCAGCACCGACTCCAGGTCGCGCACCGACCACTCGGTCCACAGTGAGGGCCGCCACACGGGCAGGCGGTCGTCGTCGACGGCACGCCGCAGTGCATGCGCCAGGGCCATGTAGCCGTCGGCGCCGCGGACACGCCAGCGCGGCTCGTCCTGCCAGAACGAGAAGTTCAGCGCGCTGAGCAGCAACGTCCAGCCGGCGACGTGCTCGGCGTCTGCGTCGACGAGGTGAGGCGAGCCCCATGCGGGCGGGTCGGGCGCCGCGGCGAGCTCGCCGGCGAGGCGGCCGAGCGCGGCGTCGTCGAGGCGTACGTGGGTCGCCACCGAGGCGACCCACTCGCATGCCGTGCGGACGTCCATGGCTCGCCATCATGCGGAAAAAGCAGAGGGCGGCCAGGCCTTGGTGGCCGGACCGCCCTCGGGAATGCTGTCGCGCCTCCGCCTACCCCCAGGACGCCATGCCCTTCACGGGCTGATTCAGGTGAATCGCCCCCGTCGAGCCGAGGTACACGGCGTCGCCGAAGGTGAAGATCCCGCCGTCCGAGGCGGTCATCCAGTACCCGTTGCCGGTCGCCGAGGGAGCCATGCCCACGATGGGCTGGTTGAGGTGAATGTTTCCGGTCGAGCCGTGGAAGACCGCGTTGCCGAAGGAGAAGATGCCGCCGTCCGAGGCGACCATCCAGTAGCCGCCGCCGCCCGGCACCGCGGCCATGCCGACGATGGGCTGGTTGAGATGGATGTTCCCGGTCGAGCCGTGGAACACCGCGTCGCCGAAGGAGAAGATGCCACCGTCCGAGGCCACCAGCCAGTAGCCGTTGCCGCTCGGCGTCGGGGCCATGCCGACGATGGGCTGGTTGAGGTGGATGTTCCCCGTCGAGCCGTGGAACACCGCGTCACCGAAGGAGAAGACGCCACCGTCGGAGGCGACCATCCAGTAGCCGTTGCCGCTCGGTGTCGCGGCCATGCCGACGATGGGCTGGTTGAGGCGGATGTTTCCCGTCGACCCGCGGAAGACGGCGTCACCGAAGGAGAAGATGCCGCCGTCGGTGGCCACCTCCCAGTAGCCGCCGCCGTCCTTGGTGCGGGCCAGCCCCACGATGGGCTTGTTGAGGATGGTGCCGCCCATCGAGCCGTAGTAGGGGACGTTGAAGTTGAAGATGCCGCCGTCGCTGGCCGTCATCCAGTAGCCGGGCACGCCCGGGGCGGGCGGCGGCGGCGGGCCGAGCTTGCCGAGGTTGTTGCCGGTGCGCTGCATGTTGCCGTGGAAGGTGGGCCACTGCTGCTTGGCCACCGGGTTGAGCATCCCGGCGTTGCTGCCGGGGATCTGGTACGAGCTCACCACCCAGTGGTTCTCGGCCTGCGGGTTGCCGGTGCTGCCCTGCGAGGTGACGATCACCGACAGGGTGCTGCCGTCCAGGCTGGCCACCGTCGGGTTGCTCCAGATGCCGCCGGCGACGACGGTGTCCGACACCGTGTTGCCGAAGGCGTCGAAGGCGACCAGGTGGTTGCCGGCGCCGATCCAGACGCCGTTGTTGCCGCTGCCGTCGACCGGCGCGATGATCGGGGCGCCGAACAGGTTGCCGAGGCCGAGGCTGCGCGACCACAGCAGGTGGCCGTTGGGGTCCCAGGCGTACACGGCGCCGTCCTGGCTGGTCTCGACCACGTCCTGGGTGCCCGACGGACCCTGCAGGTGGCCGATCGCCGGCGAGGCGAAGTTGCGCCCGCCGGTGGCGCCGGTCCACTGGTGGCCGCCGTCCTCGCCCCAGACGTTGACGCCGCGACCGGCGGGGTCGTTGTAGAAGATGCCGGAGCCGGCCACGATGGTGTTCTGGTGGGTGTTGTGCAGGTCGGCCACGGCCGGCGACGCCCAGGGCACCTGGTCGGTGGTCTGCGTCCAGGGCAGGCGCCCGCCGTTGGGGCGGAACGCCCAGTAGACGCCGCCCGGCGGGTAGGGCTCGGTCGAGCCGCCGCTGGAGTCGGAGCCGATGATGATGTCCATCTGGCCGAGGTGCTCCATGTCGGCGAGCGTCGGCGTGTCCCAGATCGTGTCGAAGAGGTTGATCGGGAAGCCGCTGAGGATGTGCCCGTTGCGGTCCCACGCGTACAGGGTGTGGTCCCAGCCGCCGGCGACCAGCTCCTTGGCCCCGTTGCCGAACAGGTCACCCACCGCCACCGCGCTGAAGAAGCCGGGCGGGAAGTTGCTGGCCAGCGGGTGCGAGGTCTGCGGCCAGCCGGGGTAGCTGGTGCCGTCGCCGTTCCAGACGTTGACGATGCCGGAGTCGCTGGTGGTGATGATCTGCATGTGGCCGCTGCCGTCGAGGTCGGCCAGGGTCGGCGAGGCGTGCACCGGGCCAGGTCCGGCCGAGCGCGGCCAGGCGCCGTTGTCGACGCCGAGGGCGCTGTTGAGCAGCACCACGTTGCCGTCGGGGAAGGCGGCGACCACCTTCTGCTGCCCGTTGCCGAAGACGTCGCCGACGGCGACCCCGGCGAACGGCTGGGTCACCGTGTACGCCTGCGGCGAGTTGTTGCCCGCGGCCAGCACCTCGGTGAACGAGTGTGAGAGGGGCAGGCTGGGGGGCGCCGCGTGGGTCGGGAGCGGAACGCCCAGCCCGGTCGCCGACAGCGCGCTGGCGGGGACGATCAGGGCGAGGAGGGCGCGTCGTCTCAATTGCATGGGTGCACCAGTGGTGAGAGGGAGGGGACTGAGGGAGGTCGGGCCCGATCATCGCGGCCACCGCGACGCCTGTGGCCCAGCTTCACACCTTCGTCAAACGACTGAGACCCGATGGCTGGGCTCAGCGGCGGCTCAGGCGCAGGTGTAGGAGATCGCCTGACTGACCGACCGGGCCGTCGGGCTGACGACGCGGAAGGTCATGCGCGCGTTGAGCTGCTGCTTGCCGAGGATGCGCCAGGTGGTGTTGAACTTGAAGCTGCCGAAGTCGGAGGTGATCGGCAGCGAGGTGTCGGCGGTCTGCATGCCGTCGCTGCGCTCCCAGCGGTAGACGAGCGTGCCGGTCCCGGTCAGGGCGCCCTTGGCCTCGAAGGCGAAGGTGGTGTCGCACCCGCCCTGGGCGGGGGCGGCCGTCAGGGTGACGTTCGGGCTCACGGTGAGCGGGCCGCTGTTGGCGGCGGTCGAGGTGCCACCGATCACGCCCGCCGCGTAGAGGCCGCCCGCGGTGCCACCGGCGACGAGCAGGAGCACCAGCACGAGGATGAGCGGCACCACCCAGCGGCGGCGGCGGTTCTCCTCGCTGTCCACCTCGGTGATGGCGGCGCGGGCGCGGGGCTGGGGCGGCGGCAGGTAGGACGCCGGTGGCGTCGACACCGGGCGGGCCATCGGCGGCGGCGGCGCGGCGCCGGCCAGCACGGCGGCGCCGGGGGGCGGGGGAACGCTGAAGCCGTGGATCCCCGCGACCGGGCCGGCCGCCGCGGCACCCGGCACTCCGGGGACGCCCACGGCGCCGGGACCACCGGCGGCCGCGGTTGCCGCCTGGGACGGCAGCACCGCCGCAACCCCGTCCGGCCCGTGCAGCACCGCCGCGGCCCGCGCGCCGAGGTCGCTGGCCAGCCGCCAGGACGGCCCCATGCTGCCCGCCGTTGCGGCGATCAGGGCCATGCGCAGCTCGGTCGCCGAGGCGAAGCGCCGGCTCGCCTCCGCGCTCAGCCCGCGTCGCAGCACCTCGGCCACCGCGGGCAGGGCCGGCGGCCCGATGCGGCCCGGCGAGGGCGTGGACCCGGTCATCAGCTCCGAGGCCAGGGCCGCCACCGCGTAGAGGTCGGAGCCGGCGTCGGGCGGATGTCCCGCCAGTCGCTCGGGGCTCGCGTAGCCGGGGCGCCCGGCGCCTGCTTGGGCGGGCAGACCCTGCAGGGCGCCGCTGACGGCGAAGCCGCCCAGCTTGGCGGTACCCATCGCGGTGACCAGCACGTGCTCGGCGCGGATGTCGCCGTGGACGATGCCCTCGGCGTGGGCGGCCTCCAGGGCGTTGAGCACGTCGTCGACGGCGGCGATGGCGGCGGCTGGGGGCAGCACCTGCCCCTCGGCGGCCATGGCCCGCAGCGAGGCGCCCGGGACCAGCTCCAGCACCAGGTAGACGCCCTCCTCGACGACGAGGTCGTAGACGCCGACGACGTGGGGGTTGCGCAGCGCCGCCACCCGCCGCGCCGACCCGCCGAGCCGGTCGACGAAGCCCTCGGCGCCGGTGAGCTGGTCGGCAAGCCGCTGCAGGACGACGGAGTGCCCGGTGACGCGGTGCTTGCCCACGAAGAAGGTGCCGGTGCTGCCGCCGGCGAGCACCGCGGTGATCTCGTAGTCGCTCAGGCGGGGCAGCCCGGTGGGTTGCTCGACGGTCACCCGGCTGACCTCGGCGCCGCCGTGCCCAGGCTGGGCAGCGACCAGAAGCTGCGCCCGCACGCCTGGCACTCCCACGGCTGCCCGCTGACCACGTCGCCCTCCGCCCCGGCCGAGCTCAGCGCGGTGCGGCGGCCGCCGCAGTGGGGGCAGAGCGGGGCCACCCCGGGCAGAGCGAGTTGTCGCTCGCTCGTACGCCTGTTCATGGCGTGCAGCCTACGCGAAAAAACTTCGCCTGAGGACCGGTCGCCATCGACCGGCCGCCGATCAAGCGGCTAGGGATAGATCCCCCGCACCGCCGTCGCGTCGGCAACCCGCTTCACCGCGACGAGATATGCCCCCAGCCGCAACGACACGCCATGCAGGTCCGCCTGCTCGCAGGTCTGCGCAAACGCCTTGCGCATCACCTTCTCCAGCTTGGCGTTGATCTCGCCCTCCTCCCAGAAGAAGGACTGGATGTCCTGCACCCACTCGAAGTACGACACCGTCACCCCGCCCGCATTGGCGAGGATGTCCGGCACCACCACCACGCCGCGCTTCTCCAGAACTCGATCCGCGTCCGGGGTGGTCGGCCCGTTGGCCCCCTCGACGATGATCGGCGCCTGGATCCGCCCCGCATTGCGCAGGGTGATCTGGTTCTCCAGCGCCGCCGGCACCAGCATGTCCACCGGCAGCTCCAGCAGCGCCGCGTTGCTCACGGCCTGCGTCCCCGGGAAGCCCGCGACGTGTCCGGTCAGAGCGCGATGCTGCACCACCGCCGGCACGTCCAGCCCGCCGGGCGCATAGATACCGCCAGAGACGTCAGAAACTGCACACACCCTGAACCCGGCGTCGGTCATGAGCAGCGCGGCGGTCGCGCCCACGTTGCCGAACCCCTGGATGGCAACGGTGGTCGACGCCGGATCGCGCTGCAGCCGCCGGCACACCTCCAGCGCGACGATGGTGACACCGCGCCCCGTCGCCGCCGGTCGCCCCTCGCTGCCGCCGATGTCGAGCGGCTTGCCGGTGACCACCGCGGGCACCGAGTACCCCTGCTCCATCGACACCGTGTCCATGATCCAGGCCATCACCTGGGCATTGGTGTTGACGTCCGGCGCGGGGATGTCCGATTCAGGCCCGATCAATACCGCGATCTCGCTGGCGAAGCGCCGCGTCAGCCGCTCCAGCTCGCGCTTGGACAGCTCCGACGGGTCGACGATCACCCCGCCCTTGGCGCCACCGAAGGGCAGGTTGGCGATGGCGCACTTCCACGTCATCCACATCGCCAGCGCCTTGACCTCGTCGAGCGACACCTGGGGATGGAAGCGCAGTCCGCCCTTGGCCGGACCGCGGGTCAGGTTGTGCTGGACGCGGTAGCCCTCGAACATCCGCAGGCTGCCGTCGTCCATCTTCACCGGGAAGCGGACGGTGAACTCGCGGCGCACCTCGCGGAGCACCGCGCGCAGCCCCTGGGGGAGCTGGAGGAGCTCGGCCGCGGCGTCGAACTGCTGCTGGGCGTTGGCCCAGGGGTTGTCGACGGCGGGGTTGAGGGACTCGGCGACGCTCACGTCGGCGCGCAGCCTAGCAGCGCGCGCGGCCTGGCAGGGGAGCCGCCGCACCGGTAGCATTGCCGGCGGATGATCGAAACGCGCGTCCGGGGCCGGCTGAGCGAGACGCTCCCGGTCGAGCGGGTGCTGGCCTGGCAGCCCGAGGACGGCCTGCTCTGGATCCACGTGGCCGCCCCCGAGCCCGCCGACATCGAGTACCTGACCCGCGGATTCGCCCTGCACCCGCTGGTGGTCGAGGACCTGGAGCACCGCAACCAGCGGCCCAAGCTGGACGACTACCCCAACATGCTCTTCATCGTCATGTTCGGCACCCTGCGCGGCCCCGCCGAGGACACCCTGATCCTCTGCGAGGTGCACATCATGATCGGCGACGGCTGGCTGGTCACCGTCACCGACGCCGAGATTCCCGCCATCCGCCAGGTCTGGGAGGCGGCCCAGAAGCGTCCCGAGATCGCCACCGGCACAGCGGCGTCGCTGTTCCACCGTCTCTGCGACGGCCTGGTCGACTCGGTGTTCCCCATCCTCGACAGCGTCGACGAGGAGATCGACCGGATCGAGAACAACATCATCGAGCGCGCCGACGCGACCACGGTTTCGGACATCTTCCGGCTGAAACGCGACCTCAACGTGCTGCGCCGCGTGCTCGGCCCGCAGCGTGACCTGCTGCAGCTGCTGGCCGGTCCGCGCACCTCGCGACTCGACGCCGACTCGCAGCTCTACCTGCGCGACGTGTACGACCACACCGTGCGCATGGTGGAGCAGGTCGACTCCTATCGCGACATCGTCACCGGTGCGCTCGACGTCTACCTGACGTCGGTGTCCAATCGGCTCGGCGAGCAGACGCGGAGGCTCACGCTGGTGGCAACCATCTTCCTGCCGCTCACCTTTCTCACCGGCTTCTTCGGCATGAACTTCGGTGCGCTGGTGTCGGCCATCCAGTCGCCGATGGCGTTCGCCTTCGGGGTCTCCGCGATGGCGCTGGCGACGCCGTTGATCTACCTGGTGTCGCAGCGACTCACCGCGCGCGCCACGCCCACCGGCGCCAGGCAGGGCGCGCGAATCCGGCGTCTGCACATCCGTCCGTATACTCGGCGGCGGCAGCACCACGAGGTGGAGGCCGCAGCGGACAAGGGAGGCAACCCGTGAGCAGCGACGTTCCCGTCGAGGTGTCGGCCACCGACGCCGAGGCCGCCGTCGCCCGCGGTGAGGCCGACCTGCTCGACGTCCGCGAGCAGTGGGAGTGGGAGGAGCAGCGCGTCCCCGGGGCCACGCTGATTCCCATGAACGAGGTGCCGGCGAGGCTGGCGGAGATCCCCGCCGACCGCGACGTCTACGTGTTCTGCAAGATGGGCGGCCGCAGCGCGCGCGTCGTCGACTACCTGCGGCGCAACGGCCGCGAGCGCGCCGCCAACGTCACCGGCGGCATCGACGCCTGGGTCGAGGCCGGTCTGCCCGTCGAGTAGGTCGCGTCCGGGCCTACGGCGTCGTCGACGCCGCGGGTGACGCGGTGGCCGTGGCGCCCGGCGATGCGAATGCCGTACCGGTCGTCGACGCGCCGGGCGAGAACGTCGCCGAACCCTGCACCACGAACTGGATGTCCTGCTCGAGGTGGGCGCCGTGCATCGCGGTCACCGTGTAGGTGCCGGGCAGGAAGCCGCCGGCGGGAGCCTGGATGGTCACCGCGATCTCGCCGCCGGGGTCGAGGTTGCTGTGGGTGACGTCGCTCACCAGCTGCGAGGTGGTCACCGCCGTCCCCACCGGCTGCAGCGTGATGCGCAGCCGCAACGTGTCCGACGCGGTCACGTTGCGGTAGACGATGTCGAGGTAGATGGCGGGCACATCGCTGCTGAAGCTGATCTTTGCGGGCGCGCTGGCGACCTCTCGCGGCGTCGTGGCGCTGACCGTGCGCAGGGTCGTGACCTGGAAGGGCGCGCCCGACACCGCCTGCGAGGGCCCGGCGGTGTGCCCCAGGTCGAGCCGGGTCACCAGCAGCACCGCGATGGCGGCGACCGCCGCGAGCCCGGTGATGGCGGTGAACAGGCGGTTGCGGAAGGGGACGGACCAGCGCCGCAGCAGCGGCTGGCGCTGGACGGCGGGCGGCCGCGGGGGTGCGGCGGGCTGGACGGCCGCCATGGCCGCGGCCGGCGTCCAGGGTCGCGACGGCGCCGTCTCCAGCTCGGGGGCGAAGGCGTCCCAGAGGGTCATGGCGTTGACCAGCTCGGCGACCTCGGCGACCTCCGCCTCCCAGAGGGGGACGGCGTCGGAGTCCTCGAACTCCTCGTCATCGTCGTCGTCGTCGTCGTCATAGGCGCGGCCGGTCGCGGCATCCGCCTGGGCAACGGCGCCCATGCCGGCAGCGCCCTCCTTGAGGAAGGCGGTGACGGGGGCCCGCTCGCGCGGCACGGGTGACTGCGGCGGGAGGTCCTCGCCCAGGCCGAGATCGCCGACCAGGTCGCGCAGCTCGGCCATCATCTGGCGGACGTCCGCCGGGGACGGTTCCGGCTCGTGTGCCGTCATGGCGACACGACCCTATCCCACGGGGGCGTGCTCACCGCTCTCCCGTTTCCGAAGCGCGGCAGCAATCCGCGCATCCGTACCATGCCCGCGAAATGTCCCTGCCCGCGCTGGCGCCTGTGGTGACCGTGCTGGTGCTGGCCGAGCTGGCCGTCGGCACCGTGGTCGCCGCCTGGCTGAGCGACCTCGGCGGCGGCGTGGGCCGCGGCTTCGCGGGCACCACCGCGCTGATCTGCGCCGGGATCATGGGCCTGGACCTCGGCCTGCTGCTCATCCTGCCCGACCCCTCGCAGCTCCTCCACACCGGCGTCGACCCGGGGCGGTATGCGGAGTTCGTGCACTGGCTGATCGGGTTCACGGGGGCTTCCCTGGGCTATGCACTGTTCAGCGCGGTGGGGACCGACGTGGCGCGGCGGGTGGTGGGCGGTGTGGCGGTTGGCGTCGGTGCGACGGCGATCACCATGGCGGCGCTGGTCTTCGGTGGGCCTCTGGGTGGCGGGCTCGCCGCCGCTGTTGCGTTCGTGCCCGCGACCCTGCTGGGGGGCAGCGCGCTGTGCGGGATGCTGCTCGGGCACTGGTACTTGATCACGCCGGACCTCAGCTTCCGGCCGCTTCGGCATGCGGTGTACGGGGTGTTCGTGGCCGTCGCCGTGCAGGTGGCGGCGATCACCGGCGCTCTGCTGGTGGCCGATCCGGATGCGCGGCACAGCCTGCTGTCCGGGCACTACGGGGTCTCGTTCTGGCTGCTGGTGGTGCTCGCGGGCCTGGTGTTCACGGCGGCGGTCAACGGGTTGACCCTGTACTTCGCGCGCATGCGCGCCAACCAGCCGGCGACGGCGATGCTCTACGTGCTGATCATCACGGTGCTGATGGGCATCGTTCCGGCGCACCTGCTGTACTTCCTCACCCGCGTTCCGGTGTGAGCCGAGGTTCGCAGCCCAGGGTCATTCCGGCGTTGCCAGGTCAGCGGGATCGACGCTCGCCGTCGCCCCGCGCTCCGACAGCGCGAGCCCGAGCCCGGTGAGGATCACCACGCCGCCGGCGATGGCCTGGCCGGGTGGCTTCTCACCGAGGATGGGGATGGCCAGCAGGCTGGTGATCACCGGCTCGCCGAGCAGCGACACCGACACCAGCGCGGTGCGCAGATGGCGCAGCGTCCAGTTGAAGACGGTGTGTCCGAGCAGGGTGCACACCGCGGCGAGACCGAGGCAGGCCAGCAGCGTGCGCACGCTGGGCAGAACGTGCGAGCCCGTCAGTGGCGCGATCGGCAGGGCGCACAGCGCCACCACGGTATAGACGCTCGCCGAGTAGCCGAGCGTCCCCGTGCGCTCGCGCACGGTGCGGCCGAGCAGCAGGTAGCCGGTGAAGGTGGCGGCGCCGCTGAGCGCGAGGAGGTCGCCGCCGAGCGCGCGGGTGCTGAGGCGAAGGTCGAGTCCGGAAGTGATCGCGGTGCCTGCCAGCGCCAGCGCGATGCCCACCGCGAGCTGCCGCGACACCGGTTCGTTGAGCAGCCGCCTGCCCAGAAACGCGACCAGCACGGGATGGATGGTCACCAGCAGCACCGACGACGCCACCGACGTGTAGCGCAGCGAGAACGTCCAGGTGAGGAAGTGGGCGGCGAGGAAGAGCCCGCTGGCCAGCACCAGCAGCCGGTCGCGCCGGGTCGCCGGAAATCCCGCGCGGCCGCGGCGCGCGTCGCGCAGCAGCCACGGCGAGAGCAGGGCGACGGTGAGAGCCATGCGCACCCACACCACCGTGGCCGCGCCGTCGTCGGCGAGCCGGATGAAGATCGCCGAGAAGGACACGGCGACCACCGCCAGCACCAGCCCGGGCAGGGCCAGCTCGGCGCCGCGCCGGCTCACCCTTCGTCCAGGGTGCGGACGTCGGGCAGGTTGCGCCAGCGCTCGTCGAGGTCGAGCCCGTAGCCGACGACGAAGCGGTCGGGGATGCTGAAGCCGGTGAAGTCGCAGTGCACCTCGGCGCGCCGCTGCACCTGCTTGTCGAACAGCGCGACCAGGCGCAGCGAACGCGGCCGGTGGCGGGCGACGTGGTCGAGCAGGAAGGCGGTGGTCAGTCCGGTGTCGAGGATGTCCTCGACGACGAGCACGTCGCGGCCCAGCAGGGGCATGCCGATGTCCTTGAGCAGCTCGACGGTGCCGGTCGAGCTGTCGCCCTGGTACGAGCGCACCGCGATGAAGTCGACGACGACGGGGGTTTGCAGTGCGCGGGCCAGGTCGGCGGTGAAGAAGAGCGAGCCCTTGAGCACGCAGATCAGGACCAGGGGTTGATCGATCGCGTCGTACGTCGCGTCGATGTCGATGGCGAGGGCGGCGATGCGCGTGGCGATCTGCCCGGCGTCGACCAGGATCTCGCCGCGCGGCGATCGCTGCGTTGGCGGCGGCGAGGCATCGTCGGGCACGTCACCAGAGTGTCGCAGTGCAAAGAAGACGGTCGCAACCCGGACGCACGCCTCGCCGATTGCCCATAGCATGGGGTCCCCCTGCGACGAAGTTCACCAGTGAGGACTTGACTGCTGTGCCTGTGACGACCCGGGTGCTGGCGGCCGGGCTTGCGGCTGGTGCCGCTGCCCTGGCGACGACCCTGCCCGTGCTCGCCTACAACCGCGTCGACAAGCTCGACCCCGTCCTCAGCGGCCGCGGCTACGTGTACTACGTCAAGGAGCTGGACACCGCCAGCCAGCCCATCGCCGGTCGCACCGTGACCATGGCGGTGGGCACCGTCCCCGGCGCCGGCGCCTCGGTGGCGCCCGCCGACGCCTCCGGCCACACCACCGGCAACGCCGGGCCCTCGACCTCGGTGGTCAGCGGTCCCGACGGGCTCGCCTACTTCGTCCTGCACACCAGTCCCACCCCGGGGCAGAACGAGTTCCTCTGGCACGACGCCGACTTCACCGGACAGGTGCTGGTCCAGGGCACGCCCCACGGCGTCCCCACCAACGCCGCGGCGCCGGCGTCGGTGGGCCCGCCGTCGAAGACCGGGCCGACCCTGGCGCCCACTGCATTCCCGACCCTGTCAGCGACCAGCCCCGCTGCGACGCATCCACCGGTGACGCCGCGTCCCGACGCGAGCGCCGCGGCGGGAGCCGCGGCCTCGGCGGCGAAGCCCTCGTCCGGCGGCGGTTCGCATCCCGGCGGCGGCGCTGCGGCTGCGGCGTCGCTCAACGCCGGTGCGGCGGGCGCCCGGCTGCCGGGCGGCTCGGTGCCTCCCATCGCCGCCGCGCTGGTTGCCGCCGGCCTGGTCTGGCTGGTGCTCCCCGGCGTGCTGAAGCGGCGCCTCGCGGTGCGGCCCCGGCTGCGCAGCAGCACCGGACGGGTGGCCTCGGGGCACGCGGGCGTCAGCTAGGCGGCGCTGCGTCGCGGGGCGGATCACGGTGGCTGCGTCATGCACGGCAAGTCTGTCGCCGCGCGGCGAATCCTGGCCCCCTGGCAGCCGGTGACGGCGCCTCGACCCGCGGGACGCCGCGGCCCGCCGCCCCGGTAGGATCGTCTTCCCTTGGAGCGACGCCACCGATGTCCCTGATCGTCTGCGACGGCGTCGAGATCACCTTCGGCGCCACCACCGTGCTGAGCGGCCTCGACCTGCGCATCGAGTCCCGCGACCGCCTCGCCGTGGTCGGCGCCAACGGCGCGGGCAAGTCCTCGCTGCTCGACGTCATCGCCGGCGTCGGCACGCCGTCCCGCGGCAGCGTCGAGCGGGATCGGCGGCTGCGCATCGGCTACCTGCCCCAGGAGGCGCCCGAGCCCACCGAGACCACGGTGCTGGCCGAGGCGATGGCCTCGCGCACCGATCTCGCCGCGCTCCGCGACGAGCTCACCGCGCTGGAACAGACCATGAGCGCACCCGGCAACGCCGGGCTCGACGCTGCGATGCAGCGCTACGGCGAGGCGCAGCACACCTACGAGGCGCTGGGCGGCTACGACCTCGAGGCGCGTGCCCGTGCCGCGCTGCACGGGTTGGGCCTGGAGGAAGCGGAGCAGGCCCGCAGTCCGCGCGAGCTGAGCGGCGGCCAGGTGCGCAGGCTGGAGATGTCCAAGCTGCTGCTGCAGGACGCCGACCTGCTGCTCATCGACGAGCCCACCAACCACCTCGACCTCTCCGGCATCGAGTGGCTCGAGGACTTCTTGCGCGAGTCGTCGACGGCGATGGTGCTGGTGTCGCACGACCGGCGCTTCCTCGACCGCGTCTGCACCCGCGTGCTGGAGCTCTCGCACGGCATCCCCGAGGAATACCCGGGCAACTACAGCGCGTACGTGAAGCTGCGCATCGAGCGCCGTGCCCGCCGCGAGAAGGAGTGGGACGCGCAGCAGCAGCACATCGCCCACCAGGAGGAGTTCATCCGGCGCTACAAGGCGGGACAGCGCGCCAAGGAGGCGCGCGGCCGGCAGACCAAGCTCGACCGTCTCGACCGCGTGGCGCGTCCGCAGGAGGATCGCCGTCCGCGCCTTCGTCTGGCCACGACACCGGGCGCCAACGTGCTGATGCGCGCCACCGACGTCGTCGCCGGATACGACGGTGTCGGCATCGTCGACCTGGCGCGCGCCGTGATCGCACCCGGCGACCGCGTCGCCATCGTCGGTGCCAACGGCAGCGGCAAGTCGACGCTGCTGCACACCCTCGCCGGCGAGCTGCCCGCCGTGTCGGGCGGCGTGACTCCCGGCGCCCGGCTGAGTATGCGTCTGTACCGGCAGGATCTCGGGCGCGACGAGGAGGCCGCCATCGCCGCGGCGGCGCAGGGCGAACCCACCGTGCTCGACGCGCTGCTCTTCGACCACCCCATCGGCGAGGAGCGCGCCCGCACCCTGCTGGGCTCCCTGCTCTTCAGCGGCGACGACGTGTCGAAACCGCTGTCGGCGCTGAGCGGCGGCGAGCGCGCCCGGTTGGCGCTGGGTCGCCTCGCGCTGGAGCCGACCAACCTGATGCTGCTCGACGAGCCCACCAACCACCTCGACATCCCCGCCCAGGAGGTGCTGGAGGACGCGGTCCGCGACTACCCCGGTGGCGTCATCCTGGTCAGCCACGACCGCGCGCTGATCGACGCCGTTGCCACGCGCGTGTGGGCCATCGAAGACGGCCACATTCGCGAGGTGCTCGGCAACTACTCCGACCTCGAACGCGCGCGCGGCCGCGACGGACGCCTGCCCGACACCCTCCCCACGCCCGTGCCATCCGCCGCGCCCAAGCAGCAGAAGCGCACCCCCGCGCCGGAGTCGAAGCCCCCGCCCGCACCGCAGACGAAGCCCGCCGCCGCGACCGAAGCGCGCCGCGATCGCGCCCGCGGCCGCCAGCACGACGCCTCCGTGCGCCAGCTCGAACAGGAGATCGCCCGCGTCGAAGCCGAGCTCGCCGGCGCCCGCCAGCGCCTCCTCGACCCCGCCTCCTTCGCCGACCCCGCCGCCGGCGCCGAGCTCGGCCGCCAGCACGACCGCCTGGAAGGCGCCCTCGCCGAACTCTACGAACGCTGGTCGAAGTCGGCGTGACGCTGGGCTAGACGCGCCCCGTCAGCCGGCGGGCGTGTCGTCGCGCAATGCGCCCTCGAGCTTCAGGACACGGCGCATGATCGCCACCGACGCGGCGTAGGTCGAGTCCATGCCGTGGTACGACAATCCACGTGCGCCCAGCGTGCGCGCCTGGGTGAACGGCGTATCCGACGCGTAGTGGATGACGCCAAGGTCGATGGGCAGCTTGCTGAAGTTGACCGGCTCCCCGGTGGGGTAGCGTCCGGACTCGCTCATCTCGTACACCGCGGCGCAGTACGGACCAGCCTCCATCTCGACGACGGTGAACGCCTCGCGGTAGTAGAAGTCGAGATAGCCGTGGTTCTGCAGGAAGGTGCCCTTGACGGTGACGGCGCGCTGGTTGTCGAGCCCGCTGCCGAAGCGCAGCCAGGGCGCGATGTCGTCGTACGTCAAGGCGTTGTCGAGCCAGTACGTCGAGCCGCTGTGCTCGTCGTGGACGACGTTGCTGAGCATGACGTCGCCGACGTCGGCGTTCAGCGTCGCCGCCTTGCCCAGGACGTAGACGCCGCGCAGGTCGCCCGCGGTCTCGGCGATCTCGCGCAGGATGTTGTACGCGGCAAGCCCCAGCGGGTAGTCGATGTTGACGATCACCGCGCGGCTCTCGCGCAGCGCGGCGCTGTCCACGGTGCCCAGGCGCGGGTCGAAGCGCGAGGGGTCGAGCGCTTCCAGGTTGATCACCTGCGCGGCGACGTCGAGGGCGGTGCGGCTGCCGACGTGGAAGATCCCGAGGCGCTGCTCGTCGGCGCGGCGCTGCAGGATGGCGGGGGCGTCGATGGGCATGTCGCGGTACCACTGGCGGGCGGCGTAGTAGAGGAAGTTGTTCCAGTCGCCCTCGGTGCGGCCTTCGCGGAAGCGGGTCAGCTCGTCGCGCAGGTCGCCCGGCCCCGCGTTGTGGACGAAGTCGACCAGTTCTCGCTCGTGGCGGCGGGCGGCGCCGCTGACCAGGTTGACCAGCGAGTGCGAGTTGCTGCTGACGAAGTACACCGGCCGCCCGGCGATGCCCTCGGCGCGCTGCAGCGCCGCCACCTGCTCCCACCAGCGCCGGGTGACGCGCGAGTAGCCCACCTGGGTCCCGCCGAGCATGCGCAGGCGCAGCCCCATCTTGCGCGAGGCGATGTCGGCGAGCAGCGCGGTGAAGCCGTCGCCCCACTCCTCCGCGAGCTGCGACCAGTCGTCCTCGCGGCCGCCGATCGTGGCGGCGCACTCCGCGGCGGAGGCGGCCGCGGCGCCGGGTCGATCCCAGCCGGCGGCCTGCAACCGCTCGTGCAGCTTGTTCCACTCGATCTGCAGCGCCACCAGGGTGGGGACGAGGTCGTCGACGTCCGAGGCGCTGGCGATCAGCACCGCGACCGTGCCCTGCCCGTCGTCGTACCAGCGTCGCCGCCGCCCCGGGGCGCTCACCTCTGTCCAGGTGTCCAGCGAGGTGAAGCCGTTGCGGGCGAAGACCTCCAGCGACTGGCCCATGACCACGCGCTGCGCCCCCATCACCCCGGGCGGGAGGCGGCGGATGGCGTACAGGAACGCGCCCAGGTCGATCTCCGCCGACGCCGCGAGCGGATGCAGGCTCGAGCCCATCGCCTTGTGCGACGTCTCCAGCACGCGCAGGTGCATCTCGCCACTGCTGCGCAGCAGGGTGGTGTAGGTGCGGTGGTAGACCTCGACGGCCTCGGCCACGCTGGCCTCGTCCACCGTCGGCTGCGGCGCCCCGGCCCCGCGCACCGCGGCCTGCGAGGTCGGCGAGGCGGGGGAGTGGAGGCGGGGAAGGGCCATGGGAAAGATCGTCGCACGGTCCGCCGAAGGGCGGAGCACGCGGCTTCTGCGCCAAACGCTGCATCAGGCTCGCTTTTGCAACTCGGTCGCAACTGGCGTAGCATGCCGGGCGGCACCCGACCCGCTTCGCCAGCCCTCACCCTCCCGGAGGATGCCCTCTCCCATGGCAGCCGCCGGCGCCCGCCTGGGCGCCGTCCGACGCGTCCTCACCCCCGCCGAATGGCGCCGCGCCGCGGGCCTGGCCGCGGCCGTGATCGCCCTGCACGTCATCGGCTGGGGCACGCTGATCCTCTTCGTGGCGCCGCGCTACCCCAATGCGCTCGGGCTCGGCGTCGGGGTGCTCGCCTACACATTCGGTCTGCGCCACGCCTTCGACGCCGACCACATCTCGGCGATCGACAACACCACCCGCAAGTTCATGGCCGACGGCAAGCGCCCGCTCGGCGTGGGCTTCTTCTTCTCGCTGGGACACTCGACGGTGGTGCTGGGGCTCGCCGTTGCGCTCTCCTTCGTTGCCAAGTCGATCGTCGGCCAGGTGAGCTCGAGCGGCTCGGCGCTGCACAGCGTCGGCGGGCTGATCGGCACCGCGGTGTCGAGCGGCTTCCTGTTCCTCATCGGCGCGCTCAACCTGGTGATCCTGCTCGGCATCCTGCGCGTCTTCCGCGAGATGCGCCGCGGCCGCTACGACGACGCCGAGCTGGAGCGACAGCTCAACTCCCGCGGACTGATGAACCGCTTCTTCGGACCGCTCTCGCGCGCCATCAAGTCGAGCTGGCAGATGTACCCGCTGGGATTTCTCTTCGGCCTCGGCTTCGACACGGCGAGTGAGATCGCGCTGCTGGCGCTGGCAGCGGGCGCGGCGAGCACCGGGCTGCCGTTCTACGCGGTGCTCTGCCTGCCGGTGATCTTCGCCGCGGGCATGTCGCTGCTCGACACGCTCGATGGCGCCTTCATGAGCTTCGCCTACGGCTGGGCGTTCGCCAAGCCGCTGCGCAAGGTCTACTACAACATCACCGTCACCGGGCTCAGCGTCGCGGTGGCGCTCATCGTGGGCACCGTCGAGGTGCTGTCGATCCTCGCCGACCGTCTCGACCTGCACGGCGGCTTCTGGGGTTTCGTCGCCTCGTTCGACCTCAACCGCATCGGCTTTCTGATCGTCGGGCTCTTCGTGGTGACCTGGATCGGCGCCATCGCGGTGTGGAAGTTCGCGCGCATCGAGGACCGCTGGGCGCTGCGCGGCGCAGGTGGCGCGCCCATCCCGCCGCTGGTGTCGAGTGGCGAGGTGCGCGACTCCACGCCACGCTGATCGGCGCCTGTATGCTCTCGGCCCTGTGAAGCAGGTCGCCGTCACCGGCTCGGTCGCCTTCGACACCATCATGGTGTTCCAGGGACACTTCGGGGAGCACATCCTTCCCGACAAGACCCACCTCATCAACGTCTCCTTCCTGGTCGACCGGTTGGAGAAGCGCCGCGGTGGCACCGCGGCGAACATCGCGTACACCATGGCCCTGCACGGTGAGCATCCGCTGCTCTGCGCCGCGGTGGGCAGCGACTTCGGCGACTACGACTCCGCGCTTCGCGACGCTGGTGTCGACACCGAGGCGGCGTTGCGCTGCAACGACATTCCCACCGCGTCGGCGTTCATCACCACCGACCTCGACGACAACCAGATCACCGCCTTCTATCCGGGCGCGATGGCGCGCGGCGGCGACGTCGACCTGCGTGTGCATGCGGATGTCGTCGACACCGTGGTGGTCGCGCCCGACGCGCCGGACGGGATGGCGCTGCACATCGCGCAGGCGCGCGAGATGGGCGCGCGTCTGGTGTTCGTGCCGGCGCAGCAGATTCCCTCGCTGCCGGAGGCGACGCTGCGGGCGGGGCTGGAGAGCGCGTGGATGGTCGTCGGCAACGACTACGAGCTGGAGCTGATCCGGTCGCGCACCGGGATGTCGGCGGAGGACCTGCGGCGGCGCGGGGCTCTGGTGGCGGTGACGCGCGGCGACGAGGGGAGCGAGCTGCACGCCCCGGACGGGGTGGTGCGGATCCCGGTGGCGCCGGCAGCCGCGGTGCTGGATCCCACCGGGGCGGGGGATGCCTACGTCGGCGGGCTCCTCGTGGGGCTGCGGCGGGGGCTGCCGCTGGAGGAGGCGGGGAGGGTGGCGGCATTGAGCGCCACGTACGTCGTGGAGCAGCAGGGGACGCAGTCGCACCGCTTCGATGCGGAGTCCTTCGCGGAGCGCTACCGCACGGCGTTCTGAAGCGCCATTTCCCCTCTTGTTCTTCACCACGCGCAGACGTTTCTGCCCTGCGCGACCCACGCATCCAGCGGCGCGCCCGCAATCCGCCGACATTCTGTCGCAGTCTTCCCGCGCCGCTCGAAGAATTGCCAGACGTTTTGCTTCGGCAGCGCGCCTCTGGCGACCTTCTGCCTCTGGACGCGCCTCCCAGCCTCTGCTACGATCCCGCCCGTAATGTCCCGGCGCTATCACGCCCGCTTCGTGTTTACCTCGCCAGCCCCCGGGCTGGCGGAGCATACGCACGCGTAAGCGGTAGCGCTCCGCCCCAGGGCTGGCAGGTCAACGCCGGCCCGTGGAGCGCACAGGACTCTCCCTCGGTCCGGCACCAGCCCTCGCCGCACCAGAACACCGCAGGGAGACCCCGAATGACCGCCGCGCCACTCCTTCCCGTCGCCGCCAGGCCGCACCCCCAGCACACCGTCGCCATCGGCGACGTGCGCTTCGGTGGCTCGGCGGTGCCGGTCATCGCCGGTCCCTGCGCGGTCGAACCGGGCTACCTCGAACAGGTCGGAGCCATCGCGGCCGCCGGCGCCTCGGCTCTGCGCGGCTGCGTGCACAAGCCCCGCACCCGCCCCGGCAGCTTCCAGGGTCTCGGCGCCGAGGGCTACCCGCTGCTCGACGCCGCCCGCGCCGCCACCGGCCTGCCGGTGATCAGCGAGCCGCTCCAGGTCGAGGACGTCGAGCAGCTCGCCGCCCACTGCGACGCCTTCCTCATCGGGGCCCGCTCGATGCAGAACACGCCGCTGCTCCGTGCCGTGGGGCGCCTGCGCCATCCCGTCATCCTCAAGCGCGGGCTGAGCGCCACCTACGACGAGTGGCTGGGTGCTGCCGAGTACGTCCTCGACGGCGGCAACGACCAGCTCATCCTCTGCGAGCGCGGCATCCGCACCTTCGAGACGGCCACCCGCAACACCCTGGACGTCGCCGCCATCCCTGTGCTCCGCGAGCGCACTGGCCTGCCGGTGATCGTCGACCCCTCGCACGCCGCCGGGCAGCGCGCCTGGGTCGCCCCGCTGGCCATGGCCGCGATCGCCGCCGGCGCCGACGGCCTGATCGTCGAGTGCCACCCCGAGCCCACCGCCTCCTGGAGCGACGCCGCCCAGGCGATCAGCCCCGAGCAGCTCCGCGCCATCGTCGACGCGGTGGAGTTCCTCTCCGCCTCGGTGCGCGGCGCCGGGCTGGGCTCCCTCGGCGAGTGCCGCGACGCCATCGACGCCGTCGACGCCGCCCTCGCCCGCCTCCTCGACCGTCGCGCCACCCTGGTCGCCGCCACCCAGCAGCACAAGGCCCGCCCCGGCGCCCGCGACCACGAGCGCGAAGCCAAGGTCGCTCGCCGCGTCGCCGCCCGCGCCCCCCACCTCGGCGCCGCCGGGTCGGAGGCGGTGATGCAGGCGATCATCGCCACCTGCCTCGCCGCCAGCGAGACGCCGGACGAGGAGCCCGCCGCCCTGGCTTCGTAGGGGGTCCCCGCAACAATCCCCGCGCAACAATCCCCCGCCGAGGCGCTGCGATGCCGTGCGCGCAAGCGCCGGCCTCGCCGCCGAAGGCGCCTTGCAGGAGGCGCGCGCCTCACTCGCGGCGCTATCGTTTCGCCTCGGAAAAACCAATCACGTCGAGGTTGTGAGCAATGGAAGAGGCCGTCATCGTCAGCGCCGTCCGCACCCCCGTGGGCACCATGGGCGGCGCCTTCGCCGACGTCCCCGCTCCGCGCCTGGGCGCCATCGCCGTCGAGGAGGCCATCCGCCGCGCCGGCGTCGACGCCGCCGAGGTGGAGGAGGTGCTGATGGGCAACGTCCTCCAGGCCGGCCTCGGCCAGAACCCCGCCCGCCAGGCCTCGCTCGGCGCCGGGCTCAACACCAGCATCCCCACCATGACCGTCAACAAGGTCTGCGGCAGCGGCCTCAAGACGGTGGCCCTGGCCGCCCAGGCCATCCGTGCCGGCGACGCCACGCTGCTGGTGGCCGGCGGCATGGAGAACATGACCCGCGCTCCCTACCTGATCGAGAACGCCCGCTACGGCTACCGCCTCGGGCACGGCGAGCTGGTCGACGTGATGATCCGCGACGGCCTCTGGTGCGCCTTCGACGACTGCCACATGGGCGTCACCGCCGAGAACGTCGCCGCCGAGTACGAGGTCTCCCGCGAAGACCAGGACGCCTTCGCCGCCGAGTCGCAGCGCAAGGCCGGCGCCGCCCTCGCCTCGGGGCGCTTCAAGGACGAGATCGTCCCCGTCCCGGTGCAGCGCAAGAAGGAGACGGTGCTCATCGACACCGACGAGCATCCCCGCCCCGACACCACCGCCGAGACCCTCGCCCGCCTCCGCGCCGCCTTCAACAAGGACGGCAGCGTCACCGCCGGCAACGCCAGCGGCATCAATGACGGCGGCGCCGCCGTGGTGGTGATGAGCGCCTCGCGCGCCAAGGCCGAGGGCCGCACCCCGCTCGCCCGCATCCGCAGCTACGCCAGCGCCGGCGTCGAGCCCCGCATCATGGGCATGGGCCCCGTCCCCGCCTCCCGCTCCGCCCTCGGCAAGGCCGGGGTCGAGGTCAAGGACATCGGCCTCTTCGAGCTCAACGAGGCCTTCGCCGCCCAGTCGGTCGCCGTCGGCCGCGAGCTCGCCGTGCCCCAGGACCGCCTCAACGTCAACGGCGGCGCCATCGCCATCGGCCACCCCATCGGCGCCAGCGGCACCCGCATCCTGGTCACGCTGCTGCACGAGATGCAGAAGCGCGACGTCGAGCTCGGCCTCGCCGGCATGTGCATCGGCGGCGGCCAGGGCATCGCCATGGTCGTCGAGCGCGTCTGACCTCCAGGCTGCGCCGGCCCTTAAGCAAGCCGACTTGCCTGCGCTGCCCGGCTACGTCCGCAAGGCGCGCAGGGCCTGGCGGAGGGAGAGCAGCGGGGCGGCCAGCGCGAGCGCGATGCCCGCGTACACGACGGTGATACCGGGCCCGACCACGGCGGCGCCCTCGGTGTGGATGTCGGCGTTGTGGAGGAAGACGAGCTTGCCCAGGATGTCCGAGCGGTACTGGACTAGGGCGAACGCGATCGGCGCGAGCAGCAGGGTGAGCCAGTGCAGGAACCGCGGGGCACCGCGGCGCCCCACGGCGGCCACGACGCCGAGCACGATGCAGACGATGCCCACCAGCACCACGATGGTGGCGGCGGCGCCGTCGGGTCCGCCCTCGCGCACCGCGGCCACGGACTGTCCGGCGATCGAGATCCACGGCAGCAGCGCGCCGGCGATGAGGATCACGCCCGCAGCGGCGACCAGCAACCCGCTGAGCACCGTCCACACCGTGCGACGCGCCGACAGCGAGCCGGCCACTGCGCCCGCCTTGAGCCGGAAGAGCTGCGGGTCCTCGGGAGCACCCTGAGCACCCGCAGCCGGGCGCTCACCCTCGGGCATCGCCGCCGCCCCCGCCGGAGCTAGTCGCCGATGCCGGCGAACAGGTCGGTCTCGGGCGTCTGCACGGGGACTCGCGAGATGGCGAGCTGGAAGTACTCGTCGGAGAAGTGCTCGCGGGCCATCTCCTCGGGGACGGCGAGGTAGGGGAAGTCCTCGGTGATCTGGCTGCGATGGGCGCGCAGCGCGGCCAGCTTGCGGCTCATCTGCGGCGCGCACGACACCGTGGTGCTGACCAGCTCGTCGCGAGTCACGAACTCCAGGTCCTCGGGCGCGGTGTCGCCGAAGGGAGACGGCTGCCCGAACTGGGCGGCGAATTCGACGGCACGACGCGCGGCCCGCAGCGGAAACGCGGTGTAGTACAGCTTCGACACGCGCCAGGGTTCGCCCGCGTCGGGATAGATCTTCGGCTGGTACGCGGCCTCGACGGCGAGCAGCGTGGCGCGGTGCGCCTGGATGTGATCCGGGTGCATGTAGCTGCCGATTGCGTCATAGGTGACAACAACATGTGGCCGGAACGCGCGGATGCGCTCGACGATGCGCCCGGCGACCTCGTCGAGGTCGGCCTTCCAGAAGGCGACCGGGTCGTTGTTCGACTCGGCGCCGGCCATGCCGGAGTCGTGGTAGCCGAGGAAGTCGAGCTGGTCGACGCCGAGGATGGTGCAGGCGGCGCGCAGCTCCTCGCGGCGGATCTCGCCGAGGCGCGGCCGCGTCTCCGCCTCGGGCATGTCGGGCGCGTAGATGGTGGCGAGCTGGCCGTCGGTGCAGCACACCAGCGCCGTCCGGATCAGGCGATCGTCGCACTGCGCGAGGGTGCCGCCCATGGTGATGGTCTCGTCGTCGGCGTGGGCGTGGACGGTCAGCAGGCGCAGCTCGGACATGGCCACCGGATGATACGCGCGCCCGCCGCGCGAGGTGCCCCCAAACCCGGGCCTACGACTCGGTGATCGTCACCGACTTCATGCGGTCGCCCGGCTGGATCTGCTCGACCACCTCCATGCCCTTCACCACCTGACCGAAGAGGTTGTAGCTCTTGGCCAGCTTGTGCCGGTCGTCGACCGTGCAGATGAAGAACTGCGAGCCGTTGGTGTTGGGCCCCGCGTTGGCCATGGCCACGGCACCGGCGGTGTACTCACCCTGCACGGGCTCGTCCTCGAAGCGGTAGCCGGGTCCACCGCGGCCCGACCCCTCGGGGCAGCCGCCCTGGATGACGAAGTCGGGCACGACGCGATGGAAGCTGAGCCCGTCGTAGAAGCCGTCGCGGGCGAGGAAGACGAAGTTGTTGACCGACCTGGGGGCCTTGCTCGGATCGAGGCTCAGGACGATCTCGCCCTTGTCGGTGGCGATGGTCGCCTGGTACTTCTTGGCGGGGTCGATGACCTGCTCTGGCTGGCTGTACTGCTTGGGCATCGCCCGACTCTAGCGGTCGGGCCTGCGCCCGAACCCGGTGACGGGCGCATGACACCCGGATCGCGCCCTGCGACAGGCCCGGCATGGGTTGCCCAAGCGGCCGTCCGCAGCCCGCCGTCCCGCCTACGGTGGCCCTCGTGCGCCGCCGTCTCCTTCTTCCTGCCGTCGTCGCGCTGGCACTGGTCGCCGTGGCCGCCCCGGCCATGGTCATGGCCAGGACCGCCCCACCCTCTGCCAGCCCGGCCCCGACCCCCGTGACGCCGCCGCCCGACCCCCTCGGGCAGCAGCTCCAGCACGCGCTGCAGCAGCGCGCGGCCGTCGACGCCGCCAAGCAGGCGCTGGCCGGGCAGGTCGCGGCCGCCCACGACCAGCAGTCCAACCTCTCGGCGCTGATCAGCAGCAACCGCACCGTGATCGACCAGACCCTGCACAAGCTGGCCGAGGCCGAGCAGCGCTTCAGCGAGGCCAGCGCCCGCCAGCAGGCCGAGCAGGCCCGCGTCGACGAGGCGCGCCGCCAGGAGGTCAAGGACCGCGCCCTGCTGGTCCAGTTCCTCAAGCAGAGCTACATGAACCGCGACGGCTTCATGGCCTACATCCTCTCCGCCAAGGACTTCTCGGCCCTGCTCGACCGCAGCGCCATCCTCGCCCACCTGGACAGCTTCGGCACCCAGCTGGTCGCCAAGATCCAGCAGGACGTGGCCGCCGCCGACGCCGCCGAGAAGGCCGCCAAGGCCGACGCCGACACCGCCAAGGCCGCCGCCGTCGCCCTCGCCCAGCAGCGCGACGACCTGCAGAAGCAGGTCGACCAGGAGCAGTCGCTGATCGACCAGCTCGGCGCCCAGGCCACCGCCGCCCAGCAGGACATCGCCCGGGTGGACAAGCAGGACGTCGCCCTCGCCCAGCAGATCGCCGCCATCCGCATCCAGCAGCTCGACCAGCTCATCCTCCAGGCGGAGCAGGCGGCCTGGGACGAGGCCAACTACTACCTGCAGCACCACCTGCTGGGCCTGCCCCCCGGTGCCGCCGTCGACCCCAGCCACCCCGCCGCGGTGCGCTTCGTCTGGCCGGTGCCGGGATCGGAGATCAGCCAGCTCTTCGGGCCCTCGCCCTACGACTTCGAGCCCCCCTTCGGCGCCTTCCCGCACTTCCACACCGGGATCGACCTGGCCGCGCCGATGAACACCCCCGTGCTCGCCGCCGGCGACGGCGTGGTGGTGGCCGCCACCGCCTCCGACGTGGGCTACGGCAACCACATCATCCTGGCCCACGACGGCCACACCCTCACCCTCTACGGCCACCTCGCGATGATGGGCGTGAAGGTGGGCGACACGGTCAAGCAGGGCCAGCCGATCGGCCTGCTGGGGTCGACCGGCAACTCGACCGGCCCCCACCTGCACTTCGAGGCGCGCGTGGACCAGGTTCCTGTGGACCCCGGTCTCTTCCTGCCACCCCTGCCGCCGGGGGCGAGCGGCCCGCCGGCCCTGCCCAAGCCCTAGCGTCGACGGCGCGGCGAGCGCTGTGCTGCGCCTGCATCACGCCGGGGAACCGACTCGGTAGAGTTGTCTCGCCCGCTCAGGCTTCACATTCCGGACCGTGCCGATGCCCGGTGCCGAGCGAGGCCGGCGCCCCGCCGGGCCGCCGTGTGGACATCAACAGGAGTACGCATGAACGTCGTCGTGTGTGTCAAGCAGGTCCCCGATCCCAACTCGGCGGGCCAGCTCGACCCGGCCACCAAAACCCTGCGCCGGGAGGGCGTCGAGGTCGTTCTCGACCCCGGTGACGAGTACGGCATCGAGGCGGGCCTCCAGCTCGCCGACGCCAGCGGTGGCCAGGTCACCGTGGTCTCGATGGGCCCGGACAAGGCCCTGGACGCCATCCGCAAGGCACTGGCCATGGGCGCCGCCAAGGGCGTGCTGATCAGCGACCCCTCGCTGGCCGGCTCGGACGCGCTGACCACCGCCAAGGTCCTCGCCGCCGCCATCAAGCGCGAGCCCTTCGACCTGGTCATCGCCGCCACCGAGTCGACCGACGGCTACACCGGCACCGTGCCGCAGATGATCGCCGAGCTGCTCGGCGTCCCCGCGGTCACCTTCGCCAAGCACATCGAGGCGGACGGCGGCACCCTCAAGGTCAACCGCCAGACCGAGGCCGGCTACGACGTGGTCGAGGCCGACCTGCCCGCGGTGCTCACCGTCACGGCGGGGGTCAACGAGCCCCGCTACCCGTCGCTCAAGGGCATCATGGCCGCCAAGTCGAAGCCGGTCGACCGCCTCACCGTGGCCGACCTGGGCATCGGCGACGTCGCCCCGGGGCAGACCATCACCAACATCCAGCCCGCCGAGGAGCGCAAGGCGGGCGAGGTCGTCGAGGACGACGGCACCGGCGCCCAGCGCATCGTCGACTACCTCGCCTCGCTGAAGGTGATCTGAGCCATGGCAGGAAAGATCTGGGTCCTCACCGAGGTTCTCGAGGGCAACGTCGTCCCCGTCGGACTCGAGCTGCTCACCAAGGCGCGCTCGATGGGCGGCACCGTCGAGGCCCTGGTGTTCTCGCCCGAGGCCGACAAGGTAACCGCCACACTTGGCGAATACGGCGCGACCACCGTGTACGCCGCCAGCGATCCCGCCTACAACGAGGTGCTGCTCGGTGGCCCCGCCGCCGATGCCATCGCCGAGCTGGCGGCGCAGCAGAGCCCCGACGTCATCCTCATCGGCGCCACCTACACCGGCCGCGACATCGCCGGGCGCCTGGCGGTCAAGCTGGACGCGCCGATCATCGCCAACGGGCTCGACGTTTCTGCCAACGGTGACATCAGCGTGCAGACCGCGATCTTCGGTGCCACCCAGGTGGTGGACACCAAGTTCGAGGGTGGCAAGACCGGCATCGCCGTGATCCGCGCCAAGTCGTTCGCCGCCGAGCCCGGTGGCGGCGCCGCGCCCACCGTGGTGCCCATCACCACGCCGGTCTCCGACCAGCACCGCAAGGCGCGCGTCAAGGAGCGCGTCGTCGCCAAGTCGGAGGGACCGACGCTGGAGGACGCGCCCATCGTCATCTCCGGCGGACGCGGCCTGCAGGACCCGTCGAACTTCGACCTGCTGCAGCAGGTGGCGCAACTCGTCGGCGGTGCCGTGGGTGCCAGCCGCGCCGTCGTCGACGCCGGCTGGGTGCCCTACGCCATGCAGGTCGGGCAGACCGGCAAGACGGTCAAGCCGACCGTCTACATCGCCTGCGGCATCAGCGGCGCCATGCAGCACACCGTGGGCATGAAGGGCGCCAAGAACATCGTCGCCATCAACAAGGACGCCGAGGCGCCCATCTTCAAGCTCGCCGACCTCGGCGTCGTCGGCGACGTGCTCAAGATCCTGCCCCAGCTCATCGAGGCGCTCAAGGCCAAGAAGGGCTAGGAGCCCAACGGTGACCCCGCGCGAGGCGGCGGTCGCGACGGTGGAACGCGTTCTCGCGTCTCACCCCGATGTCGCGGCCCGCCGCCTCGACGGGCACCGCTGGTCGCTGGCGCTGCCGGGAACGGTGCGCTGGAAGGTCCCCGTCCAACTCGACGTGGGCACGCGCACAACCGTCGCCATCTCCTTTCTGCTGCGCGGACCAAGGCCGCCGCACGGCGATCCGGCGGCGCTGCACCGCCTGCTGCTGCGCAAGAACCTCGCCACCCGCCGCCTCCACTTCGCCCTCGACGGCGACGACGACGTGGTCCTGCTGGGACGCTTGCCCACCGCTGCAATCTCCGCCGAGGAGCTGGAGGCGCTGCTCGCCGAGATCCTGGTGGTCAGCGACCAGGCCTTCGAAGCGCTGGTGCACCTTGGCTACCCCGGGGTCTTCCCACCCCTGCCCGCCGTGGCGCCCCCGGGTCGGGCCGGACCGGAACGATCCTGACAAACAAGTAACGCCCCCGTCGCGCCACATGTCTGATTCTCGAAAAGCTTCGCGTATACTCCGGCACGGGATGGACGACAAGGTCATCGTCGATCTCCTTCGGCAGGTTGGGAACCTGTTCACCTCGTCGCTCGAGCTGAAGGAGACCATCGACTTCATGCTCAAGGCCACCTCCGACTTGGTGGCTTGTGACGCAGCAACGGTCTTTCTCACCGACCCGGGTGGTTCGTCGCTGACCGCCATCGCAACCTTTCCGTTCACCGAGAACGTCGAGCGGGTGGCCAGGTTCAACCTCGGCGAGGGTATCGTCGGCTGGGCCGCCCAGAAGCGCAAGGTGGTGTCCGTCGCCGACGCCACCAAGGACCAGCGTTTCAAGTCGCTGGACCTGGCCTACGCACCGCGCTCCTGCCTGGTGATGCCGCTGGAGTCGCCGCGACACCTGGTGGGCGCGCTGACCGTGGCGCGGCGCCAGGTGCAGCCGTTCACCAACATCGAGCAGGCGCTGGTGCAGATCATCGCCAACCAGGCGGCGATCAGCATCGACAACGCGCGACTCTACGAGGCCCAGAAGGGACAGCTCGCCGAGATCGCATCGCAGAAGCGAGAGCTGGAAGTCGCCAACGCGCAGATCCGCGAGATCTCGCGTTTGAAGAGCGAGTTCCTCGCCAACATGAGCCACGAGCTGCGCACCCCGCTCAACGCCATCCTCGGTTTCAGCGAGATCCTCAAAGACAATCTCGCCGGCGAGCTGACTCCGCAGCAGCGCCAGGAGTGCCTGGAGAGCATCCACACTTCTGGCCGACATCTGCTGGAACTCGTCAACGACGTCCTCGACCTGAGCAAGATCGAGGCGGGACGCATGGAGCTCTCCTACGACTCCTTCCGCGTCGCCACCGCGTTCCGCGAGGTGCACAACGTCATCCGCTCGCTGAGCGAACGTCGCGAGCTGGAGCTGTCCGAGGACATCCTCCCCGAGGACCTCGAAGTTCGTGCCGACAAGAGCAAATTCAAGCAGGTCATGTACAACCTGCTGAGCAACGCCATCAAGTTCACCCCCGCGGGGGGACGCATCTGGGTGCGCTCCCGCCACGTCGGCGACGACCTGGTGGTCGAGGTCGGCGACACCGGCATCGGCATCGCCCCCGAACACCAGGAGGCGGTGTTCAGCGAGTTCTACCAGATCGACAACCCGACCACCCGGCAGGCGCAGGGCACCGGCCTCGGCCTGTCGCTGACCCGCCGCATCGTCCAGCTCCACGGCGGCAGCATCGTGGTCGAGAGCGCGCCCGGGCAGGGCTCGGTGTTCACCTTCCGGGTGCCGCTGGGGGGCATCGACCGCAGCAACGGCCACGCCCACAACCGCATCCTGCTCATCGAGGACAATCCGAGCAATCGAGAATTGACCATGATGGTCCTCAACGGCAACGGATTCCACGTCGACATCGCCGAGGACGGGCAGGAGGGCCTGCAGAAGGTCCGCACCAATCTCTACGATCTTGTGCTCATGGACGTGCGCCTCCCCGGCATGGACGGCCTGACTCTGACTAGGATGCTCAAGAGCGACCCCAAGACCGCGGCCATCCCCGTGGTCGCGCTCAGTGCCCACGCCATGAAGGGCGACGAGCAGGAGGCCCTGGCGGCCGGCTGCGCGGGATACATCACCAAACCGATCGAGGTCTCGAAGTTCGTGCGGCAGATCACCGGCTACTTGGAGGCGGCCAGCAGATGACAGGTGCGGGCAAGACCATCCTCATCGTCGAGGACGACCAGCCATCCAGGGAGGTCGTCCGGCTCGCCTGCCAGGCCCAGAACCACACCCTGATCGAGGCCACCACCGGCAGCGACGGCCTGACCATGGCCCGCGAGGGGAACCCCGACCTGATCATCCTCGACGTCAACCTGCCCGGAATGAGCGGTTTGGACGTCTGCCGCCGGCTCCGATCCGAGGGGTCGCGGGTGCCGATCATCATGCTCACCGCCAAGTCGGACACCATCGACGTGGTGGTCGGCCTGGAGCTCGGCGCCGACGACTATGTGACCAAGCCCTTCGAGGTGCGCGAGCTGATGGCTCGCATCGGCGCCCACCTGCGCCGCAGCGAGATCAGCGCCCAGGAGGCCCCCCGCGACCGCTTCGAGTTCCCCGGCCTGATCATCGACCTGGGCCGCCGCCAGGTCTTCCGCGACGGCGAGGAGGTCCTGCTCACCCTCACCGAGTTCAACCTGCTGGCCCTTCTGGCCTCCCGTCCCGGCCAGGTGATGAGCCGCGGCGAGCTGCTCCGCCGGGTCTGGGGCTACGAGGTGGAGATCGAGACCCGCACCGTGGACGCCCACGTCTACCGGCTGCGGCGCAAGATCGAGCCCGAGGCGGAGAAGCCGACCTACATCCACAGCGTCCCGGGCATCGGGTACAGGTTCGCGGGCTAAGCCCACCCCCAGGGACACGTGACGGCCCCGTCAGGGGATCACCACTGGTCGGCGCCCATGATGGCGCCATGCATGCGGCCCCCCCGGGCCGCCATGGCAACTCCCCCCACCCGGCACCCCCCGACGTTTCCCCCCTGTGCGAGCACGCCCGTGCCCGCCGCCGTCGCAGCCAACGCCGCGGCCAGAGCCTGGTCGAGTTCGCCCTGGTGGCGCCGATCTTCGTGCTCGCGGTGTTCGCCATGGTCGATGGCGGGCTCCTGCTCTACTCGATCAACACCGTGGACCAGGCGGCGACGGTGGGCAGCAACACCCTGGCCGCGGCCGGGCGCGACTCGCTCGCCGACATCACCGCCGTGCAGCGCATGGCCGGCGCCGGCCTGGGGGCGACCTCGCTGGTCACCGTCACCGAGATCGACGTGATGCAGCTGGCCGACAACCCCGCGGGCGGCTTCCAGACCAACCCCGACGGCTCGCCGAAGATCCAGACCGGCTGCGCCGGCGGACCCAACGGCGGCCAGTGCGTCGACCGCTACTCCTACACCGGTGGCGGCAGCACGCCGGCGGTGACGGTGATCAACGGCACCTGTCCCGCGGCGCAGGACGCGTCGCAGTGCCCGCCCTGGCCGCCGTCGGCGCGCAACGTCGCCAACGGGACCAGCTCGTTTGTCGGCCTGAAGATCCTCTACACCTACCGGTACTTCACCGGGATCGCGGCGACGCTGTCGCTGACGGCCACCAAGACGTTCCGCCTGGAGCCGCAGACGTGATGTCCCGTCCGGATGTGCGCAGGACATCGGCGCGCGGCCAGTCCACCGTCGAGCTGCTGCTGGTGCTCCCCGTCGTGCTGCTGCTCATGTTCGGCGTCTACACCGCGGCCGGATTCATCGCCGACCGGCAGGTCGCCGGGCAGGCGGTGCGCGCCGGCGCCCGGCTCGGCGCCGAGATGGGCAGCAACCAGTTCCACACCGGCCAGGCCGCCTACCCCGGCACCTGCATGGGCAGCGGCACCGACCCCTGCATCGTCGACAACGCGATGGTCACCAGCGTGGTCACCATCGCCCGCAACCTGAGCAACGTGCTCAGCGTCGACGAGATCGACATCTACTCGCCCTGCGCGATCGCCGGTGGCACCTGCAGCACGTCGACGCAGGCGTGCCCGACCACGCTCAGCGGTCTCGACGGGCGCCTTCAGTCCGGCGACCCGGTGGACGTGTACAAGCCCAACGCGCAGGGCAAGTGGGTGCTCACCCAACCGGCCGGCGCCACCCAGTACACGCTCGACCTGCGCAGGCAGAACCATCCCAGCGAGTCGCTGATCGCGGTGCGACTCGCCTACACCTTCAAGGCGTCGGCACCGATGAGCTTCTTCAACATGCAGACGTCCGAATACGCCGCCATGTGCCTGGCGCCCAACGCCTCGGGAGGCTGAGATGCACGCACGACGTCGCCGCGCTTGGCGCGGCCAGGCAGGACAGGTCATGGTGGTCTTCGCACTGCTTGCCACCGTGCTGTTCGCCGTCGCCGGCCTCGCCGTCGACGCCGGCATCAGCTATCTCACCGACAACCAGGCGGAGCGCGCCGCCGCCGCCGGTGCGCTCGCCGGCGTGCCCTACATGCCCAACGGTTGGGGCAGCAGTGCCGACGGCGCCGCCAGGTCCGCGTCGGCGCGCAACGGCTTCGCCGACGGCGGCACCCGCAACGGGCACAGCGTCGCGGTGTCGCTGGCGCGCTATCCCGCCGGCTGCGGCAGCGTCGCCTCGCCGTGCGACTCCAACAAGCTCACCGTGTCGGTGACCTCGTGGGCGCAGACCAGCTTCCTGCGCATGCTCGGCTTCGGCGATCACCAGGTCGTGGCCAGCGCCACCGCCTTCTACCTGCCGCCGATCGCGCTCGGCCAGCCCGGCGCGCAGCTGGGCAGCAGCGTCGACGCCCTGGGCAGCGCCAACAACTACTACATCCTGCGCCACGAGGGCTACGGCAACGACCGCCAGGAGGGCGACGCCTTCACCCCCACCACCACGCAGCAGACCTTCAACTCCTCGAACGGCTGCGATGTCACCGAGAACACCGCGGGATACGGCAGCTCCACCGACTCGCACTCGCTGAGCGCGTCGGCGGGGACCGACGTGTCGAGCATGCCGGCACCGTACAACCCGCTGCCCTCACGCGGCGGCTACAACTACGCGATCACGGTGCCGAGCACCGTCGCGCAGGCGTCGGTGCGTGTCTACAACCCGGCGTTCGCGCCCGACGGTGGCTACAACCCCAACCCCAATTACGGAACGTCGAGCAACTACACCCTGCACGAGCAGGACGGCAGCTTCTCCGGCAACGGCTCGACGTCGCAGTACTCGGCGCTGGAGTACACCATCTTCAAGGTGGTCGACGTCTTCGACCACACCCAGGACGTGCCGCTGTCGCAGGTGGTCGTCGATCCCATCAACGCCGACCCCAACAACAGCAGCTACACCGACGTCAGCAACGGGCAGAGCATCCCCGCGTCGGTGGTGAGCTACGCGTACCACGGCTGGGTCGACGTCGGCAATCCCAGCTCGACGTCGTGGACCGCGGGCGGCAAGACCTACAAGCTGATCAACGTGCTGCAGTCGCTGAGCGGCGGGACGCTGGGACCGGGCAACTACCGGCTGCGCGTCGACATGCTCGACTACAAGGGGCGGCGTCCCACCGAGGACGTCGGTGCCCTGCCCTGCTCGCGCGCGCACAAGGGCTACGCGCTGCAGCTGTCCACACCCAGGTCGGGCGGCGGCTACCAGAGCTGCAACGACCCCGCCTGCAACGTCAGCGGCATCGGCGAGATGGCCGTCTACACGCCCATCGTCAGCAGCGGGGGGTCGTTCTCGCTGCCGGTCTTCCAGCTCTCCAAGGACTACCGCGCCAAGACGGTGAACTTCTTCATCTTCGACCCCGGCGACGTCAGCGGCTCCAACACGCTGACGGTGGTCAACCCCGACACCGGCGCGGTGCTCACCGCCGACCCCGGCGCCGCGGTGAACATCTACGACCTCGGCGTCAGCCGCAACGTCACGCCGACGCCGTCGATGCTGGTCAACACCCTGTACCCCGGCTCGCAGCCCAGCACCACCAGGGCCAGCCTGCAGACAGTCGTCAACGGCAGCAACGTCTACAACAGCCACTGGCTGCTCTTCGAGCTGCCCATCCCCGCGACGTACAACGGCGGCGCGGGCAGCTACTGGACACTGCAGTACACCGTCAACGGCCAGGCCGGCGACACCGTGACCCTCGCCGTCAGCTACGGCGGGTCGGCGGTGCACCTGATCAACTAGACCTCGACCAGCACCTCGACGGCCGCGTCGCGCCCGATCGCGCTGGTCGCCCCGTCGACCTCCAGCCCCAGAGCCGGACCGTCGCTGCCGGTGACGCGCACCTCGGTGCCGAGCCCGATGCCCAGCCGCTTGAGCTGGGCGAGCAGGTCGTGCTCCTCGTGGGCGATGCGCCGGACCACCCCGCTCTCGCCCTGCCCCAGGTCGCTGAGGCGGCGCAGCGCCAGGTCCGGCTCGGGGGTGCCGTCCTCCATGATCGGGTGCCCGTGCGGACACGTCTCCGGGTGCCCCAGGAAGGCGGCCAGCCGCTCGGTCACCCGCGGCGAGAAGGCGTGCTCGAGGCGATGCGCCTCCTCGTGGACGTCCTCCCAGCCGAAGCCGAGCACGTCGACCAGGAGGCGCTCGGCCAGCCGGTGCCGCGATACCAGGGTGCGGGCCAGGTGCAGCCCGCTGGCGCTGAGCTCGATGCGGCGTGAGCCGGTGAGCAGCCCGCTGGCGCGCAGCCGGGCGACCATCTCGGTGACCGCGGCGGGGGAGACGCCGAGCTGCTCGGCGAGCTGGGTGCCCAGCACCGGTCCGCCGCTGACGGCGAGCCGGTAGATGCTGACCATGTAGTCCTCGATGGTCGAGCTGGGCCGCAGCGGAGTGGCGTGCGCGTCCACGGTGCCGAACAGCGTAGCCGAGCTCAGACGGTGTCGGGCCTGAGCACCATCAGCCGCACCCGCGATGCGGCCAGGTCGCGCCCGGCGGAGTCGCGGATGCTCACCTGCCAGGCCTGGGTGCGCCGCCCGGCGTGCAGCGGGGTGGCCTCGAAGATCACCTCGGTGCCGGCGCCGGCGGCGCGCAGGAAGGTGGTGTGGTTCTCCAGCCCGACGGCCCCGTTCTCGGGGTCGTACTGCATCCCGTTGAGATGGGCGCCGAAGCTGGCCGCCGATTCGGCGACCGCGCAGTAGACGCCGCCGTGGACGATCCCGTAGGGCTGGAGGTGGCGCTCGTCGATGACCAGGCGGGCGACCACGCGGGTGGGAGAGAGCTCGTCCCAGGTCACCCCCAGGAGGTCGTTGAACCCGCCCTGGTCCTGGTTCTCCACGCTGGCAGCCCCCGGCCTCAGTAGATGAAGCCGATCAGGTCGATGCTGCTGCTGGTCACCGTGCGGGTGTCGTAGACGCCGAGGCCGCGGACGTTCATCTCCGAGATCACGAAGCTGCCGTCGGGGTTGACCTTCTCGACGTAGGCGACGTGGCCCACCCAGCTGCCCCACATCACCACGATGGCGCCGGCCACCGGGGTGTGCCCCTCGGGCCGCCCGGCGCCGCGGGCGTTGCGGTACCACATCCAGGCGTCGCCGTTCCAGCTCACATGGCGCTTGGTCGACACGTAGTAGGTGCACTGGCCCCAGGGGAAGCCGGAGTTGGAGGAGCCGCCGTGCTGGTACTCCGCCGCGGGCACGGCGGGGCGGTTGTTGGCGTTGGGGACCACCCAGCCGGAGGCGATGGCCTCGCCGCCGGCCGCCTGCGCGGGGATCTGCAGCCAGCTTCCCGCGGCCTGCGGCGTGTCGGCGCGCAGCGCGTTGTAGTCCAGGATGATCCGGGGATCGAGCCCCAGGCGGGCGGCGAAGCTGCTCGGCTTCTCGTTGGCACGCACCTGGACCAGGGCGCCGGGGCCGGGCGGGACCAGCAGCGCCGCGCCGGTGGCGGGCTCGCTGTCCTCGGGCAGCTGGTTGGCCCAGCGCATGGCGGCGGCGTCGGCATGGAAGGACGCGGCCAGGGCCGCCAGGGTGTCGCCCTTGTTGACCACGATGGTCTGTGCCGGGCGCTGTGGAATCGACGGGGCCGAAGCGCCGCGCTCGATGGTGGCGCCGCTGCGCGAGGCGTCATCTCCGGCCGATGCCAGGGCTGGCAGCGACGGGAGGTGGCTCACCGCATGTGGCACGAGCATCGGCAGCGTCAGGGCGGCCATCACCACGAAGCCGTGTCGCAGGAATCGCTCACGCACCGCCAATAGATATCCCTTGCACGAGTGCTGCCCTCTGCCGGATCACGCTCACCGCGCACTCCCTCCCCGCAGCGCGACCCGACCCCGGGCCGAGTGAGCAAACCGCGCCGCAGGCTACCAGATGCCTCCTAGGGAAATCAAACGTGGCCGGCTGAACTTAACCTGCGAGGCGATTGCTTTCTTCAACGCGATTGTCAGACAAGGCCCCAGGAAGGCTGGGTACCTTCGTGATAGCTTCCTAGGCACGTCTTCGACGTGTCGACCCGTGGGCGATCGGAGGTCCGGATGTACTCCCGCATCTACGTGCCGCTGGACAACTCGGATCACTCCAACGCCTGCGTCGAGGTCGCCGTCGCCCTCGCCCAGGCCTTCGGGGCGAGCTGCACCGGCAGCCACGTGTACGCCGCGCGCATGCACGACTACCGCTTCAAGCAGATGGAGTACACCCTCCCCGAGGAGTACCAGGACGAGGCCGAGCTGCTCCGCCAGCGCCGCATCCACGACTCGCTGATCACCACCGGCCTGCAGCTGATCAGCGACTCCTACACCGACGTGATGCGCTACCGCTGCCTGGAGAAGGGCGTCCCCTTCGAGGCGCGGGCCATCGACGGCAAGAACTGGGAGGAGCTGGTCCGCGACGTCCGCGGCGGGGACTGGGACCTGGTGGTGATGGGGGCGCTGGGCATGGGCGCGGTCAAGGAGTCGCGCCTGGGGAGCGTCACCGACCGCGTCGTGCGGCGGCTGCGCACCGACACGCTGGTGGTGCGCCGCACCGGCGACGACGCGATGTCGGGCGACATCGTCGTCGCCGTCGACGGCTCGCCGCAGTCGTTCGGGGGCCTGCTGACCGCGCTGTCGCTGGGCAAGGCGCTGGGCAAGCGGGTACAGGCGGTGGCCGTCTACGACCCCTACCTGCACTACGCGGTCTTCAACTCCATCGTCGACGTGCTCAGTGAGAAGGCGAGCAAGGTCTTCCGCTTCAAGGAGCAGGAGGCGCTGCACGAGGAGATCATCGACACCGGGCTGGCCAAGATCTACGAGTCGCACCTCGAGGTGGCGCGCGCGGTCGCCGCGGAGCAGGGCGTCGACATGCCCATCACGCTCCTCGACGGCAAGGCCTTCGAGCAGGTGTCACGGTTCGTACGCGATGTGAGGCCGTGGCTGCTGGTGTGCGGGCGCATCGGGGTGCATTCCGACGATGCCATGGACCTGGGCAGCAACACCGACCAGCTGGTGCGGCTGGTCGACTGCGATGTGCTGGTCAGCTCGCGCACGCACGTGCCGCCCATCGACGTGCGGGCGGACGCCGCGGTGGTGTGGACGCCGGAGGCGGAGACACGCATGGCGCGGGTCCCGGTGGCTGCGCGCGGCATCGCGCGGACGGCGGTGCTGCGCTGGTGCACCGAGCGGGGGCATAGCGTGGTGTCGTCGGGCGACGTCGAGTCGGCGCTGGACGAGCTGATGCCCTACCAGCGGGTGATGCGGCGCATCGGCGAGGTTGCCTCGACGCTGGAGCGCGCTGAGCAGGCGATGCTGGAGGAGCCGCCTGTCGTGCAGGCGCGGGCAGTGTGTCGCGTGTGCGGGTACGCGGCCAGCAGCGAAACTCCTGTGGAGTGCCCTGTGTGCGGGGGGGCTGCGTCGTCGTTCGAGCGGATCGATGCGGCGCTGCTGCTCGCCGACGCCGCCGTCGAAGGCGATGCGGCGGAGGTGGGGTTCGACGGGCACAAGCTGGGCTGGACCATGGAGGCGCGCACGCTGCTGCACGAGCTGCCGGCGGGGTATCTGCGGCGGCGGGTGAAGGCGATCATCGAGAAGGCGGCGCGCACGCGGCGGCTGCCGGCGATCACTCGGGAGATCGTCGAGCCCTACGTGCTGCCGGAGCTGGAGGCGCTCGACGGCCGGGGGGAACCGCATCGGGCGCCGATCGTCGGCGGTGCCGGCGGCGCGGCCGCTCCTGCCGCGGGGCGGCTGCCCTGGTCGGCTGAGGCGGAGTCTCGACTGGAGCGCATTCCTGCGGGGTTCCTGCGCAACCTGGCGCGCGAGCAGGTGGAGCGGCTTGCGCTGCAGGTGCACGCGGGGGAGGTGAGTGCGCTGCACGTCGAGGCCGGCATCGCCGAGGCACGCGCGCAGATGCAGGCCGCGCTGCGCGGCCCCGGGGACGCTGTCGATGCCGGCGCGAGCGCCGGGTGTCCGGTGCACCGCAGTGATTCCGCGCCCGTGCCGCAGGCGCCGCCGTCCAACGGCGAGTGCCCGGTGCATCCCCTCAACGAAGTGACGGCCGGCGTCGTCGAGGCCCTGGGCAAGAAGTCCGCCCACGAGCAGCCCGTCTGAGCGAGCGTCGCGAGTGCCAGCTCCGCTAGGTCTCAACGTCTCCCTCCCGAATTGGCCGGCCATCGGCAACCAGATCCCGGTGGCCGTGATGTTCACCCTGCACATCGTCATCGCGGAGTTCAGCCTCGGCGCCATCACCCTGGCGGTGGGCATGGAGACGATCGGCCTGCGCACCGGCAACGAGTGGCACATGCGCTACGCGCGCGCCATCGCCAACGCGTACTACCTGGTCTTCAGCCTGGGCGCCACCTTCGCGGTGTTCGCCGTCACGGCCATCATCGGGCTCTGGGGCGCGACCTGGGGAGTGCTGCTCAACCGCTTCTTCCTGCTCTTCGCCATCGCCTTCGGGCTGTTCCTGATCCTGCTTCCGCTGCTGGTCCTGTACCGCAACAGCTTCGGCAAGATGGCGCCGCGCCGGCACGCCATGCTGGGGTGGGCGGTGTGGTTCTGGCAGACGGCGTTCATGGTGCTCATCGTCGAGCTCGACGCCTACCTCATCGACCCGGCGCACAGCGGCATCTTGGGCGGCATGGCCAACCCGCCGTACGTGCCGCTGCTGCTGCACCGCCTGGTCGGCAACGTGTCCTGGACGGCTTTGTTCCTCGCCGGTTTCGCGGTGCTGCGCATGGCGCGCAGGACCGACCTGCGCGAGCGCGCCTTCCAGTCCTGGGCGGCGCGGCTCAACCTGCGCATCGGCCTGGCCACGGCGATCGCCATGCCGCTGCTCGGCTTCGCGCTGATGGAGGTGCTGCGCACCTCGGTGCCGGGGTACTTCGACAACCTGGTGCGCGGCGACGCCTCCTACCTGTTCGTCATCCAGGCCGCGGCGCTCGGCGTGCTCTTCGTCAGCGCCAACCTGGCGCTGGCCGGCGAGGTGGTGCGCGAGCGCCGCGCCGGCCTCTTCAGCCGCGTCTGCGTCGGCGTGGCGGTGATCGGGTTCACCGTCGGCATGCTGCCCGGCGCAGTGCTCAACGGCGGCACCTTCTGGATCCGCTACGCGGGCATCGGCATCGGACTGCTGGTCACCGTTGCACACCTGCTGGCACGCAGTGCGCCGCTGCACCCCGCGCCGGTGTACCAGCCCGCGCCCGGCGCCTACGCGGTGCTGCCCTACAGCACGTCGTCGGTGGCGCGGCGCGCGCTGGTGGTCTGCGGCCTGGTGGCGGTCTCGCTGTCGCTCTACATGGGAGTGATGAAGGAGGAGGCGCGCGGCGCCTATGTGATCAACGGCGAGCTGACCCAGCAGGACGCGCACGGGCAGTGGAACCCGCAGGGGATCTACCCGTGACCGCCTTCCTCGTCCCCCTGCTGCGCGACTCCGACTTTCAGATGGCCTGGTACATCTCCGCCGTTCTCTTCGCCGGGATCGTGCTGGTCGTCTGGGCGGCGTGGCTGGTGCTGCGCCACCTGCGCGTCATCTGGCGGCGCGGCGATCACGGCCTGGCCGCGGTGCTCGCCGCCGCAACCACGGTGGCTCTGCTGATGTTCTCGTCGATGCTGGTCACCGTCGCCGTGGCGCTGTGGCCGACGGCGACCACCGGGGGCGGCTGAGCCATGTCGCTGATGTCGCGGCGCCGCTTCCTCACCCGGATGACCAACCTGGGCGCGGGGACCATCACCCTGATGCTGTCGATCCCCGCCATCGGTTTCCTGGTCAGCCCGCTGTTCCAGAAGCGCAAGGTCAGCTGGATCCGCGTCGGCGAGATCGACACCGTCCCGGTGGGGCTGCCGACTCCCTTCGTGGTGGCCATGCCGGTCGGCGAAGGTCCGGCCACGCCGCCGGTGCAGCGCGTCGTCTACGTGGTGAAGATGACCAGCGGCGAGCTGCTCGCCTTCTCCAACACCTGCACCCACATGCAGTGCAACGTGCACTGGGATCCGGCGCTCGGCCAGTACCTCTGCCCCTGCCACGGCGGGCTCTACGACATCCGCGGCAACAACATCGGCGGACCGCCGCCGTCGCCGCTGCCCGAGTGGATCCATCGCACCTACGTCGACCCCGGCACCGGCCGCACCGTGCTCGAAGTCCAGAACCAGTTCAACGAGAGCATCTGACGTGCTGCGCCTGGTCACCCGTCCCATGTCGCGGCGCATGCGCAACGCGTACCGGTGGTTCGACGAGCGCACGGGGAGCACCGAGCTGCTCCACAAGGGCCTGTACGAGGCGGTCCCCGAGAAGGGAGGCTGGGCCTACACGCTGGGCAGCGCGACGCTGGTGCTCATCCTGCTGCAGCTCTTCACCGGCATCTTCCTGCTGCTGGTGTACTCGCCGTCGTTCGCGGAGGGCTGGTCGACGCTGAAGTTCCTGCAGGACAGCGACCGCTTCGGCTCGTGGGTGCGTGGCATGCACCTGTGGGGCGCGTACGTGCTCATCCTGGTGATCGGCCTGCACATGCTGCGCACCTTCTTCAGCGCCTCGTACAAACGGCCGCGCGAGCTCAACTGGGTGACCGGCGCGATCCTCTTCTTCCTGGTCATGGGGCTGGCCATCACGGGGGCCATGCTGCCCATGGACCAGGCGGCCTACTGGACGCTGGTGGTGGTGACCAACATCCCCCACTACATCCCCTTCCTCGGCGACGGCATGCGCCAGCTCTGGCGCGGCAGCAGCGACTTCGTCGGCCAGGTGTCGCTGACGCGCACCTTCGCCATCCACATCTGGGTGCTGCCGTTCCTCATGTTCACCTTCATCGGCGCGCACCTCTACCTGCTGCGCCGCCACGGCGAGTTCGGTTCGTGGGTGAACTACCCGACCGCGAGCACCGACCCCGAGCGCGCGGAGCACGAGCTGGGCGAGCGCATCCGCAACGCCGAGCCGCCCTATCCGGCGCGGCGCATCGAGCGGCAGTGGTCGGTGCCGCGCACCACCGTCGAGTTCTTCCCCACCCAGCTCTTCAAGGACACGGCGGTCAGCCTGCTCTTCATCACCATCATCTTCGTCTTCGGCTACCTGGTGGGTGCACCGCTCAGCGAGCAGGCCAACCCGGCGACGCTCACCTACGTGCCCACGCCGGAGTGGTTCTTCCTGCCGCTCGACCAGGTGCTGGTGCTGACTCCGCAGACGTACCTGATCTTCGCCGGCGTGGTGGTGCTGATCGGCCTGGCCGCCACCTGCATGGTCCTCCTGCCCTTCCTCGATCGCTCGCACGAGCGCTCGCCGCTGCGCCGCCCCGAGGTGCTGCTGCCCGGACTCTTCCTCACCGGGCTGCTCATCCTGCTCACCGTGCTCGGCGCCAACCGGCTGTACAACCTGTGAGCACCGCACTGTGAACGCCGCCAGCCTCGCCGCCACAGCGCCGCTGCAGCCGGTGCCGACGTCGCTGCTCGGCGGCCAGCTCGCCGTCGCCTTCGTCGCGTTGCTGCACACGCTGATCGCCACCTTCATCACCGGGGGATCCTTCCTCGTCGCGGTCAGCGAGGGCATCAGCATCGCGCGCGGCGACGAGCGGCACGAGCGCTTCGCCGGCGGCGTGCTCAAGGCGATGGCCTACGTCTTCGGCTTCGGCTCGGCGCTGGCCATCTTCTGGGTGGTCTTCATCCTGCTCGGCATGTGGGGCACCTTCTTCATCGCCCTGACGCGGATCACCTTCTGGCCCTTCATCTTCGAGGCCTCGCTGTTCCTCACCGAGATCGTCCTGCTCTACACGCTGTACGCGAACTGGCAGCGCCTGCGCGCCTACCGCAAGGTGCGCTTCGGCATGGTGATCCTGCTGGCGGTGGCCTTCTGGTGGCAGCAGTTCTTCATCGACGTCGTCGCCTCGTTCATGCTCACCCCCAACGGCGGCGACACCTCGCAGCTCAACCAGATCCTCAACCCCACCGACCTGCCGCTGACCATCCACCGCACCGCGGGCAACATCGCCTGGGCGGGCGCGATCATCGCAGCGGTGGCGGGCGTGCGCTACCTGCTGGCGCGGCGTCGCGAGCGCCGCACCTTCGTCGACGACCCACCCGCCGAACGCAGCGTCGGTGCCATGTCGGCGACGTGGTTCCCCGAGGCCGACCGCGCCGGTGCCGCGCACGCCGCCGCGCACAGCAACGTCGCCTTCTTCGACTGGGTGGGGACGTGGGGTGCGGTGTGGGCGATCACGCTGACGATGTTCCAGCCCTGGCTGGGCTACAGCTACGCCAAGGAGATCCAGCTCCACGCCTACCCGGCGTGGTACCGCATGATGTTCGGCGACCTCAGCAACGTCTTCCTGGTGCAGATCACCCTGCTGGGCGGCATCTTCATCCTGGGCACCGTCTTCTTCTGGAGACGCATGCGCGCCAGTGGGTCGCGCGGGACACGAACCCAGGTGGCGATGCTGGTGCTGCTGGTGCTCGCCACCCTGCTCGCCGCGGTGCCCGCGCGTTTCGGCTGGACCTACCCCGACGTCGTCGCCGCGCACCAGGATCGTCCCTGGTGGGACGGCGGCCTGCTCAACCCCATCGGCACCATGATCCCCAACAAGGTGATCGCGCTCATCGTGATGATGGTCTGCGCGCTGGTCTCGGTGACATCGTTCGTGCGCGCCCACAGCGCGGGCGAGGTGCGCTGGGGCGACGCCACGCGGCGCAGCCAGTGGCTGCTCGTGTCGCTGGGGATGACGGTGATGTCGATGATGATCGTGATGGGCATCATCCGTGAGCACAGCCGGCAGCCCTACCTGATCCAGGGCGAGATGACCATCCAGGGGCAGCAGATCCTCAACAGCAACGGCGCGCCGGGCACCGTGCCACCCAATCCCAACCCATGAGCGCTCGCGATCTCCCCCTCGGTGCCGTGGCGGTGCGCATGCACCTCTTCAGCAGCCCGTCCTCCGAGGTGGAACGGGCGCTGAAGCCACCGTGGCCCCGGTGGATGCACCGCCTCTACGAGCTGGAGCGACTCACCGGGGCGGCCGCGCCCGAGGAGGGGGAGGTGTCGTTGAGCGCCGCGGTCAGCGCCGTGGCCACGCGGCTGCGGCACCGGCTGGAGCTGGTGGCGTGGTGCGCGGGGGCCATGGAGGAGATCGGCTGGGAGGTGAGCATGGAGGGCGACGACGTCGTCGCCGCCAAGGTCACCCTGCCGGAGCTGGCTCGTGACGAGCTGGAATTGCACGGGATCTACGGTCCGCTGGGAGCCGTGTGCGATCTCGACGAGCACGGGATGCCGCGACTCATCGAGCGCTGGGAGACGGCGCGTGAGCGGTGAGGGATGTGCCGCTGCTGCCGCCGCCGCGCACGTGCTCGTCGTCGAGGATGAGCCGATGATCGGGCGCATCCTGGAGCACAAGCTGGTGCGCGAGGGGCACCGCATCACCTGGGCACGCGATTGCGCGGCCGCCGCGGCTGCGCTCGACGGCGGCGACGTCGACCTTGCGCTGGTGGACGTGACGCTCGATCGCGACGGGATCGAGTTCATGTCGACGGCGGCGACGATGTCGCGGTGCGGGTGGGTGGCCATGGTGGCGGCCCGCGACGTGGCGTCGCAGCAGCGGGCGCGCGCGGCCGGGTGCGCGGCGGTGGTGATCAAGCCGTTCAAGCCGACGGCGGTGGCGGCGCTGGTGGCGCAGCTGGTTGCGGGTGCACGGGTATGACCACGCTGCTGGGTCCTTCCGGCGTTCGCGCGGTGGAATCGCCGCCTGGCTTCGACGCGGCGCAGCCCTGCGCGGTCGAGGCGGCCGGCGTGGAGCGGCGCTATCGCGGTGGCCGTGGGGTGGGACCCGTCGACGTCGCCGTGGCGGCGGGCGAGGTGATGGTGCTGATGGGGCCCAACGGGGCGGGCAAGACCACGCTGCTGCGGTTGCTGGCCACCGTCGACCGGCCGCAGCGGGGGCGGGTGCTCTGGTCGGGCGGCGGTGATGCTCGCGTGGCACGGCGCAGCCTTGGGCTGGCCCTCGACGCCACGGCGGAGGAGCCGTCGCTGAGCGGGATGCAGGCGGCGTACTTCTGGTGCCGGCAGTGGGTTGCGGATCGCGGCCAGGCGGTGAGGCTGTGCGAGGAGTCCCTGCGTTGGTTCGGGCTGTGGGACGTGCGGGACGAGCCGGTGGGGGCGTACTCGTTCGGGATGCGCCGGCGTCTCGCCTTGGTGCAGGCGCTCGCACACCGGCCGCGGCTGGCGCTGCTCGACGAGCCGACGGCGGGGCTGGACCCCGCGGGGGTGTCGGCCCTGCTGGGGGAATTGGAGACGCGCTCGCTCGCGGGTTGCGCCACGGTTGTTGCCAGCAACGACCCGAACTTCGCGGCGGTCGCGGCCCATCGTGTGGCATTTCTCGCCGGCGGGCGGCTGCTGCAGTGTGCGTCGCCCGTCGATCTGCTGAATGCTGTGGGCGCGGCGCGAGTCGCGCTGCTCGATGCACCGGGCCTCGATCTCGATGCGCTGCGCGAGCTGGCCGGGGTCGAGCGCGTCGACGCCTCGGCCGGCGGCGCTGTGGTGCGGTACCGCGACCCGGCCGTCCTGCCGCGGATCGTCGCAGCGGCGGACCACCCTGGCGGCGTGCTGCGACAGGTGCGGCTGCACGAGCCCGACCTGGCGGACGCGTTTCGCGAGCTGGCGGGGCAGGAGCTGTCGCCTGATCCTTCCAGTGTCGATGCCGGCGGCCGTCGACCCGGTGGCGCAGGGGTCGTGCGTGTCGACAACGAACGCGTCTCCCGGCGTCGGAGCCGCCGCTCGTGACCGTCGCCGCCGCGCCCCCACCGCAGACCGCGGCCCTGCGCCGTGTTCTTCCTGCGGGCATGTGGACGCGCGAGTGGCTGCTCACCGTGGCCCATCCCCGCTCGCTGGCCATCAAGCTGGCCATGCCCCTTGTCCTGACCGTCCCCCTGCTGGCCGGCAGGGCGCCCACCTTCTGGGCCGGCATGCTGCTGACGGTGCTGGTCGCCATGGTCGGCGCCGTCGGCTCCGGCGTCACCCTCGCCCGCGCCCGCCAGGGCAGCCTGCTCGCCCGCCTCGCCGTCGTGCCGAGACCGCCGCACCGCGTGGTGGGCGGTTGGGTCCTCGCCGCCGCCGCGGTCGACACCGTGCAGATGCTCCCCGTCGCCCTCGCGGTCGCGCTCACCGGTGCCGCGCCCGACACCGCCCTGGCCATGCTGCTCTGCATCCCCGCGGTCCTGCTCGCGACCAACGCCCTCGGCTGCGCGCTGTCTCTGCTGGCCGGTGGGCCTGGCGAGGTGCTGCTCGACGTCGTCGTGGTGCTCGCCCCGCTGCTGTTCCTCGGCGGGCTGTTCACCGGCGTCCCCCGCGACGGCTGGCGCTTCTGGGCCGCTCGCCTCGACCCTTTCGCCTACCTGCACTCCGCCTTCGTCGGCGCCCTCGGCGGCTCACCCAGCTTCGCCACGGCGGACGTCCTCGTCGCCGCCGCCGTCACGGCGACGCTGTCGCTGCTGGCCACCGCCGCCGTCGCCAGGGCGCTGCTGGCGCGCGGGTGATCTTGCCATGCATGGCAACAACATGCGCATCGCCGCGACCGCAGCCCTGACTGCGGCGCTGACCGCCTGCGGCGGCGGCGGCGTCGGCCTGCAGTCGGCCCTGCTCGGCCTGCCCACCGAGGCCCCGCACGCGCCGCTGGCCACGACGACGACCTACACCAGCCCCGACGGCGGCATCTACCGCAACTCTCTCCACCTCGACGTCCTGCTCGTCGGCCGCCACGACGGCCACGCCCTCGCCCAGCAGCTCGGCGCCTCCTGGAACGACCTCGACGCCCTCGGCGACGCCACCGTGGTGGCCTTCCGCCTGCACAACACGGGCAAGGCCTTCAGCGACCCCGAGGTGCGCGACCTGCAGATCGCCAGCGACTTCGCCCCCAAGCAGGCGGAGGCGGGTCCGCTGCGCCACTACTACCACCCCACCTACGCGCTCGCGGCCGTCTCCACCTCCAAGCTCGACTCGAGCTGCCGCCCCCACCTCGACCCGGGGCAGTCGATCGTCGTCGTCCTCGTCTACCCGCCGGTGCAGGTGCCGGCCGGCGGCATCGTCTGGGGCCGCTACCAGGAGTTCGCCCTGCGCCTGCCGTCCGGTGGCGCCACGGCGCTCGGCGACGCACACCTCTATGCCGCCCTCTGCCCGAGCGTGCGGCAGCAGCCGTGACCACCGCCGCCTGGGCCATCCACCTGCCCACCGCCGACCAGACCTGCATCCGGGTGAGCCTGCGCCCGCGTGACCTGCGCGACCCCTGGCCGTTCACCCTCGCTCTCAGCGAGCTGCAGGGCCTCGGCGCGGTGGGGGAGGGCAGGTTCCGCGCCCTGGGGTCGGGCCACGGCGAGCCGCTGCTCGCCTCGCAGGAGCTCACCTGGCGGGGGTGCCCGGTGCACCTGGAGACGCTGCGCGGCCGCGACGGCAGCCGCGAGGCGGCCCTGGCGCTGCCCAGCTGGGACGAGCTCTGCGACCAGAGCGACGCCGTCGAGGACGACTTCTGGGACTTGGTCGACGCCTTCGCCGCCGCGGTCGGCGCAGGACACGGCGCCATCGTCGACGGTGAGCCGCTCGCCCCGGTCCCGCCGCCCGCGGAGACCCCGGCCGCCTGGCAGCGCCTGCTCGACCGCCACCTCGCCCTGCTCGTCCCCGAGCCCATCGCGGCAGCGCTCAGCGGCTGCCACGCCGTGCAGTACCGCGACCTTCCCCGCAGCGGGCTCGCCGTCCTCCTGCGCTGAACAGCCCGGCGCTCGTGCCAATCAGCCTGGCAACAATCGTTATAGTCCCGCTATCGCATACTCTTCGCCATGGGAGAGGCGCGGCAAACGCCGCAGGTCACCACCCGGCGCCGCACGGCCGGCCAGGGCCGGGCTGAGGTCAGCACCGAGCCGCTCGAGTTCGAGACGACCACCGCCGCCACCGTGCCGGCCGACGAGGCCGCCGCGGAGGAGGCCGAGCAGGAGCGGGGCGACCTGCAGCGCTCCACCTGGAAGTGGATCCGCGCCGCGGCCGTCGCCCTCACCCTCTTCCTGGGCTGGCAGCTGCTGCTCATCGTCCAGGGGTGGATCGGCGGGCTGCTCACCGTGGTGCTCTACGCCGTGTTCGGGACCATCGTGGCCTTCGTCGCCACCCCGCTGATGCGCGCCCTGGAGCGCTGGCTCCGCTTCCCCCACCTGCCCGCTGTGCTCACCAGCCTCTTCGCGGTGCTCGCCGTGGTCGTCGGGCTGGTGCTCCTCCTCGCCGGTCCGCTGGCCGCCGAGGTCACCGCGCTGGCCAAGCAGGCGCCGACACTCATCCGCAACGGGCAGCAGAAGCTCAACGACCTGCAGCAGCTGCTCAACGCCCACGGCATCAGCGTCGGCACCGGCGGCGCCGACTCCGGGCTCGGCGGCCTGCTCGGCGGCGGCGCCGGGGGCATTGCGGCACACATCGGGCAGATCGTCATCACCGGCGTGGCCGGGGTGATCACGCTGCTGATCGACACGATCATCGTGCTGGTCACCGCCTTCTGGCTGCTCCACGACGGCACCTCGCTGCGGCGCGGGTTCGTCGGCATGCTGCCGGGGCGCGTCCGCGACCACGCGGACTTCGCCCTCGACGCCACCCGGGTGGTCATCGGCGGCTACGTGCGGGCCCAGCTCTTCCTCGCCCTGGTGATCGGCATGCTGGCCTGGATCGGCTGCACCATCCTGGGGGTGCCCTACCCGATCGTGGTGGGCGTGGCCGCCGGGGTCTTCGAGCTGGTGCCGCTGCTGGGGCCGTTCCTGGGCGGCGCGGTCGGGGTGCTGCTGGCGCTGACCAGGGACCCGGTGCTGGCCCTGTGGACCATCGCGCTGTTCGTGGTCATCCACGTCATCGAGGGGTACATCCTGGCGCCGCGCATCCAGGCCAAGTTCATCCAGCTCCATCCCCTGGTGGCGTTCCTCGCGCTGATCGCGGGCATCGAGGTGAGCGGGCTGCTCGGCGCCCTGTTCGCCATCCCGGCGACCAGCCTGGGGGCGGTCTTCCTGCGCACCACCATCGGCGACTGGCGGGCCAACCGCCCCGACCTCTTCCAGGCCAACCACCACGACGCCTACCTGGAGCGACGGCGCCGCAGCATCCTCCGCGAGTTCCGCGTTCTCGAGCACAGTCCCGCCCAGCTGCTCACCCAGCACGGCCCCGTCGCCTGGCTGCGCCGCGCCCGCGGCCACGAGGTGCCCCAGCCCCGCCTCGACGACGACGAGGACATCGACCCCGGCTCCGCCGGCCCCATCACGTGAAACAACCTGAACGACTTGATGACAACGGAGGTGTCAGTTGTTCGCTATAATCGCGTCGCATCATCCCCCCGCGGTGCGGCGCACTATGCGCCAGGTCCACGCTCAGGTAGGGAGACCAATGAGGAAGTACAAGCCAGTCGAGCTACCCCTCCGTCCCGTGCCCACCGATTTCGTCGAGCAGCGCGGAACATGTCCGAACTGCCTGAACCGTGAAGGCGTGGTCATCGGGCGGCTCGGACTGCGTCTGGTCTTCCGCTGCGAGCGCTGCAAGGTCCGCTTCCACCGCCACGCCCAGCCCACCCCGATGGCGCGCCTGGTCTGATCCCGGCGCCCGCCGTCGCGGGTGACCCGTAGACTCGGGGGCCGTGCTCATCGATCCTGCCGTCCCCTCGAGTGTCCTGGTGGTCATGGCCCACCCCGACGACGCCGAGTTCTCGGCCGGCGGCACCATCGCCCGGTGGACGTCGGCCGGGGCCAAGGTGACGTACTGCATCTGCACCAACGGCGACAAGGGCACCTCCGACCCCACCATGGACCCGGTCGAGGTCGCCCGCGTCCGCGAGCGCGAGCAGCGCGCCGCCGCCGCGGTGCTCGGGGTGCACGACATCGTCTTCCTCGGCCACCCCGACGGCACCCTGCAGCCCACGCTGGAGCTGCGCCGCGACGTGGTCCGGGTCATCCGCGAGGTGCGCCCCGCCGCGCTGATCTGCCCCGACCCGACGCGCCGCTACGGCCCCGGCTTCATCAACCACCCCGACCACCGCGCAGTCGGCGAGGTCGCCCTCGACGCCGTGTACCCCTCGGCGCGCGACCCGCTGGTCTTCCCCGAGCTCGCCGCCGCCGGCTACGCGCCGCACAAGGTGCTGGAGATCTACATCGCCAACCCCGGCGAGCCCAGCTGCGGCATCGACATCGGTCCCACGCTGGAGACCAAGATCGCCGCGCTGATCGAACACCGCAGCCAGGTCACCGAGGAGCGGCTGCGCGAGTTCCTGCCCAAGCGGGCGGCCGACATCGGTGAGCGCTTCGGTCTCGCCTACGCCGAGGGCTTCACCCGCATCGAGCTCACGTGAGCGCGCCCGCCCTGCTCGCCGAGGTGTGGCGGGGCGACGTGTGCGAGGCGGTGGTGCGGGGCCACGTCGCCGTCGCCGACGCCGACAACCGCGTGCTCGCCTCGGCCGGCGATCCCGACGTGCGGACACCGCTGCGCAGCACCGTCAAGCCGTTGCAGGCGCTGCCGTTCGTGGCCGGTGGGGCCGCCGCCGCCATGGGCGCGTCGACGGAGGAGATCGCGGTCGCCTGCGCGTCGCACGACGGTGAACCCCGCCACGTCGAGGTGGTGCGCAGCCTGCTCTCGCATGCGGGTCTCGACGACTCGGCGCTGAGCTGCGGGCCGCAGTGGCCGTACAGCGAGAGCGCGTCGCGCGCCCTCGCCGGCGCCGGAGAAACTGCCGGACGTGTCCACAACAACTGCTCCGGCAAGCACGCGGCCATGCTCTGCGCCTGCGTCCACAACGGCTGGCCCGTGCGGGACTACGCGGCCTACGACCATCCCCTGCAGCGCGACATCCGCCGCCGCATGTCCGACTTCGCCGGCATCCGGCTGGCCGACACGCCCTACGGCATCGACGGCTGCGGCCTGCCCACCCACGGCGTGCCGCTGCGCTACCTGGCCGGCATGTTCGCCGCCGCGGCCACGTCGGGCGGCGACTTCGCGCGCTGCCAGGACGCCATGGCCGACGAGCCGTTCATGGTCGGCGGCACGGGACGCTTCGACACGCTGCTGCTCGACTGGGCAGGCGCGTCGCTGACGGCGAAGAGCGGCGGCGCCGCGGTGTGGTGCTGCGTCTCGCGCGGCGGCGCGCTCGCGGTCGCGATCAAGCTGGAGGCGGGGCTGAGCACCTCGATGGCGCCGGTGGCGCTCTCGGTGCTGCAATCGCTGTCGCTGCTGCCCGCCGGTGCCATGCCGGACGCGCTGGCCGCGCTGCAACTCGGGCTGGTGCACAACTGGGCCGGTGCCGTCGTCGGCGACACCCGCGTCTGTGTGGCGCTGGAGCGCGCGTGAGGCACGGCCGCCTGCTCGGCGGCACCGCCCTGCTGCTCGCCGGGTGCGGTGGTGCCGCGGCGGGTCCAACCCCAGCCCCGACGGTCATCATGGGCACGCCCACGGTCGTCGCGGTGGCGCTGCAGGTGACGCTGCACGGCGAGCCGGTGCGCAGCTTCGGCGGTGGACGCTGGCGCGTCTGCGACTCGGGCACGGTGGCCAACCCCTCGACGCTGCCCGCCCATGACGTGCGCGTCGTCGTCGTGTACATGAACCACGGCGCCGTCGACGGCCAGACGACGCGCGACGACGCCACCGGCAACGGCGGCGCGTTGGGCGACATCGCCGCCGGCCGGTCGCACGACTTCACCGTCTGCGGCTACGCGCGCAACGAGCCGGACAGGGACGTGGTGTCGGCGGCACCCGCCCCGTGAACGACGGCGCCCCGCACGATTCCCGCGACGTGAGCCCTGCCGGCATCACGGCCGTGATCCTCGTCGGCGGCCGCAGCCGGCGCATGCGTGGCGACAAGGCGCTGCTCGTCGTCGACGGCCGGACGCTGACTGAGCGCGTGCTCGAGTCACTGCGCCCGTTCGCGAGCACGTCGCTGCTGGCCGGGCGCGCCCTGCCGGGCATCGACGTTCCCGCCATCGCCGACCAGTACGGCGACGCCGGGCCCCTCGGCGGCATCGCCTCAGCCCTCGCCGCCGTGCGCACCCCGGTCGCCCTCGTCGCCGCCTGCGACATGCCCTCGATCGCGCCGCCGCTGGTCGAGCTGCTGCTGGCGGGCGCCGCCGCCCACCCGGACGCCGCCGCCGTGATGTGCCGCGGCGACCGCGGCCTGGAACCGCTGCTCAGTGTGTGGCGCCCGCACCTCGCCCTCCCCACGCTGCAGGCAGCCCTCACGTCCGGCGAGCGCGCCATCCACCTCGCCGTGCGACAGCTTGCCTCCGCCGTCATCCTCCCGCCGAGCCAGTGGCAGCATGCCGACCCCACCGCCCGATCGTTCGTCAACTGGAACGCCCCGGAGGACCTGCCCGCCCCCGGGCGCACCCCCCGCCCCGAGGCGCACAATTCCCGCCCATGGCCGTGAGCGTGCTGCCCCGCCTGGGGCTGGTCCTGCCCTACACCGACACGGCGCCGCGCGAGGAGCTCGTCGAGTTCGTCCAGGCCGCCGACCGCCTCGGCTACGAGTCGGTCTGGGTGCCCGAGGCGTACGGGTACGACAGCATCACGCTGCTGACCCTGCTCGCCGTCAACACGCAGCGCATCCAGCTCGGCACCGGCATCGTCAACGTCTTCAGCCGCACTCCGGCGCTGATCGGCCAGACCATCGCCGCGCTGGACGACATCAGCGGCGGCCGCGCCATCCTGGGCCTGGGCACCAGCGGCCCGCAGGTGATCGAGGGCTGGCACGGCGTCCCCTTCGAGAAGGGCGTGCAGCGCACCCGCGAGGTGGTCGAGATCGTCCGCCAGGTGCTGCGCCGCGAGCGCGTCGTCCACGAGGGCCAGGTCTTCCAGCTCCGCGGTGGCCTCAAGCTGATCACCCACCCCAAGCGGCCGAGCGTGCCGATCACCCTGGCCACCCTGACCGACGCCGGCGTCGCCCTCACCGCCGAGGTGGCCGACCGCTGGATGCCCACCCTGTACGACCCGGCCAAGGCGCCCGCGGTCTTCGGCGAGGCGCTGGCCAAGGGCAGGGCCAAGCGCGACCCCGCCCTGCCGCCGCTGCAGACCTGCCCGACCACCGCGCTCGCCCTCGGCGACCCGGAGCTGGTCCGCCCCCTGCTCAAGCCCTACCTCGGCCTCTACATCGGCGGCATGGGCTCGCGCCAGCGCAACTTCTACAACGCCCTGGTCTCGCGCTACGGCTACGCCGAGGAGGCGCGCCGCATCCAGGACCTCTACCTCGCCGGCGACAAGCAGCAGGCCATCGCCCTGGTGCCCGACGAGCTGGTCGACGCCGTCAGCGTGGTCGGCGACGAGCAGGCCTGCCGGGTGCGCCTGGCCACCCTGCTCCGCCAGGGCGTCGACGTGCCCCTGCTCAGCATCGGCAACCCCGACGCCGCCGGCCGCCTGGCCGCCCTCGAGGCGGTGGCTCCGGCCCGCGTCGCCGAGGCGGCTGCGGCTCTTCCGTAACGCGCCGCGTCAGAGCCCCCGAGCCCAGCGGACGCAGTTCTCAAGCTCGAATGACCCACCGACAGGCCCATCTAACAGGACAGTCAGGGTGTCCACATGGTGCGTTCGTTGACACCTATGTCGCGGCGCGTTATAGTGCGTCGAGAGTTGACGTCGGTGTCAATCTGCGCCCCATGCGCACCGGTTGGCGACGTCCGCCGGGCCAGGCTCATCCCGGCCCACTCAGCACCTCAGGCGTCTACCGAGGTATGGAGGGACACATGGCTACACCCGCAGACCAGATCGCCCAGATGGAGACCAACCTGCGCGCCCACCCCGACCGGGTGGCGGGCATGAACGGGGTCTTCCAGTTCGACCTCAGCGGTGAGAACGGGGGCGTCTGGCACGTCACCCTGGCCAACGGCGAGGGCAGCGTCGCCGAGGGCGCGGCCGAGAATCCCGGCGTCGTCATCTCGATGGCCGCCGAGGACTTCGTGGCCATGACTGAGGGCAAGCTCGACGGCACCATGGCCTTCATGAGCGGCAAGCTCAAGGTCAAGGGTGACATGGGGCTGGCCATGAAGCTGCAGACGCTGCTTCGCTAGGAGCCGAGCTGACACGCCATGCCTGACAGCAGCCACGTCGGCCGCCGCTACAGCGCGCCGGGAATGGAGATCGACGGCGAGCGCGCCGCCCGCTTCGCCACGGCGATCGCGGGCAGCGACCCGGTCAGCGAGCCGGGGGCCATCCCACCCACCTACGCCGCGGTCTACCTGATGTTCCCGGCCCTGGGCCAGGTCTTCGGCGACGCCGAGGTCGGCATCAACCTCGCCGGGCTCATCCACGGCGAGCAGAGCTTCACCTTCCACGCGCCGGTGGCGGCCGGCGACGTCGTCGACAGCGAGGCGACCATCTCCTCGGTCGACGTCAAGCGCGGCATGACCTTCGTCGGCGTCGACATGGAGTCGACGCGCCAGGGCGACGGCACGCCGGTGTGCAGCGGCCACGCGCTGCTGATCATCCGCGGCTGAGGACTCAGAAAGCGATGACTCTGTCCAAAACTCAGGTCCGGGTCGGCGACCAGATGGCGACGCTGTCGCGCACCGTCACCCAGGAGCAGATCGGCGCCTACGCCGAGAGCTCCGGCGACCTCAACCCCATCCACACCAACGAGGAGTTCGCCCGCATGGTCGGGCTGCCGGGCACCATCGCCCACGGCATGCTCAACCTCGGCATCCTCACCGACGCGGTGGCGCGCTGGGCGGGCGGCGGCGATCGCGTCCACTCCATCTCCTGTCGCTTCAGCAAGCCGCTGCTGCCGGGCGACACCATCACGTGCCGCGGCACGGTTGTCGCCGTCGACGAGGAGCGTGGCATCGCCACCCTCGACGTCGGTGCGTCGTCGGACCGGGGCGACAATGTGCTCACCAACGGCAGGGCCGAGATCCGGCTCGCCGACTAGAGGTTTCCAGACAACCGACATGCCACTCGACTTCTCTCTCACCTCCGAGCAGGAGGAGATTCGCGCCCTCGCCCACGACTTCGCCGAGAAGGAGATCCGCCCCAAGGCGGACTACTTCGACGAGCACGAGGAGACCCCGTGGGACATCATGCGCAAGGCGCACGAGCTGGGCATCGGCGCCAGCGCGGGCTTCCCGGCGCAGTACGGCGGTGGCGGCGTCGACTTCATCTCCGAGCTGATCATCCAGGAGGAGCTCTCCTGGGGTGACGCGGGCACCGCGGTGGCGATCATGGCCAGCGGTCTCGCCGGTGCCGGCATCCTGGCCATGGGCACCGAGGAGCAGAAGGAGAAGTACATCGGCATGCTCTGCGATCCCAAGCAGCTGCGCCTCGCGGCCATGGGACTCACCGAGCCCGGCTCCGGATCCGACTCGCTGTCGCTGGCGACCACCGCGCGCAAGGTCGACGGCGGCTGGCTGCTCAACGGCACCAAGCAGTTCTGTACCAACGGCGGCATCGCCGACATCCAGGTGATCTTCGCCAACACCGACAAGACGGCCGGCCCCGCGGGCATCGCCGCCTTCGTCATCGACAAGGGCAACCCCGGCATGCGCCAGGGACGCAAGGAGCGCAAGCTCGGCGTCCGCGCGTCGCACACCGCGCAGGTGATCCTCGAGGACTGCCTGGTCCCCGACGACGCCATGCTGGGCCGCGACAGCAGCGGCAACATGACCGGCCCCGGCGCCGTCGGCGCCATGCTTATGCTGGAAGCGACGCGTCCGGCCATCGCCGCCGGTGCGCTGGGCATCGCCCGCGCCGCCTTCGAGTACTCGCGCGACTACTCGCTGGAGCGCGAGCAGTTCGGCAAACCCATCTCCAAGCACGAGGCCATCGCCTTCAAGCTGGCCGACATGGCCACCGAGGTCGACGCCGCCCGGCTGCTCACCTGGCGTGCCGGCTGGATGGTCGAGAACGGCGTGCCCTTCAGCCGCGCCGAGGGCTCGATGGCCAAGCTCTACGCCGGCGACGTGGCCATGAAGGTCACCATCGACGCCGTCCAGATCCTCGGCGGCTACGGGTACATCAAGGAGTACCCGGTGGAGCGCTTCATGCGCGACGCCAAGATCTACCAGATCTGGGAAGGCACCGCCGAGATCCAGCGCCTGGTCATCTCCCGCTTCATCCTGGGCGAACGCAAGGCCGCGACGCGTCGCGACATGGCCAAGGCCAGCTAGGGAGGCCGAGGGCTACAGCGCCCGAAGGCGTCGCCGGAGGACCACCAGGGCGGCCAGCCCGCCGGCCACGCCGGCGCCCGCGCCGATCGGCACCGACCACGGGAAGAAGCTGAGCTGCACCGCGTCGCTCTGGAAGGTCTTCACGTCGCCGCCGGCCAGCCGCGCGTGCACCGTGGCGGTGGCCGACACGCGCCCCCACCAGGGCGCGCCGTGCCAGAGCGCGGTGACGCTGGCCTGCCCGCCGGGGATGACGTAGACGCCCGCCGGGGCGATCGGCACGGTGGCCACCACCTGGCCGGACCCGTCGCGCAGGGTCACCTCGCCGGAGAAGGTGAAGAGGACGTTGCCGCGGTTGGCGACGCCCAGGGTGAAGTGCACCTCGCCGTGCTGCTGCACGGCGAGCAGCGGTCCGGCCGCGGCGCGCAGCTCGACGGTGCCGAGCACGGTGACGTCGACCGTCAGCGCCGCGCGGGTGACCACGCCGATCGCCTGCTGCGCCGGCGCGCGGCGGGAGACCACCACCGCGCCGATGTACTCGCCCGGCTGCCGGCTGGCCGGCACGTCGAGGGTGAACGCGTCGGCGACCTCCCCGTGCGGCGGAATGGTCAGCGTCGGGTGATCCACCGTCAGCCACGCGCCGACCAGGGTCGAGGCGGCGCCGTCGGCGGCGGGGGCCAGGCCACCGCCGGCCGCGCTCAGCATGTCGGCGCCGTGGACGTCGAAGGTCAGCGGCGCGTCGCTGTAGTTGGAGACGACGATCGAGTCGTGCACCACCGCACCGCCCGGCGCCACTGCGTAGGTGAAGTGGCCCTTGCTCAGCGTGGTGGTGCCGGTGAGCCCCGCGCGCACGCCGTATTCCGGTGAGTCGGCGGCGGCCGCCGAGGTGACACCGCTGGCCGCGCCGGCGATCGCCATCAGCACCGCGGCGCCGGTGGCAGCGCGCCGCCAGGCGGCACGCACGACGGGTCTCCCGCGACTGCTTGTCGGCACGCTGTCCGGCTGGGTCTAGCCCGTGATCGTGTAGACGATGGTGCCGGTGTACGCGCCCGTCGGCGTCCCGCCGGGAACGGTGACGGCGATGGTCGACCCGCTCTGGGTGAAGCCGCCCTGCACTGTCGACGTGCCGGTGGCCAGGGTGACCGGGGTGGACTGCGTCGTGCCGGGCGTGGTGTCGGTGCCGGAGAGGACGCCGCCGCCGCCGGCCGCCGGCGTGCCCGCCGCGCCGACGCCGCCCACGAAGGTGGTGCCCGCGGTGAAGCTCATGTTGGTGAAGGCGATGTGGTTGCCGCCGAACGCCCAGTCGTTGGAGGTCGCGGTGACACTCCACGCGCTGCCGCTGTTCAGTGTGTTGGTGTACACCAGGCTGCCCAGGGCGATCCCGGTGTTGGCCGTGCCCGGCGTCAGGTTGGTGACCAACGCCGGTGGTGCGGTGATCGTCAGCGTTCCGGCGACGACCGTGGCGGTGACGCTCTGGTTGCTGCTGCCCGTGGTCGTGGCCAGGGCGGAGTGCCCAGGAACCACGGCTGCCGCGAGCGCTGCTGCGATGCCCGCACTCACCGTGGTGCGGCGGCGGATGTGATGTCCCTCTCTCACGAGATCGCCTCCAAACAAACCGGGAACCTGCGTCCCAGCCATGCCCGCACTGTATAAAGGGAGGCGCGCTTGCACGGACACTTCCGTGTAACGGTGGACTAAAGAAATCGTTCGGAGTGGGCAGATGTTCGACCTCAGCGGCAAGGTCGCCGTGGTCACCGGCGGCTCCCGCGGACTGGGGCGCGCCGATTGCCTGGCGCTGGCCCGTGCCGGGGCGGACGTGGTGGTCACCGACATCCTCATCGAGTCCGATCCCGAGCTGCAGCAGACAGCGCAGGAGTCCGGCTCCGTGCTCGCCCAGTTCTTCACCTCGCAGAACGTCGTCTACAGCGAGGCCACCAGCGAGGAGATCCGCGGCATGGGGCGGCGCTCGGCGGCGATCCGCCTCGACGTCACCGACCGCGACCAGGTGCACCAGGTGTTCCGCCAGGTCGTCGACGAGTTCGGCTCGCTCGACATCCTGGTCAACAACGCGGCCACCCTCGACCATGTCGCCCAGGTCGATGCGCAGAACGACGACCTCTGGGACCGCGACGTGCGCGTGAACCTGACCGGCGCATTCAACTGCACCAAGGCCGCCTTTCCCTACATGCGCGAGCGGGGCTGGGGGCGGGTGATCTACATGGCCTCGGTGGCGGGCACGCTGGGCGGCTTCGGCCAGGCGTCGTACGCGGCCACCAAGGCGGCGGTGATCGGTCTCGGCAAGTCGGTGGCGCTGGAGGGCGCGCGCTACAACATCACCGCCAACGTCGTCGCCCCGGGGATCATCGCCACCGAGGCGTTCAAGATGGGCAATCCCAAGATGAACGACCGCATGGTGCTGCGCACCGCGATGCGCGCGCCCGGCGAGCCCGACGACGTCGCCAACGCCATCGTCTTCCTCAGCTCGCCGGAGGCGAAGTACATCACCGGGCAGGTGCTGCACGTCGCCGGCGGCATCGACCTGTTCACCTTCTAGAGGGCGCACGCGCAATGTCCGAGCAGCAGCTCGTCACCGTGACCCGCGAGGGCGGCGTCGCGACCGTCAGCATGAACCGTCCGCCGGTCAACGCCATCGCCCCCGACCTGCTGGAGCAGTTCGACGCCGCCTTCGCCGAGCTCGGCGGTGACAGCAGCGTGCGCGTCATCGTGGTGACCAGCGCCATCCCGCGCTACTTCATGGCCGGCGCCGACATCAAGATGATGGCCGCGGCCACGCCGCAGGGCGGCGAGAACGCCTTGCAGAACAGCCCGTTCTCCATCGTCGAGCGGACGCCCAAGCCGGTGATCGCCGCCGTCAACGGGCACGCGCTGGGCGGCGGCTGCGAGCTGGCGCTCTGCTGCGACTACCGGTTGATGCTCGACGACGGGCGCAGCACCATCGGGCTCACCGAGACGTCGCTGGGCATCATCCCCGGCGCGGGCGGTACGCAGCGCCTGCCGCGGCTGGTCGGCCGCGCGCGTGGACTGCACATGATCTTCGAGGGCACGCGGCTGACCGCTCCGGACGCGCTGCAGATCGGCCTGGTCGACGCCGCGCTGGCGCCCGACGACTTCGAGAACTGGGTGCAGACCAAGGCCAACGTGCTCTCGAAGATGGCGACGCGGGCGCTCGCCTCCGCCAAGCGCGCGGTGCTGGAGGGCATGGAGATGAGCCTCGCCGACGGCCTGCGCCTGGAGCGCGAGCTGTTCTTCGAGGTGGTCACCACGCCCGACGCCGCCGAGGGCCTGGGCGCCTTCATCGAGAAGCGCCCCGCCAACTTCACCGGCGCCTGAGTCCCTCTGCGGTGCCCTGGCGGCCCGACCACCTGCTCTGCGGTGTGACCTACATGCCTGCCGAGGTCGGACCCTGGCTGTGGCACGAGTTCGACGTCGCCCGCACCGAGCGCGACTTCACCCGCATCCGCGCGGCCGGCTTCGGCACGGTGCGCGTGCACCTCGCCTGGGACGCGTTCATGCCCACGCCGCGCCAGGTGGACCGCTACCGGCTGCGCGACCTGGAGACGCTGCTCGGCATCGCGGCGGCGACGTCGCTGCAGGTGGTGCCTGTCTTGTTCGCGCAGTCGTTCGGCGACTGCGTGCTGCTGCCGCGCTGGGCGGTGTCGCGCGACCGTGCGCGCCCCGGAGTTCGTGCCATATCCGGCGGAATCGTGGAACCCGGCGGCCCGCGCGACATCTGGGACGACCCGCTGATGCTGGAGGCGCAGTCGCGCTGGCTCGACGACATCCTGCGCGCCTTCGCCAACCATCCCGCGGTGCTCGCCTGGGATCTCGGGCACGACCCGGCAACCACGTGCCGGCCGGCGCGCATCGCGCACGTCGAGTCCTGGGCGGCGCTGATGGGTGGGCGTGTGCGGTCCACCCAGGACCCGTGCTGGCTCACCCTGGGCTGGCGCGACGTGCTCAGTGCTCGCGGCATGCGGGTGAGCGCGGTGGCGCCGCACGTCGACGCGGTGGGCATGCTGGTGCATCCGCAGCGGCTCCGCCTCGACGGGCCGCCGCTGGACCCGCTGCGGACACTCTTCGTCGCCCGCCTGGCGCAGCGCCTCGCCGTGCCCGACGCCGCGGCGGAGCCACCGCCGCTGGTGCTGGTGGACGGCATCGTGGCGGAGCCACAGTCCACGTTTCCCCCAGTCCAGGCGGCGGCACCCGTCCGGTCGGTTGCGCCCGCTCCTGTTGAGGAGGCGATCCGCTACGCAGGCGAGCTCCTGGAGCGCGCCCCCGAGGCAGGTGTGGTCGCCGCAATCGCCTCGTCCTGGAGCGACCTCGGGCCACGCCCGCTGGAGTCGCCCCCCTATGACCGCCATCCCTGGCTGGCCGCGTGCGGGCTGGCCGAGCCCGACGGGACGGTCAAGCCCCACGGCGAGGTCTGGTCGAGCGTCGCCCGTCGCGACGTCGATCCGGGGAAGCCCGCGCCCTGGCCACCCGAAGCCTTCGACGCCGCGCAGTGGTACGAGAACCTACCGGACGCCGCAAACGACGTGTTCGCACGCTTCCGTGCAGAATTCGGCATTTCCGGACAAGGAAGCTGACCGTCCACGCTCGTGCGTGAGTGGACTCGGGGAGCGGTCCCGGTTGCTATCCTCGGACAGGACCAGCGTGCTGGTCTTTCGTTTGTCCGACCCACATGACCGGAGGCGTTCCGTGCCCGCAGGCCGTATCAAGAAGATCATTCCCGACCGTGGTTTCGGCTTCGTCCGGGCCGACGACGGCAACGAGGTTTTCTTCCACCGCACCGAGCTGACCCTCGCCGACTTCGACGCCCTCGAAGAGGGCCAGGTGGTCGAGTTCGACATCGTCGACAGCCCCAAGGGTCCCCGCGCCCGCAATCTGCGCCAGGCGAGCTGAGCCACAGCTCGCCCGTGGTGGGGAAGACCTAGGAGGACCTAGGGCGCAGGCAGCGGGCGCAGCTCAAGCAGGCGCCTGGCGGCAGCGTCGACCCGCTCGGGATCACCGCCCCGAATGCGGATGATCAGGCGCCTGGTCTCGGTCTGCGGATACGAGCCGACGCTCACGTCGGGGAACTCCCGCTCGAGGATCTGCATCGGCTCGTAGAAGCTGGCCTCGATGGCGAACCCGTAGTGCAGCTCGCGCACCGTGGGTGCAGTGGACCCGCTCATCCACCGGGGCAGGATCTCCTCGCTGACGATGGCCTGGAACTCCCGGGGCACCCCGGGGAGCACGAACAGCCAGCGGTCCTCGTCGCCGGCCAGCTGGTAGGCCAGCCCCGACGCCATCCCCCGCCGGTTGTGCACCACCACGGCGCCGTCGGGAACCTCCGCCATGCGGGCGTTGGCCTCAGACACCTCGGTGGTGGGCACCCAGCCCGCCGCGTGCATGCGCTCGATGATCCCCTGGATGTGCGCCGCCGCCTCGGGATTGCGCCCGATCGGCCTCCTCAGCGCATGGGCCACCGCCTGCAGGGTGCGGTCGTCGGTGGTGGGTCCCAGGCCGCCGCAGACGAAGATGCGGTCGGCGCTGCCGCCCACCGCGCGCTCGATGGCGGCGACGATCTCGGAGTCCTCGTCCGCCACGACTTCGATGCGCCGGCACGGGTAGCCCGCCTCCCTCACCTGCTGGGCCAGCCAGTGCGAGTTGGTGTCCAGGGTGAAGCCGCCGAGGAGCTCATCACCGACGGCGACGATCATGGTCGAGGGCATGGCGCCGAGCGTAGCCGTTCACGCTGCGGACCCGCGGCGCGCCGCCACCCCCTCCGGCTACAATGCCGCGCGACCCGAGATTCGGCCATCTCCGCGCGCCCCAGGGACCGCGCTGTGCGGGGTGGCCGCCGTGAGGATTCCATGACAATCAACGTGCTCGTGCCCATCGGCCTCGCCGGTGTGCTCGCCCTCATCTACGCCGCATACCTGATCAGCTGGGTGTTGCGGCAGGACGAGGGCAACGACCGGATGCGCGAGATCGCCCTGGCCATCCAGGAGGGGGCGCAGGCCTACCTCAACCGCCAGTACTCGATCATCGCCGGCATCGGCGCGCTGATCGCCATCCTGCTCGGCTTCATGCTGAGCTGGAAGACCGCCGTCCTCTTCGTCATCGGTGCGGTGCTCAGCGGCGCGGCCGGCTACGTCGGCATGAACATCTCGGTGCGCGCCAACCTGCGCACTGCCGAGGCGGCGCGCGGCGGGCTCAACCCCGCGCTGCGCATGGCCTTCCGCGGCGGCGCGGTGACCGGCCTCTTCGTGGTCGGGTTCGGCCTCATCGGCGTGGTGGTGGCCTACGGCATCTTCCGCGACTTCGACGCCCTCACCGGCTTCGCCTTCGGCGCCTCGCTGATCTCGGTGTTCGCCCGGCTCGGCGGCGGCATCTACACCAAGGCGGCCGACGTCGGCGCCGATCTGGTCGGCAAGGTCGAGGCGGGCATCCCCGAGGACGACCCCCGCAACCCCGCGGTCATCGCCGACAACGTGGGCGACAACGTCGGCGACTGCGCCGGCATGGCCGCCGACCTCTTCGAGACCTATGCGGTCACCACCGTCGCGGTCATGTTCCTGGGCTCGCTCTTCCTCGCCGACTTCGGCAACGCCCTCATCTTCCCACTGGTCGCCCGCTCGGTCGGCGTCCTCGCGTCGATCGTCGGTGTCTTCGCGGTGCGCGCGACCGACAAGGACAAGAGCGCGATGGCGCCGATCAACCGCGGCTTCCTCAGCGCGGGCATCCTCACGGTCCTCGGCACGCTGGTGCTGATGC
>DASYKI010000004.1:0-131261 GCA_035995545.1 Candidatus Dormiibacterota bacterium
GCGCAGCAGGAGCTCGCGTTCACGCTGAAGGACGGCTTCACCTACGTGGAGAACGCGATCGAGCGCGGCCTCGACGTGGACGACTTCGCGCCCCGCCTGTCGTTCTTCTTCAACGCGCACGTCGACTTCTTCGAGGAGATCGCCAAGTTCCGCGCCGCGCGCCGCATCTTCGCCAGGCGCATGCGCGACAGGTACGGCGCCAAGGACGAGCGCAGCCTCAAGCTGAAGTTCCACACCCAGACGGCGGGCGTGTCGCTCACCGCGCAGCAGCCCGAGAACAACATCGTGCGCACGGCGGTCGAGGCGCTGTCGGCCGTGCTCGGCGGCACCCAGTCGCTGCACACCAACGCGCTCGACGAGACGCTGGCGCTGCCCACCGCCAAGTCGGCGCAGATCGCCCTGCGCACCCAGCAGGTGCTCGCCTACGAGACCGGCGTGCCCTCGGTGGCCGACCCGCTCGGCGGCTCGTGGTTCGTCGAGAAGCTCACCGACGAGATGGAGGCGCAGGCCGAGGCCTACCTCGACGAGATCGAGGAGCGCGGCGGCATGATCGCCAGCGTCGAGCAGGGATATCCGCAGCGCGAGATCGCCGAGGCGGCCTTCCGCTTCCAGCGCCAGCTCGAGTCCGCCGAGCGGGTGATCGTCGGCGTCAACGCCTTCGAGCAGGACGTCGACCCCACCCCGCCCAACCTGCTCCGCATCGAGGCGCAGGTGGAGGTCGACCAGGTCGCCGCCCTGCGCCGCCTGCGCGAGGACCGCGACAACATCAGCGTCGCCAACCGCCTGGAGGCGCTGCGCGAGGTGGCGGCGGGCAGCGAGAACACCATGCCCGCGATCGTCGACTGCGTGCGGGCGCGCTGCACCGAGGGCGAGGTGATCGCCGCCCTGGAGGACGTGTTCGGCACCTACCGAGAGGTGCCGATGTTCTGAGGCCGGGCCCGGCCGCGAGCGAGCGCCGGGGCGCACCACGTAGGATTCCGGGCGGTCTTTCCAGGCGTTTCCCGGAGGTGCGTGACAGGCATGGTCTGGCGTCGTCAGCAGCACGGGCTGGTGCCCGCGGCGGTCTCCCTGCTCTCCCTCGGCCTGGTCGCCTGCGGCGCCTCGGACGCCATCTCCGCGTCGCCGTCCACGCCGACGCCGGCCATCTCGCCCAACGCCTGCGGCCTGCTCAGCGACTCCAACGTCGCCGCCGCGCTGGCGGGCCCCGCGTCGACCGCGTCGCCGGCGCCCTCGGCGACGCCGGCCACCATCGTGCACAGCTACTCGGTGGTCGCCCGCAACATCGGCGGCACCAAGCAGGTGGGCGAGTGCATGTGGAGCGACACCATGGGCGGCCAGGTGATCGCGGAGGTGGTTCCCGCCACGCAGCTCACCAGCGTCGCCGACTACACCACCGGGGCCACCCAGGTGGGTGGCGCGTACATCGAGGAGAGCACCGGGCGCGGCTTCGTCAGCGTCCAGCACGGTGCCGACGTCATCGCCATCACCCTGGTCGTCGACATCGACGCGGGGGTGCGCACCGTCCGGCTGGCCAACCTGGCCCGGACGGCGTCGGGTGCGCCGATCCCGGTGATCACGCCCGGGCCCAGCGCGGCGTCGTCGGCCACCCCCAGCGGTGCGGCCAACGCCAGCGCGCCCGGCGTCGTCTCGCAGAACGCGACGGCCGCCAGCAAGGTCAACGAGACCGAGGCGCTGAAGTTCAACCCGGCGACGGTCACCGTCAAGGTGGGCGACGTCGTCGAGTGGGACAACACCGGACCCACCGTGCACAACGTGACCTTCGACGCCTCGTCGTCGCTGACCAGCCCGGACATGTCCCAGAACGCCAAGTTCCAGATCAAGTGGACCAAGGCGGGCAGCTACAGCTACCACTGCACCTTCCACCCCGGCATGGACGGCAGCGTGACCGTCCAGTAGGGCACGCGCCCCGGCGGACGTGCGTTTGGCGGGGGCGGGGCGCGGGTACGTGACGGCCAAGCCAATGGACTTCACCGACTACTACGCCGTGCTCGGCGTGCCGCGTGACGCCTCGCAGGACGCGATCAAGAAGGCGTACCGCTCACTGGCGCGCAAGCTGCACCCCGACGTCAACAAGGACCCCGAGGCCGAGGCGCGCTTCAAGCGCATCAACGAAGCCTACGAGGTGCTCAAGGACGCGGAGAAGCGCGCCAAGTACGACCGCCTCGGCTCGCAGTGGGAAGAGGTGGAGCGCCAGCAGGAGTTCCGGCAGCGCGCCGGCGCCCGCGCCGGCGGCGGCCAGCAGTACGGCGCCAGCGGGTTCAGCGACTTCTTCGAGACCTTCTTCGGCAGCGGCGGCGTCGACCTCGAGGACGTGCTGCGGCGCGGTGGCGGCGGCAGCTCGGTCCACTTCAGCTTCGGCGACGGCGCCGGGGGCACCACGTACACCACCGCACCGCCGCGCCCTGGCCAGGACGTCGGGCACGACGTCGAGATCAGCCTGGAGGAGGCGGCGCACGGCGCGGTGCGGCTGCTCCAGATCGGCAAGCGCCAGGTGGAGGTGCGCATCCCGGCGGGGGTTGCCGAGGGGTCGAAGGTGCGCGTCGGCGGCGAGGGCGGGCACGGGCGCGGCGGCGGGCCCAAGGGTGACCTCTACCTCAGCGTCCGCCTGGAGCCGCATCCCCGCTTCACGCCGCGCGGCCGCGACATCCTGGCCGACCTGCCCGTCCGCGACGACCAGGCCGTGCTGGGCGCCGAGGTGTCGACACAGGGGCTCACCGGCCCGCTGACGGTCACCGTGCCACCCGGGACCCAGTCCGGACGCACCCTGCGCCTGCGCGGCAAGGGGCTCCCGGGACTGCGCAACGCGCCGGCCGGCGACCTGCTGCTGACGGTGCGCATCACCGTGCCGGCCTCGCCAGGCGACGACGAGCGCGAGCTCTACCAGCGGCTGCGCGACCGGCGCGGCTAGCGCCCTCGTCCCAGCCCCCGGCTCAGGACGGCGGCAGCTGACCCGCCAGGAACGGCGCGGGGTCGAGGAACTGCCCGTTGTGGCGGATCTCGAAGTGCACGTGCGGCCCGGTCGACCAGCCCGTCGAGCCCTCCTGGCCGATGATCTCCCCCTGGTGCACCACCTGCCCGACCTGGACGGCGATGCTGTCGAGGTGGCCGTAGAGGGTCACGAAGCCGTCGGGGTGGGCGACGGCCACGTAGTTGCCGTAGCCGACCAGCTTGCCCTTGTCGTCGACGCTGGCGGCGGCGAGCAGCACGACCCCGTCGGCCGCGGCGTGCACCGGCGTGTCGAGCGGCGCGCCCAGGTCCAGCCCGGTGTGGAAGTGCGGGAAGAAGGTGCCGTTGAAGCTCAGCGGCGGCTCCAGCGAGAAGTCGGTGGGACCGAACGTCTGGGTCACCGGCGCCACCAGCGGCGCGATGAACGCCTGGTGGTGACGCATGGCGTCGAGCTGCGCCTGGCCGAGCGAGCCCAGCGCCTGGAGCTGCGCCTCGGCCTTGGCGATCACCGCCTCCTGGGAGAGCTGCGTCTGCACCAGGGAGAGGTTGTAGGTGACCGCGTCCTTGACCTGAGGCTGCTGGGTGGCGGCCACCGCGGCGGTGAGCTGGGCGCGCTGGGCAGGGTCCTGGGCGGCGGCGCGGTAGAAGTCGTACTCGGCCTGCAGGCTCGACTGGTAGGCGGTCTGGGTGGCCGTGTGCGCGGCGATCAGCTGGGAGAGCCGGTTGCGCAACTGCGGGCGGCTGTCGGGTCCGACCTGGACGGTGTCCTCCTCGTCGGGCGAGGAGCCCGCGACGTTGACTGCGAGGCGGCCGATGGCGGCCTCCTGGGCGGTGAGCTCGTCCTGCTGGCCGACCAGGCCGCGCTCGATGGTCACCAGGCGCGTCCAGGTGGGCGGCGCCACGGTGACCCCGGCCGTCTGCACATTCACGGCGTCCTGGGCCAGCTCGCTGCGCAGGAAGGCGTTGAGGTGGGTGGGTGCCTGGGCGACCGCCGGCGCGCCGCGGGCGGTGAGCTGCGCGTTGGCCATCACGGCCCCGGCCAGCATGGCCGGGAGGGCGGCGATGGTGGCCGCGGCCGTGAGCCCTCGGCGGCCGTGCTGGCGCACCGAGAGACCGGGAAGGCCGAGCTGGCCGTGGGCCGCCTGCAGGGCGCCGCGGACGCGCCGTCCGCTGTTGTGCAGGACGACGCCGATGCGGTGCAGCGAGGGGTGCAGCCGCCACAGCGCGGCGAGGCGGCGGCGCACGGCCAGCCGGGCAGGCGCCGAGCCGGCCAGGATCGCGGCGGCGATGGCCGCCAGCATTCCCAGCAGGGCGATCGCGGCGGTGGCGGCGATGGAGCCGTGGCCGACGATGGATTCGCCGATCAGGCCGGCGGCACCGCCGGGCGACCCCGGCCAGGTGGGGCCTGAGCCCTTGCTCCCGCCCGCCGCGCCGCTGGGGCGGAAGTGGCGCAGGTCGGGACGCTGGGCCGCGGTGGGGTGGTTGAGGATCTGCAGCAGCTGTCCCAGGAAGGGGGCGTTCTTGAACGTGGCGGCGACCTGGGAGACGACCGTGGAGCTGGCCGCGCCGGGACCCGCGGGGGGAGGCGGCGGCGCGGCGCCGGGCTGGGCCGGTCCCGACGCCGGGGGCGGTGGAGGCGCGGGCGGCGCAGCGCCGCCGCTGCCCGCGGTGGGGGCGGGTGTCGGCTTGCCAGAGGGCGGCGCGGGGGAGGGGGTGGGCGTTGGGCTCGGGGCGGTGGCCTGGCAGAGCACGCCGGTCACGTCGGTGGGGCAGGGCGTGGGCGCCGGGGTCGGGGTCGGCGTGGGCGCGGGTGTGCTCGACGTGCCCGACGCCGTGGGGCTCTGCCCGGGGAGTCCGGGAACGCCGTCGGCACCGGCCTGCAGCACGAGCGGCACGTTGGCGGCCAGCACCAGCAGGGCCACGGCGGCAGCCCGGGCACAGCGAAGGTTGTGTCGCATCGAGCCTCAGCGTTGATCGGTCGGCGTGACCCGGCGGAGAACCCCTGCCCGACCTGGTCACGATGTCTCCCTCAGGAGTTGACGCCTGGAGGGCCCCGGGTCTTGCGCACGCCTCGCGCGCGCGAGCGTGAGCGGCGTGCCGTTCGGCGGCTCGACGACGCTCGGGGGCAGCCGGTCCGGACACCCGTTCGGTGCTACACTTCCGGCCCGAACGGATCCACTTCAAGCCGGTCCAGCGAGGCCAGCAAGGGGATCGCAGCGACGGCCCTTCCGCCGCGCGGCGCATCTGTCCGGCTGGCCAGGCGCGCCCGGTGTTCTCGGAGGGCTGCACCGTGGCCATCGCTGCCGGCACCACGCGCCTGCTCGACCACGTCCTCAGCAGCCACCAGTTCGACCGTCCCCTGCTCGACGCCGTCTTCGCCGGCGCCCGGCAGCTCACCGGGGTGCGCGACGGGCGGCTGGCCGGACGCATCATGGCCACGCTGTTCTACGAGCCCAGCACGCGCACCCGGCTCAGCTTCGAGTCGGCCATGCTGCGCCTGGGCGGGACGGTGATCGGCACCGAGTCGGCGCGCGAGTTCTCCAGCGTCATCAAGGGCGAGACCCTGGAGGACACCATCCGCATGGTCGCCGCCTACGCCGACCTCATCGTGCTGCGCCACGACGAGGCGGGCGCCGCGTCGCGCGCCGCGGCGGTATCGGACGTGCCCATCGTCAACGCGGGGGACGGTCCCGGCGAGCATCCCACCCAGGCGCTGCTCGACCTCTACACCATCGACAGCGAGCTGGGCCGGATCGAGGGGCTGCACGTGGCGCTCTGCGGCGACCTCCGCTACGGACGGACCGCCCGGTCGCTGGCCCTGCTGCTCTCGCTCTACCCGGGCGTGCGCATCACCTTCGTCGCCCCCGACGTGGTGCAGATGCGTCCCGACATCCTCGCCCTGATGGACAGCCGCGGTGTGCCCTATGCGGTGACCGACTCGCTGCTCGACACCGTGCACGACGTCGACGTTCTCTACCAGACGCGGGTGCAGAAGGAGCGCTTCGAGGAGGCGTCCGAGTTCGACAGGGCCCGCGGCGACACGCGCATCGACGCCTCGGTGATGCAGCGCCTGCCCGAGCATGCCATCGTCATGCACCCGCTGCCGCGCGTCGACGAGATCGACCCCGCGGTGGACGGCGACCCGCGCGCCGCCTACTTCCGCCAGGCGCGCAACGGCGTGGCCATCCGCATGGCCCTGCTGGAGATGCTGCTGGCGGGGGAGCCCGGCCGCACACCAGCGGCGGATCCCCGCGTCGGGGTGTTCCGTCCCGCACCCGGCGCGTCTGAGCGCGCAGACACGGGGGGAACGCTGGCATCCGGCCGCACTCCAGCGGCGGATGCTGGCGTGGGGGTGCTCCCCCCACCGCGCGCGTCTGAGCGCGCAGAAGGATGAGTGGCATCCGCGTGCAGACGGGCGAGCGCTGCCTGCTCGACGAGGTGACGCTGTCGCGCACCGTGCTGCGCCTCGCCCACGAGGTGCTGGAGAAGCATCCGCTGCTGGACGGCGTGCTGCTTGCGGGGGTGCGCACGCGCGGCGTGCCGCTGGCTCAGCGCATCGCCACCGCGCTGCGCGGGCTGGGCGCGCCTGCTGGGCCGCCGGTGGCACAGCTCGACATCGACGACTACCGCGACGACCGTCCCCGTCCGTCCACGCCGCGCCCGGGCGCGCTGCGACTCGTCGACGGCGGCGCCGTGCCATCCGTGGACGGCGCGGCGGTGATCGTCGTCGACGACGTGCTCTACACCGGGCGCTCGATGCGTGCGGCCATGGACGCGCTCGCCGACGTCGGGCGTCCCGCCTCGGTGGAGCTGCTGGTGCTGGTCGACCGCGGCCACCGCGAGCTGCCGCTGCGCCCCACCTACGTGGGCAAGAACGTGCCCACCGCCGCCGGCGAGCGCGTGCACGTGCGCCTGCAGGAGGTCGACGGCGTCGACGGCGCCTACCTGGTGGCGCGGCCATGAACGTCATCCTCCGCGGCGTTCGCGTCATCGACCCGCTCAGCGGCGTCGACCAGGAGGGGCTCGACGTCTGGCTCTGCGACGGCCGCATCGCCGCCATCGACCGGCGCATCAGCGCACCCGGGGTGGGCGTCATCGACATGACGCCACCGCCCGGTCGCTCCGCAGCGGTGCTCTCGCCTGGCTTCATCGACCTGCACACCCACCTGCGCGAGCCGGGCGAGGACGACAAGGAGACCATCGAGAGCGGCGCCAACGCGGCCGCTGCCGGTGGCTTCACCCAGGTTCTGGCCATGGCCAACACCAACCCGCCGGTGGACTCGCCGGCCGCCGTCGGCGAGGCGCGGGTGCGCGGCAACTTCAAGCGGGTGCGCGTTCACACCGTCGCCGCCGCCACGGTGGGGCTGCGCGGTGAACAGCTCGTCGACATCTACGGCTGCGCCTCGGCGGGCGCGGTCGCCTTCAGCGACGACGGGCGCAACGCCCTGCCGTCGCCGCTGCTCGCCGATGCGCTGCGCGCCGCGCACACCGTCGGCCGCGCGGTGCTGGTGCATCCCGAGGACGAGGGCATGGTGGCGGCGGCGAATCCGGGTGTCAGCTCGGTGGTGCGCTGCCCCGAACGTCCCGCGGCGTGCGAGGCGAGCGCGGTGCGCTCGGCGCTGGCCGCGCTGGAGATGGCCGCGGCGGGACGCCTCCACCTGCAGCACCTCTCGGCCGCGGTGTCGATCGACCTGCTGCGCGCCGCGCGCGAGGCGGGCGTGCCGGTGACCGCCGAGGTCACCCCGCACCACCTCTCGATGTGGATGCCCTTCGAGGTCGAGCCCGAGCCCATGGCGCTGCGCAAGGTCAATCCCCCGCTGCGCAGCGAGCACGACCGCGAGGTGGTGGTGCGGGCGCTGCGCGAGGGGCTCATCGACGCCGTCGCCACGGACCACGCACCGCACACGGTTGCGGACAAGAGTGGCAACTACGTCGACGCCCCGCCGGGCATGATCGGGCTGGAGACGGCCCTGGCGGCCTGCATCACCCTGGGAGCCATGGGGGGCGGCTGGCTGCCGGTGCTTGTCGAGCGGCTCACCGCGGGGCCGTACCGCGTCGCCGGTGCCGAGGTGGGGCTGCGCGAGCCGCGGCTGCGCGCCGGCGAGGTCGCCGACTGCGTGCTCTTCGACCCCGAGGCGGAGTGGACGGTGGGCGCCGAGCCGCTGCACTCGCGGTCGCTGAACACCCCACTGTGGGGCGTTCCACTGCGCGGACGCGTGCTGCTGACCCTTGTCGACGGGCACGTCGCCCACCTCGACCATTCGACGATGCCGAGCGGACACAACCTGGAGGCTGTGCGTGCCTGATCAGATGAGTGGGCTTCCCGGACGGCTGGCACTGGAATCGGGAGCCGTCTTCGAGGGCACGCTGTTCGGCGCTCCCGTTGGTGCCGGTGGCTGCGGCGGCGAGGTTGTCTTCAACACCTGCATGAGCGGCTACCAGGAGGTGGCCACCGACCCCTCCTACGCCGGGCAGATGGTGGTGATGACCTACCCGCTGATCGGCAACTACGGCTGCACCGACGCCGCCATGGAGTCGTGGCGGGTGCACGCGCGGGCCATGGTGGTGCGCGAGCTGTCGCCGCAGATCGGACATCCCCGCGGTGAGCGCACCCTGCACGCGGAGCTGGAGCGCTGGGGCGTGCCCGGGCTCGCCGGCGTCGACACGCGCGCGCTGACCCGGCACCTGCGTGAGCACGGCACGCTTCGTGGCGTGATCGCGCCCGTGTCCGCGATGAGCGCCGCGGAGCAGGTCGAGGCGGCGCGGCGTGCCCCGTCGGTGTCGGATGTCGACCTGGTGTCGGAGGTGACCCTGGGCGAACCGTTCGCGGAGTGGTCCGAGGCGCTCGACGAGCCCCTCGCCCGCGGCGTCCGGCTGGCCGGCGGCGAAGGACGCTTCGCCGGCCTGCGCATCGCCGTGCTCGACTACGGCGTCAAGCGCAACATGCTGCGCGCGGTGCGCACCCGGGGCGCCGCGGTCGTCGTGCTGCGCGCCGACGCGACCGTCGACGACGTGATGGCACAGCACCCCGACGGTGTGATCCTCTCCAACGGTCCCGGCGACCCCTCGATGCTTCCCGGCGCCGTGCGTTTGTGCCAGGACCTGCTGCAACGCGGCATCCCCCTGCTGGGCATCTGCCTCGGCCACCAGGTCCTCGCCCAGGCCATCGGGGCCACCACGTCGCGGCTCAAGTTCGGCCACCACGGCGGCAATCACCCGGTCCGAGACGACGTCACCGGCGCCGTCTTCGTCACCTCGCAGAACCACGAGTTCCAGGTCGACGCCGGGTCGATTCCCGAGGGGTCCGGCTGGTACGTCAGCGAGCGCAACCTCAACGACGGCAGCGTCGAGGGACTCCGCCACCGCACCCTCCCGGCCTTCTCCGTGCAATACCATCCAGAAGGCGCCCCCGGCCCCCAGGACCGCGCGCCCGTCTTCGACGAATTCCTCTCGCTGTGCAGAAACGGTGGGCACGCCATCCCCGCGGTCGCGGGAACGCTCCCTTCGACAGCACCAGGGCCCGTCGCGGCCGAATCGCAGGCGGTCACATGCGTGCTGGTGATCGGCAGCGGGCCCATCGTCATCGGCCAGGCCGCGGAATTCGACTACGCCGGCACCCAGGCCTGCAAAGCGCTGCGCGAGGAAGGCATCCGCGTCGTGCTGGTCAACAGCAACCCCGCCACCATCATGACCGACGACTCCACCGCCGACGCCGTCTACGTCGAGCCCCTCACCGTCGAAGTCCTCGAGCGCATCATCGCGGCAGAGAAGCCCGACGGCCTCCTCGCCACGCTGGGCGGCCAGACCGGTCTGAACCTCGCCGTCGCCCTCGACGACGCCGGAATCCTCGACCGCCACAACGTCCGCCTCCTCGGCACGCCCCTCAGCGCCATCAAGGCAGCCGAGGACCGCGACCTCTTCAAGAAGCTCCTCATCGACATCGGCGAGCCCGTGCCCGTCTCCGCCACCGTCGCCTCCCTCGCCGAGGCGCGCGCGTTCAAGGAACAGGAAGGCCTTCCCCTGGTGGTGCGCCCCGCCTTCACCCTCGGCGGCACCGGCGGTGGCCTCTGCGAGACCGAGGACCAGTACACCGAGATCGTCCTCAGCGGCCTGGCCGCGTCGCCGATCGGACAGGTGCTCGTCGAACGCTCCCTGCACGGCTGGCGCGAGCTCGAATACGAGGTGATGCGCGACGCCGCGGGCACCTGCATCACGGTGTGCAACATGGAGAACCTCGACCCCATGGGCGTGCACACCGGCGACTCCATCGTCGTCGCGCCCTCGCAGACGCTCACCGACCGCGAGCACCAGCAGCTCCGTTCCGCGTCGCTGCGGATCATCAGCGCCCTGGGCATCGCCGGCGGCTGCAACGTGCAGTACGCGCTCGCCCCCGACTCGCACGAGTACTTCGTCATCGAGGTCAACCCGCGGGTGTCGCGGTCGTCGGCGCTGGCGTCGAAGGCCACGGGCTATCCCATCGCCCGGGTGGCCGCCAAGATCGCCGCCGGCCGGCGCCTCGACGAGATCACCAACATGGTCACGCAGCGCACCTGCGCCGCCTTCGAGCCCGCCCTCGACTACTGCGTCGTCAAGATTCCGCGCTGGCCCTTCGACAAGTTTCCCGAGGCCGACCGCCGCCTGGGCACGCAGATGAAGTCGACCGGCGAGGTGATGGCCATCGAGCGCAGCTTCGAGGCGGCGATGACCAAGGCGCTGCGCTCGCTGGAACAGCAGCCACCGGAGGCCGCCGAGCTGAAGTCGTCGATCCTCGTCGACGTGCCCAACGACCGGCGCATCTTCGCGATCATCGAAGCGCTGCGCGGTGGCACCAGCGTCGCCGAGCTGGCCCAGCGCTCCGGCTACATGCCCTGGTTCGTCGAGCGCCTGCGCAGCATCGTCGAGACCGAGGAGACGCTGCGCTGGAAGGGACTCGACGCCGGCGTGCTGCGCCTGGCCAAGCGCATGGCGCTGAGCGACTCGCGCATCGCGGGGCTGGCCGGCAGCACCGCGGCCGACGTGCGCGCGCGCCGGCACGAGCTCGGCGTGCTGCCGACGTACAAGTGCGTCGACACCTGCGCTGCCGAGTTCGAGGCGGCCACGCCGTACTACTACTCGACCTTCGAGGTCGAGAACGAGGCTGCCCGTTCCCTTGACACGGGATCACCGTCAGCCCCGGGGGCGCTGTCGCGTCCCGTGGTCGTCCTGGGCAGCGGCCCCATTCGCATCGGCCAGGGCATCGAGTTCGACTACTGCTCGGTGCAGGCCGCGATGTCGCTGCGCAAGCACGGCGTCGCCGCCGTGATGGTCAACAGCAACCCCGAGACGGTGTCGACCGACTTCGACATGTCCTCCCGCCTCTACTTCGAACCCCTCGACGAGGAGTCGGCGGCCGCCGTCGTCGAGCAGGAGCAGGCGGCCGGTGCCGTCGTCCAGTTCGGCGGCCAGACCGCGATCAACCTCGCCGCGCCGCTCACCGCGCGCGGCATCCAGATCCTCGGCAGTGGTGTCGAGGCCATCGACAAGGCCGAGGACCGCCGCCAGTTCGAGGCCCTGCTGCGCTCGCTCGACATCGCCCAGCCAGAGGGCGCCGCCACCACCGACGTCGACGAGGCGATCGCCATCGCCGAGCGCATCGGCTTCCCGGTGCTGGTGCGGCCGTCGTACGTCCTCGGCGGCCGCGCCATGGAAGTCGTGCACACCCGCGCGCAGCTGGAGCGCTACCTGCACACCGCGATGGCGGCACTGCCGAGGACGGCGAGCGGTCGCCGGGGCACGGTGCTCATCGACAAGTACCTGCTCGGCGAGGAGATCGAGGTCGACGCCGTCTGCGACGGGGAGACGGTGGTGATCCCGGGGATCATGCAGCACGTCGAGCGCGCCGGCGTGCACAGCGGCGACTCGATGGCGGTGTATCCGGCGCAGGGCCTCGATCCCTCGGTGGAGCACGACATCGTCGACTACACCACGCGCATGGCCCTCGCCATCGGTGTGCGCGGGCTGTGCAACGTGCAGTACGTGGTGCACCGCAACCGGGTGCACGTCATCGAGGTGAACCCGCGCTCCTCGCGGACGGTGCCCTTCATCAGCAAGGTGACCGGCGTGCCCATGGTCGAGCTGGCCACCGAGGTGATGCGCGGGGTGTCGCTGCGCTCGCTGGGGTGGTCGTCGGGGCTGGTGGCCTCGCGTCCGCTGGTGGCGGTGAAGGCGCCGGTGTTCTCGATGGTCAAGCTCACCCAGGTGGACCCCACGCTCGGGCCAGAGATGAAGTCCACCGGCGAGGTGATGGGCATCGACAGCACGCTCGGCGCGGCACTGGAGAAGGCGTTCCTCGGCGCCCTCGGCGGCGTCCCCCAGAAGGGCGGCGCGCTGATCAGCATCGCCGACTCCGACAAGGCCGAGGCGCTCCCCGTGCTCATGCAGCTCAGCGAGATCGGCTTCACCCTGTATGCCACCGAGGGCACTGCGCGCACCCTGCGCGAGGCGGGGATCAGCGCGGTGGCGGTGGGCAAGTTGGGCAACGGGCGTCCCAACGTTGTCGACGTCATCGAGGAAGGGCGCGTCTCGCTGGTCATCAACACGGTCTCCCACGTGCAGACCGACGAGCTGCAGTTCGGCGCCACCAGCGACGGCGTCAGCGGCACGATGCTGCAGAACGAGGGACGCAGCGTCAAGGACGGGTACACCATCCGCCTCGCGGCGGCGCAGCGTCGCATTCCGTGCTGCACCTCGCTCGACACCGCGCGCGCCCTGGTCGAGGCGATGGCCCGTCATCGCAGCGGTGGCACCTACGCGGTTGCGCCGGTGCGCGCCTACCGCGAGGGCGCCGTCGAGGTCGCGCAGTGACGATGTCGGACCTGCGTCGCTCTCGGGACGAACGAGGAGCGGTGGTCCGTGTCGAGGAACTCGCGGGCGGTCTCGTGGAGCTCACCGCGCACCTGCCGCACCTCGCCGCCACCGCGCGCGCCGGGGAGTTCGCCCAACTGCGCTGCGGCGACGGACCGGTGCCGCTGCTGCGCCGTCCCTTCAGCGTCGCCTGGGTCGACGGCGAGCACTGCTCGTTCGTGTTCGAGCGCGTCGGTGCCGGCACACGGCTGCTGGCGGCGATGCGTCCGGGCGACACGCTGGGATCGCTGGGCCCGCTCGGCGCCGGCTTCACCCTGGGCGACGGCATGCGCACGGTGGTCTGCGTCGCCGGCGGGCTCGGCTGCGCGCCCTTTCCACTGCTGGCTCGACAGGCGCGCGACAGGGGCGCGTCGCGTGTCGTGATCGTGCATGGTGCGGCCACGGCCGCGCGGCTCTACCCGGCCGAGCGCTTCGTGCGCGGCGATGCATCGGGCGTGGAGGTCGTCGAGTCCACCGACGACGGAACGCGCGGCCATCACGGCCTGGCCGTCGACCTGATCGCCGATGCCCTGCGCGGCGGTGACGTCGACGCGGTGTACGCGTGCGGCCCCAACCCGATGCTCGCGGCGACGGCTGCGCGCCTCGCCAACACTGCGCCCGCGGTATGCGAAGTGTCCCTGGAAGCGCCGATGGGCTGCGGCTTCGGCACCTGCCTCGGCTGCGCCCTCCCCATGCGTCGCGGCGACTCCACCGCGTGGGCGTTGTGCTGCCGCGAGGGCCCGGTCATGCCAATGCAGGCAGTCGACTGGGACGCCCTGCGCGCCCTGCCTCCTGCGCACGTCGCATGAGCGGCGAGAGCACCGTGGATCTGCGCGTCCCGCTCGGACGCGGCGTCGAGCTGCCCAACCCGGTCGGCGTTGCCTCCGGCACCTTCGGCTACGGCTTCGAATTCGAACAGCTCATCGACATCCAGCGCCTCGGTGCCATCTACACCAAGGGCACCACCCCGCAGCCCCGCGAGGGGAATCCGCCCCCGCGTGTCGCCGAGACCGCCGGCGGCATGCTCAACAGCATCGGCCTGCAGAATCCCGGCGTCGACCACGTCGCGCGCGTGTACGCGCAGTCCTTCGCACAGTGGCGCGTCCCCGTCATCGTCAACGTCGCGGCCGCAACCGTGGACGAGTACGTCCACTGCGTGCGCGTCCTCGACACCGCCGATGGCATCGCCGGCTACGAGCTCAACATCTCCTGCCCCAACATCGCCCACGGCATGGACTTCGGCCTCGACGCCACGGCCGCGGGACGCCTCGTCGGCACAGTCCGGGGTGCCACCGAGCGCTGCCTGGTCGTCAAGCTGAGCCCCAACGTCACCGACATCGCAGCCGTCGCCCGAGCGGTCGAGGACTCCGGCGCCGACGCCGTCAGTGCAGTCAACACCTACGTCGGCATGAAGGTGCACCTCGCCATGCGCCGCCCCGTGCTGCCCAACCGCGGCACCGGCGGCCTCTCCGGTCCCGCCATCAAGCCACTCGCCCTCGCCGCCGTGGCGCGCGTCCGTGCCGCGGTGCGCATCCCCGTCATCGGCGTCGGGGGCATCGCCACCGCCACCGATGCGCTCGAACACTTCGTCGCCGGGGCCGACGCCGTCCAGGTCGGCACCGCCAGCTTCGCCGACCCGCGCGCCTGCCTCGACATCCTGGACGGCATCACCGCCTACGCGCAGCGCGCCGGCCTGGCCCGGCTCACCGACCTGCGCTGGCAGCCCGCTCCGCTCCCCGCCTGACGCGCAATGACGGCCCGGCGGCCGTCGTCTCTAGTATCGGAAGACAGCGCAGGGGAAGGACACAAGAGGCAGCACAGGTGCTGATCGGCGCGAGCGTCCTGGCATTCCTGGTCCTGCTCGTCCTGCTCGCCGAGCGCGGCGGCGAACGGATGTGGCAGGGCACGCATTCGGCGTTGTTCTACTGCAGCCCCTGCGACCTCCGCTACCGTCGCGACGAGCTGGTCGACCAGGGCGACCGCGTCTGCCCCCGCGGCCACTACGTCGACCCGGTGGGAGGCGGCTTCTCGATGGGCACCGTCGCCATCTTCACCTGCCTGGGCTTCATCGCTCTGGCCGCTCTGCTCACCGCCACCGGCGCCGTCCCCATCGTCCCCTAGCGCGAGCGCCCCGTACAATCCGGCACGGCGCCCCCTTAGCTCATCGGTAGAGCAGCTGACTTTTAATCAGTTGAGGGAGGTTCGATTCCTCCAGGGGGCACTCAATCCCATGACAGTGTTGTCGCGGCACGTTCGGCACCGAGCGGTGGACACCTACGCTCCGGCGGTGATGCGACGACACATATGATCAAGCTCGAACACGCAACCAGGGTCTATCGCCTCGGCGACGAGAGAATTCAAGCGCTCGACAGCGTGGACATCACCATCGACGACGGTGACTTCGTCGCCGTGATGGGTCCGTCGGGAAGCGGCAAGACCACCATGGCGAATGTCATCGGTGGGCTCGATCGACTCGACAGCGGCCGCGTTGTGGTCGATGGTCGCGATCTCGCCCGGTACAGCGACTCCGAGATGTCCCGCTATCGCAATCAGCACGTGGGATTCGTCTTTCAGAACTTCAACCTGCACGCCGGTCGTTCGGCGCTGAGCAACGTGACGCTGCCGCTGATCTTCGCCAAGGCGGGGCGGCGCGAGCGTACGCGACGCGCAGCGGCGACCCTGGAGCGCCTGGGGATCGGCGACCGTCTCAACCACCGTCCGCATCAGCTCTCGGGTGGGCAGCGCCAGCGCGTGGCGATTGCCCGCGCCATCGTCAACACACCGAGTGTGCTGATCGCCGACGAGCCCACCGGCAACCTCGACTCCAAGCGCGGCGCTGAGATCATGGACCTGTTCGCCGAACTGAATCGCGAGGGGATGACACTCCTGGTGATCACCCACGACGCCCAGGTGGCGGAGCGGGCGGGGCGCATCGTGCACATCCAGGATGGCCGCATCGTGCGCGTCCAGGACGGCCGGACGCTCGCGGCATGAGGATCGCCGACTACGTTCGCCTCTTGCACGGCAACCTGTTGCGGTCGAAGCTGCGAACGGGCCTGACCATGCTCTCGGTGATCATCGGCGCTGTCGCGGTGATTTCCGTGCTGGCCGCGACTCTGACCGTGCGCAGCGTCGTCGAGCAGCAGCTCTCTGCATCGGGCGCGTTGACCAGCGTCACCGTCAGCGGCAATCCCAGCGACCACGGTGGCGGTGGCGGTGGCGGTCAGGTGGCTCCGTCCTCAGCGGCGAACGCCAATCCCCTGACCAAGGCACTGGCGGCCCAGCTCGGTGGCCTGCCCCATGTCGTGGCGGTGAGCCCGCAGATGCAGGTCCACTCGGTGCAGAGCATCGGCCTGCAGGGTGGCGACGGGAAGCAGTACCAGAGCCAGCGCCTCCTGGCGGTGGTCGCGAACAAGGCGGGAATCCAGAGCGTGCAGGCCGGTCGCTTCATCCGCGACGGCGAGACGAAAGCCATCGTGCTGAGCGCCGACTACGTGGCCAGCTTCGGCCTGGCCGGCGCGCAGGACCTGGTGGGGCGCACCGTCATCCTCTACGGGCAGCCGGGCCAGTCGTTGGGCACGCCGCCGGTGCAGCCGGGGCCCGGCCAGCCGGGCGGTCAGCAGCCCCCGAGTGTCCAGGTGACGGCGACCGTCGTCGGCGTCACGTCGGGCGGGCAGCAGTCCGGAGAGAGTGTCGTCAGCCAGAGCTGGGGGACGACGCTCGACACCCAATATCACTGCGCGCAAGCCGCGCCGAACGGTCAGGCGCAGGGCCGTCCCGGACAGGGCCCTGGCCCCTGCCAGATGGTCGCGCAGGATCCGGTGGCGATCAACGGCTACGAGAACATCGTGGTCAAGGTCGACGCCACCGACAGCGTGGCCGGCGTCGCACGGCAGATCAAGGCCCTCGGCGTCTTCACCCAGACCGCGCAGGACATCCTCGACCAGGTCAGCAGCGTTCTCACCATCGTCGGCCTGATCCTGGGTGCCATCGGAGCGCTCTCGCTGCTCGTCGCCACCATCGGCATCATCAACACCATGATCATGGCCACCTACGAGCGGCGGCGCGAGATCGGCGTCATGCGCGCCACCGGCGCTAGTCGCCGCACGGTTCTCACCATGTTCACCCTGGAGGCGGGAATGATCGGCTTCTGGGGTGGGATGCTCGGCCTCGGCATCGCGCTGCTTGTGCGGCTCGTCGGCAACAACGTCCTCAACAAGGTGCTCGCCGATCAAGGCCTGGCCGGAACCGACGTGATCTCCTTCCCCGTCTGGCTGGTCGTCGGCGTGGTCGCCGGCACAACCCTGCTCGGCATCGTGGCCGGTGTTCTCCCCGCCGGCCGCGCCGCCAGGCTCGACCCCGTCGAAGCGCTAGCCAGCGCCGGGTAGCCCCGCCGCCCGCCGGCGCGCGGGAAGCTCCGGCTGCAGCGGCGCGCCGAGCTGCGGATCGCCGACGGCATATGCCTTCTTGGCGTTGAAGGCTCGCACCCACAGGCCCGCAGCCCAGGTCACGCGAATGTCCTGCGCGGACCAGGCGAGTCCGCGCGCGGACCGGTAGGCGTCGAGGAAGCGCCGGCTCTCGTCGACGGTGGCTTCTGTGTGTGGTGCGCCGGTCGCGGTGAACATCGCGGACGCCAGCCCGGCGATTGCCGTCTCGAGCAGGGCGGCGACGCTGTCCCAGTCGTGCACGGCGTGCAGCGCACCGGATGACCACCGGACGTTCTGCGACTCGAAGTCGGTGTGTCCGATGACGACGCGGCGCGATGCGCTCGACAGCAACGTCGAGCGAACCCCCTCGGCGACGTCGTCGAGCCATGCCGGGCCTGGGAGGGCGTTGAGGTCGCACGCCAGGTCGTCTGGCGCGGGCCACTGGGCGTCCGGCGAAGGCCATGCCCACGGCGGTGGCGGCTCGATGCTGGGAACCGTCCCCGGTGCGGGCGCGGCAGCAACGAGGTCCGCCAGCGCCGCGGCACACCGCTCCGGCTGGTCGCCACCGCGGTCCAGCTGCGTCCCTCCGGCGATCAGCGTCTCCGCGCTGGCGACCATGCTTCCCAGCGCGGATGGTCCGGCCAGGGGCTCGGGACACGGGTAGCCCGCGGCGTGCAGGCGCCGCTGCACCTCGATGCATCCGGCCACCCGCGCAGCGTCCGGCCGCAGCTTGACGACGACGGATCGCCCGTCACTCAACAGCAGGCCGGTCACGACCGAGAGGTGGCCCGAGCGGAACAGCACCCGCGTCGGTGCAGCACCCAGCTCGGTCGCGCACCACCGGGAAAGTTCGTCCGGGGAAGACACGGACATGACCTGCGCAATGGCGGCGAAGCGCAGCACCCGGGACACCCACCGGCGGGATGACCGCCGGCAGGTGCCCGGTGCTGGCTCAGATCACTGGTTAGACCGGGAAGGCCCCGATCCAGGTGCCCCAGTTGCGGCCGTACTGCGGTGCCACAGTGGGATCGGTGTGGGTGTTGGTGTACTCACCGGCGAACCACACGTGGCCCTGGCCGTCGAACGAGGCGGCTTCGTAGTCGCCCCAGCGGCAGACCGGGATTCCGCCGCCGCACAGGGAGGGACGGTAGTTGGCCTCGCCCGCCTTGAGCAGGCGTCCCGGACTGGTGAAGTTCGACGAGCCCTCGTCGCGCACGGTGATGCGCGCCTCGGGGAACAGGGTGCTGCTCATCCGCTCGTAGAGCATGGCCACGTCACCGTTGGGCAGCGGCATCAGGGTGCCGTAGGTGGCCGAGGTGTCGCCCGAGAAGTTGAAGTACCCGGTCTTGGCCGAGGCGTGGCTGGGGTCGACCTGTGCCCACACGATGCCGGGCACAACCTGCGTGCCGTTGTTGATCCCGGTTCCGAAGGTGGCGTAGATGGTGCCGTCCTTCATCTGCGGCGTGCCGGGGATGCGCAGGTCGTTGGAGTCGATGCACTGGCTGCAGCTCGGCTGGTTGGACGCCGGCGGGAAGTAGAACGGCTTGGTGTTGGGCATGTAGGTGACCGAGAGGGCGGGACGCGCCCCGCCGTCGTCGTGGCCGATCGGGTTGGTCATCTTCCAGAGCAGGAGTCCCTTGCAGGCATCGGCCGCGCTGGAGCAGAGGTTGCCGGTGGTCAGGTCGGGACCGTCGACGCTGTCGAGGAAGAACCCGTCGGCGCCGCCTCGCTTCGACGAGCCGTTGCTGCTGTCGAGCGTGACCACGGGCTGCAGCGTGTCGGCGAGGAAGGGTCCGACGTTGGCCTTCGCGGTGCCGGGGCTGGTTGCCTGGATGTCGCGGAAGCCCAGGGCGTGGAAGTCGTCCTGTCCCTTCTCCATCTGCGCCTTGTTGGCCTCGAAGATCTCGGCGTAGAAGCCGGCCGTGTTGTCCGACTTGAACATGTTGGCGGAGAAGAACACCGCGTCCTTGTTGAAGCCGATCTGGGTGTAGTCCGCGGTGAACGGGCGGCCGCCGGACATCTCGAACTCGTAGACGTTCCAGGCGCCGCTGGGATTGCCGGTCTGGCTGACCGCGATGTAGTACACGGACTTGAAGGGACAGTCGAGCGCGTTGCCGAAGGCGTTCTCGTACTGCAGCATGGCGGCCCAGAAGCGGCCACTGCTCGCGTCGTACATGGCACGCGGGTCGCTGAGCAGGGGCTGGCTGCCGTCGGCAGTGTCGCACGGCGAACCGTCAGCCTTGGTCACCTTGGGAACGTTGAAGAACTGCATCGCCGTCACCGGCCAGCCGGGCCTGACGTTGCCGGCGGTGTCGAGCACCAGGAACGAGGTGTTGACACCCTGCAGCACGTCGGTGGGCGACGCGGCCAGTGCCATGTCGGGCGGGTTGCAGCCGTGCGGGAACACGGTGCAGACCTTGTTGGATCCCTGCAGGCCCATGGCGCTGGTGCTCAGCGGCGGCACCGAGCTGTGCGAGGAGCTGGACGGCGACACCGTGTTGTCGCTGCTGGCGGCCGCGGGAGCCGCCGAGTTCGGCTGGGCCGCGTGCGGCGCCGCCGGGAAGCTCTTCGGCGAGAGGTCGCGCTGATGGTCGCCGGCGTCCGCCCGCGGGCTCGACGGCGATCCCGGCGACGCGTCCAGGTCCGACTGGGTGGGATGCACCACGTAGTTGGCGACGATCTTCGCCTCGCCCTTCGTCCAGGTGAAATTGACCTGATCGTTGGGATCCGCCGCCTGTGTCCGCGGTCCCAGCACCAGCCCGGAGCCGAGGGCTCCCACGGTGGATAGGGAGATCACGGCCATGGCGACGCTCAACTGGCGGCGTCTGGTCCTCACGGGCTGCCCTCCTGTGGCACGCAGTCGGCGTGACGGCGGGCCCACCCTGTCTGGCTCGCCACGTCCCCCGACGGTGGCGCTGCACTCTACGCCGCCGGGGGCGCGTCCACAAGACCATTGCCTGGCACGCTGGAGTCTGCTCGGGACCCACCGTGCGGACTCCCCGGCTAGCGGGAGGTTCGACTCCTCCTCCGCCGGACCGCCGTCACCAGCAGGCCGGCCACCGCCACCGCCGCAAGCGTGGCGCGGCCGGCCGCGGAGGTGACCGCGGAGGTGTTTGGCAGGTTGAGGATGCCGGTCTGCGGCGGTCCAGGAGTGCCGCCACCGGCGTTCTGGCCAGCACCGCCCGGAACCGCATCCGGCGCCGCGACTGTGTGCTTCGGCGCGACGTCCGCGGCGAACCTGGCGACGTCGGGAACGCCCCAGCCCGAGACGTAGTCCCAGCCCTTCTGCGCGATGCACGGACCGCTCGGGCACGGCGCGCCGTTGCTGCCCACGGTCACGTCGAAGAAGTTGTTGCCGTAGCGGACGGGGTCCTTGCCGGCCGCGTAGAAGGTGTAGTTGGCGAAGCCCAGCCCGCCGGGGCTGCCGGAGGCCTGCTGGATGCGGGCCCACATGCCCATCCACAGCGGACTGCTCAAGCTGGTGCCACCGCTCGACGTGTCGGCGCCCCCGCTGACGATGGCGTACCCGTTGCTGAGGATGTCGCCGGACATGGCCGCAACGTCGGGCACGCCGCGGCAGAGCTGCCCGGTCGCGCCGGTGCCGCCGTTCTCGTCCGTGACGCACGTTCCAGTCAGGTTTGGCACGTTCTTCTGGTAGTCGGGGGCGGTGAGGAAGGGGCTGCTGCCGCCACCGGTGTAGGGCCACGCGTATTCCAGGCCGCGCTTGTAGGGGTCGGCGGTGGAGTCGCGGTAGAGGACGGTGCCACCCACGGCGACGGCGTAGCGCGAGCCCGCGGGGTAGGGGTTGGTCGGGTAGGGCTCGGGACCGATGCCGTTGGGACCGATGCCGTCGGCGACGACGGCGGTGCAGCCGGTGCCGGTGTCGCCCGCCGAGGAGAACAGGGTGCGTCCCATCAGCGCACCGCTGAGCAGCGCGGGCTCAGCGTACGCCTCGAGGTTGTCACCGAGCTGGTGCCCGGTGGGACCGACGGGCCCGTTGTGGAGGCCGCCGTCGCCGTCGACGTTGCCCGGTGCGGCGTACAGCGCCGCGTTGTACGGACCCTGCTCGCACTCGCTGAAGGAGGCGTTGGCCTGCAGCGGCCCTTGGGGATCCGACAGCCAGCCACCGATCATCGCCGCCTGGTTGGAGTCAGTGAGGTCCTTGGCGAAGTAGTAGTCGAGATGGTCGACGGACGGCGCCATGCCGATGCTCGCCGACTGGTCGAGGTCCCACTCGCCCGCGTTCGAGGTGTCGGTGCCGCAGTCGCCCCCCATCACACAGTGCACGGTGTAGGGCACCAGTGGAAAATGATGCTCGCTCTCGTACTGGCGCAGGTCGGCGATGACGCTGCCCGGCGTGCTCGCGCTGCCGGCGTCGCCCGTGCCGAGGATGGCGATGCGCTGTCCCCTGCCGGTGAGCTGCGCGGGCAGGTCGTACAGCGACCACATCTGCTCGGCGGTCCACACGCCGGTGCAGAAGTTTGTGGGATAGCAGCGCGCGGTCGCCGCTGGCGCCGCGGTGCGCTGGGGAACGCTGGCGTGCTGCCAGGTGTTCAGCCCCATCACCGTGGTGATGCCGAGGCCCGCGGGCACGCTCGGTGCGCGGTCGTTGGCGAGGAAGTCGCGGCCGCCCGCGTGGTATGTGCGCACGGTGGTGGCGAAGAGCGCGTTCACCTGCGACGCGGTGCCACCGGCCTCGACGAGGTCGCCGGACGCGGAGACGAGGAACACGTGCAGCCCGCCGCCGCGCAGCCACGATGTGATGGCGTCCCGCCGCTGCTGGGGCACGCCGAAGCGCTGCGCGAACGAGGCGACGTCGAGGAACTGGTGGTACAGCGGCCCGGCCGGGTCGTACATCGCGTGCAGTGCCGCCTGCTCCGCGACGGGATTGGGCCGGGCGACGCCCAGGGCGATGGTCATCGGCGTCGACGCCGCCGGCTGCCCCACGGCGGTGAGCCTGTCGATGCCGGCGAGCACGTTGGCACTCATCACCACCGAGCCGGTGGCCGCCGCGGTGGGCAGGGTGCCGGCCGCCGCGCCGCCGAGCGCGAGCGCCAGGGCGCCGGTTATGGCGCGCAAGCTACATCTTTGTGTCCCCACACAAAGCAGGACGGGCCTCCCCGCCGCGATATTGCGGTCGCGCCGAGCTCAGGCCCTACGGGTGCAGGTGCTGGGCGACCAGCTCCGCGTAGAACTGCGCCCCCTGCGGACGCAGGTGGGTGGCGTCGTCCCAGAAGAGCTCGGGATGCGGGGTGCTGGCGCCGCGCCAGTCGACCAGGCGCACGGTGGGATAGGCGGCCGCGGCGTCGGCGAGGAGGGCATCGTTGCTGTCCTCCCAGGGCCGGGGCACCTTGTCGTTGAGGACGATCACCCGCTGCACGCCGGCGAGGATGCGCATCATCTCGTCGAAGTCGCCGCGGGTCAGGTAGCCGTTGCTGCCCATGTGGACCACGACCACGTTGCCGAGACGGCCCGCGTCGCGATCGGCACGGAGGATGTCGAGCGCCGCCGACATCTGCCGGCCCACCTTGGCGTCGAGGTCGAGATTGGGCACGCTGGCCGCCAGCGCCGCGGCCGCGCCGAGCATCACCGAGTCGCCCACGGCCGTCACCCGCAGCGTGGGGTCGGGGGTGGGCGGTGCTGTCGGCGCCGGGGTGGGCGGCGGTGCGGTCGGCTCGGGCGTCGGATCGGGCTGGTTGGCGCCCCAGCGCTGCAGGCTGGTCGACGCCGAGACGGGCTGCGAGACCAGGTGGGTGTCGATGTGCACGGCCAGGGTGCGCTGGTAGCTGGGCACCTCGGGCGGTCGGGTGGCCGCCACCGCCACCAGGAAGGCGACGGCGCAGCCCGCCACACCACCGGCGGCCCCGCCGAGGGCGAGCCGGACCGGGACGCGGTCCTCCTGGTGCGCCGCCAGCCGGGCGCGCAGGGTGCGGGCCGCCGCGCCGGAGCGGATCGGCGTCTCCACGAAGCGGAACGACAGCGCCGCCAGCAGAACCGAGGCGCCCAGCTGGGCCAGCATCGCCGCCGGGCGCGTCTCGCGCGGATCGCCGTGCGGGCTGGTCAGCACCAGGACGGGCCAGTGCCACAGGTAGATGCCGTAGGAGCGCACTCCCACCCAGCGCAGCGGCCGCCACGCCAGCACGCGCGCCAGGCGTGCGCCCGCAGGATGGAGAACGACGCCGAGCAGCAGCGCGGTGCACAGGGCGACCGCCACCAGGCCGCCGCGATAGACCAGCGGCTGGGTCTCGTCGAGTCGCAGGAACGCTCCCAGCAGCAGTGCCAGCGCGGCCGTTCCGGCCACGACCGCCAGCAGCTTGCGGCGATGCGTCGGTGCCGGCGCCGACGCATCGCCGCGCTGCTCGCGCGGCCACCAGCGCGCGTGCGCCACCGCCAGCGCCGCGCCGACGAGCAGCCCGGCACTGTGGGTGTCGGTGCCGAAGTAGACGCGCGAGGGATCGCCGCCGGGGACGTAGAGCAGCGCGCAGAGCAGCGCCGATGCCGCCGCGGCGAGCAGCACCCCGGCCAGCGCGCCGCGGCGGCGCAGCAGTCCGGTGGCCACCACCAGCGGCCACACCAGGTAGAACTGCTCCTCGACCGCCAGCGACCACAGGTGCTGCAGCGCATCCGGCGCGGTGAAGGCGGCGAAGTACGACTGCTGGTGGCCGATGAGGAACCAGTTTGTCGCGTATCCGAACGCCGCCAGCGCGTCCCAGCGCAGCTGGGCGACGCCCGCGGCGCGCACCATCACCTCGTAGGCGAGCAGCAGCCCGAGCAGGACGTAGAGGGCGGGGAGGAGCCGCCGCGCGCGACGCATCCAGAAGCTGCGCAGCTCGGTGTGCCCGGTCGAGCGGCGCTCGCGCAGCAGCAGCGAGGTGATCAGGAAGCCGCTGAGGACGAAGAAGACATCGACGCCGAGGAAGCCGCCGGGCAGCCAGCCGGGCCGGGCGTGATAGACGATGACTGCTGCAACAGCCAGCGCACGCACTCCGTCGAGGGCCGGCCAGTGGACCGGCCTGGCCCGGGAGTTGCGGTGTCGCTGCGCGTCGTGTCGGGAAGCGGAATGCTCGGTCAGTTGCGGGGGCGTGGTGGGGAACGGACGCGGTCCGCAACAGTATGCGCGTCCCGGCGCGGTGTGCACACGCCGGGACGCGAAGTGTTACTCGAGCTTCGGTTGGAGAGAGGCTAGGCGGGCGGCCCCGCCACCAGGGTCAGCGTCGCGGTGTGCTGCTTGCCGGTGCCGTCGAGCCAGGTGACGCTCACCTTGTCGCCGGGGTGGTAGGTGCGCATCGCGGTCTGCAGGTCGGTCGCCGAGGTGATGCTGGTGTTGCCCACCTTGGTGATGGTGTCGCCGGCGGCGATGCCGGCCGCGGCGGCGGGGCTGCCGCTCTGCACGCCGGCAACCGACGCACCCGGTGTCGTGCCGGTGGTGTTCTGGATCTGCACGCCGAGGATGGCGCGGTCACCGATGGTGATGTTGGCGCCGCCGGTGCCGGTCTGGATCTGCTTGACGATGTTCATCGCGGCGTCGATGGGGATGGCGAAGCCCTGCGTGGTGCCGGCGCCGTTGCCGAAGCGGAAGCGTCCGTTCACGGATGCGGCGGTGTCCATGCCCAGCACGTTGCCCGCCGAGTCGACGAGCGGTCCGCCCGAGTCGCCGGGCTGGATGTGCGCGTTGACCTCGATGAGTCCGGTCAGCGTCTCGCTGTTGCCGCTGCCGTCGCTGGCGGTGATGGTCTGGCCCAGGGCGGTGACGTTGCCCGTGCTCGTCGCCGGTGTGCCGCCCTTGCCCAGCGCGTTGCCGAGGGCGAGGACGCTGTCGCCGATGGAGAGCTGGGTGGGATCGCCGATGGTGATCGTGGCCAGGTTGGAGGGCGCTCCCTGCATCTGCAGCAGGGCGACGTCGTCGGTGGCCGAGTAGCCGAGCACCTTGGCGCTGTAGGTGGGGCCGGTGCCGGCGATCTGCACCTTGATGGTGGTGGCGCCGTCGATGACGTGGTTGTTGGTGAGGATCTCGCCGCCCGAGGTGATCACCATGCCGGTGCCCTGCGCGGTGCCCGCGCCGTTGGCCAGGGTCACGGTGATGTCGACGATGGCGGGGTCGACCTTGGCGGCCACGGTGGCCACGTCGATGGGGCCGGTGGTGTTGGCCGGCGGCGCGGTGGGCGCGGGGGAGCCGCTGACGCCGCTGCCGCTCTTCGGGGCCGAGGTGCTGGGCGCGGTGGCGGTGGTGGCGGTGTTGGTGGTGTGGCCCAGGGCGATGGCGCCCACGGCCGCGCCGGAGCCGGCGCTGACGATGAACAGGGCGGCGAGCAGCGCGTTGCGGGGGCCGAGGAGACGATGTGGGGGCGCCGGTGGCGGCGGGGGGACCGACTGCCACGGCGCGCCCCACGCGGGCGTCTGCCACGACGGGGGCGAGCCCGGAGGGGCAGGGCTCCAGCCCCCGTATGGCGTACTGGTTCCCGGGGCCGCAGGGGTCTCGCCCGCGTCTCCCGGGTTCTGTCCATAGCCCGGTGCCGCCACCTGAGGGGCCGGCTCGGCCGAAGCCGGCGGAAGCGGCGCCGCCGCCCATCCCGGATATCCACTGGGATACGCGTGCGCGGGAGGGGTCGTGGTCTCCGCCGGGCGTTCCGGCTGCTCGTGACCTTCCGCCGGTGGGACGGCGGAGGCCTCCGGGTGTCCAGCCTCGTCGGCGCCGTCATTCATCGCGGGGTCTCCTGTCGTCGCGTCGCCCGAGGCGTCGGGCGGGGGATTTCCGGGCAGCATGGCCATGATCCTCCGCCTTCACTCTCGGACCGGTCTGAGGGTTTGCTTGGAACTTGCTGGGAGTGGTGTCAACTTCGCATCAACACGCCGATGGCCTACGCTCGGCGCCCGTGGCAGCCCCCCCAGAATCACAGCCGGCCCTCCTCGTCGTCGAGGACGACCGGGCCCTGCGGGGCGTTCTCGTCTCCGCCCTGGAGCACGCGGGCTACCGGGTGGTCGCCGTCAGCGACGGCCTGGTCGCCGGCGAGCAGCTCCGCGAGCACCGCTGGGACGCGGTCCTCCTCGACCTCGGCCTCCCCTTCGTCGACGGCTGGCACATCCTGGCGACACTGGAGGGCCGCCGCGCCCCCTCGGTCATCGTCATCAGCGCGCGCGGCGACGAGCGGGACAAGGTCCGCGCCCTCGACATGGGCGCCGACGACTACCTGGCCAAGCCCTTCGGCGCCGACGAGCTGGTCGCCCGCGTCCGCGCCGTGCTCCGCCGCGCCGGCCCGCCGCATGACGATGCGCCGGGCGTCGTCGAGCACGACGGCGTCCGCGTCGACCTCGGGGCCCACGCCGTGCTGCGGGACGGCGTCGAGGCGCGCCTCTCGCCCACCGAGTACCTGCTGGTCGCCGAGCTGGCCCGCCACGCCGGACAGGTGCTCGACCACCGCACCCTGCTGCGCACGGTCTGGGGCCCCGCCTACTCCGGCGAGATGAGCTACCTGCGCGTCTTCGCCCGCCGCCTCCGGCTCAAGCTGGAGCGCGACCCGGCCCACCCCACCGTGATCGTCACGGTGGGTCGACAGGGATATCGCTTCGGTCCGCCGCCGGGAGGGTGAAGGCGAAGCTGGCGCCGCCGCCTTCGGGCGGCTCGTCGAGCCACACGCGCCCGCCCTGCGCTTCGACCAAGCCCTTGACGATGGCCAGCCCGAGGCCGGTGCCCGACGCGGTGGCGGCGACGACGTCGTCGCCGGCCTGCCCGTCGCGGCCCTCGCCCGATGCGGCTCCCTCGGCCGGTCGCGGCCCGCGGATGAAGCGCTCGAAGACGCGGTCGCGAATCTCGTCGGCAATCCCCGGGCCGTGGTCGATCACGTGGAACACCACCATGGCCCGGCTGCCCGGCGCGGCGCGCAGCGTGATCGGCGTGTCGCGCGGCGCGAAGCGATCGGCGTTGCCGAGCAGGTTGTCGAGCACCTGCCCAAGGCGATCCCAGTCCGCCACCACGGTGACGTCACCCTCGGGTGGCCTCCACTCGACGGTCCGCTGCGGATGCGTGCGATGCATGCGGTCGACCGCCGACTCCACCGCGGAGGCGACGTCGACACCGTCGAGCTGCAGGTCGAGCGCGTCGCCGTCGATGCGCGTCATGTCGAGCATGTCGCCGACCAGCCGCGCCAGCCGCCGAGTTTCCGCCGCGATTGCCAGCAACTCGTCGCCCGCACCGGCCGGAAGGTCGCCGCGCCCCGCCAGCGCCGTGGTTCCCGTCAGCACGCTGCCCAGCGGCGTCCGCAACTCGTGCGACACGTTGGCCAGGAAGTCGCGCCGGATGCGGTCCGTCTCCTCCAGCAGCCGCACCTGCTGCTGGCTCTGCGCCAGCCGCACCGACAGCGCCGCCGACTCCGCCACCTCGCGGTTGCGCCGCTCCAGCTCGTCGTTGAGCGCTCGCATCTGCAGCGTCAATGCCTCTGCCTGCATCTGTGCACTGCGCCGCCGCGACCCCAGCCCGCCGACCAGTCCCGCAACGCCGAAGAACACAACGAGGTTCACCAGGTCGGTCTGGTTGGCGATGCTCAGGGTGTGCAGGGGCTGCACGAAGAAGTAGTCGACGCACAGGAAGCTCACCCCCGCCGCCAGCAGCGCCGGCCACAACCCCAGGGTGACACCGAGGGCCGCCACCAGGGCCAGGTACAGGAACACGTAGTCGCGTGACTGCCCGGCGCTGAGCGGCACCAGGATCGCCGTCAGCGCACCCGGCCCGGCGACGGCGAGCGCCACGCCCAGCGCGGTCACCCGCTCCGCGGTGCGCGGCACGCGTCTCATGCGACCGATTGTCCACCTTTGATCAGCGAATCTCCTGCATCCGTATCGCTGCCCAAAGGCCCCGCTCCCTCCACCTCACTATAGTACCGCCCCCGGGGCTTGCGGCAAGGCCCGGGGGATGGTGCACAGTTTCCTGACAAACGTTGGGAAATGAGGAGTGGTGTATGTCCGAGCATGCAGTTGTCATCGCCGGCGGCGGTCCGACGGGGATGATGCTGGCGGCGGAGCTGACGCTGGCGGGGACCGACGTCCTCATCGTCGAGCGACGCGCCAGCTTCGCGCTCGAAAGCTCGCGCTCCAGGGGTCTGCACTCCCGCACCATCGAGGTGCTGGACCAGCGCGGTGTGGTCGATCGTTTCCTCGCCGAGGGCAGGGCGGTGCAGGTGCAGGCCTTCGCCGGGGTCCCGCTGGACATCAGCGACTTCCCCACCCGCCACAACTATGGAATGGCGCTGCTGCAGAGCCACTTCGAGCGCATCCTGGCCGGCTGGCTCGACGAGCTGGGCGTTCCCATCCTGCGCGAACGCGAGGTGACCGGTTTCACGCAAGACGACAGCGGCGTCGATGTCGCGCTGTCCGACGGCACATCGCTGCGGGCGCAGTATCTGGTTGGTTGCGACGGCGGCCGCAGCGCCGTGCGCAAGGCGGCCGGAATCGATTTCGCGGGCTGGGATCCAACCACGCGCTGGATCATTGCCGAGGTCGAGATGGAGGAGGTGCCGAAATTCGGCTTGCGTGGCGGTGGTGGCATTGGCCCAGCCGCGGATGGACGGGTGGGCGTCACCCTCGTCGTGCCCGACCTGGACCGCACCGACGAGCCCACCCTGCAGGACGTCCGCGACGCGCTGATCCGGGTCGACGGCAAGGACTACGGCGTGCACAGCCCGCACTGGATCTCCAGCTTCACCGACATGACGCGCCAGGCGGTGGCGTATCGCTGCGGGCGCGTGTTGCTCGCGGGTGACGCCGCGCACGTGCACGCTCCAATGGGCGGGCAGGGTATGAACATCGGCGTGCAGGACGCTGTCAACCTGGGGTGGAAGCTGGCTCAGGTTGTCAGCGGGACATCACCGGTGAGCCTTCTCGACACGTACCACGCGGAACGGCATCCGGTTGCTGCGCGCGTGCTGCAGAACACGATGGCGCAGAGAGCGGTGGGCGGCAACGACGAGCGCACGGTCGCGCTTCGCGGCATCCTGGCCGAGGTGCTGGCGATGGATCAACCGCGCAAGCACATCGCCGCGATGGTCTCCGGCCTCGACGTCGCCTACGACCTCGGCGGGGGACACCCGCTGCTCGGACGCCGCATGCCTGACCTGGATCTCGTGACCGCTGACGGCCCGATCACCGTGTTCTCGCTGCTGCACAGCGCCAAGCCCGTGCTGCTCAACTTCGGTGAGGCGGGTGGGTTCGACATCGCACCGTGGGCCGAACGCGTGCCGCTCGTCGATGCCTCCTACGCCGGCATCTGGGAGCTCCCGGTGGTCGGCGAGGTGACTGCGCCGTCGGCCCTGCTCGTCAGGCCCGACGGCCACGTCGCCTGGGTGGGCGAGGGAACCGATGCGGGCTTGCGCGATGCGCTGACGACCTGGTTTGGACCGTGACATGGCACCCGCCGCTGGGGAATCTCAGGCTCGGGCGCTGACGTCCCAGGTCGCGGATGTGCCGAGGAAGCGGGCCATGTCGGCGACTTCGGCGTCCACCGCGGCGTCGAGCGAGGGGTCCCAATGGTCGAATGGAGTGACGGTGATGTGCATGGCGTCGGAGGTGTGGGTGGTGGTCCAGCCGGCGACGCCGACGCCGTCGGCGAGGACGGTGGCGTTGAGCCAGCCGCCGCCCGGGAGGATGCGGCGGGCGTGGTCGTCGGGGACGGTGAGGTCGCGGGTGCGGTGGCCCAGGAGGTAGCCGTCGAAAATGGGGACCAGGCGCACTGACGGCGCACCTGGGTGGGCGGCGAGCTCGGCGGCGGCGCGGTCGTGTTGGGTGGCGAGGATCCATGCGGGCTGGCCGCGGAGCCGGACTTCGGCCAATTCGGTGGCGAGCGAGCGCCAGGCGCGGCGGGCGTCGGAGACGGGGAGGCCGGACCAGGTGGCAAAGTCGCGCGGTTCGGCGGGCGCGTGGGCGGTGAGGTAGCGGCGGGCCAGCTCGGTGAGGAGGGCATCGCGCTGCGGGCTGTCGGCGGTGAGGAGTTGCGGGGGCCAGCGGGTGCCGAGCCAGTCGGAGGTGAGTGCGAATGCCGAATCGCCGCCGGCGGGCGGGCCGTGGCAGATCACGCCTTCCGACGCGGCGCGGTTGAGGACGAAGATGTTGCGCTGCTCGGAGGAGTCGATGCCGGCGGAGCGCAGCAGCTCGGCGATCTGCGAGCGACGCAGCGGACCCTGCGATGCAAGTGCGGACCGGATGACGTGCAGCGCACGCGCGTAAATGTCGTCGGTGAGACCGAGCTGCGCGCGTCGGGTTGCGGCCATGCGCACCAGCACCGGGCCGAGCAGCGGCAGCAGCCACACGGCGTCGTCGGAAGCGACAAGGTGCAGCGTGCCGCGCATGAACCAGTTCCGCACCACGGTGCGGTCGTCGACGCGCGCACGCACGACGTCATCGGCGGTGAGGCCCGTGCTCCGTGCACGCACCGACAAGGGATACGCGCGCCGATCCTGCGCCTGCAGACCGCACACAGCGCGCACGACATCGTCGACACGCGAAGTCGACGCGCGCGTCGCGTCGGAGAGAAGATGCCCGTCCAGTCGCATGCGACGTGCGGCTGCGTCGGACAGATTCAGCACGAACGGTTGCGCGAGTGTCGCAGCGTGACGCTGATGCGCGGGCCCGCCGAGACCGCTTTGGGGACGGTGTGCTGCCAGGTTCGCTGCGACGCGCCGCCCATCACCAGGAGGTCGCCGTGGCCGAGGTGGAGGGTGCGTTCGGTGCGGCCGCCGCGGCGGCGGAGGAGGAGGCGGCGGGGTTCGCCCAGGGAGACGATGGCGACCAGCGGGTCGCGGACGGTGCGGGCGATGCGGTCGCCGTGCCAGGCGACGCTGTCGCGGCCGTCGCGGTAGAGGTTGGCGTGGATGGAGTCGAAGTCCTCGCCGTAGCGGGAGGAGAGGGTGGTGCGGATGCGTTCGAGCAGCGGGGGGACGGGGGGGTCGCCGGCCCCGCAGGGCCACGACGCGAGCAGCCGCGGCTGGATCATGCGCTTGCCGTGGATGGTGATCTCGCCCTCGTACCAGTCGGCGGTGTCGAGCAGCCACTGGAAGACGTCGTCGGAGCCGGTCAGCCAGCCGGGGGCGTGGTCGAGCCAGGCGGTGGCGTCCAGCTGGTCGCGGACGAGGTCGGAGAACGACTCGTCGACGTCGGGCGTGCTGTCGCCGCCGGTGGCGAAGAGGGAGGGCTGGAAGAGCATCTGAGCTCAGGCTACCGCGGCCGCGATGGGGGGCAGCCCTGCGCCGGTTTGGGGGCGCGGCCGGCCGATTTTTCTAGTCGCCGGCCCTCACCTTGACAGTGCTGACTGCAACAGTCCAGACTGCCAGGATGAGCCCTGCCAAGCGTCCCACCGCGAGTGTCAGCGAGGGGTGGGTGAGCATGCCCACCGGTGCCCGGGTCCACTACCGCCGCGCTGGCGAGGGGGAGCCGATCCTGCTGCTGCACGGCATCGCCCACTCCAGCCGGGCGTGGGACCGGGTGCTGGTCCCGCTCGCCGAGCGCCACGACGTCATCGCCGTCGACCTGCCCGGCTGCGGCCTCAGCGACAAGCCCGACACCGACTATTCGCTCGGCTCCCAGGCGGTCGCGCTGCGCTTCGTGCTCGACGAGCTCGGCCTCGACGTGGTCACCGCGGTGGGCCACAGCCTCGGCGGCGGCGTGGCCATGACGCTCTCCTATCACTACCCCGAGCGCGTCGGCCGCCTGGCGCTCGTCTCCAGCGGCGGACTCGGCAAGGAGCTGCATCCCATCTTCCGCATGGCGACGCTGCCCGTCGTCCCCGAGCGCGTGATGCGCGGGCTCTTCCATCCCCTGGCGCGCTCGCCGCGCAACGCGCTCACCGGAATGATCACCGGCGCCACCGGGGACCCCTTCTTCTTCCGCCCCGAGGGACATCGCCAGGACATGGCGGAGCTCCTCGAGACCATGGAGGACCCCGGTGCGCAGCGCGCCTTCCTCTCCATGCTGCGATCGGCGAGCAGCATCGCGGGACAGGCGGTATCGGCGCTCGACCGCCTCGGCCTGGCGGCGTTCCCCATCCTCATCGTCTGGGGACGCGAGGACCACGTCTTCCCGGTGCAGCACGCGTACCGCGCCGCGGAGGTAGTGCCGGAGGCCAAGGTCGTGGTCATCGACGAATGCGGGCACTTCCCGCAGCTCGAGGCCACCAGCACCTTCAACTCCACACTGCTCGACTGGCTCGCCGAAACCCGGCCGAACCCCGTCGACCCGCGCGCCCTTCCCCGCGGCGTGACGCAGGTGCGCTGATGCCCCGAGCCGCCGCCACGCGTGGCGGCCGGTACACGGTCGACCAGCTCAGCGCGCACACCGGTGTCCCCAGCCGGACCATCCGCTTCTACCAGACGGAGTCCATCCTGCCGCCGCCGCTGCGCAGCGGACGCATCGCGCTGTACACCGAGGTGCACATCGAGCGGCTGCGACTGGTCGGCATGCTGCAGGGCCGTGGCCTGCGCCTCAGCGCCATCCGCGACGTCATGCGCCGCGCCATTCCCGGTGCACAGTCGCTGCGTGACTGGCTCGGTCTCGACGAGCGACTGCGCGTGCCCTGGGTCGACGACAGCCCACAGTCACTCACCCATGCGCAGCTGCAGCGCATCATCGCCGACCACCCGTCCATGGCAAGCGTCGACGCACTGATCGCCGCCGACCTCGTCCGCCGCGACGCCGACAACCACGACCGCTACGTCGTCACCAGTCCCGCCCTGCTGCACATCGCATTGCAGCTCGACGCCGCGGGCATCGACCTCGACACCGCCGCCGCCGCCGCGACCATCGTGCGGGAACGTCTCGCCCCCGCGGCGGCGGAGCTGGTCGGCCACTTCGCCGCTCGCGTCGGCGAGGGCTTCGGCCGCCTGGCCACACCGCGCGACCTGGGGCGCGCCTTCGACGTCCTGCGTCCGCTCAGCATCGAGGCGGTGCGCGTCATCTTCGGACAGGAGATGCAGCGCGCGCTGCGCGACCTGCTGGCCGCCCCCGCGCCCGCACGCGCGCCCGCAGGACGGCGTACGCTTCGGAGCGTTCGAGATGAATAGGAGGGATTGCTCCACTTACAAAGGTTTCGTGGGACAATCGCGCCCGGCGGGCGGAGCCGGGGACACGAGAAAGAGCAGCACGATGACGGCATGGCCGGAAGCCGGGTGAGGGCGGTGACACAGCGTATCGATCGGGGTCGCGCCGACCTGGTCGCGGACCACTCGCTGCTGGGGGATTGGCCTCCCGGCGAGTCGGCGCGGCGGGACATCCTCGCCTCCATCCTGGGTCTGCCCGACGCGGCCATCGCCGAGATTCCCGACGCCACCGCCGAGCTGCTGGTCGACCGCCTGGTCGCCATGTCCGCGCGGCTGCGCCGCCTCGAGGCCGAGGCCGCCCTCGACGAGCTCACCGGGGTGCTCCGCCGCGGCGTCGGCATGCGCCTGCTCCAGGCGGAGGTGGACCGCGTCCACCGCAGCAACGGCCACCTCACCCTCGCCTTCGTCGACGTCAACGGCCTCAAGCGCGTCAACGACAACGACGGACACGCCGCCGGCGACAGCCTGCTCCAGGCGGTCGCCCGCACCCTGCGCCGCCGCCTGCGCTCCTACGACCTGGTGGTCCGCTGGGGCGGCGACGAGTTCCTCTGCGTCCTCAGCGGCGCCACCCTCGACGAGGCCCGCGCCAAGCTGACCCTGATCGGCGCCGAGCTGCACCAGCACATGGGCAGGCCGGCCATCAGCGTGGGACTGGCCACCCTTGCCCCCGAGCCCGAGGCCGACGACGACGCCATGGCCCTGGTCGGCCGTGCCGACGCCGACCTGTACGCCGCCCGCCAAGTGCAGCGCCTGGCCCGCTGACCGCCATGACGCGCCGGAGAGGGAGCCACCGTGGATGCCGCACCGCCGCCCGGCGCAGGGGCGTGAGCGCATGAGCACCGTCGCCGCGCCGCTGCCGCTCTGGGAGCAGGGCATCGCCCGCCTGCGTGCCGCCGTCACCGCGCTGCTCTGCGTCGCCGCCTCGGTGTCGCTGCTGGCCACCATGGCCACCGAGCACATCGTCGAAGCAGCGATCCTCGCCGCCGTCCCGCTCGCCGCCGGCGCCTGGTTGCTCTCCAGGCTGCTCACCGCCGGCGTTGCCCTGGCCATCGCGGCCACCCCGGTCGCCCTCTGGATCGACAACCAGCTCGACGCCGGCCCCGCCTTCGCCGCCGCCGCCGGGCTGGCCGGAGCCGCGCTCCTGGCGGCCTCGCTGGCCGAGCTGCCCGCCGTCGCGCGGGCCCGGGCGCGCCGCACCGAGCTGGTCCGCCGCGTCGCCGAGCTCAGCGCCAGCGGCCTGCCCCTGCCCCGCATCCTCAACGGCATCCTCGCCGAGATGGCCCGCGACGGCCTGCGCGGCGGCTCGGTCTGCCTCATCGACGAGCAGGAGCAGCTCTACATCGCCGCCTGGGAGGGCACCCTCGACCAGTCGGTGCTCGACTCGCGGCTGCCGGTCGGCCAGGGCATCGTCGGCAGCGTCGCGGCGACGGGGCGCTCGGTGCTCATCGACGACCTCGACGCCCCCGCCCGCGGCGTCCACCCCGCCAACCGCAACCTGGGCAGCAACGCGCAGATGCGCAGCATGGCCGTGGTGCCGCTGCGCGCCGCGCACCAGGTCATCGGCGTGCTGGAGATCGACAGCAGCCGCCCGGGCCGCTTCACCCGCGAGGACCTCGCCGTCCTGGAGCGCATCGGCGAGGCCATCTCGGGCGCCGCCCAGCAGGCGGGCCCGCTGGAGATGGCCAACCAGCTGCTCGCCCGCCGCGTCCACGAGCTGATGCTGCTCGAGGACACCGCGCGCACCCTGGCCGGCTCGCTCGACCTCGACGAGCTCCTGCCCGCGCTCGTGGTCCAGGTCTCGCAGGGTCTCGGCGTTCCCTACGCCGCGGTGGTCGAGGTGCAGGGCAGGGTCGCCACCGTGCTGGCCAGCGTCCGCGAGGGCGAGGTCGACACCTCGGAGCGCATCGTCGACCTGCCCACCCTGGCCGTGCTCGGCCCGCGCCTGGCGGCAGCCGAGCCCCAGACCTGGTCGCTCCTCCCCGACGGCGACGTCAGCGGCCTCGACGCGGTCGGAGCCGGCACCGTGCTGAGCGGCGTCGCCTGCGTGCCGGTCGCCTCGGGCGACGACGTCCACGCCGTGCTCCTCGCCGCCACGGCGGAGAACGAAGGCTTCGACCCCGCGGAGATGCGCCTGCTGCAGGGCATCGGGCACCTCGCCGGCCTGGCCATCGCCAACGCGCGGACGTACCGCCGCCTCCAGGAGGCGGCCGCCACCGACGCGCTCACCGGCCTGCTCAACCGCCAGGAGTTCGACCGCCGTCTCGCCCTGCCACACCCCGAGCGCTTCGCCGTGCTGCTGGTCGACGTCGACCGCCTGAAGATGATCAACGACAGCTTCGGCCACGAGGCCGGTGACGCCGTGCTCCAGGCCATCGCCGCCTGCCTGGGCAACCTCGTCCGCGCCGGGGCCGCGCTGGCCCGCAGCGGCGGCGACGAGTTCAGCGTCCTGCTCGAGGACGCCGACATCGAGTCTGCGGTGGCGCTCGGCGAGCAGATGCGCCGCGCCCTGTACGGCGTGGCCGTGCCCTTCGGGCTGGCTCGCATCAGCGTCGGCGCCGCCGCGGGCGACGCGGGCGCCGAGGGCTGGGTGGTGCGCGACCAGGCCGGCGAGGCCCTCTACCGCGCCAAGAAGCGCGGGCGCGACCGGGTCGAGGCGGCCGTGGCCGGGGGCACCCGCGAGGCGCACGCGCCGGCCCAGCGCATCGAGCAGGCGGTGCGCGACCTGCTCGAGCACGGCGGCGTCGAGTCGGTGTACCAGCCGGTGGTCCGGCTGCGCGACATGATGGTGGTGGGCTACGAGGCGCTCGCCCGGCCGCTGGGGACCCCGCCCGACGCCAGTGTCGAGGCGCTCTTCGCCGCCGCCCACCGCACCGGGCTGATGCGCGACCTCGACTGGCTCTGCCGCCGCGCCGCGGTGCAGAACTCGCACGGGCTGCCCGAGCACACGCCGCTGTTCATCAACGTGGGCGTCTCGGCGCTGCTGGACCCGCTGCACGACGTCGACCAGATGCTGCTGGTGCTGCGCTGGGCGCGGCGGCTGGCCCGCGAGGTGGTGCTGGAGATCACCGAGCGCGAGGTGGTCTCCGACCTGCGCCGCCTCGAGGAGGTCATCGCCACCTACCGGGCGCAGGGCTTCCGCTTCGCCATCGACGACGTCGGTGAGGGGCACTCCACCCTGGAGGTGCTCGCCGCCAGCAACCCCGAGTACATCAAGGTGGCGCGCTCCCTGACCATCGCGTCGGATCGCGTCGGGCCGCGCTCGGCGATCCACGCCGTGGTCGCCTTCGCCCAGTCGAGCGGCGCCGCGATCATCGCGGAGGGCATCGAGAACCAGCACCACGCCGAGGTGATGGCCTCGATGGGCGTCGACCTGGGCCAGGGCTGGCATCTCGGCAAGCCCATGCCGGCGCCGGGGCGTCCGGCGCAGGGCAGGGCCGTGGCCCCCGGCGTCGAGGTGTCCTGAGCCGGTCCGGTTGGCTAGAGTTGCGGCCGTGATCGACAGCAACTCGCGGCCGTGAGCGCCACCGTCGGCTGGTTTCCCTCGCGGTTCCCGGTGCGCGAGGACGACCGCAAGCCGCTGCGCTACCGGCTCGTGGCCGGGACCGCGCGGCTGGTCTTCTACCTGCGCTTCTTCGGCCGGCCGCCGCTGCACTTCGAGGGCACCGAGAACATCCCGACCACGGGCGGCCTCGGCCTCCCGGGCACCGGGCTGGTGGTGGCCAGCAACCACCTCAGCAACCTCGACCCGATCATCTTCGGGGCCTTCTTCCCGCGCAGCCTGTTCGCCATGGCCAAGCGGGAGCTGTTCCCCAACCGGCTGGTGGCCTGGATCTTCGCCGGCTGCAACACCTTTCCGGTGGAGCGCGGCACGGCGGACCGCTGGGCGCTGCGCACCGCCATCGACCTGCTGCGGCGCGGCGGCCGGCTGCTGCTCTTCGTGGAGGGGACGCGGGCCACCTCGCCGGGGATGAAGCGGGCGGAGCCGGGAATCGGCTTCCTGATCCGGCGCGCGGCCATGGCCGGCGGCAGCGTGACGGTGCTCCCCTGCGGGCTGTGGGGGACGGAGCGCGTGCTGGTCAAGGGGCGCTTCCTGCCCAAGCGTGCGCACATGCACATCCGCTACGGGGAACCGTTCGTACCCGACCTCGGCGAGGGCAGCGCCCGCGACGACCAGGGGATGGCCGACCAGGTGGCGGCGCGGGTGGCGGCGCTGCTGCCGCCGGAGTACCGCGGCCCCTACGCGTAGGCAGGGCACCCGCGGCCCAGGTCGCGCCCGCCCTACTTCTTCTTGGCGGTGCCGTCCTTTGCCGCAGCTTCGGCGGCCGCGGCGGCCTCAGCCGCCTTCTCGATCTCACGCTCGGCGCGCTTGGCCTTGGCCACCTCGTCGAGGCTGTCGAGGCACTCGAAGGCGACCACCTCCTTGGTGTCGGGCGCCCGGTCGAAGCGCACGATGGCGGTCTGGCTGAGCACGGTCTCGACGCGGCCGGTGGCCCCCACGGGGTGGTCGCCGATCGGCGAGCCGGTGCGGGGACGGGTGTTCTTGGTCAGGACGACGCGCTCGCCGATCCAGAAGGGCGGCTCCGGCTCCTCCTTGGCGCTGGGCGGACGCCCCGGCGACGGCTTGGCCTGCGGCCGAGGCGGCACGGCGACGGAGACGATCGCCTCCTCCTCCTCCTCGTCGTCGTCATCGTCGTCCTCGAGGTCCTCCTCGTCGTCCTCCTCCTCGACGACAGCCAGCGGCTCGACGTCGAGGTCGGCCTCCGGCTCGTCGGGGGCGTTGTCCTCCTCGTCGTCCTCGGGCTTGTCGACGGCGTCGTCGGAGGGGGGCGGGGGAGGGGCGTTACCGTCTGTCTTGCGACGTGGCGACATGGGCACTCGTGAAGGGCTGGCACAAAGGGGGTTCGGATGGGCTTCCGAATCGCGGAGCATACGACGTGGGGGGCCGTGGTCGTTCTGCGCTGACCACTACGCGGGACCGGCGGGACGCCCCGCTACCATGCCGCTGTGATCGCAGTCCGTCGCTGGGGGGCGCTGCGGCCCCGCACTCAGCAGCGAATTCTCGAGATATTGCCGGGCGCCGTCGCTTGGCTGGTGCTGCTGACGCCGGTCGCCGTCGGCTTCGCCATCCGTCTCAACGACCCCACCAAGCTGTGGATCCTCGGCGCCGGGGCGATCGCCCTCGACGTCTACTGGTTCTTTCGCACCCGCTGGACCGTCAAGTCGGTGAAGCGATCGCTGCGCCGCCTCCAGGAGACCGAGCGCATCGACTGGTGGCAGCGCTGCCTGGCGCTGACCCCGGCCCCCGGTGCGCCCCGCCCCGAGGAGGTCACCCACTGCGCGCTGGTCCCCACCTACACCGAGAAGTACGAGGTGCTGCGCGCCACCGTCGAGGCGCTGGCGCAGCAGAACTACCCCGAACATCTGCGCGTGGTCGCAATCATCACGCGCGAGACCGACACCGGCGGCTGGGAGAACGTGGCCCGGCTGCGGGAGGAGTACGGGGACCGCTTCCGCGCCTTCATCCACATCAAGGACCCGCTGCTGCCGGGCATCGTGGTCGGCAAGTCGGCGGCGATGGCCTACGGCGGACCGGTGCTGCGCGCCGCCGCCGACGAGCTCGGCCTCGACCCCGCGAGGACGCTGGTCACCGACCTCGACTCCGACTTCCGCCTGCATCCGCAGTACTTCGCCTACGTCACCGCGCAGTTCTGCGCGCTGCACGACACCCGGCTGACCTCGATCTGGCAGCCGGTGCCGGTGTTCATGAACAACCTGTGGCGCGTGCCCGCCGCGGTGCGGGTGATGGCCACCGCCGCGACGCAGTGGCAGATGTTCCTCCACGACAACCCGCATCGCCTGGTGATGTTCTCCTCGTACTCGATGTCGATGCAGCTGCTCACCGAGGTGGGTTACTGGGACGACGACGTCATCCCCGAGGACTCGCGCTTCTTCTGGAAGGCGTTCTTCCGCTATGGCGAGAACCTTCGCGTCCGCCCCGCGTTCCTGCCGGTGTTCGGCGACGCGCCGCGCACCAGCGAGTACCGCAGCACCCACGTGTCGCAGTACAACCAGATCAAGCGCTGGGCGTGGGGCGTCACCGACATCGCCTACGTCACCCAGCGCATGATGCGCCACCCCGAGATCCCCTGGAAGCTGCGCGCGCACCGCTACATGAACCTGGTGTTCAACCACCTCACCTGGACCACGCTGCCGGTGCTGCTCTTCTTCGGCGGTTCGCTGCCGGCGATCATCGACCTCGACTACGCGCTCTCCAGCGCCGCCACGGTGATCGGCTGGACCACCGCGCTGGTGCTGACCTTCACGCTGTTCAACACCATCACGCTGATCCGGGTGGATCGCAGCATGTGCCCGCGTCCGGCGGAGTGGCGGTGGTGGCGGCGCCGCTACGCCGAATTGCAGCTCTTCCTCTATCCCGTCGTGGGACTGGCGTTGAGCGTGATCCCGGCGCTGGAGGCGCAGACGCGCCTGATGTTCGGCGCCTATCTCGAGTACACGGTCACCGAGAAGGAGTAGCGCGGATCAGGCGCGCTTCTTGAAGCACGCGTCGGAGGGCGGGCGGACGCCGAGCACCTCGAAGGGCACGACGCGCGCGTCGTGGTCGCGGACCCAGCGGGCGGCGCGCTCCGAGTAGAAGGCGGCGCAGATGCGCGCGGCGGACTCGACGTCGCGGAAGTGCATCTCCGGCGCGCCGGGAAGGCTCATGTAGGTGAAGCCGCGCGCGCAGAACCAGTCGGGGTCGTCGGGCCAGATCACCACCATGTCGCCGCCGGGACGGACGATGCGCTCCACCTCCCGCAGCGCGCACTCACCGCCCCATGGCGCGTGCGAGGTCAGCGACGAGCAGGCAACCGCGATGTCCACCGAGGCGTCGTCGAGGGGGAGATGGGTGAAGCTGCCGCGGCGCACCTCGATGTTCTCCAGCTCCAGCGCGCGCGCCTTGTCGACCAGGCGGTCGAGCAGCGCCGGCACGGCGTCGACGGCGATGACGCGGCGGGCGCGGCGGGCGGCGAAGAGGGTGAAGCGCCCCGCCCCGGCGCCGAGGTCGGCGACGGCGCGGCCGTCGATGTCGAGGGCGTCCAGCACGCCCGGGTGGATCTGCTCGCCGGCGACCAGCTCCTCGTAGCCGTCGGGATCGTGCCAGTAGAGCAGCGCCCAGAAGAGCTGGTCGACGACCTGGCGGCGCCGGATCGCGACGAGGGCTGCGTCCGCGGGCGTGTCACGTGCGTCCTGAAAGGTGGCGCGAGCCTCGGCGGGCAGCGCCGCGACGACGCGCGCGGCCAGGTCGTCGAACCCGTCGCCCTGCAGTGCGGTGCCCAGCCGCCCAGGGCCGACGCCGCCGTCGCCGGGGGCGAGGAAGGTCGCCAGCGCCTCGTCGTCGAAGGCGGCGAGCTGGTCGAGGACGAAGTCCTGCGCTCGGGGCGGTGCCATTGCGCAGGCGAGTCTGCGTCACCCGCACCGAGAGTGGGCCCGCCTTCCCCTGCGTATACTCCCTGCATGAGAGCCAGCCGGGCGCTGGTGTACGCCACGGCGGCCGCTCTGCCGGCCTTCCTGCTCCCCGTCCATCTCGGGCCGCTGTCGACCACGGCGCTCGAGATCGCCGTCGTCCTCACCGTCGTCGTCTACGGCGTCGAGGTCTACGCGTCGGGGGTGCGGCCGCGCTGGCCGGGGGCGTTCACCGGGCCGATGCTCCTCGTCGTCGTCGCCCTGCCGATCGCGGTGGCGATCAGCCCGGATCGCCGGGCGGCCGCCGAGGTGGTGCGCACCGCGTTCCTCGAACCCGCGGCGCTCTTCGGCGTCGCCTGCTCGGTGCTCACCGGGCCGCGCGAGATGGGGCGCTTCGTGCGCGCCATGCTGCTCGGCGGCGGCGCCGTGGCGGTGATGCTGCTGGCGGTCTTCGCCCACGCCGCGGCCACCGGACAGCCGGGCATCCTGGTGTCGCCGCCGATCGCCTGGTACCCGCGCGCCGCCTCGGTGGGCCTGCTGCTGACTCCGCTGATCGCGCTGGCGGGGGCGCTGGTGCTGATGCTGCCGGGGCGGCTGCTGCGCGCCGACCGCGTCGGGCCCGCGCTGTTCCTCGCGGTCGCCCTGCCCGCCGCCGTGCTGACCCTGTCGCAGGCGGCGTGGCTGGCACTCGGCGCCACCGTGTTCGGCCTGGCCCTGGCCATCACCCACGGCCGGCGCCGGCGCGTCCTCGGTGTGGTGGTGCCGACCATGGCCGCGCTGGGCATGGCCGCCCTGCTGGCCGCCCCGGCGCGCAGCTCGCTGGCCAACGAGATCCGCACCGGCGGCGGACCTGTCGCCGGCGTCGACTCGCGGGCGCAGCTCTGGTCGGACGCTTTTGCCCTGGTGCGTGTGCACCCGATGGAGGGCGTCGGCGTGGGCGTGCTGGGCACCCGCGCGGCGGTGGGTGAGCCCGCCGACGTCGCCCACCGCGACGACCCCAGCAACCTCATGCTGGCCATCTGGCTGCAGCTCGGGCTGATCGGCGTCGCCGGGCTGGTGTGGTTCGCAGCGCGCGTGGTGCGCTGGCTGCTCGCCGTGCGCTCCGCGCCGGCGGAGGTGCGGCCCTTCGTGGTCGGCGCGGCGTGTGCGCTGCTGGCGGTCGTGGCCGGCGGCGTGCTCGACACCTCCTACGCGTCGCCCGACCTGGCGGCGATGACCCTGGGCGTGTGCGCGCTCATCGCCACCGCCGCGCGCCTGCAGCGGGTGCGCCTGCGTGCGGTGGTGCGGCTGCCGCTGCCGGGCGCCGCCGCCGACATCGAGGCGGCCGAGCTGCCCATGCCGGCCGACATCCCCCGCAGCACCGGTCGTTTCCCCGCCGCGCGCCCGCCCGCTGCGGCCGGGTGATCGCGGCCCTGCACCACTCACCGCGGTGAGCCTGGCCCGGCGCACCGTGCGCAACACGGCGCTGCTCTTCGTGGCGCGGTCGCTGAGCAAGGTGCTGGTCTTCGCCACCGTGGTGGTGACCCAGAACTCGCTGGGCGCCACGGGCTACGGCAAGTTCGCCGCCATCGTCGTCTTCAGCAACATCGCCAGCATCTTCGCCGACCTCGGGCTGCAGGTGGTCTTCGTGCGGGAGGCATCGCGACGCCTCGACGACATGGGGGCGTTCCTCGGCGCCACGCTGGCCGCCAAGATCCCCATGGGAGTGGTGAGCGGCGCGATCCTGGCGGTGTCGGTGTGGCTGCTGGCTCCCGACCTGCTGTCCCTGGTGGGACCGGTGTACGCGCTGATGATGGCCGGAGCCCTGGCCAACCTGCTGCGCTCCAGCTTCTACGCCACCGGCGAGATGCGCTTCGAGGTGGTGGCCATCGCCGCCGAGACCGTGATCCTGCTCGCCGGGACGGTGATCGCGGCGGTGCTGCACCAGGGCGTCGCCGCGTTCATCTGGGCATACGCGGCGTCATACGCCTTCACCGCCGTGTACGCCGCGGTGATCACCCACCGTCGCTGGGCGCCGCTGCACCTGCACTGGGACGCCGCGCTGCTGCGCAAGCTGCTGCGCAGCGGACTGCCCTTCGCGCTCGCCTTCGTGCTGTCGACCATCTACTTCCGCATCGACGTGGTCATCCTCAAGTCGCTGCGCGGCGACGACCAGGTCGCCTACTACAACGCGGCGTACAAGTTCCTCGACGGGCTGTCGTTCATCCCCCAGGCGGCGATGAGCGCCGTGTTTCCCGCCCTGGCGGTCATCCACCTGCGCGGCCGCGAGCCGATGCGCGACGCGTACACGCGCGCCTACCGGCTGCTCGCGGGGCTGGGCATGCCGGTGGCGGTGGGATGCGTGGTGCTGGCACCGCAGATCATCCACCTCACCCACGTGCCCTTCGAGCAGAGCATCCCGGCGCTGCGCATCCTCGGTGCCTCGCTGCTGCTGATCTTCGTCAACAACTCCTTCATCTTCGCGCTGGGGGCGATGGACAAGCAGCTCACCTTCGCGCTGCTCGCCGGGCTCAGCATCGTCGTCAACGTGACCTTGAACCTGGTGATGATTCCCCGCTTCGGCTTTGCTGACGGGTACCTGGCGGCATCGTGGGCGACGTTGATCACCGAGGTCTTCCTCTTCTTCGCGGGCTATCTGGCGCTGGCCCGGCATCTCGGGCGGATGCCGTGGATGCGCCCGGCGATACCCATCGCGCTGAGCGGGGCGGTGGTGGCGGCGGTGTCGTACGCGCTGCGCGACCGGCACGCGCTGATCGTCGTCGCCGTCGCGGCGGTGGTGTACGCGGTGGCCATGGCGGTCACCGGTGGGGTGACGCGCAGCGAGTGGCGGCTGGCGCGGGAGAGTCTTCGGCTCAGACGGGGCTGACGGTGACCAGCGTGCCGGAGATGGCGTAGCCCTGGGTGTTGCTGTTGAGGCAGCCGCCCGCCGGTACGGTCGGGATCATCTGCAGGACGCCGCCGGATGCCGTGGGTGGTGCGATGGTGATCAGCGACGACCCCCAGGAGATCCTGACCGCCGACACGCTGACCAGCAACGTGTCCTGGATCGTGGTGGCGCCGAAGTCGACCGCGACCGTGGCGCCAGAGGCTTGCCCGTTGTACACGATCTGCGCGCCCGTCATCGTGATGGTCGCCTGGGTGAGGGTGACCCCGTTGGTCGTCGGGGTGCTGCCCTGGCAAGTGGCGGTGTATGCGTAGCTCAGGCTGGCGTTCTGAGTGCTTCCTGCCGAACCTGGCCAGAACACGCTGTACGGTGTCGTGCCGTCGATACCCGTGATGTTGCCGGACGCGGTGCCAGCCGCGTTCACGCTGCACGGGTTGGGGCAGTTGACGAAGGAGACAGTGGTCTGCCAGGCGACCTCCAGCGAGCCTGCCTCCTTCGCTGCTCTGGCTTGTCCCGCCGGCGCGAGGGCGCAGACCGTCGCCGCCAAGGCGATCCCCAGCTCGGCACGGCGCAGCAAAGATCCGCGGTGCGATGCGCGCGCAAAAGTACGGGGCGCATGACCCATCGTTGACCTCCCCCGAATACGGCCCGCACCGGAACAAGTCCGGGGTCCCGCAGGCCGGTTGTCGTACAGGCGCCATCAGGCAAGCGCCTGATCGACATTAAACGCCATTGCACCTCGGCGTTTCCGGGAGCGTTACGGCGCAGTTACGCCGCCGGGCACCTCGACGACCATGTCGCTCCGTCATTCGACGTGCAGACAAAGCCCGCAGTTGTGGAGAGATACAACGCTCGGTGGCTGTCGATCACGATCACTCGGCCGCTGCCGCTTGTCAGCTCCGGCATTCCATGGTCGACTTGGTACCAGTTGCCAGCAAGAGTTGGCTTGAAGTCCAAGCCAAAGCCGGTGCCGCGCTGAACGACCATCCACATCGATGTCCCGCCAGTCGGTGACGCGCCGAGCGCCATGGAGCTGATCGACTCCGCGTCGGCGGGCTTCGCCACATCGCTGAACGACGAGCCGCCATCGGCGGAGAGCATGGCCCGCTCACGGACATAGGCGAGAAGGGTCTGGTCGCTGGCGTACACCGGTGATGCCGCGAGGCGCGCGCCCAAGTGCAGGGGAACGCTGCCTCGCTGCGTGCAGGGCGAGCCGGGCGGGCACACCCAGAGCAACTGCGACGTGCTGGGCGTGGCCGCGTCGACGGCGCTCCCGGGCGTCACAGCCTGCGAGGAGGTCATGGCCAGCACCCCCGCACCCGGAGCGCCCGGGGGTGTTGCGACCGAGGTCTCGTTGCCCTGCTGGGTCTCGACCACCAGCGGTCGCACGACATGGCTGCTCATGTCATAGCTCCAGAGTCCGCCACGACCCGACACCATCACCCGAGGATCGCCGGCGTCGAAACCGGCGCTCAGAGCGATGGCACCCGGTGGGCCTGGCAGGGGTGCGAAGGTCCCGTAGACGCCGTCCGTCCACCAGTTGCTGACGCCCGGCGCTTCGTTGAGATAGCCGACGAAGATGCGCGGGTCGCGCGGATAGTCGGGCGGCAGGACGATCTGGTCTCCGTCGGGCACTCCGCTCGTCGACGTCCAGGTCGCGCCGCCGTCAGTGCTCCGCAGCAGGACGAAGCACGAACAGGCGTGACCCTTGCCCAGCGCGAGGATGGTGTGGTCGTCCCGGTAGTTCGGCGACGCCGTCGCGGTGTAGATCTGCGTGTCCTCGGGCGTCTCCGACGACGGCGGCGTGGTCACCGGGTTGCCCAGCGGGTTGGGCGGCGGCGCCGCAGACGGCCCCGCCGCAGACCCCGACGCATAGCTCAGCGGCGCAGCACCCGAGCCCCCGCGGGCGTTGCCGGTCGCCGCCGCGCGAACGGCCGTCGCGCCCTGGTCGCCCTGGGTGGGCGGCACGGCCGCACCGCCTGAGCCGGCGAGCGGCACCGGACCAGCCTGAGCGGCCGGCGCCGACACCGCAGGCGCCACCCCCACGAGCAGCCCCGCCAGCGTGAGCGAGATGGTCAGGCTCTGCACCGGCGAGGCGGCGGCACCACTGGCCGAGCTGTGCGCCGCATTGCGCAGGCGGCGGCTGAAGTCGGTCGCCCGGCGAAACACCCCGAGCCCGATCAGCCCCGCCAGCGGCTCGCGGATCTTGCGTGCGTGCTCGCGGGCGCGGAACAGGTTCGAGCTCACCGTCCCCAGGCGGCGACCGTTGCGCTGGGCGATCTCCTCGAAGGAGAACCCGGCGAACTTGTCGGCGACGTAGCGGCGCTCGACCGGGCTGAGCCCCGCCCAGATGGTGGCGAGGACGCGGTGGCGCTCGGCGATGTCGGCGGGGTCGTCGGCGCCGCCGGCGCGGCGGGGGTTGGCCAGGAAGACCTCGCGGCTGGGGCGGCGCCGACGCTCGTAGGAGATGGTGCGGGCGAGGTCGAGGAGCTTGCGGACGATGTCGTGCTGGAGGTCCTCGAAGGCGTCGAGGGCGTAGGTGAAGACGTCCTGGGTGGCGTCCTCGGCGGCCTCGTGGTCACCGAGGGTGGCCAGGCAGCGCTTGTAGACGAGGTCCCAGTAGTCGCGGTAGATCGCGGCCATGTCGTCGCGCGACACGACGGCAACCTGATCCACCGATCCCGCCACTCGGACCCGGCGCCCTCTCCAGAGGTGCTCGATCACCGACATCAACAACCCTTCCCAGCGGGCTGCACCCGCAGGCCCCGTATTGTGCCGCACGACGACCTTTTCTGTGTTGTCGACTGTGCCGCGGAGGGCGATTCAGCACGTCTTGGTGACGTCTCGCGTGCTGCGGGACGTTTGTGGCACCATGCGATCCGGTGGTGCGCTGACGAAAATCGCGTTGACCGCCGGATAACGGGAGACGACCCGAGGGAGAAAGGGGAGGCCGCCTGTCGTCAGCGGCCGTGGAGTGCTCACTTGGAGCAGGATGCTGCTGGGATTCCGCCAGTGAGTGTCGAGCGGATTCGCCGCGTCGGCGTCTTCATCGACTACTGGTACGCGTACACGTCGGCGCGCCAGCTCTACGGCGGACCCGGGGCGCCGCCCGCGTGGTTCGGCAACGTGTCCCCGGCGACGCTGGCCCGTGTGCTGGTCAAGCGCCCGCCCGCGGCGGCGCGGCGCAGCGAGCGCGTGCTGCACGCCGTCACGGTCTTCGTCCGCCACTTCGATCCCGAGGTGCACCACGGCCAGCTCGAGCGGGTGCGCCGCTGGCAGGCCGACGGCGCCACCGTGGTCGTCGGGCCGTCGCGTGAGGAGGGCGCGGGCTTCTGGCAGAGCGCGCTCAACGTGGGGCTGGCCGCCGCCGTGGCCGACGAGCTGGGCCGGAACGTCTGCGACACCGCCGTGGTCTTCGCCGGCGACGGGGCCCTGCTGCCGCTGCTCGGGCTGGAGAGCGCGGGGGAGGAGACGCCGTCGCCGCGCATCGAGCTGGCCACCTGGGTGGGCAGGGACGGCGCCGTGCCCACCACCCTGGTGACGGCGCCGCGCGTCTGGTGCCACCGTCTCGGCGAGACCACCTTCAAGCAGGTCGTCGACCAGCGCCGGCTGGGCAGGCCGGCCGGCCAGGCGCCCGCCGCGCAGCCCAAGCCCGGAACCCCGCCAACGGCGATGGCGGCGGCGATGGTTGCGGCCGGCCTGGGGCAGGCGGACGCACCGCCGGCCGAGCCCATGCCCACGCCCGACCCACCGCGTGACCAGGACCGCGACGAGCCCCGCGGCGTGCGCCGCATCACCCACCGGCTCTTCGGCCGCGGCGCCTGAGGCTATCCGGCCAGACCCGCGCAAAACTCGCTGTCGCGCATCACCGGCGCGCCTGGCGAGGCCGCCAGTGACTGCGCCCGATGCGCACGCCACCCTCGCTGGCCTGGGAAGGATTGCGCGAGGGTGTCGTGACGCGACGAGTCCGATGGAGCGTGGCTGCGCTGCTGTCGCTAGGTGCGGTGCTGCCGCACGCGGTGTCCGCCGATAACAGCACCAGCTGCAGCGAGCAACCGGTGCATCAGTGGCTGGTCACCGTGTCGGTCGACGGCCAGCGCACCTGGGTCGACACCGCTCAGCCGGCGGACGCGCTGTGGCTGTGCGTCGGTATCGACGGGCCCCTGGTGTCCTGGGGCGTGCTGGTGACGGTTCCGACCTAGTCCTGCGCGTCGGTGCGCAGCTGCTTCTCCTGCAGCCGCAGGTCGTTGTCCACCATTGAGTTGACCAGCTCGGGAAAGCTCATCGTCGGCTCCCAGCCCAGCTTGGTGCGCGCCTTGGTGGCGTCGCCGATGAGCAGGTCGACCTCCGCGGGACGCATGAAGCGCGGGTCGCTGACCACGTGCTCCTCCCAGTCGAGACCGGCGCGGGCGAAGGCCAGCTCGCAGAACTCGCGCACGCTGTGCGTCTCGCCGGTGGCGATCACGAAGTCGTCGGGCTCGTCCTGCTGCATCATGAGGTGCATGGCCCGCGTGTAGTCGCCGGCGAAGCCCCAGTCGCGCTGGGCGTCGAGGGTGCCGAGGGCGAGCTGCTTCTGCAGGCCGAGCTTGATCCGGGCCACGCCGTTGGTGATCTTGCGGGTGACGAACTCCATCCCGCGCCGCGGCGACTCGTGGTTGAAGAGGATGCCGCTGCACGCGTAGATGCCGTACGACTCGCGGTAGTTGACGGTGATGTAGTGGCCGTACACCTTGGCCACGCCATAGGGCGAGCGGGGGTGGAACGGCGTCGCCTCGGTCTGCGGCGTCTCGCGCACCTTGCCGAACATCTCGCTGCTCGACGCCTGGTAGAACTTGATCTGCGGGTTGACCGTGCGGATGGCGTCGAGCATGCGCACCACGCCGAGCCCGGTGACCTCGCCGGTGAGCGCCGCCTGCTTGAAGGAGAGGCCGACGAAGCTGATGGCGCCGAGGTTGTAGACCTCGGTGGGCTGGCAGGTCTCCAGCGCGGCGATCAGCGAGGACTGGTCGAGCAGGTCGCCCTCGACGAACTCGATGCCCGGAGCGATGCGCTCGATGGAGGCGATGCGCGGGTTGTTCTGGCCGTGGACCAGGCCGTAGACCGAATAACCCTGGGAGAGCAGGTGCTCGGCGAGGTAGGTGCCGTCCTGCCCGGTGATGCCGGTGACCAGTGCTGTCTTCATGGGCGGCCGGAATGATACGGGATCACAACGCGTTCTCCGGTATGACGCCGATGGCGCGCAGCGCGGCGGCGAGGCGCGCGCGCACGGCGTCGGGGGTGAAGTCCTGCAGGCGCCGCCGTCCCGCCGCGGCGAGCGTGGCCCGCAGCGACCGGTCGCCGATGACGCGGTCGAGGGCGGCCGCCCAGAGCAATGGGTCCTTGCTGCGCAGCAGGACGCCGGCGCCGTCCATGGTGTCGGGCACCGCCCCGGCCGCGTAGGCGACGATGGGGACGTCGAAGGCCATCGCCTCCAGCAGGGGCACGCAGAATCCCTCGTGCTCCGAGGCGCAGACGTAGGCCGACGCGCGTGCGTACACGTCGCCGACGGCGGCGTCGTCGAGCCTGCCCAGCCAGTCCACGGCGTCCTCGACACCGAGGTCGCGTGACAGCGCACGCAGCGAGTCGACGTAGTCTTCGGTGTCGGTGAAGCGGCCCACGATGGCCAGGCGCGCGTCCGGCTGCGCGGTGGCGCGCAGGGCGGCGAGGGCGCGGATGAGGTCGTCGTGCCGCTTGTTTGGCGCGACGCGCGAGACGAAGACCAGCAGCGGCGGCTGCTGCGGCGTGGACGGACGCGGCCGCAGGCGGCGCAGGTCGACCAGTGGCGGCACCACCGCGCAGCGGCGCGCACCGAGCAGGCGCATCTCCTCGACGTTGAACTCCGACACGCCCGCGCACATGTCGACGCGAGGCACCAGCGTGGCGAGCTGCTCGCGTCCCTGTTCGAGCAGCACCGCGATGCGGGGATTGGTGTCGCGGTAGAAGGCTGCGGGGGTGATGTTGTGGTACAGCATCATCGTGGGCAGCGGCAGTCGCGCCACCATGCCGGCGAGTCGCGACCCGATCGAGCAGTGGTAGATCACCGCGTCGTCGCGGTGCAGGTCTGCGGGCAGCTCTCGTGCCCGCCTGGCTGCGTGCAGCAGGCGCTCGTCGATGACGTCGGCGTAGATCTCCGAGGCGAAGCCCATGGCGCGCAGCATCGCCCGCGTCTCCAGGGTGATCGCCCCGATGGCGTCGCCGGCGGCGAAGTCGGGGAGCAGCTGGTGGACAGCCCGGGTCATGCCGCCAGCTCGCGCACCGCGTCCTCCAGGCGGCGCACCACGGCCGGCCAGGAGTAGCGGCTGCGCACGTATTTGCCACCACTGGCAGAAAGTTGGGCGCGCAGGGCCGTGTCGCCGCGCAGGCGGTCGAGCGCGGCCGCGAAGCTCTCGGCGTCGCGGACCCAGAGGCCGCCGCCGCTCTCCTCGCAGTGGAAGCGGGTCACCGCGCAGCCGGCGTGCACGATGGCGGGGGTGCCGGCCAGCCACGACTCCATGAGCACGTAGGAGAAGGATTCGTTGAGCGAGAGCTGCGCGGTGGCCACCGAGGCGCCGAACGCCTCCAGCATCTCGTGGGGGCTGGCGAAGCCGATGTCGCGAAGGATGCCGCGCGCCGATCGCGGGGCGCGGATCTCACCGCTGCCCATGGCGGCGAGCAGCGCGGGGCCGTGGCGCGACAGGCCCTGGTTGTACGCGGTCATCCACTGCAGCAGCAGGGGGAAGTTCTTGGCGATCTCCCGCCGTCCCGCGTAGGCGACCATGTCGCCCTCGATGCCGTTGCGCTGCCGCCATGCCGCCGCGTCGACGCGTGCTGCGGGCTCGTCGAAGCCGACGCCGACGACGCGGTGGCGCGGCATCGCCTCACCGAGCAGGCGCTGGGCCAGGTCGCATTCGGGCTCGCTGTTGAAGATCAGCCCGGCCACGCCCTGCAGGGTCTCGCGCACCAGCTCGAAGCGCGCGTAGCTCTCGTCGTGCAGGCAGGGGATGACCAGCGACTTCTCCGGCGCCACGCGCGCACCGAACACCGTCGAGGCGAACAGGTACGGGGCGAAGAGCACCGCGTCGACGCGGCCGGCCACCTCGCCGATCGCCTGCAGCATCGGCTCGCTGTAGCCCGTGTTCTCCACCCAGCGACGCTCGCCGCGCGCGTCGAGCGCGAAGCCGGCGTCGAGTCGCGCGTGCAGCATGGTCACCGCGCCATGGTCCTTGGCGATGGTCACGGGATAGCGGTGCACGGTGATCCCGTCGATCACCGTCGTCCCGGCGGGCAGGTCGTTGCGCCAGGTGAAGTGGTCGCGGGCGCAGGTGGTGAGCACCTCGACGTCGTGGCCGGCGCCGCGCAGGCGCTCGGCGTAGTCGCGGCAGAGCGTCTCGGCACCGCCGACGATCCCCGGTCCGTACCGGGGGACCACGATGGCCAGCCTCATGCCTGGCGGCGCGCCGTCACCGCAAACCAGAGGGCCGTGTCGAGCGTGTCGACGGCGATGTCGCGCAGCCCCGCCGCCTCGCAGAGCAGGGTGACGGTGTCGCGCGCCACCCAGCGACGGTACCCCGGATCGATCAGCGCCGGGTCGGCGGGCACGCCGGGGCCGGCGGAGTCGGGAGCGTCGAACATCACCAGGCCGCGCTCGCGCAGCGCGGCGGCGGCCAGCGGCACCAGCTCGAGCATCTCGGTTGGTGCCAGCATCGGCAGCAACCCGGGGGCCAGCACCGCGGCGAGGGTGGGGCCGCTCTCGTGCAGCAGGCGCATGGGATCGGAGTCGTGGACGCGCACGCCGCAGGCGCGGGCGGCGCCGGCCATGGCGGCGTCGCGGGTGGCCACCTCGACGGTGAGGCCGCGGGCGACCAGCCCGGCGAGCAGCGCGTCGTCGGCCCACCAGAGCACCAGCACCGGTCCGGGGGGCAGGTCGCGCAGCGGCGCGTCGAGGTGGGCAAGGCGCGCCTCGGTGAGGCCGAGCGATGCAGCGCCCGCCTCGCGTGGCGGCGATCCGGCGGGCCGCACCCAGGCGCTGTCCAACCGTTCGACCCTCTCGCGCAGCTCTCGCAGCTCATGGAGGAGGGTGAAGTTGAAGCGGCTCTGGTCCTCGGCGATGGGGCGCACGTACCAGGCCATGGCCCGGCGCAGCGCCTTCTTGGCGAACACGACCGCCGATCCCAGGCCCCTGCGCGTCGAGAGCAGCGGTCGCACCGTCTCGATGTGGGCCAGCTCCTCGAGCGAGGTGCGTTCGTCGGCGACGTCGTGGAATTCGACGGCCAGCCGCTGCAGCAACTCCTCGGGGTACTCGCCGGCGGCGCGCCGGGCGGCCACCTCGGCCTCGATCTCGGCGACCACGGCGACGACGTCGACGGGCTTGGCTGCGATGTCCTCCGTCACGGCGGCTGAGCGTACCAGCGCGTGGCGCAGCCGCGGGGCACCTCCAGCGTGGCGCGTGCGGCGCGGTCGGCTCCTGCCCTGGGCGGATCAGCCTGTGTAGACCGCCAGCGTGGCCCGGGCGGCGCGCTCCCAGGTGAAGCCCGCGGCGTGGAGGCGGCCCAGCTCGCCGCGGCGGGCACGCTCCACCCGGTCGTCGATCAGCGGGGCGACCAGCCTGGCCATCGCGGCGGCCATGGTCGCCTCGCCGGCCTCGGGGACCATCAGGGCTGCGTCGCCGCCCACCTCGGGGAGCGCGGAGTTGGCGCAGGCGGCGACGGGGCAGTCGCAGGCCATCGCCTCCAGCACGGGGAGGCCGAAGCCCTCGTAGGCGGAGGTGAAGAGCAGGCAGGTGGCGCCGGTGTAGAGGGCGGGCATCCAGGCGGAGGGCACGTAGCCGCAGAGCAGGGCACGGTCGGCCAGGCCGGCGGCGTCGACGGCGGCGCGGACCGGGGCGGTGTAGTCCCCCTGGTCGCCGGCGATGACCAGGCGCAGCCCCGGATGGTCGCGGCTGAGGCGGGCGGCCGCGTCGAGGAGCAGCCCGAGGCGCTTGCGCGGGTCGAAGACGCCGACGCTGAGCAGGTAGGGCTCCTCAGGTCCCAGGCCGAGGTGGGTGCGCAGCTCGGCGACCGTGCCGGCGGGGGCGGGGCTGTACACCGCGTCGACGCCGTGCGGGACGACGGTGATGCGGGCGGGATCGACCTGCGCGAGGCGTGCCGTGTCGGCGGCGGTGGCGGCCGAGGGGGTGATCACGGCACCGGCGCGGCGGAGCAGGCCCAAGGCGAGCAGGCGCTCGCGGCGCATCCAGGGGTAGTCGGCGGGGAAGAGGAAGGGAATGAGGTCGTGCACGGTGACCACGATCCTTGTGCCGCGCGGTCTGGCGATCGGCTGGGCGTACTCGACCGCGTGGTAGACCCGCGGCCGCGCCGAGCGCAGCGCGCGAGCGACGAGGAAGGGGTCGGCGACCGGCTGGATGCGACGCTTCAGCACCGGCAGGCGCGGGCCCGGTTCGGCGCGCCAGCGGCCCAGGTCCTCGGGGAGGGGCTGGCCGGCGCGGAGCAGCAGGGAGACGTCGCCGTCGACCCCGGCTGAGGCGAAGCCGTCGAGCAGCCCGCGCAGGTAGGTGCCGATGCCGCGCGTCGACGACCGGTCCTGCAGGGCGCGGCCGTCGAGCAGGTAGGGGCGGCTCATGCCGGCGGCATCCCGGGGCGGCAGCCGGCAGCAATCAGCCGGGCCGGAGCGCGGCGCCGCCTCATGCCCGTGGCACCGTGCCGCTCGCCTCGGCGATGAGCCGCGCCAGCCGCTCGTGCACAGCGTCCCAGCGGTAGGTCGCCGCCACGTAGCGCTGTCCCGCCCGGCCCAGCACCGCGGCCACGTCGGGATCGGAGATCAGGTCTGCCGCCGCCAGTCCCAGCTCCGCCGCGCCGCGGTAGGCGATGCCGCCCCCGCTGCGCAGCACCTGACCGCGCAGCACCGGCGACGCGCCGTTGGCGAGCACCGGCCGGCCCACCGCCCACGCCTCCAGGGCCAGCAGCGACAGCGATTCGTGGAAGCTCGGCACCACCACCGCGGCGGCCCCCGCGAGGGCATCCCACCGCGACGCCTCGTCGAGCCGGCCCACCGGCAGCACGGCGGGCGACGGCGGCGTCACCGTGCCCGCCTCGCCCGTCAGCACCAGGCGCGGTGGCGCCTGCGGGGAGCGCGCCCGCAGCTCCCCGACCCCGGCGAACAGCTCCTCCATCCCCTTGCCCGGCGCCACCCGACCGCCGTAGAGCAGGTACGGCTCGTCCGCCCCCAACCCGACACGACGGCGAAAAGCCACAGGATCGACCCGCTCCGGCGCCACGATGCCGACGTTGCCCACCGCGCTCGGCCGTTCGCGCGCCACCGGGTGCGCCGCCTCGACGATCTCCCGCTCCTCGTCGGTGCCGTAGAGGATCGCCCCGCTGGCTGCGATCGCCCGCTCCACCAGGCCCAGCCGCAGCGGCAGCTCGTCGTGCGCCGCCGGCATGAGCACCCGCGGCCCCGGGTAGCCCGGCAGCCCGAGCAGCGTGGGGTGGTAGAGGTAGGGGAGGAAGAGCGCAGGCACGACCGGCTCAGGCCCCGAGGCGGCCAGCGCCGTCACCAACGCAGGCGACCACGGCCCCTGCATGGCCACCCACGCCCGCTCCGGCCGCAGCCCCGCGGGCAGCCGCCAGAACCCCCGCGACACCTGCGCGAACACCCGAGGCGGCCGCGCCGCCCGCACCGGGAAGCGCCGCACCGTCACCCCCTGGTCGTCCGAGATTCCGGGCGCCTCCTCGTTGCGCCACGTCGCCGCGTCGCGAGCACACGTCGTCACCACCTCGACCGACCACCCCGCCCCGTGCAGGCTCAGCGCGAGCATGCGCGCCAGCCGCTCGGCCCCGCCGACAACCGCCGCGCCGTAGCGCGGGGCGACGATGCGCAGGGCGGCGGGCGGGACGGCTTGCTCTGCCACGGCGCGCCAGTATGGCGCAGACCCGAGGCGCCTCCGGTCGCCGCCTGCCCTCGACAGCACCCCACGCAGTGCCACCAACATTGCAGTTGAGCGGCGCGGCGATGACGACATTCGCCAAGCGGTAACGGCGCCATCGCGGTGCGCATACGCGAGCTTTCGATGGCGAGGCCCCTGACTAGCATCGGCCGCATGGCCCCCCGGCTCCGTCCCCTGTCCGTCTTTGCACGCGCCCTCGCAGCGCTGACCGCCGCCGCGGTGGTCCCGCTGAGCATGCCCGCCGCCGCGGGCGCCGACTACGTCGCCTGGGGGAGCGTGCTCGTTCCCGGGTCACAGTGGGCGGGGGCGAGGCTGGCGGCGCTGGGCGACCTCAACGTCTACAGCAACGGCAACGGCAACCAGGACCAGGTCAGCACCTTCGGGCTGTCCTTCGAGTGCGTCGAGCTGGCCCAACGCTACGCGGCGGTGCGCTACGGCGAGCAGAAGCTGTGGCCGGTGAGCTTCGCGTACCAGATGTGGGGCGTGGCCCCGACGCTCCAGGTGCCCTTCCTGCAGAACCCCAACGGGGGCGCCAAGCCGCCGCAGGCGGGCGACCTGCTCATCTTCGACCACACCGGCGCGGCCCCCTTCGGCCACGTCGCCGTGGTCGCCGACGTGGGACCCGACTACGTCGACATCGTCGAGCAGAACTGGGGCAACCTCAACCCCGTGGGCAGCGCGCGGCTGCCGCTCAGCGGCACCACCATGCCCGCCCGCTTCGGCGTGCCGATCATCGGCTGGCTGCGCGCGAGCACGGCCGCGATCCCCTACAAGCCGGTGATCATCACTGGCGCCGGCCAGGTGTACAGTGACGCCGGAGCGACCAGCTACGGCGGCCCGGTGACGCTGGTGCTATCCCGGCCGGTGGTCGGGGCAACCGGCACTCCCACCGGAAAGGGGTATTGGATGGTGGCAGGAGACGGCGGCGTCTTCACCTACGGAGACGCGCTGTTCGCCGGCAGCACCGGCGGGATGCGTCTCAACCAGCCCGTCGTCGGCATGGCATCCACGCCGTCGGGCAAGGGCTACTGGCTGGTCGCCAGCGACGGTGGCATCTTCACCTTCGGCGATGCCGCCTTCTACGGCAGCACCGGCGCACTGAAGCTCAACAAGGCCGTCGTCGGCATGGCCTCCACGCCGACCGGCAAGGGCTACTGGCTGGTCGCCAGCGACGGCGGCATCTTCAGCTTCGGCGACGCCGTCTTCCGCGGCAGCACCGGCAACATCAAGCTCAACCAGCCGATCAACGGCATGGCCGCGACCGCGTCGGGCAACGGCTACTGGATGGTCGCCTCCGACGGCGGCATCTTCACCTTCGGCGACGCGCCCTTCCTGGGCAGCACCGGTGGCATCACCGTGCCCAGCCCGGTAGCGCGCATGGCGCCCACGTCGGACGGCAACGGCTACTGGCTGGCCACCACCGGTGGCACCGTGTACGCCTTCGGCAACGCCAGGTGGCTGGCCAACACCGGCCTGGTGCAGGCAACCACCAGCCCCGTCGTGGGTCTGGTCACCACCCTCTCGCAGCAGTAGCGGTGGCGAGCGCCGCTCGACGGGGACGCGCTCGCATCGCAGCAGCAACCGGGGCAGCGTTCGCCGCGGCGCTGCTCGGCTCGTGGGCCGCGGGCTCGCAGGTTGTTGCCAGTGGTGGCAGCAACATCGGTGTCACCGACGTTGCGGCGGAGTGTGGCGCCGCGGTGCCACCGGGCGAGGTCCGCTGTTTCGCGCGCGTGCTGACATCGACGGCGCAGCCGCACGCCGGCAGCAGCGTGGTGGGCGGCTATTCGCCTGCCGACCTCCAGGCCGCCTACGGCATGTCGTCGGCGACCGGCGGGCAGGGCCAGAAGATCGGCATTGTCGACGTCGCCGACGATCCCAACGCCGAGACTGATCTCGCCACCTATCGGCAGAACTTCGGGCTGCCTCCGTGCACCACGGCCAACGGCTGCTTCACCAAGGCCATGGTCGGCGCCCCCCAGCCGAACGCCGCCTGGAGTAGGGAGATCTCGCTCGACCTCGACATGGCCTCGGCGGCCTGTCCCAACTGCGGCATCGTCCTCGTCGAGGTGCCCGCCGACGCCAGCGGTGGCGCCACCGTCCCGGTGATCCTGCAGGGCGTGACCCTGGCCAAGCAGCTCGGCGCCACCGTGATCAGCCTGAGCCTGGGCAGCTCTGAGTACAGCAACGAGACACTCTCCGACCCGCAGCTGCAGAACCTCGGTGTGCCCGTCGTGGTGGCCAGCGGCGACAGCGGCTACGGCGTCTCCTACCCGGCCGCGTCGCGCTTCGTCACCGCGGTCGGCGGCACCACTCTGCAGCGCGCCGGCTCGGCTCGCGGCTGGAGCGAGACGGCCTGGCGCGGCACCGGCAGCGGCTGCAGTGTCTACGAGGCCAAGCCCACCTGGCAGCACGACAGCGGCTGCGGACGCCGCACCACCAACGACATCGCGCTGGTCGCCGACCCGGCGACCGGCGTCGCCGTGTACAACTCGTTCGGCGCGGGCGGCTGGGAGACGCTCGGCGGCACCAGCGTCGGCGCCCCGCTGCTGGCCGGCATGGACGCGCTCAAGGGCGGCGCCGCGGCCCCCACCGCGGGACAGAACGTGTACTTCACACAGCTCTTCGACGTCGTCTCCGGCAGCAACGGCGCCTGCGCGCCGGCGTACCTGTGCACCGCCGGCATCGGGTACGACGGTCCCACCGGCATGGGCACGCCCGCCGGCGCCAACATCGGGCCGTCCACGCCGCCCACCTCCGGTTACTGGCTGGTGGCCAGCGACGGCGGCATCTTCTCCTTCGGCAACGCCGTCTTCAGCGGCTCGACGGGGGCGATCCGGCTCAACCAGCCCGTGGTCGGCATGGCCCGCACCCTGAGCGGCGCCGGCTACTGGCTGGTGGCCAGCGACGGCGGAATCTTCTCCTTCGGCGACGCGGTGTTCCACGGCTCCACGGGAGGCATCCGGCTCAACCAGCCGATCGTCGCCATGGCGGCCACGCCGAGCGGCCTCGGCTACTGGCTGGTGGCGTCAGACGGTGGCGTCTTCTCCTTCGGCGATGCGCGGTTCGAGGGGTCGACCGGTGCGACGCGGCTCAACAAGCCCATCGTGGGCATGGCGTCCACCCCCAGCGGCCTGGGCTACTGGCTTGTGGCCAGCGATGGCGGAATCTTCTCGTTCGGCGACGCTGCCTTCCAGGGCTCCACCGGGGCGACCCGGCTCAACCAGCCCATCGTCGGCATGGCCCGCACGCCCAGCGGTCTCGGTTACTGGCTTGTGGCCAGCGATGGCGGAATCTTCTCGTTCGGGTCCGCGCCGTTCGAGGGTTCGACAGGCGCGATCCGGCTCAACAAGCCGATCGTGAGCGTGGCCGCAACTCCCGCCGGTCTCGGCTACTGGCTGGTGGCGTCGGACGGTGGTGTCTTCAGCTTCGGCGACGCCGTCTTCGAGGGCAGCACCGGTGGCACCCAGCTCAACCGGCCCATCCAGGGCATGGCCGCCACGGGCTGAAGCTTGACAGACGGTTGTGGCCGCGGCCACAATGCCGCGAGCGTGTCGCCGACACGCGGAAGGGATCACGTAGGGAGGGAGGGCAGCATGCCATCGAAACGTTCTGTCGTGGGGTGCCCGTCACGTCGCTGGCGTCTCGGCGCTGCCGCAGCGGCCCTTCTGGCAGTGTCTGTGGCGATGCAAGTCCGCCTGGCGAATGCAGATACGCTGTGGACGATCGGATCGTCCGGAACCACGGCCGCCTTCGACAGCGTCACTTGTGCCATCTCCACGCAGTGCTGGGCGGTATCGTCGGCCGCAGGCGTGTTCCACAGTACGGATGGCGGTGCAACCTGGACCCGCGTGAGTTCGACCACGGGTTTCACCACCATCGCCTGTCCCTCAACGGCGAACTGTTACGCTGGCGGACCGATCAACGCCGTGTTCGCCTCCACGGACGGCGGCGCTAGCTGGAATGCCTCCAGTTACAATTTCTCGTGCACTGGCCCGCCGCTTGCGTGTTTCGACTCGGCCATAACGAGCATCTCCTGCCCCCTGCCGACGAATTGCTGGGCTGCCGCGTGGGGCCTGGGTGTGGTCCACACCACGGACGGTGTGAATTGGTCCTACGGCGGCAGCCCCCCGATCGTGCTCAAAAAGCCTGCGATCTCGTGTCCCTCTCCAGTGACCTGTTATGTGGCTGACCACGGGATAAGCGCCACCATGGATGGTGTCTCATGGTCGGTCGTGTATCCAGGAGCTGGCGCCCCAATCTTCGCCGCGATCTCCTGCGCATTGCCATCAACATGTGAGGCTGTCGGCGGGAGTGTGATCGTCAGCACGCAAACTGGCGGTCAGGACTGGCTGGCCTCTCTCTCTCCTGTCGGCGGTATGCTCAACGGCGTCTCCTGCCCTGTCGTGTTGCAATGCTGGGCCGCCGGAGCCTCGTCTGGTCCATCGGGTGGACCCGTTGTGCTCGCAACAGGCAACGCGGGCACGTCGTGGTACGCGCAAGCACCAGGAACCGCGGCGTCATTGTCGGCGATCGCCTGCACAACTGGCGCCACGTCGCCGTCCTGCGTCGCCGTGGGTCAGGGTGGCGCGGTCATCGTTGGAACCGGAGGGCCAAACACACCGTAGCCGCTCACGCCTCGGCCGAGCAGCTGAAGATTCGCGGGACTGATCGAGGAAGAGGTGCGCCGGACGGCTGGTCCGGCGCCACATTGGCAAGACGCCCGTTTCGTCGTGGGCATGAAGGCGTACGGGTAGAGGAGGGCATGATTCATGAAGTGGAGAACGCACTGGCGGCGGGTGTCCGCATCGCGGTGGCTTGGACAGAGGAACGGGCAACGCCGGACGTTGATACGGCTCCTCGCCGCAAGCGTGGTGACCTCTGTGCTCGGAATCGGCCAGGGCTCGTTGAGTCCCTTGCTGGCCCACGCCACAGCCCCGGCGGGAACAGGCGTCGGCCCGTCGACGAACCCCTGCACTGCACCCGTGTACTGCCTTGCCGGAGTGAACATCGACCAGGTGTCGTTGTGGGTCACGACACCCATCCTGCCCTCCGCTGCGTTCACGGTTTCGGTTCCGTCGGATGCCTCTCAGGTGGCGGTATCGTCGACGACGACGCCATTCAATGAGCTCACCATCATGACCATCCCCTACGGCAAGGGATCCAGTGTGGAGGAGGAGCTCCCGGTCGCTCAGGCGGGCATCGGAGCGACCTACGTTTCGGCGCTGCAAACCCTGCGCCAGCAGGAGGGGGGTACGGCACTGCCGGCGCCGGTCGCGACGATCTTCGGCCAACAGGTGCAGGCAATTTCCAACCTGGTGCCGCTGAACATCGACCCGTACACACCGGTGCCCGTTGCCGTCACGGAATGGGTGGCCGAGATGGGTCAGCGTGTTTGGATTCTCCGCCTGTCACAGGCCACCGTCAACAATTCCCTCTTCACCCCGCCCGCGCTCGCAACCGGTATCCAGGTTGCCGCGAACGGCCCGATGAACCCGGACAACCCTGGGAAGAACCAGGGAGGCAGCAATGGCTCGACCGATTCGCAGCCCGGCAGCACGCCACAACCGCAATGGTGGAATGGTCAGGTATGCGACGCGAGCTTCTACAGCGGCCAGGCACATCAGAACCCCAAGCAGCTCGCGGTGTGGAACGGGTTGACTGCCTGTGGACCCCGGCCCTATGGGGACGGGGCGCCGGATATCCAGCGGTACTTCACGGATAGCAGTGGGACGCAGGTTGGCATGTGGCAGTACGAGTGGGAGTGCGTGGAGCTAAGCAAGCGCTGGCTGTGGCTTGCATACGGAGTGGCGCCGCGCAGCGCCAACGGCAGCCAGATGGTGAGCGCCTACCGCGACGCCCCAGGGCTCACTGCAGTGGCCGATGGCAGCGGCGTGCCTCCCGTACCGGGCGACGTGCTGAGTTGGGGTCCCACCAGCGGCAACGGCCACACAGCCGTGGTCACCGACTCTCACGTCGACCCATCCGGCAACGGCTACATCATGATCATTGAGCAGAACTTCAGCACGTCGGGGACGGCACGGGTTGCAGTCAACCGTTTCTCGGTCGACCCTCATGGCGGCTCCTCCAACGGATGGCTGCACGCGGGGACGCCACCGGCGTCAGCTGGGAGCCCGTCGTCGCCGGGCGGCACGGCGAGCGGCAACTACCAGCGACCATGTCAGTACGGCTCGTCGAGCACCATCTACCGCGGCGGTCCGTATCCGCCGGGCTACTGGCTGGTGGGCGCTGACGGAGGCGTGTTCACCGTCACCAACAACAGCCAGCTCGGCTTCTACGGCAGTATGGGCGGACAGCATCTCAACGCTGCCATGGTTGGCATGGCCCGAACAACCTCCGCGCAAGGGTATTGGCTGGTAGGTGCCGATGGCGGTATCTTCTCCTTCGGCGATGCCCAGCAGCACTTCTACGGCAGTCTCGGCGGCCAGACGCTCAACAAATGCGTCGTCGGGATGGTTGCGACCAACGACGGTAACGGCTACTGGCTGGTTGCGGCCGACGGCGGCGTCTTCGCCTTCGGTGACGCGGGCTTCTACGGGAGCGCCGGCAGCATGCAGTTGAACGCGAACATTGTTGGTATGGCTGCAACTCCTGATGGGCGAGGGTACTGGTTGGTCGGCGCCGACGGCGGCGTGTTCACCTTCGGTGACGCGGTCTTCAGCGGTGCCGCAACCAACCTTGGTTCACCGCGGCCATTCGTGAGCATCACCCCCACCCCAAGCGGGACGGGGTATTGGTTGGTGAACACCAACGGCCAGGTTTACTCGTTCGGCGGTGCCCAGTACTTGGGGGGCACAGGCACGGACTGCAACTGCATCGGCAGCGCCGTCGCCACTCCGGACGGCGGCGGCTACTACATGCTGGGATACAACGGCATCCCGTGGACCTTCGGCAACGCCTACAACCGCGGCGGTTGGAGCGCCGGTCCGCCGTTCGTCGGCATAGCCCTGTCGTCCTAGATCCTGTCGTCGGAGCGGGGGCAGCAATGCCTCCGCGCTCCATTCTGGAGAGGAACAGTGAGAAACAGAAGAGCTCTCAGCGTTGCACTCATGGGCTCGAGCATGCTCGTCTGCGGGTGTGGCGTGACGGGGTCTTCTCCGCGGTCGACATCGCCTTCGCCGTCCAGCTCCGCTGCCTCGACGCTGGCGACTTCCGACCATCGTCTAACCGCCCTCAACATGCCGTCAGCTCGCCAGGCCGCCTCGCTCGCTTTCGACACGTCTCGTGGCGTGCTCGTACTGTTCGGTGGTTCCGGTTCGTCCGGACCCAACGCCGAAACATGGGAATGGAACGGAACGAACTGGCGCAGGGTCGACGTCGTCGGGCCGGAGGCGCGTGTGCAGGCTCCGATGGCATACGACCCGCGGTCCCACACGGTCGTGCTCTTCGGTGGTCTGGCCGGCCCCGGAGCCGAACTCGCTGGAGCAACGTGGTCCTTCGACGGGAGCGCGTGGCGGAGTCGGACCACCTCGCACGTTCCGGTCAGCGGACCGCACGGCGCCTTCCGCGGAATGATGGCAGGCGACCCGGCCCTGAATACCCTCGTCCTCGAAGGTTTGGATGGCGGCCAGCAAGGCAACACGTACACCTGGACAGGGTCAGACTGGGTAGCCCCGGCCGCCGCAGCGTGCCCCGGGAAGACCTTCTGCCGTGCCCAAGCCGGCCTCGCCTTCGACCCCGCCGGCGGGCGGCTGATCCTGGCAGCGGGGGGGGCGCAGAGCCCGACCAACCAGACCGACGCGTGGGACGGTCACTCCTGGTCGGAGGTCAAGACCCCGACCCCGGTGTCCCCAGAGGTGAGCTCGGCCGTCTCGGATGCGGCGCGGGGCGTCGTCGTGGCGATCACGTGCAGCGGAGAAACATGGATCCTGGTGGGGGACAATTGGACCATGGCCCATCCGCTCCATCGACCGGGCTCCATGCTCCAGGGATGCGCGCTGGCATATGACCCGAGGGACAAGGTCGACGTGCTCGTCGGGGTGCCGGAAACAGATCATGCCGTTACCGTCATGTGGGTTTGGGACGGTCAGGACTGGCGCCAGATTCCTACAACCTGACCCGCGCGGGCCTGCACGTGGCGGCCCGCGGGTTGGTAGCATCCGGGCGACGTTGCCCAGCCCGGCACGCCACCTTCTCCATCCCGCCGGGCGCCTGGAAGGAGCCCCATGACGCGACTGCCGATCGTCCGTCGCTCCCTCGCCCTCGCGGGTGCGGTCGCGGTGGCCACGGCCACCCTCGTCTCCTCGGTCCTGCCGGCAACGACGCACGCCGCCGGGTCCGCCGTTGACACGGTCATGCCGCACCCCCTCGCCCCCGGGCACCGCGCCGCCCCTCAGCCCCGCGTTCAGCCGCAGGTGGCCGGCCACGGGGACGGCATGGCGCGCGTCGACACCGCCTCGGTGACGCCGAGCGCGGTCGGCGGGCTGGCGCAGACCTTCACCGTGCAGGGGCTCACCCATGACCAGGGCGCCGGGGTGACGCCGCCCGACACCGTCGTCGGGGCCAGCAGCACCACGGTGATCGAGGCCGTCAACTCCCAGCTGCTAATCATGAATCACGACGGCAGCGGGCGGTCCATCGTGGCGCTGAGCGACATCTGGAAGACCGGCGCCGCGTTCGGCGGAATCGTGGGGTCCAACCCGACGCAGGGCTTCTCCGACCCGCGCATCTTCTTCGACAACGGTCACTGGTACCTGTCGACCGTCGTGTTCGACAACGACTTCCGAACCTCGGCGAGCGCGCACAGCTGGGTCGGCCTCGCCGTCTCCAGCAGCGACCCTCCGACGGTTGCTTCGTGGACCGTGTACGCGGTGCGGAGCACCAAGCAGACGCTGATGGACCAGCCGCAGCTCGGCATGAACAGCGACAAGATCGTCATCTCCGCCAACGACTTCGACTACTCGACGGGACCCAGCCCGGACCCGGTGGGCGAGCTCGTCGTCTTCAGCCGCGCGGAGATCGACGCGGCAACCAGCCCTGCGAGCATCAACACCACGACGAAGATGTTTCCTGTCAACCCGTACGACAACCTCGACGTGGTCGGCTACGCACCGGTGCTCTCCCGCACGGCGACCACGACCGAATACGTGGCCGCCAACTTCTTCTCGCACGGCAACAGGCCGCAGTGGCTCACTGTTTTCGCCCTTGACGGCGTGCCGCCGTCCACGCTGACCTACACCCAGCACAATATCGTCATCTGTGCCACCTGCGGCAACGGCAACGCCACCGGGCAGCCGCCGCCCATCCCCCAGCCCGGCACCGGGACGATGATCGACGCGGGTGACGACCGCTTCCTCAGCGCGGTGTGGCAGAACGGCAAGCTGTGGACGGGCGGCAACACCATCACCAACGGTCCCAACGGCCCGCAGTCGGCGCTGGCGCTCTTCGAGGTCGACACCGGCAACTTCAGCCTCCCTTTCAGCCAGCTGCTGTTCTCCAGCGCTGGCGAATCCCTCGCCTTCCCCGGCGTCGCCCTCGACCAGAACGGGTCGCCGTTCCTCGGCTTCAGCCGCGGCTCCTCGACGCGCTTCATGAGCTCCGGCGCCTTCGCCATCGACCAGGGCGGCACCCTGCGCAGCGTCGGCGTGCTCAACGGCGGCGCCGGCACCGGCCTGTACGACTGCGCACCATCCTGCACCGACGGCGGGCCGGGCCCATCGCGCTGGGGCGACTACTCCGGCGCGGCCATCGACCCAGCGAACCCCAACGACGTGTGGGTCGCCACCGAATACTCGGCAACGGGAGGCACCGGCGGCACCCACAACTGGGGCACGCTGCTGACCCGCACCACCCTAGCGGCGCCGACCGTCAGTGGCATCTCGGTGAACAGCGGCTTCACGAGTGGGGGCACCACCCTGACCGTCACCGGCACCGAGCTGGACGAGAACGGCACCGCGCTGTTCGGCGGCGTGCCAGCGCAGTCGTCGCAGTGGCTGGACGCCCAGCACCTGATGGTCACAACCCCGCCCCACTCGCCGGGCAACGTCGCCGTCGTCGTCACCGGCGGCAACGGGACCAGCGCTCCGGTGCCGGGCGGCTTCACCTTCCTGCTGCCGCCCGCACGCAACGGCTACTGGATGGTGGCCTCGGACGGCGGCATCTTCAGCATCGGCACCGCGACCTTCCACGGCAGCATGGGCGCGGTGCATCTCAACCAGCCGGTGGTCGGCATGGCGGCGACGCCGAGCGGCGGCGGCTACTGGCTTGTGGCCAGTGATGGCGGAATCTTCTCCCTCGGCAACGCCGCCTTCCACGGCTCGACGGGCGCGATCCGGCTCAACAAGCCGGTGGTCGGCATGGCCGCGACGCCGAGCGGGCAGGGCTACTGGATGGTGGCCTCCGACGGCGGCATCTTCAACTTTGGCGACGCGCCGTTCCTGGGCAGCCTGGGCGGCACGCGGCTCAACCAGCCCATTGTCGGCATGGCCGCGACACCGACGGGACGCGGGTACTGGCTCGTCGCCAGCGACGGCGGCATCTTCTCTTTCGGCGACGCCGTGTTCCGCGGCAGCACCGGAAACCTGAAGCTCAACAAGCCGGTGGTCGGCATGGCCGCCACCAGCGATGGCGCCGGCTATTGGATGGTGGCGTCCGACGGCGGCATCTTCAGCTTCGGCGACGCCGTGTTCCACGGCAGCACCGGCAACCTCACCCTCAACCGGCCCGTCGTCGGCATGGCCCAGTCGGGCGAGGACGGCGGCTATTGGATGGTCGCGTCGGACGGCGGCATCTTCAGCTTCGGCACCGCCGTTTTCCACGGCAGTATGGGAGCGGTGCACCTGAATCAGCCGGTTGTCGGTATGACCGCTGGGCCCGTGTAAGCCGCGGCCTTCGGCGGCGACTGGACAGTCCCCGTGGCTACGCGGTACCCTATGCTGCGCGCGTGGCGACAGCCGTCTGGCGGACGCCGTACGTGAGAAGGGAAGGAATCGATGGGAGGGGATGCCGTGCGGTAGGTGCTGATGGGGTAGGGCGCCGTCCCGCGTGCAGAGTTCGAACCCGGTGGTACGCCGGGACGAGGACCGGCGCCGACCGATGGCTCGAATGGCCTTTGTGCTTGGAACGTGGCAGGCCCCCGAGCAGCAATCGTCCAGAGGGTACTCCCAGAGCGTACTCAAAGTGGGACAGTTTTGTCATTCACGCGGCGCCATCTTCGATACCAATAGTCCGCGTCCCTTTGGAGGCACGAGCGGATCGCCGCCACCTCCGGCGGGGAACGGCTATGTGCATCCTCTGCGGATTTCCTGACACCCGGAGAGGGGCGGCAATCAAGATCAGCTTCGGCGGCCTCTCGGTCGGCAACATCAACATTCCACCCGTCGTCACTGGAAGGAGAGATTCATGAGAAGGCATGCTCGGCATCGCCGATCGCGCGGACTCGCGGTATTGGTGGGCTGTCTCGCTGGCGGCACAGCCCTGTTCATGCCGCAACCAGTCTTCGCCGACACGGTAGGCGTGGGCCCGGACGCCGGGAATCGAGTGTACATCGGCGAAGGGCCATTTTTGAACTGCTACGTAGGCATCTCGGGAACGCCCTGTTCCAACGGAGACTGGTCCGAGGTACCGGTCGGCATGGCTGTGCAAACGGGCTCCTCTGGAACCCTGCCTGCCGCTGCTGTCGTCTGCCGGGCGCAGGCCTTCGGTATCTCCGTCGTACCGGGCGCGTCACAGGCACCGACCCCCGTGACGGTGCCGCCGGTGGTGGTCACACTTCCAAGCGGCACCGTGTTCTCCGAACCCGGCATCACCGAGACGATTCCCGGTGGGACCGTAAGCCCCATCGACGTGCTGACGTCGGCTGGTGGTCTCTGTGCCGTAACGCCGGGATGGAGCGGAGACTCGACACCGACCGTCACCGTCACCGTCTGCGACCTTCTCTACGAGCAGGGACGGATGCCATGGCCGAGCCCCGGATCCGGGAGCCTGGTTGGGTGGGGTCCGGTGTACAACTCGGGGTCATGCTCCTCGAGCACGTCATCGTTGTCGGCCACGGCAGGCTTCTCGCTGCGCAACCGCACCGCCGTGGATCCAGCAGGAACCGCAATCCCCTGCCGTTCTGGGAGCGTATGCGGCTACACGACCGGTCTGTACGCTGAGGAGGCGTGGGTGAGCGTCGCGATTGACGGCGTCGTCGTGACTGCCCGAGATGTCGCTCCTTTGCCAGTCCAGGGAATGGGCCTGCCGCATCTGCCGGTCAACGGGGATCAGGCGCCCAACGCCGTGTGGGGTCAGTACGCTCTATGCGGATGGTGTCAGGGTGCCTGGCAGGGATACGGCATGAGCGACTCCCCGATCGCGTATGACACGGCGCACTTCTTCGTTTGACGTGGCGACAGCACGACAGATGATCCGGCGCCGCTCGGTCGGAACCCGCCGCTAGTCTGCGCTCGGCGTCTGGGTCGCCGAGTCGGTGCACGCCTCGGCGACCCACGAGCCACCCAGCTCGAAGATGCCGTGGCGACTTCTCTCGTCGATGACGCGGAAGGACAGCGCGCGCTCGATCTGGTCGTAGGTGTGGCCACCGTGCTGGTCGTTCAGCGCGATGGTCAGCGTGTAGCTCGCCGCCAGCAGTGGCAGCGCATCCACGCGGTAGCGCAGGGTGCCTTGGGTGCCCGGCGACTGCCGCGCCATGCTCAGCCGCCCGACCGTCGCCTGCGGGCTGGCCAGCAGGAGTCCGTCGCTGCGGTCGACGCGCAGTGAGCACATGAAGTCGTCGATGGCACCGTGCACCGCGTAGTCGACCTCGACGATCAGCGGCGCGCCCGACGAGAAGACGCGATGCGTCCCGCCGTCGATGTCGAGCAGGCGCATCGCGGTGATCTCCACCTCGCGCGTGCCCCAGCGATCGCCCGCGTCGACGGCGGCGGCGCTGTCCTCCGCCTCCGACACCGCGCCCATCATGCGCCGGTACAGCGCGGTGACCTCACCGGAGCCGCCGTCGGCATGCAGCTTGCCGTGGTCGATCAGCAGCACGCGATCGCAGTACAGGTTGACCGCGGAGATGTCGTGAGTGACGAGGACGACGGTCTTGCCCTCGCGCTTGTAGCGCGCGAAGACGTCGAAGCACTTCTCCTGGAAGCGCGCGTCGCCGACGGCGAGCACCTCGTCCATGAGCAGGATCTGCGCGTCGGCCTGGATGGCCACCGAGAAGGCGAGGCGCACCTGCATGCCGCTGGAGTAGTTCTTCAGCTTCTGGTCGGCGAAGGTCTCCAACTCGGCGAAGGCGATGATGCCGTCGATGCGGCGGTCGAGCTCGGCGCGGGTGAGGCCGAGGACGGCGCCGTTGAGGTACACGTTCTCGCGCGCGGTCAGCTCGGGATTGAAGCCGACGCCCAGCTCCAGGAACGGCGACACCTTGCCGTTGATGGCGACCACGCCGTGGTCGGGCCGGTAGATGCGCGACAGCACCTTGAGCAGCGTGCTCTTGCCCGACCCGTTGTGGCCGATGATGCCGAGGAACTCGCCCTGCGACACCTCGAAGCTGACGTCTTCGAGAGCGTGCAGCTCGTGGTACCGCGACGAGCTGCGCAGGTGGGTGGCGCGATACTTGAGCGTGGTGCTGCGGTCGAGCGGGATGCGGAACGTCTTGCTGACGTTCTGGCAGGAGATCGCGGCGGTCAAAGGTATTCGGCGAAGCGCGGGGTGAGGCGGTTGAAGACGTACAGCCCCAGGCCCAGCGCGGCGGCAGCGATGAGGAATGGCGCCACGTAGGCGGCGCCCATGATCTGCATGCTCGAGGCAACGTCCGGTGTGACCAGCGCGTGGCGCACGTCCTCGATGACCTGCGCCACCGGGTTGACCAGGACCCATGCGCGCAGCCCCTCCGGCACCAGGGTGATCGGGTAGATCACCGCGCTGCCGTAGATGAGCAGCTGCATGAGGATCTCCCAGATGTGGCCGAGGTCGCGGTAGAACACGAACAGCGACGAGAGCAGCAGGGAGAGTCCCAGCACCAGCGCGTACAGCTCGACGAAGAACAGCGGCACCAGCAGCGTGTCCCAGCCCAGTGCCAGCTTGCCGAGCACGCCGCCGATGAGCGCGATCAGCGCCATGTTGATGGTGAAGGTCATCAGCGAGCTGAGCGTCGCCGCGACCACCAGCACCGCACGCGGGAAGTACGCCTTGCGGATCATGCCGCCGTTGCTGGCGATCGAGTTCATCGCCGCCGAGGTGGTGTCCTGGAAGAAGGTGAACAGCACGATGGCGACGAGGAGCTGGAAGACGAAGTTGGGCGTGCCGCGGTCGAGGTGGAAGAGCTTGGTGAAGACGAAGTAGAGGATGCCGAAGAGCATCAGCGGCTTCACCAGCGACCACACGTAGCCGAGCACCGACCCGGTGTACTTGAGCTTGAACTGGGTGAAGGCGAGCTCGCGGGTGAGGTTGGCGTGGCGGCGGAGCGCACCGCGCCGCGGTTCGGCGGCGTTCTCGGTGCCGGCGTCCGCGGGGATCCTGGATTCGACCGAGGTCGCCATCACGCCCACCCCCGCCGCGCGTCAGCGCTGGGGGAGCGACTCATGCGGGCGCAGTCTAGCATCGGCGCTTCGCACGGCCACCGAGTCCAGCAGCGCGACGAGGTGGTCGAGGGTGCGCTCCGGGGCCAGCTCCGCGGCGCGGCGGCGACCGCGTTCGCGCTGGTCGCGCAGGGCCAGCGCGTCGCCGAGCAGGGCGCCGAGCGCCTCGGCGAGCAGGGGAAAGTCCTTGTCGCGCATCTGCAGCCCGGCGTCGCCGAGGGTGAAGGGGACCGCCGTGGCGGCGTGGGCCAGCACCGGCAGGTCGCAGACCATGGCTTCGAGCAGCGGGACGCCGAAGCCCTCGTGCTCGCTCATCGACACGTAGGCGGTGGCGCCGCGGTAGCAGTCGATCAGCTCCTGCTGGGTGACCCGGCCGAGGAAGCGCACCGCGTCGCCGAGGCGGAGGCGGTCGACCAGGCGAGCCAGGGCGTCGCGGTACACGGGGAGGCGGCCGTCGTCGCCGGCGATCCACAGGCGGGCGCGGGGGTCGACCCCCGCGCGGTAGGCGGCGAGCAGGCGGATGCAGTCCTCGATGCGCTTGTTGGGGGCGACCCGGCCGACGGTCAGCAGGGTGGGCGCGGCGCCGATCTCCTGGTGCAGCGGCCCGGGGCGGTGCTCCCGGTAGGGCGCCTGGTCGAGCAGGATGGGCAGGACGCCGGTGGGGGCGAAGCCCATGGCGTCGAGCTCGCGGCGGGTGTACTCGGAATCGCCCAGGGCGAGGGCAACGCGACTGCGCAGCCCGGGCAGCTCCTCCTCGGCGGCGGCCAGGGCCACCTCGTGCTCGGGGTCGACCATGTGGAACCAGTGCGGCGGCGTCACGTTGTGGTGGATCAGCACCACGGGCAGGCCGGAGGCGGCCAGGGCGGCGCTGGCCGGCGAGCTCACCGCGAAGTGGTAGAGCACGGCGTCGGGCGCTGGGCCCGCGAGGAGGGCGTTGAGAGGCAGCGCGCTGGCGTCGAGGTTGGCCGCGGCGCGTGCCTGCGGCAGGGCGAAGACGTCCGAGGCGATGCCGCGGGCGCGCAGGCCGTCGCGGATCGCCCGTGTCTCGTCCCCGATGGCGTCGGCGTGGAGGAGGACGGGCACCACCTGGTGCACCCGGCGAAGGCGCGGATGCGCCGGCCCGGCCGCCACGGTCACGAGGGAAGCCCCCACGGATCGAGTGCCTCGCGCACGGCGCGGGTGAGCTCGGCCGGGCTGTACGCCTCGGCGCGGCGCCGGGAGCGCTCGCTCAGCTCGGCGGCCACCGCGGCGTCGTCGAGCACGAGCGCGAGGGCCTCGGCCACCTCCAGCGGGTCGTCGGAGGTCTGCAGCACGGCCCCGAGGCCCACCTCGCCCACCGCCGTGTGCCGGGAGGTGACCAGGGGGATCCCGCGCGCCATCGCCTCGGCCAGGGGTACGCCGAAGCCCTCATGCCCGCTGGGGAAGGCCATCACCGTGCAGCGCGCGTAGGCGCGCTCCAGCTCGGCGTCGTCGACCTTGCCGCGCAGGGTGGTGCCGCTGTCGAGGCGCCGGGCAAGCCGTTCCAGGGCTTGGGCGTAAGGCTCCATCTCCGCCGGGTTGCCGACCAGCTCGCAGCGCGCCTGCGGATGCGTGCGGCGCAGCGCCGCCATCGCCCGGATCAGCACCTCCCACCGCTTGTTGGGCACGATGCGCCCGACGCCCAGCACGGTGGCCGGCTCGGGGGTGCGCACGAAGCCGGCGGGCGGCGCCACCGCCGGAGCCCACACCGCGCGACGGGGGATGCCGAGGCCCTCCAGCGCCTCCTGGCTGTAGTGGCTGAGGGTGACCGCCATGTCCAGCGCCGGGGCGATGCGGGGCAGCTCGGCGCGGGCGCGGCGGGTGCGCTCGAAGTTGCGCGCCGAGACCAGGTCGAACCACTCCTCTGGCGTCGGGTTCTGGTAGACGAGCACCCGGCGCGCCGGTGCGGCCAGCACGCGGTCCAGCTCCGGGCTGGCGATGGCGAAGTGGTAGAGCAGCGCGTCGCCGGGGCGGACCATGGCGTCGAAGCGCTCCATGCTGTGCGCCTCGTCGCGCAGCGAGGGATCGATGGCGCCGGCGAGCAGCTCCGACTCCAGCCCGAGCGAGCGCAGGATGCCGCGCAGGGCCAGCGCGTAGTTGCCCACCCCGTCGCCGGGGGAGAGGGTGGGGACGACCTGGTGGGCGGCGCGGAGCGTCACGCTCGGCGGGCGGCGTCGCGCTCGGCCTGTGCCTCGACGGCGACGACCCGGCGGCGCAGCGCCTCGACCTCGCGCCGCAGCCGCACGATCTCCCGCGAATGCTCGGCGAGCACGTCGACCACGGCGCGGTTGTGGGCCGTGACCTGCGCCGTCACCGGGGGCAGGTACCAGCGCAGGCCGCGCCGGACCGCTCCCTTGAGGCCGCGGACCAGGGGCCCGATGACCGGGCGCGTGGAGACGATCGGGGGCTCGGGGTCGATGTCCGCGGTGCGCAGCGCCTCGCCCCACGCCGGTCCGGCCGCGAAGGCCGGGTCGGGCCGGATGTCGAGGGGCTCGTCGAGCAGGGCTCGGAACTCGGCGGTGTAGACACCGCGGTCGGTCTTCTCCTCGACGGCGGCGCGGGCGCGGGCGAGCAGGGAGTCGAGCCGGCCGTCGCCCGGGGTGGGTGTCGCGCTCATGGACGAGGCGGTATTGTGCGCCCGCTCGTCGCCGGGCGGCGGCAGGCGGTGGCGATGGCGCGCTCGTAGAGGGCCTCGATGCGCTCCCAGGTGTAGTTGGCGGCGACGTAGCGCTGCCCGTTGCGGCCCAGCTCGCGCCGTGTCTGCGCGTCGTCGAGCAGCAGCTGCCCGGCCGCGGCGAAGTCGGCGGCGTCGCCGTGCACCAGGCCCGCGCTGCTGCGACGGACGTGTCCCTCCAGCACCGGCGAGCCGCTGGGAACCAGGATGGGCACGCCACACGCCAGCGACTCCAGGGCCAGCATGCTGAGGCTCTCGCGCCGCGACGGGATGGCGGTTGCGGTGGCGCCGGCGAGCAGGTCCCACAGCTCTGCCTGCTCGACGACGCCGAGGTGGCGGATGCGGGGATGCTCGGGCAGCGGCATCCACGCCTTGCCGGCCAGCACCAGGTCGGCGCGGTCGTCGCGCTGCGCCCAGGCGGTGAAGTTCTCGATCAGCTCGGTGCATCCCTTGTCGCGGTCGATGCGCCCCGCGTAGAGGAGATACGGTCGCTCCAGGCCAAAACGCGTGCGCGCCCGCTCCGGGTCGGTCCCCGGCGGCACCTCCACGCCGACGCCGCACACCGCTCCGCGCAGGCCCTCGACGTCGTGCAGGTGCTCGGCGAGGGCGCGCTCCTCCGGCGTGTTCCAGATCACCTCGCGCGCCAGCCGCAGAGCGCGACCCTGCGCGTTGAGGTGCGCGGCCAGCTCCTCGTGCAGCAGCGGGACGACGATGGCCCGGTCCCAGACCAGGGGCACGCCGGCCACGGTGGGCAGGTAGAGCAGGGTGAAGAAGATCACCGCCTGGTAGCCGTCGCCGTGCTCGCGGAGGTGGTCGAGCACTGCGGGTGCGTCGGGACCGGCCTCGCGGAGGACGCGCTCCTCGTCGGCGCCGGTCCAGCGCCCGGCGAGGAGTGGCTGCATGGCCGCCTCCCACCTGGCCAGGTCGCGCGGCGCCCGCACCGGGAAGCGCACGACGCGGAGCGGGCCGTCCCGCGACTCGCCCGCGGGCAGGACGTCGGCCCAGGTGACGTAGTCCTCGGCGCAGGTGGTCAGCACGGTGATCTCGTGGCCACGGGCGGCGAGGCGCATGCCGATGTCGCGGGCGAGCTTTTCTGCCCCCCCGGTGATGCCGGGTCCGAACCGCGGCGAGACGATGGCCAGCCGGCTCACCGCCGGTCGAGGAGCTCCAGGTCGCGGGCGGCGCGCTCGGTCTCCATGCGCAGGCGGGCGAGCTGGCGGGCGTTCTCGGCGACGACCCGCGAGACGGCGCGGTTGTGCTCGCTCACGCGCGACGTCGCCGGCCACAGGTACCAGCGCAGGCCCCGCCGGATCGCCCGGCGCAGGGCGGTGGAAGGACCGCCGCCGGGCAGTTCGGCGTAGGGCACCACCGTGTCGGTTGCCGAGGCGGGCGCGAGCCAGGGGCCGGCGGTGGAGGAGCGGTAGAGCTCGGAGTCCTCGCTCGACGCCGTCCCGGCGGGCATCCCCGCTGCGCGCAGCCCGGCGGCGGCCAGGCGCACCCGCTGCTCGACGTCGCGCAGGTCGACCGACTCCGAGTCCACGGAGGTCAGTTCGCCGCGCGGCGCGCCGCTGTCCATGGCGGCGCATGATACCGGCCGCTCAGCCCGCGCCCGGGTCGATCCGCAGGAACACCTCGACCCCCTCGCCGCTGGTCACCGGACGCGTGCCCGGCTCGGCGCCGACGGCCGTGGCCCGGGCGGCCGTCACCACCAGCAGGCGACCGACCAGGCGGTCATCGCGGGGGGCGAACTGGTCGCCCCACTCGAACACCCAGTCGGCGGGCACCTCGATGTCGCGGCCGTCCTCGACGAGGCGCAGGGAGATGCCGGTGGCGGCCACCCAGGCGAGCACGTCGTGGTCGGCCTCGACGGAGATCCGCCCGGCGGGGAGGCTGCGGGCCGCGGCGCTGGCGGCGGCCTGCACCGCGGCGCCTGCCGGGGGCGCCTGGTCCTCGGGCCGCAGCGCGACAAAGGCGTCGACCTGGGTGGCCAGGACCGTTGCGGCGACGGCCGCGGCGATCCCGGCCGGTACCAGCGTCCAGGCGCGGCCGCGGCGGTGTGCTCGCAGCCGCGCCATCGCAGCGGGCAGCAGGCAGGCGAAGCCGAGGCCCAGCCCCAGCGGGATGGCCGCGATCCAGGCGACCAGGTAGGCGTAGAGCGACCCGTTGACGTGGGTGATCGACCACCCGGCGGCGATCATCGCGACCAGGACGGCCACGCCGATCGCCCGGACGAGGCGGTCGCCGAGCCACCGCGCCCCCGCGATGAGCAGGGCGCAGGCGGCGACGACAGCCAGGATTGCCAGCCAGCGCGAGGCCGGGGTGCCGCTGTCGGTGGGGTTGACCTCGTCGTAGTGTCCGAAGGGGAAGATGGCCAGCTCGCGGCCCAGCCCGGCGATGGCGTCGGAGAAGCCGTGGTCGCTGGTGGCGGAGCGGAAGAAGGTGAACAGCTCGCGGAAGTTGCCGGGACTCGTCGTCGCCTGCTGGATCAGCGGCGGGATCCACATCAGGACCAGCAGGGCGCTCGACACCACGATGGCGCCGAGCTGGACCCAGCCTCGCCGGGGGGGCCGCGGCTCGACGGTGGCCGTGGTGGCGGGCAGGCGGCGCGGGCGCAGGCGGCCGAGCAGTGAGAGCACGGCGGCGACGGCGACGACCGCGACAACGGCGGCCGCGGTGCTGATGTGCGTCTGCACCAGGAAGGAGGCCACGATGCCGAGCCCGATCCAGCCCAGCCGCGAGCCGGACGCGGCCACGCCCGCGAGCAGGATCAGCAGCGCCGTGGGCAGCACGATGGCGTAGGGATTCCACGGGCTGAGCAGCTGCCGCGCCCCCAGGGCGTGCAGGAAGACCAGCACCAGGACGGCCGCGGCCACCGCGGCCACCGGACCGCGCCACCGCGCCACCACCAGCACGATCCCTCCCGCCACCACGGCGTTGAGCAGGAGCGTCGCCACCAGGAACGACCAGCTGTGGCTGCCCAGCGGCAGGAAGGCGGTGTCGAGGAGGTAGAACCAGCTCGGCCCGGGGTGGTGCCAGCCGAATCGGGAGTAGGGACCGAGGAGCTGGGCGTGCTGCCCGGCGTTGATCGTCGCCAGCTGGAGGAGCGCCTGGTCGGCCACCAGGGGGATGTCGGGCTTCTGGACCGCGGTGCGCCCGGCCAGCACCAGCATGGGCGCCGCGGCGGCGACGGCTGCGGCGGCGGAGACCGTCCGCCCAGAGAGGCGCGGGAAGGCAGCCGGGAACGTCCTCATGGGCGGCCGGTATTGTGCCCCGCCGGGCGGTGGGGGGTGCGGTGGGTGGGGCATGATTACGCCCGTGCTGACCCCAATGCGTGCGTGCGCCCGCCGCGCGTCGTGACCGTGCGCATCGGCCTGTGGTGCATGTGCGATACCGGCGCCCTCGACGGCGCGGTGGTGCGTCGCGTCGTCGAGACCGAGCTGCTGCGGCGGCTGCCGGGGGCCTCGGTGGCGGTGGCCTCGTCCGGCAGCGCAGCACCCACGGTGCGTGACGGTGGCAGTCCGGCGGAGCGGCTCGAGGTCGTGGCCACGGGATCGGCGGCGCTGGTCGTCGCCGGGCGGCTGCGGTCGGCCGAGGACGCCGGCGTGCTCGCGGCGCACTCCCTCGTGGCCCTGCAGGGCGTTTCGCTGCAGGGCGAGGCGGCGCCGCCAGCGGTCGCCGGCACTGTCCACTGCAGCGCGCGCGATGCGCAGGCGCAAGCCACTCTGCGGGGCGCCGGTGTGCCGGTTGGCGATGAGGTACCGCACCAGGGAGTGCTGCTGCGGCGCGCGCTCTCCGCAGCCGTGGTCAGCAGGCGCGTCGCGCACTGGCGGTACGTCGGTGCGCTGCCCGCCGAGCCGGTGCACGTCGTCGTCGATGCGGCGCTGCTGGAGACGCCCGGATGGCGCGACGCGCTCACCGCGCTGGAGGGACCGCTGGTGTACGTCGACACCGTGGGTGAGTCGCTCGGCCGCGACGGGGGTGGTGGGTTTCCTGCTCGTGCCGGTGTCGAGGATGTTGCTGCCGCGGTGTCGTGTGCACGGGCCGTGGTGAGCGGCGACGCGGCGTTGGCCGCCGTGGCCGTGGGTTTCGGCATCCCCGTCGCCGCGTGCGGTGTGGAGATCGAGGGCGCCGTCGCCGTCGAGACACCGCAGCAGCTCGCCGCCATCTTGCAGCGGCTGGCGTCGTCGCCCGCCCACGACGCCTCGCCGCTGCAGGCACGTCTCGACGCCGACTTCGACGCGCTGGCGACGGCATTGCTGCGTGCAGTGCCCGCGGCGGCGCACGCTGCCGGCATGCCGGGTGCAGCCATCGACGATGACGCATACCGGCTGGCCTACCAATCGCGCACCCGCGAATCGGTGGCGCTGCGCCGCGCCCTGGAGAGCGAGATCGCCGCACTCGAGGTCGACGCGGAGCACGCGCGCTCGCGCCACCGCGACGAGGTCGCCGCATTGCAGGCCGAGCTGTGGCAGTGGCGCGACACCGCCGAGCGCGTGACCACGTCGAAGACCTGGCGCTGGACCGAGCCGGCCCGCGAGGCGTACCGCCGCGCCCGGCGCCGCAACCCCGCATGAGCGACGAGATCGCGTTCCCAGCGGTGGCCGCGCCCGACGTCAGCGTGGTGATGGTGCTGCACAACGCCTGGGAGTGGTCGCAGCGCGCACTGTGCGCCCTGGTCGAGGCGACGCCGCCGCGCTACGAGGTGATCCTCGTCGACAACGCCTCCAGCGACGGCACCGCGGCCGGCCTCGACACGGTGCGGGGCGCAACGGTCATCCGCAACGCGCGCAACACCGGCTTCGGCCCCGCCACCAACCAGGGTGCTGCGGTCGCGCGCGGCCGGTACTTGGTCCTGCTCAACAGCGACGCGCTGGTGCAGCCCGGCTGGCTGCAGCCACTGCTCGACATCGCCGGCGCGCAGCCGGACGTCGCCGCGGTGGGCCCGCGCCTTGTCAACCTCGACGGCAGCCTGCAGGAGGCGGGCGCCATCGTCTGGGGCAATGCGCTGGTGCAGAACTACGGTGACGGCGACGACCCCGGCCTCGCCGAGTACGGCTTCGTCCGCGACGTCGACTACGTCTCGGCCGCCTGCATGCTGGTGCGGCGCAGTGCCTTCGTGACCACGGGTGGCTTCGACTCCGCCTACGCCCCCGCGTACTTCGAGGACGTCGACCTCTGCTTCGACCTCGCCTCGCGCGGCATGCGCATCGTGTATCAGCCGTTCTCGACAGTAACCCACGTGCGCTGGGCGTCGAGCGACCGGGGCAACTCGCGGGCGCTGGTCGACCGCAACCGTCCGCTGTTCGCGTCGCGCTGGGCGGATCGCCTGGCGCAGCGCCCCCAGCAGCCCGGCCCCGCCGGCGACGGGCGGCTGCTGATCGAGGCGCGCGACGCCGCGCTGCCCGACCGCGTCCTGGCCGTGTGTGGCACCATCCCGCAGGCGCCGGGCTTCGCCGCGGCCGTGCTCGACGCCGCCCGTCGCGCCGTGGGACACCTGGAGCCCGCTCGCCTCACCGTGGTCGCGCTCCTGGCGACCGAGGCGGACACCGAGACGCTGCGCCGCGACGGCGTCGAGGTGGCCTGGGGAGACATCGACTGGGACGCCTGGCTGGAGTCGCGGCGTTCCCACTACACGGTGGTGGTCGACGTGGACGGCAGCGGCGCCGGACTCGACGCGGCCATCTCGCGCCACCAGCGACCGGCAGCACGCACGGGGATGTGACATGTTCTTTCGTCGAAAGCAGCAGCGGACGGTCAGCGACATCGGCACGCTGCGCCAGGAGGCCGACGCCTTCGCCGAACACCTCGCCGCCGTCAAGGCCAAGGCGGGCGGCAAGGACTTCCCCTGGTATCCGTACGGGACTCTGCTCAACCTGCACAACCTCGACCGGCTGCTCACCGGCGAGAATCGCACTCTGTTCGAGGGCATGCGGGGTGGTCGCGTCGCCGACATCGGCGCCGCCGACGGCGACCTCGCCTTCTTCCTGGAGAGCAAGGGCCACAAGGTCGACGTCATCGACCACGCGCCGACCAACTTCAACGGGCTGCGCGGAGTGCGCCTGCTGCAGAAGGAGCTGCGCTCAGCGGTGGAGGTCCACGACCTCGACCTCGACGCGCGCTTCGAGATGCCGCGCACCACGTACGACCTGGTGGTGTTCCTGGGCATCCTCTACCACCTCAAGAATCCCTTCTACATCCTGGAGACGCTGGCCAGGGCGACGCGGTGGTGCCTGCTCAGCACCAGGGTGACGCGCTTCGCTGGTGAGCCGCGCGTGGACATCCACCACCTTCCCGTCGCGTACCTCCTCGACCCCGAGGAGTGCAACAACGACTCGACCAACTACTGGATCTTCACCGAAGCCGGCCTGCGCCGCCTGGTGGCCCGCGCGGGCTGGGACGTCGCCGACTACGTCAGCCTGGGCAACACCACCGCGTCGGACCCGGCGAGCCCCGAGGGCGACGAGCGTGCCTTCGTCCTGCTCAGGAGCCGCCACCAGGGCTGAGGCCGGTCGCCCCGGGCAAAGCGTGCCGCACCGTCTCGGCCATGAGCGTCTCCAGGCGGCTGCGCATCGCCTCGGGCGTCCACTCGCGGCGCACCAGCTCGAGGCCCTCGCGCGACAGCGTCTCCCACGTCTCGCGGTCCTGGTAGAGCTGCACCACCGCGGCGGCGAAGGCCATGGGGTCGTCGCGAATGAGCGCATGGCGACCGTCCTCCAGGCCCATGCCCTCGGCGCCGATCGTCGAGGTCACCGTGGGCAGGCCCATCGACAGCGCGTGGCCGATCTTGCCCTTCATCCCCGCGCCGTAGCGCAGCGGCGCGACGAAGACGCGGGCCATGCGGAAGTACTCGGCGACGTCCTCGAGGAAGCCGGTCACCACCACCTCGTCGCCGTGGTACGCGGCGATCTCCGGCGGCGGCTTGGATCCCACCACCCACAGCCGTGCCGGCACGGTCTCGCGGATGCGGGGCAGGATCTCGCGCACCAGCTGGTGCACCGCGTCGACGTTGGGATCGTGGTCGAAGCCGCCGATGAAGAGCAGGTCGGACCGAGCGCCGAAGGCGGGGCGCGGCGCCTCGGGAATCTCGTGCACGTTGGGCAGCACCACGACGCGTGACCCCGGCACCACCTCGGCGATGGTCTGCGCCTCGGTGGGCGTGATCGCCGCGGTGATATCGGCCGCTCGGATGGCGCGCAGCTCGATGGTGCGCGTGCGCTCGATGGCCTCGGCCTCGCCGCTGCCGACCATGTCCAGGCGGCGGCCCTCGCGTACGAAGTGCAGGTCGACCGTGTCGTAGACGACCACCGCCGAGGGGAAGTGGGTGCGCACCTGGTCCATCAGCTCCTCGGCGACCATGGCCCGGCTGACCATGACGACGTCGTAGAAGTCGGGCCGGGGATCGGCCAGGTCGCGGAACGTCCACGGGCCGTGGAACACCTCGACGCCCCGACGCTGGAACTCCGCGGTGTAGGGCTGACGCGGGGTGCGATCCTGCGGGTACAGGGTGACCCTGCAGCCCATCTCGACCAGCAGGCGCAGGATCCAGGTCATGCGCAGGCTGCCCGAGTCCTGGTCGTGCGCCGGCACCCAGGAGTCGAGGACGAGGACGCGCAGGCGATCGTCGCGCCGGCCACCGAGCAGGCCGCCGGCCGTTCCCTCGGGGAGCTGGCGGCTGAGCACCGCCGACCACTTGGCGACGAACTTCTCGCGGTTGCGGTACTGGCTCTGCTTGGTGTGCTCGCCGACGGCGACGCCGCCGTCGTCGGTGCCGTAGGTGCGTCCCTCGTGGTGGACCACCTCGGAGTGCGGCTCGTACAGCACCCGGTAGCCGAGCTCGCGCAGCGCGAAGCAGAGGTCGGTGTCCTCGTAGTAGCCGGGGGCGAAGCGCAGGTCGAAGCGGCCCAGCTTCTCGAAGAGCTCGCGCCGCACCAGCAGCGACGCCGCCGAGCAGTAGTCCACCTCGCGCCGGAAGTTGTAGACAGGCTTGGCCGGATCGTCGTTGCGTCCGAAGTTCCAGCCGCCACCGGTGTTCCAGACGATGCCGCCGGCCTCCTGCAGGGTGCCGTCGCCGTAGAGCAGCTTGCTGCCCACCGCCCCGACATCGGGCGCGCTGCCGGCGGCGTCGACCAGCGTCTCCAGCCAAGCGGGGCGCACCTCGGTGTCGTTGTTGAGCAGCACGAGGAACTCGCCACGTGCCGCCGCCGCGCCGTTGTTGACCGTCTCGCAGAACCCGAGGTTGCGCTGGTTGCGCAGCAGGCGCAGCCCCGGCACGCCGTGGAGGAGCTGGGCCGTGGCGTCGGTCGAGCAGTCGTCGACGACGATCACCTCGTACGGGATCGTGGGCGCCGCGTCGCTGATCGACCGCAGGCACGTCGCCGTATAGCCCACCTGGTTGAAGACGGGGATGACGATGGAGACCACCGGCGCGTCGACGTCGGGGAACTCCAGCGCGGCGGCGATCAGCGCGGCGTCGGCCTCGCCGGGCGCGGGCGGCTGGTAGGCGGCCGCGGGCGCCGGGGCGCTGCCGATCAGCGGCCTGGCCGCCGCGCGCGAGACACGCCGGCGCACCCTGCCCGCAGCGCGGCGCGCCAGACGCCGGGCGCGGCGGGCGCGCTCCAGAGCGACCCAGCCGCGCGAGCCGATGGTGCGCTCGTAGTCGGAGCGGACCTGCTGCAGCTCCGCCTGCACTCGCTGCAGCTCGTGCTCGGCATTGCCCGCGCGACCTGCGGCCTCGCGCAATCGATCCGTCGCCAGGCGCGCGCTCTCGCGGCTCTGCTGCAGCGCCTTGACCAGTGTGTCGGTGTAGACCGTGCCGCCCAGCTCGCGCAGCGCCTGCTCGGCGTCACCGGGGACGCCGACGCCGGGCGGAAAGCCGGACTGCTCCCACCACTTGAAGTGCGACTGCAGCCTGTAGAAGAACAGCCCGACGGACAGCGACGCCGAGAGCGGACCGTCGACGCCGGTCGACCAGCGCTCGCGCAGGACGCTGCGCGCCTCGTCGACGGCGGCCTCCCAGGTCATCGGCCGTCGCATGTTGCGCAGGTTGGCCGGCTCCTGCTCGCTGTAGCGGTTGAGCTTCTCGAAGAACGAGTACAGGTTCTCCGCCGTGTAGTGATGCATCGTGTTGTCGGTCCGCGCGTCGCGCGACAGCTCCAGGGTGCGTCCGCTCACCTGCGGGATGGCGTGCACCTCGGCGGGCCAGAACACGTGGCCCCGCTTGAAGAAGCGGTAGTGCTTCTCGGCGCCCCAGCCGGTCGCGCGCAGCCGCCGGCCGGAGATCCAGTTGTCGCGCGGGACGCGCACGGCGTCGGCGCTGTCCTCGATCGCGACTTGGACCAGCTCTCGCGCCAGCGACTCGGTCACCCTCTCGTCGGGATCGATGACCAGGATCCAGTCGTTCCTTGCCTGCTCGAGCGCAAACATCCGGGCGGGCTCGACAAAGCTGAGACGCTCGTGGAACTCGACTCGAGCACCCAGCGAGCGGGCGATCTCGGCGGTGCGGTCGTCCGAGTGCATGTCGACCACCAGCACCTCGTCGCACCACGCCAGGTTGCGCACGGCGCCCTCGACGAGGGCTTCCTCGTTCAGGGTCTGCACGATGCCGGTCACGCTTGGCGCCTTCTGCGCCTCGCGCTCGGCGCGCAGCAGCGGTGCCCAGGCGTAGGCGTCCGGCTCCCGGTCGTCGGGAATGCCGGTCATCGCTCCGGTGATAGCGCGCTCCATCAGTGTTCTCGTCCGCCCGCCCCCAGGGCGGCGCCAGTATAGCGGCGGCACCCGTACCGCCCCGAACCGGCACCCGCCACTGCGCCGCCCGCGAGAGCGGCGCGACGGACCGCCCCGCTATCCTCGGGCCGATGCGAGCAGATCGCAGGTCGATGGCACGGGTTCTCCGCGCCGTGCTGCCTCCCCTCGGCTTCGCGGTGGCGGCGCTGGTGTTCTTCGCCCCGCAGCTCATCGGCCGGAACACGGTGATCCCGTGGGACGTGCCCGACCTGTACTACCCGAACACCGCGTTCGTGGTGCAGTCCTGGCATCAGCACCAGATGCCGCTGTGGAGTCCGTACGTCTTCAGCGGGTTTCCCATCGGTGGCGACCCGCTGTCGATGCCGTTCTACCCGCCCAACATCCTCGCCGGACTTCTGCTCCCCGGCGGGCGACTGAGCCTCTACCAGTTCGAGTTCCTGCTCGTCTTTCATACCTGGGTGGCCGCCTACGGTGCCTACCGGCTGGCCCTGCAGGAGACGCAGAGCCGCGTCGCCGCCGTCGTCGCCGGCCTGGCCTTCGGCTTCGGTGGCTACATCTCGGCGCACGCTCAGCACTACGCCATCGTGGTGATGCTCGCCTGGCTGCCCTGGGCAGTGCTGCTGATCGCCCGCCAGGTGCGCACCGGGCGGCTCCGCGACGGGGTCCTGGCCGGCGCGGCGGTGGCGATGATGGTGCTGTCCGGCGCCCCGCAGCTGCTCGCCTACTCCCTGGTCTTCGTCGAGGCCTTCGCCATCGTCGCGGTGCTGCGGCTGCAGGGCGCGGCTCTGGCCACCAGGCTGCGCCGCCTCGGTGGCCACTGGGCGGCGATGGGCTTCGGCGCCGTGCTCGCCCTGCCCCAGCTGCTGGCAACGACCAGCCTCAGCGCGGTGTCGACCCGCGCCACCCTGACCTACGCCGACACCAGCGGCAACGCGCAGCGGCCCACCAGCCTGATCTCGCTGCTCTTCCCGCACTCCTGGACGACCGCGCCCTACGACCCCACCGAATGGATCCTCTTCGTCGGCATCCTGCCCCTGCTGGCCGCGGCGGTGGCCCTGGTCTTCGCCTGGCGGCGCAGCCTCTTCTGGGCCGTGGGCGCCCTGGTCACGGGACTGCTGGCCCTCGGCGACCTCACCCCGCTGCACCGCATCGAGTACACGCTGCTGCCCTACGCGCACGACTTCCGCCGGCCCTCGGTGTGGATGGGCATCGCCTCGCTGTGCTTGGTGATCCTGGCTGCGCACGGCATCGCGGCGGCGATCCGCGACCGCCGCGCGCGATGGCTGCTGGCCGCCGGCTGCGGCCTGACCGCGGTGGCCTACGGCATCCTCGGGCTGGCCCGGCACTCCGACGTGGTGCTGCCCTGGTTCGTCACCGAGGCACGCGAGCTCGAGGTCATCGCCGCCAGCAGCGCCGTCCTGGCGCTGGCCTTCCTGGTGCTCCGCGGCCGGGTGCGCGCCACCGTGGTGGTGGTGGCCAGCTTCGCGGTGCTGGCCGGGACTCTGGGAGGCCGCGAGTTCAACGCGGCGCCGCTGAAGCCCGTCTCGGTGATCGACACGGCGAGCATCGACGGCGACGTGGGCATCGTCGCCGACCTGCACGCCCTGCAGAACGCGGGTGCCAATCGGGCCGCGTTCGTCGGCATGCACGCAGGCTTCCTCGACGGCCCGAACGCCACCCGCCTCTACAGCATCTGGGGCTATGACCAGCTCCGGCTGCGCGACTACCAGGCGGTGGTCGACCGCTTCTCCGCCGTGGACACCAGCATCGACGACCGCATGCTCGACGCCAACTTCAACGCCGACTCGCCCCTGCTGCGGATGCTCGGGGTGAGCTACGTGGTCACCGAGGGCGGCTTCGCCGACGGCCACCTCAACATGTTCTCCGGCCTCCCCGAGGTGCCGGTGACCTCCGGCCGGCGGGTCTTCCGGGTTCCCGACGCGGTGGCCAAGGCCTTCTGCCCCGCCCGCTTCGAGGCGATCGCCGGCCGCAAGGCGGCGCTCGACCGGCTGTCGATGCCCGGGTTCGACCCGCGCGTCACGGCGTTGGTGGCTGGGCCGGCGCTGCCGCCCGCCGCGAGCTGCAGCGCACAACTCCTCGACTACGGTGCCCAGAGCCTGTCGGTCCAGGTCGACGCCACCGCCCCGGCCACGCTGGTCGTCTCCGACGTGGTCTATCCGGGGTGGACGGCGACCGTCGACGGCAACTCGGCTCCCATCGAGACGGTGGACACCGTGCTGCGCGGGGTCCGCGTGCCGGCCGGCAAGCACGTCGTGGCCATGAGCTTCACCGACCGGCCGGTCCGCCTCGCCGCGCTGGGCAGCGTGGTGGCGCTGATCGTCGCGCTCCTCGCCTGCGCGATCGCCGGCTTCCGCCGTGGGGCCCGACCTTGGTGTATCCTCTCGCGGAAGCAAGCCTCGAGGGGAGAGAGCACACGGCCGTCCACCGCTGTCGACTTCGGTCCAGGGGGAGCGTGACGGCATCGCCAGACGGGAGAACTTGTTGACGCCCTCCACACGCCACGACGCCGTGGTCCAGCCGCCGCTGGCGGCCGAGCTCACGGGCTTCGCGGTCGTCACCCCCCCGGCGCTCGATCCCGACGTCACCCTCCTGACCCCGGTCGACGACGTCGCCGATCCCGTCCTCTCCATCGTCATCCCCGCGATGAACGAGGAGCTGACCATCGCCGACTTCGTCGCCTGGTGCCGCCAGGGGCTCGACAGGGCGGGCGTTCGTGGCGAGATCCTCATCGTCGACAGCTCCTCGGATCGCACCGCCGAGCTGGCCGTCGCCGGGGGCGCCCGGGTGCTGACGACGCCGAAGCGGGGACTGGGGCGCGCCTACATCGACGCGCTGCCCTACGTGCGCGGCCGCTGGATCGTCATGGGCGACGCCGACTGCACCTACGACTTCCGCCAGCTCGCCCACTTCGTCGAGCGCTTCCGCGAGGGCTACGAGTTCGTCATGGGGTCGCGCTGGAAGGGCAGCATCGAGCCGGGGTCGATGCCGGCGCTGCACCAGTACATGGGTACGCCGGTCACCACCTGGATCCTCAACCTGCTCTACGGCAGCAAGTTCTCGGACATCCACTGCGGCATGCGCGGCATCACTCGCGACGCGCTCACCCGGATGAGGCTGCAGTCGCAATCGTGGGAGTACGCATCCGAGATGGTGCTCAAGTCGGTGCACATGAAGCTGCGCACCGCCGAGGTGCCTGTCGCCTTCCTCAAGGACCGCGAGGGACGGGTGTCGCACCACAAGCGCCTGGGCTGGTTCTCGCCGTTCCAGGCGGCGTGGATCAACCTGCGCGCCATGTTCGTCTACGGCGCCGACTTCTTCCTGCTCAAGCCGGGACTGGCGCTGCTGCTGGTCGGCCTGCTGATCAGCCTGCCGGTGACCTTCGGGCCGTTCTCGGTCGGGCCGGTCACCTTCTCGCTGTACTGGATGCTGCTCGGCGTCGCCCTGGCCATCGTCGGGCTGCAGAGCTTCTACCTGGGCTGCATCGTCCAGGTGCTGCACGACTACACCGGGCGAGCCACGCAACGCTGGACTTCCCTGTTCCGCTACACCCGCACCACCTTCATCAGCGCCGCCATGTTCGTCGCCGGGCTGGCGCTGGCCAGCGTGTTGCTCGCGGAGTACGTGCGCTCTGGGCTCAAGCTGCACGCGCTGCAGCTGCACGCCACCTACATCGCGGTGACCGGCCTGCTGCTGATGATGATGAGCTTCATGACCTTCACCTCGACGCTGCTCATCCACGCGGCGGCGCTGCGCCGCCCCGGATCCGATGACACCCGGCGCTGACACGGTGCCCTTCACCGAGCAGTTCGTCGCCGAGTCGCTGGCCATCCTGCAGGCGCTCGACGTCGATGCGGTCGAAGCCGTGGCCGCCGGCCTGGCCGAGGTTCGCGAGCGCGGCGGGCGCCTGTTCATCCTCGGTGTGGGTGGATCCGCCGGTCACGCCAGCCACGCGGTCAACGACTTCCGCAAGATCTGCGGCTTCGAGGCCTACGCCCCCACCGACAACGTGTCCGAGCTCACCGCCCGCATCAACGACGACGGCTGGGACAGCAGCTTCGTGGAATGGCTGCGCGGCTCGCGCCTGGACGGGCGCGACGGCGTCCTCGTCTTCTCCGTGGGCGGCGGCAATCGCGAGCGCGGCGTGTCGGTCAACCTGGTGCGCGCCCTCGAGCTTGCGGGCGAGCGCGGCGCGTCGATCTTCGGCATCGTCGGCCGCGACGGTGGCTACACCCGCCAGGCCGCCACCGCCTGCGTGGTCATCCCGCCGCTCTTCGCCGACCGCATCACCCCGCACACCGAGGGGCTCTGCGCGGTGGTGTGGCACCTGCTGGTGTCGCACCCGGCGCTGCAGGTGCAGCAGACCAAGTGGGAGTCGGTGACTCCCGCGGGCGTATGACCTCCGCGAGCGGGCTGCGCTGGTTCGTCGCCGGCGGTGCGGGGTTCATCGGCAGCGCCTTCGTCGACCGGCTCCTCGGTGGCGATGCCGCCTCGGTCACCGTGTACGACAACTTCACCTCCGGGCGCGAATGGCACCTCGAACCGCACAGCAACGACGCGCGGCTGCGCGTGGTGCGCGACGACATCAAGAACATCGACGCCCTCACCGAGGCCATGCGCGGCTCCGACGCCGTCATCCACCTCGCCTCCAACCCCGACATCGCCAAGGCGATGACCGACCCCACCGTCGACTTCTACGAGGGCACGCTGCTCACCCACAACGTCGTCGAGGCGATGCGGCGCAGCGGCACCCCCGAGATCCTCTACGCATCGGGGAGCGGGGTGTACGGCGACGTCGGCGAGGTCGAGGCGCAGGAGGACATGGGCCCGCTGATCCCGGTGTCCACGTACGGCGCCAGCAAGCTCGCCGGCGAGGTGCTGATCGCCTCCTACTGCTTCATGTTCGACCTGCGCGGCCGCGCCTTCCGCTTCGGCAACGTGGTCGGCGGCCGGCAGACGCACGGCGTCGGCTTCGACTTCGTCCGCCGCCTGCTCGACGACCCCACCCGGCTGCGCATCCTCGGCGACGGGACGCAGAGCAAGTCGTACGTCGACGTCGATGACGTGATGGACGCCGTGCTGCTGGCGCAGCGCCGCACCGCGCAGCCGTTCCAGGTCTACAACGTGGCCACCGGCGACTACATCACCGTGCGCGAGATCGCCGACCTCGCCACCGAGGTGGTCCGCCTGGCGCCGGGATCGGTGGCCTACGAGTACACCGGCGGCAACCGCGGCTGGAAGGGCGACGTGCCCGTGGTGCGGCTCAACACCGACCGCATCCGCTCGCTGGGATGGAGCAACCGCCTCGGCTCTCGCGAGGCCCTGCGCAGCTCCATGACGGCGATGCTTCCACTCGCCGAGGCGGGACGGTTGTGAGCACGGGTTCGCGAGCCGCGGTCTTCCTCGACCGCGATGGTGTGCTCAACCAGCCGGTGCTGGTCGACGGCCGTCCCCATCCACCGGCCGGAGTCGAGGATCTCGCGCTGCTCCCCGGCGTCAAGGACGCCTGCGACGAGCTGCACGATGCCGGCTACCTGCTGCTGGTGGTGAGCAACCAGCCGGACGTCGCCCGCGGCACGCTGTCGATGTCCGCCGTCGAGACCATCAACCGCAGCCTCAGCGAGCAGCTTCCCCTCGACGGTGTCTACGTGTGCCCGCACGACGACACCGACGGGTGCGACTGCCGCAAGCCCAAGCCCGGCCTGCTGCTCCAGGCAGCCAGCCGCTGGAACGTCGACATGCAACGCAGCTTCATGGTCGGGGACCGCTGGCGCGACGTGGACGCAGGGATGTCCGCGGGCTGCGCCACTGTGTTCATCGACCGGGACTATTCCGAACCCCGCCCGCGGCAGTTCGACATCGCCGTTCGTGACCTACCGGAGGCAGCCACGTGGATATTGCGACGCACTCCCTGACCGGCAAGGCGGTCGCGGCCGAGCCGGCGACGCCGGACGTGGGACGCCTGACCACCAGGATCTTCGCCGACGGGGCCGATCGCGCCGGCATCCTGGAGCTGGCCAAGAACCCGGTGATCCGCGGCTTCACCACCAACCCGACGCTGATGCGCGCCGCCGGCATCACCGACTACGAGGCGTTCGCGCACGACGTGCTCTCGGTGATCCCTCCGCTGCCCATCTCCTTCGAGGTCTTCGCCGACGACTTCGCGGAGATGGAGCGCCAGGCCGCCACCATCGCCACCTGGGGCGAGAACGTCTACGTCAAGATCCCGGTGACCAACACGCGCGGCGAGCCGTCCGACGAGCTGGTGCGCAAACTGGCGGCGCAGGGCGTCAAGCTCAACGTCACCGCGCTGCTCACCCTCGACCAGGTGGAGCGCGTCACCGCCGCCCTGGCCGGCGGTCCCAGCGCGTTCGTGTCGGTCTTCGCCGGCCGCATCGCCGACACCGGGCGCGACCCCGTGCCGCTGATGCGCCGCGCGGTGGAGATCCTGGCCCCGCAGCCGCAGCTGGAGCTGATCTGGGCGAGCCCGCGCGAGCTGCTCAACATCTTCCACGCCGACCAGGTCGGCTGCCACGTCATCACCGTCACCCACGACGTGCTCAAGAAGCTGTCCCTGGTGGGCCGCGACCTCGCCGAGTACTCACTGGACACGGTGAAGATGTTCCATCGCGACGCGCAGGGTGCCGGGTTCACCCTCTGATGATCATCACCCGGGCGCCGCTGCGCATCTCGCTCGGCGGCGGCGGCACCGACCTGCCCTCGTACTACCTGGAGCACGGCGGTTCGGTGATCTCGGCAGCGATCGACAAGTACGTCTACATCGGCATCAACCGCACCTTCACCGACGACTACTTCATCAAGTACTCGGCGCTGGAGCGGCGCCGCAGCGTCGCGGAGATCGACCATCCCATCGTGCGCGAGGCGCTGGCCATGCACGAGGTCGGTCCGGCCATCGAGCTGGTCAGCCTCGCCGACATTCCCTCGGGCACCGGTCTGGGCTCGTCCGGCACCTTCACCGTGGGGCTGCTGCGCGCGCTGTACGCGTTCAAGCGCGAGCACGTCTCCGCCCACGCACTCGCCGAGGAGGCGTGCCACATCGAGATCGAGCGGCTGGGCCGTCCCGGCGGCAAGCAGGACCAGTACATCGCCGCCTTCGGCGGCATCACGTGCTTCGAGTTCTGCCCCGACGGCAAGGTGCACGTCTCGCCGCTGCTGATCTCGCAGTCGACGCTGCACGATCTCGAGGAGCACCTGCTGCTCTTCTTCACCGGCTACTCGCGCGACGCCGACCACATGCTGGTCGACCAGAAGAAGCGCTCCGAGCAGGGCGACAAGGCGATGCTCGACAACCTGCGCACCATCGCCCAGATCGGCGGCCGGGTGAAGCAGACGCTCGAGGCCGGCGACACGCGCGCGTTCGGCCGCTTGATGCACGAGCACTGGGAGCACAAGAAGCGCCGCACCGAGGGCATGTCGACCGGCGACATCGACCGCTGGTACGACGCGGCCATGGATGCCGGTGCCCTCGGCGGCAAGCTGGTCGGCGCCGGTGCGGGCGGCTTCCTGCTCTTCTACGCCGAGCAGCCTGCGCGTGTTCGCGAAGCGATGGTGCGCGAGGGTCTCGCCGAGGTGCGCTTCCAGTTCGACTTCGACGGCGCCTCGGTCATCACCCGAAGCTGAGCGCCGTGCTCCCCTGCGTGATCCTGGCAGGAGGGCTGGGCACGCGCATGCGGCCTGTCACCGAGCGCATCCCCAAGGCCCTGGTCTCCGTGCTGGGCAGGCCCTTTGCCGAGCTGCAGCTGGAATGGCTCGCGGTGCAGGGCGTCGAGGAGGTCGTCTACAGCGTCGGCTACCGCGGCGAGATGCTGCGCGACGCGGTCGGTGACGGCGAGCGCTTCGGGCTGCGCATCGTCTACGTGCACGAGGGAGAGGACCTGCGCGGCACCGGCGGTGCGCTGCGCCTGGCCGCCGACCGCGGCGTGCTTCCCGAGGCATTCTTCCTCCTCTATGGCGACTCGTATCTCACCGTCGACCTGGCCGCCGTCGAACGCACCTGGACAGCATCGGGACTGCCCGCGCTGATGACCGTGCTGCGCAACAACGGCCGCTGGGACAGCAGCAACGCGGTGCTCGACGGCGACCTGGTGCGCTATGACAAGCGCAACCCGCAGGCGCTCGGTGCGGCGCCGGAGTGGATCGACTACGGGCTCTCGGTGCTGGGCGCCGAGGCGGTGTGCGACTGGCTTCCCGAGGGAGGCCGTGGCGACGTCGCCGACCTCTTCCACCAGCTCGGTGCCGCGGGACTGCTGGCCGGATTCGAGGCCTCCGAACGGTTCTACGAGGTCGGCTCGCCGCAGGGACTTGCCGACCTCGAGGAACAGCTGCGCAGCGCGCGCTGACTCAGGCGGGTGCCTCGGTCCACGAGCGGGGCTCGCCACGCACCGCCACCACGCTGGCCACCACCAGCGTCACGCACCCGAGCAGGGCGATGAGGATCCACGGCCACCAGCCGAACGGCGGCCGCCACACGGCACTCCCCGGGAAGAACAGCGGCCCGTTGACACCGACCGCGAAGCGGCGGCCGGTGATCCAGAAGCCGAGGAAGTGGCAGATCGCCGCTCCCGAGGCCAGGTAGATGAGCAGCCGTCGTGCCGACAGGGAGCCGAGCTTGGCGCGGTTGGCCCGCAGCGTCTCGCCGGCACCGAGCAGGATGATGATGCTGAAGGGCAGCACGTAGCGTCCGTTGATGCCGGTGCCACCGTAGTCCCATCCCACCCGCAGGATCGCGCCCACCACCACGGTGAAGACCAGGTTGGCCGCGGTCAGTGAGAGCAGGACGACGCGCTGCCGCACGCTGCCGACGAGCACCGCCAGGGCGAGCACGGTCAGCACCATGACGCTCCAGATCACGATGGCCGCGCTGGGAATGCTGACGTCGCCCCACCCGAATGAGCCCACCTGCTGCCCGAAGATGGTCGTCAGCCCCTCGCCGACGTCCGTGATGAACCTGGGGAACAGCCAGATCGACTCGCGGAACTTCGGTGTGCCGGCGTGGGCCCACCACAGGCGGTCGACGATGACACCGGCGGCCACCGTGGCGACGGCGAACAGCGCCGGCCGGCCGCCGGCGCGAAGGACGCGCAGTGAGGGCCGCACGCCGAGCATGCCGACGACCATGGCCACACCGACGGCGACCCACAGCGGTCCGAAGACCCGTGACACCGCCAGGAATGCCCCGGTGAGCCCTGCGGCGATCCACACCCATCGCGGCGCGTGCTCGCGGTCGCGCCAGATGCGCACCATGGCGGCGCCGAAGGCGAGGCCGGCGACGATCTCGCCGCCGTTGGCGTTGAGCACGCCGTCGAGGTAGATGGCCATGGGGGTGAAGGCGATCACCAGTCCCACCAGGGAGAACGCCGGGCTGCGGCGATCCCACAACAGGGCGGCGCCGGCGACGAGCAGGCCGATGGCCATGACCAGTCCGCCGAAGCGAGCCGCGCGCAGGCCGTTGACGTCGTTGCTTGCCAGGCGCGCCGCCAGCCCGGGCACGAAGTACCAGGTGGGCTCGTAGTCGCCGACGTAGCTCTCCACCTGCCGGACGCCGGTGATGGGGGGGTCGCCGACGCACGGCGCCGCCCAGCGCAGGCAGCGCGGACCCAGGGTGCAGGTGGCCGGCTTGTCGATGCCGCCGCCGGTGCAGGCGTACGTCGAGGCCGGGGCCAGGTTGGCCGGCAGGGTGAAGAGTCGCGTCTCCTGGTCGAAGATGAAGAGCACGTCGGGATGGATCGGGTCGCGGTACGGGTAGAGCGTGTGCGGGCCGATCAGCTGGCCCTGCCCCGCGGCCAGCGCGCGCACGTAATGCGCGGGCTCGTCGGTGCCCGACGGCGTGGGGCTGGCCACCACCCAGGCCAGGCCGATGAGAAAGAAGGCGAGGCCGACGAGCCCGACCACCAGGCGGCCTCGATCGCGGGGGAGACGATCGCCCGGCTCGGCCGCCGCCGGCTGCGCGCCGCTGTGGTGCTGACCCGGCACCTCGCGGGCCGTGACCGCTTCCATCACCGGCGCCCACCCTACCATGGGCCGTCCTCGCACCGGCGGTACCTCCGTACAATCCCCGCCGATGCGAACGGCCCTCATCATCGGGTCCGGTCCGGCGGCCGCCGCGACGGCGCTCGCGCTGGCCGGGGACGGCTCTGTCGCCGTCACCGTGGTCGACCTCGGCACCGAGCTCGAGGACGAACGGCGCCTGGCTCGCGAGCGCATGTCGGCTCTGCAGCCCGGACAGTGGGACCCGGACGACCTCCGCCTGGTGGCGCGCCCGCCCGCGGGCGACGGCGCCGGCCGGCTGCCGGAGAAGCTCAGCTTCGGCTCCAGCTATCCCTTCGCGGAGGCGGGCCAGCTCTCGCCGATGGCCGTCGAACAGGGCATCGTCGGCGCCCTGATCTCGGGCGGCTACGGGGGCTTCAGCGCCGTCTGGGGCTCGCAGCTGCTGCCCTACCCCAGGGGCGAGATGGGGGCGTGGCCGGTGTCCGAGGAGGACATGGCGCCGCACTACCGCAGCGTCCTCGACGCCGTGCCCTTCGCCGCGGCGGAGGACGACCTGGCCGGGCCGCTGCCGCTGTACGGACTGCCGCAGCCACCGCTGCCGCTGTCCAGCCGCGCCCGGGCCATCCTCGACCGCTACCGGCGGCATCGCACGGCGCTCAACCGGATGGGACTGCTCCTCGGCCAGGCGCGCACCGGCGTGCGCGCCTCGGCGTGTGTGGCCTGCGGGCTGTGCATGACCGGCTGTCCGTACTCGCTCATCTACTCCAGCGCGCACACGCTCGACGACCTGCGGGCGCGCGGGCGCATCACCTACCATGGCAACCTCCTGGCGGTTCGCGTGGAGGAGGACACCACCTCGGCCACCGTGGTGACGCGGCACCGATCGACCGGTGAGCAGCACACCTTCACCGCCGATCGAGTTTTTGTCGCATGTGGCGCTATCGGATCGGCGCGCCTGGTGCTGGACTCGCTGCGCGTCTACGGTGAGGACGTGCCGGTGCTCGAGAGCGCACAGTTCCTGGTGCCCTTCGTGTCGTCGCGGTCGGCGGGCGACCCGCTGCAGCAGCAGGCGCATGCGATGAGCCAGCTCTCCAGCGTGCTCGACCTTCCCGCGGTCGCCGCGGAGCGAATCCATCTCCAGCTCTACACGTACAACCCATCGTTCGTCGAGGCCCTGCCGGGCGTGGTCCGCGATGGCCCGGGCCGGGCCGCGATGGGGCAGCTGCTCTCGCGCCTCAGCGTCGGGCTCGGCTACCTGCCGTCCTCGGTGTCACCGCGAATGCGCCTGCGGCTCAACGCACCGGCGTCGCCGTCGCTGCGCGCTCCCCTGGTGGTGACGCGCGACCCCAGCTCTCCGGACGCGCGGCCGCTGATGCGTCCCATCAAGCGCGCGCTGCTGCGCATCGCTCCGCATCTCGACCTCTGGCCCATCGTGCCGCGCGTGACCCTGACCCCGCTCGGCAAGAGCTACCACTGGGGCGGCAGCTTCCCGCACGCGGAGCCGTCCTCGCGCGGTCGCTTCGGTTCCGACCGCGCCGGCCGCGTCGCCGGCTGGCGGCGGGTGCACCTCGTCGACGGCGCGGTGGCACCGAGCCTCGCCGCCACGTCCTTCACCCTGACGATCATGGCCAACGCGCATCGCATCGCCAGCGAGGCGCTGGCCCTCGGCGAGGGTGCATCGTGAGCGATACGCCGGCTCCGACGCGCACCCGCACCGCGGGGATCACCGGCGCGTCCGGCTACCTCGGCGGGGTGATCCGCGCCGCCCTCCGCGCCGAGGGATGGCGTGGCATCGCCCTGGTCCGCTCACCGCGGCCCGGCGACGGTGACGCGCTGCCCTTCGACCTCGGCGAGCCCGTCGACCCCGGGCTGCTCGCCGGCGTCGACGTGCTCGTCCACTGCGCGTACGACCTGCGCGCGACCTCGTGGGACGACATCTCCCGGGTCAACGTCGAGGGCACGCGACGGCTGCTCGACGCAGCCCGCGCGGCGGGCGTCGGGCGCAGCATCGTCATCTCGTCAGCGGCCGCATATCCCGGGACGGTCCAGCTCTACGGGCGGGCCAAGCTCGCCATCGAAGACGTCGCCAGCGCGCACGATGCCATCGTGGTGCGTCCTGGCCTGGTGTACGGACCGGACCCCGGCGGCATGGTGGGCGCGCTGCTTCGCGCGGTGAGCCTGCCCGTGGTGCCCGTGCTGGCGGGACGCTCGCACATCTACACCGTGCACGAGGACGACCTCGCCGAGGCGATCGTCAAGCTCGCGTCCGCCGCCGATCCGCCGCGCGGACCGCTGACGGTGGAGAATCCCGACGCCGTGCCGGTGCGCGCGCTGCTGGGTGCCCTCGCCGAGCTGCGCGGCTCGCATCCGCGCTTCGTGCCCTTCCCCTGGCGCGCGGTGTACTGGATGATTCGCGGCGCCGAGGCGGCCTCGCTGTCACTGCCCTTTCGCGCCGACTCCCTCTGGGGGCTGGCCCATCCGCCGCCGCCGCCCGACACCGCGCCGCTGGCTGCGCTGGGCGTCGCCGCGCGCCCGTTCTCGGCCGCCGACCTGGCGCCGCGCCATCCCGTGGAGAAGACAACCTGATGGTGGACCTGCCGCCGACCGAGGAGCGCGCCCCGACACCGGGGAGTGGCGCGCGTTCGCTGCGCAACCTGGCCTACGGCGAACGCTACGACCCCACCGCCGTCGACCGCTTCGGCGTCTGGCTGTCGGCGCGGCGCATGCGCGACGCCGCGGGCGGCTTCGCCGGCCGCAGGGTGGCCGACATCGGCTGCGGGTACCACGCGACCTTCGCGCGCACGCTGCTCGACCAGGTCGCCGCGATGACCCTGCTCGACGTCAGCATCGCGCCCGAGCTCAAACAGCACGCCAGGGTGCGCGCCATCGAGGGCCAGCTCCCCGACGCGCTCAGCGGCATCGACGACGGGTCGCTCGACGTCGTCGTCTGCAACTCGGTGCTCGAGCACCTCTGGTCGCCGTACGAGGCCATCGCGCACATGCACCGGGTGACCGCGCCCGGTGGCCGCGTCCTGCTCAACGTGCCCAACTGGCGTGGCAAGTGGTTCCTCGAGCTGACCGCCTTCCGGTTCGGCGTCACCCCCGCTGACGAGATGAACGACCACAAGAACTACTACGACCCGCGCGACCTGTGGCCGCTGCTGGTGCGTGCCGGCTTCCGGCCGCAGGACATCTCGTGCTTCCGGCACAAGTTCGGCCTCAACACCTTCGCCATCTGCCGCAAGCCCGGCTAGTGACGGCGGCGTTCTGGCGGCGCGTCGCGCTCCTCGCGGCGGCGTCGGTTGCGATCAGCGGCGGCGTGTGTGCGCTGCTGCTGCTCAATCTCTCCGACCGGCTCGACGTGCGCTCCGACGTGATCGGCTACCCGTTGCTGACCGGCTTCGACGTCGAGCGCTACTTCCGCGAATTCCAAGTCGTGGCCTGGGTTTTTCCCGCGCTGAGCCTGGTCCTGTTCGGGCTGGGATGGCTGTGGGCGCGGCGGCGATTCGGCGCCGGGCAGGTGCCGTCGCCGGTGGCGGAGGTTGCCGATGGCGACGCGGAGGTGGAGGCTGCGCACGGCCGTGCCGCCGCCATGGTGGGTGTTGCCGTCAGGTCGGCGCTGATCGGTCTGCCCCTGGGCGTGGCTGTGGTTGTCACCCACCTGGGCACGGCCCATCCGTTGTGGATCGTCGCCGCCGCGGCCGTCGCGACGGTGGCGGCCGTGCAGGTGCTGGCCCGGGCTGCATCCCTGGTGTGGCCGCACCGCCCCGCGCACGTCAGCGCCGCGATGGTCAACGCGGTGGCCGCACCGTTCACCGTCGCCGCGCTCGCCGCCGTCGCGGGTGTGACCGCCGTGGTCACCCTCGACGACAGGGTCAGCCACCCGGCGAACTGGCTGCCCGCCTGGCTGGCGGCGGTGGCCATCCTGCTGCTCGCCGGCGTGACGGTGGTCGCGCTGCTGCGCGCACACGACGATGCCGGACGCCTTCGTGTCGAGCGCCACACCGTTCTCTTCGTCGCGGTGCCCGTCCTCGTCTACCTGCTGCTCGCCCACCTCCCGTACGCGTACGACGGGCCCGGCAACTTCCTCTACGAGGACGGCCAGCCGCTCGCCGGCGCGCGGCTGATGATGAACGGCTTCTTTCCCTGGCGCGACCTGATGATCATCCACGGGGTGTGGACGGACGGGCTGCTCGACATCATGGGCATGCACGTCTTCGGATTCACGCGCTGGGGCGGGATCACCGCGGACACGATGATCTGGGAGCCACTGTTCTTCCTCAGCCTGTACGCGCTGGCGGTCTACGTCGACCGCGCCCGCAGCACGCTCTTCGCGCTCGCCATGGCGGTGATCCTCGTCGCCGGGTCGGTCACCGCGCAGACGCGCTACATCCTCTGGCCGGTCACTCTGGTGCTGCTGGTCGCGTCACTGCGCTCGCCCGGGCTGTGGCGCACCGCGCTGCTCGCTCTGGTCGTCGTCGTCGAGGCGATCCTGGTTCCCGAGGCCGGGTACGCGGTGGGTGTGGTTCCGCTGGCATTGCTCACCTACGAGTTCGCCCACCGCCGCGGGGCCGTATCGCTGCCTGCAGCCTTCCGGCGCACGCTGGTGTTCTGCGCTGTGGCGCTGCTTCTCGGGGTGATCTTCGTGGCCGTGCTGGCCTCGCAGCATGCGGTGGGCAGCTTCCTCGACGTGTATCGCTACTTCCTGCCCAACCACGAGCTCGCCGGCGGCCTGCCCTACCATCCCTGGACGCCCACGGCGGGCGTGATCGTGGCCGCACCCGTCGCCGGCTGGCTGGCGTCGGTCGCCTACATCGCCGCTCGCCTGGTGCGCCGCGCCGGCCTGCGGCCGGTGGACTGCGCGCTCCTCGCTGCGGCGCTGATGACCATGCTGTTCTACGGAAAGTTCGTGGCCCGCGCTGACGAATCGCACATGGTCGAGGTCCTGGCCATGACCCTGCCAATGTTCATCCTGCTCGGCTGGCTCAGCGTGCGTGGCGTCGACGGGCTTGTCCATCGCGCCATGTACGCCGCCCTGCGCAGCGGACGGAGGTGGCCGCTGGCGTTCTCGTATGCCAGCGTGATCGCCATCCTCATCGCGACGGCGACGGCCGCTCGCCCGCTGACATCGCTGGTCAAGGGGGCGGCCGACCGCTTTCAGATGACCGCCGGGCAGGAGCCCTCGATTGCGCCGGCCGGATTCAGCACGGTGCCGGCGACCACTCCCACCGTGATCCGTGACCTGCGCCGCCTGGTCGACACCTATGCGACACCGGGCCACGGGGTGTTCGACATGTCCAACGAACCGGAGCTGATCCACTACCTGATGGCCCTCGACCCGCCGAATCGCTTCTTCCACATCTCGATGGCGATGGACGAGGTGGCGCAACGGGATCTCGTCGCCGAGCTGACGGCGCGGCCGCCCGCTCTGGTGGTGTTCAACTCCGACGCGAGGTTCGGCCTTCCCGCGTGGGACGGGATCTCCAACCAGGTGCGCCACCACATCGTCGCCGCGTGGATCCTCGACCACTACACGCCGCTCGCGGACGTCGACGGACAGCTCGTCATGGTGGGCAATGACGTATCCGGCGCGTCGCCGCAGCCCGCCGACCTGTACGCGCAGAGCGGCGCATGCGACTGGGGAGACATCCCCACCTTTCTCAGCACCGCACCCGGCGGGGGCGAGATGGCCGCGGCGACGACGGCGTGGACCGGGCCGGCACATGGCACGGTGCAGATCGAGCTGCCTGCCGGACACCGCTGGACGGATTACCGCTGGATCGAGGTGGACGCGGCGCAGGGGTTCGGCAACGCCGCCTTCACCCTGTCACAGGGCCAGAGTGACGACGGCCACGCCATCCGGTTCGGCACGCTGCAGCGTTCGCCCGCGCACTACCTGGTGCATGTGGGTGCGTGCGGCCAGTGGCACGGTTTCGGCAGCGCGCCACTGGTGCTCACCTCGAACGGAACGGAGACGCTGTCGGCCGTCCGCCTGCTTCCATGACCCCCTGGTACACTGCCGCGACTATGCGGCGACGCGCGGCTCCCCGGAACGGAATGCTGGATGCGGCCGACTTCCGAGTGCGGGCTGATGGCAAGCACGACGACACCGCGGCGCTGCAGTCGGCCATCCATGCCGCGGAGGAGATCGCGGCCACCCTGCACCTCCCTTCGGGTGTGATGCGCATCACCGCACCGCTGGAGATCGCGCATCCCATGACTCTCGCCGGCGCCGGAGCGTACGTGCTCTACGGCCCGCAGGCAAACGGGTTCGACACCATCGACATCCCCCTCGTCGCGCCCTACGTCTCCGGCAGCGTGCTGCTCGTCGACGGGAACTACACCGACGGCCTGCGGCTCACCGGTCGCGGCCTGCACGTCAACCTGCGCGACTTCTGCGTGCGCTTCGCCCGTCCGTACGCGGAGACGGGGCACGGCATCGTCGCCGAACCGCCGCTGCTCGACGTGGGTGGCCGCGACAACGGCGTGCAGGGCGCCACCTGGGAGCGCATCGCCGTGCACGGGCACGACGGCGATCACTACGCGTTCCGCCTGTTCAACCCCATCTACGACTCCTTCCGCGACCTGCGCGGCTTCGGCGGCGGTTTCATCTACCTGGAGAACGACGCCGCCGGCACCGGCGGCCACTACGGCAACTGCCTGTTCGACCACCCCTACGGGCAGCTCTACGTCGCCGGCAGCGCTGACGGCATCCGTCTTGTCGACACGCTGGGCGTGCTCAACCTGCTGTGCTTCATCCGCCCGCAGATCTCCACGACGGACAAGAGTGCGTCCACGGGTGCTCCGGGGGCGCGCGCCGAGCAGCGCATGTTCCACTCCGATCCGGGTGTGCGCTCGGTCAGCCTGATCGCGCCGGACTTCGAGACCAACGTCGGCGGCACGTGTCTCTTCGGCGACGGTCCCGGCTGGTTCATCGACGTCGGCGGCCGCATCAGCAGCCCGGCGCTGTGGGACGTGATGTCGGGATCGGTCACCCTGGACCGCCGCCTGCCGCGGCTGCGCTCCGACATGACGGTCGACGCGTCGTGAAGGCGAGACTGCGCCGGCTCGCCGAGGAGATCCGCGCCGGCGCAGCACGGGAGTCTCAGGCACCGGAGCCGGCTCAGCCCGAATCTGCCGCGCATGCGCTGCCCGTCGAGGACGACACCCATGGCCAGCCCGTCGACCTCGCCGGCATCCAGTTGCCGATGGCGGCGCGACATGCGGAGCTGTCGCTGATCGCGTCGCTCGACGACTCTCCGGGACGCCCCGACACCGAGCTGATGCGGATTGCGCTCGACGCGGCGAGAGAGGCCACGCAAGTCGACCTCACCCGCTTCCATGGGCGGTCACCCGACTCGGAGCGCTGGCTGTCGGTCTTCCCCGGTGAGCACTACCAACTCCTCAGCGGCCTGGTGCGCGTTCTGCAGCCGCAGACGGTCGTCGAGGTCGGTACCTTCACCGGGCTCTCGGCGCTGGCGATCCTCGACGGGCTGCCGCATTCGTCACGCCTCACCACGTTCGACGTCGTGCCATGGGATGCACTGGCAGAGCCCGCCCTGATCGCCGAGGACTTCGCCGGCGGCCGGCTGGTCCAGGTGGTTGCCGACCTGGCCATTCCCGAGCGGTTCGGCGAGCACGCCGGGCTGCTCGCGTCCGCCGATCTCATGTTCGTGGACGGACCCAAGGACGGCCGGTTCGAGCCTGCGTTCTGGGCGCTGCTCTCGCGCCTGCCGCGGACGCGCCCGTGCCTGGTGATGTTCGACGACGTGCGCGTGTGGAGCATGCTCGGCTTCTGGCGCGGACTCGCGGTTCCCAAGCTGGACGTCACCAGCTTCGGCCACTGGTCGGGAACCGGCCTGCTGCGGCTCGATCCCTGAGGGTCTAGCGCAGACGCCGCAGGTAGGCCGCCAGCCCCTCCCGCCAGGCCGGCAGCGGCGTCTCGCCGAGCTGTTGCCAGGCGTGGTTGGCGAGCACCGAGTAGGCCGGTCGCGGCGCGCGAGCACCGTACTCCGCCGTGCTGATTGGCGCCACGCGGGCGGGCAGACCGGCGTCGCGCATGATCGCCTGCGCGAACTCGCACCATGTCGTATCGCCTGCATTGGTGAGGTGGTACGTGCCGGTGGCGTCGCGTTCGAGCAGCCGCAGCAGCGCGGGCGCGAGGTGTCCGGTCCAGGTTGGTGCGCCGCGCTGGTCGGCGACCACGGTCACCTCGTCGCGCTCGGCGCCGAGGCGCAGCATCGTGAGCACGAAGTTGGGCCCCTGCTGCCCGTAGAGCCAGGAGGTGCGCACGATCTGGTGGCGCGGCGCCACCTCGCGCACGGCCCGCTCCCCCTCCAGCTTGCTGGCACCGTAGACGCCCTGCGGGTTGGTGGGTGCGTCCTCGGGGATGGGCTCCTTGGCGGTGCCGTCGAAGACGTAGTCGGTGCTGATGTGGCACAGCAGCACGCCGGCGTCGTTGCACGCAGCGGCAAGCAGGCGTGCACCCTCCGCGTTGGCGCGGAACGCCTCGTCGCGCTGCGTCTCCGCGTCGTCGACCCTGGTCCACGCCGCGGCGTTGATCACCGCGTCCGGCCTGTGCTCGCGCAGCGCCCGCGCGGCGTCGCCGGGTTCGGCGATGTCACACTGGGCGAGCGTCAACCCGGTGATGTCGTGTCCCGACGCGTCGCGCAGCCCGAGCAGCTCGCCGCCCAGCTGGCCACCGGCGCCGAAGACCAGCACCCGCATGCGTTCGGCCGCGCTCACCCGCCAGCTGCGGCGCCGTGCAGCGGCTTGTAGTTGCGCTTGTAGAAGTCCCAGAACTCGCCGGACTTCAGGGGACGCCACCAGTCCTGGTTGTCCGCGTACCACTGCGCGGTGCGCCGCATGCCGGCGGCGAAGTCGACCTGCGGAGCCCAGCCCAGCGCGCGCAGCTTGCCGGTGTCGAGCGCGTAGCGGCGGTCGTGGCCGGGGCGGTCCTGCACGTGCTGCTTGAGCGACTCCGGCTTGCCCAGCGCTTCCAGGATGGTGTCGGCGACCGCGATGCCGTTGACTCCCTCGCCGCCGTAGCCGACGTTGTAGTCCTCGCCGGGCACGCCCTGGCGCAGCGCCGTGTCGATGCCGGTGCAGTGGTCCTCGACGTGCAGGTAGTCGCGCACGGCCTGGCCGTCGCCGTAGATGGGCAGGGGCAGGTCGTCGATGGCGTTGGTGATGAAGAGCGGGATGATCTTCTCGGGGTACTGGTGGTGCCCGTAGGTATTGGAGCCGCGGGTGATGATCGCGGGGAAGCCGTACGAGGCGCGGTAGGACCACACCAGCATCTCGCCGCCCGCCTTGCTGGCGCTGTACGGGCTGCGCGGGCGCAGCGGGTCGCTCTCCACCGATCGCCCTTCGTGCACCGAGCCGTAGACCTCGTCGGTGCTCACCTGCACGAAGCGCTCGTGACCGGCGGCGCGGGCCGCCTCCATCAGCACGTAGGTGCCGTAGACGTCGGTCTGGATGAACTGCCCTGGCGACTCCAGCGAGCGGTCGACGTGCGACTCGGCGGCGAAGTTGACGATGGCGTCCACCTCGCGGGCCAGCTCGTCGACGATCTCGGCGTCGCCGATGTCGCCCTGGACGAAGCGGAAGCGCTTGTCGCTGCGCACCGGATCGAGGTTGCGCGGGTTGCCGGCGTAGGTCAGCTTGTCGAGCACGACGACAGAATCGTCGGGATGCTCCCGCAGCGTCATGCGCACGAACTCGCTGCCGATGAAGCCGGCGCCGCCGGTGACCAGCAAGCGCATCTCAGATGTTCTCGATGGACCAGTCGAAACCGACGCGCGGGTCGTTCCAGGCGATGCGGCCCTCGTCCGGGTCGCCGGGATCGTAGGGCTCGGTCACGTAGTAGTTGAGGATCACGTCCTGCATCGACACGCACTGGTAGCCGTGGGCGACGTAGGGCGGGATGGCCACCATGCGCGGCGCGTGCTCGCCGAGCATTACCACCTGGATGCGTCCCTCGGTGGGGGAGCCCTCGCGAAGGTCGCAGAGCACCACGCGTGCGTTGCCGGCGACGATGTCCCAGTAGTCCCACTGCTTGCGATGCCAGTGGAAGGCCTTGATCAGCTCCGGCGGGTTGCCGCCGCGGGCGTAGGCGAGCGACCGCGACATCTGGGCGAAGGGCTGCTCCGGGATGAAGAGGTTGCCGTCGTCGTCGAGGTCACCGCGCTTGAGCTGCTCGATGAAGTAGCCGCGCTGGTCGGCGTGCTTCCTGAAGGTCTTGACCATGACGCCGTCGATGCGCCCGAGCCGCTGCGCGGCGGGGACGGTCGCGATGCGACCGAGCACGCGCTCCATGGCGTCGCTGAGGGGTATCCAGGGCATGCTCAGTGCAGCTCCACTCTGGAGTGGTCGCCGAGCATGAGACGCAGCGCGCGCGGTCGCTCCGGCGACTCGCAGACCACACAGTCCTTGCCCAGCAGTGACGACTCGATCTTCCCGGTGACGTCCTCGATGCGGCTGCGCTCCAGCACGATGCTGTGCTCGATCTCGGCGTTGCGCACCACGCAGTCGTAGTAGATGGCGGTGAACGGCCCGATGTAGGCGTGATCGACGATGGTGCGCTCCCCGATGATCGCCGGTCCGCGCACCCGGCAGTTGCTCAGCATGGCGCCGCGCTCGACGATCACCTTGCCCTCCAGGCGCACGTTCTCGCCGAGGGTGCCCTCCATGCGCGGCTCCATGCCGTCGAGGACGATGCGGTTGGCCTCGAGCATGTCGTCGAGACGGCCGGTGTCCTTCCACCATCCGGTGATGACGTGGGGGACAACGGTGGCGCCGTCGTCGATCATGCGCTGGATGGCGTCGGTGATCTCCAGCTCGCCGCGCGGGCTGGGCTCGATGCGGTCGATGGCGCTGTGCACCGCCGCGGAGAACAGGTACACGCCGACCAGGGCGAGATCGGAGGGCGGCACCGCCGGCTTCTCGACGAGTCGCACGACCCGGCCGTCGCGCAGCTCGGCGACGCCGAAGCGCTCCGGCTCGGGAACGCTGGCGAGCAGGATCATCGCGTCCGGTGCAGCGCGGGTGAACTCCTCGACGAGGGCGACGATGCCGTCGCGGATGAGGTTGTCGCCGAGGTACATGACGAAGCGCTCGTCGCCGAGGTAGGCGCGCGCCGTGAGCACCGCGTGGGCAAGCCCGAGCGGCGCCGCCTGGGGGATGTAGGTGATCCGAGCACCGAAGCGGGTGCCGTCGCCAACCGCCTCGCGCACCTCCGGACCGGTGTCGCCGGTGATGATGCCGATGTCGACGATGCCGGCCTCGACCATGGCTTCGATGGCGAAGTAGAGCACCGGCTTGTTGGCCACGGGCACCAGCTGCTTGGCGCTGGTGTGGGTGATGGGCCGCAGGCGGGTCCCCTTGCCGCCGCTGAGGATGAGGCCTTTCACCGCCTGGGATCCTCTCGTGTCACGGCGGGGGAGCCTAGCACGCGCCGCCGCTGTTTCACCCTCCCCCGAACATCCGTGTGCTGTACATCCGGGAACCACGGGGTATAGTCGAGACCCCCGTCGGCTTCCCGGCGCCCCCCACATCCCTCTATGCGTCGTTCCCAATACGCCACGACCCGACGTCGCGCGCTCGCCATCGCTGTCGCGCCCCTCGTACTGCTGCTGGGTTCCGTCGTGCCCGGCGCCGCGGCCACGAACGCGCCGCCCGCCGGGGTGGATCCCGCGGTCGGCCCCAACGCGCAGCAGGAGCGCATCTTCGCGTCCAGCGCGTCGCGGCTGACCGCCGATCCCGCGCTCGCGGCGCCCGCCGCGCATCCACGCGGGGTGACCCGCGCGGCCGTGTCCGCGCAGGCGGCGCCGCACGTCGCCTCCGGCAACGGGATTCTCAATCGCGAGGTCTTCGGCTTCGCCCCCTACTGGGCGCTGCCGCAATGGACGGAGTGGCAGCTCAACCTGCTCTCCACCGTGGCCTACTTCGGCGTCGACCTCAACGGCGACGGCAGCGTCAACCAGGCGCCGGACAACAGCGGCTGGTCGGGGTGGAACAGCAGCAACCTGACCAACCTCGTGAACGCCGCGCACCAGCACGGCGATCGCGTCCTGCTCACCATCAAGGCCTTCGACAACGGCACCATCGACGCCATCGACGGCAACCCCGCCAACGCACAGCACGCCATCGACACGAGCATCGCGCTGGTGCAGCAGCGAGGGCTGGACGGCGTGACGGTCGACTTCGAGGGCAGCACCGACTCGAGCGCGCCCAACCGCCAGGCGCAGTTCACCGCCTTCGTCACCTCGCTGGCCAACCAGATGCACCAGAAGGTGCAGGGCAGCGAGGTGGTCGTGGCCACCTACACCGGAGCGGCGAGCTGGGACGCGGGCTTCATGAACATCACCGAGCTCGGCAAGGTGGTCGACGCCATGTTCATCATGGCCTACGACATGGCCCCGGGCAACACCTCGGGCCACGCCTCGGCGAACGCGCCGCTCAACGGCTGGACGTACAACGACACGCTGGCGGTGCAGCAGTACACGGCCAAGGCGCCGGCGAGCAAGGTGATCCTCGGCGTGCCGTACTACGGCTACAAGTGGTGCACCAACTCGACGGCGCCCAACGCGGCCATCACCAGCTGCCCCGGCAACCCGTCGACGGTCGACACCTACTCGTCGATGTTCGACGACTTCTCCTGCTCCTGCATCCAGAACCTGCAGTACCACTGGGACGGCACCGCGTCGTCGCCGTGGGCATCGTGGTGGTCGCCGCAGTACAACAGCAACCGCGAGCTGTACTACGACGACACCTCCTCGATCGGCGCCAAGTACGACATGGTCAACAGCTACGGCATCCGTGGCGCGGGCATCTGGGCGCTCGGCTACGACACCGGGCACACCGAGCTCTGGAGCGTCATCTCCGACAAGTTCGGTCCCAACGCCGGGTACTGGATGGGCGCCACCGACGGCGGCGTGTTCAGCTTCGGCCGCGCCCACTTCCACGGTTCCACGGGCAACATGGCGCTCAACCAGCCGGTGGTGGGCATGGCCTCCACGCCGAGCGGCCAGGGGTACTGGCTGGTGGCCAGCGACGGCGGCATCTTCAGCTTCGGCGACGCCGCCTTCTACGGCAGCACCGGCAACATCCGGCTCAACAGGCCCATCGTGGGCATGGCGTCGACGCCGAGCGGCCACGGCTACTGGCTGGTGGCCAGCGACGGCGGCATCTTCTCCTTCGGTGACGCCGTCTTCCGTGGCAGCACCGGCAACATCCGGCTCAACCAGCCGGTGGTCGGCATGGCTCCCACGCCGAGCGGCAACGGGTACTGGATGGTGGCCACCGACGGCGGCATCTTCAGCTTCGGTGACGCCGTCTTCCGTGGCAGCACCGGCAACATCCGGCTCAACCAGCCGGTGGTCGGCATGGCCGCGACGCCGAGCGGCAACGGGTACTGGCTGGTGGCCACCGACGGCGGCATCTTCAGCTTCGGCGACGCCGTCTTCCACGGCTCGACGGGGAACATCCGTCTCAACAAGCCGGTGGTCGGCATGGCCGCATCGCCGAGCGGCAACGGCTACTGGATGGTCGCCAGCGACGGTGGCCTGTTCAACTTCGGCGATGCGCTCTTCCTGGGCTCGATGGGCGGCCAGCGCCTGGCCCGTCCCGTCGTCGGCATCGCCGCGCCGCATTTCCTGGGCCCCTGACGCTCTGACGGCCCCGCCGGCCCCCGCCGGCCCACGGCGCTGCGCCCGGCATCGGTAGACTTGCCGCCGCATGTCCGACCTCGACCTCGTCGAGCGCCTGCGCGCCGCCATCACCGAGGTGCCCGACTTCCCCCGTGAGGGAGTGCTCTTCCGCGACCTGACCACGCTGTTCAGCCGCGGTGACGTCTTCAAGGCGGCCATCGACACCCTCGCCGCGGCGCATCGCACGGAGGGGATCGACCAGATCGTTGCCGTCGAGTCGCGAGGCTTCATCATCGGCGGCGCGCTCGCCTACGCCATGGAAGTCGGCTTCGTGCCGGTGCGCAAGAAGGGCAAGCTGCCCCGCCGGACGCTGTCGGTGAGCTACACGCTGGAGTACGGCGAGGACGTGCTGGAGATCCACGCCGACGCGTTCAGGAAGGGCGAGCGCGTGCTCGTCGTCGACGACCTGCTCGCCACCGGCGGCACCGCCGCGGCCACCGTCTCGCTCGTCGAGCAGCTCGGCGGCGTGGTGGTGGGCATCGACTTCCTCGTCGAACTGGAGGCCCTGGGCGGCGCGCAGCAGCTCGGCGGACGGCCCCACGTCTCACTGATCCGCTTCTAGACACAACGCCACGGAGAACCCACGCATGACCACGATGACCCACGACGTCGCTGACCTCAGCCTGGCCGCCGAGGGACAGCGCCTCATCGAGTGGGCCGCGCAGGAGATGCCGGTCCTGCGCCTGATCCGCGAGCGTTTCGAGCGCGAGAAGCCGCTGCAGGGCATGCGCATGGCGGGCTGCCTGCACATCACCACCGAGACCGCCAACCTGGCACTCGCCCTCAAGGCCGGGGGCGCCGAGCTGCGGCTGTGCGCCAGCAACCCGCTGTCGACGCAGGACCCGGTTGCTGCCGCACTTGTCAGCAACCACGGCATCCCCACCTTCGCCGTCAAGGGCGAGGACAGCGCCCGCTACTACGAGCACCTCGACGCCGTGCTCGACCTCCGTCCCCATCTCACCATGGACGACGGCGCCGACCTGGTCGCGCGCCTGCACAAGGAGCGCAGCGACCTGCTCGGCGAGGTGATGGCGGGCACCGAGGAGACCACCACCGGGGTGATCCGCCTGCGCGCCATGGCGGCGGACGGCAAGCTGCGCTTCCCCATCGTCGCCGTCAACGAAGCGCTCACCAAGCACATGTTCGACAACCGCTACGGCACCGGACAGTCGACCCTCGACGGATTCATCCGCGCCACCAACATCCTGATCGCCGGCAAGACCTTCGTGGTCTGCGGCTACGGCTGGTGCGGGCGCGGTCTGGCGATGCGCGCGTCGGGCATGGGCGCGCACGTCATCGTCACCGAGATCGATCCCACCCGTGCCCTGGAAGCGGTGATGGACGGCTACCGGGTCATGACCCTGGAGGAGGCGGCGCCGGAGGCCGACGTCGTCATCACCGTCACCGGCGACATCAACGTCGTCGACCGCCGCCACATCCTCAAGTTCAAGAACGGGGCGGTCATCGCCAACAGCGGCCACTTCAACGACGAGATCAACCTGGCCGCCTTCGACGACCTGTCGACGGGCGTCAGCAAGCCCCGCCCCTACGTCGACGCCTACAGGATGCAGGACGGACGCACCCTGCACGTTCTCGCCGAGGGACGCCTGCTCAACCTCGCCGCCGCCGAGGGACATCCCGCCGCGGTGATGGACATGTCCTTCGCCAACCAGGCGCTCTGCGCCGAGTACGTGGCCAAGCACCACCGCGAGCTGGAGGCGCGCGTGTACGACGTCCCCGTGGACATCGACCGCGAGGTGGCCGCCATCAAGCTGCGCAGCCTGGGCATCGACATCGACGTGCTCACCCCCGAGCAGCAGACCTACCTGGCGTCGTGGGAGTCGGGCACCGCGTGACACCGGGCCGCGGCGGCGCGCGCGACGCGCTGCTGCGCGCGCTGGCGCTGGCGCCGCTGCTCAGCATCGTCGCCTACGGCGTGGTGCTGGCGCAGCGCGTGCCGTCGCTGGTCCACGACACGGCGACCAGCGACTCGGTGGGTCCGATGGTGATCGCCGAGTCGCTGCCGAGCGCCCACTCCGGCAGCACCGTGGTGATGGGCAACGCCGCGCACTACACCACGCTGTGGTTCGACGAGGCGACGCGCTGGCTGCCCGGACACGACGTCGTGTGGCAGGCGATGCCGTACGTGCTCTCGCTGCTGGGGCTGCTGCTGCTGGCGGCGACGGTGCGCCGGCTGGCGGGATGGCGTGCCGCGCTGATCACATTGGGCATCGGCATGGCCACGCCGCCGCTGCTGCTGCTGCCGCTGCTCGCCCAGGCGTACCACAGCACCACGTTCGTCAACGGCATCGTGCTGGCGGCGCTGCTGGTGTGGCTGGCGATGGTGCGCGACCTGCGGGCGCCGCGGGTGATTGCCGCTGCCGCGGTGCTGGCGGTGGTCACCGGGCTCGACGTGGCGTCGGACCCGCTGCTCCTGGTCACCGGCGTCGCGCCGTTCGCCGCCGCGGCCGCGCTGGCGGCGTGGCGCCGCCGCTCACGGCGCGCTGTCGAGACGCTTTTCGCCGCCGCCGGTGTCGTCGCCATTGCCCTGGTTGCGGCGGGTGCGACCGTGCTGGTGATGCGCCACCAGGGCTTCCAGGTGCAGGGGCTCCCGCTGACCCTGGCGTCCCCCGCGCGCGCCAACGACAACGCAACGCTGCTCGGGCATCTCCTGCTCGACATGGCCAACGGACGCCTCTCGCTGCACGACCTCGGCGACCTCGGCCTGCTGCGCCTGCTCTGTGGCGTGCTGATCGTCGCCGCGGCGCTGGTGCCGCTGTCCATGCTGCTGCGCCTCCTGCAGCCGTTGCACCTGCTGCGCCGTCCGCAGACCTCGTCGCCGCCGAACCACCGTGACAGCCGCGAGCGCGGTGACGGCGGCGCCCCCATCGAAGGCCGCGACGTCTTCCTGGCCTTCTGGGGCTGCACCGCGCTCTTCACCGCCATCGCGTTCATCGCCACCACTCTCCCCATCGACCGCAACTCGATCCGCTACCTGCCCCCGCTCTTCTACGCCATCGCCGCCACCGTGCCCTTCGTCGCCATGCGCAGCCGCGCAGCGCGAGCCGCCATCGCCGGCGCCGTCGCGGTGGTCGGCCTCACCGGTGCGGTGCTGCTCCACCGTGCCTCGCTGGTCGCCGACTTCAACGTGCAGCCGCAGCACGGCGAGGCGCTGCTGGCGACGCTGGAGCAGCACGGCCTGCACCGCGGCTACGCCGGGTACTGGCAGGCCAACCTGGTCACCTGGCAGAGCGGCGGCCGCATCGAGAGCCGCGCCGTGCAGCAGGGCGAGCCGTGCAACGCCGTCCAGCGCGGCTGGTTCTGCCCGTACCCGATCTTCACCGTGAGCGACTGGTACGCACCGCAGGGCGGCCCCACCTATCTGATTCGCGAGCAGGGCGGCGCATTCGTGCCCGACCCGCCGCCCGACGCGCTCGGCACTCCGCGCGAAGTCCTCCACGTCGACAGGTTCGACATCTACGTCTTCGACCACGACATCGGCGCCGACGCCGCACGGGTGACCACGGGGTGGCCCGGCAGCACCGGCATCGTTCCCGTCAACGGTGTCAGGGAAGAGACGGTACACCGCTGCTAACCTCGTCGAGACATGCGCCGAGTCGTGATCACCGGCGGTGCGGGCTTCATCGGTTCGCACCTGTGCGATCGCCTGCTGCAGCGCGGCCTGCACGTTGTCTGCCTGGACAACCTGCTCACCGGCAGCGCCGACAACGTCGCGCACCTGTTCAGCAATCCGCGCTTCTCCTTCCGCCACCACGACGTCACCGAGTACGTCTACGTCGAGGGTGAGGTCGACGCCATCCTCCACTTTGCCTCGCCGGCGTCGCCGGTCGACTACGCGCAGATGCCGATCGAGACGCTCAAGGTGGGCACGCTGGGCACGCACAAGGCGCTCGGCCTGGCCAAGGCCAAAGGTGCGCGCTTCCTGCTCGCCTCGACCAGCGAGGTCTACGGCGACCCCGACGTGCATCCCCAGCCCGAGGACTACTGGGGCAACGTCAACCCGGTCGGTCCGCGTGGCGTCTACGACGAGGCCAAGCGCGCCGCCGAGACCTTCGTCATGGCGTACCACAACGCGCACGGCATCGACACCCGCATCGCCCGCATCTTCAACACCTTCGGGCCGCGCATGCGCCGCAACGACGGGCGCGCCGTGCCGGCCTTCGTCACCCAGGCGCTCGCCGGCGAGCCGCTCACCGTCTTCGGCGACGGCTCGCAGACGCGCAGCCTCTGCTACATCGACGACCTCGTCGACGGTCTGGAGCGCCTGCTCTTCTCCGACTACACGCTGCCGGTCAACATCGGCAACCCGGCGGAGATGACGGTGCTGGAGCTGGCCGAGGCCATCCGCCGCCTCACCGGCAGCTCCAGTCCCATCGAGCACCGGCCGCTGCCCGTCGACGACCCCCGCCGGCGCCGTCCCGACATCTCCACGGCACGGCGCATCCTCGGCTGGGAGCCGCGCATCCCGCTGGAGGAGGGCCTGGCCCGGACGGTCGCCTGGTGGCGCGACGGCGGTCCCCACGCCCTGGTCACGACGGCAGCCACCACACAGCGACGCCCTGGTCCTGCTGCGGCGCGGCACCTAGCAGGTCGCCGAGGAACTGCAGCATCGCGTCCTGGTGCACCATCGGTCCCGCGATGACCACCGAGGTGTGCCAGTAGCGCAGGTCGTCCTGCATCTGTGCGCGCAACGCTGCGGTGAGCACGGGCGGGGTAGCACCGGTGGCGATGTCGACCATCGCCTGCGACAGTGGCCGCAGCTGCGGTCCGATGAGGTGATCGCCGCCGGCGGGATTGGGCAGCAGAACGTAGCCCGACGGCATGCGGAAGCGGAAGTCCGCCGCAACCTGCCACGTCTCGGGGTCGACCTGGTCGCCGCGCGCGACGAAGGGTGCCACCAGTGCCGTCGCACCCTGGGGGATGCGCTGCACGTCGCCGCCGGCGGTGAAGAACGGCGGATCGCTGTGCGGCGCAAATGGGAATGCGAAGGTCGGCAGCAGGGCGATCACCGCCAGCGCCAGCACGGCCGCGCCACCTGCGGCCCTCGCGCGTGAGGTGTGCGCATCGCGACGCAGGTGGTCGACGAAGAGCGCCAGCAGCAGCCCCGCCATCAGGAAGGCGTAGAGCATGAGCCGCCCGGGCACGATGTTGGCCGCGACAGGCAGGTGCTCGAAGACCACCCAGGGCAGGGGGATGTGCGTCGCGTGTCCGTCGACGTGCAGCGTCGGCCCCATCGACAGCACCGCCGCGACGACGCCGATCAGGGCCACGGCGCGCACCCAGATGACGGCACGGAACCGCCATACCGTATATGCCAGGATCAGCACCAACGGCAGGCCCAGGTAGCCGGTCTGCTCCGACGTGTTGCCGGTGAAGTGCTGCGCGATGCGCGTCGCCGTACCGGGCACGAGCTGCTGCACGCCGGTCGGCACCACGAAGTTGAGCAGGTCGCTGCTGAAGCCGCCGGGGTGCTGGAACTGCCCGCCCAGCCGGTTGGGACCGAGGAACTGCACCGCGATCGCGGGCGCGCAGAGGACGAGAGCCACCACGGCCGCGGCGCCGATGGCGCGCAGTGCGTGCTCGGCACGCAGGCGCACGCGATCGCGGTGCAGCAGCGCCAGCACCACCACCGCGGCCGCGGCCATGATCGCCTCGGTGGCCAGCAGCTCCTCGGCGACGTAGAACTGCACCGCCGCCAGCGCGCCGAGGAGGAGCCCCGCGCGCAGCGCCGAGCGTCGCTGCCGCACCAGGATCTCGTCGAGCACGCCGAGGATCAGCGGCGGCACGAACGCGACGACCAGGTTGGCGTGACCCAGCGCGTGCGCCGCCATGTACGGCGAGAACCCGTACACCAGCCCGCCCGCGAACGCCGCCGGACGCCAGGAGATCCAGCGCCGGAACACCAGGAACGCGCACCACGCCGACAGCGCCAGGCCCAGGGTCATGACGACGTCGTAGGCGAGGTAGTGGTTGCCCAGCGTCGCCACCGGCCAGGCGAGCAGGCCCACCAGCGGCTGCGACGTCTGCCACATCAGGTTGACGCCGCCGGGGAAGTTGAGGTGGTCGGTGAGCAGCGGGTCGTGGCCGTGCGACAGCGCGTACGGCGTCCAAGCGTGGTACCAGATCGACGCGTCGGCGTCGCCGTGGCCGCCCACCGTCGTCGACATCGGCGCCGCCCACGCCGAGTGGAAGAGCGCCACCGCGAGGGCGACGTACAGCAGTGGCGGCAGCGCCGCCCTCAGGGCCCCCCGCAGCGTCGAGGAGCTCAGGCCGCCTGGGTGACCGTCACGCTCCACTGGCAGCCGCCGCCCTCCTGGAACCGCCAGTTGCCCGCGGTGAGCTGCAGCGGCGTCTGGCCCGGCTTGGTGTCAGCGCTCTTCACCACCGTGACCGGCAGCACCTGCTTGGTGATGCCCTCATCGGAGACGACGGCGATGCTCATCGAGCAGCTCGGCATGTCGGGCGTGCCCTTGAGCGTCCAGGCGACGGTGTACGACCCCGCCTTGGCGATGCGGAAGGACGGGCTCGAGCTCTCGCCCGTGGCCTCGTACTGGAAGGGGAGCCCGGGGGCGGTTGGCTGCGGCGTGAAGGTCGACCCGCTCGGGGTGGTGGTGGTGTCGGGGCCGCTGGAGCTGCAGGCGGTGGCGGTCAGGCCGCCCAGCAGCATGGCCAGGCTCAGCGTGGCGCGATGCGGGTGCATGGGTCTCCTCGGTGCAGGCCGGGTCGGCGGCCCGCATTCTAGGCAAGCGGGTCCGCTTGGCGGCTGCTTGCGGTGTCAGCCTGACAGGACGGCGGTGCGGCCAGGGGCGCCCTCGACGATGTGGAAGCCGCAGGGGCGCAGGCGGCGCAGCGCCTCCTCGTCGCCGGTGGTGTGCTCGAGGACAACCCAGCGGACACCGGCGGCGCGAACGGCGTCGGCGAGCGCGCAGGGACGGGGCTCCGGTTGCGCGAGCGCGATGGCGCCGATGTTGCCCGGCGATGCGGCGGGGGCGGTCTGGCCGGGCAGCTCAGGGTCGTTGGGCACGATGAGCGTGCCGGGGAAGAATTCGGGCGCGGGGTTGGCCACCAGACGGCCGGTGAAGTCGAGCGGCTCGTAGAGGTGCCAGGGGAGGACGACCACCGGCGCGTCCCGGGGGACGTTGCCGTCGAGGTAGGCGGCGGCGGCGTACCAGTCCTGGGGATAGTCGGCAGGCTTGACGAGGTCGGGGAGGGTCTGGAGCTGGTGGATGCCGGCGGGGAACAGGATGGCCAGGGCCATGACCGTGGCGGCGGCTGGGCCGGCCCACAGCGCTAGGGGCCGACGTCCTCGGAAAAGCCTTGGAACCGCAGTGACCGCCTCGGCGCCGAGGATGGCCAGGGCGACGAGCCACAGCGCGTCCCACTTCTGCGTGTCGCGGTAGGCGGCGGCCAGGGGGACGTGCTGGGCGAGCCAGACAGCGGCGTCGATGCCCCACGACGTCGCGGTGGAGGCGCTGATGGCGAGGCCGACCAGGCCGGCGGGGAGGAGCCAGCGGCGCTGGGGCGCCCTGATGGCGCCGATGACCGCGAAGGCGACCAGCAGGGCGGTGCTGGCCGGCCACCACGGGTTGCCGGTCGTCGCCACCGGGATGCGTCCGCTGCGCTCCGCCCATTCGCCGTAGAGCCCCGCCAGGGCGGGGATGGCGCCGTACTGCTGATCGGGGGTGGGACGGAAGGCCAGGAAGTCGGCGCGTCCGTACGATTGCACGGTTGCGTAGGTTCCACCACCCTGCTGCAGGAAGAACGGGACAACGCCGTAGAGGAGGAGGACGCAGGTGAGCGCCGCCGCGGTGGCCGTCCAGCGCAGGCGGGTGCGGTCGCGCCAGGGGCGGCCCGCAATCACCGCGGCGATGGCGAGTACGCCGAGGATCCCCGCGAAGTTGGCGCTCAGCGCGACGGTGACGACGCCGGCGAGTGCGAGTGCGGCGGCACGTCGAACGTCCGGCTTGCGCTGCAACGCGTCGAAAGCGGCGACCCAGATGAACAACGCACCTGCGGCGCCGACCACACCCCATTGACCTTCGGAAAGGCGGTCGAACACCCACGGGTTGAGCACCGCGAGCAGACCGGCTCCGCACTGCGCGTACCAGGGCAGCCTGCGAGTGACGAGCATGGCGCCGAAGCCGACGAGGAACAGCGCAAGCGCGAGGCAGAGCTTTCCGGCGGTCATACCACCAAACGCGTCAATAGCACTGTTGACGGCCACGCCTATAGGCGCGGCGAAGGACCAGCTGAGCGGCAGCCCTCGTGGTCCAAAGGGGGCGTCGACCTGGAGCACGTATCCGTAGCCCGCCAGTGTTCTCAAGCTGAGGAGTACGAGCGCGGCGGGGACCACGAGTGCGCGGATCCACGGCAGAAGAAGTGTCGATCGACCTGAGGGATCCGGGAGGGGCGATCTCGCCGACGTTCGTGTCAGCGTGGACCACATCGTTACGAACGCAGCAAGGCGGACACGACTTGTGCGAATTCGTTGTGCATTGGTACGAACATATGCTAACGTCCGCCGACGGCAGGGTGACGCGGGCTTACTAGGCGAAAAAAGCAGGCGAGGTAACCAGTGAAGCTGAGCGCACCGTCCCGACGACCCTTGGTGAGTGGCCTGGCCGCTCTTGGCGTCGGCGCACTCATCGCCGGTGGGGTGGTTCTGCCGAGCAATCGGCTTGCGGCCGTGAGTTGCACGCCGGGGTACTCCGGGTATTCGGGATACAGCTCCTTCGGCTGCCCCTCGACTCCCCCCGCACAGCAGGGCTACTGGGAAGTTGCTTCGGACGGCGGCGTCTTCACATTCGCCGCTCCCTTCTATGGCAGCGCCGCCGCGCTCCCGCTCAACAAGCCTGTGGTCGGCATGGCCGTAACACCGGACAACGGTGGCTACTGGCTGGTCGCCTCCGATGGCGGCATCTTCACCTACGGCGACGCCCTCTTCAAGGGCAGCACCGGCGGAACGCCCCTGAACAAGCCCGTCGTCGGCATGGCGCGCACGCCAAGCGGCGCCGGCTACTGGCTGGTGGCGTCCGACGGCGGTGTCTTCACCTTCGGCGACGCGAAGTTCTACGGCAGCGCCGCCGTGCTCCCGCTCAACAAGCCCGTGGTCGGCATGGCCGCCACGCCGAGCGGCAAGGGCTACTGGCTGGTTGCCGCCGACGGCGGCATCTTCACCTACGGCGACGCCGTCTACCACGGCAGCACCGGCATGCTCAAGCTGAACAAGCCGGTGGTCGGCATGGCCCCCACGCCTGACGGCGGCGGCTACTGGCTGGTCGCCTCCGACGGCGGCATCTTCACCGAAGGCGACGCAGGTTTCCACGGCAGCGCCGCTTCCCTGCTGCTGGCCAAGCCGGTGGTCGGCATGGCCACCACGCCGGACGGCGACGGATACTGGCTCGCCGCCTCGGACGGTGGGATCTTCACCGAGGGCGACGCCGCCTTCAAGGGAAGCGGAGCTTCATTGGGGCTGAACAAGCCGGTCGTCGGTGTGGCAGCGCTCGGCTGATAGTCGAGGCGAGAGAGGCGGTGCAACGGCAATGCCTGCGTCGGCCGGACTGGGCGGCTGGGCTTTGAGCGCAGTTCACGGAATGGATGGCGAGATCGCCTTGGCCGGGGTCACGTACGCTGAGACCGCCACAGTGGGGGTCATCGGACATGTCCGGTCGATCGATACATCCGCCGATACATCCGCGGGAAGCGGTCGGCCGCGCCTCAGTGTCATCGTTCCGGCCTATCACGACGCCCCTGTCATCGCCGAGAACCTCCACCGGCTCCAGGCCGCCTTGCTGGCCACCGGGCTGACCTGGGAGGTGATCGTGGTCGTGGACGGCGACCGCGCGACCTATGTCGCTGCCGTCGCCGCAGCAACGAGAGGCGTTCAGGTGTACGGGTACGAGACCAACCGCGGCAAGGGATTCGCACTGCGATACGGCATGTCCCTGGCACGAGGCGAGCTCGTCACCTTCGTCGATTCGGACATGGAGGTCGCACCCGAGGAGATCGGCAGAATGGCTGGGCTGCTCGACCTGTATGACGCGGACGTCGTCGTCGGCAGTAAGCGACATCCACTCAGCAAGGTCCACTATCCGTGGCTGCGGCGGTTCCAGTCCTGGTGTTACCAGGTGCTGATTCGCCTCCTCTTTCGTGTTTCGGTCCGGGATACGCAGACTGGACTGAAGATGCTGCGACGCGACGTGGCGATGAGGGTGCTGAGCGTGGCGCTGGTCAAGCGCTTCGCGTTCGATCTCGAACTGCTCGCTCTGGCACGCCGCTTCGGCCACCACCGCATCATCGAAGCGCCGGTTGTCATCGACTACCGGTTTGCCAGCACAACCAACCTCAGGGCAGTGTTCTCGGTCCTTTGGGACACCATGGCGATCTTTTATCGCATGCACCTGCGGCACTGGTACGACAGGACGGACTCGGCAGGTCTGTCGGCTCTGCAACGCGGCCTGCCGACAGCGTTCGCGCAGGCGGAGCTCGAGGGGCTGCCGAGAACTTGACCCTTCCGCTGACGGCCGGCGAGCCGGGCACCTGGCTGGCGTGACCCTCCTAGCCACCCCGCTCAGGACCTCGCGAGAGTCGGACGTGCGAGGAGCGTCGAAGGCGGCGTTCGTGCTGTCCATGACGGGCCTGGTGACAGGAATCGGCAACGCGGTGTTCAATATCGTCGTCGCGCGCTCTGGGGGCGCCGACGCCTACGGAGCGCTGGGTCCTCTCCTCGCTTTCGCTACCATCGCCGGAGTTCTCGGTACCGGAGTTCAGTACGCGGTCGCAGGCCGCGTCGCCCAGAGCCATATGACGCAGCGGCAGCATATCGCGCTGGCCCTGCGCACGTTGCTGCCCTGGCTGCTCTTCTCCCTTGTGCTGTTGGCTCTCGTGCCTCTCGCAACTGCGTATTTGCGACTCCGCGGCGAGTTGCCCGCGGTTCTCACCGTGGGATTGTTCATGTCCAGCCTGGCCACGGCGATACCCATGGGAATCCTCGTCGGTGACCGGCGCTTCGGTCTCATCGCCTTCACCAACGTCGCCATGGTCGCGCTCAGGATTGCCATGGGCGCGGTGCTCACACGTCTTGCGGATCCGACCTCGGGGGCTCTGCTCGCCAGCCTGCTGGCCCCCCTGGTCATCATGGCAATCCTCATCGGCTTCCTTGCCTGGCGTGGCAGGGCACGCACCCACGCGCCCCTGACCGGCGGCGCAGGCACTGCTGGCATCGGAGCTGAGGGTGCTGCCGGAGCGGCGTACGCGGCCGCCCTGTGGGGAATCTGGAGCCTGCCACTGCTGTTCGCCCGACATTGGATGGCCCCAGCTGTCGCCGGGCGGTTCGCGGCAGCGCAGCTGCTGTCCGGGGCGATCCTCTTCGTCGCCGCTCCTGTGGTCACCGCCTTCTATCCAGCCATGGTGGCTCGCGCCTCGCGACGTCTTTTCGCTACCGGAATGGCCGCCACGCTGGGTGTCACCGTGCTCGGCGTCACCGCAGTGGGCACGGTGGGCCCGGTTGTCATGAGATTCGCCTACGGGAGCGAATTCGTGACCGATCGGGCTCTTCTTGTGAGCCTCGGCCTCTCGGCTATGGTGGTTTCTGCAGCAAATTACCTGGTCTGGGTCATGCGAGCACTGCGCGCCCGATCGCGCCTCGTCATCGGCCTCGTCGCGTCGGCAGTCGTCGTCGAGCTGGGCCTCGGCGACGTCATCCAAACCAATTCGACCATGCTTGCCGCGGTGCCTGCTGCGAGCGTGGTGATCGCTTTGTGCGTGGGCGTGCTGGTGGCATGGATGCGCCGTGCCCCGGCGCCGTGCCCCGTCAGCGGCGGATCGTCTCTGCTCCCTCGCGCCCTGCGATGATCGCGGAACGAGCTCCACGCGGCGCGACGGCGCTGCCGACCCGAGGTCGGCCTTGGTTGACCAGGGTCGCGGGCTTTCGACCGCCCGACGCCGTGATCGGCGCAGTGTTGGCGCTGCTGATCGCAGCAAGCATTGTGCGCGGCATCGTGCTCGTACACGGCTGGATCGAGTACACGGCAGACTTCGCCATCAACATCCACGGCGCAACCGAGATGTCGCAGTGGTCGACCGCGTGGAACAACCTGATGGGCGACGACAACAGCGCGATGCTCAGCATGACTCCGGCCTTGTTCGTGCCGTTGTCGTTCATGGACAGCGCCGCGGTCCAGAAGCTCTTGCTGAGTGCAGCCTACTTCGCAATGGCCTTCGGGTCCTTCTGGGCGATGCGTTCGTGGCTTCGCGAACAGGTGCCCGCGCGGGTGGCCCTGTTGGCTGCGGCGGCGACCTCCCTGCTGTACACGGTGAATCCGTGGGTCTCCGCTGAATCGATCCATCTCTTCTACCTGTTCCTCTACGCGCTGATCCCTGTCACGTTCCACTTCGTCAGGACCGCACTGAATGCGCCTGGCTGGCGGCAGGCGCTGGCGCGCAGCGCCACCGCGGGCATGGTGACGACCGCGACGCTTACGGCCTTCGGGTTGCTCTTCCACACCATGCTGGCGGCGCTGCTCATCCTCGTATTCGTCGTGGCGCGGCGCCGTCCGGTGCGGGCCACGCTGGCTCGTGCTGCCACGGCGGTGTTCGGCTTCGCGGCGGGTCTGCTGGCAACCAGTGCGTACTGGCTGCTGCCCATCCTCCTTGGCTTCCACACCAACTTCAGCAACGGAACCTCGTGGGCGCTCTTCACCACCAAGGACATGTACACGCTGAGCCCGGTCACCGCGCTGCCCTACGCAGCCCGAGGCATGTATCGAGACGTCAGCCAGTTCCTGGCCGGCATGGTGCTGCCGGATTGGATCGTCGCTGTCGGCATGGCCTGCGGGTTCGTGCTGGTGATCGCGGTCGCGGTTTCGATCGCGGCGCGCGGCCACTTCGACCGGACGAGTGGAGCGCTGCTCGCGGCTGGGGCAGTGTTCCTGCTGCTTGCCAACGGAACGGGCTTTCCCACCGGCGATACGTACGCGCTGCTCAGTGGTGCCCCTGTCCTCAGTTCGCTGGGCTACGTCTTGCTCAAGGGGCCGTACAAGCTCGTCCCCATGGCCCTGTTCTGCCTCATCTTCCTGGCGGTGCGCTGCATCACCCTGCTGGCCACGGGTGATCGCATTCGCCGCGCCGTCGCTGGTGTCCTGTCCGTAGCCGCGGCGACCTGGTGCGTGGTGATGGGGAGCCCCCTCCTCACCGGGAACTTGGACGGATACATGCGCCCGGTCCAGCCACCGCAGGCGTTCGTCGCCGCGATGGACCAGCAGGCCGCGATGGCGGTGCCGGGTGATGGCAACCGCGAGGTGTGGCTCCCGATGGACTCGACCGGCTCCGGCGCTCCCCCCGACTGGGCGCCTCAGCGGGTGACGATACCGCTGCTCGACGGACGAGTGGCCCCGGTGCCGTCATGGACGGCGTCGGCGCCGATGTCGTCGCGCAGCGTCACCTGGCTGGGACCGGCGGCGGGTCGCTACTTCGATCAGTTCCTGCAGCACGTGATCACCGACGAGCCCAACGCCAACGTCGCTGCGCTGATGGGCGCGGCAGGACGGCGCGACATTGTCGTGCGCACCGACGGGGGATACGACTCCGCAGCGCTGCTGTCCGCGTTGTCGCGTCGGCCCGACATGGAATCGATCGCCCAGAACCAGTGGTTCCAGACGTTCCGGGCCCGGACTGCGCCAAGTGGCGGCGGCGCGCTGGCTCCCGGCATCGTCGTCGGTGGCTTCGACCAGATCGCCGTGGAGTCCGCACGCGACGTCGGGGGCGCGCCAGCGCGGCAGTACGTCTTGGCCGCCGATCTATCGACGCTCGCGCCCACGACCCGGGACACGGTATTGCGTGCAACCAACGAGGTGTCGTTCGCCCCGGGGAAGAGCTGGTCCGACCTCGTCCTCGACACCTGGGACCAACCCGACCAGATCCAGCCGGCGGCCTCGATGCTTGCGGTCACCACACCCTTGAACAACTGGGACAAGGACGTCACGGAAAGCAATACGTGGGTGCCGTCGCGTCTGGCCGGCATGAACGGGCAGCTCTTCGAGCCTGGGCTCGGCGGCGCCCTTGCGGTGGCCACCCAAGCGGCCTCCCTCACGGTGCCGCATCGAGGAGTGTCCGGTGGGCGAGAAGTCTGGATTCGCGCGCTCACCACGCCAGCCGGAGTGTCGGTTTCAGCCCAGCTCGACGGGCTACTCGTCGGAGGGACGAGCACCCACGCTTTCGCCGTCGCCGGCTGGCACTGGATGAATCTCGGAGTGGCCGACATCAGCGATGCGTCCCTCCTGACGGTTTCAGTGGTCGGCAGCCTCTCGGCCGTGGACCGGATCGCGCTGCTACCGCCCGGATCCGTGCTGTCGCGGGCCGGCGAACTGTCGGCCGCACTGTCGTCCGCGGAGATCACGTCCGGTGGCGCTTGGTCCAACCTGAATCGGAGCGTCGGCATCGAGATACCGGTCAGCGCGAAGACACCGTCGGCCGTCGCGGTGAGCGGGGATGTGGTCGCCGACACTGCACAGCGTCCTGATGCGTTGCTCACCCTCAGCGGACACAGCCATCCGTCCAGCGGCTACTTCGCCGTCGGCATCCACATGGGCCGCGTGAACTGGTCGGGCAGCCGCCTCGTCACGGTGCGCGTTGACGATGATGTCCAGGTGCCGCCCAGCGCCATGTCCGTGCGCCTGCACGATGCCTACGGTGAGTCGCAGCGGTATGCGGTGCTGCCCGATGACCAGGCCGGCACCGTGACCATCGACCTGGGATCGCCCGGGTACGGCCAGACCAACGCAGGCGGCCTGGACCTTGCCGCGATCACCCAGCTCGATCTTGGCCTGCAGAGACGGATTCCCGCGAACCGTCCGGTCAACCTGACCGTTCGATCGGTGGCCAGCACCACGATCCGTCCCGACGAACGCAGGATGTACGTGCCACGTGACGGCGCGTACCAGCTGATCGTTCGCACCACTGACCCACGGGCGCTCCCCGGAATGACCGTCGGGGGCGCTCGTGTGACGCAGGCCTGGTCGCACAATGGCTGGTCTGCCTCGACGCCGATGGGCTTGCGCGCCGGCGATGTGCTGGTCACCGGGCAGCTGCCCGACGCCGCTTACGTGACACTGTGGTCCGCCGGCGTCGGCGCCGCGCCATTCCTGCTCCAACCTCCTGCCGCAGACAACGCGGCGAAGAGTGTTGCGACCGACGTCTACGAAGGGGCCCTGTCCGGCGTCGGCTCCGGCGTCGCGATTCTCAACCAGCCGTACAACGACGGCTGGACGGCCACGGTGGGCGGCCAGCCAATGCAGCATGTGCGACTCAACGGAGTGGTCAACGGCTTCATCGCAACACAGGCCGCCGGCCCCGTGCGGATCGAGTTCGCACCCGACAGGTGGCTGCTGCCGGGTCGACTGCTTACCGTTGCAGCCATTCTGCTGATCAGTGGGTCGTTTGTCTGGATCGCGGTGATCCAGCCCCGGAGACGTCGGTCGTGACCATGTTGGCGCGGCTCATCTCGGTCATCAAAGGCGATCCCCACCGCGACCCGTGGAAGCGCTTGCAATACGAGGTGTTGGCGGACATCTTGCAACCGCTGCTCCAGGGCGCCGACGTCGTTGCCGACTTTGGGTGCGGTGAAGGACTCCTGACCACGTTGCTCGCGGAGCGCGCGCGCTCAACCCGGTTCATCGGCATCGACAGCGTCGCGGAGGCGGCTTGGGACCGCAGCCCCGCCGTCCAGTTCCGCGTCGGGGATGCGGCATCGCTACCCCTGGGGGCCGGTGCAGCGGATGTGGTCGTGGCCAAGGACCTCCTGCATCACATGGACGATCCGCGGGAGGGCGTGCGCTCGCTCGTGGCCACCGCGCGGCGCCGGTTGGTCATCCTGGAAGCCAACCTCGACAACCCCATCATGGCGCTCTACACCCGCCACAATGGAGACGCCCACTTTCCCCGGTCTGTCCTGGAATCGATGCTGCGTGAGAGCGCTCCAGAGCAGGTCTCGTGGCAATTCGGCGCGGTCACCGCGTATCCGTTCTACCTGCCGCCGGCTGGTGGCGCGGCTGCGCTCTGGGTCTGGCCCGTGACGGCTGTGATGATCGTCGCCTTCAAGCTCCTGCGCAGTCGGCGCTTGGCCACAGCGTTGCATCGGGCGATGGTGCGCCTGCCATGGCAACCGCCCTTCACACTGGCGGTTGCCGAGGTGGTTCCGCACGGCGGCGGCGTCCAGGCACCCGCGCCGGCGGGCGCAACCCGAGCTGCGGTATGAGCCGACCCACTGTCGTCCTTGTTTGCGACGGGCCGGTGCCGCACCCGTTCATGAACTACCGCGGTGACGCGCTGCTTGCGTACTGGATCCAGAGCGGCGAGTACGCGGTGCGAGTCCTTGCCCCGGTCGCCGCGGACCTCGGCACTGAGCGCAGCGATGCCGTCGTGTTTGAGCGCATCGGCTCCTATCGACAAGTGACAGGGCTGCGGGGTATTGCAGGTCGCCTCCTGCAGATGCTGCGCGCCTACCGGTCTCTGCGCCGTCTCCTGCGCGACGAGTCCATCGACGTGATCCGGACGGTTTCGACGCTTCCCACCGTCGTCGCCGTCCTGGCGCGTGGCCGTCGGAGCCGGGTGCCGATCATGGCCAATCTGAGCGACTTCTACGAGGATCTCTACGCGGGCTCGCGCCTCCCGCTGTCGCGGCCGGCCACGGCACTGTTCCGACGCATCGACCGCATGTGCGGACGCGCCGACCTGGTGATCGTCGACACGCCGCAGCAGCGCGACAAATGGGTGACCCATGGGGTCGCGCGCGACCGCTGCGTGGTGATCCCGCATGGCCTGCCTCGCACCGGCGACCGCATGATCCCCGCCACACGGGGCGACGACGGCGGCCCGATACGCCTTGCCCCGTCGGAGTCGTTGGGCGTGTACGTCGGCGACATCGGCCAGATGGACGGTGTGGACCTCCTCATCGAGGCCCTAGCCCAGGTCCGCGCGGCTGGTACCGCACTGAGCCTGTGCATCGTCGGCTCGGGACGGCCTCGCTACGTCGACAGCCTGCGCCGCCGCGCGGAGGAGCTCCGCGTCGGCGACGCAATCCTCTGGATTCCCAGGCTTCCCAACCAGTCACTGCCGGCCCTGCTCGACCAGGCCGACGTCTGCTACGCGCCCTTCAGGCTGTGGGCCACGTCGTCGACGTCCATCCCCAACAAGGTCCTGGAATACCTGACCTCGACGCGTCCCATTGTCGCTCCACGCGGTTCTGCGCTGGAGGCTGCGGCAGGAGCGGCCCTCGACTACTTCACCCCGGGAGATCCTGCCAGCCTTGCCGCAATCTCGCGCGACGTGCTGTCCCGCCACCATCTCGGCAGCGAGGCAGCCGAAGCTCGCCGGCGCATCGCGGTGGCGCTCGACTGGCGCAGCGTCGTAGAACACGAGACCGCGGTCATGCACCTGCTGCTCCAGGGCGGCCCGACACGCTGGCGTGACTACGACTACGCTATCAGCAACGCCACTCTGTCGCATGCGTCGCCACTCGTCTCGGCCGTGCATGTCTCAGGATAGTTCGCGGCGCGTCGTGATGGTCTCGCGGTACCCTCCACGTGGCCGTCTTCACGCAGGCCGTGGGACCGCTGCCTACACGAAGATGCTGGCGGTTGCGCTGGTCGAGTCCGGCTGGTCGGTGGAGGTGCTTGCCGAGCGGATCGACGGTCACGCCGACACCTACACCGAAGACGGCGTGATGGTGCGGCGCGAGTGGCGGCTCGGGTGGCGCGCTGTGTACGACATCCATCGAGCAGTCCGCTCACTGGGGGCGAACTTGTTTCACCTCCAGCACGAGCTGTTCCTGTTCGGCCGCGGGACGGCTGCCCTCGCCGCCCCGGTGGTCCTGCGGGTTCTGTCGCGTAGTGGCGCTGTGGTGACGACGGTACACGGAATCCTGCCGCGCGATGAATACTCCTCGACGCTTACCTCCGCGTACGCCCGCGCCGTTCCCAAGAGCCTTGTACGGGCGGCGTACTCATGGGTGATCCGCGAGATCGTCCGCCGCAGCTCACGGACGATTGTCCACAGCGCCTCGTTGCTGGCTTCGCTGTGCGAGTATCGCCGCAGCGACGGCGCGGTGGTAATCCCCATGGGAGTAGGACGACCGGGTCCCGCCGTTACTCGTGCGGAAGCGCTCGCACAATTTGGCTGGGAGGAGAAGAAGCGCGCCGCCTTCCTCGGCTACCTTCTGCCGTACAAGGGGGTCGACGTGTTCGAACGAGCTGCGCCACTGCTGGCTCGGGAGGGCATCGAGGTCGTGATTGCGGGGGCGAGCACCGGCGATCCCACGCCCACGCATGCGCTTGGGCGCCTGCCGGCGCACACCAACGTGCGACGCATGGGGTTCGTGCCCGAGGAACGGCTGCCCGCGCTCTTCGCGGCGATTGATGTCCTCGTGCTCCCCTACCGGGTTGGGCTCTCCGCGAGTGGGCCGCTCTGCATGGCGGCCGCGTACGGGGTTCCGGCCGCGGTGTCCGATGTCCCGCCGCTGATGGAAGCGGTGGGAACCCCGGAGGCCGTGTTCGCACGCGAAGACGAGGTTGACCTCGCGATGGTGGTGACACAGATCATCGGGGACGGGGCGAGAGCTCAGCGAATCGTAGCCAGCATGGCCGATGCCACGCGCGACATGACATGGCACAACAGCGCGGTCCGGACCCGCGAGTTATACACGTCTCTCGTCAACGGTGTCACTTCGTCATCCGGCGGGCCGTGCAAGCAGCTGGATCTCGCGGTAGCGGGGGACGGGAATGACGAAGGGGAGGCGAACGTCGAGGACTCGCGAGGCGGAGCGCTCGGCCACACCGAGACGCCGAAGCAGTCGATAGGCGACGAACTCGACGTGGAAGGGCATGAGCGCGTCGCGCCACGATAGGATTTCGAGCCCCTCGTCGGCGATGGGTTGACGGAGCTCGGCAGACCTCCCGTACTCACGAACGTGTGTCGGGTCGATCACTCGCTTCCCGGAGGCATTCCGGTAGGGGAACCACGCGCCACGTAGCCGGCGCGGCGTCTCCAGGTACAGGAGTCCATCCGGTCGCAGAATGCGACGGATCTCGCGCAGGAGGAGGCGATCGTCCGGCACGTGTTCAATCACGTGTCGGTTCACCACCAAGTCAACCGAGCCGGTGGCGAAGGGGAGCCGTGCGGCATCGGCGACGATGACCGGAACGCTGGAGAGGCGGGCCTGGCGGGCTTGCACGTTGGAGACGTCGACACCGACGAGGTGGCACGCACTGGGGAGCAACGGTCTCAACAGCCGTAGCGACGTCCCGGTGCCACAGCCGAGGTCGACGACGGTCTTGGCTTGCGGGCCGAGACCCTCGATCGCGCGTGCCAGCAATGGTATGAGCGGGGCGTGGCGGATCAGCTGCGGACGTTGCTGCCAGTAGGTGTCGAATAGATCAGCCTGAGAGCGTGGGCGCGCCGAGGTGCTCGTTTTCCGAGCTGGCACTGCGGACCCTCCTATCCCCATGGGTGGCCACGGCGCGGCGACTGTCGCGGGCGATGATGGACAGCCGGACGAAGTCGGCCACGATCCTGACGTAGGTCTGCCGCTCGGCAAGAAATGCCAAACAGTGATCGGTCCGCGGACGCCATGTTGCGGTCAGTCCGCGTGCGCGAGCCGCGATGGTGTCCTGGTGGGGCCGCTGGGTCATCGAATCCAACAAGGGCAGGATCATCAGCACCGGTCGTGCGCCGTACCGCTCGAGTTGCCGATCCACTCGTATGTGATGCAGATCAACGCGTCGCAGGGCGCGGACAAGGAGGACGAGCGGCGCGGAGAAGGGAAGCCCTGGGAGGTGCAGTCGGGCGGCGAGTCGCTGTTCGAAGTAATGCGGCACACTCAGGATGGGACTGTCGAGGCAGACCGCGGTGACCCGCGGGTCGGTGATCGCCTCTTCCAGCGCGATGAGGGCGCCAATTGACACCCCGAGGAGCGCGACCGAGGTGACGCCACGCAGCGAAGTTGCCAAGTCGACAACGGCCCGGACGTCACGTACCTCCGCGATACCCATCGTATACAGGCCACCACTCGCGTCAGGCGTCGCTCGCCAGCCGTGAACAAGCACGTCGAAGCCAAGTTCCTGCAGGGCGGCTGCAAAACCCGAGGAGTCCGTGCTCAGCGAGCGGTAGCCGCCGCAGATGATGATCGCCTCGCCGCGGCAGCCGGGGTAGTGCCGCACCCGGAGGTCGATCCCGTCATCTGTTCGGGCGTGCAGTTGGGTGCTGCGGCCCCACTTGGCTAGGGAGGGCTTCGGCGGTCGCCGGTACGGGCCGAAGAGAAATCGGAACGCGGCGAGGATGGGAAGCGCCCAGAGGCCAACCAACAGGGCCACAATGGCAATGCCAGCTCTCACCATAGGCTCCTGCCGACGTGCCCGGCGGCCAGCTTCCACGGGCTGGATTATATCTGTCCCCAGGAATCGAAAACCGAGCCGGGAGCGCCGCAACGGCCGACGTCTGGCCGCGCCGTACAATCGCCCGATGATCAGCACCGAAGCCGTCCAGTCCGCCTTGGCGCGGGCGCTCCGCCGCGGGGGGGACTTCGCCGACTGCTTCGTCGAGCAGAGGCGGTCTGCGTCGATCTCGATGGAGGACAGCCGCGTCGAGCGGGTCCAGGCGGGCACCGAGCAGGGGGCCGGGATCCGCGTCGTCAGCGGCCTGACCACCGCCTTCGCCTACACCGACGACATCACCGAACCCGGCCTCTTCCGCGCCGCCGAGGCCGCCGCAGCGGCCGCGCGAGGCGGTTCCGGGCAGACCGCCGTCGTGGATCTGCGCGAGCGGCCCACCGGCACGCAGCCCGTTGCCGTCCCGCCCGACGAGGTCGACACGTCGCGCAAGATCGAGCTGCTGCGCCGCGCCGACCAGACGGCGCGTGGCACGGGCGACATCCGGCAGGTGAGCGCCCTGTTCGCGCAGGGCATCCAGGACGTCCTCGTCGCCAACAGCGACGGCACGCTGGCACGCGACAAGCGTACGCGTGTACGCATGATGGTCCAGGCGGTTGCCGCGCGTGGCAACGAGGTCCAGAGTGGCATGGAGGCGCCAGGCCTGGCGCAGGGGTTCGAATACTTCGACGGCGACGTCGTCGAACGCGCAGCTCGCGAAGCTGCGGAGCGCGCCGTGCTGCTGCTCGACGCCGATCCCGCGCCGGCCGGACCGATGCCGGTCGTGCTGGGCAACGGCTTCGGTGGCGTCCTCTTCCACGAAGCCAGCGGACACGGACTCGAAGCCGACGCGATCGCCAAGCGGGCGTCCGTCTTCGCGGGCCATGTCGGCGAGATGGTGGCCTCGCCGCTGGTGACAGCGGTCGATGACGGCACCGTCGACACCGGTTGGGGCACGCTGCGCATCGACGACGAGGGCATCCCCACGCAGCGCAACGTGCTCATCGAGGAGGGTGTGCTCACCGGCTACATGTACGATCGTCTGCGCGCCGCTCAGGACGGACGTCCGTCCACCGGCAATGGCCGCCGGCAGTCGTACCAGCACATCCCCATGCCCCGCATGACCAACACGTTCATCATGTCGGGTGTCTCCACGGTCGAGGAGCTGATCGAGGCGACGCCATACGGTCTCTACGCGAAGAAGCTGGGCAGCGGACAGGTGAATCCCGTCACCGGCGACTTTGTCTTCGCGGTGACCGAGGGCTACCTGATCGAGAACGGACGCATCACCCGGCCGGTGCGCAACGCCACCATCATCGGCAACGGGCCCGCCGCGCTGAAGAAGGTCGACATGGTCGCCAACGACCTGTCGCTCTCTCCGGGGACGTGCGGCAAGGAGGGACAGTCGGTTCCCGTCAGCGTCGGGCAGCCGCACCTGCGCATCGGCGAACTCACCGTGGGCGGTACCAAGCTCGCCGGCGGGGTGCAGATGTGAGCGCCGCCGACACGCGATACGCCGCGCTCGCCGATCGCATTCTCGGCGAGGCCACCGATGGTCGCGCCGGAGAGGCGGAGGCGTTCTTCGTCCACGGCAGCGAGCTGACCGTCAAGGCCTTCGACGGCGATGTCGAGTCGCTCACCGCGGCTGAGTCGCAGGGCGTCGGTGTGCGCGTGTTCACCGATTCGCGCATGGGCTTCGCCTACACCTCGGATCTCAGTGATGCGGGTGTTCGCCGCGTCGTCGCCGAGGCGCTCGACGCCTGCCGCTACAACGAGCCCGACGAGCACAACGGCCTTCCCGAGCTGGCCTCGCTCGACGATATGCCGGAGCTGGTGGCGCAGGACTTCGACGCCCGCAGCGTCGAGGAGCGCGTCGCCATGGCGCTGGAACTGGATCGGCTCACCGCGCAGCGCCATCCCGACGTCAAGCGGACGGCGGGTGCGGTGTATAGCGACGAGCGCGGCCGCACCGAGCTCTACAACACGCGAGGCTTGCGCTCCGCCTACGACGCCACCGTCGCCTACGCATACGTCGAGTCCATCGCCGAGCGCGGTGACGAGATGCAGAGCGGCTTCTCCTTCACCTACGGCCGGTCCGCGACGGCGCTCGACCTCGAGGCATGCGCGACGGAGGCGGCCAATCGCGGCGCGCGTCTGCTCGGCGCTTCTCAGGTTGCATCCCGGACCACGCCGGTGCTCTTCGAGCCCTGGGCGGCGGCCGAACTCGTTGGCACGCTGGCCTCCAGCATCAGCGCCGAGGCAGTTCAGAAGCGGCGCTCCCTGCTCGCCGGCAAGCTCGGCGAGACCATCGCTGCGTCGTGCGTGAATCTCGTCGACGACGGTCGTTACCGTGACGGCTTGGCCTCGCGCCCATGGGACGCCGAGGGCGTGTCGACGCAGCGCACGGTGATCATCGACAGCGGCGTCCTGCGCTCGTACCTGCACAACACCTACACGGCTCGTCGCGACGGCTCGGCTCGTTCTACGGGCAACGCATCGCGAGGGTCGTACAAGTCGACGCCCGAACTCGCGCCGAGCAATCTCGTGCTCGTGCCCGGCGACGAGTCGGCCGCAGCGCTGATGGCCCGCATGGGCGACGGCGTGCTCATCACCGACGTGCACGGCCTCCACACCGCCAACCCGGTCACCGGCGAGTTTTCCTTGGGCATCAACGGCTTTCTCGTGGAGAACGGCCAGCCCACCGCCCCCATCCGGGAGATGACCGTCGCCGGCACCGTACTCGGCCTGCTTCAGGCGATCGAGTCCGTCGGCGCCGACCTCCGCTTCATGGTCGGCGGCGCCTTCACCGGTGCGCCGTCGCTGCTGGTGCGCGACCTGCCCTTGTCCGGGGCGTAGCCCACAAATCTCGCGGTTGACGCGCGTCACCAGAGGCTGTTAGTCTCGCTGCCTCGCAACTGGAAGGGCGACGGTTTCCCGTCGATTTTGAGCCGTGCTGGCGTTGACACGACGCAGCAGCGCGGCGGAGGGGTGTCCATGTTCGGATCTTTTCGTGGTCGCCGTGGGTCGCGCAGGCTCCTCTGGACGATTGGCGTTGGCGTCGCCGCAACGTTGACCGCCTCGATGCCGTCGACGGCATCCGCTGCGGGAGCGATCGTGGGGTTTTCCGCCCCGCTTGGTGGCGTCATCGACTACACGACGGGGACACCGGCAACCGGTATTCCGCCCCTGACCTCGACCGGGTGCTTCTCGGGACAGGCGAGCCTCCGCGGTGACGTCAACGTCATGGTGTCCGTCACGGTCGCCAGCCAGGGAAACGTCGCTGCATACGTCGGGTTTGCCAGCATTGCCGGGACGCTCACGGAGGGACCGTGCACCAACATGGCGCTGGAGGTCGGCTCGGTGAGTGGGCTGACACTGACAGGCACCGGGCTCACGGGAGGGAGCCTCTCGTGCGGAACGTTCGCCGGCTTGCTCGATCGAGTTGCAGCGGCGGTCGTGCTGAGTGCTACGGCGCCAAGTTGCACAGTCAACGGGATGGTCACCGGCCCGGTCACCATGTCCCTCACGGGTGTCTGGGCGCCGGCTCTCTTCTCACCCACCGCGGGTATTACGACGCCGGTGGCGAAGGCGGGCCTCGCCGGCACGCTGGTCGTGCAGGGCAGCTTCTGACGACGGTCAGCGGCCGGCCGCCAGACACCCCCTCAGGCCGCCGGAGCCCCCCTCTGGTACCCTGTGCGCGTCCAGCCCGCAGAACCAGGCCGCCCCAGATTCCACGCTTCATGAACAACCCACGGCCGGCGTCCGCTGGGCGGGTGACGGCGGCTCCGGTGGAGCTCCCGCCGCTCGCTCCCACTGAGGCGCCCAAGCTGGCGCCGCGAGGTGGCGTCGCCCGAGCACTCCTCCGCACGGCACGGCCGCGCCAGTGGATCAAGAACGTCCTGCTGTTCGCGGCGCCGGGGGCTGCGGGGGCGCTCACCCATCGCACCCCGCTGGTGCACACCATCGTCGGCTTCGCGCTCTTCTGCCTGGTGTCCAGCGGCACCTACTTCCTCAACGACGCGCTCGACTACGAGGCCGACCGGCTCCACCCCACCAAGCAGCACCGGCCGATCGCCGCCGGGCTGATCTCGCCGCGGCTGGCCATCGGCATCAGCGCAGCGCTGGTCATCGCCGCCCTGGTCCTGTCCTCGGCGCTGCTGTCGCTGCAGTTCGCCGGCATCGTCGCCGGCTACGCGCTGGTCACCATCAGCTACAGCCTGTGGCTCAAGCACGAGCCGGTGATCGACCTCGCCGCGGTGGCATCGGGCTTCATCATCCGCGCGGTGGCGGGCGGCATCGCGGCGGGCGTGCTGGTCTCCAACTGGTTCCTCATCGTCGTCAGCTTCGGGTCGATGTTCATGGTCGCCGGCAAGCGACACGCCGAGCACCTCGACATGGGCGACGAGGCCGCCGACCATCGCGCCACGCTGCGCGCGTACTCGCTGTCGTACCTGCGCTACATTCGCAGCACGTCGTCGGCGCTGGCGATCGCGGCGTACTGCCTGTGGGCCTTCGAAAAGGAGGCCACCATCACGGGAATCGCCTGGTACGAGTTCAGCATCATCCCCATCGTGCTGGGCATCTTCCGCTACGCGCTCATCCTCGAGACGGGCGCGGGCAGCGCGCCCGAGGAGATCGTCATCAGCGACCGTGTCCTGCAGTTCCTCGGCCTCGCCTGGGCGGTGCTCTTCGGGCTCGGCGTCTACTCGCGGTGAGCGTCGAGCTGCTGACCGGCTGGGGACGCACGGCTCCCACCGCGGCGCGCGTGCTGCACCCCGACGACGCCGAGGAGCTCACCGACCTCTTCAAGAGCGCGCCAGCGCGCGGCGTCATCGCCCGCGGTCTCGGCCGCAGCTACGGCGACGCGGCCCAGAACGCGGGCGGAGTTGTGGTCGACTCCGACCACATCGCGGCGCTCCGCGACATCGACCTGCGCACCGGCGAGGCGACCGTCGACGCCGGCATGAGCCTGGATCGCATGATGCGCCTGCTGGTGCCGCTCGGCTGGTTTCCGCCGGTGACACCGGGGACCCGCCACGTCACCGTGGGCGGGGCCATCGCCGCCGACATCCACGGCAAGAACCACCACATCGCGGGCAGCTTCTCCCAGCACGTCCGGTGGCTGGACCTGCTGACCGCCGACGGCCGGGTCCGCCGGGTGAGCCCGGAGTCCGACGCCGACCTGTTCTGGGCGACCGCCGGGGGCATGGGCCTGACCGGCGTCATCCTGCGCGCCCGGGTCCAGCTGAAGGCGATCGAGTCCTCGCGCACGCTGGTGGACACCGACCGGACGCCGGACCTCGACTCGCTCATGACGCTGCTGAGCGAGACCGACCACCTCTACGACTACTCGGTCGCCTGGATCGACTGCGTGGCCAAGGGCAAGCGGATGGGCCGGTCGGTGGTCACCCGCGGCCGGTTCGCGAAGCTCGACGAGCTCCCCGCGAAGCGGCGCACCGACCCG
>DASYKI010000005.1:0-1578 GCA_035995545.1 Candidatus Dormiibacterota bacterium
GTCGAGATCGAGCCGCGCGCTCAGTGGCCGAGCGGCATGGACCAACTCGGCATCGCCGTGCGCGGCAACATTCCGGTCGCCGAACGCCTCGCCCCCGGTCGCGCTCTCGCCCGCCTCACCGACCTCGGCTGGGGCGGCCCGCTGCGCGAGATCTTCGCGCCCAGCACTCCGGATGCCCCGGCCACACCGGCGATGATCGCCGCCTGCGTGCGCGTGCTGGCCGACTGGCCCTGGGAGGAGCGCCCGGCCGCGGTTGTCGCAATGCCGTCGCGCCGACATCCGCTGCTCGTTGAATCCGTCGCTGCGGCATTGGCCGACGTCGGCCGCCTCACTCGCCTGGGCACCCTCACGCCCGCCAACGGAGGCCCGGTGGGCGAGCCCGGCGGCAACAGCGCGTACCGCCTGGCGTCCGTCTGGGATCGCTTCGCGCTCGGCGATGCGCAAGTGCCGGCTGGCAAGCCCGTGCTGCTCGTCGACGACCTGGTCGACAGTCGTTGGACCATCACCGTAGCGGGGCGCCTGCTGAGGCAGGCGGGGGCATCCGCGGTGCTGCCGTTCGCGCTGGGGGTTCGCGGCTAGTCCCAGCCCATTGCCCTCGCCAATGCGCAGCGACCTCCCAGCCGGCATTCGGCCAGTTTCAAGCCCCGGTCGTAGGCTGAAGCAATGACTGAATTCACCATCGAACCGGATGCCAATCGCTATGCGATGCACATGGACGGTGAGCTCGTCGCCGTGGTCGACTACTCGGTCAACGGCAACGCGATCTCTCTGACCCGCGTCTACACGGCGCCCCACCGTCGTGGCCGCGGACATGCGGCCGAGGTGGTCGCTTTTGCAGCGGACGACATCGAGCAGAACACCGACCTCCACATCGTGCCAATGTGCTGGTACGCGGCCGAGTGGTTCGACAAGCATCCGGAGCGCGCGAACCTGCTGAGTCGCGCCGCCTAGGCGAGCTGCGCGGCCAGAGCATTTTCGCGCGTCAGCCGCGCTCCGCGAACTACGCTGGAAGCCTCATGCGCCTCCTCCTGATCCGCCACGGCCAGACGCCCGACAACGTGCTCGGGCAGCTCGGCACCGCCCGCCCCGGCCCCGGCCTGACCGAGCTCGGGATGCGGCAGGCGGCCGGGCTGCCGCGTGCGCTGCGCGACGAGCAGATCGACGCGATCTACGCATCCACTCTGCTGCGCACCCAGCTCACCGCTGAGCCGCTCGCCCTGGACCGCGGTTTCGACATCGAGGTGCGCGACGGCTTGCACGAGATTTCGGCCGGCGCGCTTGAGGCACGCAGCGACCGGCAGGCGGTGCGCACGTACATCGAGACGGCCTTCGCCTGGGCTGCGGGCGACCTTGACGTCGCCATGCCGGGCGGTGCAGACGGCCACGAGTTCTTCGGACGCTACAACGCCGACCTCGCCGCGATCGCCGCCTCGGGCGCGCAGACCGCCGCCGTCGTCAGCCACGGTGCCGCCATCCGCGTCTGGGTCGCCGCCCACGCGACCAACGTGGAGCGGTCGTTCCCCGCGGGGCACGAACTCGCCAACACCGGCGTCGTCGTGGTCGACGGTTCCTTCGAGT
>DASYKI010000006.1:0-47168 GCA_035995545.1 Candidatus Dormiibacterota bacterium
CATTGGGTGTACCGACTTGCTGCACCACCCCGTCGTTCAAAGCGACGATGCGATCCGCCATGGTCATCGCCTCGATTTGATCGTGCGTCACGTAAATCGAAGTGGTGCCGAGTTCGCGCTGCAGCTTGCGAATCTCGTAGCGCATTTGTTCGCGTAAGCGAGCGTCGAGATTGGATAATGGCTCATCGAACAGGAATGCCTGCGGCTCGCGAACCATGGCACGGCCCATGGCAACGCGTTGCCGTTGACCGCCCGACAAGGCCGCGGGCTTGCGATCCAACAATTCGGTGAGTTCCAGCTTGGCGCTCGCGGCGCGCACGGCGGCGGCTATGCGCTCGCGCGAAACACCTCTCAGCTTCAGGCTGAAGGTCAGATTGTCGCGCACCGTCATGTGCGGATAAAGCGCATAGGACTGAAATACCATGGCGATGTCGCGGTCCTTGGGCGGCAGGTCGTCGACGACGCGGTCGCCGATGACGATGTGCCCGTCGGTGATGTCCTCGAGCCCGGCGAGGCAGCGCAGCGCAGTCGTCTTGCCGCAGCCCGAGGGTCCCACCAGGACCAGGAACTCGCCGTCGGTGACCATCAGGTCGAGGTCCTTGATGGCGACGAAGCCACCCACGGCGCCGTAGCGCTTGCTGACGTGGTCGAAGTGGATGCGCGCCATCAGCCGGTCCTCCCCTCTCTCATTTCACTGCTCCCGCCAGCACGCCGCGAACGAAGGAGCGCTGGAAGGCGAAGAACACCGCCAGGGGGATCACCATGGAGATGAACGACGCCGTCGAGAAGAACTCGATGTTGGCGCCGAACTGGCGGATCTGGCTGAAGATGAACACGGTGAAGGGCTGGTTGGGATTTCCCGAGTTGAACACCAGGGAGACGAGCAGGTCGTTCCACACCCAGAGGAACTGGAAGATGGCCAGCGAGGCAAGTGCCGGTTTGCCCAGCGGCAGCACGATGCGGCGGAACATCATCCACTCCCCCGCCCCGTCGATGCGCGCCGCTTCGAGCAGGTCCTTGGGGATGCCGGCGTAGAAGTTGCGCATCAGGAAGATGGCGAAGGGCAGCCCGAAGGCCACGTGGTAGATGACCACGCCGGCGACGGTGCCGAAGAGCTGCAATCCCAGCGTGTCGTGGATCCACTTGTACATGGTGGCCACCGGGATGAGCGCCATCTGCAGCGGCACCACCATCAGTGCCACCAGCAGGATGAAGACCCAATCGCGGCCGCGCCAGCGCAGGAAGACGAGCGAGTACGCCGCCAACGACGCGATGAGCACCACCAGCAGCGTCGCCGGAACGGTGATCAGCACGGTGGTGACCAGTGCGTTGACCAGCCCGCTGCTGTGGATGATGTCCTTGTAGGCCTGGATGGTCAGCGCGGCGGGATGGGTCAATCCCTGCCACCACCCCGAGCTGAAGTAGTCGGTGTTGGTGCGGAACGAGGTCACCAGCAGGCCCACGGTGGGCAGCAGCCAGAGCAGCCCGATGGCGACCAGGACGACGTTGAGCGTCGTGCGGTTGAGCACTCGCCGCAGGCGCGCACCGCGCGGTGCTCTCGGCGTCTCGACGGCGGCCGGAGCCGGCGCGGACGCGGACGGCAGGGCGGTGCTGGTCATCCGCGGATCCTCCGGATGTTGAGAAAGATCACCGGGATCACCAGCACGAACAGGAAGACGGCCAGCGCGCTGCTCAGGCCGAGGTTCTGGCCGCCGGTGAAGCCCAGCTCCCACATCTTCAGCGCGATCACGTTGGCCTCCTGGTGCGACGAGTCCGGCACCAGCGCGAGGATGATGTCGAAGATCTTGAGGACGTTGATGATCATCGTGATGAAGACGACGATCAGCACCGGCCGCAGCAGCGGGAAGGTGACGTGCCGGAAGGTCTGCCACTCGGTGGCGCCGTCGACCTTGGCGGCCTCCAGCACCTCACGGTTGAGCGCCGCCAGGCCCGCGCCGATGACCACCATGGCGAAGCCGCACCACACCCACAGCATGGCCACGATCGCGGAGATGTCGGCCAGTGGGATGCTGAGCAGCGCACGCGCGGTGGTGCCCAGCCCGCTGGTGGGCGTCAGCGATTGCACACCGAGCCAGTTGACGCCCCCGAAGGGCGCGCGGAAGTTGGCGGCGTCGACGGCGACGCGGTAGCTGCCCGCCGGCGGGTTGTCGAAGCGGAAGGCACCCGAGAGGTCGGTGGTCGTCGTGGCCGCGGTGCTTCCGTCAGCGCTGAGCAGGTCGAGGTGCATTCCCGGCAGCCCCTTCTCGCCGCCGTCGATCACTCCCGGGGTTCCGCCCACCGAGAAGTCGCGCCAGACGACGCCGGTGATCGCACCCGACGCGGTCGCGGGCGGCTGCGCGTCGCGTGCGCCCGTCGGCACGAACTCGGGGAGGATGCCGGTGAGTCCGAGCTGCGCCGTGTCACCACGGCTGAGCGTCGCGGTGGACGCCATGCCGCCGTCGGGCCGCGCTGTGAGGGTTGCCGTGCTCGGCTTGATGTTGGTCGCCGAGGCGTACGAACCGGGCGCGTGGAAGGTGTCGACGACGGTGCCCACCGCCGAGTTGATGACACCGCGATGCGGGTCGGTCTCGTAGACGATGCGCCAGATCACGCCGGTGGCGAACAGGCTGATCGCCATCGGCATGAACACGATGGTCTTGAACGCGGTCGACCAGAGAATCCGCTCGGTGAGGACAGCGAAGACCAGGCCGATGAAGGTGACCAGGACGGGAAAGACGATGACCCAGATGGCGTTGTTGCGGATGGCGACGAGGATCTCGGTGCTGCCGAACAGCGTGCGGTAGTTGTCGGTGCCGACGAAGGTGCCGCCGCTGCGGTCGTAGAGGCTGCGTGCGATGGTGGCCAGCGCCGGGTACACCACGATGGCGCCGAGCAGGATCGCCGCCGGGCCCATGAAGAGCCCGACGGCGAGCAGGTTGCGGCCACGCCCGCGCCGCGGCGGGCCCCCGGTGGCGACGTCCGGGACCCGCCGCACGCGCGGCTCGACGATGCTGGGAAGGGTGGCCATGGCGTCAGCGGCCGAGCTGCATCAATGCCCGTACGCGGCCAGCGCGTCTGCCTCCAGCTTGGCCTGGATCCCGCTGATGTCCGACGTGTTGCGCACGAAGTTCTGCAGGTCGGCCCACTCGCCGGACCCCGCCGTGCCGCCGAACGCCGCGGGTGCCTGGTCGCTCATGTCGAAGGCGACGTTGCTGCCGGCGTCGATGAGCGCCTTGGCCGCCTTGCTGGAGATGGCGTCCGGGTACACCGAGGTCGACACCTTGTTGTTGGGCGAGGTGAAGCCGCCGAGGTGCGCCCAGATGGCGCCGCCCTGCGGAGAGGCGAGGTACTTGATCAGCGCCTGCGCCTGCGGCGTGTCGTTGAGCATCACGGCGACGTCACCGCCACCGGAGACCGCGGCCGGCGAGCCGTTGATCGACGGGAAGGGGAAGAAGTCGAAGCCCGAGCCCGCCTGCAGGCTGCCCACGGTGGGGATCACCGAGCCGACGAAGTCACCCTCGTAGAGCATGGCCGCCTTGGGACTGGCGCCGAACACCTGGCTCACGCAGTCGGGGAACGGTGTCGACACCGCGCCCTGGGTGCCGCCGACGATGTTGGTCGGGTCGAAGACCTTGGCCATCTGGCCCAGCGCGGTGGCGACCGACGGGTCGGTCCACGGGATCGAGTGCTTGGCCAGCGCGTTGTACTTGTCGACGCCGGCGGTGCGCAGGTAGATGTTCTCGAACCAGTCGGTCAGCGTCCAGCCGGAACCGCCGCACATGGCGAACGGGGTGGTGCCGAACTGCTTCAGCGTGGAGACGTCCTTCATCAGCTCGTCCCACGTCGCCGGCGGCGAGGTGATGCCGGCGTCCTTGAAGGTCTTGACGTTGTACCAGACGGTGCTCTTGTTGGCCGCCTTGAAGTAGACGCCGTAGAGCTTGCCGGTGTCGGTGGCCAGGTTCTTCCACACCGGCGAGTAGTCCGATCCCATGATCGAGCCGGCGATGCTGTCGAGCGGTTTCAGCGCGTTCTTGGCGACGAGGTCGTGGAGCAGGCCCGGCTGGGGCAGCACGGCGACGTCGGGCGGGCTGCCGCCGGCGATGGCCGTGCCCAGCACGGTGGGCAGCTGGTCGCCCTTCGACTGGAACTGGCCGGTGACGCCGGTCGCCGTCTGGAAGCCGTCGAGCACCATCTGGAAGTCCTTCTGCTCGGTGCCCGACCAGGTCGCCCAGACGGTGACGTTGCCGCTGAGCTTGGCCGCGCCGGCCGACGCCGATGGTGAGCCGCCGGTGCTGTTGTTGCCACCTCCGCTGCCGCACGCCGCGACCGCGAGGCCGGCGACCGCAGAGAAGACGAGAACACGGGAACGCTGCATGGTCGATTCCTCCGAGGTGGCGGGAGGCGGATCGAGGACGATGCCCGTGCGGACGAGCGTGGGGGCCGCACGGGTCTCTCCAACTGAGACCGGATCATAGGGAGCCTATCGGTTCGGCGCAAATCGGTGGGAGTGGGAGGCCGGCGCCGGGTTCGCGGCACAATGCGATCGTGGTCGCGAGGATCCCGGCGTGAGCGGTGCCCCGCCGCCCGCTCGCGGAGCGCGCCTGGAGTGGTCCGCACTGCCGGGGCGAATCCGCGACGCGGTCGGCGAGCGGCTGGGGGGACCGGTGGTCGAGGCGATCACCCAACCCGAGGGATTCTCGCCCGCCGTGGCCGCCCGGGTGCGAACGGCCACCGGTGCCAGGGCTTTCGTCAAGGCGGTCCACGCGGGCGCGAACCCGGACACCCTGGGCATCTACCGGCGCGAGATCAGCGTGGTTCGCTCGCTTCCTCGCGGTCTACCGGTACCCCGGCTCCTGTGGTGGCTCGACGAGGGGGCCGACGGCTGGGTGCTGCTGATGTTCGAAGAGCTGCAGGCCGTGCACGCCGCACTTCCGTGGCGACGGGACGAGCTCGACCGCGCGATGGCGGCACTCCGAGCGCTGGCAGAAACCCCGGCGCCGGCCTGGCTGGCGGCCGACACGGGCGCGGGCGAGTGGATCCGGTCGCGCTGGTGCTCGTGGGCGTCTCTTGCCTCGGAACCGCCGCGCGGGCTGGACGCGTGGTCACGACGGCATGCCGAGCGAATGTCGGAGCTGGAGCGCAATGTGGCTGAGGCGGTCGACGGCGACGCCCTCGTCCATCTCGACATTCGCTGGGACAACCTGCTCGTCGACGAACGGACGGCATGGGTGGTCGACTGGCCATGGGCGCGACGTGGCGCACCCTGGATCGACGCCGTCTTCTTTGCGCCAACGGTGGAGGTGCAGGGCGGGCCGGCCGCCGAGGACGTGCTCGCGCACCATCTCCGCGGCACGACCGTCGACGGCGACGCGGTGCTGGCACTCGTCGTCGCCGTGACCGGCATGCTCACCGCCCGGTCGCTGGCGCCGCCTCCGGCCGGGATGCCCACCCTGCGGGCCTTCCAGGCCGCATTCGCGCGCGCCTTCCGGTCCTGGCTGCGCCGCATCACCGGCTGGACCTGAGCGCAGCCGACCATCCGGTCAGCATCGGCGCCGGCGGGAGCCGTCAGGGCAGCGCCGAGTACGCGGCCGCCTGGATATCGAGATGGACCTGCGGCGCGCCGGCGGTGTCGAACATCCGCTGCGACATCACGATCACGACGAGGTCGCGGTGCGGGTCGACGAGCCACGTGGTGCCGAGACCGCCGGCCCAGCCGAAGGCGCCGGCGCGCGGGCCGGCGATGACGACCGACTGGCAGAAACCCCAGCTCACGCCGTCCTCCAGGAAGCCCGTGCCGCCGGCACGCTGCGAAGCACTCAGCTGGTCGGTGGTCATCGCGGCGACCGCGCCCGCGGACAGCAGTGGCGAGCCGCCGCGCAACAGCATCTGCGCCAAGGCGAGCATGTCGTCCGCGGTCGACACCAGCCCGGCGGCACCGTCGCCGAGCGCGGGCGTATGGCTCCACTGGCCGTCGGGTGCGTCCACCACCTGCAGGCCGTCGGGAGTGTGCTGGTACGCGGTGGCGAGTCGCGATGTGTCGCGGGCGAAGAATGCGGTGTCGCGCATGCCCAGCGGCTCGAACACGCGCGTGCGCAGCACATCGGCGAACGGCATGCCGGCGGCGCGCGAGAGCAGCACGCCGAGCACGGTGGCCCCGGTGTTGTAGAGCCAGCGCTCGCCGGGCTGGGCCAGCAGTGGCAGGGAGCCCAGCGCCGCGATCCAGGTGTCCGCGTCGGGTTGCTCGTCGGGCATGGGCGGCCCGATTGTCGCCAGGTGCAGCTCCGCGGTCGCCGCCACCACCGGCCATGGCTGCGGCGACATGAACATGTCCATGATCATGCCGAAGCCGCCGGTGAAGGTCAGCAGGTCACGCACCGTGATGGCGCGGCCGGCGGGAACCGTGTCGTCGAGCGGCCCGTCCATGCGGCGCAGCACGCGACGGTTGGCCATCTCGGGAAGCAGGCGGTCGATGGGCTCGTCCAGGGCGAGCAGGCCCTCCTCCACCAGCGCCAGCGTCGCCGCGCCGGTCACCGGCTTGGTGGTCGACGAGAGGCGGAACAGCGAGTCGCGCTGCACCGCCGGACCGCCGATCGACAGCGAGCCCGCCACGTCGACGTGGACCTGGTCGTGCCGGGCGACCAGGGCGACCAGGCCGGGCACCTTGTCGTCGCCGACGTGCGCCGCCACCGCCTCGCTCACCCGGGCCAGCCCCTCCCCCGTCAGCGAATCAGGCATGCGACAACCTCCAGTGCGCGAATCCACGCTGTAGGGACGTTTCCCGCACGCCCAACTCATCGACAGGACCTCAGCCGATCCCGGCCATCCCCACGACCGGCGCGTTGAGGCGCATGTTGCCGGTGCTGCCGTTGAAGCGCGCGTTGCCGAAGGAGAAGATGCCCCCGTCGCTGGCCACCAGCCAGTAGCCGCCGCCGTCGGGCGTGGACGACATGCCCACCACGGGGCGGTTGAGCCGGATCGCCCCGGTGCTGCCGTGGAACGCCGCGTCGCCGAAGGAGAAGATGCCGCCATCACTGGCAACAAGCCAGTAGCCCTGCCCGGAGGGCGTCGGCGCCATGCCCACGACGGGCTTGTTGAGCCGCATCGCCCCCGTGCTGCCGAAGAACTGCGCGTCGCCGAAGGAGAAGATGCCGCCGTCGCTGGCGACCATCCAGTACCCGTCGCCGGAGGGCGTCGCCGCCATGCCAACGACCGGCTGGTTGAGTCGGATCGCCCCGGTGCTGCCATGGAAGGCGGCGTCGCCGAAGGAGAAGATGCCGCCATCGCTGGCAACAAGCCAGTAGCCCAGCCCGCCCGCGGTGGTCGTCATGCCCACCACGGGAGCGGCGAGCCTGCGCCCGCCCATGCTGCCGTGGAAGCGCGCGTTGCCGAAGGAGAACACGCCGCCGTCGGCGGCCACCATCCAGTACCCGCCGTTGTGCGGCGTCGGCGACATGCCCACCATGGGCGCGTTGAGCCGCAGGTTGCCGGTACTGCCGTAGAACGGCGCGCCACCGAAGGAGAAGATGCCGCCGTCGGTGGCGTTCATCCAGTACCCGCCGCTCACCGACTCGTGCACCAGGCCGAGCAGCTGGTCGGCGCGCACCACAGCGTAGCGGCCGTCGAGTCCGCGCACCGTGTTGACAACGTCGCCGAGCCCCGCGCACCAGGGGATCACCCCGATCGACAGGAACAGCGGCGTGACACCGTTCCATCCCGCGGACAGCCGGCTGATCGTCCCCGCGATGTTGTTGCCGCAGACCAGCGGACCGTTGACGACCGGCACCCCGTCGATGACGTCGTTCCAGGGCAGCGCGTTGTCGCCGAGCATCACGCCCTGCGGCCGCGCGTTCTGCGCGTACGCTTGGGCGACGTCGCCGCGGTACACGCCCTGGCGCTGCGGGCTGCTGTACACGTAGGTCTGGCCGAGGCCGGCGGCGCGCAGGTAGTTGCCGGTCTGCGCCGTGTAGGCGCCATAGGCGCCACCGGGCCAGGCGTCGGTGAACATGTAGCCGGCGCCGGACGGACCGCCGGTGAGCCAGTCGTTGCCCGACGCGGTGGACTGGTAGTAGTGGAGGATGCTCGGCGCCGCGTCGACGAGCAGCGGTTGGGTGCTCCAGTTCAGCGGCACCGCGCCGCGGTTGGGGTCCTCCCACATCGCCCGCATGGCGTGCTGCGCGTACTGCAGGTTGTCCCCGTCGGTGATGGTGAGGGTGACGTAGATGCGGCTCTCCAGCGGCGGCACCGGCGCGTTGGGCGGCGGCGTCGACGGCGCGGCGATGCCGCTGTACACGGTCATGTTGGCGAAGAGATCGGCCGCCACCGTGTACACCGCGTGGCGCGAGAGCTGGGCCACGCCCGCCTGCTCACCACCGTTGCCGCCGTTGTTGGGAAACCAGCCCAGGTACGGCGAATTCGGCGGCATGCCGTTGAGATACGCGTCGAGCAGCCCCGCCTGCTGCGGGTTGGTGGGGTCGAGCCAGACGACCATCGCCTGGTTGGCGACGGCGTAGTCGCGCAGCAGGCTCGACGGTGCACCGGGTACCGCGGTCAGCATGCGATGCGTGGTCTGCGGCCAGACGTTGCCGAGCGCCCACGCGTAGGCGTCGTAGCCGCTGCCGAAGTGGTAGGCGCCGAGGTCGGCGAGAATGGGCAAACCGTACTGCGAATTCAGCGTCGCCGCCAGGCCGGGACTCGCCGCCACGGCGCCCTGCAAGCCGGCCATGGCGGTGGCGACGTTGACGGTATCGGGCACGTTGGGGTCGTACTCGATGACGCCGGCGATCTCGCTGCGGTACTTGGTGATCACCGCCGACTCGGTGGTCACCGCGTAGGGGACGCCGCTGCCGTTCAGCCATCTGTCGCTGCTCGCCGGCGTCTCGTCGCCGAACTGCAGGACGTAGACGCGCGGCAGGGTGCGGTTGACCACCCCCTGCAGCGTCGACAGCATCAGCGCGTCGTCGCTGCTGCAGCCGCACGAGGGCGACGCCATGTCGACGACGTCGAGACTCTGCGGAGCGGCGAAGCGCGGCAGCGCCTGGCCCGGCGGCCAGCTCACCGTCGATCCGGCGGCCGCGGCGCGCAGCGGAGTCGCGGGCAGGAGGGCGAGGACGACCAGCAGAGCGACGAGCGGCGGCACGGAGCGACGGAGGAAGGGGGGCATGTGGCGTGTCCAGGTGATTCCGGCGCGTGCGTCGGCGCGACTCTAACTCACCCTGAGCTGACACGCACTCTGCAGATCGCCCACATGCGTCGCGCCGGCGCGACACCGTTCGTTCAGCGCAAGCGCACCACGTCGGGAACGTGGCGTGATCCATCGACGCCGACGCGGTGGCGGATCACTTCGAATGCGTCGGACGCGCGTAATGAACCGGCGCCGGCGTGCAGCTGCGGGCCGGGCTCGCCCTGCGCCGCCGTCGACTGCCGGGGCCCGCCCCGGCGAACGGTCATCGGCTTGACACCGAGGCGATAGCCGAGATGGCGGACGGTCTCGACGATCAGCGGCTTGCGCGGGTTGCGCTCCACCTTCTTGCGCAGCCGCGACACGTACAGCTCCACCTCGGCGTGGCGGCCGGTCAGGTCGCCCCCCCAGAGTCCCTCGACGACCTCGTCGCGCGAGAAGACGCGCCCCGGGTGGGCCATGAGGAAGGCGAGCAGCATCCACTCGGTGGCACTGAGCACCTGGCGCCGCCCCTCCCGGTCGATGGTGTGGTCGGCGACGTGGACGCTCAGGTCGCCGAGCCGGACGACGTGGGCCAGCACGGGCGCCAGCGGAACGCTGCGCAGCAGGGCACGGATGGAGAGCAGCAGCACCTCGTGGTCGAAGGGCCTGGCCACGGCCAGGGCGGCGCCCTGGCGCAGCGCGCTCTTCAGCGCCTCCTGGCCCTCGGCGAGGACGACCACCGGGGCCTCGACGGCCATCACCAGGCGCGGCAGGCCGGTCTCCGGCTGCGGCACGTCGGCGTAGCTCAGCACCACGACGTCCAGCTCGCCGCCGGCCGCCACCTCCACCACCTCGGCGATGGTGCTGCAGGAGTGCACCGTCCAGCCGTCATGGGTGGTGACGGCGCGCAGGCCGGCACGACCGACGGCCGACGAGTCGAGGATGGCGGCGCACAGCGGCGGCGGCATGGGGAGGCGCGAGCTGCCGTCGTCGCCCGGCGGCACCACGGCCAGCTCGACGGCCGCGGCCGGCCGCCGCGCTCGGGATTCCGGTGCGCGGGCTGGAGTCGGGGCGGGCCATGGGGGGAGGAGAGACATGCGCGCCAGTGTGTCAGCGGGTGGCGGATCGATCCTCGACCTGGGTGTGCGAATTCCCATCTTAGGGCTTGGTCCGGCAGGCCGAAAGAGGCGCTGAGCGCGCGCCTTCCTGACGAGTCGCTCAGCCGCGACGGCAGGCTTGTCCGCACCCGCCAGGGAGGCGCTCCACGGCTGTCCACAACGGCCGTGGTGTGCTGCGGTTCCTGTTCCTACACTGACGCTGCCGCCGGCGAGCGGCCGGCATGGAGGGGCAAACGGTTGGAGGAGGAATGAGCTTGTCGCGACGACGCACAGCCCTACTGGCCTGCATGCTCAGCGCCCTGCCCGTGGCGGCTCTGGGCCGCGGGACGGCGGCGGTCGAGGCCGTCGGCACCATCTCCCTGCAGGCGACATTCACGTCCGTGTCGTACGGCTGGACCAGAGTCGAACGCTGGAACGACAGCGACCCGAGCTGGCCGGCACAGCAGTACGTCGCCGGTGGTCGCGACGACCAGACCGGGCAGCGGGCCACCTTCTTCGGCAGCGCCGAGCCGGCCGGCAGCCAGTTCCTCCTCTACTACGCCCCCCACTGGAGCACCGGGTCCAAAACGGTCCCGGTGCTGCTGGTGATGGGCGCCAACGACAACGTCGACCGCGAGTTCGCCGACCCCAACCTCAACGGCGCGGGCACCTGCGGCGCGACGTCGTGTCCCAACACCGGGCTGATGCAGTACCTCGACGGCAGCGGCTACAGGGTCTTCGCCGTGAACTTCGCCAACATGCAGGGCGACAACCTGCAGCAGGCGCAGACCATCTCCGACGCGCTCCAGGTGGTGCGCCAGCGCACCGGCGAGAGCAAGGTCGACGTGGTCGCGTGGAGCAAAGGCGCCTTCCCGGCGCGCATGTATGTGTCAGGGGTGGCACCAACATGGGGACGCGCCTACCAGGGCGACGTCCGCAAGCTGGTGCTGCTCGGCGGGCCCAACGGCGGCCTCGACTACGTCTTCGGCCACGGCACCGCGGGCGACGCGCTGATCTACCCGGAGTGTGGCGGCGCGCTCAACGGTCCCTCGCCGCACTACCAGTACGTCTGCTTCGGCGTCTGGTACTCACATCCCGAGCTGTCCATAGACAACGCCGGCGGCAGCGATCCCTACCTGGGGCAGCGGCAGATGCTCGCCCGCTGGGACGGCACCTACGGTGTCGACCAGACCCAGCAGGACTGGTACACGACGTACTACGGCGGGCAGGGATTCGTCAGCACCGGCAACGGGATCGACAGCGCCATCAGCCACGGGTCGCTGGTGGCGCGCACGCGCAGCGCCGGTGTGCCGAGCGGCGTGTCCTCCTACCTGCTCTGCGGCGGGACGGCCAACATGCCGGGCTTCGTCAACGAGAACCGCGGTCCCAGCGACGGCCTGGTGTTCCTCGCCTCCTGCGACGACACCACCGGCTTCGGCGGCCCGACGTCGGTGACCGAGGTGGTGGGGGACAACCATCTCCTGCTCGGCTGGGAGTCGGCCGCGGTCTCGCAGATCCGCACCTGGCTGGGCTAGGTCGTCCGCCTGTGCTGAGGGGTGGCTTGTCCGCTGAGGACAAGCCGCCCCCTGGGCCCATGTGTGCAATGGACGCTGTTTCCGGCCCGTCCTGCTTCGTAGACTGGTGACCGTCCGGCATGGCGCCGGACCCAAGGTTGGAGGAAGGGCTTGTCTCGCCAGCACAGGACTGTGTCGCCGCGCCGGGTCGCCGGGGTGGCCTTCGTGGCCGGCATGGCCGGCATGGTGGCGGTGGTGGCAGGAGGCTCGGTGGTGGCACGGGCGGCCAGCACGCAGGTCGCCGTCGACCGGCAGAACTACAGCGTCAATACGCCGCAGAACACCGACCCGTACAACAACGACAGGACGGCGATGCACGTCGGCGTCGGCGGCGGCAGCGAGATCGCCGACAGCTACGTGCACCTCGAGCTGGAGGCGCTGCCCCCGGGTGCGACGTTCACCGGCGGCACGCTCACCCTGCACCGAGACGCGACCACGCAGGACAACGTCAACGCGGGCGCCGCCATTCTGGAGGCCTGCCTGCTCACCACCGAGCTGCCGGCTGCCTTTGATCCCAAGAACCCGCCGGCGGCCGACTGCCCAGCAGCAACCTCCGTGGGCAAGGCACAGGCCGACGGGAGCTGGACGTTCGACCTCGCCCCGCTGCTGCGCAGGTGGCAGGCGCACAACACCGGCGCGGAGATCCGTCCCATCGCCAACGGACCGACCGACGCCTGGTCGGTCGGCTTCAGCGTCAGCCTGACCACGGCGACCGTCGACTACACGGCGGCAACCGCACCGGGCACGGCGACAGCGGCGGCGCGCGCGACCCCGGACTCCACGGCCGGCACGGTGATCCACAGCGGTGGCGGCGCGACAGGCTACCTGCCCCCGGCGCAATCCGGCGCCAGCACGCCGGCGCCCTCGGCGACACCGGCCCCTTCCGCCACCTCCTCCCCCACCCCGGGCGCGGCACCGGCCTCGACCGGCACCGCCCCGCCGGGCGCCGACTCCATCGCCGTCACCACCACCGACGCTCTGGCTGCGCACTGGCCGCTGGTGCTGCTCGGCGGCCTGCTGCTCGGCGCCGTGCTGCTGGCCAGGCCGCTGGTCACAGCGCAGGCGGCGGGCGCCTTCCGCCCCGGCATGCTCGCCCAGGTGAGGCTGCACCCGCGCGCCTTCGCGGTGAGCGCCGTTGCCCTGGCGTGGTGTACCACCTACAGCGCCTACGCGGGCGTGGTCGGCTCCACGTCGACCCACCTGGAGAGCCGCACCCCGGCCACCGCGGCGGCGCCCCAGTCGACACCGGCGGCCGGAGGCGGCGGCGCGGCAGCCACGGCAAGCGCGGCAGCGGGGAGCACACCTGCAGCCGCCGCGACGTCGAACACCACCGGCGCCGCCCCGAGTGGCGTGGCGCCCACGAGCACACCGGGCACCGTGCAGAACATCAACGGCGTGCCGCTCTTCGTTCCCGCCAACGGCGGGCCACCGGTCGCTCAGCTGTTCTCGCCCGCCGAGGACCGCATCGGCATCACCGACAGCGAGATCCACCTCTGCGGCCACGCCGCGCTCACCTTCGGCAACGCCTTCGACACCAAGGTCAGCGACTTCCAGGTGTTCTGGCAGAACGTCAACGACAACGGCGGCATCAACGGTCGCAAGGTCACCATCGACTTCAAGGACGACGGCTACCAGCCCGGCCAGGCAGTGCAGGCGGCGCAGAGCTGCTACGACGAGAACCCCGCGCTGCTGGTCGGCGGCATCGGCTTCGACCAGATCCCCGCGGTGCGCGTCTGGGCGGAGCAGCACCACGAGCTCTACATCCACCACGACGCCACGCTGGTCGGCACCGGCGGACAGCGCTACAGCTTCAGCGCCCTGCCCAGCGTCGAGGCGCTCGGCCAGATGTTCGCGCAGATGGTGATCAAGAACCATCCCGGCCAGAAGGTGGGGATCCTCTACCGGCAGAGCGACCAGTGGGACCCGGGGCGCCTCGCCTTCGACAACTACCTCAAGTCGCACGGCTTCGGCTCGATGCTGGGCCCGGAGATCCCGGTTCAGGCCAACCAGGGCAGTTACTCGTCGGAGATCGCCCAGCTCCAGGCGCAGGGCGTGCAGGTTGCCTGGGCCTGGGAGAACGCGCTGGCAGCCACCGAGATGATCAAGCAGGCGCGCAGCCAGAACTACAAGAACGTGACCTGGATGGTCTTCCCCTTCAACATCACCCTGCAGGGGCTCACCCAGGACGACGCGACCAACCCGCCGATCGAGGGCGTGGCCGCCTGGCCCGCGTACACCTTCGGCGACTACAGCGGTCCCTACGCGGCGTACGCCACCGACATCCACGAGTTCGAGCGCGAGTACGCGAAGTACGACTCGCAGGCCCATCTCAACGGGCCGGGCGGAGACCTGCTCTTCCTGGCCTGGACGGAGTTCAAGGGGCTCGGCGACCTGCTGCAGGCCTGCGGGCGCGACTGCACGCGCAACAAGCTCGCCGGGATCATGCTGAGCGGGTACCACAAGACGGTGTCACCCAACTGCGACGTCGACTTCAGCCGCGGCGACCCGCACCACGGCGGCTACCTGATGGAGACCTGGAAGACGGCGACGTTCGGCAGCGGCGCCGAGTGGCTGCCGGTCCGCCGCTGCGTCGACAGGCTGTGAGTCGCATCGCATGAGCACCGCGCTGGTCATCGGCGTCGTCCAGGGCGGCATGTACGGACTGCTCGCCCTCGGGCTCGTCCTCGTCTACAAGGGCTCGCGGGTGCTCAACTTCGCCCAGGCGGAGATCGGCACGGTCAGCCTGTTCCTCGCCTACTGGCTGGTCGCCCAGCACAACCTGCCCTGGATCGTCGGTGCCGCGTGCGCGCTGCTGCTCGGCGCAGCCATCGCCATGGTGTTCGAGCGCGTGATCGTGCGTCCGATGGGCAGCGCGCCGCGGCTCAGTGTCGCCGTCGCCACCATCGGGTTGCTCACCTTGCTTCTGTCCCTGGAGCTGCTCCAGTTCGGACCGACTCCGCGGGTCCTGCCGCCGCCCATCGAGGGGCTCGGTGTGCACATCGCCGGCTTCTACGTCAGCCCCACGCAGCTCATCTCGCTCGGCGCGGTGGCGGTGATCGGCGTCGCTCTCGCCATGTTCCTGCGCCGCACCGACTTCGGCCTCGGCGTGCTCGCCGCTGCCGAGGATCCCATCGCGGTGCGGCTCGTCGGGGTTCGCCTGTCGCGCGTCAGCGCGTTCACCTGGGGCGTGTCGGGAGCGCTCAGCGCGCTGGCCGCGCTGTTCATCGCGCCGTCGCTGGGTGTGTTCACGCCGGGCGTCATCGGTGCGCCGCTGTTCGTCGCCTCGCTGGCGGGTGCGCTGCTCGGCGGCATGACCAGCCTGACCGGCGCCTTCATCGGGGGCATCGCCATCGGCGTGCTGGAGGCGGTGACCAAGTACGTCGTCATCTCCAGCAACCTCAGCGCCACCATCCCCGGTGCGCAGAGCATCGCCATCTTCGCGGTGATCCTGGTGGTACTGCTGGTGCGGCCGCAGGGACTGCTGGGTCGGGGAGCAGCCGCATGACCGCGCTGGCCTCGACGCCCCAGAACGACGCGGGCACGCCGCGGGACACACGCGCCGCGGCGCTGCAGGCGCTGTGGAACCGGGTGCTGACGCCGCGCCGGGCCAACATCGCGCTGTGGGCGGTGCTGCTGGCCGCGCTGCCGCCGATCACCGAGCGCGCCATGCCCCACCTCTTCACCTCCGGCCAGGCGCAGACGCTCGACGTCGCCGCCTGCCTGGCCATGGCCGCGCTGGCGCTCAACGTGCTGACCGGCTACGCGGGACAGATGTCGCTGGGACACGCCGCCTTCCTGGGCATCGGTGCCTTCGCCAGCGGCATCATGGTGGGACGCTACGGGCTGCCCATGGCGATCGGCGTGCCCGCCGCCGCGCTGTTCGGCGGCATCGTGGCGCTGCTGCTGGGCATTCCGGCGCTGCGCCTGCGTGGGCTCTACCTGGCCATCACCACGATCGCCTTCGGCGTGGCCCTCCAGCTCTCCATCCTGCGCATTCCCTGGATCAGCGGCGGCAACGCGGGGGTGGTGCTGCCCCGCCGCCTCGCCGGCGACCTGCAGCTCATCGACAACGCCGACTGGCTGGCGGTGCTGCTGGTCGCGCTGCTGCTGATCTGGCTGCTCGACAGCAACCTGATGCGCAGCAAGGTTGGCCGCGCCTTTCGGGCCATCCGCGAGGACGAGGGCGTGGCCCAGTCGTTCGCGGTCAACGTGGTCACCTACAAGCTGACCGCATTCGTCATCTCCGGCGCGCTCACCGGCATCGCCGGCGCCTTCTACGGCCACACCATCGGCCAGGCCAACAGCGACCCGTTCTCGTACGAGCTGTCGCTGCAACTGGTGATCATGGTGGTGGTCGGCGGGCTGGGCAGCCGCGTCGGCGTGGTCGCGGCAGCCTTCTTCTTCCAGGTGTTTCCCGCGATCATGCCGTCGTGGTTCGCCGGCTACCAGGTGCCCATCGGTGCCGCGCTGCTGATGTACACCGTGGCCCGGCATCCCGACGGGATCGCCGGCATGGTGCAGGAGATGCGCGAGCAGCGCGCCATGCGCCGCGAGCGCAGGGCAACACCGGCGCTCGACGACGACCTCGACGACATCGACGAGCAGGGCCGCCTGCCCAAGCTGCCCGCGTTGCCACGCCCGTCGACGTTGCCGCCCCGCCCCGAGGTCGCCGGCGAGGTCGTGCTCAGCGCCCGCAACGTGAGCGTCCGCTTCGGCGGGCTGCAGGCGGTCGACGACGTCTCGCTCGACGTGCCCCGCGGCCGCATCGTCGGCCTCATCGGTCCCAACGGCGCCGGCAAGACGACCCTGTTCAACGCCCTCAGCGGACACATCCGTCCGCAGCGCGGCGAGATCACCTTCATGGCGCAGGACGTCAGCGCACTGCCGCCGCACCGCCGCGCCGCGCTGGGCATGAGCCGCAGCTTCCAGCTCATCGGCCTGGCCAAGAGCATGACCGTGCTCGACAACATGCTGCTCGCCCAGCACCTGCTGGGCGGCTACGACATCGGCTCGGCGCTGGCGTTCCTGCCCAAGGCCGCGCGGGTCGAGCGCGAGCTGATCGAGCGCGCGCACCAGGCCATCGCCGCCCTCGGCTTCGAGCGCTTCACCGGCACGCCGGTGCGCAGCCTGTCGCACGGGCAGCAGCGCATCGTCGAGCTCGGCTGCCTGCTGGTCACCGATCCCGAGCTGCTGATGCTCGACGAGCCGTCCGCGGGCATGTCGCCGGGTGCCGCCGAGAACCTCGCCGTGCGCCTGCGCGAACTGCGCGACGAGCAGGCGCGCACGGTGCTGATCATCGAGCACAACATCCCCCTGGTGCTCGACGTCTGCGACGAGATCTACGTGCTCAACTCCGGCGCGGTGCTGGCCAGCGGCCCCACCGAGACGATCGCGCGCCGCCCCGAGGTGATCGGCGCCTACTTCGGCGAGGCGGTCCCCGCATGAGCGCCGGCGTGCTCCTCGAGCTGCGCAACGTGCGCGCGGGCTTCGGTTCGCAGACGGTCCTGCACGGCGTCTCGCTGCAGGTGCGGGAGGGCGAGATCGCCGGCATCTTCGGTCTCAACGGCGCCGGCAAGAGCGTCACCATGAAGGTGGTGGCCGGTATCGTGCCCGCCCGCGCCGGTGATGTGGCCATGGACGGCCGCAACATCACCGCCACCGCGCCCGAGGACCGCGTCGCCCTGGGCATGGCCCACGTCCCCCAGGGGCGGCAGGTGTTTCCCGGTCTCAGCGTGGAGCAGAACCTGCGCCTGGGCGGGTACCGCCTGCGCCGCCGCGACCGCCGTCGCTACGAGGAGGCGCTGCAGCGCACCCTCGATCGCTTCCCCATCCTCGCTGAGCGCCGCAGGCAGCTGGCAGGCAGCATGTCGGGTGGACAGCAGGCATCGCTGGCGGTGGCCCGCGCGCTGGTGTCCGATCCGCGCATCGTGCTCGTCGACGAGCCCAGCGCGGGCCTTGCCCCCAAGACCGTCGAGGAGCTCTTCGAGACGCTGCGCGAGGTCAACCGCAGCGGCGTGACCATGCTCGTGGTGGAGCAGAACGTCACCTTCGGGCTGCGCCTGGTGAGCACCGCCAACATCATGCAGCGCGGCCGCATCGTCTACGCCGGGCCGGTGGCGACGCTCGACCAGGAGCGCGTCGCCGACCACCTCGGCGTGGGACGCCTGCTCGGCCGGGGGTTGAGCGCCGCCGTGCAGTCGCACGAAGTGGCAGCCGGATGACTGCAATCATCGACGCCGTGCCCTCTACCGACGCCGGCGACCGCCTGCGCACGGTGGCCTCGCCTCGCGCCGCCCGCATGCTGCGCGAGATCGCCGAGCGCCGCGCCTCCGAGTGCGACCGCATCGCGGGGGCCATGTTCGCCGCCTACCGCGCCGAGATTCCCGCCTACGCCGACATCGAGGACCCCGTCCTCGGCGACGACGTGCTCGCCGTGTCGGCGGCGATGGTGCGCGCCTGGCTGGAGGTGATGTCGACCGGGGACCCGGTCAGTGCCGAGCGGCTCGCCCCGATGCTGGAGGGCGCCCGCCGCCGCGCCGCCCAGGGCGTCGACCTGCACTCGATGTTGCGCGCCTACCGCGTGGGGGTGCGGGTGATGTGGCGTGAGCTGGTCAGTGCGCCGGAATGGCAGAGCCACTCGTTGCAGGCGGCGATGCCGCAGATCGCCGAATGGGCGCTCGACTTCGCCGACCGCATGAACACCGAGGTGGCGGCGGTGTACCTCGACGAGATGGCCCACGTCGCGTTGCAGCGCGAGCACCGCCGGTCCGCGCTGCTCAACGTGGTCCTGGCCGGGCCGGTCACCGATGCGGACGGTCCGGAGGAGCTCGACGCACCGCACGTGGTCGTGGTGGCGCGCGTCGCCGACGACCTGCCGCTGTCGCGGCTGGAGCGTATCGGCGCCGCGCTCGAGGAGCACGCGGGAGCGCTGCTCTGGACGGTGCGCCATCGCGGCGTCATCGCAGCGGTGCCGGTGCCCGCAGGTGCGACGCGTGCCCAGCTGATGCGCCGCCTCGCGGGACTGCTGCACACCGACGGCATCCTCGCCGTCGCCGCGGGCGGCACGGCGCGCGGCGCCCGCGAGACGCGCGGCAGCTACAGCGAGGCGATGGAGTCGCTGCGCGCCGGACCGGTGCTGCAGGCTGGAGTGGCGCACGTCTACGACTTCCAGGAGATGGCGCCGTTCATCGCCCTGCTGGCACGGCCCGAGCAGGCGCGCCGCTTCGTGGCCACCGCCCTGGAGCCGCTCGGCGAGCTGGTCGACCGGCCCTGGGTGCTGCCCACCCTGGAGGCGTACATCGTCCGCCAGGGCCGCACCAAGGAGGCCGCCGCGCAGCTCGGCGTGCACCTCAACACCGTCAAGTACCGGCTGCGCGAGCTGCGCGCCGTGTGCGGGCTGACCCTCGCCGACGGCGAGCGTGCCACCACGCTGCTGCTCGCGCTCAAGGTGCGCCGCCTGCTGGAGGTGGAGCAGTGATCGACAGCGGCGAGACCGTCGAGGTCCTCGATCTCGCCTTGCCCGGTGGGCGTCTTCACGCGGAGCGCCGCGGCCCGCATGGAGCGCCGCTGGTGATCGGCGTCCCGGGCATCACCGCCAACCTGCGCAGCTTCGACGCGCTGGCACCGGCGCTCGCCGTGGCCGGGATGCAGGTGGTCACCGTCGACCTGCGCGGCCGCGGCCACAGCGAGACGACGCCACCCGGCACGTACGGCTGGCCCGCGCACGCGCGTGACCTCGCCCATCTCGCCGACGCGCTCGGCGTGTCGCGCTTCGATGTCGTCGGGCACTCGATGGGCGGCTTCGTCGCGCTGCAGCTGGCCGCCGACGTCCCCGACCGCGTGCGCCGGCTGGTCACCGTCGATGCGCTCGGCCTTCCCGAGCCGGACTCGTTGCCGCCCATCGTGGCCGCGTCGCAGCGGCTCGGCGTGGTGTACCCCGACGCCGCGTCGTACGTCGCCACGGTGCGCGCCTCGGCGGCCATCGAGGAGTGGGGCGGCCTCTGGCAGCGGCACTACGAGTACGAGCTGGAGGACGCGCCCGGTGGCGGCGTGATCGCGCGGACGTCGCGCCAGGCGACGGCGGAGGATGGCGTCTACGGTGCACAGGCGGCACCGCGGATCGCCGAGGTGTGGGCGCGGGTGCAGTGCCCGGTGCTCCTCGTCCGCGCCGCGCGACCCATCGTCCCCGGCGCGGGCTACATCGTGTCCGCGGCCGACCGCGACCGGCTGGCCGCGGTGATCCCCGGTGCGCGCTGGGTCGAGGTCGACGCCAACCACTACGGCGTCATCGCCCATCCCGGCACCGCCTCGGCGGTGCTGGAGTTCCTGTCATGAGCGGCTCCAACGGGCACGTCGACACCAGCGGACACTCCCCGGTCGATGGGCGCCGCGCCCTGGTCACGGGCGCCGCCTCGGGCATCGGCCTGGCCGTGGCGCGCCATCTCGGCTCGCGCGGCGCCAGGGTGGTGCTCACCGACCTGCCCGGTGAGCGGCTGGACGGCGCCACCGCATCGGTGCCGGGAGGCGTCGCGGTCGCAGCCGACCTCGGCGTCCGTGCCGAGGTGCACCACCTCGCCGACGAGGTCGGAGATGTGGACATCCTCGTCAACAACGCCGGGCTGCAGCACGTCAGCGCCGTCGAGCAGTTCGACGAGGCGCGCTGGGCGCTGCTGCTGGAGGTGATGCTCACCTCGCCCTTCGTGCTCATCCGCCGCCTGCTGCCGGGCATGTACGAACGCGGCTGGGGCCGCATCGTCAACATCGCGTCGGTGCACGGGCTGGTCGCCTCCCCGTACAAGTCGGCGTACGTCTCCGCCAAGCACGGCATCGTCGGCCTCACCAAGACGGTGGCCCTGGAGGCGGCGGCGCGCTGCCCGGACGTCACCGTGCACGCGGTGTGTCCGTCCTACGTGCGCTCCCCGCTGGTCGAGGGGCAGATCGCCGACCAGGCGCGCATCCATGACATGGCCGAGGACGAGGTGCTGGAGAAGGTGCTGCTCACCCGCAACGCGGTGCGCCGCCTCATCGAGCCCGAGCAGATCGCCGAGTCGGTCGAGTTCCTCTGCGGCAGGGGTGCGTGGTCGATGACCGGCGGCGTGCTCAGCCTCGACGCGGGATGGCTGGCCCACTGATGCAGCGCGCGCGACGCGCCGCCGTGGCGGTGTGCGTCGGCGTGCTCGGCGGGGCGTCGCTGCTGCCGCGCGGTGCCGGTGCCGTGCCGGCGGCGCTGGAGCAGCCACCGCATCTGCCCGGCACGCCGGTGTGCGGACCCTCGACGGCCGACCCCAACCAACCCACCGGCGGCCACAACCCCAACACCTTCGCCGGGCCGAGCTACTTCGCCAGGGACTTCCCGAGGTTCGGCGACGACGTCTACGGATTGCCCATGGGGGGCTTCGGCGGCGTGGTTCGGAACGCGACCCTGCATCACACGCCGGTGATCTTCGTGCACGGCAACCAGGCGGACGCGCAGAACTGGCTCGACGTCATGCTGCAGTTCCAGAACGACGCCGGGTACACCATGCAGGAGATGTACGCCCTCTCCTACAACGGGCTGGCCAACTTCTACGCGGGCGCGCCGGCGGGCGTGGCGCCGACGGTGCTCGACCAGGCGTACGTGCAGCAGAATCCCAACACGCTCGGCAACGGCGGCAAGGGCGCCGCGGACGACGACGAGGTGCCGGACCTCTGCCGCTTCATCGAGGCGGTGCAGTGGTACACCGGGTCGGTGCAGGTGGACATCGTCGCCCACTCGCTGGGGGTGACCATCACGCGCAAGCTGATGTCTCTGTATCCCTCGCTGGCCAGCGACATCGTGGGCTTCGTGGGCATCGCCGGGGCCAACCACGGAACGAGCGTGTGCAGCGGCCTGCAGAGCAGCTACTACGGGTGCAACGAGATCGGGCCGGGGACGGCGTGGCTTGACCAGCTCAACGGGCCCGGCGGGACGCGGGAGACGTACGGGCCGACGCGGTGGATGACGGTGTTCAACGGCACCGATTCCGCGGATCCGTTCTTCAGCACCCCCGATCTCTTTCCCTCGCCGGCGCTCAAGGGGGCGGACAACCGGACCATGCCGCACACATATCACAACGATCTGCGCGTTTCCAGTGCGGCTGTGGATGTGTATCTGCCGTTTCTGCTCCGGTATGGGCAGGCGGGGCCGGGCGCCGCGGTGAGCGCGAATGCTGGCGACGCTGCGGCGCAGATCGAGGGGCAGCAGCCCAACGGCATCAGCGGCAATCTCTGCGGTGTGCCGGATCTCACCGGGCCGGTGTCGGGGTGTCCGCCGTTGCCGGGGCCGCCATTGACCCAGCCGTCCAACCTCACGCAGCCGGCGCCAAATCCCCGCGCTGGCGGCGGCCCGAGTGCCGGCGGTCCAGCGGCGGGGACGCTGCCGAATACGGCGGCCGCCCCACCGGGCGGCCTGGCGCCATCGCTTGCGCTCGGCGCAGTTGTCATAGCGGTGCTGGGGGCGCTCCGGTGGCGGCGGGGTGCGCAGTGATTGCGACGCTGCTCGGGTCAGGGCGGCGACGCCGCGGCTAACTGCGCGGTTTGGCGGTTCTGGCCCCCTCGATCATGCCGTGCAGGTGGGCGGCGGCACGCTCGATGTCGGCGTACTTGCGCTGGCCGGCGCGCGATTCGGCGGCGAGCAGGCCGCAGCGGTGCACCTTGTCGAAGTCGCCGTAGGGGAACTTCCAGTGCGCCTTGGTCTCCGGCGATGCGTCGGGGTCGATGCCCAGGTGCCACTCGCCGTAGGCGCCCCAGCCGTGCGCCTCGATGAACTCGTTCTCCTGGGCGGCGGTGGGCTGGTGCTCGCTCCAGTCGTCTCGTTCGTCGAAGACGAAGCGGCCGGCCTCCACCAGCGTCCGAGCGTGGTCGAACCCCCTCTGGTTCAACTTCGCAGGCATGGTGACGCTGCGCCTCCTCGTGACACGGACGGTCTGCCCCAACCTACCGCCGCCGCACCGGGGCGGTGACCCGCCTTGCAGTACTGAAGGGTCAGCCGGCCGCCCGTGAGTACAGCGTGACGCAGACCATATCCGCGCACTGCTGCGCGCGCCGGACCTCGCCCGGCAGGCGCGGCTGCGCCTCGTATCCGAGGGTGACCACCTCGACCCTCCCCGCTCCCGGCGGGACGGCACCGCTGAAGTAGGCGTGGGTCGGGTACGCCGCGGTGCCGAAGTACCAGGGCAGCGACGCCGTGTCCACCCGCGTGCGCGCCGCCACCTGCTGTGGTGCGGCGGCGAGGACCAGCAGGTACGTGTCAGGGCTGGCCAGAACAAGGTCGCCGCTGGCGGCAGGGCCGCTCAGCGAGCGCTGCACCGCGGCGGCGACGTCGGCGCGCGCCGGCAGCGCGATCAGCGCCGTGCTGAACGCCGCCATGCCCAGCAGGGGCAGGAACACGACGCGACCGAAGCGGGCCAGGCCAAGCCCCACCACCGCGAAGAGCGGCCCCCAGACGACGCTGACGTAGCGCGCGTCGAGCAGCGGATGGGCCACGCCGACCAGGGCCATGAGCAGCGCGGCACCCAGACCGCAGGCGGCGACGAAGGCAAGGCGGCGCCGCCGCCACGCCGCGTCCCAGGGCAGCGGGAAGAGCACCGCCATGGCGGCCGTCGCCGTCCCGGCGATGGCCAGTCCCTGCAGGATCACGCCCTCGATGTGCCACGGCAGCCTCGGATCCACCGGCGGGCCGCCGAGGAACCCGGAGAGCACGCCGCCGATGCGATCGCCCGGGCTCATGCCGTCGAGCCAGAAGGGCTGGCCGGCGTGGTGGAGCTGGGCGCGCGCAAACGGCAGCCAGAGCGCCAGCGCGGCGCACCCCGCCCCCGCGGCCGCGGCCAGGCGCACCAGGGTGCGGCGGTCGACGCGCAGCACCAGCCAGGCGCCCAGCAGCGTGGCCACCACTGCGAAGACGGCGAAGTAGTCGCTCAAGACCGCGGCAGCCACCACCAAGGCGTGCGCGATGACGCGCCCGCGGGTGGGCTGCTCGGCGGCGCGCCAGACGGTGAGCGCCATGGCCAGCACCAGCGTGCCGGCCAGCGCGTACATGCGCCCGTCGCGCGACGAGGCGACCAGCGGCGGCAGCACCGCCGCGGCGAGAGCTGCGCAGAGCGCGGCGCGGTCGTCGGCGAGGCGGCGTCCCACGGCGGCGAGCAGCGGCACCGCCACGGTTCCGGCCAGTGCTGACGGAAACCGGAGGGCGCCGGGGTCGTTCGACACCGAGGTGGCGAGATGGCTGAGCACGTACGGCAGCGGCGCCCCGCTGTCGCTGCGCACCACGGCGAACATGTCGAGCCAGCTGCGCCGCGACACCAGCGCGGTGAAGGCCTCGTCGCCGGCGAGCGGCTGATGCCCCAGGACGACGACGCGCACCAGCAGGGCCAGCGCGGTGATGGCGAGCAGCCAGGAGGCGTACCGCGAGATGTGCGGGCGGCGCAGTCGCGCCCGCGACGCCGCCGGCACGGGCGACACCGCCGTCGTGCTGTCGACCGCGGCAGGAGCAGCGCGGGCCGGCACCTGGCGACCTCTCCGAGCTGCACCGGCTCCCATCTGCCCGCGACCATATGGCCTCGCCGCCGGACGAGTCAAACCGCCGGGCTCGGCCAGGGTCAGCCCGCCGCAGAGCCCAGGAACGGCGCATTGCCGTAGGTGAAGATGCCGCCGTCGGAGGCCGTCAGCCAGTAGCCGCCACCGTCGTGGGTCGCCGCCATGCCGACCACCGGGCGCACCAGGGGGAGCGCCCCGGCCGAGCCGTGGAAGGCCGCGTCGCCGAAGCTGAAGATGCCGCCGTCCGAGGCGACCAGCCAGTAGCCCAGCCCGCTCGGTGTCGCGGCCATGCCGGCAACGGGCTGGTTGAGCCGCATCGCGCCGGTCGAGCCGAAGAAGCCGGCGTCGCCGAAGGTGAAGATGCCGCCGTCGGAGGCGACCAGCCAGTAGCCGTGGCCGCTCGGGGTCGCCGCCATGCCGACCACGGGCCTGTTGAGCCGCAGCGCCCCGGTCGAGCCGAGGAAGCCGGCGTCGCCGTAGGTGAAGATGCCGCCGTCGGCGGCGACCAGCCAATAGCCCTGGCCGCTCCGGGTCGCCGCCATGCCGACCACGGGCTTGTTGAGCCGGATCGCCCCCGCCGAGCCGAGGAACGCGGCGTCGCCGTAGCCGAAGATGCCGCCGTCCGAGGCGACCTCCCAGTACCCCGCACCCGGCGTCGCCGCCAGGCCCACCACGGGCCGGTTGAGCAACAGGCCCTCGGGCGAGCCCGCCGCGGGGAAGCCGCCGAAGGCGTCGACGTGGCCGTCCCAGCGCACCGCGCCGTAGCCGCCGCCTGCCGGCGACGGCGCCATGCCCACCCCGCCGCCGCTGAGCAGGTGCCCGGTGACCGCGTGCAGGCGCGACCACCACGCGCCGTCCGAGGCGGGTGGCAGCCCGATGCCGAGCGATGCCGCGAACGGCCCGAGCGACCCGGCGGCGTGCACGCGTGGCAGCGCGAAGGCGTCGGACGACGGTGTGGTCACGCCGCCGCCGGCGATCACCGCGTCGCGGAACCCGGCACCGGCGACGGCGGTCTCGGCGGCGCCGCTGGAGGCGCCGAAGGGATAGGCGAAGTCACTGACCGACTGCCCGGTCCACTGCTGCAGCGACCTGCGCGACTCGGACGCCTCGCTCGCCTGCACCCCGGGGGACGCCGCCGCCATGTTGACGTGGTGCACGGTATGGGCGCCGATCACCGCCCCGCGGTGCGCAACCGACTGCAGCAGTCCGACGTCCATGTGGTCGGGCGCACCCACCATGCCGCTGATGACGTACACCGTCGACGTGTAGCCGGCGGCGCGCATCACCGGCAGCGCCTCGGTCGCGTAGTCGACGTACCCGTCGTCGAAGGTGATCACGACGGGATGCGCCGGCAGGGCTCCGCCGTTGCGTGCCGCCATCACCTCGGCGAGCGACACCGCGCTGAATCCCGACGTGCGCAGCAGCGCCATCTGCTCGGCGAAGTCGGACGGAAGGACGGTCAGCGACGCCTCGGCGGGCCCGCTGCCACGCGGGGGCACGCGCACGTGGTGGTAGAGCAGCACGGGCACGGGCTGGGCGGCGACACTGCGGGCGTGCTGCAACGCGATCGATTGCGGTGCACGCGCGGCGACGGGCGCGCGGCGTTCAACACCACCGATTCCCCCGATGACTCCGGCGAGCACGAGGCCCGCACAGATCCCTGCCACCGAGCGTCTGACCAACGCGGCGCATTCTTGCACGCGCGCAGCGTCATGCGTCGAGCTTAAGCCAACCTGAAGCGCGAGTTCAGCAGCGTGATCAAATCAGGCATCACGCCGCGCGACACCGCCTCAGACTGCGGCGCACTCCCCTTCACCGGTCTTCCCAGTGAAGATGGTGTCCTGGTCCCAGTCATAGACCTCCTCCGGCGGCGGCGCCTCGGAGAGCTGCAGCGGCAGCAGCAGATCCTTGACCTCGGCCTTGTCGACGTCCTCGATCCACTCGGCGAAGGTCTGGCCGACCATCGCGTCGGTGCGATAGCGAGCCCAGAGCAGGTCGAGCGCCTGGGGCACGCGGCGTGCCGGGATGCGCATGATCGGCTGGGCCATCCTGGCGCCGTCGCGGTCGATCCCACCGGCCAGCAGCATCATGTAGTGCGGCACCGGCTCCTCGGTCACGTTCTTGTTGTTGCCGTAGAAGCCGACGGTGGCGAGGTGGTGCTGCCCGCAGGAGTTCGGGCAGCCACTGGCACGAATCGTGGTGCCGGCGAAGGCGGGCAGGTCGGCGAGGCGGTTCTCGTCGAGCCAGCGTCCCACCGCACGACCCAGGCCGCGCGACGAGGTGATGCCGAGATTGCAGGTGTCCGCGCCCGGGCAGGTGACCACGTCGCGGACGCCGAGCGCCTCGGCTTGGGCCAGTCCGCGCGGCTCCAGCTCGTCGTACACGGCGGGGAGGTCGATGAGGCGCACGTCGCGCAGCACCAGGTTCTGCCCGGCCGAGGTGCGCACCTCGCTGCGGCTGTACTTGCGCGCCACCTCACCGACGACGCGGAACTGCTCGGCGGTCATGTCGCCGAGGGTGAGGCGGACGGTGACGATGCCGTAGCCCTCGATGCGATGCGGCATGACGTTGGTCACCCGCCAGCGCGAGTACTCGGTGCCGCGGCGCACCTCGTTGAGCGAGATGACGTTGCCCAGCGGCTGCACGTCGCTGCGGCTATCCTGCTCGCGGTCGACGCGCTCGTCGAGCTCCTGGGCGATGCGGTGCGACCAGGCGTCCTCGGGCAGCTCGGCGACGACCTCCTCGACGCGGGCACGGAAGGTGTCCGCCGTGTACGTCTTGTCGAACATGAACTTGATGCGCGCGCGGTTGCGATTCTTGCGCGGGCCCTCGGCGTCGAAGACGCGCACGATGGCCTCCATCACCGGGTAGAAGCGGCGCACCGAGATGAAGTCGTAGAGCAGCGTCGCTGCGCGGGGCGAGTTGCCCAGGCCGCCGCCGACCCAGAGGCGGAAGCCGCGCTCACCGTCGCGCACCTGGGCGACGGCACCGATGTCGTGCATGGCGCCGAGGGCGCAGTCGTTGTCGCACCCGGAGAACGACACCTTGAACTTGCGCGGCAGGTTCTGGCAGAAGGGGTTGCGCAGGAACAGGTCGGTGGCGGCCTGCGCGTACGGGGTGATGTCGAAGGCCTCGGTGCCGCAGGCGCCGGCGAGGGGGCAGCCGGTGATGTTGCGCACCGTGTTGTAGCAGGCCTCGCGCGTGGTCATGCCGTACGAGGCGAGGTGGCGCAGCGCCTCGGGGACGCGCGCGGTGGGGATGAAGTGGAACTGGTAGTCCTGGCGGGTGGTGACGTGGCCCATGCCGCGGCCGCCGCCGCCGGGATACTCGCCGTCCTCGCAGAAGACCTCGCTGAACTCGGCGAGGCCGTCGAGCTGGTCGCTGGTGAGGCGGCCGTGGGGGATCTTGACCCGGATCATCTGGAAGCCGGCCTGGCGCTGCCCGTACACACCGTAGGAGAGGCGGTAGGGCTTGTAGGTGTCCTCGGGCTCCTCGAGGTCGAGGAAGGCGCGGGTGCGCCGCTCGAACTCGGCGAGCTCGTCCTCGATGACGTCGGGGATGAGAACTCGCCCGGGGGCGACCTTGGGCTCGATCATCAGGGGGATTCTCCGGAGGGTTCTACCTGACTTTGGTGATCGACAAAGTCAACTTTGAACACCAAAGTATGAGGGCGACCGGCGCTCGCGCGCAAGGGGCTCAGGCCAGCTCAGGCGGACTCGGCGGCCTGGACCTCGGCCAGCGAGCCGAGCAGGTCCACCCACTGCAGGAGGTGGCGGGTGCCGAGGAACTGCTCGCGCACGCGGTACTGGGCGGCCTCGCCGATGCGGTGGGCCAGCCCGGGGTCGAGCAGCAGGCGGCAGACCAGCTCGCCGAAGCCGTCCATGTCGCAGGGGTCGTCGAGGAGCAGGCCGGTGTGGCCGTGCTCGATCTGGTCCTGGATGCCGCCGATGCGGCTGGCCACCACGGGACGGCCCTTCCACATCGCCTCGGCGACGGTGAGGCCGAAGCCCTCGGCCAGGCTCTTCTGCACCACCACCGTGGCCCGCCGCTGCAGGGCGTTGACCATGACGGCGTTCTCCTCGTCGTCGTCCATGGGCAGGGTCGCCAGGTGGACGCGGGCGCGGATGCCGTCGGGCAGCGATGCCCAGGCCGCCTCCGTCTCGGCGTAGACCTGGGCTCCCTCGGGGTCGTCGGCGACCTCGGCCACCGAGGGCCCGGCGAGCATGAGATGCGCGTCGCAGCGCCCGGCGACCCCCAGCTCGAAGCCGCGGACGACGCCGACGGGGTCCTTGAGCCGGTCCCAGCGCGAGACCTGGAGAACCAGCGGGTTGCCGGGGCGAAGCACGGTCTCCTCGCGCATCCCGGCGCGGCGGTGGACGCGGTGCAGGCGGCCGTTGAGCCGCCGGAACTCCGGTGGGGCGTCCCCCTGTGGCTCCTGCAGCCCGGCGGCGCCCAGGATAGCGGCCACCTGGGTCTCGCCCATCTCGTAGTTCTTCGGCGAGAAGGGGTCGATCGAGGGCGGGACCACCGCGATCCGCGACTCGTCCAGGCCCTCCCAGGCGAAGACGCGCCGGGAGAAGACGCAGGCGTCGGCAGGCGAGACGTAGGGCAGGAGGAAGCGCCAGGCGCTGCGGGCGACGTCGTTGGGGGTGTCCATGCCGACGTGGCAGCGCCACACCACCGGCACGCCGCGCGCCCGCAGCGGCGGGCACATCCCCGCCGTCTGGGGGTCGTGCAGGACGACGATGTCGCCAGGGCCGAGCAGCGCGGCCAGCTCCTCGGCGCGGTCGGTGACGACGTCCTCGTAGATGCGGCGCTCCTCGGCGCCGAGCTCGGGGGAGTCGCCCGGGGCGCCGTGGAGGTGGTTGTGGATGCGCTTGGTGACCCGGAAGAACTCGGGGTTGGCGGCGATCACCATCCAGCGGGCGCCGATGCCCGCGCCGCACACATAGGGGAGGAGCACGGTGAGCATCTCGGCGACGCCGCCGCCGCGCGCCGTGGAGTTGACCATCCAGATGGTCCGTCCGGCGAAGAGCCGGCGGGCGCGCTCGACGCCGGAGCTGAAGTCCTGCCACTGCTCGGCGGTGAGCACGCTGCGGTAGCGCTCGGGGCTCTGGGGTTCGACCGGGACCTCGGCGAGGCCTCGCATGCTCTCTCTCCTCGGGCAGTCACGGACCGTCGGCATCAGGCTACGGGGAACGGCGGGGACGGTCGTGATTGTGAGCTCCCGGGGTGGCGATGGAGCCCTGCTATCCTCGACCGCCATGCGCCAGCTCTGGGCCCCGTGGCGGATGGCATACGTCGGCGGTGAGCGCACCCACGAGGGGTGCGTCCTCTGCGCCATCGCCGAGGGGGACGACCAGGGCAACCGGGTCGTCGAGCGCGCCGAGCTCACCTACACGGTGCTCAACCTGTTCCCCTACTCCAGCGGGCACGTCATGGTGGTGCCGCTGCGCCACGTCGCCGACATCACCGAGCTGAACCGCGACGAGGCCACCGCGGTGATGGAGGGCGCGCAGCGGGCGATGCGGGCGCTGCGGGAAGCCTTCAACCCTGACGGCTTCAACGGCGGCTTCAACGCCGGTCAGGCCGCCGGCGCGGGCATCGCCGATCACGTCCACCTGCATGTGGTGCCGCGCTGGTCGGGCGACACCAACTTCATGCCCGTGCTCGCCGACGTCAAGGTGATCCCCGAGCACATGGAGCAGACCGCCGCGTCGCTGCGCGCGGCCTACGCGACGCTCAGCGAGGGCTGACCAGCTCCTCGGCGAGCAGGTCCATGAGCAGACCGTCGTGCCAGCTGCCGTCGGGCCCGCGCTCGTAGCGCCGCATCACGCCCACCGGCTGAAAGCCGACGCGGCGGTACGCCTCGATGGCGCGCAGGTTGGCCACCGCGGGGTCGATGGTCAGCCGGTGATGGCCGCGCTCGGTGAACAGGTACCGCGCCAGCGTGTGCACCGCGTCGGGGCCGAATCCCCGGCCCGCGAAGTCGGGGTGCAGCGCGATGTCGATGGCGGCGTGCCGGTACATCGGCTCCAGCTCTTCGTAGCACTGGATGAAGCCCGCCACCGCGCCGTCGACCTCGACGACGAAGGGCGTGGCGTTCTGCTCGGGCCTCAGGGCCTCGCGCAGGCTCTCCTCCGCGTCACCCCACCAGCGCAGGACGCTGGGGTCGGCGAAGACACGGAGAAGAGCCTCGCGATCGTCGGGGTGCACCGGGCGCAGTCGCACGCGCTCCCCGTCGACGACTAGCCGCGGCGCTGCCACCTCGTCTTCTTGAGCATCTTCTTGTGCTTGTGCTTGCGCATTTTCTTGCGCCGCTTCTTGATGACAGATCCCACGGGGTGCGGACTATACCCTGCGTGCCGCGCTCCGCGCTCAGCGGCCGCTCAGCAGCCGGTCGAGGAGCGGCCCCAGGCTGGCCGCGTCGACACCGCCGAGCACGCGCTGCTGCACGGTGCCGTCGGCGGCCAGCACCACCGTGGTGGGCGGTGCGGCCACGTCCCACTTGCCGGCCAGCGCCGACGAGGGGTCGTCGAGGCTGGGGTAGGTCAGGCCGAAGCGGGACACGTAGGCGCGCCCCTGGGCGCTGTCGTCGCGGATGTCGACGCCGACGAAGGCCACGCCGCGCGGCACGTAGGTCTTGGCCATCGCGTCGAGCTGGTCCTGCTGCGCCCGGCAGGGCCCGCACCACGAGGCCCAGAAGTCGACCACGGCGACGTGTCCCTTGAGGACGCTGCCGTCGAACTGGGCGCCGTCCAGCGTGGTGCCCTGCAGCGCCGGCGCCGCCTGCCCCACTCCCCCGCCGGACCCAGAGCCGACGCGCTGGGCGACGTCGGGCTGCAGCGAGCAGCCCGCCAGCACCACCGCGCAGGCCGCGAGCAGCGCCGCCCGCAGCGTCAGTCGACCACCCCGCACCCCTAGCTCCTACGCCTTGGCGTAGCTGTGCAGCCCGGCGATCCAGAGGTTGACGGCGTACAGGGTGAAGAGGATCGAGGCGAAGCCGACCACGGTGATGGCCGCGGCGCGCACCTCGCGCCACCCGTAGGTGACCCGGGCGTGCAGGTAGATGGCGAAGACCACCCAGGTGATGAAGGCGAAGGTCTCCTTGGGGTCCCAGCCCCAGTAGCGGCCCCAGGCGTGCTCGCCCCAGATGGCGCCGCAGATGACCCCGAAGGACCAGATGGGGAAGCCGAGCATGACGAAGCGGTAGCTCCAGTCGTCGAGGGTGCGCGCCTGGGGCAGCACGCGCACCATGCCGCGGGCCAGGGCCAGCGAGCGCGAACCGCCGCTGGCGCCGCCGCCCACCGACACCGGGGTGCCGCCGGCCGTCACCGCGGGAGCACGCGTCGAACCGCGGGCGACCCGCTCGTCGGCCCAGTGGCGGGCCAGGTAGAACATGCCGAAGAGGAAGGAGAAGGTCAGGATCCCCGAGGCGGTGGCCATCGAGGTGACGTGGATGGTCAGCCAGTACGAATGCAGCGCCGGCACCAGGTTGCCCGGCGGCACGTAGAGCATGTAGGCCACGCCGAGCAGCGCGATGGCCACCACCATGGCGGGGATGCCCACCAGGCGGATGCGGGCGCGCAGGGCCAGCACCAGGAAGGTGGTGACCATGATGAAGGAGATCGCTGTCGAGTACTCGTACATGTTGCCCAGCGGCCAGTGGCCCGATTCGAAGGCCCGGGCCATGATCGAGCCGAGGTGGAACGGCCAGCCCAGCATCACCGCGGCCAGGCCGGCGTCGGCGATGACGCGGCGGCGCCACGCGTAGGCGACCACGAAGGCGAGCAGGGCGACCAGGTAGGCCACCACCGCCACCCAGAAGAGCGCCAGCGAGAGGGGCGTCGGGCTCATGTCCCGGGGAGTATAGCCATGCCCGCCCGGGCACCTGGGCTGGGACGTCGTCCCATAGCCGTTGGGGCGTTCACCCTAAGCCCGACAAGCCCCATTGTGCCTGGCCACGACTGCAAACAATGCCGGCGATTGTTTAGCGCGTTCAGCGCCGCCGTACCGGACGCTTGGACACTGCACCGGCCTGATGCAATTGCATCAACATTGCCTGAAAACGCGGCAGCTACAGGGACTTCGCGCTACGCTGCGATGCAGCGGGGTTCGGCTGCCGCGTCGCGAGGTGCGACGGGGCCAGGGGGCTGAGCCGCAACAACAGGGGGTCAGCGCGCGTGCATCCGATCACCGTGCTGGTGGCGGACGACGAGGCCATGGTCCGCACCGCCGTCAGCGACATGCTGGGAGCCCATCCCCTCATCGTCGTCGTCGGCCTGGCAAGCGATGCAGCCGGTGCGGTTGCCCTGGCCCGCACGCATCATCCCAGCGTCGCGCTGCTCGACGTGCGCATGCCCGGCGGCGGTGGCGTCGAGGCGGCGCGGGGGATCCGGCTGGCGTCGCCGCAGACGCACATCCTCGCCCACTCCGCGTTCGACGACGCCCGCTCACTGACGACCATGCTCGCCGCCGGTGCGGAGGGGCTGATCGTCAAAGGGACGGACGGCCCCGAGATTCTCGAGCGCGTGCTGGCCGCAGGCCAGGCGGCGAGGGCGTCGTAGGTCAGGCGGGCTGCATGTCCAGTCGGGCGGCGACCTCGGCCTCGAGGCGTTCCACCAGGCGGTCCATCGACCTCTCGGCGTCGGCGGCGTTGCGGCTCTCCACCAGGAGGCGGTCGACCGCACGTCCCACCAGGCCGCCGGGGACGTCGTAGTCGACGCGCATGCTCACCCGGGTGCGCCGCCGGCTCAGCGCCGCGTACTCGCTGACGGCGCGCGCCCGCACTCCGCCCTCGGTGTCCCACACCACCCGCTCGCCGGGAACGACCGACCGGATGGTCAGTGTGCCGGCGAAGTCGATGCCGTACATGCGGTAGCGCCACGCGAAGCGCTGCCCCGTCGCCACCGCGCCCGCGCCCTCGGTGCGCCGGCAGGCAATGACGTTGGTGGCGTACTGGCCAGCGCGCTCCAGGTCGCTGTGGTAGGCGAAGACCTCGTCGATCGGACAGTAGATGTCACGCGAGACGACGACGGACGACATGGCCGGAGCCTCCTCTCTCGACGGAGCCCGGCTGCATGGACTCCGTGGCTGCCGCAGGATGGCACGACCCGGCCGATCTGGCAACTCGCAGGCGGTAAATGCCTGCTCAGCGGCCCTCGCTCTGCACGAAGTAGGCGCGCACCGCGGCCTCCAGGGTGTGCTGTGTCAGCTCCGGCTCGATGTCGCGGTACCACGCGGCGCTGACGATGTAGGCGATCAGGTCGCGGGCGTGCACGGCGCGCAGCGGGCGTCCGGCGCGGCGGTAGTGCTCCTCGATCAGCCAGTCGAGCACCGCCTCCTCGCAGGCGATGCCGTGGCGGTCGCTGAGGCGATGCCAGATGTCGCGGTACTGCGCCTCGCTGGGCTCGGGGACGTGCACCTTGAAGCGGATGCGGCGCAGGAACGCCTCGTCCATCAGCGACTCGGGCAGCAGGTTGGTGGCCAGCAGCAGCGACGTCGTGAACGGCACCTCGATGGTGGTGCCCACGCGCGGCAGGTTGAGGTAGTCGTGGGCGCGGCTCAGCGGCACGATCAGGCGGTTGAGCAGCTCGACGGCGGGGATGCGCGTCTGCCGGCCGAAGTCGTCGATGAAGAACACGCCGCCGTTGGCCTTGAGCTGCGCCGACGCCTCGTAGAAGCCCATCCGCGTGTCGAACCCCAGCTCCAGGGTGTGCGGCGCGAGTTCGCCGCCCACGCGCACCTGGGGACGCTCGACCACCACCCAGCGGTGGTCGTGGGGCGGCAGGTTGGGCACCTCGACGGGGACGTGGTGGATGGGGTCGAAGAACCGGATGATCTCGCCGTGCGCGTAGAGGGCCCGGGGCACCGCGATGGGCGGGCCGAGCAGGCGGGCCACCGCCTCGGCGATCGAGGTCTTGCCGTTGCCGGGCGCGCCGTAGAGGAACACCGCCTGGCGGCTGTTGAGCGCCGGGCCCAGCGAGTCGATGACCTCGCTGTCGAGGACCAGGTGCTGCACCGCCTTGCGCACGTCGTCCTCGCGGACGCGGTGGTCGACGGTGGCCTGCTGGCGGCACACGGCGGCGTAGACGTCGATCGACACCGGCATGGGCCCGGCGTACTGGTTGACGTCGAGCAGCTCGCGGGCGCGCTCGCGCCCGGTGCTCGTCAGGCTCCAGCTCACCGAGCTCAGCACGCTGTCGTGGGAGATGGGCTCGCCCTTGGTGAGGCCGCCCGACGAGCAGTAGCCGGCGTCGCTGAGCCCGCGCAGCACGGGCTCGACCAGGCGGAAGGGCAGGCAGAGGTGGTCGGCGAGCTCGCGGCCGCGCAGCGACCCCTGGAAGTACAGGCTCTTCAGGGCGATGTCGGTGGCCACGTGCAGCGGCACGCGCAGGTCCGACTCGAACATCGGCGGCGGCGGCAGCGGGGGGCTGAGGGCGACGCCCTCGAGGGTGTAATCGGTGGCGAGCACGACGCCGCGATTGTCCGCATTCGAACGGACGGCAGACCGCCGCTTTGCAGCTTCGTCAACTGATGTGGGACAGACTGTTCCGGCCCTGCGAGAATCTGCCGCCGTGACCACGGCCCCTCGCGACCACCTCAGCGCCGCCGAGGCACGCCGCCTCGTCCTCCATGCCCAGGGGGTGCTCGGCGCCCCGCCCCGTGGCCAGCCCCATCAGCGCGTGGCCGCCACCCTGGGCACGCTCGGCGCGGTCCAGCTCGACACCATCTCGGTGCTGGCCCGGTCGCACGAGCTGGTCGCCTACGCCCGGCTCGGCCCGGTCGGCCGCGCGGCGGTGGAACGCGCCTACTGGGGCGGCGGCGCCTTCGAGTACTGGGCCCACGCCGCCTGCATCCTGCCCCTGGAATCCTGGCCCTGGTTCGAGCTCAAGCGGCGGCGCTACCGCGGCCGCTTCATGGACTTCGCCGAGCAGCGCACCGACCCGGCGGTGCGCGCCGAAGCCCTGGCCCGGGTGCGCGAGGCCGGGCCGCTGACGGCCACCGACCTGGGCGGCGCCCGCAAGGGCGGGCCCTGGTGGGACTGGTCGCCGCTCAAGATCGCCGTGGAGCAGCTGCTCGCCGAGGGCGAGGTGGTCTGCACCACGCGGCGCGGCTGGCGGCGCGTCTACGACCTCGCCGAGCGAGTCGTTCCCGCCGAGCTGCGTGCGGTCGCGATGAGCGACGAGGAGTGCGCGGCGCGGCTGTGCACCGAGGCGGCGCTCCGCCTCGGTGCCGGCACCGCGGCCGACGTGGCCGACTACTTCCGGCTCCGGCCCGACCAGGCCAGGATGGGCATCCCCGCCGCCGGGCTGGTGCCGGTCCGGGTCGAGGGCTGGGCGCAGGTCGCCTACCTCCATCCCGACCTGCTGCCGCTGCTCGGCGCCCCGCCCCGAGGCCGCCACCGCACCACCCTGCTCTCCCCCTTCGACTCCCTGGTCTGGCACCGCGGGCGGACGCAGCGCGTCTTCGACTTCGCCCACCTCTTCGAGGCCTACATCCCGGCGCCGAAGCGGCGCTTCGGCTACTTCACCATGCCGCTGCTCAGCCGCGGGGCGCTGCGCGGCCAGGTGGATCCGGCGCGTTCGGGACGCACCCTGGTGGCCCGGCGGGTCGCCGTCGAGAAGGGCGCCGTCGAGGACATGGCCGCCGCGCTGCTGGAGGCGGCGCTGTGGGTCGGCTGCGACTCGGTCGTGGTCGACGCGGTGGACCCTTCGGGCCTGCACGGCTCGCTGCAGGCGGCCCTCGCCCGGGTGGCGTAGCCGCATGCGCTAGGACATGGCCATCTGCGAGTTCCGCGGCGTGGCGGGCGCGCGGCACTCCACTGGAGACCAACTGCGGCGACAATGTCGCGGATGTCGCCGCGGCCACCCGACGAGTGTCCCTTCCACAAGCCGTTTGCGGACGGGTTCGACGCCTGTCCCGCGTACCAGAAGCAGCAGTTCGTGCCGCTCAACACTCAGTACACGGCACTGGACTCGATCTGGACCTGCGGCAATCTCGACTTCGGCCGCATCCCACGGCGCAGCTGGCGCCACTACGGCCGCTGCCGCCTCGGCACCCAGGCGCACCGCCAGGAGTGGGTGGTCGAGGTTCGCGCCGACCGCCTCGCCGTGGTCCGGGCCATGCAGCGGGACATGTCCCCGATGCTCGAAGAGCAGACCATCGAGCTCTGGAGCGCCAAGGGGCGGCAGCTGGCCAGCCCGCACGGCAGCCAGGAGTTCGCCGCGGCGACGTCGGAGCTGCTGCGCAAGGGCAACCAGTTCCTCACCGCCATCGACGCCTACTTCGAGGAGCACACGGCGGAGATGGCCCTGCTCAGCCTGCCCATCGACACCACCATGAACCTCTTCCGCGAGCTGATCTACCGCTGGGTTGACCAGCCCAACGCGGAGATCCCCACCATCTCGGAGAGCGCCCTGGAGCGCTTCCCCGAGGAGGCGCGCATCCTCTTCACGCCGCCGGCCGCCTAGAGCGGCGTCAGCCGGCGCCGGTGCCGCCGCGGTGCATGTGCAGGCGCACCGCCGCGACGCCGTCCTGGTTGCGGATCTGCACCAGGTCGCAGAGCTGGGTGGCCAGCCAGAGACCGCGGGCACCCTCGGACGCCGCGTCGGGGACGCGCCGCCCGGCGAGGGGATCGTCGATGCGTCCGCCGGCCACCTCGACGACGACGCCACCACCCTCGCACCACGCGCGCAGGTGGCCATGGCCGGCGTGGGACAGGCAGTTCTCGACCACCTCGTTGACGGCCATGGTCAGCTCGGCGACGCGGGACACCGAGAGGCCTGCCTGTGCCGCCAGCCGGGCGGCGAGCTGCCGGGCCGGGGCCATCGACCTGGGCAGCAGGGCCAGCTCCAGGGCGGCCGGCGGCGGGTCGGGCAGGCGCGGCAGGGACGAGTCCAGCGGGTTGCAATAGGTGCGGCTCGGCGCCTCGGTGGCGCCGCGCCACACCCAGGGATGGCTTCGTTCCGCCTCGACCAGGACCTCGGGCGCCAGGGTGGCGGTGTCGTACGGACACATCAGCCGCCACGCCGGGCCGCCGTCGAAGGCGAGGTTGAGCAGGGTCTCGTGGCCCTGGCACTCGACCAGCTCCTGGCCCTCGCGGCCCGCCCAGATCGGCTCGCCGATGCCGCGCATGCCAACTCCCGAGGCAGCGTGGCGGTCGACGAACTCCTGCCAGGCGGGGATGATCCGGGCGGGGTTGGCGCCCACCTCGGCCATGTCGGCGAAGAGCACCCCCTCACCACCGGCACCGAGCTCGCGGCGCACCAGCTCCAGCTTCTCGGCGGCGAGGACGACCAGGGCTGGCTCCCCCGCGGCCACGCCCTCGCGGAGGAAGCCGGTGCAGCCGGCCACGAGCTCGTCCGGACCGCTGTAGAAGTACGCCTCGTGGCGGAACTCCTGCTGGGGCGGGGCCGCCGGCACGCTGCTCATGCCGAGACTCCGCTGCCGGCCAGCACCAGGGTGGGGAGCCCGGCCCAGCCGACCAGGTGCATGGCGCGCTGCAGGTGCACCGGCATGCCGTGCACCAGGACGCGGCCTCCGGGTTCCACGCACTCCGAGGCCTGGACCATGGCCCGCAGCCCGGCGACGGCACAGAAGAGCAGGCCGCTGAGGTCGAGGTGGCGGTCGCCCCGGCCGGCCAGGCCGGTGACCAGGGCGGTGGCGACCACCTCGGCGTTGGCGGCGTCGACCTCGCCGCTGAGGGTGACGCGCGAGGCGCCGGAGAGGCGGGCGACGCGCACGGCGCCGGTGTCGAGCAGCACCTCGGCGGCCTGCTCCGTGCCGGGCGGCGTGCCGCCCTGGCCGGCGTCCTGGCGCCAGGGCGCCTCGGCCACCGGCCGCAGGAAGGCCTGCGAGGCCAGGGGCAGCGCGGCGAGGTCGTCGCCACCGGGCCGTCCGGTGGACCGGGGCCGGCCGTCCAGCCCGCGGCGTCCGTCGTCCCACTCACCCCGACTGCGCGCCCAGGCCCCGGTGAGGTCCTCGACGAGGCGGAGCAGCGCGCCCGGCGGCAGCCCGACGTCGCCGAAGCGGTCGGCGTTCGTCTCGACGAAGGCGGTGGCCGTGGCCAGGAACTCGCGGACGCGCGCGTCCAGCTCGTGGCGCAGCTCGATCGAGCGCGGCTGCTCGCGCCAGCCGGCGCGCGCGGCAAAGAGGGCGTCGCGCTGCGGTGCGGTGGCGGCGTCGAACTCGGCCTGGAGGACGCGCATCACCTCGAGGCGGGCGGGGGTGACCATGGCAAGCCAGCGCAGTCGCTCGGGCTCCGCGCCCAGCGCACAGCGCGCGTAGTAGCGGGCCGAGCTGCCCGTGCCCGACTGCCCGGCGGTGAGATGCCGGCAGGTGAGCGCCGTCAGCAGCGGTCGATGCAGCGAATCGGTGGGCACGAAGGTGACCGCCTGGTGTGCCTCGCAGCCGATGAAGTCGGCGGGAAAGGGGCGCCGGTGGGGGCAGCGATCACTCGCCTCCCCGCCCTGCCGGTGCTTCCCCCGGCCGTCCGTCTGCCAATGCTCAGCGTCGAACATCCCGGCGCGGATTATAGGAAAGCAGTACAGCTTTGCACTCAGATAGTGGGTGACAACCTCGTCAGACCCGGCGCGCGGCCAGCAGGGCGTCCGCGACGACGAGCAGGGCCAGCGCCCCGGCCATGGCGAAGCCGGCCGCCGCTCCCGGGGCGCGCCGGGACAGGGCCCAGCCTCCCGCCAGGATGGCCAGGGCGAGCAGCGCCGACAGCCAGGTGCTGACGAAGAGTCCCAGCACCTCGACCACCGCCGCGCGCAGCCGGCGCAGCACCGCGGCGGCGTGGCCCGGCATCACGCCGCCTCCGACGCTGTGCGGGCGCGCATCGGGCGGCGCAGCACCGCGATGGCCAGCCGCGCCGCCCCCAGGTAGAGCGCCGCCAGGGCCAGCACCGACACGGCGTCGAGCGGCCACTGCACGGCGAAGCCCTCGCCCGCCCAGAATGTGCCAAGACTGGCCAGAATGACTCCGACCGCGTGCTTGATGGTGTTCTCGGGGATCTGCGAGAGCGGTCGCCGCAGCACGACGCCGAGCGCCGCCACCAGGACGATGGCGGCGAGTCCTCCGGCGGTGGCGATGGCCAGCTGGTGCGAGGTGGCGCCCACCGCGAAGACGATGAAGGCGACCTCGAGGCCCTCCAGGAACACGCCCTTGAAGGCGATGGCGAAGGCCGTCCAGTCGACGCCGGAGAGTCGCGCCCCGATGCCGGCGCCCTGCTGCGTGGTGGCGAAGCGAACGTTCTCGTCGGACATGGGGATGACCCCGGCGGAGCGCAGGATCGCCTTGTTCAGCCAGCGCAGCCCGAAGAGCAGGATCAGGGTGCCGATCACCGACTTGAGCACCGGCTCGGGAACGCGACTGGTGATCACCTGTCCGAGGCTGATCACCAGCGCGGCGAGGAGGATCAGCGCCGCCAGCGCGCCCTGCAGCGTGGCGCGCCAGCCGCGGGTGACGCCCACGGCCAGCACGATGGTGAGCGCCTCCACCGACTCCACCGCGGAGCCGAGGAAGGCGGCTCCGAATCCCCAGCCGGCAGATCCCATGTCGACAGGCTAGCAATCGGAGCCGCCGGTGCTACCCGGTCAGTGCGCGGCGCCCTCGACCTTGTCGCCGGCAGGGTTGAGCACGTCCCACCCGGCGCCGAAGTCGTTGAGACCCTGGCCCTTGGTGTCGCCCGGTGCCATGTCCGGGGCGAAGCGGTAGAGCGGGTGTCCGTGGTACGTCACCTGCATGCTGCCGTCGTCGCGCCTGGTGGTGCCGAGCAGCGACGCCGACGCGCTGCCGCTCGCCTGCGGCGCCGACGCGGTGATCAGCGCGGGCCAGTTCTGCAGGCAGGCACCGCTGCACGTCGACGTGCTGCCGGTGTCGGCCTCGAACAGGTACAGGGTCATGCCGTTCTGGTCGACCAGGATCTGTCCCAATGGCGTGCTGCGCACGCCGATGCCGGCAACCGTCGTCGCGGAGGACGACGACGACGCGGACTGCGACGACGGGGCACCGCCGCCACTTCCGCCGCATGCGCTGAGAGCGAGCGCAACAATTCCGCCTGCCGCGGACCCGGTGAGCAATCCTGCACGTCTCATGCCGGGGTCTACCGGACGCGGTTACGTCGCGTGCACTTCGTTCAGCTCGCGCCGCCTCGCTTCCCAGAAGGCGAGTCGCTGCTGGAAGCGGTCCATCTCCGGTTCCATGAGTCGCAGGTCGGCCTGCATCAGCGTGCGATGCGCACCGGGTTGCGCGCGTGCGATGACCTCACGCAGACGGTCGTGCAGGCGCAGCTTCAGGCCGACGAGGTCGCGATAGCCCGCGATCCACAGGTCGAGCTGCGCGGCGGGCACGTCGTGTCCGTCCTCGCGCAGCACGTCGGGTGCAGCCTCGGCTCCGGAGACGGACACGGGTGAGACCGCGAGACCGAGCCGGTAGCCGAGATGGCGCACCGTCTCGATCAGCAGCGGCGACCGCGGGTCGCGCTCCACCTTGCGGCGCAGCCGCGATATGTACAGCTCGATCTGCGCGCGGCGTCCCGCGTAGCCCGCGCCCCAGGCCTCCAGGGAGAGCTCGTCGCGCGTGTAGATGCGTCCCGGGTGGCCGAGCAGCACCGCGAACAGCTGCCATTCGGTGTTGCTCAGCACCTGTCGCCGGCCGTCGCGTTCCACCGTGTGGCTGGTCAGGTGCACCTGCATGTCGCCGATGCGGACGATGTCACGGAGCAGGGCGCGCAGGGCGAGGCCGCGGTCCAGCATCGCCTCGATGGCCAGCGACATCAGCTCGGGGTCGAAGGGCCGGCGCACCACCAGGGTGGCGCCGGCACGCAGGCTGCTCATCAGGCTCTCGTCGCTGCGGCAGAGCACGACGATGGGCCCGGCGGCGAGCTGGTAGAGGCGCGACAGCTCCTCCTCCGGCGCCGGCAGCGAGTCGTGGTCGATGATCAGCAGGTCCGCCTGGCCCCGCTCGACGGCGTCGAGCATCTCCGGGTAGTCACCGCAGCAGTCGCTGGTCCAGCCGTGCTCGGCCGAGATGGCCTGCAGGGCGGCCAGGGAGACGGAAGAGGTGTCGAGGATCGCAACGCGGAGCGGTCGGATCGGGATCGCCGTTCGTGGGGAATATCTGCTTGAGCTCACACGCGCACAGGCTGCGCGCACCGCTGAGCGATATGCAACGACCGCGGGACCACTCCTCCCGACGCAGCAACTGCGCAAGCGTGCAGATTTCTTCCAGTCTTGAGAGAAACCTCCGGCGCACTCGCGTCAAGGTGGTGAAGCGCGTGCCACCGAAACCAGGGCGGGCCGGACGACTCGGTCGTGCAGGGCATAGCCGGGACGCAGCCCGGCGACCACGGTGTCGCGCTCGACGTCCGGGTCGGGGACGGCGGCGATCGCCTCGTGATGCTGCGGGTCGAAGGGCCGGCCGACGGTGGCGATGGTGGTGACGCCGTGGCGGCGCAGCACCTCCTCCATCTGGCGCAGCACCATGGCCACCCCCTCGGCGAGCGGGTCGCCGGGGGGCGCCACGGCCAGCGCGCGACGCAGGCCGTCCACAGCGGGCAGGAGGTCGCTCACCAGCGGCTCGACGGCGCGACGCTCCCGCTCCAGGTACTCCTCGGCGCTGCGCCGCCGGTAGTTGGCGAAGTCGGCGGCGAGGCGGCGGTAGCGTTCCGCCGCCTCGTCCTCGGCCGGTGCGGCCTGCGCGTCGGGCGATGTATTGGGCGCGGTGGCATCCGGCGTGGTGCCGTCAACACGAGTCCCGTCGCCGTTGCTGCCGTCGCCTGGAGTCTGCACGCCGCTCAGACCTCCTTGAAGTCGGCGTCGACCACGTCGTCGCCCTCCGGCCGAGTGCCGCCACCACGTTCGGGACCGGCGCCGCGCGGTCCCGCCCCCGCTCCGGCGGTGGCGTACTGCGCCTCCTGGATGCGCGGCAGCACCTCCTGCAGCGCCGCCGCCGCGCCCTCGATGCGGCCGATGTCGTCGCCGCCGATGGCGTCGCGCACCGCCTGGATGCGCGCCTCGACGTCGCGGCGCACGTCCTCGGGCAGGCGCTCGCCGGCCTCCTGCAGCGCGTGCTCCGCCTGGTACTGCACGGCCTCGGCACGGTTGCGGGCTTCGACGACGGCGGCGCGCCGGCGGTCCTCCTCCGCGTGCGCCTCCGCCTCCTTGATCATGCGGTCCACCTCGTCCTTGGACAGGGTGGTGGCGCCGGTGATGGTGACCCGGTTCTCCTTGCCGCTGGTGCGGTCGCGCGCGGTGACGTGGAGGATGCCGTTGGCGTCGACGTCGAAGGTGACCTCGATCTGGGGTGCGCCGCGCGGCGCCGGCGGGATGCCGTCGAGCACGAAGGTGCCGAGCACGCGGTTGTCCCTGGCCAGTGGCCGTTCCCCTTGCAGGACAACGATCTCCACCGACGTCTGGTTGTCGGCGGCGGTGGAGAACACCTCCGTCTTCGAGGTCGGGATGGCGGTGTTGCGCTCGATCACCTTGGTCATGACGCCGCCCTCCGTCATGATCCCCAGTGAGAGCGGGATGACGTCGAGCAGGAGCACGTCCTTGACGTCGCCCTTGAGCACACCCGCCTGGATGGCGGCGCCGATGGCGACAACCTCGTCGGGGTTGACGCTGCGGTTCGGCTCCTTGCCGGTCAGCTCGCGCACCAGGTTCTGGATGGCGGGCATGCGCGTCGCGCCGCCGACGAGGATCACCTCGTCGAGGTCGCTGGGCTCCATGCCGGCATCCTTGAGCGCGGCGTGGAACGGGCTCCTGGTTCGCTCGGTGAGGTCGGCGGTGAGCTCCTCGAACCTGGCCCGCGACAGCGTGTACTGCAGGTGCTTGGGACCCGACGCGTCCGCGGTGATGAACGGCAGCGAGATCTCCGTCTCGATCCGCGAGCTGAGCTCGATCTTCGCCTTCTCGGCGGCCTCGGTGAGGCGCTGCAGCGCCTGGCGGTCCTGGCGCAGGTCGATGCCCTGGTCGCGCTTGAACTCGTCGGCGAGCCAGTCGACGATGCGACGGTCGTAGTCGTCGCCGCCGAGGTGGGTGTCGCCGTTGGTGGCGCGCACCTCGATGACCCCCTCCCCCACCTCCAGCACCGACACGTCGAAGGTGCCGCCGCCGAGGTCGAAGACGAGGATCTTCTCGTTGGTCTTCTTGTCGAGCCCGTAGGCCAGCGCGGCCGCGGTGGGCTCGTTGATGATGCGCAGCACGGTGAGCCCGGCAATCTCGCCGGCGTTCTTGGTGGCCTGGCGCTGCGCGTCGTTGAAGTAGGCCGGGACGGTGATCACCGCCTCGGTGACCTTGTCGCTGAAGTAGGCCTCGGCGTCGGTCTTCAGCTTCTGCAGGATCATCGCCGAGATCTGCTCGGGGGTGTGGCGCTGCCCCATCACCTCGATCTCGACGCGCCCGTCGCGGCCGGCGACCACCTTGTAGGGCACCTGCCTGGCCTCCTGCTCGACCTCGTCGATGCGCCGCCCCATGAAGCGCTTGATGGAGAACACCGTGTTCTCCGGGTTGACGGCGGCCTGGCGGCGGGCGAGCTGACCGACCAGTCGTTCCCCAGTGCGGGTGAAGGCGACCACGGACGGAGTCGTGCGGCCCCCCTCGGCGTTGGGGATGACGACGGCCTCGCCGCCCTCCATCGTTGCCATCACGCTGTTGGTGGTACCCAAGTCGATACCGAGGGTCTTGGCCATGTGCGTCACTTCCTCCGGGTCATCGGCGGGCGGGCGCAGGCGGGATCACGCCGCGCCAGCGATGTCGGGCGACGTCGCGCACCAGGTGGTGCTCGACCTGGCCGGGTGGCCAGTGCACGCGCAGCTCGAGGGTGTCGTCGTCGACCTGGCACGCGGTGGTCCGGTGCCAGGCCTCGGCGACGAACGCCTCGACGGGCGGATGTGGGGACGGCAGGTCGCGCCATGTCATGGACGGATGCGGCGGCTCCTCAGCGGGCGCCCGATTGCGAGGCGCCGCTGCCGGCGGTCTCCGGTGTGCCGGACGTGCTGCCGGATGCGCCGGACTGCTCCGCCGAGCCGGTGAGGTTGGCCTCACCCTGCGCCGCCGTGCCGGACTGCTCGGACTGCCCGGACTGCCCGGACTGCTGCCCGTCCGCCTGGGCGCCGCTGCCGTTGCCGTCGCTCTTGCCGCGGCGCGAGCGACCCGACACGCGCACGCGGCGCGGCTGCTGCTTCTGCTCCAGGGGCACGCGGACGACCAGCTCGCCGTTCTCGAACGAGGCCTCGGCCTCCTCGCCGCGCACGCCGTCGCCGAGGACGATCTGCCGGTAGAGCCGCCCGACGTAGCGCTCGCGGCGGATCATGTCGCCCTCGCTCTGCTCGTCCTCCTCCTCGTGCTGCGCGTCGATGGTGAGCACGCCGTTCTCCACCGTGATGTCGACCTCGTCGGGCTCGAAGCCCGGCACCGAGGCGCGGATGACGATGGCGTCGTCGGTGCGCTCGATGTCGACGGGGAGGAACGCCGCGCTGACGACGTTGCCGCCGCGCTGCTGCGGGCTGCGCCACGCCTCGGACAGCTCACCGAAGAGCTGGTCCATCTGGGAGTGGAGGTTGATCAGGTCGGAGGACGGGTTCCAGCGGATCAGGGCTGCCATGGTCGTCTCCTCGGGGGTCGTGGATGGGACGGTCGATGACGCGCAGCTCTCCGCACGAGCGGCACTCCACGCGCACTCCGGTCACGTCGTCGCCAACGCGCCAGCATCGCGAACCGCAGCCCGGACACTCGCGGTTGAGCACCGGGCCGAGATCGGTCACCAGGCGCGTCAGCCGCTGCACCGCACCGGCGAGTGCGTGGGCGTCACCGGCGTACACCTCGGCGCTCTGCTGTGCGGTGGGCATGGCACCAGACTCCGCGCTGCGAGGGGGGTCCGGCAACCCTCTTTGCGGCACCGACAGAACCGGTGGATTCGGGCAGGAACCCCTGTGATAGCGTCGCGGCGTGGCCACCGCGACGGGGTTCAAGGACTACTACGCGACGCTCGGCGTGCCGCCCGGGGCACCGCAGAAGGACATCCGTTCCGCGTATCGCAAGCTGGCCCGGCAGCACCACCCCGACGTCAACCCCGGCGACAGCGGCGCCGAGGCGCGCTTCAAGGAGATCAACGAGGCGCACGAGGTGCTCTCCGACGCCGAGAAGCGCGCCCAGTACGACGAGATGCGCGAGCGCTGGCAGCGCGGCGAGCGCTGGCAGCCCGCGGGTGCGGGTGGCGGTGGCAGCGCGGGCGGTGGTGGTGCTGCCGGCGCCGGGTACTCGACGATGTCGGCCGAGGACCTCGAGGATCTGTTCGGCAACAGCTCGCCGTTCTCGGACTTCTTCAACGACTTCTTCGCGCGCGGCACCGGCGCAGCCGGCGGCGCGGCGTCAGGAACGCGCACGCGCACACGGACGCGCGCCCAGCGCGGCGAGGACGTCGAGGCGGAGACAGAGATCGGTCTCGACGAGGCGTACAGCGGCACCACCCGCACGGTCGAGTTCGGCGACGGCCGCCGCATCGAGGTTCGCATCCCCCCGGGCATCCGCGACGGTGCGCGTGTGCGCGCGGCGGGGCAGGGCGGCGCCGGCCGCGGCGAGGGCGCGTCCGGCGATCTCTACGTGCGGGTCAGGATCCGCCCCCATCCCCGCTTCCGCCGCGACGGCGACGACCTGACCACCCGCGTCGAGGTGCCCCTCGACGTGGCCCTGCTCGGCGGCGAGGTGCCGGTGCCGACGCTGCGCGGCACCACCGCGCAGCTGCGCATCCCGCCGGGCACCCAGAACGGAGCCAGGCTGCGCCTGCGCGGTCTCGGCATGCCGCGTCTGCGCGGAGGCGGCAACGGCGACCTCATCGCCGAGGTCGACGTGCGCCTGCCATCGCGGATCACCCCCGAGCTGCAGCGCCTCGCCGAAGGACTGCGCGGACAGAGGGAGACGGCCAATGCCTGACGAGCGCATCACCCGCGGCGAGCTGGCGCGCTACCGCCGCTACGGCCTGCTCATCGACGCCGACGTCGCCGCGCTGTCGCTGGAGGCGGAGCGACGCGTGCGCCGCATCCGCCGCCTGCGCCGCGACCTGGGACTGCCGTACGACAGCATCGCCCTGGTGGTGCGCCTGGTCGAGCGCATCGAGCAACTGGAGGGCCGGCGGCCGCCGGCGGCGCGGCGGGTGCGCGTGCTGTGATGCACTACCAGTGGTGCAAGGTCGCGAGGGGCGCGATTGACAGTGCGCCCGCGACGGAGCTACGCAGGAGAGACGCCACCGGGCTCGTGCCGGAGCCGCGGGCCGGCGTCGCCGGAGAAGGAGCAGCAGCATGAGGCTGGATCGGTTCACGGAGCGCTCGCAGGAGGCGCTGCAGGCGGCGCAGCAGGCCGCCGAGAGCCTGCAGCACGCCACCCTCGAACCCGAGCATCTCCTGCTCGCCCTGCTGGAGCAGCCCGAAGGACTGGTGCCGTCGCTGCTGCGCCGCATGGAGGTGCAGCCCGACACGCTGGGCGCGCGGCTGCGCGCCATCCTCGACAGCCGTCCCAAGCAGGTCGGCGGCGGCGGCGAGGCGCAGATCAGCCCGGCGCTGCGCCAGGTGCTGATGTCGGCGTTCGAGGAGATGAGCCGGCTCAAGGACGAGTACGTGTCCACCGAGCACCTGCTGCTCGCCCTCGCCGGCCAGGAGCGCGGCGACGCGGCGCGCCTGCTCAAGGAGGCCGGCGTCACCCGCGACCGCATCTACGCGGCGCTGGAGGCGGTGCGCGGCTCACAGCGGGTCACCGATCCCAATCCCGAGGCCAAGTACGACGC
>DASYKI010000007.1:0-437055 GCA_035995545.1 Candidatus Dormiibacterota bacterium
ATCGACGGCAAGGTTTGGCACCTCGATGTCGGCTCGTCGCATCCTGGGGCTGGAGTAGGTCCCAAGGGTTGGGCTGTTCGCCCATTAAAGCGGTACGCGAGCTGGGTTTAGAACGTCGTGAGACAGTTCGGTCCCTATCCGCCGTGGGCGCAGGAGATTTGAGGGGAGCTGACCTTAGTACGAGAGGACCGGGTTGGACGAACCGCTGGTGTACCGGTTGTTTCGCCAGAAGCACCGCCGGGTAGCTATGTTCGGATGGGATAAGCGCTGAAAGCATCTAAGTGCGAAGCCCACCCCAAGATTAGATCTCCCACCGGGTTAACCGGGTAAGACCCCAGCGAGACCAGCTGGTTGATAGGCCGCAGGTGTAAGGGGGGCAACCCCTTGAGCTGAGCGGTACTAATCGGTCGAGGGCTTGACCTACCTATCCCACTCCACAACGAATGGATCCGGCGCGCAATCGCGCGCCGCTCGCACGGGAGCGATATCTCGCTCGTCGATGCGTCATCCACGCAGACTGCTCCTCGTCGTTGCGCACTCTCGCGCACCGAGGAGTCGATCGCTACCACCGCATGGAGCGATCACCAACCTTTGACAAAGAGGTATCCGGTGACCATAGCGGCGGGGAAACACCTGTTCCCATTCCGAACACAGCAGTTAAGCCCGCCAGCGCCGATGGTACTGCCCTGGCAACGGGGTGGGAGAGTAGGTCATCGCCGGGTATCTCTTTTTTCTTTGCCCTCGGGCCCGCTTGACGGACCTACACTGCGCAGTGTACCTTCTGGAATGTGGATACACTAAGTAGTGGTGGTTCGGGTGGGCGCAGGCGCTCTCCGCTGGTGGCGGTCCTCCTGGCCATCGCGGGCCTGGGGCTGATCCTGCTCGGCGGCTGGCATTCCGCACCGGACGGCACCTCCTCGGGGCCGGCCCTGACAGTTGTCGTGACGGCGCGCGGCCTCGAGCCGGGTGCAGTGCTGGCTGTCTCGGACCTCGTCGAGGCCCGCGTGCCCGGCGCCGATGCGCTCGCGGGCCTTCCGCACTCCGCCACCGCGCTCGTCGGCCGGCGCGTCCTCAGCGGCGTTCCCTCGGGGACGCTCGTCACCGATGCGCTGCTGGCTGCTGCGCATACGCTCGCTCCCGGCCACCGCCTCGTGCGATTGCCCGTCGACGCGGCCGCCGTGCCGCCTGACCTGGTGTCCGGCGCTCTCGTGGACGTCCTCGCCGCGGTCCCGACCTCCGAGGCGGCAGACGGCGGCGGGCGCGTGCTCACCGTGGCGTCGGCACTTGTCGTGTCGGCGTCGAGCGGAGGCACCACGACCACGCTCACCCTCGACTGCGAAGCGGCGGCCGCTGCTCGGCTGCTGTGGGCGCAGAGCTTCGCCAAGTCGCTGCGCGTCCTGGCCCGGCCCGCGAGCGACGCCGCCGCGCCACCGGAGGTGGGTGGGCTTGCCGTCCGAGGCGGCGGATGACGGCGCCGCCCGACGCACGGCCGGACGTCCTCCACGCCGATGCCGTGCGCGAGCGCCTCGCGCGAGAGCTGCCCGCGCTGGCCGCCCTGAGCAGCGGCGCCCGACGGCGACCCCTTGCCGAGCTTGTCGACAGCTGGTTCGCCGCCGCTGCCGGCGAGGGCGACGTCACCGCCGAGCTCATCGCCGACCTCGTCGGTGCGGGTCCACTGGGATGCCTGCTCGCCGACGAGCACGTCACCGAGATCATGGTGAATGGACCGCACACCGTCCACATCGAGGTCGACGGTCGCCTCGCCGAGTCCGACGTGCGCTTCCGTGACGAACACCATCTCCGGGCCGTCATCGACCGCCTGCTCGCCGGAACCGGACGCCGCCTCGACGAATCCACGCCCACCGTCGACGCGGTGCTCAGCGACGGCAGCCGCCTCAACGCGGTGCTGCCTCCGGTCGCCGTGGGGGGACCGCTGCTGACCATCCGCCGCCCGCGCGCCTGCCGGCTGCGCCTTGTTGATCTCGTTCGCGGCGGTGCCGTGTCGCCTCCACTCGCCGCCTTCCTGCACGCCGCTGTCGTCGGCCGCTGCAACATGCTGGTCAGCGGTGGCACCGGCGCCGGCAAGACGACGCTGCTCGCAGCCCTCGCCAACCTGGTCCCACCGGACCAGCGCATCGTCACCATCGAGGACGTCGCGGAGCTGCGCATCGACCATCCCCACGTCGCCGCCCAGCAGTCGCGCGACGGCGTCGTCGACTCGGTTGCGCCCATCGACATGCGCGCCCTGCTGCGCAACACGCTGCGCATGCGTCCCGACCGCATCGTCGTGGGCGAGGTGCGCGGCGCGGAGGCAGCCGACATGGTTGCGGCCATGAGCACCGGCCACCCCGGTTCGATGTCGACTGTTCATGCCAACAGCGCCCACGACGCGCTGTCTCGCCTGGAGACCATGCTCGCCCTTGCCTGGCCAGGAGTCCCCGCGCACACGACGCGCGCGTGGCTCACCGCAGCCGTCGATGTGATCGTCCACTGCGACCGTGGCCGGTCCGGCCACCGCTCGGTCACCGAGGTTGTGGCCATGGACGGCCACAACCAGGTCCCCATCTACTCCTCCACGGACGATGGGCCGACCACCGTGGCACCACCGCCGCGCCGCTGCCTCGACCGCATGGCCGCCCACGGCGTGGACTTCAGCCCCGACCTCCTCCAGGCGCGCCACGTGGCATGAATGCGGTCGCCCTTCTGTGTCTCCTCGCCGCGTTGGCGCTCGGCGTGCGTGGCATGCACCGTGGCGAGCCCCGCACACGCGCGACCCGCAGCCGCGCTGTGCCGGCACGCATCGCATCGCTCTACGACCGGTCTCCCATGGGCAGGCGCCTCGCTGCTCGGCTGTGGCGTGCGCAGATCCGCATGACACCCATGGGCTGGCGGTGTGGCCAGCTCCTGGTCATGGTGCCCGCGGCCACCGTATTGATCGCCGCAGGCACGGGCGCGACGGGCGCATTGCTCACTGCGGCCAGCGCCGTTCGGGGTGGCGGCTCGCTGATCCTGCGCTTGCGCCGCGGTTCCTCTCGCACCGCGCTGGATGCGGCCGCGCCCACGCTCGCGCGCTCCCTGGCCACCGAGCTGGCGATGTGGGGCAGCGGCGTCCGGTCCGTGGTCGGCGCATCCTCACGCTGCAGCCGGAGCGGGACGTCGCCCATGTCCGCATGGATCCTGGAGCGGGCCGCCACCCGTGTCGTCCTCGGCGGCGACGCCTCGGTCGCTCTGCGCCGCGCAATCGACGACGCGGTCCCTGACCTTCCCGGCACGTCTGCGGCCGCGCGGGTCGCGGCCGTCTTCGCGCTGCACGGCAACGACGCGGCAGCCACCGCCGCAGCCCTGGAACGCCTGGCCGCCGCCCTCGACGAGGACGCCGACGTTCGCCGCCAGGCGCGCGCCGCCGCCGGCGAGGTGCGGATCAGCGCGGTCGCCGTTCCGTGCCTCTCCGCGGCGACCTTGGCCATGCTGCTCGCCAGCGACCCGCCGGCGCTCGCCGCCGCGCTGAGCATGCCGCTGCTCCCACTGCTTGCCGCCGCCGCAGTTGTCGTGACCGCCGCCGCGGTCGGGACGCATCGGCTGGTCTCGACGTGACGGCGCGCATATCGACGCGGCCGTTGTGCAGCGGGTGGCGTCGACGTGACCGCGCGCATGTCGCCGCGGCCGCCGTGCACCGTGTGGCGTCGACGTGACGGCGCGCATGTCGCCGCGGCCGTCGTGCAGCGGGTGGCGTCGACGTGACGTCTCGCATATCGCCGCGGCCGCCGTGCATCGTGTGGCGTCGACGTGACGACGCGCATATCGCCGCGGCCGTTGTGCAGCGGGTGGCGTCGACGTGACGTCGCCCTACGCTCGGGCCTGGCTTCTCTCAGGGGGTGCGCGCTGAGATGAGCGCCGTTGCCGCCGTCGAAGCGGCCACCTCTCCTGCGACGGCGCTGCGCAGCCTGTGCGTGGTGCTCGGCGCGTTGCTGGTGGTGCGCGCTCTGAGCATCGCCATGCGGGGCGGCCGCTCGGTGTCGCGGAACGACGAGACCTCGCGGCCGTTGCGGCACCTCGCCGGACGGCTCGTCGCAGCTGCCGCGCATCTCGGCACCAGGTGCGCGCCTCTGCACCGCGCGGGTGATGCGACAACCCTGCCGTCTCGCCTGGCCGCCGCTCCCGCCAGCTGGCCGGCGGGCTGGGTCGGCGCCGGCCTCGCTGCAGCGCGCGGCCGCCACCCCGTCGCAGGGCTCAGCGGTTTGATGTGCGGCGTTCGATTGCTGTGTGCCGTGGCGTTGGCCGTGCTCTGCACCCTCCCGGCGATCCTGCTCGCCGGCACAGCAGCTCTCGCCGTCGCGCCGGTCGCCGCGGTGGGCGGCGCGGCCCTGCCCGACATCGTCCTCGCCCGCGCAGCACGGAAGGAGTCGCTGACCGGGGAGGGGATGGTGGCCGCGGCCGTCGACCTCCTGGCCGCAACGACATCGGCCGGGCTGACCCTCCCGGCGGCGATGGAGCTCACCGCCGGCCACGCCCCGCCTGCCGTCGCCGCCGCCCTGCACGCGGCTGCGGTGCGACGCGCCTCAGGCGAGGAGCCCACCTCTGCGCTGACCGTCGAGGCCGCTCGCTTCCGGATCCCGGCTCTCGCCGACGTCGGCTTGGCCGTCGAACGGCAGCGCCGCCTGGGCACGCCGCTCGGCCCAGAGCTTGGCCACATCGCCGCGCGCCTCCGCGCCGACCACCGCGCTCGGGCGATGGAGCGGATCACCCGCCGCGTCCCCGTGGCGACGCTCATCGTCGCCCTGGTGATCGCCCCGATCTGCCTCGCCGCCCTGATTGCCTGCCTGGTCGGCGGCATCGTCCAGGGGGGCACCCTGGGCCTGCGCTGACCGGTACGAACGACGCCCTCACACCGACCAAACGGTGGGCTGCCGGCCCCAACGCCCCGTGTAGAATCGGCGCCTCACCCGCCGAGGTGGTGGAATAGGTAGACACGCTGCTTTGAGGGGGCAGTGCTCGCAAGGGCGTAGGGGTTCGAGTCCCCTCCTCGGCACCACACCGAACGATCAGAACGGGACGCGCGTGCTCAGCAGTCCGTCGCCCGGCGCGCGTCCGGAGAGAATGCGGCAGAAGCGCACGGGGTCGAGCTGGTACGACGGGCCACCGTCGCCCCAGCTCCACGAACCCCCCGCAGGACCGGTGAGCGTCAGGGTGCAGGGCTGGGCGTGACGGCCGGCCCACTCGGCGACAACGTCGGCGACGATCACGCCGTCGTGTCCGGTGCTCAGCGTCATCGGGCGCTCGGTGGCGGCGGCGACGTCGGCGCGGTGGATCCAGGTATCGCGGGTGAGGATGACGTCGGTCAGGTAGCCGACGGTCCAGGGCTCCATCTGCGTCCCATCATCGCCGACGGGCTGGTTGCCCATGCGCGCCCGCCGGATCAGCGACGGAGTGCGCGCCCGGCCTCGCGCCGCGCGGTGGGTTGCCACCTCGAGACGCTGCACCACCTCGGCGGACGAGCGATGCACGTGCTTGTCGACCTGCAGCGCGGTGAGCGCGTCGATGAACAGCCCGCCGCGCCGCCGCGCCGCGACCATCTGGCGCACCTGCTCCACGGGTGACGCGGCCATCTCGGCCATGCCGAGGACGTGGCAGGCCATCGCGTGCACGTCCCATGCGGGGCACGGCGTCGGACGCGTCCAGTCGGAGGCGGACAGCCCGCGCAGCTGGTCGACGAACTGCGTGTACTCGTTGGCGGCAAGCCGCATCGCGGTGCCGCGGTCGAGCGCCGGACGCCGTGCCGCCGCGCGCGGCGACAGTGTCGCGGCGGTCGTGCTCATGCGTGCACTCCGACGGCCGCGTCATGCCCGGGCAGGGGCGTTGCCAACGAGGTCACAGCGCAGCCGAAACGCTGCTCGTACACGTCGGCCATCGAGCGCAGCAGAGCGGCGCAGTCACCCTCGTACGACGAGCCGTGCATGATCGCCAGCCGCTGCGGTTGCAGGTCGGCGAGACGGCGATAGACGGCTGGCACGGCGGGGCCGAGTGACGTCTGGTGGAACAGTTCCTCGGCGGCGACGGCGGCGTCGAGCAGGTCGTCGCCCGTGATCGCCGCGCCGTCGCCCAGCTGGCTGAGCAGGTCGCCGCAGAACAGTGTCCCCGTCTCCTGCTCGAAGACCATGTGCGACTCCCAGTTGTGGGGCACGTGCGGCGTGCTGATCTCCAGCACACGACGGGCGAGCGAGGCGCCGCCGAGGTCGAGCACCTCCCCGTCCTGCAGCGGGCGCGGCGGCCGGTTGACCTGGTCGTTCAGCGAGAGCATGCAGCCGAGCATCCCGTGCGCGACCTGTGCATGCGGGGCGACCTCGAGGAATTCGTTGACGGAGCCGCACTCGTCGGCTTCCAGGTGTGCGAAGGCGATCCAGCGCAGCCGCTCCACCGGCATCACGCGCCCGACGGCCTCGCGCACCGCCGGGAACATGCCGCGCATCCCGGTGTGGTACAGCAGCGGCTCCTCGGCGTCGATCAGGAACTGGTTGAAGGTGAAGCCTCCCGGTGCCACCTCCGGAATGCACGTCGAGATCCGGTAGATCCGGTCGGCAATCTGGTCAACGTGTGTCTGCACCGTGTCTTCCCTCTGAGGCCCCTGCGGGCGCTCCGTAATGGCGGACGAACATGGCGACGAGTCCGGGCAGCGCCGCGGTGTACGTGCCCTCCTCGAACGACTCGTGGGGCAGGTTGGAGAGCTGCTGGCTGACCACGCCCGCCGTGACGACGATCCAGTCGCGGACGATCACGTCAACGGGGACGTCAGCCCGCAGCAATCCGGCGCTCTGCATCTGCGCGAAATGGCGCCGGCTGATCTCGACCAGGCGCACAGCGGGCTCGTACGCCTCCGGCGACGGGGTGAAGCCGGGTACGGGGCGCCAGAACAGCAGCTGCGAGTACGCCTGGTGCTCCATCGACCAGCGCACCAGGTTGGCGGCCGCAGCGGTGAGTTGCTGGTCCAGGGTGGCCTCCGCCGGCAGCGACGCCACCACCCCCTCCATCGTGGCCAGCACCGCGCGGGCGCCGCGCGCGAACAGCGCGTCGTACAGCGCGTGCTTCGACGGGAAGTAGACGTACAGCGACGGCGGCCGCATGCCCATGCGCCGCGCGATCTCGCCGACGGAGAGGCCGGCGACGCCCTGTTCGGCCATGATCGCCGCCGCGATGTCGAGGACCTCCTCGATCGTCTCCTGGCGGCGGCGGCTGCGGCGGTCCAGGGCCGAGGCGGCTTGGGCAACCATCACCGCCGGAGTATCCCCTAACGCTATTAGGAAGTCAACAATGCGTTAGGTTCTGGCCCTCCCGGGCGGCTACGACACCAGCCGCTCCAGCAGCCGGCGCAGGCCATGTGCCGTCGGCGCGGAGGGCTCGACGACTGCCGGGGCCGGCACCAGCACGAGCCGCTTTCCCGCTGCGGCCGGCAACTTGTGCCAGCAGCGCGGGAAGGTGGAGCAACCGTAGAACGGCTCTCGCGCTTTCGGTCGCCGGATGATCATGGCTGCCCCGCACTTTCTGCACGCCGGCACGACATCGGGCAGGCGCGTGTCGAGGAGCGAGACAGAGGAGAGCTCGGCGACCAGACGCGCACGGTCCCACAGCTCCACCCGGTTCGAGGCGGCCAGGGCCTGGGCTTCCGCCGTGAAGGAACTGTTGGTGATCACCATGGCGCGCTGGCAGCTCCAATGCGCCAGCGCGGCGACGGCCTCCTGGACCGCCCGTAACCCGACAGCTTGGTTGCTGCGCTTGGCCTGCACCAGAGACCGTTCATTCAGCCGGCTCGCGATCAGGTCGCAGCCATAGTCACCGAACGTGGGTGTGAGCTCCACGAGGAGGCCATGCTGCTCGAAGAGGAACGCCAGCATGTCCTCGAACTGCTCGCCGCTCATGAGATCGACATCGAGCTCCAGCGGTGGCCAGGTGGAGCGCTGGCGGGGTCGGCGAGAGTGATGCGCAGACATGGTTGAGGGGTACCAGGCTGAACCATCGACCCCGACATCGCGATGGCCAACAAGTCACGTGGGCGCAACGGCAAATCGTGTTTGGTGCTGACCTTGCGGTCAGCCGCCGGTGCGTTGCTGACAAGGCTGGGGAATCTCTGCGCCGCGGGATCGGCCGACTTAGCCGATCGGCCTCCCCGTCGCCGGCAGCAGCAGGGGGCGCCACCCACCGGGCGGCGGCATCTCCGGCGTCACCGCGGCAGGAACCCGCTCGTCGCGTCCGGCCCCGAGCACCGCGGCGAGTTGCCCCTGCAGCGCCTCCAGCCCGTCGCGCGAGGCCTCGATGTCCGCAGGCCGGGCCGCAACCAGCGCCCGCACCAGCGCCGCCACCGCCGCGTCGAGCGTCCCCGCCACGACGTCGCCGAAGCCGGCGTCATCCAGGCCCGCGTCCGCCGCACGGTCGACGGGGGAGGGGTACTCGCTGCCCGCAGAGAGCACCGCCCGCCGCGACGCCGTCGCGGGCCCCCGCACGTCCTTCGCCGCCGCCAGCGCCGCATCCCCGGACAGCCCGCCATCGTGAATCCGCCGCCACAGCTGCCCCTGCGCCCCCGCGTCATCGCGCAGCAGCAACAGCGCTCGCGAGTGCTTCTCGGTCAACCCGCCAGACCGCACGTCGTCCTGCATCCGCTCGGGCAGGTCGGCGATGCGCAGGAGGTTGTGCACGTGCTGCCGGGAGAGCCCGACGACGCGTCCCACCTCCTCCCACGACTGTAAACCCAGGTTGACACGCAGATGGCGCAGCGCCTCGGCGCGGTCCGCCGCGTTGAGGTCCTCGCGCTGCACGTTCTCGACCAGCGATTCCAGGAAGGCGTGGTCGTCGTCGACGGCGGCGATGATGGCGGGGATGGTGCGCAGGCCCGCCTGGCGGGCGGCCAGCCAGCGGCGCTCGCCGGCGATGATCTCGTAGCGCCCCGCCCCGGCGGCGCGCACCCGGATGGGCTGGAGCACGCCGTGGTGGCGCACGCTCTCGACCAGCTCCTCGAGCCCCGCCTCGTCGATGGCGCGACGCGGGCGCTCGGCGCGGGGACGGATGCGCTCGACCGGGAGGCGGCGGAAGTGCGCGGTCTCGGGTGCGGCGTCGAAGAGGGCTGCCGCGGCGCCGAGCTCAGATCCCACCACGCCCGAGAAGGCGTCGGTCAGCCGGCGGCTGATGCGGCGGCGCGAAGACATGGGGGGGACCACACCGAGAAGTGCCCAGAGAAGGCGCGCAACGCTGCCCGAGGAATCAGCGCGCCGAGGCCCGGGTCACGATGGAAGGCTGCCGACGAATTGTGGTCATCGGCGCGCCGGCTGTCAACATGTTGGGGTCGCGCCGGCAGCCCTGCACCAGATGTTGTGACAGCGGCGCGGTCCGACTCTCAGACGTGCCCGTAGATGAAGCCGAGCAGCCCGGGCGCGTTGTTCGCCACCACGCGCTGGTTGACCCGGTTCCAGCCGTTGTAGTTCATCTCCGAGATGAGGAAGTGCCCGGGCGGGACGCCGTTGTCCGGACCCACCGCCTCGACGTAGGCGACGTGCCCGTCGGGGCTGCTGCCGCCGCGTCCCCAGACCGCCACGGCGCCACGCTGGGGGACGTGTCCCTCGGCGTAGCCGTAGGCCGGGGCGTTGCCCCACCACTCCCAGGCGTTGCCGAACCAGGGGATGCAGCGGCGGCTGGCCACGTAGTACGTGCAGTAGCCGTAGGCGAAGTGGTTGCCGCAGGGGCTCGACGACGCCACCGTGGGTCCGGGGCTGGTGTTGCCGGCCAGTTGCAGGTCGATGTCGGAGATCTGCGCGGCCACGGCGCGGGCCGGGCCGTCGACGTTCTTGTAGGCGGTGTTGCGCTGGGCCACCAGCACCAGCAGCTTGTTGCTGTCGTCGGAGAGCTGCCCCTCGAGCGCCCGGGCCTCGGTGAAGTTCTTCTGCAGCGCGGCGCGCTCCTGGGTGAGCGCGGCCTGGCGGGTCTGCAGGCGGGCCTGCAGCTGCTTGACCTGGTCGGTGACGTGCGCCGCGCCCTTCATCCGGTCCATCGCCTGGCCGAAGTCGTTGGCGGAGAGGATGGCGGCGACGAAGCCGTCGCTGCTGGTCGACTCGTAGGTGGCGCGCACCAGGTTGCGCAGCTGGGTGCGCGCGCTGGAGACCACGTGCTCGTCGTCGGCGATCTGCCGCGACAGGGTCATCAGCCGGGCGTCGGCGCCGTCGAGGCGCTTGCGCGCGGCGGCCAGGCGGTTCTGGATGTCGGTGAGCGCCTGCTCGGCGGAGAGGAGCTGAGTCGAGGCTCCCGACCGCTGGCCCAGCAGCTGCTGCAGCTGGACGACGAGCTCGGCGCGGTGCGCCCGGAGCTGGTCCTCCGCTGCCGTGGCCATGGCCGGCGGCGCGAATGGAACGGCACTCACCACCACTGCGGCGAGCGAGCCGATGATCAAGGAAAGCTTGCGGCTACCCCGCATTAATCACCTCCGCGTATGCATGACGTGCGTGCGCGTTCGGTACTTGTGGTCCAGCTCGGCACGGCCCCCGGGCGCATGGCTGCCCCCACGGGAGCATCCACCGAGCAACAGCGCGAGAGCGTAACGAGGTGTACCCCATGGTGTCAAACGTGTGATGCGGGATCCGTTGTTGCCGGTGATGGCAAGAACTTTGCGGGGGCCGGTGGGTGCTCGGCTGGGTGGGGGAAACGCTTGGCCAGGCAAGGGATTTGCGGCAGCACCGATCAACATGCCGGACGGCTGCCACGATCTGCCTGGAACAAATCATGATAGTGACGATTGGGGATTTGCTACGTCCCCCGGCCACGACGGCGGAGCCTGTGCAACCCCGGACCGGGCATGCTTGCGCAGCCATGCGTCTCACCCTGGTCGCTCCCCTGGTGGCGCCGCTGCGCGCGGCGCAGACGGGCGGGACCCAGGCGATGGTGGCCGACCTCGCCCGCGGCCTGGTCGCGCGCGGCGAGCAGGTGGAGCTGGTGGTCCCGCGGGGATCCTCGGTGCCCGGCGTGCGACTCCGGCGGGCGCCGGGGGGGCCCTACGGCGCTGAGCTCGTGCACCCGAGTGGCGAGGGCGTCCCGACTGCCGAGCGGCGCGACGGCTGGCCCTCCGCCCAGGCGGCGGCCTACCTGCGCATCGCCTCCGACCTGCGGGCGGCGCCTCCCGATGTGGTCCACGCCCACGCCCTGGACTGGGCGTCCTTCTATGCCCTGGCCGCCGCCGGGCTGCCGAGCGTCCACACCCTGCACCTCGGTCCGCTCGATCCGGCCGCGGCCGCCGCCGCCCGCGCCGCGGCGGTGGCCGGCCCGCGCCCGCGCTTCGTGGCGGTGAGCCGCTCCTGCGCCGGGCTGTGGCGGGGCATCGTGCCCGTCGACGCCGTGATCGGCAACGGGGTCGACCCGGCCAGCGTTCCCTTCTCGGCGCGGCCGCAGCCGGACCTGGCCATCGTCGCCGGGCGCATCGCACCGGAGAAGGGCACCCACCTTGCGCTGGCGGCGGCGCGGCGCGCCGGGATGCGCGTGCTCCTCGCCGGCGAGGTCTACGATCGCGCCTACTTCGAGGAGCAGGTGGCGCCGCTGATCGACGGCGGCGTCGAGCACGCCGGCCACGTGTCCCGGCGCCGGCTCGGCATCCTCTACGGCCGGGCGGCGGTGGCGCTGGTGGCATCACTCTGGGAGGAGCCCTTCGGCATGGTTGCGGTGGAGGCCAACCTGGCGGGGACGCCGGTGGCGGGCTTTGCCCGCGGGGCGCTTCCCTATGTCGTCGGCGAGCAGGGCGGGGTGCTCAGCGACGAGGCCACCGCCGCGGCGCTGGCTCGTGCCATCCCGCGCGCCGTGGCGCTCGACCGCGGCAGCGTGCGGCGCGCCGCGGCGCGGCGACACTCGCTGGATCGCATGCTCGACCGCTACCAGCGCCTGTATGCGCAGGTCGCCGGGGAGGCGTCGCGATGAGTGCGGACGTCGCGGTGGTGACCGGGGCGGGCAGCGGGATCGGCCGTGCCGTGGCGCGACGGCTGGCGTCGGACGGCGTGCGCGTGGTGGCGGCGGGTCGGACCGAGGCGACGCTGGCCGAAACGGCTGCCGCACACGAGCACATCGCGGTCCAGGTCACCGACATCAGCCGCGAAGCGGAGGTGGAGCGGCTGGCGGCGGTGGCAGAAGGCGCCGGGCGCCTGCGCGCGTGGGTGAACTGCGCCGCCGTGGTGGAGCCGACTCCCTTCGAGGCCCTCGACCCCGAAGGCTGGGATCGCGTCCTCGACGTCAACCTGCGCGGGATCTTCCTGTGCTGCCGGGCTGCCTTCGCCGCCATGCGCAGCGGCGGCGGGACGATCGTCAACTTCGGCTCGCTGTCTGGGGTGCCCAACGTCGAGAAGTTCCCCGGGTTGTCGGCCTACAACGTGTCCAAGGCGGGGGTGATCGCGCTCAGCGAGGCGGTGGCGCTGGAGGGCAAGGCGCATCGCATTCGCTGCATGGCGTTGAGCCCGGGCGCGGTGGACACGGAGATGCTGCGGCGCGCCGCACCACACCTGCGGCCCGGGGTCACACCGGACGACGTGGCGGCCATCGTGGCATTCCTGCTCAGCGATGCAGGGGCCGCACTGAGTGGCGTGAACGTCCCGATCTTCAGCAATGAATAGGGCATAGTGGTCCCATGAGCGATACCGCCAAGGTGCTCGCCTCGGGCGCGGCACACAGCCGTGAACCCCTGGCCGGTGACGTCGAGGACATCCTTCGCAGGCTCGGCGAGGACCCCACCCGCGAGGGGCTGCAGAGCACGCCGGAACGCGTCGCCGACTCCCTGCGCTTCCTCACCAGCGGCTACGAGATGTCGCTGGAGGAGATCGTCGGCGGGGCGGTGTTCGCCGAGCCGTACGAGGAGATGGTCCTGGTCAAGGACATCGAGCTCTACAGCCTGTGCGAGCACCACCTGCTGCCCTTCTTCGGCAAGGCGCACGTCGCCTACCTGCCCAGGGGGCGCATCGTCGGGCTCAGCAAGGTGGCCCGGCTGGTCGACATGTTCGCCAGACGCCTGCAGGTGCAGGAGCGGTTGACCACGCAGATCGCCGAGGCCATCGACGAGGTGCTGCGGCCCTACGGCGTCGCCGTGGTCATCGAGGCGGCGCACCTCTGCATGATGATGCGGGGCATCCAGAAGCAGAACAGCCAGACGCTGACCTCCTGCATGCTCGGCAGCTTCCGCGAGGACGAGAAGTCGCGCGCCGAGTTCCTCGAGCTGATCCGGCGGCGCTGAGGCGCGAGGGGATGCGGCGCGGGGAGGGTCCGGGGGCGGGCGCCTGGGTGGGCGGGCTGGTGCTCGGGGCGACCCCGATGCTGCGTCCCGTCCGCTACCGCATCCGCCTGCACCACGCCGGCGCCGCGCGCGCCTCGGACGCCATCGCCGACCGGATGCTGCCCGTGCTCCTGATGGTGGCGCTGCTGTTCTTCGTGATCGGCGTCCGCCCCGGCATGGATCCGGCCTTCCGGCTGTTCTGGATCGGCAGCGCGTTCGGGCTGCTCACCGGCGTGCCGTACGTGATCGAGCGGCGGCGGCTGCGTCGCCGGCTGCGATCGCTGCCGACCGTGGCCGATCCGCTCGACGAGCTGGCGCGCGCGCTGCCCCTCGTCGCCGAGGTGGAGGCGCTGCGCCACGGCGACACCGCACCGGCACTGGCCGAGGCCGCCCGTCGGGAGCGCGACGACCCCGTCGCCCTGCGCCTCGGGGCCATGGCCGACGCCGTGGCCGGCGACGCGCGCGGCGCGCGAGCTCGGACGCTGCGAGCGCTGCAGGTCGATCCCGGCGCCTGGGAGGTGGCCTCGCAGACCGGGCTGCAGCTCTGCCGCGGCGGCCGCTTCGGTGAGGGCATCCGGCTGCTGGAGAGGGGAGAGGAGGCCTCCGACGGCCACCACCGCGCCGAGCTGATGCTCGCCCAGGGCGGCGCCCTGGCAGGGCGGCTCCGCGAGGCGGTCGAGGCGCTGGACCGCCTGCAGGGGCGCTGAATTCCGCCGCGGCGCGCCCTCAATGGACGCCGACGGCTTGGCCAGGACGGCCGCCTCGCTCGCGGTGCAGCCGCGCCCTCAGTGCACTCCCACGAGTGAGATGTCCAGCTGCAGGAGCAGCGTCCCCGCGCCCGTCAGGCCGACCCCGAAGACCAGGTGTGCCCAGCGGATCGGCCGCCGATCGGCGCGGGCGCGCACCCGCGAGACCAGGGTGACGGCGACGATCCCCATGCCCGCGGCGAGCAGGATCACCGCCGGGACGCCGAGCAGGCTGCTGAGCAACTCGTGCATGACCGGCGCAGCCTACGCCACGCCTGGCCGGCCCAGCGCGCCAGCACCGGCTCGGACTCCGCCCCCCAACCCGTGCCCAACCGGGTCGCCCGTACCATCACACACACCATGCTTGCCCTCAGCACCGCCGACGACGCCGGGCTGGGCGCCGTCCTCGACCGGCTGGGCGCCCCCGCCTGGCGGGCGCGGCAGCTTCGCGACGCCACCTGGCAGCCCGACGTGGCCGGCTTCGCGGAGGTCCATCAGCTCCCCCGCGCCCTCCGCGACCAGCTCGACGAGCACCTGCGCTTCTCCACCGTGGAGGTCGCGCAGGCCACCGAGGCCGACCGCGGCAACACCGTCAAGCTCCTCTGCCGCCTCGACGACGGCCAGACCGTCGAGACCGTCGCCATGGAGAGCCCCGAGACGGCGACGGCCCGCCGCCGCGCCACCGTCTGCGTCAGCACCCAGGTGGGCTGCGCGGTCGGCTGCCCTTTCTGCGCGACCGGCCAGATGGGTCTGCGCCGCAGCTGCACCGCCGCCGAGGTGGTCGACCAGGTGCGCGCCGCCGCCCGCGAGCTGCACCGCCGCGGACGCGGTCCCGTCACCCACGTCGTCTACATGGGCATGGGCGAGCCGCTCAACGCCTACGACACCACCCTCGACTCCGTCCGCACGCTGACGACTCGAGCGGGAATCAGTGCCCGCCGCATCACCGTCAGCACCAGCGGCGTCGTGCCCCGCATCGACCTGCTCGCCGGCGAAGGCATCCCGGTCACCCTCGCCGTGTCGCTGCACGCCGCCACGGACGGGCTGCGCGACACGCTGGTACCGCTCAACCGGCGATACCCGCTGGAGCAGCTGCGCGCATCGGCCCGCCGCTACGCGGAACAGAGCGGACGCCGGCTCACCCTGGAGTGGTGCCTGATCGGGGGGGTCAACGACAGCGACGAGCAGGCCGAGGCGCTGCGCCTGCTCGCCCGGGACCTGCGCGCGCACGTCAACGTGATCCCCATGAACCACATCGACGGCAGCCCGTGGGGACCGCCCGACGCGGCCACCTCGCAGCGTTTCCTTGAGCGCCTGCGCGGCGTGCGCACCACCGTGCGGGACACCCGCGGTGGCGACGCCGACGCCGCCTGCGGGCAGCTCCGCGCCGGCCTGGAGCGACGCCGCATCCTGCGCCCCGACGGCACCCTGGCGCCGATGAGCCGCGTTCCGGCCGCAACCGGAGCCGAGGGGTGAGCGTCACCTCGCGCGACGTCGAACTCATGGCGGAGGCGCTCGACCTCGCCGCCACCGCCGACTACCACACCAGTCCCAACCCCATGGTCGGCGCGCTCATCGTCCGCGACGGCAAGGTGATCGCCAGGGGCGTGCACCGCAAAGCCGGCGGCGACCACGCCGAGGTGGAGGCCCTGCGCCTGGCCGGCGACGCCGCGCGCGGGGCCGACATGTACGTCACCCAGGAGCCGTGCAGCCACTTCGGCCGAACCCCTCCGTGCACCGACGCCGTCATCGCGGCCGGTGTGCGCCGTGTCGTCGTCGGCATGCAGGATCCCAATCCCAAGGTGAACGGGCAGGGCATCCAGGCGCTGCGCAGCGCGGGCATCGTTGTCGACGCCGGCGTCCTCGACGACAGGGCAAAGCGCCTCAACGAGTTCTTCGTCAAGCACGTCACCACGGGAATCCCGTTCGTCACCGCGAAGTTCGCCATGTCGCTCGACGGACGCATCGCCACCCACACCGGCGAGTCGAAGTGGATCACCTCGGAGCAGGCGCGCGAGCAGGTGCACCGCCTGCGCCACGCCCACGACGCCATCCTGGTCGGTGCCAACACGGTGATCCGCGACGATCCCAACCTGACCACCCGCCTGCCCGGCAGAGACGGACGCTCGCCACTGCGCATCGTGGTCGACAGCCGGCTGCGCATTCCCCCCGACGCGCGCATCTTCAACCAGGAGTCCGGCGAGGTGCTCATCGCCACCAGTGACCGGGCGCGCGGTGACCGGCTGCGCGAGTTCGAGCAGCGCGGCGTCCCCGTGGTGGTGCTGCCCGCCGCGCATGGCAAGGTCGGGCTGCCCGACCTGCTCCGCCACCTCGGCCGGCGCGACGTGATCAGCATGCTCATCGAAGGCGGCTCCTCGATGCACGGCTCCGCCTTCGACCAGCGACTTGTGGACAAGGTCGTCGCATTCATCGCGCCCAAGGTGATCGGCGGCGTCGAGGCCCCGGGTGCAGTGGGCGGGCACGGCGTCGACCACATCGCCGAGGTGCACGAGCTCCGCGACGTCGAGGTGCGCCAGCTCGGCCCCGACATCGTGGTCACCGGGTACACGCAGTAGATGTTCAGCGGCATCGTCGAGGAACTGGGCGCGGTGGCGCGCAACGCCATCGAGGCGGAGGGACGGCTGGAGATCGCCGCGCGCGAGGTGCTGCGCGACGTCGCGGTGGGGGACAGCATCGCCGTCAACGGCTGCTGCCTCACCGTGGTCAGCGCGGATGACGGTGGCTTCACCGCGGACGTGATGCCGGAGACGGCACGGCGCACCAACCTGGGCGCCCTGGTCGGGGGCGACGCGGTCAACCTGGAGGCGGCGCTGCGCATGGGCGACCGCATCGGCGGGCACATGATGAGCGGGCACGTCGACGCCGTCGGGCGGGTGGCGGCGCTGGCGCCGGAGGCCAACGCCGTGGTGGTCACCCTGGAGGCGCCGCCGGAGGTGCTGCGCTACGTGGTGCCCAAGGGCTGCGTCGGCATCGACGGGATCAGCCTCACCGTCGTCGACGTCGGCGAGCGCGAGTTCACCGTCTCTCTGATCCCGCATACCATGGCGGTGACGCGGGCCGGCCGGTGGGAGCCGGGCAGCGCCGTCAACCTGGAGGCCGACCTCGTCGCCAAGTACGTCGAGAAAGGACTGTCACCATACGCCGGGACTCCACACGAGCCCGGACGGCAAAGGTAGGAGAGTAGCGCCGTGCCGCTGAACAGCATCGAGGACGCCGTCGAGGACATCCGCAACGGGCGCTTCGTGATCATCGTCGACGACGAGGACCGCGAGAACGAGGGCGACCTGGCCATCGCCGCCGACCGCATCACCCCCGAGGCGGTCAACTTCATGGCCACCCACGCGCGCGGGCTGGTCTGCGTCGCCAGCGAGTCCTGGCGGCTCGACGAGCTCGGACTTACTGCCATGGTCGACGAGAACACCTCGCAGTTCGGCACCGCCTTCACGGTGAGCGTCGACGCGGTGGGCCGCGGCGTCACCACCGGCATCAGCGCCTTCGACCGCGCCACCACCATCCGCCTGCTCTGCGACGAGCACGCCCGTCCCAGCGACTTCGCCAAGCCCGGCCACACCTTCCCGCTGCGCGCGCGGCCCGGCGGGGTGCTGGAGCGCGCCGGGCAGACCGAGGCCATCGTCGACCTCTGCAAGGCGGCGGGGCGATTCCCCGCCGGCGTGATCTGCGAGATCATGCGCGAGGACGGCAGCATGGCCCGCCGCGACGACCTCGACCTCTTCGCCGCCGAGCACGGCATCAAGGTCGTCGCCATCAACGACCTGATCGCCTTCCGGCGCCGCACCGAGCGCCTGGTCGTGCGCGGCGCCACCACGCAGCTGCCGATGCCGTGGGGGGTCTACACCGCGCACGGCTACGAGGACGTCATCACCCACGCCACGCACGTCGCGCTGACCCTGGGCAATGTCGACGACGGCGAGCCGGTGCTGGTGCGCGTGCACAGCGAGTGCCTCACCGGCGACGTCTTCGGCTCGCAGCGCTGCGACTGCCAGGCGCAGCTGCACAAGGCGCTGCGCATCATCGGCGAGGAGGGACGCGGGGCGCTCGTCTACCTGCGCCAGGAGGGCCGCGGCATCGGGCTGCTCGACAAGCTGCGCGCCTACGCGCTGCAGGACCGCGGCCTCGACACCGTGCAGGCCAACGAGCACCTCGGATTGCCCGTCGACAAGCGCGACTACGGCATCGGCACCCAGATCCTCGCCGACCTCGGCGTCACCAAGGCGCGCATCCTCACCAACAACCCGCGCAAGTGGCACGGCCTGGCCGGCTACGGCATGGAGGTCGTCGAGCAGCTGCCCCTGGTGATCCCGCCCACCGAGCACAACGAGCGCTACCTGCGCGCCAAGCGCGAGAAGCTCGGCCACCTCCTCGACGCCTTCGACGACCTGCCGCCCACCTCGTCCGGCTCGGTGCCATGATCTCGCCAGTTGTGGCACGATCCCGGCGATGAACGTGCATGCGGGGCGCCTCGACGCCTCGGGAATGCGCTTCGGCATCGTGGTGGCGCGGTTCAACGACTTCGTCGCCCAGCGATTGCTGGAGGGCGCCGTCGACGCGCTGGTGCGGCATGGCGCCGAGGAGTCCGACCTCACCGTGGTGTGGGTGCCGGGCAGCTTCGAGATCCCGCTGGCGGCGCAGGAGCTGGCCACGGCGGGGCGGGTCGACGGTGTGATCTGCCTGGGCGTGGTGGTGCGCGGTGACACGCCGCACTTCGAGTACGTCGCCGGCGAGGCGAGCAAGGGCGTCGGCGCCATCGGGCTGGCGGCCAAGATGCCGGTCACCTTCGGGCTGGTGACCACCGAGACGATGGAGCAGGCCATCGACCGCGCCGGCGGCAAGCACGGCAACAAGGGGGCGGACGCCGCGCTGGCCGCGGTGGAGATGGTGTCGCTGCTGCGCACGCTGCGGGCGCAGAAGGGCGGCAGCGTGCGGCGGGTCAGCGGGGGCTGATCAGACCGCCGGCACCCAGGCGGCGCCGGCGGGCAGCGGGTCGCCGGGGCGGGTGCGCAGGATGGCGGCGAGGAGCTCCAGCCCGTCGACGATGCGCGGGCCCGGGCGGTTGAAGTAGCTGGAGCCGTCCACGGCGGCGACCCGGCCGCTCTCGGCGCAGGGCAGGTCGAGAAAGAAGGGCAGCCCGGTCACGTCGGCGGCGGAGGCGAGCGAGCGCTCCAGGCCGTAGCCGCAGGGCATCAGCACCATGGCGTCGGGGTCGGCCTCGATGACGTGATCCCAGTCGACCTGCTCGGACGGGCTGCCCTCGGCACCAAGCTCGTCGTCGCCACCGGCGATGCGGACCATCTCGGGCACCCAGTGGCCACCGGCCATGAGGGGGTCGGTCCACTCGATGCAGGCGACGCCGGGGCGGTCGCCCTCGACCGGCGGCAGCGCGGCCACCGCCGCGATGCGACGCCGCATCGCGGCGACCAGGCGGGCGGCGCCCTCCTCGTGCAGGGTGGCCCGGCCGAGCACCTCGGCGGTCTCCATGATGTCGTCGAGCGAGTTGGGCTCGAGGGAGAGGATGGGCACCTCGCCGGGGAGCTCGCGCACCGCCGACTCCACCTGCCGGTAGGAGACGGCGCAGACCTCGCAGAGCTCCTGGGTGACGATCAGGTCGGGCTTGAGCTCGGCGAGCCTGGCGGCGTCGAGCGCGTAGATGCCCGAGCCCTGGTGCACGGCGCTGCGGATGTGGCGGTCGATCTCGCCGGAGCTGGCGCCCTGGTGGTCGAAGAGCGACGCGGTCAGGACGGGGAGGGAGCGGGCCTCCGGCGGCCAGTCGCACTCGTGGGTGACGCCGACCACCGAGTCGCCGGCGCCGATGGCGAAGAGCAGCTCGGTGGCGCTGGGCAGCAGCGAGGCAACGCGCATGCCGCCCAGGAGGTCCCTAGCGAACCTTCGACTGGGTGCGGATGCAGCGCGTGCACAGACGCGCCTTGATGGTGCGCCCCTGCACGGTCACCGTGGCGACGTGCAGGTTGGGCATGAAGCGCCGCTTGGTGCGCACCTTGGAGTGGCTGACGTTGTGGCCGCTCATGGGACCCTTGCCACAGTTCTCGCAGCGCTTGGCCATAGTTGGGGTGTTGTCCTCGAAGATGGGGAGCGCCGGCCTCCAGGCCCAGGCCGAGAGGCCCAGCCGCCCAGGGCGCGGCGTGCGAAGTAGAATGGCGCATCCCGAACACGTGCACGATTGCACGCCGGATGGTCCGCGCCGAGGCGCGAGCATAACACACGGCTCGGCGGCGGCTTATGTGGAGTGAAGTGCCCACCAAGGTCAAGGCGCCAGGCGCCCTCGCCCGTACCGCGTCGCTGGGTCGCATCGAGGTGTCCCCCCGGGTGGTGGCCTCGATCGCCGGCCACGCCGCCAACGAGTCCTATGGCATCGTCGGCATGGCCGCGCGGGGCCTCCGCGACGGCATCGCCGAGCGGCTCAACCGCGAGAGCCTGCACCGCGGCGTCTCCATCGAGCTGCGTGACGGCGGCATCATCATCGAGCTCTACGTCATCGCCCAGTACGGCACCCGCGTCAGCGAGGTGGCCCACAACCTGATGAGCGCGGTGAAGTACGCCGTGGAGAAGACGCTGGGGCTGCCCGTGCTGGCCGTCAACGTCAACGTGCAGGGCATCCATCTCGAGGGAGAGGGTGGCAAACGCTGAGCACGGCGCGCCGCGCCTGACCCTCGCCACCGAGCGTCCCCCGCTCACCGAGGTGGGCGGCCGCCATCTCGCCTACGGGCTGCGCACCGCGCTGTCCTGGCTGCAGGCCAACCAGGAGGTCATCAACGACCTCAACGTGTTCCCCGTCCCCGACGGCGACACCGGTTCCAACATGTACCTGACCCTGCGCAGCGCGGTCGAGGACGCGCAGAAGGTGACCGACGCGCAGTCCGCCGGCGCGGTGATGCAGGCGGCGGCGCACGGCTCGCTGATGGGTGCGCGCGGCAACAGCGGCGTCATCCTCTCGCAGATCCTGCGCGGCTTCGCGCACGGTGTCGACGGCAAGAGTCGCGTCGACGCAGCCGGTGTCGCCGCGGCGCTGCAGGAGGCGTCGAACGTCGCTTACAAGGCGGTGATGAAGCCCACCGAGGGAACCATCCTCACCGTGGTGCGCGAGGCGGCGACGGCGGCGAACGCCGCGGCCGAGGCCGGTGGCGACATCCGCAACGTGCTCGACGCCGCGGTGCGCGAGGCGCACTCCGCGGTGGAGCGCACCCCCGACCTGCTCGCCGTGCTGCGCGACGCGGGCGTCGTCGACGCCGGTGGCTTCGGCTTCGCGGTGATCCTCGAAGGCTTTGCCCGTGCGCTCGCCGAGAGCGGGGCCGAGGGCCCCGACGAGGCGATGCCGGTGCAGGCGCCGCCGCGCCGTGTCGGCGAGCCCGCGGTGCGCACGCCCGGCGTCGCCCAGGAGACGGCGCAGCCGGCCTCGACCGCGGGGCGTCGTGGTGCCTCTGCCGTCGCCGCCAAGGAGGAGGGCTGGGGCTACTGCACCGAGTTCCTGATCCACGGCCCCGGGCTGGAATTCGAAGCGCTGCGCGACGAGCTGGGGGCTCTCGGCGAGTCGTCCCTGGTCGTCGGCGACGAGGCGCTGGTGCGCGTGCACATCCACACCCACGACCCCGCCGGGCTCATCGCCGCCGCGGCGCGTCGCGGCAAGCTCGACAAGCTGAAGGTGGAGGACATGTCCGCGCAGCATCACGACGTCCTGGAGCGCGCCTCGGCGGCCGAGGGCGAGGCCGAGATGTCCCTGCCCGGCACACCGTCGACACCCGCGCAGCGCAAGGCGCTCGGCGTCGTCTCGGTGGCGCCCGGCGACGGCTTCCGCCAGATCCTGGAAGGCCTCGGCGTCGACTCCGTGGTGGCCGGCGGCCAGACGATGAACCCGTCCATCGAGGACCTGCTCAACGCGGTGCGCCACAGCAACTCCGACGCGGTGATCCTGCTGCCCAACAACCGCAACGTCATCCTCACCGCCCAGCAGATCGACCAGCTCACCGACGACATCGACGTCCGCGTGCTGCCCACGCGCAACCTGCCGCAGGGCATCAGCGCCATGCTCGCCCTCGACCCCGGTGCCGGCGTCGACAGCAACTTCGAGCGCATGGAGGAGGCGCTCGCCACCGTGCACGCGCTGGAGGTGACGCGCGCGGTGCGCGACAGCAGCGCCGACGGGCACGACATCAAGGAGGGTGACGTCATCGCCGTCTACGACGGCAAGATCACCGGCGTCGGCTCCGACGACCTCGCCGTCATCGAGGAGGTCCTGGCCGGCCTGCCCGACGAGCCCGAGCTGATCACCGTGTACAGCGGTGCCGGCGTGGGCGGGGACGCGGCCGATACCCTGGTCGCCTCGCTGCGCACCATGCATCCCGACACCGAGTTCGAGCTGCACGAGGGTGGGCAGGAGCACTACCCGTACATCCTGTCGCTGGAGTAGCCCGCATGCTGCACCTGGTCACCGACAGCACCTCCGACCTCACCGCCGCCGACGCCGCCGCACTCGGTGTCACCGTGGTGCCGCTCACCGTGCGCTTCGGCGACGAGCAGTTCCGCGACGGTGTCGACATGGACGCGCCGACGTTCTACTCGCGACTGGCGTCGTCGAAGGTCTCGCCGACCACCTCCCAGCCCTCGCCCGAGCAGTTCGGCACGGTGTACCGCGAGCTGCTGCGGAGCGACGCGGACACGGTGGTCAGCGTGCACATCGGCTCGAAGCTGAGCGGGACCTGCCAGTCGGCGCACCTGGCGGCGCAGGAATTCCCGGCCGGGCGCGTGCACGTCGTCGACTCGGAGCAGGTGAGCAGCGGCATCCAGTTCCTGGTCAAGCTGGCGGCCCAGGGGCGTGACCGCGGCGACGATGTGGCCACGATCGTCCGCAACCTGGAAGCCGCGCGCGATCGGGTCACCGTCTACGTCCTGCTCGACACCATCACCTATCTGCAACGGGGCGGACGCATCGGCCGCGCGCAGGCGTTCATCGGCGGCGTGCTCAACGTCAAGCCGCTGCTGAAGATCGAGCGCGGCGAGGTCCACCCGGTGGCCCGCGTGCGCAGCCGCCAGCAGGGGCTGGCCAAGATGGTCGAGCTGGTGCGCGGCGATGGGCCGCTGCAGGCGGTGGCGATGATGCACAGCACCGACCCCGGGCCGGCCGAGGAGCTGCGCTCCCGGCTCACCCAGCTCCTGCCGGAGCTGGACATCCCGCTCGGCCAGCTCGGCCCGGTGGTGGGCACCTACTCGGGGCCCGGCATCGTCGGCGTGGCGGTCCTCCGCGCAGGCTGACCCGCGCGGCGCCACCCGCGCGACCGGCGCCAGCCGCGCGAGATAACCCCGAACCTCCGTTCGGGCGGGCTACACTGGACAGTTGATGCCGGCCACCTCCGAACCGACCACGCCGGTGGCCGTGCCCACACCGGAGACGCTGGTCACCCTCCTGCCCGGCGTCGGCCCGCGCCAGGCCGCCCGGCTGGAGAAGCTGGGCATCGCCACGGTGCGCGACCTGCTCTTCCACCTGCCGCGCCGCTGGGAGGACACCCGCGAGGTGCACCCGCTGCGCGACCTGCGTCCGGGCCCCGAGCCGCAGACGGTGCGGGCCCGGGTGGCCACCATCTCGATGCGTCCGGCGCAGCGCCGCCGGATGTTCCTTGTCGAGGCCACCGTCGAGGACGACACCGGCCGCGCCAGCGTGATCTGGTTCAACCAGCCGTTCCTGGTCAAGGAGATCAAGCGTGGCGACGAGCTGCTGCTCAGTGGCAAGGTCGAGCTGGGCAATCGCGGGCTGACCCTCAAGAACCCGACGCGCGAGCACGTCCGCGACGGGCAGCGCCACGTCGGCCGGCTGGTGCCTGTGTACCCCGAGACGGAGGGGCTGACCAGCCGCTTCCTGCGCGAGCGCATCGAGCCGCTGCTGCCGGTGACCCAGGCCATCGACGACCCGCTGCCGCCGCGGGTGCGGGCGGCCGAGAACCTCCTGCCGCTGGGCGAGGCGCTGCGCCAGGTGCACTTCCCCGACGACCCCGAGCTGCGCGACCGCGCCCTGGAGCGCATCGCCTTCGAGGAGCTGTTCCTGCTGCAGATCGCCGTGCAGCGGGCCAAGCGGCGGCGCCTCGCCGGTGCCGGGGTGGTCATCCCCTTCGACGCCGAGGTGGCCAAGGCGTTCACCGCCTCGCTGCCCTTCAGGCTGACCGACGCGCAGCGGATCGCCGCCTACCAGATCCTGCAGGACATGGCCGCCGACGGCCCGATGAACCGCCTGCTCCAGGGCGACGTCGGCAGCGGCAAGACGGTGGTCGCCACCATGGCCGCGCACATGGCCCACGCCGCGGGATACCAGACGGCGTTCATGGCGCCGACCGAGATCCTCGCCCGTCAGCACCACACGACCTTGACCCGCCTGCTCGAACCGCATGGCATCTCGGTGCGCCTGCTCTCCGGCAGCACCACGCAGCGCGCGCGGCGCGAGGTGCTCGACGGCATCGCCGCGGGACACGACACGGTGCTGGTCGGCACCCACGCCCTCATCGAGGACGACGTGGTGCTGGCTCAACTCGGCCTTGTCGTCGTCGACGAGCAGCACCGCTTCGGCATCCTGCAGCGCCAGCGTCTGCGCGCCAAGTCGACGGTGATGCCCAACTTCCTGGCCATGACGGCGACGCCCATCCCGCGCTCGCTGGCGCTGACCATGTACGGCGACGTCGACCTCAGCGAGATCCGCGAGCTGCCGCCGGGACGCCAGCCGGTGCAGACCACCGTCGTCGCCCCGTACGGCCGCGACGACGCCTACGCCTTCGTGCGGCAGCAGGTCGTCGAGGGACGGCAGGCGTTCGTCATCTGCCCGCTCATCGAGGAGTCGGACAAGCTGGAGGTGCGCAGTGCGGTGCAGGAGTACGAGCGCCTGCGCGACGAGGTCTTCCCCGACCTGCGCGTGGAATTGCTGCACGGCCGCATGCCCGGAAAGGAGAAGGACGAGCGCATGCAGCGCTTCGCCACCGGGCAGGCCGACGTCCTGGTCAGCACCAGCGTCGTCGAGGTCGGTGTCGACGTGCCCAACGCCACGGTGATGATGATCGAGGGGGCGGAGCGCTTCGGCCTCGCCCAGCTGCACCAGTTCCGCGGCCGGGTGGGCCGCCGCGAGCACGCCTCGTTCTGCCTGCTGCTGCAGGGCTCCGCCGACGACGAGGGCTCGGCGCGGCTGCGCGCGGTGGCCGAGACGCGCAGCGGCTTCGACCTCGCCGAGATCGACCTGCACCTGCGCGGCCCCGGCGACGTGCTCAGCGCCGAGATGCGCCAGTCGGGCCTGCCCAACGTCGCCGTCGGCGACCTGCTCGACCAGGCGATGATCGGGCGCGTGTCCGATGCGGCGTCGCAGTGGCTGGACATGGACCCCGACCTGGCCGGCCATCCGCCGCTGACGGTGCGCATGGGTCGCTACGCGTCGGTCTACGACCTCGACTGACGATGGCCAGATGACAGCCGCGGCACAGACACGGATCACCGCCGGGCAGTGGCGCGGCCGCAGCCTGATCACGCCGCGGCACGGCCGCGAGATCCGCCCGACGACCTCGCTGGTGCGCCAGGCGCTGTTCAATATCCTCGGCGACCTGGTGGTCGACGCGGCCTTCGTCGACCTCTACGCCGGTGCCGGCACGGTGGGATTCGAGGCGCTCTCGCGAGGCGCCAAGCAGGTCACTTTCGTCGAGCGCGACCGCACCGCGCTGGCCTGCATCGAGCAGACCGCGCAGAAGCTGGGTTGCTCCGACAGGGTGCGGCGCGCCGCCGCGGATGTGGTGTCGTGGGTGCGCTCGCGGCCGCGCGAGCTGGACGCCGCCGGTGTCGTGTACCTCGACGCGCCCTACAAGGACGACAGCGTCGACGAGGTTCTCGGTCTGCTCGGCGAGCGTCCACCCGCGCTCGTCGTGTGCGAACATCACCGCGCGCGCCGGCTCCCGGAGACGGTGGGCGGCCTGGCCCGGGTCCGCGAGGCGACCTACGGCGCCACCCGGCTCACCATCCTGCGGCGCGAGGACGCAGCCCACATCCCCACACCAGGAGCGACGACAGACTGATGCGTGTGGCGGTCTATCCCGGCAGCTTCGACCCGGTGACCTTCGGGCATCTCGACATCCTCGAACGGGCCACGCTGATCTTCGACCGCGTGATCATGGCGGTGCTGGAGAACCCGGGCAAGACGCCGCTGTTCACCACCGAGGAGCGGGTCGGGCTGATCCAGGCCAGTGTCGCCGACCACCCGCGGCTCGACCGCATCGAGGTGGGGACGTTCAGCGGGCTCACCGTCGACTACGCGCGGCAGTCGGGCGCCACCGCCATCGTGCGCGGCCTGCGCGCGGTCAGCGACTTCGAGAACGAGTTCCAGATGGCGCTGATGAACCGCCGCCTGGCGCCGCAGATCCACACCGTGTTCCTGATGACGGCGTTCTCCAACGTCTTCGTGTCGTCGTCGCTCATCAAGGAGGTGTGCCGCTTCGGCGGGAAGGTCGAGGACTTCGTCCCGCCGGTGTGCGCCACGGCCATGCGCCGCAAGTTCGGAACCGAACAGTCAGCAGCCGGGGGATGACCTCAGCACCATCGGAGGCCGCCACGGTGTCCATCATCGACGTCATCGATCAGCTCGAGACCCTGGTCGCCGGTGGGCGGCGCGTCGTCTTCACCCCCAACGTGCTGGTCAACGAGGAGGAGGCGCTGGAGCTGATCGACCGGGCCCGCCTCGAGCTGCCCGAGGAGATCCGCCAGGCGCGCTACACCGTCGAGGAGCAGCAGCGGCTGATCACCGAGGCCGAGGAGCAGGCCCAGCGCCTGCTCGCCCTGACCGAGGACGACGTCGAGCGCCTGCAGACGCAGGCCCGCGAGCAGGCGGCTGCGCTGGTCGACCAGCACGAGGTCGTCCGCACCGCCGAGCAGCGCGCGGCCGCCATCCTCGGTGACGCCGAGGCCGCCGCCGTCCGGGTGCGCAGCGAGGCCGACGCCTACGTCCGCCAGGTGATGGAGGCGCTGGAGGCCGAGCTCGCCCGCGCCGGTCAGGCGGTCCAGGCCGGGGTGGAGCAGCTCCAGGAGCACATGGGGCGGGCCACCACCACGGTGCGCAAGGGGATCGAGAGCCTGCCCGCGCCGGGCGCCTTTGCCGGGCAGGAGTCGGGGGGGCGCCGCCGCCGCCGCTGAGGCCCGCCGAGGGCACTCATCAACGCCTGGCGAGCATCTGCGTGCAGGCCTGTGCATCGCCTCCAGCAGACGTGCACAATGGCGATCCCCCGGCAACGCAAATAGGAGGCGGCCACTGATGCCCTCGGTTGAGTACGCACCCGGCGTCCCCATGTGGATCGACCTCGGCACGTCCGACGTGGAGGCCGCCAAGCGCTTCTACGGTGATCTCTTCGGCTGGGAGTGGCAGTCCGCCGGTCCCGACGCCGGCGGCTACGGCTTCTTCACCCTCGGCGGCAAGATGGTCGCCGGGATGGGGCCGCTGATGTCCGACCAGCAGCCCATCGCCTGGGCGACGTACATCCACAGCGCCGACGCCGACGCCACCGTCGCCAAGGCCCGCGAGGCCGGTGGCACGGTGATCGTCGAGCCGATGACCGTGATGGAGGCGGGCCGCATGGCCTTCGTCGTCGATCCCACCGGCGCCGCCATCGGCATCTGGCAGCCCCTCCAGCACACCGGCGCCCAGCTCGCCAACGAGCCCGGCTCCTTCACCTGGAACGAGCTGGCCACCCGCGACATCGAGGCCGCCAAGAAGTTCTACAAGGCGGTCTTCGGCTGGGACGGCGTGACCAGTCCCTTCGGTGAGACCACTTACACCGAGTGGAAGATCGGCGACCGCAGCATCGGCGGCATGCGCGAGATGGGGCCGAACGACCCGCCCCAGGTGCCGCCGCACTGGCTGGTCTACTTCGCCGTCGGCGACACCGACAACTCGGCGGCCAAGGTCGGAGCGGCGGGCGGGCAGGTGATCGTGCCGCCGATGACCATCGACCCGGGGCGCTTCTCGGTCTTCGCCGACCCGCAGGGCGCACCCTTCGCGGTGATCGCCGTCAAGCCCGCCACGGTCGCGGGCTGACCCGAACCCGTACCCCTGGCACGCCGACCACGGCGCACCAATCCGTGCGGGCGTGGTCGGCGCCGGGGCGTCCCGGCAACCCCGGGCACCGGGTATACTCCGCCCCCGGTGCGCAGCCCAGACAATGACGCGCGCCCTCCGGAGACCCCATGGCAGTACCCAAGGAACGCACCCCCAAGGCGCGTCGTGATCGTCGTCGCTCCCACCTCGCCCTGTCGCGGCCGGCCCTTGTGCCGTGCCAGCAGTGCCGGCAGCTCAAGCGTCCGCACCACGTCTGCGGCAACTGCGGCACCTACGACGGGCGCGAGGTGATCGTCACCGAGTAGCGGTGTCCGCGGGGCGCTGACGCGCCCGCTTCAGGGAGGGCGCCGCCCCCCGATGACCAGGGTCGCGCTCACCTTCCCCGGCCAGGGCAGCCAGGCCGCCGGCATGGCCGAGGGCCTGCTCGACGCGCCGCTCGCCCGCCCGCTGCTCGACGCCGCTGCCGCGCACGGCCTCGACCTCAGCGCAGCACTCGCCGGCGACGACGACTCGCTGCGCCCGACCGAGATCGCCCAGCCCGCGCTGCTGCTCGTCGAGGCCGTCCTCGCCGGCGCCGTGCAGCGCAATGCCGCCGTCGAGGTGGTCGGCGTCGCCGGCCACAGCGTGGGCGAGTACGCAGCCCTGGTGGTCGCCGGCGCGCTCGACCCCGCCGAGGCGATGGGCCTGGTCGTCGAGCGCGGTCGCGCCATGGCGGCGATGCAGCAGGGCGGCATGGCCGCACTGCTGGGCGCCGAGGAGTCGCTGGCCGACGAGGTCTGCCGCGAGGTGCGCGACTCCGGCGGCGGCACCGTGGTGGTGGCCAACCTCAATGCTCCGGGGCAGGTGGTCCTCAGCGGCGACCGCGGCGCGCTCGACCGCGCCATCGCCCTGGCCCGTGAGCGCGGCGTGCGCCGGGCCATGCCGCTCAACGTCAGCGGCGCCTTCCACTCGCCGCTGATGGCGCCCGCCGCCGAGCGCTTCGCGGCCCTGCTCGATGCCGCGACCTTCCGCGACGCGACGATCCCGGTGGCCTGCAACGTCGACGGCGCCGCCGTGACCGACGCCGCCGGCCTGCGCGACCGCCTGCGGCGCCAGCTCACCGCCCCGGTGCGCTGGGTCGACTGTGTCGCCACCCTGGTCGCCCTAGGCGCCGAATCGCTGGTCGAGGTCGGCCCCGGCTCGGTGCTCAGCGGCCTCGCCAGGCGCATCGCGCCACAGGTGCCGGCGCTGTCCCTGGCGCGGCTCGACGGCGCCGCCGCGCTCGCCGACACCCTGGCCGGCGCCCGTGGCTGAGCGCGCCCTGGAGGGTCGCGTCGCGCTGGTCACCGGGGCCTCGCGCGGCATCGGTCGGGCCGTGGCGCTCGCCCTCGCCGAGCAGGGCGCATCCGTTGCCGTCGGATATGGCAGCAACGCAGCCGCCGCCGAGGAGGTCGCCGAGGCCGTGCGCGCCCATGGCGTCAATGCCGTCGCGCTCGGCGCGGAACTCTCCGACACGGAACAGGCCGCCTCGCTGATCGCACGCACGGTCGACGCCCTCGGCGGTGTCGACGTGGTGGTCAACAACGCGGGACTGGCGCGCGACAACCTGGCCATGCGCATGTCCGACGCCGACTGGCAGGCGGTCATCGACGTCGACCTCACCGCGGCGTTCGTCATCTGCCGTGCAGCGCTGCGGCCGATGCTGCGCAAACGGTGGGGGAGGATCGTCAACGTCAGCAGCATCAGCGGGGTGATGGGAAATCCCGGCCAGGCCAACTACTCCGCGGCCAAGGCGGGACTCATCGGCCTGACCAAGTCGCTGGCTCGCGAGGTGGCCACCCGCAGCATCACCGTCAACGCGGTGGCCCCGGGCTTCATCGAGACAGACATGACCACAACTCTCGATGCCGCGCTGCGCGAGCGCGTCACCGCGGCGATCCCGGTCGAGCGCATGGGCACCGCGGAGGAGGTTGCCGCCGCCATCGCCTTCCTCGCCTCACCGCAGGCGAGCTACATCACGGGCCATGTTCTGCACGTCGACGGCGGAATGGGCGCCTGACCACCGACGGCGGGGTAGAATCCACCGCGAACGTGTCCGCAAACCCGCCGGAACCGCACAGTAGCGACACCGGCGCGGGCGACTCCGAACAGCGTCCAGGCGATCGGCCCTCGGGGCGGCGGCGCCGCGCACCTGCGCGCCGCGCCCCGAGCGCCGCTCCTCCGGACGTGGGTGGCGGGCTGAATGCAGCGCAAGCCGACCCCGGAGACAGCGCCGCGCCCGTGCCGATCGTGTCGCCGCGCCCCGATGGCGAGGTCGGCGACGACGAGCAGCCGGCCCGACGCCGCACCCATCGCGGACGCCGTGGTGGATCCCGTCGCCGCGGCACGGGTGAGGGCGAGGCGACCGAGCCGGCCTCCGACGCCACCGAGAACGCTGCAGAGACCAGCGAGGCCCGCCGGGAAACCGCCGAGCCCCCCGCGGCTTCTACCCCTCCGGAGCCGTCGCCGGTCGCCATGTCGGCCCTCGACGGCGCCTCCGGCCCCCTCGCCTGGCGCGGTCCGCAGGAACCACCGAGCGACCGTTCGACCCGTCAAAATGACACGGCCCCACCCGAAGAGGCCTCACAAGGGAGCACTGATGGCAGACACGAACTTCGAGAAGTTCAAGTCGCTCGTGGTCGAACAGCTCGGCGTCGAGCCGGAGCAGGTGACGCTGGAGGCCTCGTTCGTCGAGGACCTGAACGCGGACAGCCTGGACCTGGTCGAGCTGATCATGGCGTTCGAGGAGGAGTACCAGATGGAGATCTCCGACGAGGACGCGGAGAGGATCGGGACGGTGGGACAGGCCTGGGAGTACGTCCAGGAGAAGCTGGGGACGGTCAGCTAAGCCCCAAGGCGGATCGGGCCAGTGTCGCCCTGACAGCGGAGGCCGAGGGCGCGGCGCAGCTGGAGGCGCTCCAGGAGCGCATCAGCGTTCGCTTCCGTCGCTTGGAGCTCCTCCGCGAGGCGATGACCCACGCGTCGTGGAACAACGAGCAGGGCCGTCCCAGCGGTCCCGGGCACGACAACGAGCGCCTCGAGTACCTCGGCGACGCCGTGCTCGAGCTGGTCGTCGGCGAGTACCTGTTCCGGCGCTTCCCCGACTACGACGAGGGCCAGCTCACCCAGCTCCGGGCGGCCCTGGTCAACACCCTGACCCTGGCCCGGCTGGCCGAGCGTCTCCACCTCGGCGAGGCGCTGTTCGTCGGCAAGGGCGCTGCCAAGACGGGCGCGCGCCAGCTCCCCTCGCTGCTGGCCAACTCCTTCGAGTCGATGATCGGGGCGATCTTCCTCGACCAGGGCTACCGCGTCGCCACCCGCGTCTTCCTGCAGAACATCGGCGACCTCGCCGAGTGGAGCGACGCCAACTACAAGGGCAAGCTGCAGGAGGTCGCGCAGGACCGCACCGGCACCACGCCGTCCTACCGGGTCTCGGCCACCGGCGGGCCCGGGCACAAGCGCGAGTACACCGCCGAGGCCGTGGTCGGGGGCGAGGTGGTCGGCACCGGGCGCGGCACCACCAAGCAGGCCGCCGAGCAGGCCGCTGCGCGCAGTGCTCTGCAGACCCTGGGGAAGCAGCCGAAGCGTCGCGCTCCGGCGCGGTCGGCGACCACGCGGGCCGCGGGTGCAGCGCGCGCGGCCGCCACGGTGACCGCTGGGGAGCCCCCCCGGGTGCGCCGTCGTGTCGCCGAGGTTGCGGCGGATCGCAGCGTGTCGTCGCGGCATCTCGAGCGCGCCCAGCGCGATGCCGCGCCGCCGCTGCTGGAGGTGGCCTCCCCGGCGTCCGACGAGCCGCGGCGCCGCCGGGGATTGCTGGGGGCGATTCGCTCCGCGGCCGAGGCGCTGGTCGGGCGGGGGGCTGCGCCGGAAGCGGTTGCCGAGGCGCCGCCGCCCCCGATTCCCGCGCCAGAGGCCCGTCCGCCGCGCAGCCCTGGCGCCCGGCGCCGTGGATCGTCCGCCGGGCGGGACACGGCTGGGCGGGCACAGGCACCGCGTGCAAATCCGCCGGCCGGGACAGATCGCCCCAGGTCCTCGGCGGCGCCCGGAGAACCGCGCACCGAAGCACCCGCACGGACCGGCACCCCGCGCCGCCGCCGCCCGACGCCGGCCGCCGGGAGCACTGCCGAAACCCCCACGACGCCCGGCGCCGACGCTCCTCAGGAGGGGGCGGAGTCCCGCCGCCCCAGCCGGCGAGGCCGCCGCGGAGGCAGAGGCCGCCGCCGCCCCGGCACCCCCGGCACGGACTCGCCCACACCCTGATCCGGCGCAGCAAAATCGCGCTACCCTGCACCGCGTGCCAGCGCCACGCACGCCCGAGCTTTCCCACAACATGTTGTGCCCGCACCCCAATTCCCGACAACATGTTGACGCCCTGACACCGATGCCCCGAGAATCGGCGGGATGAGGCTTCGCCGTGTCGCGCTGTCCGGCTTCAAGACCTTCGCCCGGCGCAGCGAGGTGGTCCTGGAGCCCGGGATCACCGCCGTGGTCGGCCCCAACGGCAGCGGCAAGAGCAACCTGGTCGACGCCATCCGCTGGGCGCTCGGCGAGACCAACGCCCGCGAGCTCCGCGGCGCCCGCATGGACGAGGTCATCTACGCCGGCGGCCAGGGCCGGGCGCCGATGGGCATGGCCGAGGTCGTGCTCACCCTCGACAACGAGGAGGGCCGCCTCCCGCTCGACGAGCCCGAGGTCGCCATCCAGCGCCGCGTGGTGCGCAGCGGCGACAGCGAGTACCGCGTCAACGGCGGTCGCGTCCGCCTGCGCGACCTGGAGCGGCTGCTCGGCGCCACCGGCCTGACCCAGTCCGGCTACGCGGTGGTCGCCCAGAACGACATCGACGGCATCATCCAGGCCACCCCCCAGCAGCGCCGCGTCCTCATCGAGGAGGCCGCGGGCGTCCGCGCGGTGCGCGCCGCGCGAGAGGACACCCTGGAGCGCGTCGAGCAGGTGGAGCGCCGCCTGCTGCGCATGGAGGACCTGCTCGCCGACGCCGAGCCCCGCCTCGCCGAGCTCGCCGACCAGGCCGAGGTCGCCCTCGAGCACCGCCAGCTCGCCCAGCGCCTCGGCGAGCTGCGCGGCAGTCTCGCCAGGGAATCCTGGCGCTCGGCGCGCGCCCAGCTGCGCCAGGCGCGCGCCCGGCTCACCGCCGCGGTCAACCGCGCCGAGGCGGCCGGCGAGGCCGAATCCGGGTTCACCGACCGGCTCGAGGAGGAGCGCCTCAACCTCACCGAGGCGCGCGAAGCCCAGCGCACCGCCGCCCACCGCCTGGAGACAGCCCGCGTCGACGCCGAGCGCCAGGCCGGCGAGATGCGCCGCTGGGCCGATCGCGAGGTGGCCGGCGCCCTGCAGCGCGCCGGCGCGGTGGAGGAGGTGGCCGAGGCCGAGGCCGAGTCCGAGCGCTCCCTGTTCCAGATCGGCGAGCTGAGCCGCACCGGCGACGAGCTGGAGGCGCGACTGGCCGCCATGGAATCCCGCCTCGCCGAGCTGCGCCGCGCCCACGCCGAGGTCGCCGGCGACGTCCGCGAGTCCGACGAGCGTCTCCAGGCCGGCGAGCGCGAGGCCCAGAGCGCAGAGCGAGCCCACGCCGCCGCCACCGCCGCCGTGCGCGACCAGCAGGCGCGAGCGGAACTGCTCGACGAGACGGTCGCCCGGATGATCGCCGAGGCGCGCGCCATCCGCGAGCGCGTCGACGAGCTCGCCGAGCACGCCGCCGCCGCCGCCCGCGCCGCCCAGCGCCTCGCCGCCGAGCTGGAACAGGCGCAGGCCGCGGCCGACGCCGCCCGCGCCACCGCCGCCACCGCTCGCGAGCAGGCGATGTCCGCGGAGCAGGTCGCCGCCGAGGCACGCCGCGCCGCCCGCGAGGCCGAGGCCCGCGCCGCCGCGCTGCACGGCCAGGTCGAGGGCGCCCTGGGCGGCGGCGCCATCGCCGCCGCCGTCGAGCGGGGCGAGCTGCAGGCAAGCCGCCTGCTGGAATCCTTCCGCGTCCTCGACAGCGCCGACCAGGCCGCCATCGAGGCGGCCCTCGAAGGCCACCTGGCCGCCTGGGTCGTCGACGACGTCGACGCCGCGGCCGCCCTCCTCGGGGCAGCGGGAATGCGCGAGGAGGTGCTCGCGGCGTTCGCCGGCCATGCAGCACATGCCTTCAGTGGCCAGGTGGCAGATATCGCCCCCCGGCGGGAGGATGACCCCGGGGCGGGCGCCCGCACTCAAACCGAGCCGCTGGAGGCCCTTGCAGCACAACCCGGCATGGGAATCCACGACGGCGCAGCGTCCACGCGGGCAGCGGCCACCCTCCCGCCAGGAATCCGCCCGGCGGCCGCAGCCGTCGAGGCCGGGGACCGCACCGGCGGCGCGCTGCTGCACTGCCTGCAGGGCGCCTGGCTCGCCCCCGACCTCCAAGCTGCCCGGGCCACCGTCGCCGCCGCGGGCGGCCGCGCCGTGCTCCCCGACGGCACCGTCGTCACGGCAGCCGGCATCCGAGGCGGGGGCCGTCCCGGCGCCACCATCGCCCTCGCCGCCGAGGAGCGCGACGCCTTCGCCGCCGCCGCGGCCGCGCGCATCGCCGAGGCGCAGGCCGCCACCCTCGCCGCCGAGGCGCAGGCCACCCTTGCCGACGCCGACGCCCACCGCGACGCGGCCGTCGCCGCCATGCAGGCCTCCCGCCAGACGCACGCCGAGGCGCAGGCCGCAGCGGCCGCCACCGCCACGGCGCTCAACGCCGAGGAGCAGCGCGCCCTCGCCCTCGACACCGAGCGCGAGGCCCGCGAGGCCGCCCGCACCGCCGCCCGCGAAGCCGCCGAGCACGCCTCCCTCGAAGCCGAGCGCACCCGCCAGACCGTCGAGCACGCCCGCGCCGTCACCGAGCGCGAGCGTGAGCAGCAGGCCGAACGCCGCGCCGCCCTCGACGCCGCCGCCCAGGCACTGCGCGCCCACGAGGCGGGCATCGCCGAGGTGCAACCCGAGTCCCGCGATGTGCAGCGCCGCCTCGCCGCCGCCCGCCAGGCGCTCGACGCGGCCCGCCAGCGCGTCCGCCTCGCCGAGCTGCGCCTGCTCACCGCCGAGGCCGACACCCTCGCCGCCCTGGCCCGCGGCCGCGCCGCCCACCTGGCCAGCGCCCGCGCCGGCACCGAGGTCGAGGACGCCGCTCTGCTCGTGGCCCAGGCGGCAACGCCCCTGGTCGAGCTGGAGCAGCTGGTCAACGCCCTCGAAGCCCAGCGCGCCGAGGTGGCCGTCGCCGCCGCCCGCGCCGCCGACGAGCAGGCCGCCGCCGAGCAGGAGGTCACCGGCTGCCAGGCGCGCGTCGACGAGCTCGCCGACGCGGTCCGCGAGGCCGAGGGCGGCGCGGGTGAGGACGACGACGCCGCGGAGTGGGACGCCGCCGCGGCCGAGAAGGCCGAGCGCGAGATCACCCGCCTGGAGCGGCGCATCACCGCCATGGGTCCGGTCAACGGCCTCGCCCCCGAGCAGCACTCCGCCCTCGCCGAGAAGGTGGGCCGCGTCCGCCACGACCGCGACGACCTGGCTATGGCCTGCCAGGACCTGCGCGCCCTCGCCGACCACCTGGCCGTCGAGGTGGAGCGGCGCTTCGACGCCGTCTTCGGGGCGGTCGCCTACCACTTCCGGGCCATCTTCGAGGAGCTCTTCCCCGGCGGACGGGCCACCCTGCGCCTGGAGCAGCTCGCCGACCCCGCGCCCGAGAGCATCGACGACGCAGCAGACGGCGCCGCACCCGCGCAGACGCCGCCACGCCGTCGCCGCCCCAGCGTGGCCGGGGTGGAGATCCTCGCCCAGCCCCCTGGCAAGCGCCTCCAGGCGCTCAGCCTGCTCAGCGGCGGAGAGCGCGCCCTCACAGCGCTGGCCGTGATCCTCGCCCTGCAGCAGGTCAACCCCAGCCCGTTCTACCTGTTCGACGAGGTCGACGCGCCGCTCGACGACGCCAACATCGGCCGCTTCACCCGCCTGCTGCGCCGCCTGGCGACCACCCAGCAGTTCCTGGTGGTCACCCACAACCACGCCACCATGGCCGCCGCCGACGCCCTCTACGGGGTGACCATGGGTCGCGACGGCACCAGCACCCTGCTCAGCGTCCGCTTCGAGAACGGCCGCCCGGTGCCCGACGAGCCGCAGCGCGTCGCCGCAGCCGTCTGACCCTGGGGCCTCCACGGCGCAACGTTTGAGGCGATCCATCGTCTAAGCAGAGGTGAGGTCCACCGATCGCCGGACGATCCTGTTTGCAGCGGCGATCGCCGCATCTCTGCTGGGCTCGCTCAGCGTGACCACGGCCCGCGCCGACGCCGCCCTGGGCTTCAACACCCCGGTGCGGCTGCCCACCTACGTGCAGTGCGGTGGCTACGAGCCCAGCCTGGTCGTCGACACCTACGGCAACGTGGTGGTCACCGCCCACAAGCAGAACCACTGCCTCGCCGCCGGCCCCGACCCCGCGGGCGCGGTCCCGGTGCGCACCCAGTCGTGGCTCTGGAACAGCACCGACGACGTCAACTTCACCGACATGCCGGGCCTCACCGCGCTGGGCGCCGACCGCCTCGACTTCGGCGACGAGGGCGACCTCGCCCGCGACGACAGCGGCGGTCTCTACTTCGTCGACACCAAGGTGGCCGACAACTCCTTCACCAGCTGGAAGGCCACCGGCCTCGGCGCCATCACCGAGACCGCGCAGACGCCCGCGATGGGCACCGCTCAGCCGGTGGACGACCGGCCCTGGATCACCGCCCATGGCAACGGCGTGGTCGCCTACTTCGGCAACGAGGGCGACAAGAAGTCGTACCCGGCGTCGGCGCAGGCGCCCGGGTCGGGGCCGGGTCGCTACACGGTCAACATGTCGGCCGACGGCGGCGCCACCTTCGACCACGTCGGCTACCAGCTCCCCGACTCGGGCTGGTGCCGTCCCGCTGCCGACCACGCCCCCGGTTCGCACCTGCTCTACGCGGTGTGCACCAACGACGGCGGCGCCGACGACACCACCACCTTTGCCTGCAGCCCCGGCTTCAAGGTCGGCCAGCTCTACTCGTACGTCTCCGCCGACGACGGCAAGAGCTGGACCCGCCACGACATCAGGCCCTACAACGCCTGCAACCCGGTGGACTCCTGGCCGTCCACGACCGTCGCCGCCAACGGCGACGTCTACGCGCTCTACCTCGACTCCCCCGATGCCGCCGGCAGCCCGGGACCGACCGGCTCGCTGCCCGGCGCGGGCGACCCGCTGGCCTCGATCACCGCGTCCAGCTACCGGCTGCGCCTGTTCCGCTCCACCGACCACGGCGTGACCTGGGCGGAGCGCGACGTCACCCCAGACCCGACCGGCAAGTACCACTACGCCTGGATGGACGTCGCTGCCGACGGCACCATCGGCGTCGTCTACTACCACAGCGTCAACGCCAGCTCGGACTGGTTCGTCGAGGCCGAGACCGCGTCCGGCTGGAGCGCGCCGTTCAGCACCGCGCGCATCTCGCCGCAGCGCGTGTCGGACTCGGCTCTCGGGCCGCTCGGCGACTTCTTCGAGTGCGCCTTCGGGCCGGACAACCGGCTGCGCGTGGTGTGGACGTCGCTGACCACGATGGTCGGACAGGACTTCAGCTACGGGCTCAACAGCGACATCTTCTACGCGGTGCAGTCGCCGGCGGCGCCGGCGGCGTCGGTGCCCGAGGCCTCCGCGGGTGCGGCTGCGCTCGCCGGTGCCGGCGGTGTGGCCGCGCTGGCCGCGCTGCTGATGCGCCGCCGCCGTCGCGACGAGGTGGGAACCGGCTGACGGCCGTCTGGTCCACACTAGGCGACCGTCATGGCAGAGGAATCCCAGCAGCGCGTCCGTCGCGAGACCTGGTGGCGGCGCATGTCGCGCCGCATGGACAAGGCCTCGCTCAGCTTCAGCGAGCAGGTGCGCGACGTCGTCCTGCTGCGCCGCGACCTCGACGACACCTTCTACGACGACCTGCTGGAGATCCTGATCGGCGCCGACGCCGGGATGGGGGTCGCCGAGCAGCTCGTCGAGCGGCTGCGCGAGCGCGTTCGCGACGAGCGCATCCCCGACGCCGAGCAGGCCCTGGCCGCGCTCAAGGAGGAGATGCTCGCCCTGCTGGAGCAGCGCGACCGCCGCCTCAACATCGACGCCGTGCCGTCGGTGGTGCTGGTGGTCGGCGTCAACGGCAGCGGCAAGACGACAACGCTCGGCAAGTTCGCCCACCGCCTGCGCGAGGACGGCAAGACCGCGCTGCTCGCCGCCGCCGACACCTACCGCGCCGCCGCCATCGACCAGCTGCGGCTGTGGGCCAACCGCGCCAACACCGAGGTGGTCGCCCATCAGCCCGGCGCCGACCCCGGGGCCGTCGTCTACGACGCCATCCAGGCCGCGCTGGCGCGGCGCATCGACGTCGTGCTCGTCGACACTGCGGGCCGGCTGCACACCAAGGCGCCGCTGATGGAGGAGCTCAAGAAGGTGCGGCGCGTGGTGCAGCGCCTGGTTCCCGAGGGCCCGCAGGAGACGCTGCTGGTGCTGGAGGCGCCCACCGGCATGAACGCCATCGCCCAGGCGCGCGCCTTCAACGAGGCGGTCGGGCTCACCGGGCTGGTGCTCACCAAGCTGGACGGCACCTCGCGCGGCGGCACCCTGCTGGCCATCGAGAACGAGCTGGGAGTTCCGGTCAAGCTTGTCGGAATGGGGGAGGGCCTCGACGACCTCAACGTCTTCGACCCCACCGCCTATCTCGACGCGCTCTTCGCCGGTGTCCTCGAGGTGCCCGCGGCGCAGTGACGCGGCGCGCTCAGATGCGTCGCGGCAGGCCCTGTCCCTGGCTGCGCATCAGGGCGGCGTCGTAGAGCGACGACACGCGCAGACGGCGGGGCAGCACGCGATGCGTCTGGCGCATGGCCACGCAGGTGGCGCGGTGTGCGGCGGCGTGCGCGGACGTCCAGCGCAGGCCGTAGGCGCGGCGCATCGAGGCGGGCAGCAATCCGGTGGTGAGGAAGGCGACGCTCCCCGTCACCGGGCGCAGCGCGCGCGACGGAAGTGGGGGCCGCAGCACAACGCGCGCCGCCTCGCGCGACGCGGCCACCGGCTGCAGCGCGCGCACCTGCATGGCGACGTAGTCGTGCAGGTGCTGTGCGGTGTCCCACGTGCCGGCCGGCGGCACGGCGACGAGCGGTGCCACCGCGCGCCACTCGCGCACGAAGCGGTCGGCCCGGTCGCCCGGCAGCGGACCCACCATGGCCTCGTAGGTGCTCAGCATCGATTGGACAATGGTGGCCAGAACCCAGCGGGAGAGCTCGGCGTCGGCCGCGTCGTAGGGCGTGCCGGCGGGGATGTCGCCGGTGGCGTTGCGCGTCTGCAACGTGCCGCGCACGGCGGCATGCACGCGCCGCACCTCGCGCGACGCCGTGCGCGCCTCGGCGGTGGTGCCGAAGGTCACCGCCACCAGCCAGCGCACGGTGCGCACCAGCCTCCCGAACGGATCGCTCTCGTAGTTGCTGTGGTCGACGACGCCCTGGGCGACCAGGGGATGGGCCACCTGCATGAGCAGGGCGCGGCCGCCGCCGACGAGCAGGAAGGGCTCGCGGGCCACCTGCCAGGTCACCGAGCCGGGGCCGAAGAGGCCCGCGTCGGCGTCGTGGTCGGCGAGCAGGGGTGGCGATGCCGATCCAGGTGGCGGGCCGACCAGCACCGCCATGAGGTCGCCGAGCGGTTCCCAGCGCGCGTGTCGGGAGGCCATGGTGGTCGAGGGTAACGCCGTCACGGTTCGGTAGAGTCGTGCCCGCATCGGCGCAGGGAGCACAGGAGCACGCATGGCCTCGCCCGTCACCGTCACCGACAGCACCTTCCGCACCGCGGTGATCGAGTCCGATCGGCCCGTCCTCGTCTTCTTCTGGGCGGAGTGGAACTCGACGTGCAAGGCGCAGGCGCCCGGCCTGCGCGTCATCGCCGACGACTACGCCGACACGCTCACCGTGGCCAAGCTCGACGTCGACGCCAACCCGGTGATCCCGGCCATGTTCGGCGTCGCCAGCGTGCCGGTGCTGATGCTCTTCCACCAGGGGCAGGCGCTCTTCCGCATCGTCGCCTACCGCCGCGTCGACGTGCTGCACGCTGAGATCGACGCGGCCCTGGTCAGCGTCTGAGGGTGCTCTCCGACGCCGAGGCGGTTGCCCTCTGCGTCCACGGCGATTCCCTGTGGCACCGGCTCGGCCTGTCGGCGCTCGGCGTCGGCTGGGAGGAGCGCGACGGGGTGGCGCGGCGCACCGGGGATGCGTCGGTGGTGTTCCTCGGAGCGATGACGCTCGTGCCGGAGGTCACCGCCGAGGAGCTCGACAGCGCGGTGGCCGGGCGTCGCGGCCGGGTGTGGGTGCGCGACAGCCACGCACACCTGGATCTCTCGGGGCTGGGATGGATCCGCCGGGCGGCGCACCCGTGGATGCTCCGGCCGCGCGGGCCGTTCTCGGCCCCGGTTGCGGTCGACGGGCTGAGCGTGGTGCCCGCTCGGACCGACGCCGACGTCCGGACCTTCGAGCGCACCATCTTCACCGCCGCCGACGGCAGTCCGGAGTGGGCGCCACCGGGGACCGTCCACCCCGCTCCAGAGAGCCTCGATGTCGCGGGGCTGACGCTGCTGACCGCCTGGCTGGACGGCGAGCCGGTGGGGACGGCCGCTGCCGCGGTGGACGACCGCGTCGTGGAGATATCTGCCGTGTCCGTGCTGCAGCGGGCGAGGCGCCGCGGCGTGGGCACAGCACTGACGGCGGCGGCGGCCGCGCTCGCCCCGGAGCTGCCCGCCGCGCTCGACAGCACCGAGCTCGGCCACGGCGTGTACCTCGGGCTCGGCTTTGGCGACGTGGGGATGAGCGTGCTGTGGGAGCGTCGCGAGCAGCTCGCCTAGGACGGGCCGCCCCCGCCGGCTGCTAGAGTGTCCAGGCTTTGTCCTTGACATCTCTGCCTGCCCACGACCCGACCGAGCTGATCGCCCGCCGGCAGCGGCTCCTCGACGTCTACGGCGCCCTGCTCACCGAGCACCAGCGCGAGGCCTGCCGCCTCCACCTCGACGAGGACTGGTCCTACGCCGAGCTCGCTGAGCAGCTGGGCTGCAGCCGCAGCGCCGCCCATGACCTGGTGCGCCGCGCCCTGATCCAGCTGGAGCACTACGAAGCCCGCCTCGGCCACGCAGCCGAGCTCGCCCGCCGCGACGCGGTGGAGGAGGAGCTGCGCGCCCGGGTGGCTCTGCTCGGGGGGGAGCGCTAGCGCCATGTTCGAGTCCCTCTCCGACCGGCTTTCCGACATCTTCGCCACCTTCTCCGGCCGCGGTCGCCTGACCAAGGAGGAGGTCGAACTGGGCCTGCGCGAGGTGCGCATGGCGCTGCTCGAAGCCGACGTCAACTTCAAGGTGGCGCGCGGCTTCGTCGAGCGCATCCGCGAGCGCGCCGTCGGCGCCGAGGTGCTGGAATCGCTGACGCCGGGCCAGCAGATCGTGCAGATCGTCGACGAGGAGATGGTCAGGCTGCTCGGCGGCGAGCAGCGCAAGATCCGCTACAGCCCGCAGCCGCCGACCGTGATCATGATGGTCGGCCTGCAGGGGTCGGGCAAGACGACCACCGCCGCGAAGCTCGCCCTCGCCATCCGCCGCGAAGGCCACCGGCCGATGCTGGTCGCCGCCGACACCTACCGTCCCGCCGCCGCGCTGCAGCTGGAGAAGCTGGGCAAGGACAACCAGGTTCCCGTGGCCATGCCCGCCGACGGCGTGAAGCCGCCCGAGCTCTGCAGGCGCGGCGTCGACGAGGCCAGGCGGCTCAACTGCGACGTGGTCATCCTCGACACCGCCGGCCGCCTGCAGATCGACGAGCGCATGCTCGACGAGCTCAAGGAGATCCGCAAGAAGGTCACCGTCAACGAGACCGTGCTTGTCGTCGACGCCATGACCGGACAGGAGGCGGTGAACGTCGCCAAGGCGTTCGACGAGCAGGTCGGCGTCGACGGGGCGATTCTCACCAAGCTCGACGGCGATGCGCGCGGCGGCGCCGCCCTGTCGATGCGCGAGGCGATCGGCAAGCCGATCATGTACTCGGGCGTCGGCGAGAAGGTGTCCGACCTGGAGCCGTTCCATCCCGAGCGCATGGCCTCGCGCATCCTCGGTCTCGGCGACGTGCTGACCCTGATCGAGAAGGCGCAGGCGGGTGTCGACGAGCGCAGCGCCAAGGAGGTGGAGGAGCGCCTGCTCAGCGGCCGTCTCACCATGGACGACTGGCTGGGACAGATGCGCCAGCTTCGCCAGATGGGTCCGCTGGAGGGCATCCTCGGCATGCTCCCCGGCATGGGCAAGCAGATGCGCCAGCTCGGCGACCAGATGCCCACCGAGAAGGACCTCGGGCGGCTGGAAGCGATCGTGCTCTCGATGACCGCCGAGGAGCGGCGCAAGCCGGAGATCATCAAGGGCGCGCGGCGCAAGCGCATCGCCATGGGCAGCGGCACCGACATCACCGAGGTCAACCGCATGCTCAAGGGCTTCGACCAGATGCAGCAGCTGATGAAGCAGCTCGGCGGTGGCAAGGGCACCAAGGGCATGCGCGGCAAGATGCGCATGATGAAGAACCTGCAGGGGTTCGACCCCTCGCAGCTCAGCGGCCGCTGACGGCCGCACTCGCGAAAGGAGCAGTTTTGGTCAAGATTCGGCTGAAGAGGATGGGGGCGAAGAAGCGGCCCTTCTATCGTCTCGTGGTCGCCGACTCGCGCAGCCCGCGCGACGGCAAGTTCATCGAGGAGATCGGCTTCTACGATCCCCTGCCCAACCCTGCCAAGGTGCAGATCGACGTCGACAAGGTGCACGAGTGGATGCGCAAGGGCGCCCGTCCCAGCGACGTCGCTCGCAAGCTGCTGGAGCGCGAGGGTGTGCTGCAGCGCGGTGCGATGTCGCGTCGCGTGGTGACCCCTGCCGCTGCCGAGGAGCCGGCCGTCGAGGCCGCCGCCGAGGAAGGGCGCGCCGCCGAGGCCGAGGCGGAGCAGGCATGACCGACTTCGGCGATCTCACCCTGTACATCGCCCAGAACATCGTCGTCGACAAGGAGTCGGTGTCGGTGCGCGTCCGTCCCGGTGGCCGCCAGACGGTGGTCGAGATCAAGGCGTCGGCCGACGACATGGGCAAGCTGATCGGCAAGAACGGGCGCAACATCGACGCCATTCGCACCGTGGTGCGCGCGGCCGGACTGCGCCATCGCCAGCGCGTCCAGGTCGACGTGGCCTAGGCCCGAGTTCAGATCATCCACATCGAGCACCGATGGCTTCCGCACCGATGACCGCCAGTCCGCAGCGCCTCCGCGCCGTCTACGTCCGCCGTCCCCACGGCGTGCGTGGCGAGCTGCGTGTCGAGCCGCTGGGCGGCGACGCCTCGCGGTTCGCGCCGGGCATGCACCTCTACGCCGAGGGCGAATCGCCGGCCACCTACACGGTGGCGGCGGCGCGACCCGCGGCCGAGGGCGACCTGCTGCTGACGCTGTCCGAGGTGGCCACGCGTGACCACGCCGACCGCCTGCGCGGTGCCTACCTCTGCGTCGACCGGGACGCGGTGCGGCGGCTCGGCGACGACGAGTGGTTCGTCTTCGAGCTGGTCGGGCTGCGCGCGGTGACTGCGGAGGGGAGAGAGCTGGGCACGGTGTCCGACGTCGAGGAGTACCCTGAGCAGTCGGTGCTACTGGTGCGCACTCCCGCGGGCGCCGAGGCGCGCATCCCGCTGGTGCGGGCGCACGTGGAGCGAGTTGATGTCGAGGGTGGCCAGATCGTGGTGACCCCCTGGCCCGAGGACGAGGACGCCTGATGCGCGTCGACGTGCTCACCATCTTCCCCGACATGTTCCCCGGCCCACTGGGGACGGGGGTTGTCGGCCGCGCGCTGGAACGCGACGTGCTCACCGTCACGGCGCACGACCTGCGCGACTACACCGAGGACCGGCATCGCCAGGTCGACGACATCCCCTTCGGCGGCGGACCGGGGATGGTGCTCAAGCCGGAGCCGCTGCTCCGCGCGGTGCGGCAGTTCCGTGCCGAGGATGCCTCGGTGCGGGTGATCCTGCTGTCGCCCCAGGGGCGTCGTTTCGACCAGGCCGTCGCGCGCGAGCTCGCCGGCGAATCGCACCTGGTGCTGGTGTGCGGGCGCTACCAGGGCGTCGACGAGCGGGCCCGCGAGGAGATCGGCGAGGAGCTGTCCATCGGTGACTACGTGCTGAGTGGGGGAGAGCTGGCTGCCATGGTGGTGGTCGAGACCGTTGCGCGACTGATTCCCGGCACGCTGGGATCGCACGAGTCGCTCAGCGAGGAGACCTTCACGGAGAGGGGATTCGAACCCCCGTTGTACACGCGTCCGGCGAGCTTCGAAGGACGCGAGGTGCCCGAGGTGCTGCGCAGCGGCCATCACGCCGCGATCGAGCGCTGGCGCCGCGAGCAGAGTGACGAAAGGATGCGGCGACGTCGCCCCGACATGGTCCGCGACGGCGCCACCGCAGGAGGTATCTGACGTGAATGTCATCAACCTGCTCGAGCGTGAGCAGGAGAAGCCCGAGGTTCCCGTTCTGCGCAGCGGCGACACCGTGCGCGTGCACGTGAAGGTCGTCGAGGGGACCCGTGAGCGCATCCAGGTCTTCGAGGGCGTGGTCATCGCCCTGGGCGGCAAGACCGGCATCGGCAGCACCTTCACCGTGCGCCGCGTCGCCCACGGCGTCGGCGTCGAGCGCACCTTCCTGGTGCACTCCCCGCGCCTCGACAAGATCGAGGTGCTGCGCCACGGCGACGTCCGCCGCGCCAAGCTCTACTACCTGCGCGAGAAGGTCGGCAAGCGCGCCCGCATCCGCGAGCGCCGCGAGCCCATCGGCGGTTCGCAGATGACGCGCACGCGCCGCGACGTCGCCGCTGCGGACGTTGCTGCTGCGCCCGAGGCGGAGGTGGTCGACGCATCCGCTGTGGACACCGAGGCGGAGGCGGCGGAGACCGCGGAGAAGCGTGACGAGTAGGGGCCAGCGCCAGGCGCCCGCCGCCCTCCCGCCCGCGCGCCCGCTCAAGGATCGCGTCGGCCACGCGGGAGAGGCGGCGGCCCTCGCCTTCCTGCGCGACAAGGGGATGGAGATCCTGGCGCGGGACTGGCGGTCCAACCTGGGGCAGATCGACATCGTCGCCGAGGACGGCGAGACGCTGGTGCTCGTCGAGGTCAAGGCGCGCCGCGGCACCGGCTTCGGCCTGCCCGAGGAGGCCGTCGACGCCGGCAAGCGCCGCAAGCTCCGCACCCTGCTGGAGATGTACCGCGCCTCGACCAAACGCCAGAAGCAGCCCTGCCGCATCGACGTCCTGGGGCTGATCCTGGACGACAAGCTCCAGGTCACCCGCACCGAGCACATCGAGAACGCGGTCCAGGACGAGTAGGCGGGGCCTTGCGCCGTTGGGCGGGGGTCTGGCATACACAGCGGTGTGTGATACACTGCGTGGTGTATGTTCGCGACTGCACTGAGCTGCGCACTCCGGGGGCTGGCCGGGATCCCCATCACTGTCGAGGCCGACATCGCGGCCGGGCTGCCCGGCTTCACCATCGTGGGCCTGACCGACCGGGCCATCCAGGAGGCGCGCGAGCGGGTGCGGGCGGCGGTGCGCAATGCGGGGTTCGAGTTCCCGCAGCGGCGGCTGACGGTGAACCTGGCGCCGGCGGAGGTGCCCAAGGAGGGGACGGCGTACGACCTGGCGATCGCGCTTGCCGTGCTGCGCTGCGCGGGGCACGACTTCGGGTTGCAGGACACAGCGGTGCTGGGGGAGCTTGCGCTGGACTCGTCGCTGCGCCCGGTCACGGGGGTGCTACCCATGGCCCGGTCGCTGCGCGCGGCGGGGGTGCGGCGGCTCGTGGTGCCCGTCGACAACGCGGCGGAGGCGGCCATGGTCGACGACCTGGAGGTCGTCGCTGCACCCTCGCTGCCGGCGTGCATCGGGCACCTCGACGGGTCGCGGCCGCTGCCGCCCGCGGAGGTCGTGGCAGCCCAGCAGCTCGCCGGCGACGACGGCGTGGACCTGGCCTCGGTGCGCGGGCACGCGCATGCCAAGCGGGCACTGGAGATCGCCGCGGCGGGCGGCCACAACCTGCTGATGCTGGGACCGCCGGGGTCGGGCAAGACCATGCTGGCGCGGGCGCTGGCGTCGCTGCTGCCCGACCTGACTCCAGAGGAGTCGCTGGAGGTGTCGGCGATCTGGTCGCTGCGCGGTGCGCTGCGGGAGCGGCCACCCGCCACGCTGCGGCCGCCGTTCCGTGCACCCCACCATTCGATCTCGCGCGCCGGGCTGGTCGGCGGCGGCAGCGGGCTGGCCCAGCCGGGGGAGATCAGCCTGGCCAGCCGCGGCGTGCTCTTCCTCGACGAGCTCTGCGAGTTCCCGCGCGCCCTGCTCGAAGCGCTGCGCCAGCCGCTGGAGGGGCGCACCGTGACGGTGGGGCGTGCGCGCGGCAGCGTGACCTTTCCGGCGGCATTCACGCTGGTCGGTGCGGCCAACCCGTGTCCCTGCGGGTACCTCGGGGACGAGACGCGCCGGTGCCACTGCGGGCCGCTGGTGCTGCAGCGCTACCAGTCGCGGCTGAGCGGCCCGGTGCGCGATCGGATCGACCTGGTGGTGTCCGTGCCCCGCCAGTCCTACGAGGTGATCTTCCCCGAGGGTGCCCCCGAGGATGCGCCCGAGCCGGTGCAGGCGCGGGTCAGCGAGGCGAGGCGGCTCCAGCACGAGCGCAACCCGACCCTGGTGGAGCGGTGCACCTCCGCGCGCCGCCGGCGGCGCCGGGCGCTCTCGCCCGAGGCGGTGCCCGGGCTTCCCCCGCAGCTCCGGTCCAACCTCAATGCCGATCTGGACGGCCTGCTCCTGCTCGCCGCGTGCGACCCGACGCCCGCGGCGGCGCGCCTGCTGGCGCTTGCCGGAGAGCGCCTGCAGCTCAGCGCCCGCTCATTCCACCGCGTCCTCCGGGTGGCGCGCACCATCGCCGACCTGGCGGGCGAGCCGCGGGTCGACGAGGCCGCGCTGGGCGAGGCGCTGCGGTTCCGCGGCGAGGCGCACCGGTGAGCGGCGGCCTGGGGACGATCCGCCACCTCCTCCGCGGCGCCCCGGGGTGGCCGGGCGAGCTGGAACACCTCGACATGACCCCGTCGGAGCTCTGGGTCCTGGGCGGCCCGCTCCCGCCCCCACCCCGGGTCGCGGTGGTGGGCTCCCGCGTCGCCACCCAGGGCGGGCTGGAGATCGCCCGCCGGCTCGGCGCCGACCTCGCCGCCGCCGGCATCCCGGTGGTCAGCGGCATGGCCCTGGGCATCGACGGCGCCGCCCACGCGGGCGCCCTGGAGGCGGGCGGCCCGACCGTCGCCGTGCTGGGCTGCGGCATCGACGTCTGCTACCCCTCCGCACATCGCCACCTCCGCGACCGCATCGCCGCCGCCGGCGCCGTGCTCACCGAGGACCCGCCCGGCACGCTCCCCGCACCCTGGCGCTTCCCGCGGCGCAACCGGATCATCGCCGCCCTGGCGGCGGCGGTCGTCGTCGTCGAGGCCAGCGATCGCAGCGGCGCGCTGAGCACCGCCCGCCATGCCGCCGATCTGGGTCGGGAGGTGCTCGCCATCCCCGGCTCGGTGCTGAGCGATCGCAGCGCAGGGACCAACCGGCTGATCCGCGACGGCGCCACTCCTGTGCTGGAGAGCGCCGACCTCGCATGCGTCCCGGGGCTGGAGGACGCGCTCGAACGCAGCGCACCCAAGCTGCTCGCGCTCCCCACCATGGGCGCCCCGGCACGCAGTCCCAGCGTCCCAGGCGACCTCGCCGCGCTCTACGCCCGCGTCGGGCACCACCCCGTCCACCCCGATCGCCTGGCCGCGGGCCTCGGCCTCAGCCCCGCCGGGCTCGCCGCCGGCCTGGCTCGCCTGGAGCTCGCCGGCATGGTCCACACCCTCCCCGGCGGCCTCGTCGCCCGCGAAGCGGGCGCTCCCGGCCGTGGCCGTCCACCGCGGCCGACCGCCGGCCAAAACCCTCAGGATGAGGGGGGTTGACGGCATGCCCACCATGGGTATCACGCCAGCACCGGCCCCCCGGGACGCTCCGGAGGGCACTGTTATCATCGGCCGCGCACTGCGGCCGGCAGCAGCCGCGCAGCACCGTCCGCGGAGAAGAATCCCCTCGATGCCCACCAACCTGATCATCGTCGAGTCCCCGAGCAAGGCTCGGACGCTCTCGAAGTTCCTCGGCTCCGGATATGTCATCAAGGCGTCGATGGGCCACGTCCGCGACCTGCCCAAGTCCAAGCTGGGCGTCGACGTCGACGCCGGCTTCGTGCCCCAGTACGAGATCATCAAGGGCAAGGAGGCGCAGATCAAGGAGCTGCGCAAGGCGGCCAAGGACGCCGACAACGTCTATCTCGCCGCCGACCCCGACCGCGAGGGCGAGGCCATCGCCTGGCACGTCGCCCAGGCGCTCGGCCTGCGTGACCCCGACCGCATCGTCTTCCACGAGATCACCCGTCCCGCCGTCGAGGCGGCGATGAGCCAGCCCCGCAAGATCGACCGCGACCTGGTCTTCGCCCAGGAGGCGCGCCGGGTGATCGACCGGCTGGTCGGCTACCGGCTCAGCCCGCTGCTCTGGCGCAAGGTGCGCACCGGCCTCAGCGCGGGACGCGTGCAGTCCGTTGCCGTGCGCCTGGTCGTCGACCGCGAGAACGAGATCGAGGCCTTCGTCCCCAAGGAATCCTGGACGATCGACGCGATCCTCACCACGGACAAGTCGGACAACGTCACCGCGCGCCTCTTCGCCACCAGGAAGGACGGCAGCAAGCTCGAGGTCGGCACCGAGGCCGAGGCGCTGGAGATCATCAGGCAGCTCGGCGTCGACGCCGAGGGCAGGCCGAGCGCGACCACGCCGCGGTTCAAGGTGGTCAGCGTCGAGGCCAAGGAGATCACCCGCCAGCCGCCGCTGCCGTACACCACCAGCACGATGCAGCAGGACGCCAGCACGCGGTTGCGCTTCCCGCCGAAGCGAACCATGAGCATCGCCCAGGAGCTGTACGAGGGCGTCGACACGGGCGACGGTCCCACCGGTCTGATCACCTACATGCGCACCGATTCCACGCGCATCAGCGACATCGCCCGCGACGCCGCGACCACCCATATCACCGACGCGTTCGGCAAGGAGTACGTGCGCAAGGGCGGCCCCCGCGCTGCCAAGGCCAACCCCAACGCCAACGTGCAGGACGCCCACGAGGGCGTCCGTCCCACCGACGTCAACCGCACGCCGGACCTGATCGCCAAGCACCTGACGCCGCAGCAGGCCCGCCTCTACGAGCTGATCTGGCGCCGCTTCGTGGCCAGCCAGATGGCCGCCGCGCGCTTCGACACAACGCGCGTCGACATGGAGGCCGGCGACTTCGTCTTCCGCGCCAACGGATCGGTGCTGCGCTTCGACGGCTTCACCAGGGTGTGGCGCCGCGACGACGACAAGGACGACCGCAGCCTGCCGGCCCTCCAGGACGGCGACCTGCTCACCGCCAGTGAGCTCAAGCGCGAACAGCACTTCACCCAGCCGCCGCCCCGCTACACCGAGGCGTCGCTGATCAAGGAGCTGGAGGAGCGCGGCATCGGCCGTCCCTCGACGTACGCGCCGACCATCGAGGTCATCGAGGTGCGCAAGTACGTCGAGCAGCTGGAGCGCCGCCTGCATCCCACCGAGCTGGGCAAGACGGTCGACACCCTGCTGCGCCAGCACTTCCCCGACATCGTCGACGTCGCCTTCACCGCCGACATGGAGAAGCGGCTCGACGGCATCGAGGAGGGCGCCCGCCAGTACGAGCCCACCATCGAGGAGTGGTACACGCCCTTCGCGAAGACCATCGCGACGGCGGAGACCACCATGGAGCGGGTCAAGGTTCCCGCCAAGAGCACCGGCGAGACCTGTCCCGAGTGCGAGGAGGGCGAGCTGGTCGAGCGCGAGGGCAAGTACGGCAAGTTCGTCGGCTGCTCGCGCTACCCCGAGTGCAAGTACATCAAGGGGAAGGACACGTCGCCGCCCGTCGCCACCGGCGAGATGTGCCCCAACTGCGGCAAGGAGCTGGTCGTCCGCCAGGGACGTCGCGGCCCCTTCGTCGGCTGCAGCGGCTATCCGTCCTGCAAGTACATCAAGGGCGACGTGCAGGTGGTCACCACCGAGCCCGGCGCTGAAGGCGCCGCCGACGGCGCTGTCGCGGCGCGCGTCGTGCAGGTGGTGCAGGAGGATCTGGGCACCTGTCCCAACTGCGGCAAGGCGCTGTCGCGCCGGAGCAGCCGGCGCGGTCCGTTCATCGGCTGCACCGGGTACCCGCAGTGCAAGTACATCCAGCCGTCGGCCCGCGGCGGCGCCGCGGCGGGGGAGGGTGCCACCGCGTCCTCGCGTCCCGCTCCCGAGGCCACCGGCGAGGAGTGCCCCGACTGCGGCAAGCCGCTGGTCAAGCGCCAGGGACGCTTCGGGCCCTTCGTGAGCTGCTCCGGATACCCCAAGTGCAAGTACCGGCCACCGAAGTCCGCAGCGACTCCAGCCGAGGAGCCGGTCGGGTCGCCGTCGTAGTGGGCGAGGGCGAGCGCATGCGCGCGACCACCATCGTCGCGGTCAAGCGCGACGGCAGGGTCGCGGTGGCCGGCGACGGCCAGGTCACCGTGGGCGACGTGGTCATGAAGCACAGCGCCACCAAGGTGCGCCGCCTCTTTCGCGACCAGGTCGTGGTCGGCTTCGCCGGCGCGGTGGCCGACGCCTTCACCCTCTTCGACAAGTTCGAGCAGCACCTGGAGAAGCACCAGGGCAACCTGCTGCGCGCGTCGGTCGAGCTGAGCAAGGAGTGGCGCACCGACAAGTACCTGCGCCACCTCGACGCCATGCTCATCGTGGCCAACGCGGAGCAGCTGCTCCTGCTCAGCGGTGAGGGCGAGGTGATCGAGCCCGACGACGACGTCACCGCCATCGGCAGCGGCGGGCCCTACGCGCACGCGGCGGCCAAGGCGTTGCTGCAGAACACGGCACTTTCTGCGGAGGATGTGGCACGCCGCGCGCTGGAGATCGCGGCGACGCTGTGCATCTACACCAACGACCACATCAGCGTGCAGATCGTCGAGGGCGCGCCGTGAGCGAGCTGCACACGGAACACGCTCAGGACTCGGAAGTCACCCAGGACCCGGTCGCGCCGTCGAACGGCGTCGCCTTGGACGGCGCATCGCAGGAGACACAGCCCTCCGCGACGCAACGTCGCAAGGACGCCGGCGCAGCCGAGGCCGGCGCCAAGCCCGAGCCAGCCACATCCGAGGCGCCGACGGATCCGCTTCCCGACGACCTGCGCCCGGTAGAGATCGTCCGCCGCCTCGACGAGTACATCATCGGCCAGTCCGACGCCAAGCGCGCCGTCGCCATCGCCCTGCGCAACCGGATGCGCCGCCAGCGCCTCGCCGAGGACATGCGCGACGAGGTGCTCCCCAAGAACATCCTGATGATCGGCCCCACCGGCGTCGGCAAGACCGAGATCGCCCGCCGCCTCGCCCGGCTGACCAGCTCGCCGTTCATCAAGGTGGAGGCCACCAAGTTCACCGAGGTCGGCTACGTCGGCCGCGATGTCGAGTCGATCATCCGCGACCTGCTGGAGCAGACCATCACCGACTTCCACAACGACCGCGTCGAAGAGGTCGAGGAGAAGGCGCGCGAGATCGCCGAGGAGCGCATCGTCGACTCGCTCATCGACGTGGAGGAGAAGCAGCGCCGCGCCGAGACATCGAGCGCGCAGCAGCAGCCGCAGCAATCCGCACCGTCCGCAGAGGCCACCCCCGAGCCGCCCCAACCCCAAGCGGCGCCCGAGCAGCAGCCACAGGCCGCCACCTCGGAGCCCACCGAGGAGCAGCGCCACCGCCGCCGCCTGCGCCGCCGCCAGCTCCTCCGCAAGCTGCGCCGCAAGCAGCTCGAGGACCGGGAGATCGAGGTCGAGGTGGAGGAGCCCTACCAGCCGGTGATGGAGACCTTCAGCGGCACCGGCATGGAGGAGGTCGGCTTCGCCATCACCGACTTCTTCACCCAGATGACCCCACCCCGCAAGCGCATGCGCCGCATGACCGTCGCCGACGCGCGCAACGTCCTCACCCAGGAGGAGACCGACCGCCTCGTCGACATGGACCGCGTCTACGACGACGCCATCAAGGCGGTCGAGGACGACGGCATCGTCTTCGTCGACGAGGTCGACAAGATCGCCGGCGGCCGCAGCTCCGAGCACGGTCCCGACGTCAGCGGCGAGGGCGTGCAGCGCGACCTGCTGCCGCTGGTCGAGGGCAGCACGGTGCACACCCGCTACGGGGCGGTGCACACGGATCACATCCTCTTCGTGTCGGCCGGCGCCTTCAACGTGGCCAAGCCCAGCGACCTGATCCCCGAGTTCCAGGGCCGCTTCCCCATCCGCGTCGAGCTCAAGCCGCTCACCGAGGACGATCTGCAGCGCATCCTCGTCGAGCCCAGCAACGCGCTGACCAAGCAGTACGTCGCCCTGCTCGCCACCGAGGGGGTCACGCTGGAGTTCAGCGACGACGGCCTGCGCGAGCTGGCCCACCAGGCCCACGCCGTCAACGACCAGGACGAGAACATCGGCGCCCGCCGCCTCTTCACCATCATGGAGAAGGTGCTGGAGGACGTCTCCTTCAGCGCCGAGGAGCACGCCGGCCAGACGGTGACCGTCGACGCCGCGTACGTCCGTCGCCGCCTCAGCGACCTCGTCCGCAACGAGGACCTGCGCCGCTACGTGCTCTAGCCCGGGCCGGGTTTCCCCCTCCGCGGCGCCTGGTACACTGCCCCCAACGGCTCCCAAGCCGATTTCGCACGCCCGGCAGACGCCTGGCGACGGGTGCCCCGCCCAGCAACGGCGGGGAGGTCGCCAAGCGGACGACGCCGGACGGAGGCAACAACCCCACATCCCAAGGAGGAACGGGACATGCCCGTCGCCACCCTCCGCCAGCTCCTCGAGGCCGGTGTCCACTTCGGCCACCAGACGAGCCGGTGGAACCCCAAGATGCGCCCGTACATCTTCACGGCGCGTAACGGCATCCACATCATCGACCTGGAGCAGACCCAGACGCTGCTCGACGACGCCTGCAAGTTCGCCCGCGACCTGGTCGCCGGCGGCGACAAGATCCTCTTCGTCGGCACCAAGAAGCAGGCCCAGGACACCATCAAGGAGTCCTGCGAGCGCAGCGGCCAGTACTACGTCACCCATCGCTGGATGGGCGGCATGCTGACCAACTTCAGCGTCATCCAGCGCCAGTTGCGCCGCCTCCAGGAGGTGCGGGCCATCCGCGACCGTGGCGACTTCGAGCGCATGAGCAAGAAGGAGGCCAACGTCCTCGAGGACGAGCTCGACCGGCTGGAGCGCAACTTCGGCGGCATGGTCAACATGAAGCGGCTGCCCGGCGCCCTGTTCGTGGTCGACTGCCGCAAGGAGCGGCTCGCCGTCGGCGAGGCCAACAAGCTGGGCATCCCGGTCATCGCCATCACCGACAGCAACTGCGATCCCGACCTGATCCAGCACGTCATCCCGGGCAACGACGACGCCATCCGCGCCGTCCGCCTGATCACCACCCTGGTCAACGAGGGAATCGTCGAGGGCCAGCAGCTGCTCGGCGAGCGCGAGCTCCGCGAGCGCGAGGAGCAGGCGGCTGCCGAGGCGCGCGCCGCCGAGGAGGCCGAGCAGCGTGCCCGCGCCGAGGCGGAGGCGAGCGCGGCCGCGGCGGCCCGCGACGCAGAGGCGCAGAAGGCGGCCGAGGAGGCACCCCAGCCCGCCCTCGCCACCGAGGAGGCATGAGCACAGTGGCCGAGATCAGCGCGGCACAGGTCAAGCAGCTCCGCGACACCACCGGCGCGGGCATGATGGACTGCAAGCGCGCCCTCACCGAGACCGGTGGCGACATCGAGAGGGCCAAGGACTGGCTGCGCGAGAAGGGCATGGCCCGGGCCGCCAGCAAGGCCGGCCGCACCGCCAGCGAGGGCATCGTCGAGTCGTACGTGCACAGCGCGGGCGGCGTCGGGCGGGTCGGCGTGCTCGTCGAGGTCAACTGCGAGTCCGACTTCGTCGCCCGCACCGACGACTTCAAGCACCTCGCCCACGAGATCGCCCTGCACATCGCCGGCGCCTCGCCGCAGTACGCGCGGCGCGAGGAGGTGCCGGCGGAGCTGCTCGAGCGCGAGCGCAACGTGTACCGCGCCCAGGTTGCGGACAAGCCCGCCAACATCCAGGACAAGATCGTCGAGGGCAAGCTGGAGGCCTTCTACGGGGAGGTCGTCCTGCTCGACCAGCCCTACATCCGCGAGCCCAAGAAGAAGGTCGGCGACCTGGTCAAGGAAGCTGTCGCCAAGCTTGGCGAGAACATCAGCGTTGCCCGCTTCGCACGCTTCGCCGTCGGTGAGACCGCGACCGCCGCGGAGGAGTCGCCGAACGGCCAGGCACCGGCCGAGTAGGGCAGGCGCGAAGGTGGAGGTGGCGACCACCGGCAGGGTCGAGAACCGCCCGCAGGGCACGCCGCGCTACTCGCGCGTCGTCCTCAAGCTCAGCGGCGAGGCGCTCATGGGCAGCCTCGGCTACGGCATCGACCCCGCCGTGGCCTCCTTCATCGCCAAGCAGATCGAGGGCGTCGTCGCCCACGCCGTGCAGATGGCGGTTGTGGTCGGAGGTGGCAACATCGTGCGCGGCATGGAGGCCAGCGCCCAGGGCGTCGACCGGGTCACCGGCGACTACATGGGCATGCTGGCCACCATGATCAACGCGCTGGCGCTGCGCGACGCACTGGAGCGGCGCGGCCTGCAGTGCCGCGTGCAGTCGGCGATCGCCATGCACCAGGTGGCCGAGCCCTTCATCCCCAGGCGCGCCGTTCGCCACCTGGAGAAGGGACGCGTCGTCATCCTCGGCGCCGGCACCGGCAACCCGTTCTTCACCACCGACACCACCGCCGCCCTGCGCGCCGCCGAGATCGGCGCCGACGTGCTGCTCAAGGCCACCAAGGTCGACGGCATCTACACCGCGGACCCGGTCAAGGACTCGACCGCCGAGCGCCTGCACCACCTCAGCTACATGGAGGTGCTCAACCGCGGCCTGACGGTGATGGACAACACCGCGCTGACCCTCTGCATGGACAACCGCACGCCCATCGTCGTCTTCGATCTGCTCAGCGAGGGCAGCATCGAGCGCGTGGTGATGGGTGAGGACATCGGCACGCTGGTCGACGACAACGACGCAGCAGCGAGGGAGGCGCAAGGGAAGGCCCGATGATCGACGACTGGTTGAAGGACGCCGAGCAGCGCATGGAGAAGAGCGTCGAGGCGCTGCACAAGGACCTGGGCAGCATCCGCACCGGCCGGGCCACGCCCGCGCTGGTCGACCGCCTCCAGGTCGAGTACTACGGCTCGCCGACGCCGCTGCAGTCGCTGGCCAGCATCACCGCGCCCGAGGCGCGCCTGCTGCTCATCCAGCCCTACGACCGCAGCGCCATCGCGGCCATCGAGAAGGCGATCCAGCGCAGCGAGCTGGGCCTCAACCCGGCCAACGACGGCACCCTGATCCGCATTCCCATCCCGCCGCTCACCGAGGAGCGGCGCAGGGAGTTCGTCAAGGTGGTCAAGCAGAAGGCGGAGGATGCGCGCGTCTCCATCCGCAACATCCGCCGCGACGAGATCGACCACATCCGCAAGACCGAGAAGGACGGCGAGGTCGGCAGCGACGAGCTCGACCGCGGCGTGCAGTCGATCCAGAAGATCACCGACCGCTTCGTCGCCCGCGTCGACGAGATCGCCCAGAAGAAGGAGCAGGAGATCCTGGAGGTCTGAGGCTCCGAAACCTCCGGACCCTCCAGGCGCGTTCTGACATCATGCAGCGCCCGCCCATCGCCAACGCCGTCCCACCGCCGCCCCACGAGGGGTTGCCCCGGCACATCGGGATCATCATGGACGGCAACGGACGCTGGGCCAGCGGACGCCACCTCCCGCGCATCGCCGGCCATCGCGCCGGCGTCGGCGCCATCCGCCCGGTGATGGAGGAGTGCGACCGTCTCGGTGTCCACGTCCTCACCCTGTACGCGTTCTCCACGGAGAACTGGTCGCGCCCCAGCCACGAGGTGGGGGCGCTGATGGACCTCTTCGTCGAGACCATCCGCCGCGAGATCGACGAGCTGCACCAGAACGGCGTGCAGGTGCGCATCCTCGGCCGCCGGCAGGAGCTGAGCCCCCGGCTCCAGGAGGTCGTCGTCGAGGCCGAGGCGCAGACCCGGGCCAACCACGACGCCGTGCTCAACATCGCCATCAACTACGGCGGCCGCGCCGAGATCGTCGACGCCGTCCGCGAGCTCGCCGCGCAGGGCGCCGACCTCACCCAGCTCGACGAGGAACAGCTCTCCCGCGCGCTCTACACCGGCGGGCTGCCCGATCCCGACCTGATCATCCGCACCGCCGGCGAGATGCGGGTGAGCAACTTCCTGCTCTGGCAGGCTGCCTACGCCGAGCTCTGGGTCACCGACACGCTCTGGCCCGACTTCGGCGAGCGCGAGCTGGGCCAGGCCCTGCGCGACTTCGCCGAGCGCGAGCGCAAGTTCGGCAAGGTCGGAGGCTCGCAGGGTCCCGCCAGGCGCGGGCTCGGCCTGGACGGCATCGCGCAGACCGGATGAGGTTGGGCCTCCGGCTGGGGTCCGCCGCCGTCCTGCTCGCCATCCTCATCGGGGCTCTGGCCGCCCGGGGGCCGGTGCTCGACGCGCTGGCCGCCATGGCCGTGGTCGTGGCGTGCTGGGAGTACAGCGGGCTGATGCGGCGGCTCGGCGCGGCGCCGCTGCCCTGGCTGGTCTATCCGCTGGCGGTGTTCCTGCTGCTGCGGCACGACGCCCCGAGCGGGTGGCCGGTGCTCGACTGGGCGGTCGGTGGCGCCCTTGTGGTGGGCACGCTGGGGCTCCTGGTCCGGCCTGGCGAGGCGCTCGACAAGGGCATGCTGCGCTGGGCGAGCGCTGTGGGCGGGGCGCTGTGGTTGGGGCTGACGCTGGGCTACCTGGTGACCCTGGTGAACCTGGGTGCGCAGGTGGTCCCGGCGGCGGCCGGTGCTGTGATCGACCTGCGCTGGCTGGTGATCGTTGCCCTGGGCGGGGCCATGGTCGGCGACACCGCCGCGCTCTTCGTCGGCAGCGCCGTGGGCCGGCACCGCTTCTTCCCCAGCATCTCGCCGCGCAAGTCGCTGGAGGGCGCTGCCGGCGGCCTGGCCGGCACCGTGCTCACCTGGTCGCTGGCCGCGCCGGCGCTGGCCCACATCCCCGTTGCCCACGCCGTCGTGCTGGGCGTCGTCTGCGGCGTCGCGGCCCAGGGCGGAGACCTCGTCGAGTCGGCGCTCAAGCGCGCGGCCAGGGTCAAGGACTCCAGTGAGCTCATCCCCGGCCACGGCGGCCTGCTCGACCGGCTCGACGCCCTGCTCCTGCTCGGCCCGGTGCTGTACGCCTACGTCAGCGTGGCTGTGACGCGTCTGCCATGACCATCCCACCCGCGCCGCCCGCCGCCCGGGCTCGGTCTATATTGCTGGCAGCGCGTCCGACTCCCTGGAGCCCTTCCACAACGTGACCTTCGCCCGCCGCCGCGTCGTCCTGCTCGGCGCCACCGGCTCGATCGGCCGCCAGGCGTGCCAGATCATCGCCGCCTATCCCGAGCACTTCGAGCTGGTGGGCGCCGTGGCGGGCTCCGACACCCGGGCCCTGCGCGCCGTGGTCGAGCAGTTCCAGGTCCCGCGCAGCGCCGTGGTCGCACCGCGGGACCCAGGCGAGCCGCTGCCCAGGGGCGCCGGCACCGGCGTCGACGCCGCCTGCGAGGTCGCCGCCCTCGACGCCGACATCGTGCTGGTCGGCATCGCCGGAGCGGCCGCATTGCGACCCACCCTCGCCGCACTCGACCACGGCACCGACGTGGGCATCGCCACCAAGGAGGTGCTGGTGATGGCCGGCGAGCTGGTGCGCGAACGCGCGCGCGCCGGCGGCGCCCGGCTGATCCCGGTCGACAGCGAGCACAGCGCGCTCTGGCAGTGCCTCCGCGGCGAGGACCTGGCCAGCGTCGCCCGCCTGCTGCTCACCGCCAGTGGCGGCCCATTCCGGGAGCGCCCGCTGGCCACCATGGGCACGGTCACCGTCGACGAGGCTCTGCACCACCCCAACTGGACGATGGGCCCGAAGATCACCGTCGACTCGGCGACGATGATGAACAAGGGGCTGGAGATCATCGAGGCGCACTTCCTGTTCGACGTCGACTATGCGTCCATCGACGTGGTCATCCACCCGCCGAGCATCGTGCACTCCTGCGTCGAGTTCGTCGACGGCGCCACCATGGCCCAGATCGGCATGCCCGACATGCGCATTCCCATCGCGCTCGCGCTCGCCGACGGTCGCCGTCTTCCCGGCGTGTGCGCCGCCGCCGAGCTCACCGTGGCGTCGCCGCTGGAGTTCCATCCCGTCGACCCGCAGCGCTTCCCCGCGCCCGCGCTGGCGCGGCGCGCCGGCGAGATCGGCGGCGGCGCCCCCTGCGTGCTCAACGCCGCCAACGAGGCCGCCGTGGCCGCCTTCCTGCAGGGCCGCTGCGGCTTCACCGACATCGTGCCACTGGTGGCAGAAACCCTCGACGCCGCGCCGCTCCCCCAGCAGCCCTCGCTCGACGACCTGGTCGAGCTCGACGCCTGGGCACGGCGCACGGTGGAGGAGGGGGTGCGCGCCGCCGGCGCCGGAACCACGGTGGGGACCGCCTAGATGGACGTCCTGCGCACCGTCTTCGCCGTCTTCGCGGTGCTGGTCATCGTGGTCATCGTCCACGAGATGGGCCACTTTCTCGTCGCCAAGCGCAGCGGTATCAAGGTCGACGAGTTCGCGGTGGGATTCGGACCGCGCATCCTGTGGCGGCGTCACGGCGAGACCATCTACTCGCTGCGCCTTCTGCCGGCCGGCGGTTTCGTCAAGCTCGCCGGCATGACCGGCCTGCCCGAGGAGGGTCCCGACCCGGGGCCGCGGGCGTTCTGGCGGGCCAGCATCCCCAGGCGCATGGCCACCATCGTCGCCGGCGGTGTCTTCAACCTCGTCTTCGCTGGGCTGATCTTCAGCGTTCTCTTCATCCCCGGCCAGGACTCGCAGGTCGGCAGCAACACGCCCGCCTACAGGGCCGGGCTGCGCAGCGGAGACAGGGTGGTCGCCGTCGGCGGCAAGCCGATCAACCTCAGCGACCAGTACACGGTCTCGAATGACCTGCACGCCGCCACCGACGGCAGCGACGGCAAGCCGCTCAGCGTCCAGTACGTCGCACCAGACGGCAGCACCCACACCACCACGATCGCGCCCTACCTGCAGCTGATCAACTTCGACGCCAGCAACAAGCTGCCGCAGTACATGGTGGTCGACACCATCGCCGGGCAGCCGGTCGGCACCGGCGATCCGGCGGCGCTGTTCCGCAAGGGCGCAGCGGTCGCCGTCACCGGTCACGACGCCGCCGACCCGAGCAAGACGTACTCGGGCAGCGTCACCGGCGTCACCACCGGGCCTGGCGCGCTGGGGCAGGTGCAGGCGGGCTGGCGCTTCGGACTCTCACCCGCCTACAACGGCAACAGCCTGCCCTACGCGCTCGGCCGCGGCTTCTCGGCAGTGCCCACCACCATCGCCGACACGTTCAGCGGGCTCTACCAGATCATCACCACGCCGAACAGCGGGGGCCTGAAGGGCAACGTGCAGGGCCCGGTCGGCGTCATCAGGCAGACCAGCGACGCCGCGCAGGCCGGCTGGTACACCTTCGTCAAGTGGATCGGGTTCCTCAGCCTCAACCTGGGGCTGTTCAACCTGCTGCCCATCCCGTTCCTCGACGGCGGGCGCTTCGTGTTCATCGCCCTGGAGGCGATCCGGCGCCGCCGTGTCGATCCCCGCCGGGAGGCAGTCATCCACTACGTGGGCCTTATGCTCATCCTGCTTCTGGTCTTCTACGTGACCTTCACCGGAGACATCGGGGGACGCACATGATCCCGCCCAATCGCCGTCGCACGGTCCCGGTCAACGTGGGAGGCGTCGTCATCGGTGGCGCCGCGCCGGTGTCGGTGCAGACCATGACCAAGACGCAGACCGAGGACGTCCGCGGCACCCTGGAGCAGATCGAGCGCGCCGCGCGCGCGGGCGCCGACATCGTGCGCGTCACCTGCGACACACCCGAGGCCGGCGTCGCCCTGAAGGCGATCGTCGCCGGCTCGCCGGTCCCCATCGTCGCCGACATCCACTACGACGCGCCGCTGGCACTGCGCGCGCTGGAGGCGGGCATCGCCTGCCTGCGCCTCAACCCCGGCAACATCAGCGACCCGACCAAGGTGCGCGACATCGCCCGCGAGGCCAAGGCGCGCAGCGTGCCCATCCGCATCGGCGTCAACGCGGGCAGCATCCCGCAGCGCAAGGACCTGGAGCGCGGCCGCGGCGGCAGCATCGAGGAGGCCGCGCAGAACATGGTCGACGCGGCCATGCACCACATCCAGATCCTCGAGGACCTCGACTTCACGGCGATCAAGGTGTCGCTCAAGGCCTCCGACGTGCTCACCAACCTGGCCGCCAACCGCTACTTCGCCTCTCTTGGCAAGCCCTACCCGCTGCACCTCGGCCTCACCGAGGCCGGGCCGGTGGAGTCGGGCAGCGTCAAGTCGGCGATCGGCATCGGCATCCTGCTCAGCGAGGGCATCGGCGACACGATCCGGGTCTCGCTCGTCGGCGATCCCGTCGACGAGGTGCGCGTCGCCCGGCAGATCCTGGCCAACCTCGAGGAGACGGCGAGCGGTCCCAACCTGATCGCATGCCCCACCTGCGGTCGCCTCGAGATCGACATGTTCCCGATGGTGAAGAAGGTCGAGGAGGCACTCACCCGCGTGCGCCGCCCGATCAACGTGGCCGTGATGGGCTGCGTCGTCAACGGTCCCGGCGAGGGCATGCACGCCGACATCGGCATCGCCGGCGGCCGCCAGAAGGGCATCCTCTACAGGGGCGGCAAGGTCATCGCATCGCTGCCAGAGGACGAGCTCATCGCCGAGCTGCTGCGCCAGCTGGACGCCATCGCCGACGAGGACGCCCGCCTGCTCGCCGAGGGCAAGCCCCTCCCGGTCGGCCTCGGCGACGATGTCGGGGTGCCGCTGACCCCCGTGCCCCTGGCTGGGAGTTAGCCGGTCCTGCCTATACTGCGCTGCTCATGAGCGAGCGCGACCCCAAGCAGATCACGCCCAAGAGCGAGGACTTCGACCGCTGGTACACCGACGTGGTGCGCCGCGCCGAGCTGGCCGACTACACGCCGATCGGTGGGTTCATGGTGGTGCGTCCCTACGGGTGGGCGCTGTGGGAGCACTCCCGCGATGCGCTCGACGCGATGATCAAGCGCACCGGCCACGAGAACATGCAGTTCCCGCTGCTGATTCCCGAGTCGTACCTGAAGAAGGAGGCCCAGCACGTCGAGGGGTTCGCCCCCGAGGTGGCCTGGGTCACCCACGGCGGCGACAAGGAGCTGGAGGAGCGCCTGGCCATCCGGCCCACCAGCGAGACCATCATCTGCTCGCTCTACTCCAAGTGGATCCACAGCTGGCGCGACCTGCCGGTGCTCATCAACCAGTGGGCCAACGTGGTGCGCTGGGAGAAGCGCACCCGTCTCTTCCTGCGCACCACCGAGTTCTGGTGGCAGGAGGGCCACACCTTCCACGAGACCAGCGACGAGGCGGCGCGTGAGGTCGAGACCATGCTCGGCGTCTACCGCGAGCTGGCCGAGGACTGGCTGTGCATGGCGGTGATCCCGGGACGCAAGACCGAGTCCGAGAAGTTCGCCGGTGCGCAGTACACGCTGAGCATCGAGGCCTGCATGTCCGACGGGCTGGCCCTGCAGGCGGGCACGTCGCATCACCTCGGGCAGAACTTCACCCGCGCCTACGACATCGCCTACACCGACCGCAGCAACGAGCTGCAGAACCCGTACCAGACCTCGTGGGGCCTGTCGACGCGGGTGATCGGCGGCCTGATCATGGCCCACGGCGACGACGCCGGCCTGGTGCTGCCCCCCAAGGTGGCGCCCATCCAGGTGATTGTCGTGCCCATCGTGCGCAGCAACGACCCCGAGGGCACGCGTGCCGTCGAGGAGGCGGTGGAGAAGCTGGAGCGCGAGGCGCAGGGCCTGGTGCGGATGCGCGTCGACCGTCGCGAGGGCATCCGCCCCGGCGAGAAGTACGCCCACTGGGAGCTGCGCGGTGTGCCGCTGCGCATCGTGGTCGGCACCAAGGACCTCGCCGAAGGGGTGGTGACCGTGGTGCGCCGCCTCGACGGCGAGCAGACTCGGGTGCCGGTCGACAACCTGGCGGTGCAGCTTCCCCGCATGCTCGACGAGGCGCACCATGCCCTGCGGGCGCGCTCGCAGCAGATGCTGGAGAGCTTCTCGCGCGAGGTGAGCACGCTCGACGAGCTTCGCCAGGCCTTCGAGGATGGCCCCGTGTGGGCCAACGCACCGTTCTGCAACCGGCCGGAGTGCGAGGTCGCCGTCAAGGCGGCAGTTCATGCCGTGACTGTCCGCAACCTGCGGGCCGACCGCAGCGCGGATGGAGCGCCGTGCATCGCCTGCGGTCAGCCGGCTGGCGATGTGGCGGTGATCGCCCGCGCCTACTGAGGCGGGTGGTCCGCCGCCCAGCGGCGCCGCGCCTCGGCGTCGCCGACCCGGCAGCGCCCGTAGAAGCGCGCCGCATGGCGCGGCACGGGGCCGGCTTCGAGGTTGGTGCAGGTGATCACCGGCTCCAGCGCCGCGTACCCCGTGGTGGTGGGGCGGTAGATCTCCCCGCGAAACGCGGGACAGTCGGCGAAGTCCTCGGGGAAGGGCCGCGGGTAGCCGCAGACGTCGGCGGGCAGGCCACCAGGGGCTTGCGTGCGCTCGTCTCCGCCGCCCGTGGGCGCGGTCTCGCGACGTGCCACCATATCTCCCGGCTGCCGATCGCCCGCGCTCGACCGGTTGCCGGCGAGCGACGGCCGTCATTATATTCAGTGGATGCCGAACATACCGAACGTTCTTGACTTTCCTTCGGGACAGGAAACTCCGCAGGGCCAGTACATCGACACCTTCGGCGTCCTGCTGGAGACCTTCGGCCTGTCCTCGGCCACCGGACGCCTCTTCGCCTACACGCTGCTGCGCGACGGCGCCGTGTCGCTCGACGACATCGCCCGCGACCTGGAGATCAGCAAGAGCTCGGCGAGCGTCGGCGCGCGCCAGCTGCTCGACGCCGGCGTGGTACGGCGCCTCCCGCAGCGGGGCAGCCGGCGCGTCCTCTACGAGGCGCTGGACACCTTCGAGTCGCTGGTGGAGACCGACTTCATGCGCCGCGCCATGCTGACCGAGAAGTTCCGCCAGGGGGTCGGGCTGGCGCCCACGCCCCGCGCCAGGGCACGTCTCGAAGAGCTGGTCGAGCTCTACGAGTTCACCCTCGCCGAGGGGCGGCAGACCCTCGACCGCTGGCGCAAGCGCCACCGCCGTCACTCAGCGCGCTGAGAGTCACTCAGCGCGCTCAGACGCGCGCTGAACGGGGAGGGGCGGCTCTCACTCAGCGCGCTCAGACGCGCGCTGAACGGGGAGGGCACCTCCCCGCCGGTGCCGTCGGGCCGCGCCCGCCGGCACCGCCCCTCCGCGGCGCGACTCCGCGCCGGGCTCGGCGTTGCCTCGCGAGTGACTGCGCTCGTCTGCCCTCGCTGGTGAGCCAGCTTGCCCGCGCCCGACCGGGGGTACACTCCAGCGCACAGATGCCCCTGATGGATCTGCTCCCCAAGGCCGCCTATCTCCCTGAGGCGGATCAAGACGTCCTCCGCAGGGCGTACGAGCGCGCCCGGGGGGCGCACGAAGGACAGTTCCGGCTCAGCGGTGAGCCCTACATCGAGCACCCCCTGGCCGTGGCCACCGTGCTCGCCGAGCTGCGCCTCGACGTCGACACCCTCGCCGCAGCCATCCTGCACGACACCGTCGAGGACACCGAGGTCACCCTCGAGGACCTGGGCGCCGAGTTTGGGCCAACTGTGGCCAAGCTCGTCGAGGGTGTGACCAAGCTGGGCAAGATCCACGTGCGCAGCCAGGCCCAGGCGCAGGCGGAGAACATCCGCAAGATGCTGGTGGCCATGGCCGAGGACATCCGCGTCGTGCTCATCAAGCTGGGCGACCGGCTGCACAACATGCGCACCGTGGACGCCCTGCCCGCGGAGCGCCGCCAGCGCATCTCCCGCGAGACGCTGGACATCTACGCGCCGCTGGCCCACCGTCTCGGCATCTGGCAGGTCAAGGGCGAGCTCGAGGACCTCGCCTTCAAGGTGCTCGACCCCGACAACTACCTGATGGTCGAGCAGCAGCTCACCAAGGCGCGCGAGGAGCGCGAGACCTTCATCAACCACATCACCGAGATCCTCGACCGCGAGGTGGAGAACCTCGGCATGGCGGCGGAGATCTCCGGCCGGCCCAAGCACGTCTTCAGCATCTACGAGAAGATGCGCACGACGCAGAAGGGCCTCGACGAGATCTACGACCTCATGGCCATCCGCGTCCTGGTCGACTCCATCAAGGACTGCTACGGCGTGCTCGGCGTGGTGCACTCCCTGTGGAAGCCGATTCCCGGCAGGTTCAAGGACTACGTGGCCATGCCCAAGGGCAACGGCTACCAGTCCCTGCACACCACGGTGATCTCCCACACCGGCGAGCCCATGGAGATCCAGATCCGCACCTTCGAGATGCACCAGACCAGCGAGTTCGGCGTCGCCGCGCACTGGCGCTACAAGGAGGGCGCGCAGTCCTCGCGCGACGCCCACTTCGACGAGAAGTTCGCCTGGCTGCGCCTCCTGCTCGACTGGCAGAAGGAGGTGCTCGACGCCGAGACCTTCGTCGACGCGGTGCGCGTCGACATCTTCCAGGACGAGGTCTTCGTCTTCACCCCCAAGGGCGACGTCCGCTCGTTGCCCAACGGATCGACGCCGGTGGACTTCGCCTACCGGGTGCACACCGACGTGGGCCACGCCTGCATCGGGTCCAAGGTCAACTCGCGGATGGTGCCGCTCGACTACCACCTGCAGAACGGCGACATCGTCGAGATCCTCACCACCCGCGGCCAGCACGGGCCCTCGCGCGACTGGCTGAACTTCGTCAAGACGTCCTCGGCGCGGGAGAAGATCCGCGGCTGGTTCAAGAAGGAGCGCCGCGAGGAGAACATCCAGAAGGGCCGCGAGGCGATGGACAAGGAGTTCCGGCGCATGCGCCAGATCGCCCTGGGCAGCGTCCGTGACGAGCGCCTGCTGGAGCTGGCCAAGGACTTCAAGTTCAACACCGTCGACGACTTCATCGCCGCCGTGGGCTACGGCGACATCAGCGCGCGCACCGCGGTGCTCAAGTACACCGCGCAGGAGGAGGAGGCGCCGCCCGAGCCGGACGGCCACGCGCTGACCATCCCGCTGACCACCACAACGGTCACCAGTGGGGCAGTGCGCGTGCGCGGCGTCGGCGACGTGCTCACCACCCTGGCGCGCTGCTGCAAGCCCGTGATCGGCGAGGCCATCCGCGGCTACATCACCCGCGGCAAGGGTGTCACCGTGCACCGCGCCGACTGCGTGAACATCGTCAACGCCGCCGACCCCGACCGCCTCGTCGACGTCGAGTGGGACCGCGGCTCGCGCCAGCTCTACCCCGTGGGCATCAAGATCGAAGCCTGGGACCGCACCGGCCTGCTGCGCGACATCGCCGCGGTGATCGCCGAGTCGAAGATCAACCTCAGCGGCGCCGACGTGCAGGTCTACGACGACAAGACCGCGGTGATCTCCACCGTCGTCGAGATCCAGAGCCTCACCCAGCTCAGCCGCCTCCTGGAACGCCTGGAATCCGTCCGCGACGTCCACACGGTCGCCCGCGAGGCCGGATAAGGCGCCGACCGGCGCCGACCGGCGCCGAGGGCGCCGAGGGTGGGGTGGCGGCGTGAGCCGCCAGGGGCGGGATCTGCCCGCCCCTCGTGTGCGCGGCGCCAGCCGCGCGATAGAACCTGCGCAACTCGGGCTCCGCGCGCCAGAACCAGCGCGACCCAGGCCCGCGCGATAGAACCTGCGCAACCCGCACTCAGCGCGATAGAACCTGCGCAACCCGGGCCCCGCGCGATAGAACCCCCCCGCGCACTCCGCGGCCGCGCTCGGGCGGGTCGGTAGACTTCCCCTTCGTGCCCGGCATCGCCGCCCCGCGCGGCACTCGCGACCTGCTCCCCGACGCCTCGCCCGCATGGGAATGGCTGTACGCCGTGCACGCGCGCGTCGCCGGCGAGTTCGGCTACCAGCTGGTCGACACGCCGGTCTACGAGCACACCGAGCTGATCGAGCGCGGTGTCGGCGTCGGCACGGACGTGGTCGACAAGGAGACCTTCACCTTCGACGACCGCGGCGGCCGCTCCATCACCCTGCGTCCCGAGGGCACCGCGGGTGTGCTGCGCGCCGTGCTCAGCGCCAGCCTCACCCAGGAGATCCGCCCGCTGCGGGTGCGCTACGCGGGCCCGATGTTCCGCGCTGAGCGACCCCAGCACGGACGCTACCGCCAGTTCTTCCAGGTCGGCGTCGAATGCATCGGCGAGACCTCGCCGCACCTCGACGCGGAGATCATCGAGCTGGGCTGGCGATTTCTCGAGGAGCTCGGCCTCGACGGCGTCTCCCTGCAGGTCAACAGTCTGGGCGACGCCGAGGACAGGCGACGCTACCGCGAGGCGCTGATCGCCTACTACGAGCCGCACTACGACAGCCTCTGCGACGACTGCAAGCGCCGCCTGCGCATCAACCCGCTGCGCCTGCTCGACTGCAAGCGCGACTCCGGCCTGGTCGCCGGTGCACCGCGCATCGCCGACTCACTGAGCCCCGAGAGCAGCGCGTACTTCGCGACGGTGCTCGCCGACCTGCGCGACGCGGGCATCGCCCACGAGGTCAATCCCCGCCTGGTGCGCGGCCTCGACTACTACTCGCACACCGCTTTCGAGTTCTGGCACAGCTCCCTGCAGGGCGCGCAGAACGCGCTCGGTGGGGGAGGCCGCTACGACGGTCTCGCCGAGGTGCTCGGCTTCGCGCCGACGCCCGGGGTGGGCTACGCCTTCGGCGTCGAGCGCCTGCTGATGACCGCAGCCCCGTACGGGCGCGTGCCCGCCGCGGAGCCCGCCTGCGACGCGCTGGTGGCCGCCATCGAGCCGGCGCAGGCGAAGGGCGCGGCCGCGGTGGCGCGCAGCCTACGCGGCGCGGGGATCCGTACAGTTCTGGACGTGTCCGACCGAAAGATCGACCGCAAGCTGCGCTACGCCGATCGTCTCGGCGCGCGGGCCATCGTCCTCGTCGGCCCCGACGAGCAGGCGGAGAACGCCGCCACGGTGCGCGACATGCGGACCCGGGAGCAGCGGCGCGTGCCCCTTGCCGATCTCGCCGACGCGGTCGCGCAGGTCCTCGCCACAGCGCCACCCTCGCCCGCGCCCGCAGCGCCGACCCAGGCGCACAGCGGATGAGCACCGTCCGCACGCCGTGCGGCGAGCCACGCATCGCCGACGCCGGCAAGCGCACCGTGGTCTACGGCTGGGTCGACCGCCGCCGCGACATGGGCGGCCTCGTCTTCGTCGACCTGCGCGACCGCAGCGGCGTGCTGCAGTGCGTCTTCAACCCGCAGACCGCGCCCGGCGCGCACGCCGCGGTGGAGAAGGTCCGCCTCGAATGGGTGCTGCGCATCGAGGGCGAGCTCCGGCCGCGCGACCCGCAGAACGTCAACCCGCGCCTCGGCACCGGCGAGGTCGAGATGCACGTGGAGACATGCGAGGTGCTCAGCGCCGCCAGGACTCCGCCGTTCGCCGTCAACGAGGACACCGCCGTCGAGGAGTCGCTGCGCCTGCGCTACCGCTACCTCGACCTGCGCCGCCCGACCCTGCAGCGCAACATGATCGCGCGCGCCCGCTTCCTGCAGGCGCTGCGCCACGCCATGGTCGACCAGGGCTTCCTCGAGATCGAGACGCCGATGATGATCCGCGCCACGCCCGAGGGCGCGCGCGACTACCTGGTGCCCAGCCGCATCTTCCCGGGCAGCTTCTACGCCCTGCCGCAGTCGCCCCAGCTCTACAAGCAGCTCAGCATGGTGGCCGGCCTCGACCGCTACTTCCAGCTGGCCCGCTGCATGCGCGACGAGGACCTGCGTGCCGACCGCCAGCCCGAGTTCACCCAGCTCGACGTCGAGATGTCGTTCGTCGACGAGGAGGACGTGCAGACCGCGCTGGAGACGGCCATCGCCAGGGCATGGGCGGAGGCCGAATTCCGCGGCACCGTGCCAACACCCTTCCCCCGCCTGACCTGGCGCGAGGCGATGGACCGCTATGGCAGCGACAAGCCGGACACCCGCTTCGGCCTGGAGATCCACGACCTCACCGAGACGTTGCGCAGCACGCAGTTCCGCGTCTTCGCCGGGGCCATCGCCGCCGGGGGGGTGGTGCGCGCCATCGCCGTCAAGGGCGGCGCCGACATGACCCGCAGCGAGATCGAAGGCGAGCTGACCGACATCGTCAAGTCCCAGGGGGCAAAGGGACTCGCCTACGTCTGGCTGCGCGAGGAGGGGTGGACCAGCAACGTCGCCAAGCTGCTCAGCGCCGATGAATTGGCCGGGATCGGCAGGATCACGGGCGCCGAGGCGGGCGACGCGGTGCTCATGGTCGCCGACCGCTACCGCGTCGCCGTCGAGTCGCTGGGCGCCCTGCGCAGCCACCTGGGACGCAAGCGCGGGCTCGTCGACGAGGAGCAGCTCAACTGGCTGTGGGTCACCGAGTTCCCCATGTTCGAGGAGGACAGGCTGACCGGCGCCATCTCGCCCGCGCACCACCCGTTCACCATGGTGCACAGCGACGACATCGACCGGCTCGACAGCGACCCGCTGACGGTGCGCAGCCGCGCCTACGACATCGTGCTCAACGGTCGCGAGATCGGCAGCGGCAGCATCCGCATCACCGATCCTGCAATCCAGGAAAGGGTTTTCCGGGCCATCGGCATCGACCACGACGAGGCCCAGCGCAAGTTCGGCTTCCTTCTCGAGGCCTTCCAGTACGGTGCGCCGCCGCACGGCGGGTTCGCCGCCGGCGTCGACCGCCTGGTGATGGAGGGGCTGCGCGAGGACAACATCCGCGACGTCATCGCCTTCCCCAAGAACCAGCAGGCGCAGGAGCTGATGACCGGCGCGCCGGCCCCCGTCGACGAGGCGCAGCTGCGCGAGCTGGGCCTGCAGCTGATCCCGCAAACGCAGCCCAAGACGTAGCGCGGTCGCGAATCCGAAACGAGGTGTAGGCCGGCGCCCCGTGCGGTACCATCCGGGACGTCCCTGGCCGGTCGCAGCCCTCCCACGTGGCTGGACCAACATTTCCGACATCGGGGCTCCTACATCCGGCGCCTGCCCTCGTGCCCCAGGCGGCTAGTCCGCCAGAGGGAAGGGGAACACGGCGACGTGCGGAACCCCACCTGGTTTCTGGGCTCAGCCCAGGACGGCGCGGTCGGCGCAGGGACAGTCTTTCCACAACGTCGCATCCGAACCCGAGGCGAATTCCGCCGAGGCATTGCAGCAGTGCGTCCCAGTCCGGGCCTGATCCTCGCCCTCCTGCTGGTGCTGGTCACCACCCAGGTGATGCGACTCCTCCTCCCGCATCGCGGGCCCTACGCCTGGACGCTGCTCCTCTCCGCCGCCGGACTGGTGGCGGGCGAGATCGTCGCCGCCTCCGGACACCTCAGCTCGCCGACGCTGGGCGTGGTGCACCCGCTGGCCGACGTGCTGCTCATCGCCGTGCTCCAGGCCGCCGGCGCCATCGTCACCGGGCGCACCTCCGCCACGCGCTGACGCTGTCGATAGCGCCCAGGGGGTTCATTCCTGGGAAGACCCCTATACTTCGCCCACCTCTCCCGCCACGGTGTCCCTGGAGGGCCCCTCTCATGTCCCTTCGCTCCGCCATTCGCGGCGTGGTGTTCGCCTCGGTCGCCGCGGGAGCGGCGTTCTCCGTGGTGGTCGCCGTCACCCGGCCGAGGCTGCGCCAGCGCGCGCTCGAGCTCATCGGCCAGCGCGTCGAGCCCCAGCCCCAGCAGCCCACCCACATCGTCCTGCCCGACCGCTTCGCCGAGCCGGACTGGGTGGGCCTCGACGACGCCGTCGAGGAGGGCACCGGCATCGTGACCAAGGCGGACATCGCCCTCGCCGGTGCCTGACCGGGCCCGCCCTCGGGTTTGGCTGCCACGGTGAGCGGGTACACCCCGGACGCGATGGCCTCCATGACGACGTCGGAACTGCGCATCCCCGCCGACCCCCAGTACATCGTCGTCGCCAAGCGCGCCGCCGCCGCCTTCGGGTCGGTGGCGGGGTTCGGCGTCGAGGCGGTCGACGAGCTCAGCATCGCCATCGCCCAGGCCTGCGAGAACGCCATCGGGCTGGCCGCCTGCGTGATGGGCAAGCCCGGGCGGGGCCAGGTGCGCATCCTCTTCAAGGTGGAGAGCGACGGCAAGCTCGACGTCGACGTCCGCACCGTCTTCGGCCGCGCCGAGGAGGGCGCCGCCGAGGTGCAGCGGGCCCAGGTCGAGGTCACCAGGGGCACGCCGGGAGCGCCGGCTCGCCGTCCCAGCACCCAGGTCACCGATCGCGACGCCTTGCAGCGTCAGCTGGCCGCCACCGACATGGCCCTGCGCCTGGTCGGCCTCTTTGTCGACGACTGTCGCTTCCGCGTCGACCAGCGCACCGGGGGGGTGCGCGTCCGTCTTACGAAGTATCGCGTCTCGTCGTGACGCGCACCCCGCCGGCCGGAGCGGGTGCCGCCACGGGGCCGGTCCGGACCATCCCCAAGCCTGCGTCGGATCCGCGGCGCGAGGAGGTCCGCAGGCTGCTCCGTGAGTACGCCGAGACCCGCGACCCCGCCATCCGTGACCGCCTCGTCCAGCTCAACGCCGACCTCGTCCACTTCATCGCCCGCCGCTTCGCCAACCGCGGCGAGCCGCTGGAGGACATCGAGCAGGTCGGATTCCTGGGGCTGATCCAGGCCATCGAGCGCTTCGACCCGTCGCTCGAAAACGAGTTCAGCACCTTTGCCACGCCCACCGTCATGGGCGAGATCCGGCGCTACTTCCGCGACAAGTCCTGGGCCGTCCGGGTGCCGCGCCGCCTCCAGGAGAACTTCCTGCGGGTCTCCCGCGCCCAGGAGGAGCTGAGCCGCACCCTGGGGCGCCAGCCCTCGATCGCCGAGATCGGCCTGTACCTGGGCCTGGAGCAGGACGAGGTCCTCGCCGCCCTCGAGGTCTCGCCCGCCCAGCACACCATCTCGCTCGCCTCCACGCCCAGCGGCGGCAATGTCGAGGACGGCACCGAGCTCGGCGACCGCCTCGGCCGCGACGACGAGAACCTGGAGCGCGTCGAGATGAAGGCCCTGCTGGAGCAGGCGATGGCCCACCTGACGCCTCGCGAGCGCGAGATCATGGTGCTGCGCTTCTTCGACCAGCTGCCCCAGACCGAGGTGGCCAAGCGGCTGGGCATCTCGCAGATGCACGTGTCGCGGCTGCAGCGGGCCGCCCTGGAGCACATGCGCGCCGAGTTCCCCGAGCCCCCGCCGGTGTGAGGGGCGCCGTAACCAGAGCGGCCAAGCCGCGCGTTCCCCCCGAGAGCCGGGAGCGACCCGAGCCCGCTGATATCATCCGGGGGTTTTTCGGCCACCACGGTGCACGCGTGCCCATCGGACCGGCCACCCTCACGCAGACGAGACGTGGATAGCCCAGAGATCCGGGAACGTTTTCTCAACTTCTTCGACGACCGGGGGCACCACCGGCTGCCCAGCGCCTCGCTGGTCACCCACGACGACCCGTCGGTGCTCTTCACCGTGGCGGGCATGGTGCCCCTCAAGCCGTACATCCTGGGTGTCCGCACGCCCCCGGCCGCGCGCCTCACCTCGTGCCAGAAGTGCTTCCGTGGCAGCGGCATGCGCGACGACATCGCCGAGGTGGGCGACACCACCCACCACACCTTCTTCGAGATGCTGGGCAACTGGTCCTTCGGCGACTACTTCAAGGAGGGCGCCATCGACCTCGCCTGGGAGCTGCTCACCAGCAGTCCTGACGCGGGCGGGTACGGGCTCGACCCCGACCGGCTCTGGCCCAGCGTCTATCCCACCGATACGGTGAGCGAGGAGATCTGGGTCAACCGCGTCGGCGTGCCGCGCTCGCGAATCTCGCGCCTCGAGGAGAACTGGTGGCAGGCGGGGCCGACCGGGCCCTGCGGCTATGACAGCGAGGTCTACTACGACCGCGGCGGCCCCTGCTCCTGCGGGCGCACCGGCTGCACCCCGCAGGACGAATGCGGCGGCGACCGCTGGGTGGAGATCTGGAACCTGGTCTTCATGGAGTTCGAGCAGCACGAGGACGGCACCCGCACCCCGCTGCCCAATCCCGTCGTCGACACGGGCATGGGGCTGGAGCGCATCACCGCGGTGCTGCAGGGCGTGCGCAGCAACTACGAGACGGATCTGTTCAAGGGCATCGTCGACGGCTACATCGCGCGCGCCGGCGTCAAGCCCGACACACCGCAGCGGCAGATGTCGTTCAACATCCTTGCCGACCATCTGCGCAGCGCTGCGTTCCTCGTCGCCGACGGGGTCACCCCGTCCAACGAGGGGCGCGGCTACGCACTGCGCCGGGTGATTCGCCGCGCCGCGGTGCACGGGCGTCGCGTCGGGCTGCAGGGCGGACTGGCGGCCGGGCTGCCGGATCTGGTCGAGGTCATGGGCTCGGCGTATCCCGAGCTGCGCGAGCGGCAGCAGCACGTCGAGCGCAGCCTGAGCGCTGAGGAGGAGAGCTTTGCCCGCACCCTCAGCGACGGGGCCGCGCGACTCGAGGCGCTCATCGAGGGCGGCGCGTCGCGCATCGACGGCGGCGACGCCTTCCGGCTCTACGACACCTTCGGTTTCCCCGTCGAGCTCACCGTCGAGCTGGCCCGCGAGCGGGGCGTCGAGGTCGACATCCCCGGTTACCACGCTGCCATGCTCCAACAGCGTGAGCGCAGTCGAAAGGGCACCGAGCGTGTCGGCTTCACCGCCGGCCCGGCGCTGCCGCCCTCCACGTTCGTCGGCTACGAGAAGCTGGAGACCGAGTCCGAGGTGATCTGGACGCAGCTGGGCGAGAACGGCGAGGGCCAGGTGGTCCTGGAGCCGACGCCGTTCTACGCCGAATCCGGTGGCCAGGTCGGCGACCGCGGCACCCTGCAGTGGGACGACGGCTGGGCCGAGGTGCTCGACACCCAGTTCATGCCCGGCACCGACACGCGCGCCTCGACGCTGCGAGTGACCCGCGGCCACCTTCGCGAGGGCATGCGCGTGCTGGCCGCCGTCGACTTCGAGCGGCGCGCCCAGACGGCGCGGCACCACAGCGCCACGCATCTTCTGCACAAGTCCCTCAGGGAGGTGCTCGGCGACGAGGTGGTGCAGCGCGGGTCGCTGGTCGACGACGAGCACACTACGTTCGACTTCGCCTTCTCCCGCGCGCTGAGCGCCGGCGAGATTCGCGACGTGCAGCACCGCGTCAACGCGGCGATCCGCCGCGACCTGCAGCGCACCACGACGGTGATGCCCATCGAGGAGGCGCGCCGCACCGGCGCGGTGGCCCTTTTCGGCGAGAAGTACGGCGAGGAGGTGCGCGTCGTCGACTTCGGCGGCTGGTCGCGCGAGCTCTGCGGCGGCACCCATGTCCAGCACACCGGTGAGCTCGGCGCGGCGATCATCGCCGCCGAGTCGAGCATCGGCCAGGGGACGCGGCGCATCGAGATGGTGGTGGGGGAGTCCGCCGAGCGGTACTGGACAGACATGGCCACGTCGTTGCGCGAGGCGGCCCAGCAGCTCCGCGTCAAGCCCGAGGAGGTGCCCCAGCGTGTCATCGCCCTGCAGCAGCAGGTCCGGCAGCTGCAGCGCGACGTCGTCGACGCCAGGCGCCACCAGGCTGGACGCGGCGGCGTCGAGGGCGCCGAGGTGGAGGAGCTGGGCAGCGTCCGCTTCGCCCACCTGCTCATGAACGGCGGCTCCGGCGCCGACGCCGGCGACGTCAAGACCGCCGCCGACTCGCTCTTCGCCGAGCGCCTCCAGGCCGACGGCGTGGCCCTGGTGATCGGACACTCCAGCCTCGCTGTCAAGGTGGGCGGCGGTGCCCAGCAGAGCGGCGTGCGCGCCGGCGACCTGGCGCGCGTCGCCGCCGAGGCCACCGGGGCCAAGGGCGGCGGCCGTCCCGACTTCGCCGCCGGCGGCGTCGGCGACCCCGAGCGGCGCGCCGATGCGCTCGACGCTGTGCGCCGGGCCCTCGGCGGAGGCGCAACCCCGCGGGTGCCCCCCGCTCCCCGTGCCCAAGGGCATGACGCGGGTTCCCCCGCTCCCCGTGCCCAAGGGGAAAGCGCCTCATGAGCAAGCGCAAGTTCTCCTTGCTCCGCCGCCGCGAGGACTACCACACCCACTACACCGCCCTCGACATCGGCACCGAGGTCATCAAGGCCCTTGTCGTCAAGCGCGAAGCCGACAAGGGCATCGTCATCGGCGTCGGCAAGGTGCGCCAGTCCCTCACCGACATGCACGCGGGTGCAGTCGCCGACATCCAGGCCGTCATCGACAACTGCGACCGCGCCCTCAGCGAAGCCGAGGACATGTGCCAGATGATCCCCGGCCAGGCCGTGATCGGCATCGCCGGCGAGCAGGTCAAGGGCTTCAGCACCAGCGTCAGCGTCCCCCGCTCGCAGCCGCAGTCGCGCATCACCGAGGCCGAGCTGGCGCAGACCCTGCAGCTGGTGCAGCGACGCGCGCTGCGCGAAGCCGTGCGCCAGATGAGCACCGAGCTGGGCGTCAGCGAGGTCAACGTCAAGCTGGTCCACAGCGCCATCACCCAGGTCATGGTCGACGGCTACGCGGTGAGCAACCCCCTCAACTTCCAGGGACGAGTTCTGGACGTCACCGTCTTCAACACCTTCGCCCCGCTCACCCACATCGGTGCCCTGCAGACCATCTCGCAGGAGCTCGACCTGGAGCTGGTGGCCACCGTCGCCGAGCCCTACGCCCTGGCCCGCGGCTGCGCCACCGACGAGATCTACGAGTTCGGCGGCATCTTCGTCGACGTCGGCGGCGGCACCACCGACGTCGCCCTGGTGCGCAAGGGCGGCATCGAGGGCACCAAGATGTTCGCCCTCGGCGGGCGCGCCTTCACCCGGCGGGTGGCCACCGACCTGGGCATGTCCCTGGAGGAGGCGGAGCAGTTCAAGATCGCCCACGGCGAGGGGCGCCTGCCCGCCGACCAGCGGGCGCTGGCCCACAACGCGGTCACCGCCAACGCCGAGGTGCTCGCCCAGGGCGTCGCCCTCACCCTCGAAGAGCTGGCCCACGGGGACATGCTGCCGCCCGCCATCTACCTGGCCGGCGGCGGCGCGTCGCTGCCCGAGATCGCCGACCAGCTCTCCATGCTGCAGTGGACGGAGTACCTTCCCTTCAGCAAGCAACCCACGATCCGCGTGCTCACCCCCTCCGACGTCCGCGACGTCTACGACACCACCGGCCTGCTGGTCGGCAGCCAGGACATCACCCCGATGGGCCTGGCCCACCACGCCATCCAGCTCGACAGCGAGGAGGACCAGCCGCTCGGTGGGCTGATGCGCCGGATCATGAAGGCGATGAAGGTGTGATGAGGCCGCAGCGCTCCTGATGTCCAGAGTCCTCTACATCGAGCCGGACGACGAGATCACCGACCTCGTCGAGAAGATCCGCCGCAGCGGCGAGGAGCAGGACCTGGTCTTCGTCCTGCCCCACCGCACCAAGGTGCTGCAGTCCTCGCTCAACCTGCGGTTGCTGCAGCAGTACAGCCGCAGCTTCGTCAAGCGCACCGCCATCGTCAGCGGCGACCCGCGGGTGCAGCAGCTGGCCAAGAGCGCCGGCTTCCCCACCTACGCATCCGTGCAGGCGTACGAGCGCGGCGTCGAGGTGGTGCGTCCCCACCCCGCCGCCGAGCCGCTCAACCCGGAGGTCGACGGCGACGGCGCGGTCGCACCCGACATGGCCCCCATCGGTGCCGCCGCCGCCGCGGCGACCCTGGCGGAAACTCCCTGGACCGCCGCCGCCCTGGAGCGTCCGGAATCGCCGGCGCGCACCCTCGACCGGCCCATGCCGCCGCGCCGCATCGCGCCGATGCCGCTGCCCAAGAAGGGCCGCGACCGCCGCCGTGCCCTGTACTTCCTGGCCGGTGCGGTGTTCATCGTCGGCCTGCTGCTGCTCTTCCTGGTGGCGCCGACGGCGACGGTGACCATCAAGATGGCGGCGGCCCAGGTGACCACCAACCAGCCCATCCAGGGCACCACCGACGCCAACCTCGCGGGCAGCCAGGACCACGTCCTCACCGTTGTGGAGACGAGCGACCAGAACGGCTCCTTCCAGGCCAAGCCGACCGGCCAGAAGACGCTGCCCGCCACCCAGGCCAGCGCCCAGGAGATCCTGTCGACCGACCTCAAGAACGTCGCCGACTTCACCATCCCCAAGGGCACCGAGTTCGACACCGCCGGCTCGCCGCAGATCAAGTTCTACGCCACCCAGGACACGGTGGTGCACTTCGGCGCGCCCGACAGCAACGGCATCTCCACCAGCAACGCCTTTCCGGTGCAGGACGGCACCCCGGAGAACGCGGGCAACGTCGGCGCCAACACCATCACCCAGTGGCCGAGCAATCCGTGCGGACCGAGCGGTCAGTACCACGGGGTCTGCACCTCGACCGACCTGACGGTGACCAACCCGCAGGCCGCCGGCGGCGGCGCCGACGCCAAGCAGGTCACCACCGCAAGCTCCGGCGACATCTCCGGCTGGACCAAGCAGATCGACGACATGAAGACGCAGCTCACCGACAAGACCAAGGCGGACATGGCCTCCAAGGCGGGTCCCAACAAGCTGGTCGCGGTCGACCCCGGCGGCTCGGGGCAGACGCTGAGCTACGAGATCACCCCGCTGCCCAAGCAGGACGAGCAGTACCAGGCCACCACCATCAACGTCGTCGTCCACGGCAAGGCGGCGTTCTTCAACATCGCCGACGTCAAGAAGGTGGTCGAGGCCGATCTCAAGACCCAGGTGCCGCCGGGCCAGACGCTGGCCGACAAGCCCAACATCCCCGACCCCAAGGTCACCCAGGCCAGCGACGACGGCACGGTGATCTTCACCGCCAGCGGCACCGGCTTCAGCGAGCCGGTCATCGACATCCAGGGCCTCAAGGGCCGCTTCTCCGGGCAGAGCGCCACCACCGTGAAGCGGCTCGCCCGCGAGATCATCGGCAGCCCGGTCCAGGACGTCACCATCTCGCAGCACATCCCCTTCTTCGTGCTGCCCTACTTCTCCGGGAGGATCGACATCGTCCAGCAGTTCACACCGGTGGGCCAATGACGGTGGCGCTCGGTCTCGACGCCGGCACGGTGCGCGTCGGGGTCGCCGCCGCGGACCCCACCGGCACCCTCGCCTCGCCCGTCGCCGTGCTGCCTCGCGCCGGCGTCCGCGCCCTGTGGGAGCGCGTTCGCGAAGAGGCGCGGTCGCGCGAAGCCGGCGTCATCGTGGTCGGCCTGCCCCGCGAGCTCGACGGCTCCGAGGGCCCCGCCGCCGAGGACGCCCGCCGTCTCGCCGCCGACGCGGAGCGCGAGACGGGCCTGCCCGTCGAGCTCTGGGACGAGCGCTTCACCTCCGCAGAGGCCGAGCGTGCGCTGGTGGCCACGGGGATGCGGCGGGCGCGCCGGCGGGTGACCGTCGACGGCGTCGCCGCCGCGCTGATGCTGCAGGGATGGCTCGACTCGCGCTCGCACCGGCGCGGCCAAGGACGCCGTCGCCGGTGAGGCCCGCCCGCCGTCGTCACGGCAGGGGGTTGGTGATCGCATTCGTGCTGATCGCGATTGTCGCCGTCGTCGGTGTGGCGGCCGGTGGCGTGGTCCTCTACGGCCGCAGCCAGTTGGAGGCGCCCGCCGCGGCGCACGGCACTCCGGTGACGGTGCAGGTGACCTCGGGCGAGAGCGTCGACCAGGTGGCCGCCGATCTGCAGACCCACGGCCTGATCCGCAGCTCCTTCTGGTTCGGCTGGTTCGCGCGCTTCAAGGGGCTGGGCGGCAGCCTGCACTCCGGGGCCTTCAAGCTCGACAGCGGCATGGGCGCCAGCGCCATCATCTCCCGCCTCTCCACCGCGCCCGACGTGCAGACCGTGAAGATCACCTTCGCCGAGGGTGCCACGGCAACCCAGATGGCCAAGAAGGTGGGCGACTCCGGACTTGGTGTCACGGCTGACCAATACCTCGCCGAGGTGCGCACCGGCAGCTTCAGCGCGCCCTTCCTCACCGGACGCCCGGCGGGCGCCTCGCTGGAGGGGTTCCTGTATCCGGACACCTACTCGATCCCGCAGGGCAGCACCGCGCACCAGATCGTGCAGATGCAGCTCGACGACTTCGGCCAGCGCGTCGGCACCCTGCTGGCCGCGCCGCCGCACGGCCTGACCGGGTACCAGCTGGTGGTGATGGCCTCGATCATCGAGCGCGAGGCGCAGTTCAACGACGACCGTCCCAAGGTGGCCAGCGCCATCTACAACCGCCTCGCCCAGAACATGGCGCTGCAGTCGGACGCCACCGTCGCCTACGGGCTGGGCATCACCGGCCGCGAGCCCACCGCCGCCGAGTTCAAGATCGACACGCCGTACAACAGCTACCTGCACGCCGGCCTGGTGCCGACGCCCATCGCCAACCCGGGGCTGCCCTCGCTGCAGGGCGCCGCGCAGCCGGCGCAGACCACCTACCTCTTCTGGGTTGCGGACGGATGTGGCCACAACCACTACGCCGTCACCCTCGCGGAGCACGACCAGCAGGTCTCTCGCTACCTCAACAGCCCGTGCCCGTCGCCAACGCCGTGACCCGGCTGTGGCTGCTGGGCCACGGCATCGAGCACTCGCCGAGCCCCGCGATGCACAACGCTGCGCTGCGCGCGACGAACCTTTCGCCGTCCTTCAGCTACCAGAATCACGACGTGACGCCCGAGCAGTTGGCCGGGGCGCTCCTCGCACTGCGATCGGGCGAGGTTCACGGCGCCAACGTCACGATTCCCCACAAGCGCGCGGCCGCGGCTGCCTGCGACGTGCTGGAGGGCGACGCGCTGGTGATGGGGGCGGTGAACACCCTGTTCATGCGCGACGGTCAGCTGGTGGGCGAGAACACCGACGCGCGCGGCCTGGAGGCGGCATTGCGCCACGAGGGTCTGTGGCCTGCCCCGGGCGCGGCGGTGGTCGTGCTGGGCGCGGGCGGTGCGGCTGCGGCGGCGGCGCTGGCGCTGAGCCGATCCCGGCCGCGGAGCGTCGCCGTGGCCGCCCGCCGCCGGGAGGCCGCCGCTGCCGTCCGGCAGGCCGTTTCGTCCTTGGGACAGGAGAATTTTCCCGCCGGCACCACCGACTGGACGGTCGCTGCGGTGAAAGCTGCCCTCGGTGCCGCAGGAGCGTCCGTCCTCGTCAATGCCACGCCCGCCGGCCTGCCCGACCTGCCGGTCGACGTCGCTGCGCTGCCCGACGGCTGCACGGTGATCGACCTCCGCTACCGCCCCCGCCCGGTCGACCTCGTCGCCGCGGCGCGCCAGCGCGGCCTGCCCGCCGGGGATGGCCTGGAGATGCTCCTGCAGCAGGGGATGCTCAGCCTGCGCATGTGGACCGGTGTCGAGCCGCCCCTCGACGTCGCCCGCAGGGCCCTGCACGAGGCCGTCGGCGCATGAACGGAGCCGCAATCGCCGGCGCCGCGGTGGGCGGCGCCCTCGCCGGCCTGCTCAGCGGGCGGGCCGCCGTCTGGCTGGAGCGCGCCGAGAAGCTGGAGGAGGAGGAGGCCGAGGACCGGCAGGCCTACGAGCAGGAGGTCGCCCTCGCCGTCGAGGCCGCCGCCAACCAGACCCAGCCCGCGCCGGTCGCCGAGCCCTGGAAGGGCGAGCGCTACGGGCTCACCTGGCTGGAGAAGTACCTCTCGCCGCTGCTCGGCGCCATCGGCTTCGCCGCCTTCACCGCGCACGACTTGCCCGGCGCCGGCCTGGCCATCCACCTCGTCTGGGTGGCGGCGCTGGTGCACATCCTCGCCTTCGATCTCAAGCACCGCCTCATCCTCAACCGGGTCACCTACCCGGCGGTGGTGGTGGCGCTGGCCCTGTCGCCCCTGTCGCCCGGGCTCACCTTCCCGCGCGCACTCTTCGGCGCGGTGGTGGTGTGGCTCTTCTTCATGGTGCAGAGCCTCGCCTTCGGCGGCAGCGCCATCGGCCAGGGCGACGCCAAGCTGGGTGCGCTGGTGGGTGCGACCACCGGCCTCGCCCTGGACAGCTCCCACCTCGGCGCGCTCTACGCGGTGATCACCGCCGTGCTGCTCGGCGGCGCGGCCGCGGTGGTGCTGCTGGTGACCCGCATCAGAGGGCTCAAGGACCCGATACCCTATGGCCCCTTCCTGTGCGCCGGCGCGGCGCTCATCATGTTCCACGGGCTCTGAAGCGTTTGCTCACGGAGGTTGGCCGTTGCCCCAGCTGATGCCCGGCGAGCACCCCATCCGGGTGACGCGCCAGCACTGGACCGTGTTCCTCTCAGTCGGCCTCGCCTGCCTGGCCGCTCTTGCCGTGGGCATCGTCCTGCTCGTGGTGACTCCGAAATCCGTGTCGGGCCACGACCTGCACCAGGTCAAGGTGTTCATCGGCCTCGCCCTGGGCGTCATGGTCGTCGCCATCCTCCTGGTCCGCTGGCTGCGCTGGCACTCGACCAGCTTCACCCTGACCAACCACCGCATCATCAGCCGCAGCGGCGTCCTCTCCCGCTACACCGAGTCGATCGCCCTCGACCGTATCCAGGACTCCAGCGTCCGCCAGCGCCTGATCGGCCGCGTCCTCGGCTTCGGTGACCTGGAGATCGAATCCGCCGGCCGCGACGGCGCCGAGGTCCTCCGCCACATCGCCACGCCTGGCGCCTTCAGCCGCGACCTCCTGGTCGCCTCCGAAGCCCGCCGCACCGGCCAGCCCTACCCAACCGGCGGCGACCTCCCCCAGGGAGGCGGCTACGCCCCGCCCAACGTCCAGGGCGCCGGCGGCCCCAACCAGCCCGGCGCCTACGGCCCCACCCCCGGCTACTCCGGCCACCACGACGGCGTCTAGGCACGCGCCCTTCGGACGGCGCTGACCGGGTCCTCGCGCCGCCCCGCCCTACAATCGCGGGCACGATGCTCCGATTCCTGACCGCGGGCGAATCCCACGGACCGCAGCTCACCGTGATGGTCGAGGGCCTGCCCGCCGGGCTGGCGCTCAGCGCACCGCGCGACATCGACGACGACCTGCGGCGCCGCCAGGGCGGCTACGGGCGCGGCGGCAGGCAGAAGATCGAGCAGGACGCCGCGCAGATCGTCAGCGGTGTGCGCGGCGGGCGGACGCTGGGGTCGCCGGTGACGCTGGTGATTCCCAACAAGGATTGGGAGAACTGGCGCAGGCCGATGCAGGTCGAGTCGGGCGGCGAGTTCATCCAGAAGAAGGTCACCCGGGTGCGCCCCGGCCACGCCGACCTGGCCGGCGCCCTCAAGTACGGGTTCGACGACGTGCGCAACGTGCTGGAGCGGGCCAGCGCGCGCGAGACGGCGGCACGCGTCGCCGCCGGCGCAGTGGCCAAGGCGGTGCTCAAGCCCTTCGGCATCAGCGTGCGCTCGTACGTGCGCCGCATCGGCGACGTCGAGATGCATCCCGCCGAGGGGATCGACTGGGACGCGGTGGAGCGCTCCGAGGTGCGCTGCCCCGACCCCGAGGCCTCGCAGCTGATGATCGAGGCGATCGACGCCGCCCGCGAGGCCGGTGACACCCTCGGTGGCATCTGCGTGGTCATCGCTTCCGGAGTTCCTGCCGGACTTGGCTCCTACGTGCAGTGGGACCGCCGCCTCGACGGCCAGATCGCCCAGGCGATGTGCTCGATCCAGTCGGTCAAGGGTGTGGAGCTGGGCGCCGGCTTCGACGCCGCCTACATCCCCGGCTCGCGCGTGCACGACTCGCCGCGCTGGATCGAGGGCGAGGGCTTCCGCCACCTCACCAACCGCCAGGGCGGCCTCACCGGCGGGGTCAGCGACGGCGAGGACATCTGGACCCAGGTGTACTTCAAGCCCATCGCCACCCTGCTCAAGCCACTGCGCAGCGTCGACCTGCACACCCGCGAGGAGATCAACGCCCACTACGAGCGCAGCGACATCTGCGTGGTGCCGGCCGGTGGCGTGGTCGCCGAGGCGATGCTGGCCTGGGTGCTGGCGGCGGCGTTCGTGGAGAAGTTCGGCGGCGACTCGCTGGCCGAGCTGAAGCGCAACGTGGCCGGCTACAAGCGCCAGCTCGCGCGTTGACGTCAGAGATGGCTGCAACTCGCGCGATCCCGCAGAGCGGCGCGCCCACCGTCAGCGCGGTGCGCCGCGTCGCCCTGGTCGGCCTGCCGGGCAGCGGCAAGTCGGCGGTGGGCGCCGCCCTGGCGCGGCGACTTGGCTGGCGGCACGTCGACACCGACGCCCTCGTCGAGCAGCGCGCCGGGCGCAGCGTCAGCGAGATCTTCGCCGTCGACGGCGAGCCGGGTTTTCGCGAGCGCGAGCTGCAGGCGCTGCGCGACGCCTTCGACGGCGACGCCCCGCTGGTCCTCTCCTGCGGCGGTGGTCTCGCCGCCCAGCCGCACGCCGGGCAGGTGCTCTTCGACGGCGCCTGGGTGGTCTGGCTCGACGCCGCCGACACCGTGCTGCTGCGCCGCCTCGGCGGCGCGGCCGACCGTCCGCTGCTGCGCGACGACCCCGCCGCCGCGCTGAACCGCCTGCGCGCGGATCGTGCCGCGTCGTACGGCCGCGCCCACCTGCGCGTCGACGTCGACGACTGGGACGTCGAGGGCGTGGTCGACGCCGTCGTCGACGCGCTCTCCGGCGCGCGCCTGGCGCCCAGGCCCGTGGTCGGTGACCCCGGCACGGGCGGGTCGGCGGCCGCGCACATCCCCGTCGCCCTCGGCGCGCGCAGCTACACGGTCTCGGTGGTGCGCGGGAGCGATGCAGCCGCAGCCGCGGTGCTTGCTGCGCTGCCTGACGGGGCACGCCGCGTCGCCCTGGTCGCCGACAGCGTGTCGATCGCCGGCGACCAGCCCGTGGTGCGCATGGCCCGCGCCGTCGAGCGCTCCATCGCGGTGCGCGGCGTCGAGACCACCCTCATCCGCCTCCGCGGCGGCGAGCAGCTGAAGACGTGGGCCGCCGCCGGCCGCCTGGTCAACCGCCTCGCCGCCCTCGGCCTCGACCGCGGCGACTGCGTCGTCGCGGCGGGCGGAGGCACCGTCGGCGACCTCGCCGGCTTCGCCGCCGCCAGCTATCAGCGCGGCATCGCGGTGATCCACCTGCCCACCACCCTGCTGGCCATGGTCGACAGCGCGGTCGGCGGCAAGACCGGCGTCGACCTGCCCGCCGGCAAGAACCTGGCCGGCGCCTTCTGGCAGCCGCGCGCGGTGGTCTGCGACGTCGACGCCCTCGCCACCGTGCCCGAGCGGGACTGGCGGGCGGCCTTCGCCGAGATCGTCAAGTACCCTATGATCGCCGCCGCCGACCTCCGCGCAGCGCTCGACTCGCATCTCGACGCCCTGCTCGCCCGCGATCGCGACGCGCTGGTGCCGGTGATCGCGCGGTGCTGTGCGATCAAGGCCGAGGTGGTGTCGGACGACGAGCGCGAGGCGGGCCGGCGGGCCATCCTCAACTACGGGCACACTGTGGGACACGCATTGGAGACGGTCACCGGGCACGACATGGTCCACGGCGAGGCGGTCGCCGCGGGCATGCGCGTCGCCGGCCTGCTCAGCGTCAGCCTGCGCGACTGCCCGCGGGACGACGTCGCATGGCAGGACGACACGCTGAGCCGCTGCGGCCTCGGCGCCCTATCCGACGGGCTGGACCCGCAGCGCATCGTGGATGCCACGCGCTCCGACAAGAAGTCTCGCGCCGGGGCGGTGCGCTGGGTTCTCCTCGACCAGCTCGGCAGCGCCGGTTTCGGCCATCTCGTGCCAGAAGACGCCGTCGCCGAGGCCATCGCCCGGGTGCAGCACGCATGACGAGAGTTCTGGTCCTCAACGGCCCCAACCTGGGCAGCCTGGGCACGCGCGAACCCGAGGTCTACGGCAGCGCCACGCTGGCCGATATCGAGGCCATGGTGCGCGATCGTGCCGGGACGCTCGGCATCGAGATCCGCTGGGAGCAGAGCAACCACGAGGGCGCGCTCATCGACATCCTCGAGGAGGAGCGCCAGGCAGCCGACGCCTGCATCCTCAACGGGGGCGCGCTCACCCACACCAGCATCGCCCTGGCCGACGCGGTGCGCGGCTTCGGCAAGCCGGTGGTCGAGGTCCACATCTCCAACATCCACGCGCGCGAGCCCTTCCGGCACGCGTCGCTGACCGCAGCGGCCGCACGCGGCGTCATCGCCGGGCTCGGGCCGCACGGCTATGTGCTCGCCCTGCACGCGGTCGCGCACATGGTCGGTGCTCGGGGCATCACTGGAGGAACGGCATGATCAGCGCGGGAGACCTTCGTCCCGGCAACACGGTGGAGCGCAACGGAGAGCTGCTCCAGGTGCTCGACTTCGCCCACGTCAAGATGGGCCGCGGGTCGGCAATCGTTCGCGCCAAGTTCAAGAACGTCAACAGCGGCGCGGTGACCGAGGAGACCTTCCGTCCCGAGGAGAAGTTCGGCCGCGCCCGCATCGAGCGCACCGCGGCCCAGTTCCTCTACAAGGACGGCGACAGCTTCGTGGTCATGGACAGCAGCACCTACGACCAGTACCCGCTCACCCCCGAGCAGGTCGGCGACGCGTCGCAGTGGCTCAAGGAGAACGACGAGCTCTTCGTCCTGCAGTACGACGGCAAGGTGCTCGGCGTCGACCTGCCCATCACCGCCGAGCTGGAGGTGACCTACACCGAGCCCGGCTTCAAGGGCGACACCGCCACCGGCGGCACCAAGCCGGCGACGCTGGAGACCGGTGTCAACGTCGACGTGCCCCTGTTCGTCAGCACCGGCGACCGCATCCGGGTGGACACCCGCACCGGTCGCTACATCGAGCGCGCATGAGCGCCGAGAGCGGCGCCTCCGCAACGCCGCCGCCGCTGCAGCTCGCCGAGCCGCCCGGCCGCGACCGCCTCGGCACGGTGCGCGTCGCCAACGAGGTGGTCGCCTGGATCGCCGCGCTGGCCGCGCTGGAAGTTCCCGGTGTGCACGCCATGTATCAGACCGGCGGCCAGCAGATCGACCGCATCGTGCGCCGTCCCGCCGCGCACCGCGGCGTCAAGGTGGTCATGCAGCCCGACGACACGCTGCAGATCGACCTGCACGTCGTCATGGAGTCGGGCGCCGACCTGCCGGGGATGGGCGCCGAGGTGCAGCGCCGCGTCGCCCGAGCCATCGAGAAGATGCTCGGCCTGGAGCTGACCGAGGTCAACGTCTACGTCAACGAGGTGGTCTTCTCGTGAGAGCGGGCGCCGGCCGCCGTCATCGCGGACGGGAGCTGGCGCTGCGTGTGCTCTTCGAGCTGGAGGGCACCCAGAAGGACGCCACCGACGTGCTGCACTATCACGCCGAGGACATGGGCGCGGCGCCCGACGTCGCCGAGTTCGCCTCCGAGCTGGTGCTCGGTGTGCTGGGTGAGATGGAGCGCGTCGACGGCTCGATCGAGTCGGCGAGCAGCAACTGGCGTCTCGAAGAGATCGGCAAGGTGGAGCGCGCCGTGCTGCGCCTGGGCGCGTACGAGCTGCTCTTCGCCCATGACACGCCGGTGAGCGTGGTCATCGACGAAGCGGTCGAGCTGGCCAAGACCTACGCGGGCGACGAGGCGGCGCACTTCGTCAACGGCGTGCTCGGCCGCATCGCCGGGGAGCGCGTGTGACCCAGCCACGGCGCACCTTCTCGGTGACCGACCTGACGATGATGGTGCGCCGTGCCATCGCCGGCGTCCCCGACCTGGAGGACATCCTGGTCGAGGGCGAGGTGAGCAACATCCGCATGCCCGGGTCAGGACACATCTACTTCACACTCAAGGACCGCAACGCCAGCGTGCGGTGTGTCGTGTTCCGCCGCGAGGCGGCGCGGATTCCCTTCCATCCCCAGAACGGCATGGTGGTGGTGGCGCACGGCCGTGTCGATGTGTACGAGAGCGACGGTGCCTACCAGCTGTACGTCGACCGCCTGGAGCCCGCGGGCGTCGGCGCGCTGGCCCTGGCGGTGCAGCAGATCGCGGCGCGACTGCGCGCCGAGGGTCTGTTCGACGAGTCGCGCAAGCGCGCGCTGCCCGTCCTGCCGCGGCGCGTCGCGGTGGTGACGTCGTCCACCGGCGCCGCGGTGCGCGATGCCTCGACGGTGATCCGTCGCCGTGGCCGCGGTGCTGTCGGTGCGGTGATCGTGCCCACGCCGGTGCAGGGCGAGGGAGTTGGGGCGATGATCGCCAACGCCCTGCGCCGCGCCGAGGAATTGGCCGGAGTTGACGTGATCCTGCTGGTCCGCGGTGGCGGCTCGCTGGAGGACCTGTGGGCCTTCAACGACGAGGGGCTGGCGCGCGCCATCCGCTCAAGCCGCGTGCCGGTGGTGACCGGCGTGGGGCACGAGACCGACCAGACCATCGCCGACCTGGCCGCCGACCGCCGCGCGCCGACACCGTCCGCCGCCGCCGAGATGGCGGTACCCGACGTGTCGCTGCTGCGGCAGGAGGTCGAGGCGCGCGCGGTGCGGCTGCGCCAGGCGCTGCGCCAGGAGCTGACACTGAAGCGGCGTGCGCTGGTGGCGTCGCAGTCGCGGCTGGGCATGGTGTCGCCGGAGCGCCGCCTGCCGCAGATGCGGCAGCAGCTCGACTCGCAGGTGATGCGCATGCGCCACGCGGTCCTGCAGGACGTCGGCGCCAAGCGGCGGCGGCTCGACGCGTTGCGGTCACGGCTGGCACGAACCTCGCCGCAGGGCAGGGTGCCCGCCGAGCGCCAGGCCTTGCTGCGGCGGCGGGCGGCGCTGGTGTCGGCGGTGCGCGTGCTGCTGGCGCGCGAGCGTGCCCGCGTCGACGGAGCGCGGGTGCACCTCGGTGCGCTGTCGCCGCTGCGGACCCTGGAGCGGGGCTACTCGATCACCCTCGACGTCGACAGTGGCGCGGTGGTCACCTCGGCGGCGCAGATCGGGGCGGGATCGCGGCTGCGGACCCTGCTGCGGCATGGCGAGGCGCTCAGCGCGGTGGTGAGCGCGGAGCTGCCGGCGGGGGAGGAGCGGGGCGCCCCGGGGACGGACCAGGGGGGCTCGACAGGCTGATGCGAACGGATGTACGATTCGGCAGGCGGTGCGCGCGCGGTCGCGGCGGCCCTGTCCCACATGCCCACGCGGCGAGGGTTTCATGAGCACTGACGGCGACATCGCCGCGCTGACCTACGAGCAGGCGCTGGCCGAGCTGGACACGCTGATCCAGCGCCTCGAAGGCGGCGCGGTCAATCTCGACGAGGCGATCGCCGCCTACGAGCGCGCCTCGCGGCTGGCCCAGCGCTGTGCGGAGCTGCTCGACAGCACCGAGCAGAAGATCACCCAGCTGGTGGTGGGGCCCACCGGGGCCCAGGAGCGTGCTTTTTCGGCCGACGCGGTGCCGTCCGCGGCGCCGGAGCAGCCGAGCGGGTCGGCCGCTGCGGCGGCCCAGCCGGTCGCGCCGCCACCGGACGCCCCACGCCTGCCCAGCGTGCCGCCGCCGCCCAGCGCGCCCGTGCACGCCCGTGCCGTGCGGCCGGACTCGCCGGTGGCGCCGGCGCTCCCCGGCCTCGAGCCACCGGCGCGGGGCCGGCGCCCCGAGATCGAGATCGACCCCGACGACATCCCTTTCTAGTATTGCACGAAACTACTATACTGTGTAACTATGGTGCTCGTGTCGTCTCCTCCTCGCCCCCCACACGCGGCGCAGCGGCTCGACGTCGTCCTCGTCGAGCGCGGCCTGGCGCCGTCGCGTGAGCGCGCCCAGGCCCTGATCGCGGCAGGCCTGGTCGAGGTGGCCGGGGGGAAGGCGAGCAGCGCCGCCCACCGCGTTGCCACCGGAGCCGCCATCCGGTTGCTCGGGCGCGACCATCCCTACGCCAGCCGGGGCGGCATCAAGCTCGCCGCCGCCCTCGACGCCTTCGCCGTCGACCCCGCCGGACGCGTCTGCCTGGACGCTGGCGCATCGACGGGGGGCTTCACCGACGTGCTCCTCCGCAAGGGCGCCGCGCTGGTCTACGCGGTCGACGTCGGCTACGGCCAGCTCCTCGGCCGCCTGGCAACGGACGACCGTGTGCGCGTGCTCGATCGCACCAACCTGCGCCTGCTCCGCGAGCTGGCCGGGCCGCCACCCAGCCTGGTCAGCCTCGACCTCTCCTTCATCTCGCTGCGCACTGTGCTGCCCCGCGTCGCTGGGCTGGCCGCACCGGGGGCCGAGGTGGTCGCCCTGGTCAAGCCGCAGTTCGAGGTCGGTCGCGAGCTGGTCGGCAAGGGGGGCATCGTTCGCGACACCGCGGTGGGGGAGCAGGCGGCCCGCGACCTCATCGCCTGGGCGGAGCAGACGCTGGGCGCCACGGCGCGGGGCCCGGTCGCGTCGCCGATCGCGGGCGGCAAGGGCAACCGCGAGTGGCTGGTCCACCTGCGCCTGCCCGGCGGCGCGGAGCCGGCGCCGTGACCCCGAAGCGCGCGATCGGCTTCCTCGTCCACCCCCGCGAGACCGAGAGCGACATCGTCCACGGCGCCATCGAGCTCGTCGAGCAGCACGGGTTCGAGGCCTGGACCGCGGTGCTCAACCCGGAGGAGGAGGTCCTCACCCACCGCGACGACACCGCCCTGCTCATCACCATCGGGGGCGACGGCACCTTCCTCTACGGCGCCCGCCTCGCCGCGCCGCTCGGCATCCCGGTCCTCGGCGTCAACCGCGGCCAGCTCGGCTTCCTCACCGACATCGAGGTCTCCCAGCTCCACCAGGCCATCGACGACTTCATCTCCGGCCGCCACCACATCCAGCGCCGCTCCCTCCTGGAGGTCACCGTGCCGCGCGGCGAGCAGCCGCCCTTCGCGGCCCTGGCGCTCAACGAGGTGGTGGTCAAGTCGACGGGCATCAACCTGGTGCGCATCCGCGTCGACGTCGACGACGAGCTGCTCGGCGAGTTCGACGCCGACGGGGTCATCGTCGCCACCGCCACCGGCTCGACGGCCTACGCGCTGAGCGCCGGCGGCCCACCGGTCGACCCGCGGGTGCGCGCCATCGTCGTCGTGCCCCTGGCCCCCCACGCCGTCATCGCCCGCGCCGTGGTCATCCCCGAGGCGGTCACCGTGCGGCTCACCCTCGTGCACGGCCGCGCCTTCGCCGCCGCCGACGGCCACGTCGACTGCACCCTCACCGAGGGCAGCCCGATCACGGTCGCGCCCGGTCCCGAGCTGCAGGTGGTGAAGATCGCCGGGTCGCCGTCGTTCCTGCGCCGGCTGCGCGAGAAGGTGCGCTTCGGCACCCCGCTCAAGGAATCCCTGGCCGACGCCGACGGCCACGCCATCCGCCAGCGCGAGCCGGGGGCCGGCGACTGATGGCCCTCGTCGAGCTGCGCATCGCCAACCTCGCCGTGGTCCGCTCGGCGCGCCTGGAGCTCGGCGGCGCCGGCCTGGCCGCGCTCACCGGTGAGACGGGCGCCGGCAAGACCGTCTGCGTCTCCGCGCTGCGCCTGGTCCTCGGCGGCCGTTTCGAACCCGAGCTGGTGCGTGCCGGGTGCGACGCGGCGTCGGTGGCCGCGGTGTTCGACGGCGTGCCCGCCGAGGTGAGCGCCCGCCTGGAGTCGCTCGGGGTGCCCGAGGACGACCTGCTCACCCTCAGCCGCGAGCTGCCCCGCGGCGGCCGCGCCGTCTGCCGCGCCAACGGCGCCCTGGTGTCGGCCTCGACACTGCGCGAGATCGGCGAGGCGCTGGTCGAGGTCACCGGCCAGGGTGAGAGCCATCGCCTGCTCCGGCCGGCGCGGCAGCGGGAGCTGCTCGACGCCTACGGCGGTCCGGCACTCACCGCGCTGCGCGCCGGCACGGCCGCGGCGGTGCGCGCCTGGCGCGAGGCCGAGGAGTCCACTGCGCGTGCGGCGGAGTCGGCGCAGGCAGACGCTGCCGAGCTGGAGCGCGCCCGCCACCTCGTCGCCGACCTGGCACCGCTGGGCCTGAGCCCAGGCGAGACGGAGGAGCTCACCGCCGAGCGTCTGCGCCTGCGCCACGCCGTGGGACTGGCCGCCTCCGCCGAGGCGCTGCATTCCGCCGCCCACGGCTCCGACGACGCGCCGGGCGCAGCCGACCTGCTCGCCGCCGCAGCGCATGACGGTCGCTCACTGCGCGGCATCGACCCCGGCGTCGACGGCCTCGTCGCCGAGGCCGACGATCTCGTCGAGCGCCTGCGCGACCTCGCCGCCGGCGCCCGCCGCTGCGCCGACGGCTTCGTCGTCGACGAGGAGCGCCTGGCCGCGGTGGAGGAGAGGCTCGACCTGCTCGACAGGGTCACCCGGCGCCACGGCTCCATCGACGCGGCCCTCGACGCCCTCGCCGCCGCCACCGAGATGTGCGCGGGAGCCGACGCGGGCGCCGGCGGCCTGGAGCGCCTGCGCGCCGACGTCGAGGCCCGCCGGGCGGCCGCGGCGAACGCCGCCCTGCGCCTGTCCGAGGCCCGTGCCCGAGCGGCCGCCCGCCTGGAGAAGGAGGTCACCGCCCGCCTGCGCCAGCTCCGCCTGCCGCACGGACGCCTGCGCGTCGTGCTCTCCCGCAGCGCCGACCCGGACGGCGTGGCCGTCGACGGCGACGGCGGCACGAGGGTGGCCTGCGCCACCCACGGGATCGACGAGATCGAGTTCCGCCTCGCCACCGCGCGCGACGGCGTTCCGTTGCCCCTCGCCCAGGGGCCCTCCGGTGGCGAGCTCTCGCGGCTCGCCCTGGCCCTGCGCGCCGTCGTCGCCCTCGCCGACGACAGCCCCACCCTGGTCCTCGACGAGGTGGACACCGGCCTCGGCGGCGAGACGGCCGCACGAGTGGGGGAGGTGCTCGCCGCCATCGGCGACAGCCGCCAGGTCGTGGTCATCACCCACCGCGCCGAGATCGCGGCCCGCGCCGCGACCCACCTCCGCGTCCTCAAGGAGGAACACGCCGGCCGGCCCGAGACCCGCGTGGACGTCGTCGACGACGAGGAGAGGGTCGCCGAGATCGCTCGCCTCATGTCCGGCCGCACCACCGCGGCGGCGCTGGCCCGCGCCCGCGAGCTGGTGGAGGAGGGGCAGGTCCGGTCGGACGCGATGCGGACGGACGGTCCCGAGCCCCGTACCATTGCGCCCCGATGACGGACGGCCCTGAGACTCCCAACCCTGCCGCCGCGCCTGCGGACGCCGCCGATTCCGGCGAATCCGGGATGCACTTCCGCGTCGAGGTGCCCGGCTACCAGGGCCCCCTCGACGGCCTGGTCGCCCTTGCCCAGCGCGGCGAGATCGACCTCGCCGAGGTCCCGGTGAGCGAGATCACCGCCCTCTACCGCCGCCAGCTGGAAGCCGCCGACCCCAAGCCCGAGGCCCGTGAGGTCGCCGACTTCCTCACCCTCGCCGGCCGCCTGCTCACCCTCAAGGCGCAGCGGCTCCTCCCCGAAGGATCGATCGAGATCGACGAGCCGGAGGCGGCGCTGCCCGAGGACGGCGTCGACCCGGGGGCGCGCCTCGCCGAGTACCGCCTCTTCAAGGAGGCCGCCGAGGCCCTGCTCGCCGAGGTCGCCGAGCAGGGGGCGCGCAGCTTCCTCAGCCTGGTCGCCCCGGACGTCATTCCCGTGGAACGCCTGGCCATCCCCGCCGAGCGCCTCGCCGCCGCCTTCCGCGCCGTCCTCGAACGCATCCCCGAAGCCGACCCGTATCACGTCGAGACGGCGCTCTTCTCCGTCGAGGAGAAGCTCGCCGGCCTGCGCGACCTGCTGCGCAGCCGCCGCAACCTGCGCTTCGACGAGCTCTTCAACGACGTCCGCTCCCGCCTCGAAGCCGTCGCCACCTTCCTCGCCCTCCTCGAGCTCCTCAAGTCCGGCTCCGCCCGCGTCTCCCAGGACGAGGCCTTCGGCGACATCACGGTGAGCCTGGTTGACTGAGGCCTCCTTCCCCGGCAACCCCCTCTTCGACGACGCGCCGGAAGCAGAGAACGACGCCCCGCCGCAGGATGGGCCGCCGGAACCGACCCTCCTCGGCGACGAAGCGCCACCGCCCCACGAGGCGGCGCCGGACGGCCCCGGCAAGCAGACGTCGCTTCTCGACGAGGAGAGCACCGGCGCGCCGCTGGTGCACGACCCCCCCGTGCCCTTCCCGGTACCGGAGGACGTCGCCGACCTGTCCCCCGAGGAGCTCGCCCCGGCCCTGGCGGCAGTCTGCTTCGCGCTCAACCGCCCGGTCTATCTCGGCGAGGCCGTCGCCATCCTCGGCCGCAGCCACGCCGACGTGGTCACCGCCGCCGAATACCTGGCCGGCACGCTGCGCGGCGGCGCCCTGATGCTCCAGCGCCACCAGGAGGAGCTCCAACTGGTCACCCGCCCCGAGGTCGCCTGGGCGGTGCAGCGAGCCCTCAACCCGGAGAAGCCCGGGCGCCTCTCCCGCGCCGCCCTGGAGACGCTGGCCATCGTCGCCTACCGCCAGCCGCTCACCCGAGCCGGCGTCGAAGCCATCCGCGGCGTCAACTGCGAGGCCGTCCTCGACAGCCTGGAACGCCGCGGCCTCATCGTCGAGGTCGGCCGCCAGGACACCCCCGGGCACCCCCGCCTCTTCGGCACCACCATGCGCTTCCTCCAGGTGGTCGGCCTGGAGCGCATCGAGGACCTGCCGCCGATGCCGGAGGGCCTCACCGTCCCGCAGCTCCCCGAGGGCGACTGGGACGCCACCGAGGACGGCACCTTCGAGGTCAGCGGGGCGCCCGTCGAGGAAGGGCTCGGCGCGCTGGACGACGCGCCCAAGGAGGCGGACGCCGACACCCTCGCCGACGCCGACGGCGGCCAGGACGACCCGGACTACTCGTCACGACCGTGACGTCGATCACCGTCCCCGAGCGCCTCAACCGCTACCTCGCCCGCCGCGGCATCGCCTCGCGCCGCGCCGCCGACGCCCTCATCGAGGAGGGCCGCGTCCAGGTCAACGGCGCCCCCACCCGCCTCGGCACCCTGGTCGACCCCGGCGCCGACCGGGTCACCGTGGACGGCCGGCCCGTCGGCGAGCCGGTCCCCCTGCGAACCCTGGTGCTCAACAAGCCGACCGGCGTGGTGAGCACCCGCTCCGACCCCCAGGGTCGCCCCACCGTGCTCGATCTCGTCGAGGACCCCCGCGGCCTCGTCCCCGTCGGCCGCCTCGACGCCGACAGCCGCGGCCTGCTCCTGCTCAGCAGCGACGGCGCCCTGGCCCTGCGCGTCACCCACCCCCGCCACGGCATCACCAAGCTCTACCGCGCCACCGTCGACGGCCACGCCCCCGCCGCCGCGCTGCGCCGCATCCAGACGGGCGTCTCCCTTGAGGACGGCCCGGCGCGCGCCCTGGAAGCCAAGACGGTGACCACCAGCCGCTACGGCGACGTGGTCGAGGTGCTCATGGCCGAGGGCCGCAAGCGCGAGGTCCGCCGCCTCTTCGCCGCCGCCGGCATGCGCGTCGTCGACCTCTGCCGCGTCGCGGTCGGCCCCGTCCAGCTCGGCCGCCTGCACGAGGGCCAGGCGCGCCCCCTCAACGCCGTCGAGGAGCGCGCCCTCTACGAGGCGGTCGGCCTCGACCCGCCGAGGCGGCGATGAGCCCGGGCGAGCCCATCGTCACCGTCGACGGGCCGGCCGGCAGCGGCAAGAGCACGCTCGGCCACCGCCTCGCCCGGACGCTCGATCTCCCCCTGATCGACACCGGCCTGCTCTACCGCGGCGTCACCGTCGCCGCCGTCCGCGCCGGTCTCGACGCCTCCGACCCCGCCCGTGCCGCCGGCCTGGCCGCCCGCACCCGCATCGAGATCAACACCGACGCCAGTGCCCCCCAGGGCGCATGGACGGTTCGCGTCGACGGCGAGGACGCCTCGGCCGCCTCGCGCGATCCCGCCAACGCCACCCTGCTCGCCGAGCTCAGCCGGCTCCCCGAGGTGCGGGCCGTGCTCCTCGACCGCCAGCGCGACATGGCCGGCGGCGGCGCCGTCGCGGTGGGGCGCGACTGCGGCACTGTTGTCTTCCCCGGCGCGCCGGTCAAGTTCTTTCTCGACGCCTCCACCCACGTGCGCGCCCTGCGCCGCGCCGAGCAGCTCCGCATCGCCGGCACCGTGGTCGACGCCGCCGCGCTGCAGGCCGAGATCGCGGGCCGCGACCTGCTCGACACCGAGCGTGCCGTGTCGCCGTTGCGACCCGCTCCGGACGCCCATATCATCGACACCGGCAGCGTCGACATCGAGAGCATGGTCGAGGAGGCGCTGCGCATCTGCCGCCAGGCCGGCCTCGCCGCCGGCGCCCGGGAGTAGCACGCGGGGATGTATCCCATCCTTCGAGTGGTGATGCGCACCCTCACCCAGATCTTCATCCACGGCGCCCTGCACGTCCGCGGCCTGGAGAAGGTGCCCAAGCGGGGCCCGGTTCTGGTCGTGGGCAACCACATCGCCACCGTCGACCCGCCGCTCACCGGCTCGCGCATCAAGCGTCTCGACGTCTACTACATGGCCAAGAGCGAGTACTTCCGGCTCCGCCGGCAGCGCTGGTTGTTCAAGGGCTACAACGCTTTTCCCGTGGTGCGCCACACCGCCGACCGCAATGCGCTGAAGCAGGCGCTGCAGGTGCTGGAGCGCGGCCACGTGCTGATGATGTACCCGGAGGGAACGCGCTCCGCCGACCACACGCTGCACCGCGCCTACGCCGGCGCCGGCTTCCTGGCCCGCAAGTCGGGCGCCCCCATCGTTCCCGTCGCGGTGTGGGGCAGCGAGGACGTCCTGCCAAAGGGCGCATCCTGGCCGAAACACGAGCACGTCTTCATCCAGTTCGGCGAGCCCTTCCTGCTCCCCGAGCGCAACGCCGACGGCAGCCCGATGTCGCACCAGCAGAGCGCCGACCACATGCTGTCCCGCGTCGCCGAGATGCTCCCCGAGAAGTACCGCGGCGTCTACGCCACCGGCAACGACCTGTCCGCGGCCTCTCCCGCGGCTTGAGACCGGGCGCCTCAGCGCCAGACGGAAAGGCGTCCGGACAGACCCCCCGTACAATCGGCTGATGGGCAGTCATGCGGGCGAGCTCGTCGCCTTCGACCTCGAGACCACCGGCCTCTCGCCGAAGAGCGACCGCGTCATCGAGATCGGCGCCGTCCGCCTCGACGCCGACCTGCAGGAGACGGCGCGCCTCGAGCTGCTCGTCGACCCCGCCATGCCGATTCCCCTGGCGGTGCAACGCCTCACCGGCCTGACCGACCGCGACGTCCGCGGCGGGCTCTCGGCGCAGGAGGCGATGGCCCAGTTCGCCGACTTCAGCGACGGCGCCACGCTGATCGCCCATGGCGGCCTGTTCGACATCGCCTTCTGCGCAGCGCTGCTGCCCGAGGCGTTCGCCAGCCGTCCCGTCTTCGACACCCTCGACCTCGCCCGCATCCTGCTGCCGGTCGCCCCCAGCCACAGCCTGCCGCTGCTCAGCACACAGCTCGACATCGAGCACACGCGCCCCCACCGCGCGCTCAGCGACGCCGAGACCACCGGGCAGCTCTTCCGCCACCTCGTCGACGTCGCCGAGACGCTCCCCGCGGGCCTGCTCGGCACCATGCGCGGCGTCGCCGCCGAGGCGCCCGGCCCGCTGCGCGACTTCTTCGCCGGGATCACCGGGACGGCGGGGGCGCCCGCACCCCCGGCGCCGATCACGGTGGCCCCGCCCGCGAACGGCAGCCTGGCGGGAGCAGCGGTCCCGCAGGGGGAGATGGATCTGGCCGGCCAGGTCGCCGCCCTGCTCGGCCCCGACGGCCCGCTCGCCCGCCGCGTCGAGGGCTACGAGTACCGCGACGCCCAGGTGCAGATGGCCCGCGCCGTCGCCCAGACCCTGGAGCGCGGCGGCCGCCTGCTGGTCGAGGCCGGCACCGGGGTCGGCAAGTCGCTCGCCTACCTGCTCCCGCTCGCCCTCTGGACGCAGCGCACCGGACGGCGCGCGGTGGTCGCCACCAACACGGTGACCCTGCAGGAGCAGCTCGCCGAGAAGGACGTCGCCATCCTCCGCGACCTGCTGCCCACCCCGCCCGAGGTGGCGGTGCTCAAGGGCCGCCAGCACTACATCAGCCTGCGCCGCTGGGAGCGCTTCCTGGCCACGCCGAGTCGTGGGCCGCACGGCGCCGTCGACCTCGACGTCGTCCGCTTCAAGCTCAAGCTGCTCTGCTGGCTGGCCCAGACCGCCACCGGCGACCGCAGCGAGCTGCGTCTGGCCGGCCCCGACGAGGCCCTGTGGCAGCGCGTCCAGTCGGTGTCGGAGGACTGTCTCGGCGCCGCCTGCGCCAACTGGCGCGACGCCCGCTGCTTCATGGTCGCCGCCCGCCGCCAGGCCGCACGCGCGGACCTGGTGATCACCAACCACGCCCTTCTCCTCGCCGACGCCGAGCGCGACGGCCAGGTGCTCGGCCCCTACGGCGCCCTGGTGGTCGACGAGGCCCACCACCTCGAGGAGTCGGCCACCGAGCAGCTCGGCGCCAGCCTGCGCGCCGCCGAGGTGCTCGCCGTGCTCGACCGCCTCGGCGACCCCCGCCCCGGCGAGCAGGGCCTCGACCACGTCCTGGCCACCGCCCGCGAGGCCACCCAGCGCCTCTTCGGCGACGTCAAGGGCTTCCTCATCGAGCAGTTCGGCAACGACAGCGCCGCCAACGGCACCCTCGGACTGCGCGACGTGATCCGCCAGGACGACCGCTTCCTCACCGTGCAGCGCGCCGCCCTGCACGCCGTCCGTGCCTGGCGCGACGCCGCCGGCGGTCTGGTCGACGCCCGCGGCAGCCGCCCCTTCCAGGGCGCGCTCTTCCCCCAGCCCGACCGCCTCGACGACGAGCTCGGCATCGCCGCCCAGGCGCTGCTCGACGCCGCCGCGGTGGTCGAGCGGGTCGTGCTCGGCCCGCGCGAGGACTACGTCGCCTGGCTGGAGCTGCGCGCCGAGCAGGCCGAGCTGCACGAGGCCCCCGTCGACGTCGCCGAGCAGCTGCGCCGCAACGTCTTCGACCGCGTCGACGCCGCGGTGCTGACGTCGGCGACGCTCTCGGTGGCGGGCGACTTCGACTACGTGCGGCAGCGCACCGGCGCCGGCGAGCAGGCCGCCGACCTGCTCCTCGACAGCCCCTTCGACTTCCTCTCCCAGGCGCTGGCCGTGCTGCCCACCGGGATCCCGCCCTACGACGACGAGGGCTACGACCAGGCGCTCGCCGACCTGGTCGCCGAGGTCGCCGTCAAGCTGCGCGGGCGCACCCTGGTGCTCTTCACCGGCTACTCTCCGCTCAAGCGGGTCCACGCCATCCTCCAGGCGCGCATGGGCAACGTGGGCATCGCCGTGCTGGGACAGGGCCTCGACGGCACGCGCCGCCAGGTTCTGGCCAGCTTTCTCCAGAACCCGAGGACCGTCCTGCTGGGCACCACCACCTTCTGGGAGGGCATTGACATTCCCGGCGACGGGCTCAGCTGCGTGGTCATCGCCAAGCTGCCCTTCCCGGTGCCCACCGACCCCCTGGTGCAGGCGCGCGGCCAGCGCCTCGCCGACCCCTTCCGCCAGCTGGCATTGCCGGAGGCGGTGCTGCGGCTCAAGCAGGGCTTCGGCCGCCTCATCCGCCACGGCACCGACCGGGGCGCCGTGGTGCTCTGCGACGCGCGCCTGTCGACGCGCGAGTACGGCCGCGCCTTCCTCGACGCGCTGCCCCGCGCCGGCGTTGCGCGGGTCCCGCTGGCCGATGTGGGCCGCACCGTCGAGGACTTCGTGGTCAACGGCGTCGCGCCGCCCCCGCCGGGGGACGAGTTCATGACAACCGTGGCTGCATCGCACGGCTGGGAGGACGAGCCCGCATGAGCGCCACCATCCCCGGTACCGGCACCGAGCCGACCCCGGCAACCGTGCCCCACGCCGCCGCTGCCGAGATGGGCGCCGACGGTGGCGTCATCGCCGTGCTGGCCCAGATCGCGCCGCGCCTCGGCGACGTGCCGCGCAACCTGGAGCGCCACCTCAGCGTCGCCGCCGAGGCGCGCGAGGGCGGCGCCCATCTCGTCGTCTTTCCCGAGCTGTCGCTGACCGGGTACTTCCTCAAGGACCTGGTCCCCGACGTCGCCCTGCGCCAGGATGCGCCGGAGCTGGCCGACCTGGCGCGCGCCAGCGACGGTGTGGACCTCGTCGTCGGCGCCGTGCTGGAGACGGAGGACGCGCGCTTCCACAACGCGGCGCTGTACTTCAGCGGCGGCCGCCTGGTCCACGTGCACCGCAAGGTGTACCTGCCCACCTACGGGCTCTTCGACGAGCAGCGCTACTTCGCCCAGGGTGACCGCTTCCGCGTCGTCGCGGCGCCGTTGCCGGCTGCCCGGCAGCCGCGCCCCTGGCACGCCGGTCTGCTGATCTGCGAGGACATGTGGCACCTCAGCGCGCCCATGCTGCTGGCCCGGCAGGGCATCGACGTGCTGCTCTGCCCGTCGTCGTCGCCGGGACGCGGCGTCGCCCACGGCGCGGCGCTGGGCACGGCGATGAGCTACGACGCCATGACCCGCACCTACGCACAGCTCACCACCTCGTACGTGCTGTACTGCAACCGCGTCGGCTACGAGGACGGGGTCAACTTCTGGGGCGGCTCACGCATCGTCGACCCGGAGGGACGCGTCCTCGTCGAGGGCGGCGACCGCGAGGAGCTGCTCTGGCACCGCATCGACCTCGGCGCGATCCGCCGCGCCCGGCTCGCCTATCCCCTGGTGCGCGACGAGCGCCACGACCTGGTCGACGCCGAGATCGACCGCCTCCGCCACCGGCGCCTGACCGAGCAGTGAGCGCATGACGCAGACGGTCAATCCCGCCGGCGCCCTGGCCATCGACGCCGCCGTCGTCGAGCGCATCCTGGTGGGGTTCCTGCGCGAGGAGGTCCGCAAGGTGGGCTTCGAGCGCGTCGTCATCGGCCTCAGCGGTGGTGTCGACTCCGCGCTCAGCGCGGCCCTGGCGCAGCGGGCGCTCGGTGCCGAGAACGTGGTCCCGGTGCTGATGCCCTACCGCACCAGCAGTCCCCAGTCGGAGCACGACGCGCGGGCCGTTGCGGCCAGCCTTGGCCTCAACCTGGAAGTCATCGACATCTCGCCGGCGATCGACGCCTACTTCGAGCAGCTCCCCGACGCCGACCGCGGCCGCCGCGGCAACAAGATGGCCCGCGAGCGCATGGCCACCCTGTACGACATGTCGTCGAAGCACAACGCGCTGGTGGTCGGCACCAGCAACAAGACCGAGCTGCTGCTCGGCTACGGCACCATCCACGGCGACATGGCCCACGCGCTCAACCCGCTCGGCGACCTCTACAAGACCCAGGTGTGGGCGCTGGCGCGGCACATGCAGCTTCCCGCCGAGGTGATCGACAAGCCGCCCAGCGCCGACCTGTGGGAGGGGCAGTCCGACGAGCAGGAATTGGGCTTCCAGTACGCCGTCGTCGACGTGCTGCTCTACAACCTGGTCGACGCGCGCTGCACCCGCGCGGAGCTGAGGGCGATGGGCTTCGAGGACGCCTTCCTCGACGAGATTGGCCGCCGCCTGCGCGATTCGCAGTACAAGCGGCGCCCGCCGCTGATCGCCAAGCTCAGTGCCCGCACCATCGACCGCGAGTTCCGCTACCCGAGGGATTGGGGCAGGTGAGCGGGACGCTCCAGGTGGTGGCCACGCCCATCGGCAACCTGGAGGACGTCACCCTCCGCGCCCTGCGAGTGCTCCGCGAGTGCGACGCCGTGGTCGCCGAGGACACCCGGCGCACCCGCGCCCTGCTCAGCGCCCACGGCATCCCGGCGGGCAAGCCGCTGATCTCGCTGCCCGCGTTCGACGAGCAGCGCCGCGTGCCCGCGGTGCTGGAGCGCCTCGACCGCGGCGAGACGGTGGCCCTGGTCACCGACGGCGGCACCCCGGCGATCAGTGACCCGGGCATGCACCTGGTGCGCGCCGCACGCGAGAGTGGCCACGAGGTGATCCCCATCCCGGGGCCGAGTGCGCTGGTCGCCGCCCTCAGCGCCGCCGGTCTGGACGCCAGCGCGTTCTGCTTCCTTGGCTTCCTGCCGAGGACGCCGGGTAAGCTTGTCCGCACTCTGGGCGCCGCCCTCGCGCTGGGCCGCACCCTCGCCTTCTACGAATCCCCCATGCGCATCGCCAAGACCCTCGGCCTCGCCGCGCCCCTGCTGGGCGACCGCGAGGTGGTGGTGGCCCGCGAGATCACCAAGCTGCACGAGACCTTCCACACCGGTACCGCCGCCGACCTCGCCGCGCACTTCGCCGCCAGCCCGCCGCGCGGCGAGTGCACCGTGCTGGTAGGAGCCTGACGAACAGACCCATGCCGGACGACCGCTTCTATGTGACCGCCGCCATCGACTACGTCAACGGCTCGCCGCACCTCGGGCACGCCTACGAGAAGACGGGCTGCGACGTGCTGGCGCGCCACCACCGGCTGCGCGGTCGCGAGGTGCGCTTCACGGTGGGCACCGATGAGCACAGCCAGTCCGTCGAGCGCGCCGCCGCCGAGCAGGGCCTGACCCCGGCCGACTACGCCGCCAGGCAGGCCGAGGTGTTTCGCGCCTTCTTCGACTCGCTGGACATCAGCTACACGGCGATGGTGCGCACCAGCGGCGAGGAGAACGTGCGCACCTCGCTGCACCTCTGGCAGCGCCTGGTCGACGCGGGACAGCTCTACAAGGGCATGTACCAGGCCTGGTTCTGTCCCTCCTGCGAGGCGTACTACACGGAGAAGCAGCTGGTCGACGGGCTCTGCCCCATCCATCACCGCGCGGTGGAGTGGGTGGAGGAGGAGAACTGGTTCTTCCGTCTCTCCGACTTCCAGCAGCCGCTGCTCGATCTCTTCGAGGCACAGCCCGGCTTCCTGACACCGGAGACGCGGCGCAACGAGATCCTCAACGTCATCCGCGGTGGGCTGGAGGACATCAGCGTCTCGCGCGCCTTCTCGACCTGGGGCATCCCCGTGCCCGGCGATCCCGGCCAGGTGATCTACGTCTGGATCGACGCGCTGCCCGCGTATCTCACCGGTGCCGGCTACCCGGACGGCGAGGATTTCGCCCGCTTCTGGCCCGCCGACGTGCACGTCATCGGCAAGGACATCACCCGCTTCCACGCCATCATCTGGCCGGCGATGCTCATGGCCGCCGGCATCGACGTGCCCAAACGCGTGCACGCGCATGGCTTTCTCACCCTCGGCGGCGAGAAGATGAGCAAGACGCGCGGCGTCTTCGTCGATCCGGCCACGCTGGTGCGCCAGTTCGGCAGCGACGCGGTGCGCTACGTGCTCATGGCCGAGGTTCCCTTCGACCGCGACGGCGACTTCTCCATGGAGGTCTTCGTCGACCGCTACAACGCCGACCTGGCCAACGACTACGGCAACCTGGTGTCGCGCACCACCAAGATGGTGCAGCGCTACTTCGAGGGCAGGGTGCCCCAGCCCGGTCCGCGCGCTGCCATCGACGACGACTTGCGCAGCCTTGCGGGCGAGGTGGTGCCGCTGTACGACGCCGCGATCGCGGACCTCGACCTCAGCGGCGCGCTGGCCCAGGTGCGGCGCCTGGTGGGCAGGGCCAACAAGTACATCGAGGAGGTGGCGCCCTGGAGCCTGCAGAAGCAGGGCGACGCGCGCCTCGGCACCGTGCTCTACGAGCTGCTCGAGGCCATGCGCGTGTCGACGCTGCTGCTGGCTCCCGCCATCCCGCGCGCGGCCGGACGGGTTGCTGCCGACATCGGCATCAACGTGGACGCCACCTCGGCTGAGGCTGTGCGGGCGTGGAATCTCCTGCAGCCCGGTGCGGATGTGCGCGTCGGTGACATCCTCTTCCCGCGCCTGGACCGCGCCGCCGCGCTGGGAGGCGACTGACCCGGTGCTGGTGGACAGCCACTGCCACCTCCTGCTGCTGGAGGAGCGCGGCCTCCTCGACGAGGCGCTGCAGAGTGCGCTGGACGGCGGCGTCGAGCAGATCGTCAGCGTCGGCATCGCCCTCGACGACAGCGACGGCAACCGCCGCATCGCCGAGCAGCATCCCGGTGTGTTCTTCACGGTGGGCTGGCATCCCCATGAAAAGCAGGCACCCGGCGCGGCCGAGATGCGCGCGCTGGCGGAGCTGGTGCAGCACCCGCGTGCGGTCGCGGTGGGGGAGGTGGGGCTCGACCAGTACTGGCGTCCCGGCTATCACGAGGTGCCGCTGGACGTGCAGCGTCGCTCCCTGCGCGCCATGCTGGAGCTTGCTGTGCGGTACGACAAGCCCGTGGTGATCCATGACCGCGACGCGCATGCCGAGGTGCTCGAGGCGCTCGACGAGGTGCCCGGTGTGCGCGGGGTGATGCACTGCTTCAGTGGCGACGCCGCCTTCGCCGCCGAGTGCGTGAGCCGCGGGTTCGCGTGCTCGTTCGCCGGCACCGTGACGTTCCCGAGGAGCGAGGGCATCCAAGCCGCCGCGGCGAGCGTGGGGGAGGACTGGGTGCTCATCGAGACGGACGCGCCGTTCCTGGCGCCGGTGCCGTACCGGGGGCGGACCAACCTGCCCGGATACGTCGCCGCGACGTGTGCCGCCGTCGCGCGGCTGCGCGGCGTCGAGCCCGAGGCGCTGGCGCGCACCACGACGGCCAACGCCCGCCGTCTCTTCGGACTTCCGGATCCCGCCGAGGGCGACGTGCTCGGCGGCAGCGGAGCCCGGTCGGGCCGGCCCGCCGAAGCGGACACACCGTCGTGGCCATGACCGCCGCCCAGCCCGGGCGCCGCCGCCTCGACCTCACCGACCCCGGCACCGTTCGCGCCGTCGCCCGGCGCGCCGGGCTGTCGCTCAAACACCGCCTCGGTCAGAACTTCCTGGTCGACCGCGAGGTCCTGGAGCGCATCGTCGACGCCCTCTCGCTGTCGCCCGAGGACGAGGTCTTCGAGGTCGGCCCCGGCATCGGCACGCTCACCGTGGAGCTGGCCTCGCGGGCCGGCCGCGTCCTCGCCGCAGAGCTCGACGAGGCCTGCCTGCGCGCCACCGCCATCACCCTGCGCGATCACCCGAACGCCGAGGTGATCCACCGCGACGCGCTGCGCGTCGACCCCGTCGAGGCCGGGCTGCACGACGGCTACCTGGCCGCGGGCAACATCCCGTACCAGATCACCGCGCCGCTGATCAGCCACCTGCTCGAGCTGCCCGTGCCGCCGCGCCGCGCGGTGCTGCTGGTGCAGCGCGAGGTGGCCGCCCGGCTGGCCGCGCCTCCCGGCGACTGGAGCCTGGTCACCGTGGCGGTGCGCTCGATGGCCACCGTGGAGCGCCTCGGCGACGTGCCGCCGTCGGCCTTCGAGCCGCCACCGGCGGTGCACTCCAGCATCCTGCGGCTCACCCCGGCGCCCCAGCTCGACGCGGCGACGCGCGCGGCCGTGCTCGACCTCGCCCGCGGCGCCTTCCAGATGCGGCGCAAGACCCTGCGCCACGGCCTCGGCCACGCCCTCGCCGGCGCGGGCGGGGAGGACGCAGCGCGTGCCGTGCTGGCCGCCGCCGGCATCGACCCGGGACGCCGCCCGGAGACCCTCGACCTCGACGAATGGCGCCAGCTGGCAGGTGCGGCCGCCCGGACAGCCCCCGGCCCGGTGGCGCCGCCACCACCTCGACGCAGGCCGCGCCCGTGACAGACGTCCGCGACCGCAGCCAACCTGCCGAGGACGACACCGCCCACACCGCAATCACGGGACCCGGCGGCAGTCCACACAACCCGTCGCCCGTTCCCCCCGGCGTCGCCGCCCCCCAGCCCGGCAGGTCGAGCGGCACCGACACCGCCTGGCTCCCGGGCAAGACCGAGCCGCCGTTCTCGGTCGCGCCACGGTCGTCACGCCCCGGACCGCCGCTCGGTATGGCAGGCTCAGAGGACGTGGAAGCCCAGGAGACGCCCGACGTCCCCCCGACGGGTGTGACCGCCCCGCAGCCCGAGGGCTCCGAGGGTGTCACCGTCGCGGTGGCCCCCCCCAACGCCGTCGACCCGCCCGCGACCACCGTCTCGGCGGCTCACTCCGGCGTGCCGCTGCACTCCGCGCGCCCGGCGCTGCCCTCACACCTCGGCGAGGCGCCCGGCTTCATGGCGGTGCTCCGGCGCGGCGACTTCCGCCTGCTCTGGGCGGCCCAGGCCGCCTCGCAGCTCGCCGACAAGTTCCTCGTCTTCAGCCTCATCGTCGTCGTCTACAACCTGACCAAGGCGAGCTCCACCGAGTCGCTGCTGATGATCGCCTACACGCTGCCCAGCGTCCTGCTCAGCGCACCCGCGGGGGTGTGGGCCGATCGCTACGACAAGCGCATGCTGATGATGCTCACCAACGTGCTGCGCGCCGGGCTGGTGCTGCTCATCCCGCTGTCGCAGGTGGTGCCGGGACTGAAGGGACAGGTCTGGCCGCTGATCATGGTGACGCTGCTCTTCAGCGCGGTGGGCCAGGTGTTCGCACCCGCGGAGGCGGCGAGCATTCCCTTCCTGGTCAAGCGCGAGCAGATCATCACCGCGACGTCGCTGTTCATGACCACGGTGATCGTCACCCTCGTCGTCGGCGTCCCGCTGGCGACGCTGAGCATCAAGCTGTTCGGCGACATGGCCCCGTTCTTCATCGGCTCGGGCCTGTTCGCCCTTGCCGGGCTTGGCATCTGGCGCATCACGACACCGCTGCGCTCGACCGTGGCCCCGAACGCGGTGCACCAGGCCGACGTGCTGCGCGAGCTGCGCGAGGGGCTCAGCATCCTGAGCAGCAACCGCGCGCTGCGGCTGGCGCTGGCGCAGCTCACCGTGAGTCTCGTCGTCGTGTTCACCGTGTTCGTGCTCGGCCCCGCGTACATGCGCAACGTGCTGGGGCGCGCAACCGAGGACACCTACCTGGTGCTCATTCCCGCCACCGTCGGCATGGTGGGCAGCGCCTTCGTCCTCGGACGCGCGTCGGCGGGGCGGATCAGCCGCGCCTACACGCTGCTCATCGCGCTGTCGCTGGGCGGTGCGGCGCTGGTCGCGTTCGGGCTGCTACCCGACCTGTTCCGCCGCATCGGAGCCGGAGTGCTGCTGACGCCGTCTGCCGTGGTGCTGGCCGCAGTGTTCGGCACCGCCCTGGGCGCGCTGCTCATCCCCGCCTTCACGGTTCTCCAGGAGCGCACCACCGAGGAGACGCGTGGGCGCATCTTCGGCGGCATCTTCACGGTGATCAACGCGGCCGTCGCGCTGCCCCTGCTGCTCGCGGGCGGGCTCGCCGACGCTTTCGGCGTCGATCGTGCGGTGGCCGGGCTGGGCGCCCTGATGGTCGTCGCCGCCGTGGTCGTGCGCACCCGCGCCTGGGGAGCCGTCCACGAGCTCGACCAGGCCCCGGCCGTCCCCTGAAACCCCACCGAACGGCGACGAATGCAACAGCGCGGTCGCGCCGTGCACGACCCCGTCGCGGAGGCGAATAGACGCCGTCCCCGGGTGCGATGCCGCTCGACGGCAAGAGCAACCTAACTCCAACGCGGCCCAGTTCCCCCGAATCCGGGGCCACAACGGAGAAGGACCCAAGGTCATGCGAGCCATCGTCACCTGCGAGTGCTGCGGACACCGCCAGACCGTCGCCCGGCCCATCCGCCGCCCCGAGTCCTTCTACCTCGTCTGCCACGACTGCGAGCGCACCCTGCGCGTCGACGTGACCGCCGAGGACATCCGCGCCGCCGAGCTGAGCACCAGCACCCCCCGCACCCCCTCCCGCGCCGCCTGAGCGGTCTCAGCTCCCGGCCCGGCCCATTGCCACCGCGTGGCCCTTCTGGCCTCGGGCCGGCGGGCCACTGCTAGAATCCCAGGCCTGCGGCACGCCCGCCTAGGCGGCGCCGCCCCTCGTGGGCGCATAGCTCAGTTGGTACGAGCGCTGCGTTGACATCGCAGAGGTCTCAGGTTCGATCCCTGATGCGCCCACCAACCCGGACATAAGTCGAACTGGGCTGGCGGGAACCCGGGAGACGGGAAGGCCGGGCACCTCCAGACGGCTCGGTTCCGTACTTCCGGCGCAAACCCGTGGCCGTCGTCTCGCGGCCGGAGGGAGCTTGGGAGGACATCGAGCACCCGTGCGCCCGCCGCGATGGGAGTTGGTGCATCAGCGACGCTTCAATCGGCTGGCAACGATGGCCTGCTGCTCCTCAGGATGCCGCGGACTGCAACAACTGCAAGGCCGAAGAGCCCCAGCAATAGGACGGATTCCACGCCTATCCCGAGAGCAGCCGGCGTCGAGTACGGCATTCTCCAGTCGTCAGCTCGCGCTGCATCGCATGTGCACGACGCCGAGGGATGACCGGCGGCGTATTCGACCGCGACCGGCTCTCCGGGTTTGAGATGGAGAACGTCGCCATTGCCCAGTTCGCCGCCCGTGCCCGATCCTGTGTATGAGTGGCCGTCCACCTGAAAACCGTAGTCAACGGTCGGCTCGCCACCGAAGCCATCAACGAGGACGCCGGTTACCTCGGCGGTCGTTCTCACAGGGTGCCGGCGCAACTCGCGGACCGCTGGATCGCTCTGGTCCATCCACGTCATGGTCACGGTGCCGAAGAACAGGGCCAATAGCGCTACCGCGATGGACCGACGCACCTCCGCGGAACGCGCCTGCGCCAATTGAGTTACCGGTCGGAATTTTCGTCGTGGCGCCGCCGCTCCCGGCCTTCGTGGTCTGGCTCAAAGCCAGGCCCGGAGGCAATGGCACGACTGCCGAGTTGTGGGGGCGCACCGAGCCACGAGGAACGGATCCAGGCAGGACTGCCGCCTCGCGACCCGGAGAGTGCTGTCACCCCAAGACGCAGAAGAGGCTCTTCGGGCCATTCCCGGAAGAGGACGAGTAGTCGTGGCCACGTTGCGTGTCGGCACGGCACCCAGCCCGGGCCCGCTACACGTCTGCGGGCAGCACCACGAAGTCACCGCCCTGGAGAGGCGTCACCGTTCGGAAGGCCCGCTGGTCAAACGTGAGCACACGCTTCGTCCGGTGGCGCGCGGCCAGCACCACCAGCGAGGCGTCGGCGAGTCCCAGGCGCAGATCGCGATAGCGCTGGACCAAGCCGCGCGCGTCGGCCAGGTCCGAGTGGCTCAGGCACTCGACGGAGAACGTTCCCTCCACCAGGTCGGTGAGGAAGTCGATCTCGACGTCGACGCCGAGCCGGTCGAGGATCAGGTAATCGGCCTCGGCCACGGCGAGCTCGCTGGTGACGATCGGTCCTCGCTCAGCCTTGAGCAGGCGGACGACTGCCTGGTGAGCGTCGTCGTCGGCATCTGCTTGTGCGTACAGCGCTCCGGCATCGACGATCAGGGTCACGAGGTGCGGCTGCGGCGCCTGGCGTACAGCTCCTCGGAGGTCCAGCGGCGGGGCTTCGCAGATCCGCTTCGGCCTCGCCCCATGCTGTGGAAGGGCCGCGGTCGGGCAGAGTGGCCCAGGACGACAGCGCGGATGCCCTCCCGAATGAGTTCCGATCGGGCCAGGCCAGTCGTCTCCGCTGCGCGCCGCAGCGCATCGTCCTCGTCGTCGCTCAGGTAGACCGACGTCTTCTTCATGCCCTACGTAGGGTAGCAGCGTGGCACACCCTCGTTGGTCCACGGCACCGATTTCGCTGATAGGATCGCGCGAAGGGGCCCGGGGACGAGGGAACGGGCGCCGGGTTGGAGAGAGGGTTTGTCGGTCGACGACAGGCAGACGCAGGTGGGGGCGGTGACGGCTGACGCCCAGTCACGGCCGCCGTTCGGGGGATACGCCAACGCGCATGCGCCCGCGCCGCTGTGGCGCAGGGGGGCGGCGGCCGCGTTCAACGGCGGCATCGTCGCTGTCGGCGAGCTGGTGGCGGTCAGTGTGGTCAGCGGCCAGGCGTCGACGGCGCAGATCGACAAGGGCAGCCCCGGTGCCCTGGTGGTCGCGGCCATCATGCAGGCCATCCTGGTGGGCGGCGTCCTCGGCTACTTCGGGACCGGCTGGTACCGCGGCGGCACGCCCGGGATGCGCGCGCTGGGCCTGACCATGGTCGATCGCGAGACCGGCGACCTTCCCCGCGTCGAGCAGCTCCTGCTCCGCCTGGCCGGTGCCTTCTGGAGCCTGGCGCTGCTGCCCCTCAGCCTGATCGACACCGTCTTCGCACGGGATCGCCGCAGCTGGGCGGACCGCTTCTCGGGCACCGTGGTGCTGCACTCGCGGATCGAGCCGCGCTGGTGGTCCTGGAACGGCGCGGAGTGGGTGCCCACGGGGGCGTCGGGCGCGACCACGACAGCAGTCCCGGCACCGACCGGCCGGCGCCGCCCACCCGATCCCCTCGGGCGATCGCGGTGGACGTGGACCGACGTCGTGCCCATCGTCGTGCTGCAGTTCCCGGTGGCGCTGCTCGGCGACCTCGCCGTGGTCAAGGCGACGCGCGCTGCGGGGTTGGGACGGCCCGACCCGGGCGTGGGTTCGCTGCTCCTCGACGTCGTCGCCTACGGGATGATCGCGGCGCTCATCTGGGTTTTCCTGGGGCTGCGCCGCAAGGTGAGCCTGCGCGACCTGGGAATGGCCGCGGTGCGCTGGCGCTGGATCGCCGCGGCCATCCCCGCACTGATCGTCGGCTACGCCGCCGAGATCATCGCCGGCGAGCTCGGCATCGCGGTGCTGCCGGCCTCACCCGCGAACCAGTGCCACGACATCCAGTCCGCGTACGGCACCAGCCTGGCGCTGGCGCTGATCGGCACCGCGGTGGTGGCGCCGCTGGTGGAGGAGGTGCTCTTCCGCGGCGTCGTATTCGGGTGGATGCGCGGCCGGATGCCCGTCCCCGCAGCGGTGGTCGGCAGCGCCGCCGTGTTCTCGCTGGCGCACATCCTCTACCTTCAGTGGACGCTGCTGCCACCGCTGTTCGCCGTCGGCTGCGTCCTCGCCGTCGTCTATCACTACAGCCGGTCGCTGTGGCCGGGCATCGTCATCCACGCGTCGATCAACACCGTGGCGACCGTCGCGCTGCTGTTGGGAACCGTTCACTGTTAGGGGGAGAACTGGCATGTCTGTCGACTCTGCTGCTGTGATGCACTGCCGCTTCTGCGGACGCACGCCGGCGATCAACGCGACGGTTCGTGCCCATCGCGGCATGATCATCGTGATGCAGTGGCGCAGCCTGCGCGGCCCGTACTGCCGGTCCTGCGGCATGACGGTGCTCAAGAAGCTGACCGGCGAGACGCTCTGGCAGGGCTGGTGGGGATTCCTCTCGGCGATCATCGGCACGCCCTTCACGCTGATCTGGAACTTCTTCACCTGGCTGCGCATCCGCGCCCTGCCCGAGCCGACCGCCGCCACCGCGCCGCAGGCGGCGCCGACCGCTCCGCCCACCGCGGCGCCCGAGTCCGCGCCGAGCGAGCCGCCCGCCGCTGCGGCCGAGTCCGCCTGAGGGCACCGACGATCAGGCCGATGTGAGCGCCGCGCCGACTTGCGGGCGCTGACGTCCACGGTGGTGCGGCGATCGCCCGGTCGCGCCTCGGTCACGCATGTCGCGAAGGATCGGACATGCCGCTCGCGAACCGCCAACGCGGACGGCGCCCGCTCCCCGGGCCTGCTGCAATGCCCACGGAACCCATCGGTCACGGCACGACCGGCGCGAGACGGGTGGGGGGCAGTTCCAACTGACCGGGTGGTCACGCACTCCGATACCACAGCGTCGCACCGCGCGCGGGCGCACACCGTCACCGCCGAGAACCGATGAAGCACAGAATCACCGGGCCGGATCCGGATCCCACCGCCGCGCAGCCATTCATGTCGCGCCCCAGCCGCCCCAGCGGCCGGACGGCCGCGTGATCCGTCGAAGCCTGGCCAGGGCACGCCGCCTCATCCGCCCCCAGGTCGCGGCCATTCTCGCCGGATCCTGGTGCGGCGCCGAGTGCGGCCTGCTCGCCGGCCTGGCCTGGCCCGGGTCGCCGCCCAGCGTGCGCGCCGCCCTGGGATTCGTCGCCGCCGTGGCCGTGGCCCGGGTCCGCGCCGGCGCCCTGCTCGACGAGGTGCTCCCGCTCGCCGCCATCCTCGTCCTGGCGCCAGGGATCACCGCCGGCTCGCTGGCGACGGCGTACGCGGTGCTGGTCGTCGGTCCCGTCCTCTGGCTGGGCTTCCGTGGCACGCGGGCAACCCTCGGCCTCGCCGCTGCGGCCGCCACCGTGGTGCCGCTCACCGGCCTGCTCGCCCAGGGGTCGCGCCGCCTGCCCGACGTAGCCCTCGGCGAGGCGGCCGCGGTGGTGGCGCTGGTCGCCGCCGCCGCCATCCGCTCGCTCTCCGCCGGCGCCCGCAGCACCGAGCGCCGCCTGCAGCAGGCCACCATGGGACTGCTCTCCTGGCCGCGCTGGCAGGAGGTCGCCGACGCCGCCTGCGCCACCGCCCGGTCCTCCGCCGACGAGCTCTCCATCGCGCTGGTCGACGTCGCGTCGATCCCCGGCACCGCGGTGTCAGCCGGCGAGGAGACGCCCGCGCTGCTCGCCTCGACGTGGCGCGACGTCCTCGGCGAGACGGTCGCCCTGGCCCACCTCCCCGGCGCCGGACATCTCGTGCTCCTGCCCGGGCAGACCGCCCGCGACGCCGAGGCCGCCCTGCAGCGACTCGTCGAGCTGCTGCCCCCCGGCGTGACCGCCGACGGCACCATCGCGACATGGGACCGCGAGGAGCGCGTCGCCGCACTGGTCGCGCGCGCTGAGGTCGCCCTCGAGCAGCGCCGCAGCGGCGCCGGCCACAGCACGACGCGCCAGCGCCCCACGCCGAACTGGCCCAAGCTCCTCCCCGAGCTGGTCGCGGACGACGGCCTGGAGGCCGTGTACCAGCCGATCCGCCGCATCGCCGACGGATCGATCGTCGGCTACGAAGCACTGGCGCGGCCGCTGGCCTCGATCGACGTGTCCGTCGGCGGCATGTTCACCGCCGCGCGCAGGCTGGGCATGACCCGCGAACTGGAGACGCTGTGCCAGCGCGTCGCCATCCAGGGCGCGGGCGCCGTGCCGCGGCGCGCCATCCTTTTTGTCAACATTGGCGAGATCGGGCTGCGCGAGCACGCGGCGACCATCGAGCAGCTCCAGCTCCTGCTGCGCTGGACGCGCCGCGCGCCTGACGACGTGGTCCTCGAGATCGACGACGACGGCGCCGACCTCGACGGCCACCAGGCCGCCTTCGCCGCCTACCGCCGCGAGGGTTTTCGCTTCTCCCTGCAGGGAGTCGGCGACGGTCGCTCCTCGCTGGAGGCGCTCTCCGCGGTGCGTCCCGAGTTCATCAAGGTCAGCGGGCGGCTGATCGGCGACGCCGGCACGCGCGGGACGTCGGCCATCGTGCAGGCACTGCTGGAGTTCGCCCGCGTCACCGGCGCGGAGATCATCGCCACCCGCCTGGAGACCGAGGCGCAGATCGAACGCTCGCGTGCGCTCGGCATCACCCTGGGCCAGGGCTACGCGCTGGGACGCCCGCAGGGTTCGGCCGAGATGGCACGGCGCCAGGACGACCATGACGGGCTCCTGGCGACGGCGACGCCGGCGGCGACGGAGGCAGGCGCCACGGCGCCGCACGACACCGCCGACGACGACACCGCGCCGCGCGTCCGGGTTGCCCCGCGTCGCGAGCGCAAGGCCGCCGACACGCGCGCCGCCCGACTGGCAAAGCCCCGCGTCGGCGCGGCCATCCTCGGCGCCCTGGTCGCCGGTGGTGCCATCGCCCTTGCCGGCCTCAGTGTCCGCACCTCGACGCTGGCCTGGCCGGCGCTGCTGTCCTACGGGCTCGACGCGGTGCTGCTGCTCGTCGTCGCGCTGCTCGGCTACGTCGACGCTCTGGCGCGCAACGACGGCCGCGCGCTGCCCGTCGCGTCCGCGGCCGCCGGCACCGCCGTGCTCTGGGGATTCGCCCTGTTCAGCGCCGCCGGTGTGGCGCCGTCGCCGTTCGACATCTCGCCGACGGTTGCGCAACTCGCCTTCCACATCGCCCACATCGGCATGGCGGCGATGCTGGTCTGGGCGCTGGTGGGCACGGCCGGCAAGCTCGTCGACGGACGGCGCGCGGTGGCCTGGAGCTCGGCGATCGCCGTCAGCGGCGCGGCGCTGTACGCGCTCATCCCGTTCCTGGTGCCTGGCGTGGAAACTCGAATTCTTGGCACCGGCGTCGAGCAGCTCGCCCCGATGCTGCTCTACGCCGCCGCCGCCGTGCCCGGACTCATCGCCATCCGCCTGCTCATCCGGCGCCACTGGGCGGACGACCGGACCGTCAGCGGCACGGCCGTGGCGGTCACGCTGCTGCTCGTCGAGAGCCTGATCGCGCCGTGGGCGCAGGACCTCGGCGGCGCGCTGTCCTACGCCGCGTCGCTGCTGCGCGTGCTGCCGGCACTGGCCCTGCTCGCCGCGCAGATCCGCCTCTACCAGCGCACTGTGGGCGCCGAGCTGGCCTCGCTGTCCGCCGAGCGCCAGCGCGTTCGCGAGCTCTCGCTGCTGCAGGCGGCGGCACGCGACCTCTCCGCCTCGCTCGACCGCGGCATGGTGATGGAGACCGCGGTGCGGCACGCCGTCGAGGTGATCCGCGACCGGCCCGTCGTCGCCCAGGTTCTCGAGGTCCGTTCGGCGACGGTGACGCTGCTGGCGTCGCGCGATCCCGAGGGACTGCTGCGCCTCGACACCGCGACCTTCCCAGGCGCCGCCAAGGGGCGCATCGCCATGGCGCTGTCCACCGGCGGGCTGCACGCCGGTCCGGTGGGATACGAGGGGTTCGACAGGGTGCTGGCCGACTCCGGCATCCGCACCACCGTGTACAGCGCACTGCGCTGCGGCCCGCTGATCGTCGGCGTGCTGGTGGTCGGCTCCACCGAACCGGAGGAGTTCAGCTCCGAGGAGATGCGCCTCGTCGACGGCATCGCCAACCTCTGCGGGCTGGCCCTGGCCAACGCCGAGAACTACCTGCGCCTGGAGGTGGTGGCCACCAGCGACGCGCTCACCGGTGTCGCCAACCGCCGCGCCTTCGAGCGCCGCCTCAGCATCACCGAGGACGCGCAGTGCGCAGTTCTGGCCATCGACGTCGACAACCTGAAGATCATCAACGACACCTACGGCCACGAGGCCGGTGACGCCACTCTCAAGGCGATCGCCGGCGTCCTGCGCGAGACGCTGCGTCCCGAGGACCTGGTGGCGCGCACCGGTGGCGACGAGTTCACCATCCTGCTTCCCGGCGTCGACGAGATGCAGGCCGCCGACATCGCCGAGCGGCTGCGGCGCTCGATGCACGCCGTGCCCACCCCCGCGGGGCTGGGCAGCATCAGCGTCGGCTGCGCGTGGTCGTCGACGGGCACCGATCCCCGCGCGCTGTGGACCAAGGCCGACGAGGCGCTGTACATCGCCAAGCGTGCGGGACGCGACCAGGTGCACCGCCTGCGTGGCGCATCGGCCCCCGCCGGCTCGGAGGCGCCGCCGCAGTGGGACGTCATCGTCGAGCAGACCCTGGCCAACCGCGACGTCACCGTGCTCTACCAGCCCATCTCCACCCTGCCCGGGCGCGGACTGATCGGGCTCGAAGCGCTGGCTCGTCCACTCGGCCTGCAGCGCGACGTCAGCGTCGAGGGACTCTTCGCCGCGGCGCAACGACTCGGGCTCGGCCCCGACCTCGACTGGCTGTGCCGCCGCGCCGCGGTTCGCGACGCCGCCTTCCTGCCGCCGGGCGCGCTGCTCTTCATGAACGTCGGCGTCTCGGCGCTGGTCGACCCGCTGCACGGCGTCGACCAGATGCTGCTGGTGCTGGAGCACGCGCGACTCTCGGCGAACACGGTCGTCCTGGAGATCACCGAGCGCGAGGCGGTGCGCGATGTCGCCCGCTTCGAGGAGGTCGTCTCCGCCTACCGTGCCGAGGGATTCCGCTTCGCCCTCGACGACGTCGGCGACGGGCACTCGACCTTCGAGCTGCTGGCCGCCGCCGCGCCCGAGTTCGTCAAGATCAGCGGGCGCCTCATCGCGCGCCGCACGCCCGCCGCCGAGTCCGCGGTGCGCGGCGTCGTCGCGTTTGCGGCGGGCACCCACGCCACCGTCATCGCCGAGGGATTGGAGACCGACGAGGACATCGCCCGGGTCATGGACCTCGGCATCACCGTGGGGCAGGGCTGGGCGCTGGGGCGTCCTGCGTTCCTGACCGCGCCGGCCATCGCGGCCACCGACACCCGGCTCGCCGCGGGCTGACCGGCGGTCGCGGCCGCTGCAACGCCGCCCGTCCGGCGCCGGTCCACTTAGCCGAGGGGACCACACCACGGGAGAGCGCCAGCTGTGAGTCGCCGCCGCGGGGGGATCGTCGTCGCCGTCGCGGTGTGCCTGGGCACATCGCTCCTCGCCCTGCCCCGCGGCACCGCCGCGCAGGCCCCGATGCCCGTCTTCGGCACCGCCCTCAACCTGCCGGCGAGCGGCGGCGGTACCGAGCCTCGCGTCGCGGTGACGCCGGACGGACGCCGCTGGGTGATCAGCAACGACCGCAGCAACGCGGCGGTCGTCTACGTCTCCTCGGACGGTGTCCACTGGACCCAGACCGCCGGCAACCCCGCCGGCCAGGTCGTCCCCACCATCGACGTCGACATCGTGGCCACCCGCACCGGCCGCCTGGTGGCCACCGAGCTGGACGGTTCCGGGCCCTCGATCGTGACCTCCTACTCGGACGACGGCGGTGCCACCTGGACGCAATCGAGCCTGCTCGGGGTGACCCCGGTGAACGGCACCCACCTCGCCGACCAGGACCGTCCCTGGCTGGCCGTCGGTCCCGACGACGCCACCACCCACCTGCCACGCGTCTACATGCTCTTCCACAACCTCGCCTCGGGGGCGGCGACGCACAACATGTACGTGTCCACGTCGAGCGACGGCGGCGCCTCGTTCGGGCCACCCATGCCCACAACTCTGCCGGGCAGCCAGGCCTGGCTGGACCTGCAGTGCGCCGACTCCGGCGGTCCCTCCAACCTGGTCGTCAACCAGCACACCGGTCAGGTCTACGCGGTGTTCGGAGTGCGCAGCTCGGCGGCCGGCGGCTGCGGCGCATCGGTGACCGGCAGCTTCGAGATCAACGTCGTCGCGGCGACGCGCGTGTGGGTCGCCACGGCGACGCCCGGCGGCGCGGTGCAGCCCACCGGCTGGACGCAGTCGCTGGCGGTGGACGACAACGCCACGGGGCAGATCGTCGGCATGCAGCTCGCGCCCGGCGCCGTCGACAGCGCCGGCAACGTCTACGTCGCCTATCCCGAATCGCCCAACGCCTACCCCGACTACAGCGGCGCGTCGATCCGCTTCGTGCACGCGCCCGCCGACCTGTCCTCGTGGTCCAGTCCGGTCACCGTGGCAGCTCCGGGTGGGGCGGGGCACCTGCTGCCGCACGTGGTCGCCGGCGACCCCGGGCGTCTCGATTTCGCCTACTTCACCGGCGTTGCCGGATCGGGCGACGCCAAGCCGCTCTGGTACATGACCGCGGCGCAGACCCTCGACGGACTCAGCTCCGCGCCGCACTTCGCCGAGCAGCGCCTCTCCGACATCGCCACCTACCAGTGGACCGCCAGCCAGATGATGGGCGCCTGCGGCAGCGGCCCGGCGGCCGGCGTCGAGAACGGGTTCGCCTGCAACCGCTCCACCGACGTCTGGGGCATCGCCCTCGACAACCAGTGTCACCTGGTGGTGAGCTGGCCGGTGCAGAGCAGCGGCTCGACGGGCAAGACGCCGGACGCGGCGACCACGGAGGGTACCTACGTCGCGGTGCAGTCCGGCGGGTCGACGGTGTGCGCCGCAGCGGCGCCGGCCGTGACACCGGGCACCGTCACACCGGCGGGGCAGGCCACGCAGTCGCCGGCCGCGGTCTCGCCCGGGGTGAACCTGCCCAACACGTCGGCGCCGGTCGGTGCGGCGGGAGCGGCCGGTCTCGCCGCGCTGCTGCTGGCCGGTGGCGTGTGGGCGCGCCGCCGCGGGGACGGCGCCTAGCCCGAGGTCGAGCGCCGCCGGGCCAGGATGGCCCCGCCGCCGGCCGCGGCGACACCGGCGATGCCCGCCAGCACGGCGAGCACCATGAGTGCCGCGGGCGGATGTGCGGCGTGGCTCGACGCGGGCACCGCGGCGCCCACCGCCACGGCGTCATGCCGCGGCACCGCGCTCGCGGTGGGACTCGGCGCCGCCACGGGCGCCGGCGCGAGCGCCGGAGTTGCTGCCGGAGTTGGCGGCAACGTCGGGTCCGGGGTGGCGGGCGGCGCGGTGGCGGGCGGCGCGGTGGGCGGCCTGGCGGCTGCGGGCGGCGGTGGGGGAGGGGGTGCGGGCGCAACCGCGACACCCTGCCGCGCCTGTCCCGAGTTGGGGTCGATCATCAGCGACGCTTCGTCGACCGCCTCGAAGTCGGCGGCGGGGACGCTCTTCAGCTCCGACAGCACCGCGGTCCCCCAGCCGGGGTCGGTGTCGCCCTGGAAGTACCAGTTGCTGCCGTTGTCGGCGACGATCAGGCCGTAGTGCTGCATGGCGGTGAGGATCACCTGGGCGTCGTGGCTGAAGCGCGAGATGTCGACGCCGCTCTTCATCCGGAAGCGCGCACCCATCGGTGGCAGGGAGGGGTCGCCCGCCGATCCCGCCTGGTGGCGGGCCGGCCACAGGAACGACCGGTCGGTCCGCTGCACGGTGAAGCGGATGGCGTGGCGGATGGCGCCGGCGCGCACCTCGGCGAGGCGAACCAGGCCGGGCAGGATGGGCAGGCCGGCGGCGTCGGCGCTGGTCCAGGTGGCCGGGCGCAGCGCGTTGGAGCGCAGGTCGAACGCCGCACCGGAGCCCGCGTGCGAGGCGCCCCCCGGCGCGTAGTGGGTGTCGTACGTCTCGTACAGGCGGCAGGTGCTGGTGTCGACGACCAGGGCGTGGCGGTCGCCGCTGCTCTGGTCGCCGCCCTCGATGGGCGTGTCGGAGCCGAGCGGATAGGGCCCCGGGTCGCTCTCCGGCGCGTAGTCGAAGCCCACGCCCACCTTCTGGTGCGACGCGTCGACGAGCTGCCATGGGATGCCGTAGGCGACCGGCCCGCCCGACGGCCCCCAGTCGGGATGGATGTGCAGCCCGCCACCCGCGCCGCTGGCGGCCAGCCAGGCGGCGCTCATGCGGTGCACCGGGAGTCCCGAGACGTCGGTGTTCCAGACGTTGTCGGCCGGAAGCATGGGACAGGGGCCCACCGCCGTTGCAGCAGCGGCCACCACCGCCGCAGGCGCCGCCAGGCAGGCAACCGCGGCCGTCGACAGGGCGGCGAGCACGCCACAGAGATGCCGGGTGCCTGGGGGGAGCATCGTCCCCAGCCTATCGGCCACCTGTGACGCCGCCCCGACGCCCCGGCAACAACACCAGGGCGCCCTCGAGGACGGCGTGCCGTTGCCGGTCGCACGGCCGCACCGCGCTACCCTTGGGCCCAGATGGGGCAGCTCTCGCGTCGCCACCGGGCACAGGCTCTCCTGGCGGCGGTGGCCGGATTGCTCTGCGCCTGCAGCGACACCGTGCCTGCGGCGACCGGGGTCGCCACCTCGACGCAGTATTCCCTTCTCCCCGACACGTCCGCGCCACCCGCGACGGCGCCGGGCGCCTCCGCCGGCAGCACGGCGACGCCGTCGGCCAGGCCGGTGGCACCGGCGGCGGCGACCCCGACCAGCGGCACAGCCGCGAGCCCGCACGCCCAGCCCCCGCTGTCGCTGGCCGGACCGATCTGGACGAGGCTGCCCACAACCTCCCACGTCGTCGCGCTCACCTTCGACGCCGGAGGCAACGACGCGGGCGTGACCAGCATCCTGACCACTCTGGCGACGCAGCACGTGCCCGCCACCTTCTTCCTCACCGGGCTGTGGACCCGGCAGTACGCCTCCGAGGCGCAGGCGATCAGCGGCGCCCACGCCGTCGGCAACCACACCCAGACGCACGCCCACCTGCCCGCGCTCGCCGACGCCGCGGTGGCCACCGAGCTCACCCAGGCCGAGCAGGCGATCCGCGACACCACCGGGCAGGACCCGCGTCCGCTCTTCCGCTTCCCCTACGGGGACAGCGACACGCGCACCCTGCAGGACGTCCACGCTCAGGGCTACGGCGCCATCGGCTGGACGGTCGACACCCTGGGCTGGGAGGGCCGCAGGGCCGGACAGTCTGCGGCCAGCGTGGTGCAGCGCGTCCTGCGCAGCCTCGGCGGCGGCGAGATCGTGCTGATGCACGTCGGCTCTGCCCCCGACGGCACCACGCTCGACGCCGACGCCCTGCCCCAGGTCATCGACGCCCTGCGCGCGCGCGGCTACGGCTTCGTCAGCCTGGCCACCTTCGACCACTGACGGGCCGCAGCCGCGCCGCGCCTGGTGCTGGCGGCCTAGCGGCGGCTCTTGCCCGCCCCGCTGCGCACCTCGCGCACCACCTTGCCCACCGTCTCGACGGCCTGGTCGCCGAGGTCGCGGGTGCGGTCGACCGCCGCGGCACCCAGGTTGGCCAGGTTGGCCGGCGGCTCGTCGGGCGCGTTGGGATGCGGCCGCGTCGGAGCCACCGCGCGCACGGCCTCCAGCTCCTCGGCCATCTCGACCAGCTCGTCCCTGCTGAAGGCCTTTCTGACGTGCGGGAAGAGCTCGCCCTCCTCCTCCTCGACGTGGTGGCGGGTGAGCTCGATGAGCACGGTCACCCGGGCGCCGAAGCGCTCGTGCTCGACCGGCATGCCCTCCAGCTCGGCGAGCACCTCCTTCATGACGTGGTGCTCCTCGAGGGCTTCGAGGATCTCGTCCTTGATCTCCTTGCCCTTCGCCTTGCAGCGGGGGTAGAAGACCTGCTCCTCGATGGCCGCGTGCACGGAGAGCTCGCGGATCATGCTGTCGACCAGCTCGCGGCGCGCGGTGTGGGCGCGCTCGGTGGTCTTCTCGAAGCGCTTGAAGAGCTCGTCGACAGTGCGGTGATCCTGGATCAGGACGGTGGTGGCGTCGGCGCGCGTTGGCACGGCAGATCCTCCCGAAAGGTGATAGTAACGCTGTAGTGAAATAGACTAGCAGCGCGCCCCGCCTGGGAGTCAGCCGCCGCTCGCCAGCCGGCGCCGCTGTGGCTCGACGGTGTACCGGGGATCGCTCGCCGACACCCTGCCGGCGGTGAAGATCGACCAGCGCTCGCACATCGCCCCGGCCAGCACCGAGAGGCCGCCGGCCACGGCCACCGGCCGCCGCCGCCCGCCCAGTGCAAGCGCCGCGGCGCCGCCCGCGCCCAGCAGCTTGGCCGCGCGCGCGAATCGCCCCACAGGACCGCTGTGGAACGGCTCGGCGAGGTCGCCCAGGCGGCGCTCCATGACCTGCATCCCGGTCAGCGTGGTGACCGCGCCGGCCACCGCCACGCGACGCGCCAGCTCGGCGTCCCGCGCCGGGGTCAGCACCGCCGCCGCAGCCCCCGCCGATGCCAGGGCGCTGCCCGCGAAGACGAAGGGCAGCTCGTATCGAGCCCCGTGCCACACCGGCACGGCGGTGTCGGACAGCAGCACCGCCGTGTACGTCGCCAGCGGCGGGCCGAGCAGCCCCGCCGACGTCTCGGCGACGCGCTGCACCCGCGGCAGGATGCCGAGCACCTCGCACGCCGCCGCCACGCCCGTGCTCGCCCCCGCCGCGCTGAGGAGCCAGGTGCCGACGTTCATCGGCGACGTCACCTTGGCCACGCGCAGCATGTTGAGAAAGCGCCGCGGCACGCCCAGGTCCATGATCAGCAGCACCGGGCTCACCGTCACCCCGGCGAAGGCGATGAGCAGCGCACGCCGCGCCAGCACGTCGTTGCCGCGATGGCGCGCCGCGGTGGCCAGCAGTGCGGACGCCCCGGCCAGGCCACCGGTGAACAGGTAGACGCCGACCTCCGGCTTCCAGATCGGCGGCTTGATGATCGGGTGTCCGTAGTACGACGTCGGCGTCGCCTCGGGAACCATGGCGACCTCGCCGCGCCCACCACGGCCGCCGCGGCGCCGCGGCCGCGCCGCCGTGGTTTGCTCGACGCCGGTCCGCTCGACCGTCATCGCCGCCCGCGCAGCAGCGCGGCGCCCACCGTGGCGATCATGGTCAGCGCCGCGGCACCGGCCATGCTCCACACGCGGCCGAGATCGCGCGTGGTCACCACCGGATCGGGCGGGAGGCCGTACACCTCGGGCTCGTCGAGCAGCAGGAAGAAGGCGCCGAAGCCACCCACGCCATCGCCGCGGTCGGCACCGTAGAGCCGCGCCTGCGACTCGCCGCGCGCGTGCAGTGTCTCGACGCGGCCGTCCGCGATGCGCAGCAGCTCGTCGATGCGCCCGAACTGGATCGATTTGGTGGGACAGGCCTGCGCGCACGCCGGCTCCATGTCGCCACGCAGCCGGTCGTAGCAGAGGGTGCACTTCCAGGCACGCCCGTCCTCTTCGCGGCGGTCGATGACGCCGAAGGGACAGGCGGGCACGCAGTAGCCGCAGCCGTTGCACACGTCCGACTGCACGATGACGGTGCCAAACTCGGTGCGGGTCAGCGCGCCGGTGGGACAGACGTCGAGGCAGGCAGCGTTGGAGCAGTGCTTGCACACGTCGCTGGCCATCAGCCAGCGCAGCCCGCCGGTGCCCTGCGAGTCGGCCATCTCCAGGGGCTTGAGCTGCTCGATGAAGGCGACGTGCCGCCACGAGTTGGCGCCGATGCTGCCGGTGTTGTCGTAGGACTCGCCGGTGAAGGTGAGCCCGTCCTCGGGAACGTGGTTCCACTCCTTGCAGGCGACCTCGCAGGCCTTGCATCCGATGCAGATGGAGGTGTCGGTGAAGAAGCCCATGTGCCGTGGGGTGCCGTCGCTGTCGTGCGACCTGATGTCGATGTCGTGGGTGACGATGGTGCCGCTCATGGCGCCGCCGCCTCGGCCTTGCGCCGGTAGTCGTCGACCAGCGCCAGCAGCGCGGGGCCGCGCGGACGCCGTCCCGGACGGATGTCGCAGGTGATCGCCTTCGACTCCTGGATGTGCACGTTGGGGTCGAGGCTGAGGTGGAAGAGGTCGTTGGCGGAGTCGCCGGTGCTCAGCCCGTTCTGTCCCCAGTGCCACGGCAGTCCCACGGTGTGGATCACCCGGCCCTGCACGCGCAGCGGCTGCATCCGGGGTGTCACCATCACCCGCGCCTCGATGGCGGTGCGTGCGGTGACGATGGTGGCCCACCCGGCGTGGCGCAGCCCGCGCTCGGCTGCCAGCTGCGGCGACACCTCGCAGAAGAACTCCGGCTGCAGCTCCGAGAGGTAGGCGACGAAGCGACTCATGCCGCCCGCGGTGTGGTGCTCGGTGAGCCGGTACGAGGTGGCCACGTAGGGGAAGACGTCATCGGCGACGGGACGGTCCGGGGGATGGTTGAACGGGCTCAGCGGGTGCGAGACGATCTGCCGCGCCGGGTTGCTCGTCGCCGCGCCGTACAGCGCGTTGGGCACCGGGCTCTCCTGGGGCTCGTAGTGGGTTGGCATGGGGCCGTCCTTGAGCCCGTCGGGAACGTACAGCCAGGCCTTGCCGTCGCTCTGCATGATGAACGGCTCCCGTCCGCTGATCGCCTTCTCGGCGCGCGCGTCGTCGGGGGGCACGTATGAGGGTGCCTTGTCGAGGGGATAGTCCGGCTTGTCCTTTCCCGTCCACTTCTGCTGCTCCTCGTCCCACCACACGTAGGGCAGCCTGTCCGTCCAGGGCTTGCCGTCGGGGTCGGCGGAGGCGCGGTTGTAGAGGATGCGCCGGTTGTCCGGCCAGGCCCAGGCCCACTCCGGCGCCACCCAGCTCTGCTCGGTGTGAGGCTTGCGCCGCGCCGTCTGGTTGACGCCGTCCGCATAGCAGCCGCTGTAGATCCAGCAGCCGCACGACGTGCTGCCGTCGCTCTTCAGCTCGGTGTACGCGGACAGGAACGAGCCATCCGCCTTGCGCCCGCTGATCTCCTGCAGGACCGCCTCGGCGCTGGGTTCGTCGAGGCGTCCCTCGACGGGATAGTCCCAGGCCAGCGCGAGGATGCCGCGGTCGCGTGGCTCGACCGAGCCGTGCAGCTTCTCGCGGATGATGCGGCCGAGGTGGTACATGAACCACAGGTCGCTGCGGGCATCGCCCGCGGGCTCGACGGCGGCGTGGTGCCACTGCAGCAGGCGCTGGGTGTTGGTGAAGCTGCCGTTCTTCTCGGTGTGCGCGGCGGCGGGCATGAAGAACACCTCGGTGCCGATGTCCTCCGTTCTCAGCTCGCCGCTCTCGATCTCCGGCGCGTTGCGCCAGAACGAGGCCGTCTCCACCTCGACCAGGTCGCGCACCACCATCCAGTCGAGGTTGGCCATGGCCATGCGGTTGAAGCGCCCGTTCGACGAGCCCACCGCCGGGTTCTCGCCGAGGACGAAGAAGCCCTTGACGCCGCCGTCGAACATGCCCTTGGTGAACACGTACGCCGAGTGGTCGGCGTCGATGCGCGGCAGGTAGCCGAATCCCCAGTCGTTGGCCGGCGTCGAGCTGTCGCCGTAGTAGGCCTTGAGCAGCGAGACGACGTAGTGGTCCATGTAGGCCCAGTACCCCGCCTTCGACGAGTTCTTCTCGATGAAGTCGCTCAGGTCGTCGATCCAGGCCGCGTGCGGCATGGGGATGTAGCCGGGCAGCAGGTTGTACAGCGTGGGGATGTCGGTGGAACCCTGGATGCTGGCGTGTCCGCGCAGGGCGAGGATGCCGCCGCCCGGTCGCCCGATGTTGCCCAGCAGCGCCTGCACGATGGCCGCGGTGCGGATCGTCTGCACCCCGACGGTGTGCTGCGTCCAGCCCAGCGCGTAGACGATCGCCGAGGTGCGCTCGCGTCCCGAGTTGCTGCAGAGGGCGTCCGCAACCCGGGCGAACTGATCCTCGGGGATGCCGCAGATGCGCGCCACCATCTCGGGCGTGTAGCGCGAGTAGTGCCTGCGCAGCAGCTGGAAGATGCAGCGCGGGTGCTGCAGGGTGCGGTCCTGCTGCGGCTCGTGGTGGGCGAGCTGGATGCCGCCCGACCCGGTGTTCTCGCCCGCCGCGTGGGACACGGGCTCGCCGCTGCCCGGGGCCGCGCTGGTGGCCATGCCCTCGTACATCCAGCTCGTGCTGGTGTAGGCGCGGGTGTCCGGGTCGAAGCCGCTGAACACGCCGTCGAGATCCTCGGTGTCGCGGAAGTCCTCGCCGACGATGCTGGCCGCGTTGGTGTACTCGAGCACGTAGTCGTGGAACCAGAGGTCGTTCTCGAGGATGTGGTGGATGATGCCGCCGAGAAACGCGATGTCGGTGCCGGCGCGGATGGGCACGTGGATGTCGGCCAGCGCGCTGGTGCGGCTGAACCGGGGATCGACGTGGATGACGGTGGCGCCGCGCTCCTTGGCCTCCATCACCCACTGGAATCCCACCGGGTGGCACTCGGCCATGTTGCTGCCTTCGATGAGGATGCAGCCGGCGTGCTGCAGGTCCTGCTGGAAGGTGGTGGCGCCACCGCGACCGAAGCTCGTCCCCAGACCGGGGACCGTGGAGCTGTGTCATATTCGCGCCTGGTTCTCGACCTGCACCACGCCGAGACCGGTGAAGAGCTTCTTGATCAGGTAGTTCTCTTCGTTGTCGAGGGTGGCGCCGCCCAGCGAGGCGATGCCCAGGGTGCGGTTGCAGGCGCGTTCGCGACCGTCCACCTCGATGCTCGCCTGCCAGGTCGCCGCGCGGGTGGCGATGACGCGGTCGGCGATCATGTCCATCGCCGCCTCGAGGGAGAGGTCCTCCCACTCGGTGCCGTGAGGACGCCGGTACTTGACGCGGTGCTCGCGCAGCGGGCTGGTCACCAGGCTGCGGCTGGCCGCGCCCTTGGGACAGAGGCGACCGCGGGAGATGGGGCTGGCCGGGTCACCCTCGATCTGGATGACCTCCTCGTCCTTGACGAACACCTTCTGGCCGCAGCCCACCGCGCAGTAGGGGCAGATCGAGTCGACGACGCGGTCGGCGCCGGCGGTGCGCGGCTGCAGGCGGCGCGTCTTCTCCGACTGCGCGGCGCGGCCCAAGCCGAGCGGGTCCTTCTCGGTGAGCTGGCGCAGAACCGGCCAGCGACGGAGCAGCTCGACCGGACCCATCGCGTCCTCCCACTGTCGCCTGACTGTTTCGATGGTTTGCGGCGTTCGCGACCGTGGCGCGCAGCGGCCGCGACTCCGCCGTTACAACGTGTGCGACGTCCCGCGGCAGGGTCGCCGGTCGGCCGTCAGGACCCATCCTCGACCATGGGCACCACTGCCCACAAGGGCTGAGCAGCAGCGAGAGAGACACGGGGGGAACCATGTCCGTAACCAATGGGTGGAGTTGGGAACGACGGCAGGCGGGGGCACGCATCGCGTTCGCGACTGCGCTCGCCGGCTTCGGCGCCATGGCGCTGGGTCCTGCCGTGTCCCCGATGGTCGCCAGCGCGGGCGGCGCTCCCACCGCCGTCATCGTGCGCGGCAGCGCCGCCTCCGGCCAGGCGGCGGAGAACCTGGTCGCCCGGCTGGGTGGCCGCGTCGGCCGGCACCTCGGCATGATCGACGGCTTCGCCGCCGTGGTCAACGCCAACGACGTCGGCCGGCTGCGCGCGACCCCGGGCGTGATGGAGGTCAGCGTCGACGCGCCGCTGCAGCTCACCTCGCTGGTCAACGGCTACGACCAGACCACCGATTCCGCCTCGCTGTACAGCACGGCGGAGACGACCGGTGCCCGTTCCTACTGGAACCATGGCTTCACCGGCAAGGGCGTCGACGTCGCCCTCATCGACTCCGGTGTGGTCCCCGTCAACGGACTCACCACGCCGGGCAAGGTGATCAACGGGCCCGACCTGTCCTTCGACTCGCAGGTCCCGGGCCGCACGTACCTGGACGCCTACGGGCACGGCACGCACATGGCCGGCATCATCGCCGGACGTGACGACGCCGTCGTCGCCGGCAGCGCCTACGCCTACGACAAGACGAACTTCATCGGCATCGCGCCCGACTCGCGGGTGGTGAACGTCAAGGTCGCCGACTCCGGCGGCGCCGTGGACGTCTCGCAGGTCATCGCCGGCATCGACTGGGTGGTGCAGCACCGCACCGACAACGGCATGAACATCCGGGTGCTGAACCTGTCCTTCGGCACCGACAGCACTCAGCCGTACGTGCTCGATCCTCTCGCCTTCGCGGCCGAGGTGGCGTGGCGCAACGGCATCGTTGTGGTCGCCGCTGTCGGAAACGGTGGTTCCGCGGCGCTGGGTGTCTCCGACCCCGCCAGCGACCCGTACGTCATCGCGGTCGGCGCCGCCGACACCAACGGCACCGTGTCGCCCAGCGACGACTCGCCGGCCGGCTTCTCGGCCAGCGGCAACGGCGCTCGCAACCCCGACCTGCTCGCGCCGGGTGTGCACATCGCCAGCCTGCGCAACCCAGGATCGACCATCGACCAGCAGTTCGGTGGCACGGCCACGGTGGGCGGCCGCTTCTTCCGCGGCAGCGGCACATCGCAGGCCACCGCGGTGATGTCGGGCGCAGCGGCGCTGGTCATCTCGCAGCACCCGGCCTACACGCCCGACATGGTCAAGCGCCTGCTGACCAAGACGGCGACGCCGCTGACCTACACCAACGGCGGCCTGCTCGGTCTCGGCCTGCTGGCGACGACGACCGCCTATCCCGCCATCCAGCAGGGCAGCGGCGAGCTGAACCTGCGCAGCGCGGGAAGCAATAGCGTCTCCACGCTCTACAAGCAGACCTGGGCGCCGTCGCAGGGCACCGGAACGCTGCAGGGCGCGCGCGGCTCGCTGCGCGTCACCGACAGCGACTCCGGCATCAGCCTCACCGGCGAGAAGGACATCTTCGGCAGCTCCTTCAACTCCGCCGCCATGGCGCAGCTGGAGGCGGCCGGTCAGTCCTGGTCGGGCGGCACCTGGAACGGACAGACGTGGTCGGGCCAGAGCTGGAGCGGCCAGTCGTGGTCGGGCCAGAGCTGGAGCGGTCAGTCGTGGTCGGGCCAGAGCTGGAGCGGTCAGTCCTGGTCGGGGCAGAGCTGGAGCGGTCAGTCCTGGTCGGAGGCCGACTGGAGCTGAGCCCACCCGTCTGAAATCGTCAGGCCCCTTGCAGGAGCGCCGGCACCCCATCGCGTGGTGCCGGCGTTCTTTTCGTTGTGCCGGAACGCAATTGCAGTGTCACTGCGTTACGGCCAATGACGACATATACTCGGAAAGCTACCACGCCCGGCCCGCGCGGCGAACATAGCGGCGATCGACGCGTCCAAGGCGGGGGAGGACACCCTCGCACGCCCTCCCAGAGTTGTCACAGGGCCGTAACCGGGCCCCTCCATGCACCGCTTGTCAACAGGCCGTTCACAGCTCTCCCGAGCACCTGCGAAGTGCCGTCCGGGAGTTGTCCACAGAATCAACAGGATGCATCCCGTTGACCGTGCACAGCGCAGGCGGCCGATACGGGCCATTCGTAGTGAAGGGGTGGTTAACAACCCGTTGACATGGCGCGAAGGGGCGGACGTAGACTGACGTCCCCTATGGACGACAGCAGCACCGACGTCCGCCCTTCCTCGTCCGCTCCGCGGCGCGTCTGCGCGCGGCGCGGGTGCAACGCCGGCGTCAACAAGCCGACGGCGAAGTACTGCAGCGTCCGCTGCTGTTCCATCGACCCCGAGCGACTCGAGAAGCTGCGCACCCAGGCGCGCCGTGCCAGCCGCCGCCCGGTGCTCCCCATGGCCCGCCAGCTCCAGCTGACCTTCGCGCCGCCGGTCAACCCCGAGGCGCTCCTCGAGATCCTCTGCGAGGGGCGTGAGGACGTGCCGGCCGGCATGTCGCGCCTGGTCGTCTAGGCAACTCTCCCACCGGCGGCCCCACCCGCCCTGCCCCTCGGTGGGGCCGCCTCCGTGGGAGGGGAGAGCCTGGCAGCGCTGGGTACAATGCGCCGCTATGCCGGACGAGGACGTCGACGACGCTTCCGAAGCCGGGCTGCCCATCGACAGCCCCGCCGACCCCACCCTGGAGATCCTGCGCCACAGCGCCGCCCACCTCATGGCCGCGGCGGTGACCGAGCTCTTCCCCGGTGCACAGTACGACGTCGGCCCGGCGACAAGCGACGGATTCTTCTACAACTTCCGCCTGCCCGAGGGCCGCACCGTCAGCGAGCAGGACCTGGCGCGCATCGAGAAGCGCATGAAGCAGAAGGCGTCACAGCGCGTTCCATTCGTGCGCGAGGTGATGCCTCGCGCGCAGGCGCGCGCGACGTTCGACGACATGGGGCAGCCCTTCAAGGTCGACATCATCGACCGCATCCCGCCCGAGGTCGCCGAGGTGAGCGTGTACCGCACCGGCAACTTCGTCGACCTGTGCCGCGGCCCGCACGTGCCCGACAGCGGGTGGCTCAAGGCCGTCAAGCTGCAGCGCGTCGCCGGTGTCTACTGGCGTGGCGACGAGCGCAACGAGCAGCTGCAGCGCATCTACGGAACCGCATGGTTCAGCGACGAGGAGCTGCAGGCGTACCTCGACCGCATCGCCGAGGCGGAGCGCCGCGACCACCGGCGCCTGGGACGCGAGCTCGACCTCTTCTCCTTCCCCGAGGAGATCGGCAGCGGCCTCGCCATCTTCCATCCGCGCGGCGGCCTGGTGCGCCGGATCATGGAGGACTACTCGCGGCAGCGCCACGAGGCTGCGGGCTACGAGTTCGTCAACACGCCGCACATCACCAAGTCCGACCTGTTCGAGACCTCGGGACACCTGCAGTGGTTCGCCGACGGCATGTTCCCGCCGATGGAGCTCGACGGCGGCACCAACTACTACCTCAAGCCGATGAACTGCCCGTTCCACATCCTCATCTACCGGAGCCGGCAGCGCAGCTATCGCGAATTACCCCTGCGACTCTTCGAGTTCGGCTCGGTGTACCGCTACGAGAAGTCGGGCGTCATCCACGGTCTCACCCGCGTGCGCGGCCTGACCATGGACGACGCGCACATCTTCCTCACCCGCGAGCAGCTCGACACCGAACTGCACTCACTGCTGGTGTTCGTCCTCGACCTGCTGCGCGACTTCGGGCTCACCGACTTCTACCTGGAGCTGTCCACCAAGCCGCCGGGCAAGGCGGTGGGCAGCGACGAGGAGTGGGAGGAGGCCACCGAGGCGCTGCGCCGCGCCGCCATGAAGATGGGGCTGGAGCTGGTCATGGACGAGGGCGGCGGCGCCTTCTACGGCCCCAAGATCTCGGTGCAGGCGCACGACGCCATCGGCCGCACCTGGCAGATGTCGACCATCCAGGCCGACTTCCAGTTCCCCCAGCGCTTCGACCTCGGCTACGTCGGGCCGACGGGGGAGAAGGTGCGGCCGATCATGATCCACCGCGCCCTCTTCGGCTCGGTGGAGCGCTTCTTCGCGATTCTCCTCGAGCACTACGCCGGCGACTTCCCGCTCTGGCTGGCGCCGGTGCAGGTGGCCGTCGTGCCCGTGCAGGACGACGCGCCCGAGGTGATGGCCTTCGTCGCCGACATCGCCGGCCAGCTCCGTGCCGCCGGCCTGCGCGTCGAGGTGAGCGACCATCCCGGCATGCGCATGTCCAAGCGAGTGCGCGACGCCGAGGTGCAGCGCGTCCCCTACGTGGTCGTGGTCGGCCGCCAGGACGTGGAGAGCGGCAGCGGCGTGATCCGGGTGCGCGACACCCGCCTTCCCGCCGAGGAGGCGATCACCGAGATGACCGTGCCCGGCCTGGTCGAGAAGCTCCGCGGCGAGGCCGCCAAGCGCGGCCCCGAGGCGGCGCCGCCGCAGCGAGCCCGCCGCGCGGCGGATTGACCGCGGAGCCACCCGTGCTATAGTCGCGCCCTTGGCGCCCCCGCGAGGGGGGCCGCAAAGATGCCGGGGCCCGGTACCCGGCACACCTCCCGGGCTTGCCTTGGAGGTCCAGAAACCGTCCACTGGATAGCGGTCGCTGTCCAGTTTTTTCATTTTCGGAGGACCTCGACAAATCGCATTCCGAGAGTTGCGCATCAACGAGCAGATCCGCATCCCCCAGGTGAGGCTGTTCGACGACACGACCAACGAGGCGTTCGGCATCGTCCCCATCGAGAGGGCCCGGCAGATCGCGCAGGAGCGTGAGCTGGACCTGGTCGAGGTGGCCCCACAGGCGCAGCCGCCGGTGGCCCGCCTCATGGACTACGGCCGGTTCAAGTTCGAAGCGCTCAAGCGCGAGAAGGAGAGCCGCAGGGAGCACAACGTCGTCCGCCTCAAGGAGATGAAGCTCCGCCCCAAGATCTCGGAACACGACTTCCAGACCAAGTTCGGCTACGTCCGCCACTTCCTCCAGGAGGGCGACAAGGTCAAGCTCACGATCATGTTCCGCGGCCGCGAGATGGTCCACCAGGAGTACGGACGCCGGCTCCTCGACCGCATGGCCAACGAGCTCAAGGAAGTCGCCACCATCGAGCGCAACCCGCTGGTGGAGGGGCGCAACATGATCATGATCATGAGCCCGCTCAGCAAGAAGGCGTCACGCGGCCCGCAGGGCGCCGCCGAGCCGGGACAGCCGGAGGCGGCGGGAGAGCCGCAGCCCGCGCAGGATGCGCCCGAGCCCCAGCCCGCGCAGGCTGCGCCCGAGCCTCAGCCCGCGCAGGTAGCCACCGAACCCCAGGCAGCCCAGGCCCCCGAGCCCCAGGCAGCCACATCGACGACAACCCGGAGCACCGAGAACAATGCCCAAGATCAAAACCCATAAGGGGACGCAGAAGCGTTTCCGCGTCACCGCCGGCGGCAAGGTGATGCGGCGCCACGCGATGCAGTCGCACATCCTCCAGAAGAAGAGCGCCAAGCGGAAGCGGCTCTTCTCCGGCCTCGAGCCGGTGGCCCAGACGGACGTGCGCAACATCCTTCGCGTCGCCCCCTACCTGGACAAGAAGTAGAGCCGAGGAGAAACTGGGATGGCACGTGTCAAGCGAGGCGTCACCGCCCGCGCCCGCCACAAGAAGGTCCTCGAGCTCGCCGAGGGGATGAGCGGCACCCATCGCCGGCTGTTCAAGCCCGCCAACGAGGCGGTCATGCACTCGCTGGCGTACGCGTACCGCGACCGCAAGCAGCGCAAGGGCGACATGCGCTCGCTCTGGATCGCGCGCATCAACGCCGCCTCGCGCCAGAACGGCATGGCCTACAACCAGTTCATGCACGGGCTCAAGGCCGCCGGGGTCGAGGTCAATCGCAAGATGCTGGCGGAGATCGCCGTCCACGACGCCGCCGCGTTCACCAGCCTGGTCGAGATGGCGCGCGGGTCGTTGCCCACCGCGTGAGCTCCGGCAGCGCGGCGGGTGGCGCGACGCCCGCCGGTGGCGTGGAGGGTCCTGAGGGCGCCCACGGCGTCGCCGCACGTGCGCTGGAGGAGATCGCCTCCGCCGCCGACCTGCACGCCCTCGAGGACATCCGCAACCGCTACATCGGGCGTCGCGACGGCCTGCTCACCCTGCATCGCCGCGGCCTGGGCAAGCTGACCGATCCCGACGCCAAGCGGCAGATGGGGCAGACCGTCAACGCCCTGTTCGAGCGCGTCGAGGAGGCGCTCCAACAGCGCCAGAGCACCCTCGAGTCGCAGGCGGCGGAGCGCGCCGTGCGCGACGAGGCCATCGACCTCACCGTGCCGCCGCCGCCGCTGCGGCGTGGCTCGCTGCACCCGGTGACGCGCGCCTCACGTGACATCCGCCGCATCTTCGGCCATCTCGGCTACACGGTCGTCGGCGGTCCCGAGATCGAGTACGACCGCTACAACTTCGAGCTGGTCAACCAGCCCGAGGGACATCCCGCGCGCGACCTGCAGGACACCTTCTACGTCGACGACGCGCGGCTGCTGCGCACGCACACCTCGCCGGTGCAGATCCGCGCCATGGTGGCGCTGGGCGCGCCGCTCAAGGTGATCGTGCCCGGGAAGACATACCGCCGCGACAACGATCCGACGCACTCGCCGATGTTCCACCAGGTCGAGGGTCTCTACGTCGACGAGGACGTGTCTCTCGCCGATCTCAAGGGCACCCTGGAGTTCTTCGCGCGCTCCATGTTCGGACCGGCGCGCGCCATCCGCCTGCGCCCGCACCACTTCCCCTTCACCGAGCCCTCGCTGGAGGTCGACGTGTCCTGCATGGTCTGCGGCGGCGACGGCTGCGGCACCTGCAAGGGCAGCGGCTGGATCGAGATCCTCGGCTCCGGCATGGTGCACCCCGACGTGCTCCGCAACGGCGGTGTCGACCCCAACCGCTACAGCGGCTTCGCCTTCGGCATGGGCATCGAGCGCATCGCCCAGCTCGCCTACGGCATCGACGACGTCCGCCTGCTCTACGAGAACGACGTCCGCTTCATCCGGCAGTCCTAGAGGTGCTCGACCGATGAAGACGTCGGTGCAATGGATGCGCGACTACGCCGAGCTGGACGCACCGCTCGACGAGCTGGCCCAGGCGCTGGTGGACACCGGCACCGAGGTCAACGAGGTGCACCGTCTCGCCGAGGGCGTCGTCGTCGCGCGTGTCCTCGAGCTGGACAAGGTCCCCGAGTCGACCAAGGGTGTGCTCTTCGCCGGCATCGAGGTGGCCGGCGGCGAGACGGTGCGCGTGCTCACCGGCGCGCCCAACCTGCGCATCGGCGACCTGGTGCCCTACGCGCCGCCCGGCGTGCTGCTCCCCGGCTGGGAGAAGCCGCTCGAAGTTCGTGCCATGTTCGGCGGCAAGTACCACTCGCCGGGGATGCTCTGCAGCGCGGTGGAGCTGGCCGTGGGCGACGACGCCGACGGCATCCTCGTCCTCGATCACGGCACCCCCGGCCAGGCGGTGCACGAAGTGCTCGCCCTCGACGCCGTGATGGACATCGAGGTCACCCCCAACCGTCCCGACTGCCTGTGCCATCTTGGCATCGCGCGCGAGCTGGCCGCAGCGCTGCACGAGACGCTGCGCGAGCCGCGGTACGAGGTGCCCGAGGCGCTGGTGTCGGTGACACCCGTCGAAGGACGCGCCTCGGTGCGGGTGGAGGATCCCAGCGGCTGCCCGCGTTTCATGGTGCGCGTCATCGAGGACGTCGTGGTGCGCGACTCGCCGGCCTGGATGCAGCGCCGGCTGCGTGCCATCGGGCTGCGTCCCATCAACAACATCGTCGACGTCACCAACTACGTCGCCGCCGAGCTGGGGCAACCGCTGCACGCCTTCGACTACGACCGCTTCGTCGCTGCGGCCGGCGGTGGTGGTGGTGCTGACGTCGTGGTGCGCCGCGCCCGCGACGGCGAGAAGCTGGCCACCCTCGACGGCGTGGAGCGCACCCTCACCGGCGACGACATGGTGGTGTGCTCAGGCGATCTCCCGGTGTCACTCGCCGGCGTGATGGGCGGCGCGGGCACCGCGGTTGACGGCAAGACGAAAACAGTGCTCCTCGAAGCCGCGTCGTGGGACGGCCCCACGATTCGCGCCACCTCCCGACGCCTCGCCCTGCGCAGCGACGCGTCGTCGCACTATGAGAAGGGTCTCAGCGACACCCTGCCGCCGCGGGCGATCGACCGCGCCGCCGGCCTGCTCGCCGAGCTGGCCAGCGGACGCGTCCTGCGCGGCAGCCTCGACGAGCACCCGCGCCCGCTGCCGGAGATCGCGCCCATCGAGGTCCCCGCGGGCCTGCTGGAGCGCGTGTTGGGGATGCACATCGACGCCTCCGAGGCTGCCGAGGCGCTGGCCCGCCTCGGCTTCGCCGTCGAGCAGGACGGCGGCGCCCTCACCGTGGCGCCACCGCACTTCCGTCGCGACGTGAGCATCCCCGTCGACGTCGCCGAGGAGGTGGGCCGCTCGCTCGGCTACGCGCGCCTCCCCTCGACGCTGCCCGGACGCCGCAGCCCCATCCGCGCCCTGGCACCGGCGACGCCGCTGGAGGATCGCGTCCGCGACGTGGCCACGGGCGCGGGCTTCGACGAAGCGATCACCTTCTCCTTCCAGTCACCGGCGCTGGCCTCGCGCATCACCGGGGTGGGGGAGGAGCGCACCCCGATCCGGCTGCGCAACCCGCTCAGCGAGGACGGCAGCGTGATGCGCATCAGCGTCCTGCCCGGGCTGCTGCAGGCGCTGGCCGGCAATCTCAACCGCGGCGTCGCCGACGTCTCGCTGTTCGAGGTCGGGCGCGTGTTCTGGGAGGGCGAGCGCACCCATGCACCGCTGGGAACCACGCCCGACGGTAAAGATTCCGCGCTGACGCCGCTTCCCGCGGAACCGCTGTTGCTGTCACTCGTGTCGCAGACCGGTGACACCGGTGGCGAGTTCGCAGCGGCGCGTCTGCGCCACATTCAGTCGGTGCTAGCGTGGCTCTCCCATGAGCTCGCGGGAGCTTCCCTTGCGGTGGAACCGGTGACTGTGAACGGATTGCGGCCTGGACGCAGCGGCCGCCTGCGCATCGACGGACACGACGTCGGCGTGCTGGGCGAGCTGAATGCCGAGCTGCTCGACGCCTTCGAGCTGCGCGGCCGCGTCGCCGTGGCCGAGCTGCGCCTCGACGCCGTCGCCCCCGAGGCGCCACGCGTGCCGCGCTTCCGCACTCCGCCGCGCATGCCGGCGGTGGTGCAGGACCTCGCCGTCGTCGTCGACGCCTCGGCGCGCGCCGACCAGGCGCTGGCTGCGATCCGGGAAGCCGGTGGCCCGCTGCTGGAATCGGCCGAGCTGTACGACGAGTTCCGCGGCGAGCGCCTCGGCGCCGGCCGCAAGAGCTGGACCTTCCGCATGACCTATCGCGCCGCCGATCGCACCCTCACCAGCGCCGAGGCGCAGCAGGTCCACGAGGCCATCGCGCTCGCCCTGCGCGTCCGCGTCGGCGGCGAGGTGCGGCGATGACCAGTCTGTGGATCGACCTCGGCGCCGTGCTGCTGATCCTCGCCAACATGGCGCTGGGCTGGCGCTACGGCATCGTCGGCCGCGCCATCGCCCTGGGCGGGCTGTACGGCGGCGTCGCCGCGGCGACGGCACTGGGCAACGGGCTGCTGCGCCTCTTCGGCGGTGGCGGCGCCGCCAACGACCTCTACAGCAGCGCCTGGATGTACGTCGGCATCGTCTTCGCCGTCGTCGCCGCGGTGGAGATCCTCGGTGCCCTCTACCGCGACCGGGTCGAGAAGCTGATCTCGCTGATGTTCGACCGCACCAGCGGCATCGTCGGCGGCCTGATCATCGGCGTGTTCGAGGTGGCCATCATCACCATGGTGGCCCTGGCCGTCGGCGACGCCCACGCCAGCACCACCGCGCAGCAGATCCCCGCCGACCACTCGAATCCTGCCAGTGCTGTCCGCAACTCGCTGATCGGCTCGCACGTCGCGGGCATCGACCCGGCGGTGCGCACCATCTTCGGCCCGGCGCTGCCGGAGAGCCTCGCCGGACACCTCGCCGACACCACCGCGGTCGCCAGCAAGTAGGCGTGCCCTCGGGGCTGCTCGGTCGGGACTTCTTCGCGCGGCCCACGCCGCAGGTTGCCCGCGAGTTGATCGGCTGCCGCCTGGTGGTCGATCGCGGCGGCGCGGACGAAGTCGTGGCGACGCTGGTCGAGGTCGAGGCCTACCTCGGGCTGGCGGACCCCGCCTCACACGCGCATCGCGGACCGACGCCGCGCGCCGCGATCATGTTCGGGCCCGCCGGCCATCTCTACGTGTACCTGTCCTACGGCGTGCACCACTGCGCCAACCTGGTCACCGAGTCGGACGGCGTCGCGGGCGCGGTGCTGCTGCGCTCCGCGGTCGTGGAGTCGGGCGAGGCCGCGGTGCGCGCGCGGCGCGGCGCCTACCCCGTGCGGCGCGCCGTGATGGCGGCGGGGACGGCACGGGTCATCCCGCATCGCGATCTCCTTCGGGGGCCGGGCAACCTCTGCCGTGGCCTCGCCATCGACCTCGCCGGCAACGGCCTCGACGTCGTGTCCGCCGCGTCGCGCCTCGAGGTGTTCGCCGGCGATCACCGGGTGCCCATCGTGAGCGGCCCACGGGTCGGCATCAGCAGCGCGATGGATCGGCCGCTGCGCTTCGCCTGGCGCGATCACCCCTCGGTGTCGAACCCGCCACTGACCGGCTAGGACAAGCCGGTCGGCCGCACCCCCCCGAGCCGGTCGCCTGGACAGAACAAGGCCGGGCAATTCGCCCGGCCTTGCGTGTGTGCCGATTCAATCAGTCGGCGCCCGGCTGGAAGAAGCCGGGCCTGAATGCGTCCACTGCGGGGGACGCGACCGCGTGGCTGGGCCCGTTCTTCGTCGGGTCGGCTGCCTTCGCTCGCCGCGTGCTCTCAGATCGTGAAGCTGCTGCCTTGCGGCAGATGGAGCCTTCCGCTCCTCCTCGCACGACCGGCACTGCGGCGCGGCGCACGACCCGGAATCCCGGGCCTCACCCCTCGGCTCGACCGCGCCTCAGAGATTGCCAGACGGTACGCATTACAGATCGGTACCTCCGTAAGCGAAACCGGGTCCTTGTTGACTCCAAGAATACGCGCGCGCCCGCCGGCGTCAAGTCCACGAGCCGCGTTCGTCACAATGGGGCGGCGGCCTGAGCGTGAGGACGGCTCCGTCCGGGGCCCGGGAGCGCCAGGTCGTAGACTAGGTGCGTCGAGCGCAGTAGAATCTGAACGTCTGTTCGGTGCGCGCAGCGCCGCCGCGGACGCTGGAGGCCCCCGCAATGTCCGGTCACAGCAAATGGGCTGGGATCAAGCACAAGAAGGCGATCGTCGACGCCAAGCGCGGCCAGATCTTCACCAAGGTCGCCGCCGAGCTCACCGTCTCCGCGCGCGACGGAGGTGCCGACCCCACCTCCAACTTCCGCCTCCGCCTCGCCATCCAGAAGGCCAAGGAGGTCAACATGCCCGCCGACAACATCGAGCGCGCCGTGCAGCGCGGCGTCGGCGGCAAGGACGGCGCCCAGCTCGAGGACATCCGCTACGAGGGCTACGGGCCCCACGGCGTCGCCGTGATGGTCGACGTCCTCACCGACAACCGCAACCGCACGGTGGCCGCGCTGCGCAACCTGTTCACGCGCAGCGGCGGCTCGCTGGGGGAGACCAACAGCGTCGCCTGGATGTTCAGCCAGCGCGGCATCGTCGACATCGCCCCCGGCAAGAGCGACCCCGAGGAGCTCGCCCTCGAAGTGCTCGATGCGGTCGACGTGGGTGAGGACGGCGACGTCAGCGTCGAGGGCGGCTCGGTGCAGGTCACCGTCGCCCCGGCTCGCTTCGAGGACGTGCGCCGCGCCGTCGAGGCCGCCGGCTACCAGGTCGGCTCCGCCGAGATCACCATGGAGCCGGCCAACTCGGTCGAGCTCGACGCCAAGCAGGCACCCGCCGTGCTCCGCCTTCTCGACGCCCTCGAAGACCACGACGACGTGCAGCAGGTCTACGCCAACGCGGAGATCCCGGATGACGTCCTCGAGAGCGTCGGGTAGCGTCTGCCGCCGATGAGGGTCCTCGGCGTCGATCCCGGACTGGCAAGGACCGGCGTCGCCGTCATCGAGGGGGCACCGGGGGCTCTGCGTCTGGTGCATGCCGGTTGCGTGGTCACCGAGCCGCCGCTGCCCGACGCTGCCCGGCTCGCGGTGCTGTTCGATGCTCTCGCGCTGCTCGTCGCCGAGCACGCGCCGGACCTCGCGGCGGTGGAGCAGCTCTTCTTCGCCACCAACCGCACCACCGCGATGCGCGTCGCCGAGGCGCGTGGCGTGGCGCTCTGCGCGCTGGCTCGCGCCGGTCTCGACGTCGCCGAGTACACCCCGATGCAGGTGAAGGAGTCCGTCGCGGGCTACGGTGGCGCCACCAAGCCGCAGGTGGGGCGGATGGTGCGCACGCTGCTGCGCGTCAGCGACATCCCCGGTCCCGACGACACCGCCGACGCCTGCGCTGTCGCCATCACCCACGTGCATCGCGCGCGGATCGGCGGAGCGGTGCGAGTTGCTGCCAGTGGTGGCGGGAACGGGAGCGGCCGCCTGGCCGCGGCGATCGCGGCGGCACAGGCGCGGGAGTCGCCGTCGTGATCGCGTTGCTGCGCGGACGCATCGTGGCTCTCGACGACGACGGCGTCGTGGTGGAGACGCCGTCCGGGGTGGGGTACCAGGTGTTCTGCCACCTGCGCACCCTGACCGCGCTGCGCGACGTCAGCGGCGACGCGATGCTGCACATCCACACCAGCGTGGCCGACGACGCCATCCGCCTCTTCGGCTTTCCCACCGCGCAGGAGCTGCGTCTCTTTCGCCTGCTCCTGCTGGTCGAGCGCATCGGCCCCAAGGCGGCGCTGGGCATCCTCGGCCGCGCCGAGCTGCCCACCCTGGTGCGCGCCATCCGCAGCGGCGACGCCGGGCTGGTCGGCACCGTCCCCGGGATCGGCCCCAAGACCGCCCAGCGCGTGATCCTCGAATTGCGCGGCAAGCTCGACAGCTTCGTGCTGGCCGGCGAGAGCCCGCTGCCCCTGCCCGAGGTGCACGAGGTCAGCGCCACCGCCATCGACGGGCTGCGCGGCCTCGGCTTCCGCGAGGCGGAGGCGAAGCAGGCGGTCGCTGCCGTGTCGCCGTCGCTCGCCCCCGATGCCACGGTCAGCGACGTCGTCGCCGCCGCGCTGCGCCACCTCGACAAGGCGCTGGCGTCGTGAGCGACATGCGCGTCGTCACCCCCGCCGAAATGGACGAGGAGCGCGCCGAGGAAGCAGCCCTTCGCCCCCGCAGCCTGCAGGACTTCGTCGGCCAGCGCGCCCTGCGCGGGCAGCTCGACATCCTGCTCGAAGCGGCGAGGCACCGCGGGGAAGCCCTGGACCACGTGCTCCTGCACGGGCCGCCCGGACTGGGCAAGACCACCCTGGCCCAGATCATCGCCAACGAGATGGGCGTGAAGATCCGGGTCACCAGCGGGCCGGCCATCGAGCACCAGGGCATGCTCGCCTCCACGCTGACCAGCCTCGACGCCCGCGACGTCTTCTTCATCGACGAGGTCCACCGCCTCGGCCGCGCCGTCGAGGAGGCGCTCTACCCGGCGATGGAGGACTTCACCTTCGACTACGTGCTCGGCAAGGGCGCCGGCGCCCAGCCCATGCGCCTCAGCCTGCAGCACTTCACCGTGGTCGGCGCCACCACCCGCGCCGGTGCGCTGGGCGGCCCGCTGCGCGACCGCTTCGGGGTCACCTTCCGTCTCGACTTCTACGAGACCGACGAGCTGGTCCGCATCGTCCACCGCTCCGCCGGCCTGCTCCGCATCGCCATCGACGAACCCGGCGCCGAGCTGCTCGCCTCGCGCTCGCGCGGCACCCCGCGCATCGCCAACCGCCTGCTCCGCCGCGCCCGCGACTTCGCCCAGGTGCGCGCCGACGGCCACATCGACCAGTCGGTCGCGGAGTCGGCGCTGGAGGTGCTCGGCATCGACGAGCACGGCCTCGACGAGCTCGACCGCCGCGTCCTGCGCGTCCTCTGCACCTCGCTGGCCGGGCAGCCCATCGGCCTGCAGTCGGTGGCCGTCTCCGTCCAGGAGGACCCCGACACCGTCGAGGACGTCGTGGAGCCCTACCTGATCCGCCTCGGCCTGCTCGCCCGCACCCCCCGCGGCCGCCTGGCCACCGCGGGCGCCTACCGCCATCTCGGCCTGCCCGTGCCCGCCGGCGTCCCCGGCGCCGCCGCCGATCCCGACGCCGCCCAGCCCCGCCTGTTCTGAGGCGATGTCGTCGCCGTGGCCAGCCGCAGTATCGCCGCCGAGTGTCTCGAACTCTCGCTCTACGACTACGCGCTGCCCGACGAGCGCATCGCCCAGACTCCGCTGGCTGAGCGGGACGGCTCGCGCCTGCTCCACCTGCCGCCCGGCGAGGCCGCGCCGCAGGACCGCGCCTTTCGCGACCTGCCCGACCTGCTCCGCGACGGCGACCTCCTCGTCCTCAACGACACCCGCGTGCGCGCAGCACGCCTGCGGACGCAGACGGACAACGGGGGCAGTGTCGAGATCCTCGTCCTGCGGAGCGTGGGGGAGGGGCGGTACGCGTGCCTGGTCAGGCCGGGCCGGCGCATGCAGCCTGGTCGCACCCTGCACCTCGGCGATGGACTGCACGCCACCGTCGAGGGCGAGAGCGACGGCCACCCGGGCGCGCGCATCGTCCGCTTCCACAGCGACAGCGGCGCTCCCTCGGTCGACGCGCTGATCGAGCAGCTCGGCACCGTCCCGCTGCCGCCCTACATCCACACAACGCTGCAGGACCGCGAGCGCTACCAGACGGTGTACGCCGGCGGTGCCCCCGAGTCCGCGGCCGCACCCACCGCGGGCCTGCACTTCACCCCGCGCATCTTCGACGACCTGCGCAACCGAGGCATCACCACGACGACGGTGCGCCTCGAGGTCGGCCTGGCCACCTTCGCGCCCATCCGCGCCCAGCGCATCGACGAGCACGAGATGCACGAGGAGCGCTACGAGCTGCCCCATCACGCCGCCGAGGCGATCGCGCACACACGGCAGCACGGGGGCCGTGTCATCGCCGTCGGCACCACCGCGGTGCGGACATTGGAGACCTGTGCCACCGGGGACGGCGGAGTACGCGCCGCCAGCGGTGCCACGCGCCTGTACCTCAGGCCGGGCTCGCGGTTCCGTGCCGTCGACGGTCTGCTCACCAACTTCCACGCGCCGCGCTCGTCGCTGCTGGTCCTGCTCGCCGCCTTCACCGGCACGACCCGCTGGCGCACCGCCTACGACCACGCCCTGCGCAGCGGCTACCGCTTCCTCAGCTTCGGCGACTGCATGCTCTGCTGGCGCGACGACGGCGCATGACCGAGGCTGCAGCGGACACGCCGCCGACGTCGCCCTTGTCGCCCCTGCGCATCGACGCCCGCGACGGCGCCGCGCGCACCGGCATCCTGCACACCCCGCACGGCGACGTGCGCACCCCTGCGTTCATGCCCGTCGGCACCCACGCCACCGTGAAGGCGTGCATGCCCGACGAGGTCAAGGACACCGGCGCCGACATCCTGCTCTGCAACGGCTACCACCTGCTGCTGCGCCCCGGTGTCGACCTCATCGAGCGCGCCGGAGGGCTGCACGCGATGATGCGCTGGGACGGCCCCATCCTCACTGACAGCGGCGGCTACCAGCTGGTCAGCCTGCAGGACGTCGCCGGCATCGACGACGAGGGCGCCACCTTCGTCAGCCCCTACGACGGCACGCGCATGCGCATCACCCCGGAGGAGGCGGTCGGCGCGCAGGCCCGGCTCGGCGCCGACATCGTGATGTGCCTCGACCACCCCGTCGCCTTCGGCGCCGACGCGCAGACCACCCGCGAGGCCACCGAGCGCACCCACCGCTGGGCGGAGCGCTGCCGCGAGGCCCATCCCGGCGAGGGACACCTCCTCTTCGGCATCACCCAGGGCGGCTTCGACCCGGTGCTGCGCCGGGAGTCGGCGAGGGAGATCGCCGGCATGGGCTTCGACGGCGTCGCCATCGGTGGCCTGGCCCTCGGCGAGCCGCCGCCCCTCATGCAGGCGATGGCCAGGGCCGCGCTGACGGAGATCCCCGAGGCCACGGCGCGCTACGTGATGGGCCTTGGCACCGACGCCGAGCTGCTGGCCATGGTCGGGTTGGGCATCGACATGTTCGACTGTGTCCTGCCCACCCGCCTGGCCCGCAACGGCACCGCGCTGACCGCGGGCGGCCGGCTCAGCCTGCGCCAGTCGCGGCATCGCGAGGTGCTGCGGCCGCTGGAGGAGGATTGTCCCTGTCCCGCCTGCTCGGGTGGCTTCACCCGCGCCTACCTGCGCCACCTCTTCCAGGCGGGCGAGATCCTGGGCCATCGCCTGGTCAGCCTGCACAACCTCACCCACCTGGGCACGCTCATGGACGGGGCGCGGGCGGCGATCGCCGGCGGCGCGTTCGAGGGCTTCCGGGCCGAGGTCCTGGAAGGGCTCGCGGGTGGGGTGGATTCCCCGGCGGCTCGGCGCAGCCCAGTCGGCTATAGTTCGCGGCCGTGATCCGGCTCAATCGGTGGTGGATCGGCACCGTCGTCCTAATCGTCCTGGGCGCGCTGTTCGTCGACACCTACAGCTACATCTACCGCTTCTTCGTCGAGCACAAGACGCTCAGCCAGAAGCTGAGTGCCACGCCGCACATCGGCGGCTACGACCTCTACCTGCACAAGGGCCTCGACCTCCAGGGCGGCACCGAGCTGGTCATCGCCATCTGCAAGGGCTTCAACGACCCCGCCGGCAGCAACTGCCGCAACGGCCTGCCCAAGGGGGCAACCATGGAGCAGGCCCAGGCGGGCACGATCACCATCCTCTCGCAGCGCGTCAACGGCCTCGGCGTCGCCGAATCGACGGTGCAGGCACAGGGCTCCGACCAGGTGCTGGTCCAGCTGCCCGGCATCGGCATCCAGCAGGCCATCCAGACCATCGGCACCACCGCCAAGCTGCACTTCGCCACGGCGGTGGCCGGGCAGGCCAACCCCTCGGATCCTCAGTTCCTGGCCGACCAGCACAACCTCTTCAACCCGACGCAGCTCGCCGACCCCAGCGTCTATCCGACCGGGTACCACTGGAAGATCGACGACAAGCTCGACGCCTCCGACGTGAAGTCGGCCGACGCCGTGGTCGACCCGCAGAGCGGCCAGTGGGCGGTGACCATCAACTTCGACTCCAAGGGCGCCGACGAATGGGGGAAGGTCACCCAGGCCGCCTTCAACGCGGGACAGGGAACGCCGCAGAATCGCGTCGCCATCTTCCTCGACACCCAGATCATCACCGCGCCGGGGGTGATCAGCCCGTCGAGCTCGACCACGGAGATCACCGGCAACTTCACCCAGGCGGGCGCCACTCAGCTCGCCCAGCAGATCAGCGCCGGCGCCCTGCCCGCCGACATCTCCACGATCTCCTCGACCGAGGTCAGCGCCAGCCTGGGCCAGGACACGGTGCGCCGCTCGCTGCTCGCCGGCCTGGTGGGGATGATCATCGTCATCCTCTTCATGGCGGGCTACTACCGCTTCCCCGGCCTGCTCGCCTCGCTGGCGTTGCTCATGTACGCCGGCATCGTGCTGGCGCTCTACAAGCTGGTGCCGGTGACGGTGACCCTCGCCGGTCTGGCCGGATTCGTCCTCAGCGTCGGCATGGCGGTCGACGCCAACGTGCTCATCTTCGAACGAGTCCGCGATGAGCTGCGGCACGGGCGAAGCGTCGGCCTGGCCGTCGAGGCCGGTTTCCGTCGTGCCTGGCCGGCGATTCGCGACTCCAACGTGTCGACGATGCTGGCCTGCGGCATCCTCTACCTGCTCGGCAGCAGCGTGGTCAAGGGCTTTGCGCTGACGCTCTTCCTCGGCGTCGCCGTGTCGATGTTCAGCGCCATCCTGATCACCCAGTCGCTGTTCAACGTCGTCCTGCGCTGGCGCGCCGCGAGGCGTCCGGCGTTGTACACACCGATCCGCACCGACTTCGTCGAGAAGCCGCCCAAGGGCAGGTTCGACATCGTCAGGTCGCGCAACCTGTTCTTCCTCGGCTCGCTGGTGATCATCATCCCGGGCATCCTGGCGATCATCATCTGGGGCTTCCGCCTCGGCCTCGACTTCGCCGGCGGCAACCGCATCGACGTCACCCTGAAGACGCCGACCAACCAGGCGGCGGTGACCCAGCTCGTGACCAGCGCCGAGCCGGCACTGCAGGCGACCGTGCAGGCCGAGAAGAACAACACGTTCTCGATCCGCACGCTGCCCGCCTCGATCGACAAGCCCCAGCACATCATCCAGGTCCTCGGCCAGCGGTTCGGTTATGTCACCGACAGCACCGGGCACGAGCAGATCCAGTTCCAGCAGGTGGGTCCCACCATCGCCGCCGACCTGGTCCGCACCGCGATCATCCTGGTGCTGGTGTCGTCGCTGCTGATCGCCCTGTACCTGGCCTTCCGCTTCCGCACCCAGACCATCTCGCGGTGGCGCTTCAGCGTGGCCACCTTCCTCAAGTTGCTTCACGACGTCTTCGTGCTCGCGGGCATTTGGGCCATCCTTGGCCATTTCTCGACGCTCGGCGAGGTGGACAGCCTCTTCGTCACGGCCATCCTGACCTCGGTGTCGTTCTCCATCCACGACACCATCGTGGTCTTCGACCGGGTCCGCGAGAACCTGCGCACCGGGCCACGGCTCACCTTCGACCAGATCATCAACCTGTCGACGGTGCAGACGATGACCCGCTCGCTCAACACCGCGCTGACGGTCACCTTCGTGCTGCTCGCCCTGGTCCTCTTCGGCGGCGACTCCATCCGCGGCTTCGTGCTCGCCCTGCTCATCGGCATCATCACCGGCACCTACTCGTCGATCTTCAACGCTTCGACGCTGCTGGTCGCCTGGCAGACCGCCGACAAGGAGCGCCCCCAGCCGGAGCCGCGCCGCGGTCTGCCCCGTCCCCGCACCCCCGCCCGGGTTGGCGGCGGAGGCAACTAGGACTCGTCGGCGATGCCGGCCCTTGTAGCGCGTGATATCCGTTCGCGTACACGCTGCTGAATCGACTGCTTGAAAGCTGGCGTTCGCCCTTTCGCTGGTGGTGCGACGCGTCGTGCATCCCGCCACAAATGTGGCGGGGAACGACTGGGCATGCGATCGGATGCCGATGGCGACGACACAGCACGATGCTGTGATGGATGCAAACTGAGCCGACTCCTAATCATATCAGTGAACTGATCCACCTTGCGCAGCAAGGACTTCTGAGCCGGCGGTCCTTCCTGACACGCGCGATGGCGCTCGGCCTCTCCGCCTCCGGTGCAGCCTGGCTGCTCAGCGCGTGTGGGGCGGGCGCCCCCGCCACATCGTCGAGCGCTTCGACGCCGAAGCGCGGCGGAACACTGAGGGTGGCGTACAGCGGTGCTCCGGTGGGTCTCGACCCGGGCCACGTCGCCATCAGCTTCAGCCACTACCTGATCGAGCAGGTCTATTCGACACTCACCGTCATCGACCAGAACGGGAACGTGGCACCGGACCTGGCCAGTTCGTGGGATGTCACGCCGGATGGCTCGCAGTACACCTTCCACCTGCGCCAGGGCGTCAAGTTCCACAACGGCGACGACCTCACCGCCGACGACGTGAAGTTCACCTTCGATCGGCTGCTCGACAAGGCGACCGGCTATCCATATTTCGGGTACGTCCAGGCGATCTCCCGCGTCGACGTCGTGGACGCGTCCACCGTGAAGGTCACCATGGCGAAGCCGTACGCGCCGTTCCTCGCCGAGATGAGCCAGCCCGGGCAGTCGATCGTGTCGCACAAGGCGCTGTCCGCGGGGGCGAACCTGGACAGCCATCCGATGGGAACGGGACCGTTCAAGTTCGTCGACTACACGCCCGGAGACCACTGGAGCCTGGTTCGGAACGACGCCTACTTCCTGCCCGGCAAACCCTACTTCGACAAGTTCGTCGGCAAGATCATCACCGACGATCCATCGCGCACCAATGCGCTGATGGGTGACCTGGTGGACTTCGTCGTCGAAGTCCCCGGCGCGGACTGGAAGAGGGTCAGCGCCGCCGGCCAGCTGAAGTCGCTCAGCTTTGCCAGCGGGCACTATCACTACATCGGGGTGAACCTGCGCAAGGCGCCCTTCACGGACAAGAACGTGCGGCTGGCAATGGGCTATGCGCTGGACCGGCAGGCCATCGTCGACGGCGTCTTCTTCGGCCAGGGAACGCCGATCCTGGGCGGCAACATTCCGTCGTGGAGCTGGGCGCACGATCCCGCGATCCACAAGTTCGGCCCCCATGCGGACGTCGCCAAGGCCAAGCAGTTTCTCGCCCAGTCCAGCGTGCCGAATGGGTTCGACGCCGTCTTCCTGTCGCCGACAGGGTCCGCCATTCAGAACAACCAGGGGCCGATCATCCAGCAGAACCTGAAGGCGATCGGCATCAACATCACCCTGGCCACCGAAGACGATCCTCGCTACGAGAACGACCTCTTCACCACGCGCAGCTTCGACGTGATCGACGACCTGTGGCTGAGTCCGCTGGTGGACCCTGACGACTTCACCTATCTCATCATGTACGGCAGCGCGGACACGAACATCATCGGGTACGACAATCCGCAGATGAACGCGCTGATCGATGCGGGCCGGGCCACGCCCGACGAGGCCAAGCGCAAGGCGATCTACAGCTCCATCCAGCAGCTGCAGATGGACGACTACACGTTCATGTTCACCATCAACGCCAACGTCCTGCACAGCTACAACCGCCGCCTGCAGAACTACCTGCCCGATCGCAACGGCTTCGTCCGGTCGCTGCGCGACTGCTGGTTTGCCTAGGGCGGGAGCCGGTGTCGAGGAGTCCCGGTGATCTGGCGGAGGATCGGGTTCCGCCTGCTGGCTCTGCTGCCGATCCTGTTCGCCTCCTCGGTGGTGGTCTTCTTCACGCTCAACCTGGTGCCGGGGAGTGCGGCCAGCGCCTTCCTGGGCAACCACCAGACTCCACATACGATCGCGGTCTTCAACCATCGCTACGGTCTGGACAGGCCACTCGTCGTCCAGTACGTCGACTGGGTGTCGCACGCGATTCACGGCGATTTCGGTCAATCCCTGCAGAGCCAGGACGCCGTGGGACCTCAGGTGGTGTCGCGGATCCCGATCACCCTCGAACTCGCCGGACTGGGCATGCTCGTGGCGCTCCTCATCGGTCTGCCGCTCGGAATCGTCGCCGCGGTCCGGCGGGGGCGGCGGACCGACATCGGCCTGTCGATCATCGCGGTGGGCGGGATGTCGATCCCCAACTTCGTCGTCGCCACCGTTCTCGTGCTGGTCTTCGCGCTCCAGCTCGGACTGGTTCCTGTCGGGGGCTACATTCCGTTCAGTGAGGACCCCCTGCGCAACCTCACGCTCCTGGCCCTGCCGGCGATCGCGCTGGGCCTGGCCTCCTCGACGATCCTGTTTCGGATCATGCGCTCGTCCATGCTCGAGGTCCTGGAGAGCGACTACGTCCGGACCGCGACCGCGAAGGGGGTCAGCTTCCGGATGGTTGTCCTCCGCCATGCGTTCAGGAACGCCCTGATTCCCTTCCTGACCGTCGCCGGCCTGGAGTTCGCCGGGCTCTTCGGCGGCGCCGTGATCATCGAGCAGATCTTCCTGATTCCCGGGTTGGGCTCCTATGTCTACGAGGCCGTCCAGGGACGCGACTATTTCGTGCTGCTGGCCTCGGTGATGGTGATGGCCACGATGGTGGTCGTGGTCAACGCCTTGGTAGACATCGCCGCGATGTTCATCGACCCGCGTCGAGTGGCGGGCGAAGCACGGTGATTGCCGCTGATCCGCTTGCCGCCGTTTCGGCGGGCCGTCCAGCCGCGGCCGACCGCCCATGGCGGCACGTCAACCTGGTGCTCGGACTGTCGATCACCATCGCGGTCCTGCTGGCCGCGATTCTCGCCGGCACCCTCGCGCCGCACCCGCCGCTGTTGATCGACGTGTCGAGCCAGCTGCAGGGTCCCAGCTCAGCGCATCTGCTGGGCACAGATCAACTCGGGCGCGACACCCTCTCGCGCGCCATCTACGCGTCGCGCGTGTCGATCGAGGTGGCCCTCATCAGCGTTGGCATCGGAGCCTTCTTCGGAGTCGCGATCGGGAGCGTTTCAGCGTGGTACGGCGGGGCGCTGGACATGGCCCTCATGAGGTGCATGGACATCCTGTACTCGTTCCCGGCCATCCTCCTTGCCATCGCGATCATGGGAGGACTCGGGACCAGCGTGGTCAACGCCATGATCGCGATCGGCATCATCTTCATCCCCGGCTTCGCCCGGCTCTCGCGGGCCGCATCGCTGGTGGTTCTCAAGGGGCAGTTCGTCGACGCGGCGCGCGCCGTCGGGATGAGCACGCATCGCATCCTCATCGGTGAGGTGCTGCCCAACATCCTTCCGGTCCTGCTGGTCCAGGTCACCTCCGCGCTGGCCGGAGCCATCATCGTCGAGTCGTCGCTGAGCTTCATCGGCCTGGGCACGCAGCCGCCCGATCCATCGTGGGGGAACATGCTGCAACAGGGACGTTCCTTCATTCAGCAGGATGCGTGGATGGCCCTGACGCCCGGAGTTGCCATCTTCGTCGCCGTGCTCGGGTTGAACCTGCTCGGCGACGGGCTCCGCGACCATCTCGATCCCAGGCTGCGGGGATGGTCATGACGGGGCCGGCTGCCATCGCCAATGATGTCGCGCTCTCGATCCGAGACCTCACCATCGGCTTCGGCCGGGGTGGGTCGCATCGCGTCGTGGAGGAGGCGGGCTTCGACGTGCGCCGCGGGGAGATCATGGGACTGGTCGGGTAGTCCGGAAGCGGGAAGACGCTGACCGCGCTCAGCATCCTGGGACTCCTGCCCCATGGCGGGAGGGTGCTGGGAGGGACGATCACCTTCGGCGGTGAGAACCTGCTCGCCCTCAACGATCGGCAGCTCTCGCGCATCCGGGGCGACAAGATCGCGATGATCTTCCAGGACGCGACGACGTCGATGAACCCCCTGCTCCGAGTCGGCAACCAGGTGGCGGAGCCCCTGGTGACGCATCGCAGCCAGAGCTGGCAGTCGGCTCGAACGTCTGCGGTCGATCTGCTGCGCAGGGTGCACATCCCTGCCGCGGCGGACAGGGCCCGCGCGTATCCATTCCAGTATTCCGGAGGCATGCTGCAGCGGGCGACCATCGCCATGGCGCTGGGATGCCAACCGGAGCTGATCATCGCCGACGAGCCGACCACCGCCCTGGACGTCACCATCCAGGCCCAGATTCTCGAGTTGTTGCGCGAGCTCCGCAGGACTCGCGGTGCAACCATCCTGCTCATCACGCACGATCTCGGTGTCGTGGCGGAGCTGTGTGACCGGGTGGCGGTCATGTACCGCGGACGGGTCATGGAGGTGGGCGCGGTCGACCAGATCTTCGCCAGACCGCTTCACCCCTACACGACCGCGCTGCTCAGAGCCACGCCGCGCATCGACGAGGAATTCGACCTCGAGTCGGTGCCGCCCCTCCAGCCCCGCCCGCGCGGGGTCGAACCCGGATGCCGGTTCGCCGGTCGCTGCCCTGTCCGGGTCGCACAGTGCGCAACGGAGCCCGAGCTCCGCCAGGTCGAGGTCGACCGAAGCGCTCGATGCTGGCTGGCGGACGGTTCCTCATGACCACACCCATCCTCGAGTTCAGGACGGTGTCCAAGACGTTTGCTCGTGGCGGGTTGCTCCAGCGTCAGGGCGGGGTCATGGCGGTCGACAGGGTGAGCCTGGTCGTGCCTGCGGGCCGCACCGTCGGACTGGTCGGTGAGTCGGGCTCCGGCAAGAGCACCCTGGCGCGCATCGCGCTGGGACTGATGCGGCCGAGCAGCGGCGGCGTGTACTTCGACGGTGACCCGATCGAGCACCTGTCGCGCCGGGGATGGCGCGGCGTTCGCAAGCGCATGCAGGCCATCTTCCAGGACCCGGCGTCGTCGCTCAATCCGCGACGGAGCGTGCAGCGGCTGGTGCAGAGCCCGCTCGATGTCCACCGAGTGGGGAGTCGCAGCGAGCGTGCGGCCGCGGTCGCCGCCTCCCTGCCGCGGGTCGGACTGGATTCCGAGTATCTGCGGCGGTTCCCGCACCAGTTGAGCGGTGGCGAGCGCCAGCGAGTTGCCATCGCGCGCGCCCTCATGGTCGGACCCCAGCTCATCATCGCCGACGAGCCCACCTCGGCGGTGGACGTCTCGGTGCAGGCCCAGCTGATCCGTCTCTTCGCGGACATTCAGAACGACCTGGGCATCGCCTACCTCTTCATCAGTCACAACCTGGCCGTGGTCAAGCACGTCGCCGACTGGGTTGCCGTGATGTACCTGGGTCGGATCGTCGAGTTCGGTACTCGAGACGAGGTCTTCCTCTCAGCCCAGCATCCGTACACGCAGGCCCTGCTCGCCTCGGTGCCGATTCCCGATCCGGCTCGCAAGGGGCTCGGGCTGGTCCGGGGCGAGCTTCCGAGCATGGCGGAGATCCCCAGTGGCTGCCGGTTTCGCGATCGCTGCCCTCATGCCTTCGACAAGTGCGCTCGCGAAGATCCCCCGGACTACGAGCCTTCGCCGGGAAAGCGTGTTGCCTGCCATCTTCTCGCTCCCACAGCGCAGGCACCACAGATGCACACAGCACTGATCGCTCAGACGCTTGAAAGGAAATATCAATGAGTGTCATGCACTCGAGCTGGAACTTCGAGAAGACGGTGGTCACCGCGCGCGGCGGTCTGGTCACAGCGGGGAAGAGGCTGGCGGCAGAGGCGGGAGTCGAGATGCTCCGCCAGGGCGGGAACGCAATTGACGCCGCCGTCGCCGCGAGCTTCGCCGTTGGCGTGGTCGAGCCCTGGATGAGCGGCATCGGCGGGTCAGGTGCCATGGTCATCCACCATGCCGGGACCCAGCTGGCGATTGAATTCGGCATCAGGGCGCCGCTCTCGGCGAGGCCTGACATGTTCAGCTTCGACGAGAACTCCTCAGGGCCGACCGAGTTCGGCTGGGCCGAGATCAAGGACCTGGAGAACGAGATCGGCCACCGCGCGATCGGCGTCCCCGGGTTGGTCGCGGCTCTCTGCCTGGCGCACCAACGATTCGGGCGGCTGCCGATGGCGGCGGTGATGGAGCCGGCCGTCCACCTCGCCGCAGCCGGCTTCGACATGGACTGGCATTCGGCGCTGCTGATCGGGCTGCGCCTGGAGTACCTGGTCCGATTCCCCGAGACCGCGAGCATCTTCCTGCGGGACGGCAGGTTCCTGCCGATGCCCTGCGTGCCGCCGTCCCCGCCCGACAGGATCATCCAGCGGGATCTGGCGCAGACCCTCCAGCGCATCGCGCAGCACGGGGCGGACGACTTCTATCGAGGCGAGATCGCCGCCGCGATCACCGAGCACGTGCTGGCCAACGGAGGGCTGCTGACCCGCGAGGACTTCGGGACCTACACGCCGAGGGTGTACGAGGGAGGACGTCGCGGCAGCTACCGCGGTCTCGACGTCATCGGTGTTCCCGGAGCGATGGGCAGCTCCGTTCTTCAGGGGATCCTCAACATCCTGGAGGGCCACGACGTTGCGGCTCTCGGACGCGCCTCGGTCGCTTCGCTGCACCTGCTCGCCGAAGCATGCCGTCGCTCCTACGAGGATCACTTCGCGTACGCGTCGGCCGCAGTCGATGCCGTCGTTCCCTGGAGTGGCCTCGCCTCCAAGGAATACGGCAGAGCGATCAGTGCGACGATCGACCCGGACGCCGCCACCGAGGCATCGGCCGCCGTGGACCCGTGGCTGTTCGACAGCGCCGTCGGCGCGGGCTCGGCCTCCCACACGACTCACGTCTGCACTGTGGACGCGGATCACAACGCGGTGGCGCTCACCCAGACCCTCGGTGCCATCTTCGGATCGGCGGTGACGGTGCCGGGTACCGGGGTCATGCTCAACGGCATGATGTTCGCCTTCGACCCCCGCCCCGGCCATGCCAATTCGATCGCGGGGGGCAAGCCGCAGGCGGCGTCGTACACGCCCACCGTCCTGCTTCGCGACGGGGAGTTGTTCGGCGTCCTCGGTGCGCCGGGTGGCCGCCGGATTCCGACCGCCATCGCGCAGGTCGTCAGCAACCTGCTCGACCACGGGATGGGCATCCAGGACGCCATCGCGGCTCCCCGGCTGCATGCCGAGTCGCGAGTCGTCGAGATCGACGACCGCGTCGACGGCGAGGTGGTTGCCGGCCTGGTCGCTCTCGGACACGACGTCGTCGAGGAGGAGAAGACCGTCTGCTCGTTCAACTTTGCCAACCCGGGAGGCATCGTCCTGCTCGAGGACGGCAGCCTTGCCGGAGGCACCGACCCCTGCATGCCCGGTGCGGCGGTGGGCCTGTAGATGCGTGACAGTCGCCTCTATCTCTCGGCGAAGCACGTCTTCACCGGGGACGAGCGCGGGTTGATCGACGATGCCGTCGTCGTGCTCGACGGCTCCCGCATTGTCGACGCCGGTCAGCACGTGCAGATACCCGACGACGTCCCGTCAGAGAGGAGGCGTTCGTTCCCGGATTCGACCATCCTGCCGGGGCTCATCGACGCCCACAGCCACCTGACCCTGACCGCGGACGGCCGGACCTACGAGGAGATGTTCCGGGACCCCGACGAGATGATGTCCCTGGTCGCCGTGCGCAACATGCAGATTCACCTCGCGTCAGGCGTGACCACGCTGCGCGACAACGGCGGCCGCAACAAGGTCACGTTCGTCGTGCGCGATGCCATCGAGCGCGGCTATTTCGTTGGTCCACGGCTCTTGCTGAGCGGACGTCCCCTCACCCACACCATGGGTCATTTCCACTACTGCAACGGCGTGGCGGACGGCGCCGACGCCATCCGAGCCGAGGTCCGGCGGCTTGTCACCGAGGGGGCGGATCACATCAAGATCATGGCGTCCGGAGGCGCCACCGCCGGCAACATCCCGTACTACGCGTCGTACGGCGAGGACGAGCTGCGGGCGGCGGTGGAGACGGCGCACGGTCTCGGCCGGTTGACCACGGCGCACTGCCGTGCCACCGATTCGATGGTTCTCGCCGTGGCTGCGGGCGTCGACTGCATCGAGCACGCGGAATTCCTGGTCCCCGGGGCCATGCTGGAGCACGGCAAGGGGCTCGCGGCGAGCGGCATCATGAAGTACGACGGCAGGGTCACCGACCTGATCCTGGCGGCGGGCACGTTCGTGTCACTGACGCTTCAGGACGGCTATCCGGCCCTGGTGAGACTGCGGGCGCAACAGCAGCACGAAGCCCTCGATGCTGCGGACCAGGCGCTCTGGCGTTCGCTCGAGGACTACTTCGAGATGAAGATCGAGATCCTTGCGCGTCTGCTCGAGGACGGCGTCCTCGACAAGCTGGTGCTCAGCACCGACGCAGGCCCGTTCGACGTCGAGTTCGGGCTCATGCACTACGACCTGGAGATCGCGGTCCAGGCGGGGATGTCCAACCAGCAGGCGCTGGAGGCAGTGACCCGCATCGCAGCCGAGGCATGCGGAGTGGCCGACACGGTGGGGACGATCTCGGCCGGCAAGGTCGCTGACCTTCTCGTGGTGAAGGGCAACCCGGTGGCGGATGTGTCTGCGCTGGGGAGAACGCAGGCGGTGATCAAATCAGGTGCTGACCTGGGACCCTTGCCAGGCGTGCCAAGTTTTTCTGGAGGTACCAGGTGACCAAGGAAGTTCTCCTCCCGGGAGGAGACGCGATCCCGATCTCGCAGGTAGTGAGCGCGGGCGGTCTCATGTTCATATCGGGACAGGTTGCCGAGGATCCAGCGACCGGCGAGCCCTCCGGGGGCAACACGGCCGCCCAGACGCGGCAGGTCCTGGTGAATCTCGCCGCCGTCCTGGAGGCGGTGGGCGGCTCGCTGAGCGATGTCGTCAAGGTGACGGCGTACCTCATCGACATCGACGACTTCGACCAGTTCAACGAGGTGTATCGGACCTTCTTCGCGAGTGATCCGCCGGCTCGAGCGACGGTCGAGGTCACCCGTCTTGCTGGTCCGTTCTCGGTCGAGATCGAGGCCGTCGCGGCGCTGCATGCACCGAGTTCCTGACACGGCCGACCGAGCGGTCGGCGTCGGCGAGCCGAGGTACGTCGTCGAACCTGCATGGACGCTGCCGATCAAAGGCGGCAACCCTGAGGTTCCGGGCGTTGCGGTCAACTCGAAGGGTGAGATCCACCTGGCGACGCGCAGTCCGGACCTGGTCATGGTCTTCGCGCCCGACCGTCGCTTCCTGCGCGCCTGGGGTGCGGGCGTGCTTCGCTTCCCGCACGGCATCACGATCGACGCCGAGGACCGGGTCTACGTGCCGGACACCGTCGATCATGTCGTGCGGCAATTCTCACCGAGCGGCGACCTGCTGATGACGCTTGGGATCCCGGGACGGCCGAGCCAGACCGGTTTCCGGGACGACGACGATCGGACGATCACGACAGCCGCCGAGCCGTTCAACCAGCCGACCAACGTGGCCGTCGCACCAGACGGCACGATCTATGTCAGCGACGGCTACGGAAACGCCCGGGTCCACCGGTTCAGCGCGGCAGGGCGCCTCGAACTCGCGTGGGGTGGACCCGGCACGGACGTGGGCGAGTTTCGCATCCCGCACGGGATCGCCGTCGATCGACGAGGGCGGGTGTACGTCGCCGATCGCGAGAACGATCGCATCCAGATCTTCGAGGCAGACGGGACGTTTCTGGAGGCATGGACCGACGTGCGGCGTCCCAACGGCGTCGCCATCGACGGTGCCGGACGGGTCTTCGTCGCCGAGTTCGGCCACCGCGCCGGCGCCGTCGCGTCCATGGAGCGCCCGTCGGAACGGAGCCCGGTCAGCCGGGTGACGATCCGCGATCCCGGCGACGGGAGCATCACCGGCTCGTGGGGTGCAGACCACAATGCCGGCAGCGACGATCCCTGCAGCCCTGGCAACTTCTTTGCCGCCCACGGCATCTGCGTGGCGCCAGACGGGGCGGTCTTCGTGGGCGAGGTGGTCCACTCCGCGAACGGCGGGGCGTCCGACCCGGCGGTCACCCGGGTGGGGGCAGACTGCCACGCCCTCCAAGTGTTCAGACCAATCTGAGGTGTCAAGAGGATGCGCATCCCTGCGGTCTCCGAGGAGGCGGTCCGCGCCTACTGCGCGATGTACGGAATCGCGGCCACCGACGAGGAGATGCGAGAGCTGCCCCAGCGTTTGAAGGCGGTCCTCGCGGATCTGCGAACGCTCCGCCAGTACGACGCCTCGGAATCGGAGATGGCCGTCGTCTTCCCCGTCGATGCGCCGGCTGGATAGCGTGGCGGATTCTCACCAGCTCGATCCGTGGCTCTCGCTGACCGACCTGTCGCGCGACATCCACAGCGGGGAGGTGTCGCCGGTCGAGGTCGTGACCGACGTGCTCCGCCGCATCGCGGCCCTGAATCCAGTGCTGAACTGCTACATCACCGTGCTCGAAGAGGCGGCTCTGCAGCAGGCCGCGGCGCTCGAGAAGCTCCTCCTGAGTGGAATCGATCTCGGGCCGCTGCATGGTGTGCCCATCGCCGTGAAGGACAACATCGACACGGTGGGCGTGCGCACAACGGTGGGATCCAGGGTCTTTGCCGATCGCGTTCCCGACGCGGACGCGACCGTCATCGAACGTCTCAAGGCCGCTGGCGCGGTCATCGTCGGCAAGGCGAACATGTACGAGTTCGCCAACGGCTCCTGGCATCCGGACTACGGTGAGACGCGCAATCCCTGGGATACGAGCAGGAGTTGTTACGGCTCCAGCAGCGGGTCGGCGTCTGCCGTTGCGGCTGGGCTCGCCCACGGCAGTGTGGGCACGGATACGGGCGGTTCGATTCGCTATCCGGCCGCCCTGTGTGGAGTGGTTGGATTCAAACCGTCGTACGGCGTGGTCAGCCGAGCGGGCGTCTACCCCTTGAGCCCCGATCTCGACCACGTCGGTCCGCTGGGACGAACCGTCGCCGACGTCGCGCTGCAGTTTGCGGCGATGCACGGACACGAGCCCGGAGCTGGGCTATCGAGCCAGACAAGCAGACTGCGGGTTGAGGGAATCGAACGGGGGATCAGGGGCCTGCGAATCGGGACGCCCCGGCTACAACCAGGCGAGATGGTCGCCGCTGAGGTGCAAGCAGCCATCGCGGCTGCTCTCGGCGTCCTGGAGAGCCAGGGCGCGCGCGTGGTCGAAGTCGACGTCCCCGACCACCTGGTCTCGTGTGCCGCGGTGTGGACCATCTTCTCGGCGGAGTTCGCCGAACATGAGCGAGCGCTCATGCAGGAGCGCCCGAACGACTACTCCAAGGTGGTGCGGGCCGCGATCCTGGACGGCGAGTTCATCCCGGCCACCGACTATGTGCGCGCCCAGCGCGTGCGGCAGGCGATACGCGCCGCCTACCGGGACGTGATGGAGGACGTCGACGTTCTCGCCCTGCCGGTGACTCCGGTTCCCGCCCTGAAGGTCGGAGCGGAGACCATCGATATCGACGGACACGTGCAGAGCATCTGGCCGGCGTTCGAGCGCTACTGTCCGACGTTCAACGCCACCGGCCTGCCGGCGCTGTCCGTGCCCTGTGGCTTCAATCAGCAGAGCCTGCCGCTTGCGCTGCAACTGGTGGGCCGCCACCTGGGCGACTGGACGGTGCTGCGCGTGGGCAACGCATATCAGCAGGCGACAACCTGGCATGAATCCCATCCAGGAGGACTCGGGTCGTGATCGTCGACGCCCACCTTCACCTGTACCGGACGGCCCGCGAGGGTGTGCAGGGAAAGGCCGCGTACCCGATCTGGGAATACGGTGAGCGTGACGAGGTCCAATTCGCCGACCACTCCGGCGACGTCGAGAGTGCCATCGAGGCCATGGACCGCGCCGGCGCGAGCGTCGCCGTCGTGACCAACCTGTTGGACGTGGTGCGTCCCGGCGTTGCCCCTGCCGATGACCTCAGGTCGTTGAATCGGTGGTTGTGTGACCTGGCGGCGGTGGACCGCAGGTTCTTTCCCCTGATCGCGGTCGACCCGAACCACCTCGACGTGGCGGACAACATCGCTCACCTCGAGGAGATGGTCCAGCACCACGGCGCACAGGGGATCAAGCTCCATCCACCGCTGCAGCGCATCGACCTCGCCGACCCGGCGGTCTGGCCCATCCTCGAGGCCTGCGTCCGTCTCGACGTGGTCGTGGTCTGCCACGGAGGGCCGAGCCGTGACGGACCAGGGGTGGGCGAGCCGGACGCGATCCGTCCGGTCCTCGAGGCCGTTCCCGGTCTGCGCATCGTCCTGGCCCACATGGGCGGCGCGACGTGGCGCCAGCTTCCCGGCCTGGCCCGAGACTACCCGCACGTCTCCTTCGACCTGTCCGAGATCATCGAGTGGCTCGGCGCACCCAAGGCGCCGTCACCGTCGGAGATGGCCGATCTCATCCGCGCCGTCGGAACGCAGCGGGTCATGATGGGCTCGGACTTCCCCTGGTACGACATCGATCACACGGTTCAGCAGGTGTCGTCCCTGCCGGGGCTCTCGGCGCGGGACAAGGAAGCAATCCTGGGCGGCAACGCGGTCGAGTTCTTTCGACTCTCCCTATGAGCTGACGCCGGCGGCGTACGGACCCCAGGCGATGCGGTCGCGGCGCGCGGGTTTGCGCCCCAGCTTGCCGCTGCGCACCTGCGCGGCGAGGCAGTCGAGGACCACCCGGCCGGCGATCAGGGAGGTCTGCTCCGCCCAGTCGTAGGGCGGCGAGCACTCGACCACCTCGAGCCCGCTGATCCCCGGCTGCGAGACAAGCCGGATCAGACCAAGCGCCTCGCGCGGCAGCAGGCCGCCGGGCTCCGGCCAGCCCGTCCCGGGCACGAAGCCGGCGTCGATCACGTCGACGTCGAAGGAGACGTAGACCGCCTTGGCGCCCTTCCAGGCCACCTCCAGCGCGACCTCGGCGACCTTGTCGATGCCGACGCGCTCCACGTCACCGACGGTGATCACCGTCGTCCCCCGCTCGCGCCCCACCTTGACGCCCGCGCGCGGCGCCTGCCATCCGCCGATGCCGATCTGCACGAGGTTCACGGCAGGGGCGTTGGGGATGTTGGTGGCGTGGAACCACGGTGTCGTGTGCATGCGCTCGTCGAGGTCGTACTCCTGGGTGTCGACGTGGCGGTCGAAATGGATGATGCCGACGTTGCCGTCCATCAGGGGAGCCAGCCCGCGCACCGTCGGATAGCCGATGGAGTGGTCGCCGCCGAGCACCACGGGAAAGGCGCCGCTCTCGACGACGTGGGCCATCGCCCGGCTGATCTGGTCGAAGGACTTCTCGATGTTCGCCGGGATGGCGAAGACGTCGCCGATGTCGACGATGTTGAGCTGCTCGCGCAGGTCGACGCCCTGCTCGTAGGAGTACGTGCCGAACAGGTTGGACGCCCGCCGGATCCCCTGCGGGCCGAACCGCGTCCCCGGGCGGTACGTCGTCCCGGCGTCGAGGGGGGCGCCGAGGATGGCCACCTCGGCGTCGCCGACGTCGTGCACGTCCTCCATGAACGGGCACTTGAGGAACGTCCCCCGCTCCCCGGCGAAGTGGGGCAGCTCCCCGCGGACGAACGTCGAGATGGTGCGGTCGCGGACGGACGGCGCGGCGTCCAGCCCGAGGGCGAGGGAACGCTCGATCTCCTCGGCGAGCCGGCGCGCCGGCAATTCGGCCTCGGCGCGCTGCGCCCAGGCTCCCTCCAGGTCGACGCGATCACCGGGCTTCGGGTCGTCGTGGCTCATGAGGGTCTCCGGGCACGAAAGTTCGCCTCCCGGGCTTCTATCCCTCCGTGTCACGACGGGCGGTGGCCCGTCGCTGCGCCCTCTCGGTCGCGGACCCGGCGGTGCCGGCGGAACCCTAGGGCGACTCGCACTCTCGCAGGGGTGGCTGCGGTGGTCAGGGCATCGTACAGGTGCCCGATCGCCCCTGTCCGGCATGGTTGCGATCGCCAAAGTCGACAGCCGCCCCACCGCTATACTCCCCAGGCCCCTGGAAGTCCGGCCACCCCCACAACACACATGTCCAATACCGCGCTCGACCGCATCACCGCGCTGGTGGAACCCTCCCTCCGGCAGCTCGGCGTGGAGCTCTACGACGCCCAGTGGGACTCCCGCGGCCGCACGCCGGTGCTGCGGCTGCTCATCGACAAGCCCGAGGGCGTCGGCCTGGACGACTGCGCCCGCGTCGCCAACGCGGTGAGCGCCGTGCTCGACGCATACGATCCCATCGACGACCGCTACGAGCTGGAGGTCTCCTCGCCGGGGGCCGAGCGCCCGCTGCGCGACCAGAGCGACTGGGAGCGCGCCGTGGGCAGGCGGGTCAACGTCCGCTTCCGCCACGGCGACGGCGAGGTGATCCTCGAAGGCAAGCTCACCGAGCTCACCCTCAGCGACGGCACCGCCACGGTGGAGGGCAAGGAGGGCAAGGCCATGGTGCCGGTGCGCATCCCTCTCGCCGACGTCCTCGCGGCTCGGCGGGCGCTGGAGCTCTGACGTGATGACCGTGGGACCGGGCCGTCCGAGGGGGGGCGGAGGTGGCCTGCTGGGCGCGGGTGCCGTCGACCTGGCCGCCGCGCTCAGCGAGTTGCGCGAGCGGGGAGAGACCGACGAGGCGCACCTGGTGGCGCTGCTGGAGCGCGCGGTGGCCGACACCTACCACCGCCTCGTGCCCGACGACCCCGGCGTGCGGGCCAGCGTCGACCTGCTCACCGGCAACTTCGAGCTGGTCCGCCCCCGCGCCACGCCCCCTGTGGACGAGGACGCCGTGGAGGACGGCGAGCCGGCCGCGGCCGCCCCGCGGGCGCCCGAGCAGTCCACCCTCGACCACGTCGACCCGCCCAGCGCGGACTTCGCCCGCCAGGCCGCCATGGCCGCCCGCGCCGCCGTCGCCGGCCTGATCCGCGACGTCGACGCCGAGCGCGTCCTCCGCGAGGCCGACGCCCGCCGCGGCGAGCTGGTCGACGCCATCGTCGAGCGCGAGGACGGCCCGATCTGCTGGCTGATGGCCCGCACCCTCCCGGTGATGCTGCCCCCCGAGGAGCAGATCCCGGGCGAGAACCTCGACCGCGGCCGCCACCTCAAGCTCGTGCTGGTCGACGCCCGCCGTCGCGGGCGGGATGCCGTGGCGGTCGGGTCGCGCTCGCATCCCGACGTCCTCCGCCGGCTCCTGGAGCAGGAGGTGCCCGAGCTGGCCTCCGGCCAGGTGACCATCCGTGCCCTGGTCCGAGAGCCGGGACGGCGCAGCAAGGTTGCCGTGGAGGCCACCCAGGCCGGCATCGACCCCGTCGGCGCCTGCATCGGCCCCAAGGGCGTGCGCATCCGCCAGGTGGTCAGCGAGCTGGGGGAGGAGCAGGTCCAGGTCATCGCCTGGTCCCAGGACCAGGCCAGCTACGTGGCCAACGCCCTGCAGCCCGCCACCGTCCGCAGCGTCCAGCTCGATGAGGAGAGCCGCACCGCGCACGTGGTCGTTCCCGCCAACCAGCTCAGCCTGGCCATCGGCCGCAGCGGCGAGAATGCCCGCCTGGCCGCCCGCCTGACCCGGTGGCGAATCGACATCGACGGGGAGGGCGAGGCACAATGAGTGCTGCCGTCCCGCCTTCCGTCCCAACCGGGGCCGGGCCAGAAGCGGCACCAGGCGCCACACCCCCCGATCGGCGGCCACCCCAGCGAACCTGCGTGGGCTGCCGTCAGGTCCGGGCCAAACGAGAGCTGGCGCGCCTGGTGCTTCCCGCCGAGGGCCCCGTCCAGGTCGACCCGACGGGCAAGCGGAACGGCCGCGGAGCGTACATCTGCCGTGAAACGGGTAGAACCTGTCTGGAGCAGGCCCGCAAGCGCAGAGCCCTGACGCGCGCGCTGCGGACCACGGCGGACCACATCGACTATGAAGCACTCGCCACCGAGCTGGACTCGGCGGCGCCAAGGAGGTACTGACCATCGCCACGGTGAAGAAGCTCACGCTGCCCGCCACGCTGACGGTGAAGGAGCTGGCCGACCGGCTCGGAGTCTCCGGCGCGCAGGTCGTCAAGTACCTGATGACCAACGGCGTCATGGCGACCATGACCCAGTCGATCGACTTCGACACCGCGGCTCTCGCCGCCGATCACTTCGGCTTCGAGGCGGCCAGCGAGGACTCCGTGGTGGAGCAGGAGGGGGCCAACGGCGCCGCACCCTCCGGCCGGGTCATCCGTCATCCGCTGCTCGACCTCGCCCAGGAGCCACCCGGCTCGCTGGTGACGCGGCCTCCCGTCGTGGCCGTGCTGGGCCACGTCGACCACGGCAAGACCTCGCTGCTCGACAGCATCCGCGCCACCAAGGTGGCCGCCGGCGAGGCGGGCGGCATCACCCAGAAGATCGGCGCGTACCAGGTCGAGCGCAACGGCCGCAAGATCACCTTCATCGACACCCCGGGCCATGAGGCGTTCACCGCCATGCGCGCCCGCGGTGCCGACGTCACCGACGTGGCCATCCTGGTGGTGGCCGCCAACGACGGCGTCATGCCCCAGACCGAGGAGGCCATCCAGCACGTCCGCAACGCCGGCGTGCCCATCCTCGTCGCCCTCAACAAGATCGACGTCGAGGGCGCCAACCCCGATCGCGTGCTGCAGCAGCTCGCCGACCGCGGGCTGGTCTCCGACCAATACGGCGGTGACACCACCGTGGTCCGCACCAGCGCCAAGACCGGCGAGGGCATCGACACCCTGCTCGACATGGTGCTGCTGATCAGCGACATCGAGGAGCCCAAGGCCAACCCCAAGCGCTCCGCGGTGGGCACGGTGCTCGACTCCGAGTTGGAGAGGGGCCGCGGCCCCATCGCCACCGTGCTGGTCCAGAACGGCACCCTCAAGATCGGCGACATCATCGTCGCCGGCGCAGCCTCCGGGCGCGTGCGCGCGCTGATCGACGACACCGGCGCCAAGGTGAAGGAGGCGCCGCCGTCCTTCCCCGCAGTGGTCACCGGCATGGCCGACGTGGTGCCCGCCGGCACGCTCTTCCAGGTCACCGCCACCGAGCGCGCCGCCCGCGCCCTGGCCGACGCGCGCACCCAGGAGGACCGCCGCCGCCAGGCCCAGCCGGTGCGCCGCATCACCCTGGCCGACCTCGCCTCCGCCGTCGCCGAGGGCAAGATCAAGTCGCTCAACCTGCTGCTCAAGGCGGAGCTGCAGGGTTCGCTGGAGGCTCTGCGCCAGCAGGTCGAGAAGATCGAGGACGAGGCGGTGCGCATCAAGGTGGTCGCCGACGGCGTCGGCCCGGTCAGCGAGTCCGACGTCAACCTGGCCGCAGTCACCGACGCCATCATCATCGGCTTCAACTCGCGGCCCGACCCGGCCACCAAGCAGCTCGCCGAGCAGCAGGGCGTCGACGTGCGTTTCTACGACGTCATCTATCAGGTCACCGACGACCTGGAGAAGGCGATCAAGGGTCTCTACGAGCCCACCTTCGTCGAGGTCTTCCAGGGCCGCGTCGAGGTGCGCCGTGTCTTCACCGTCGATGGCAAGCCGGCCATCGCGGGGTCGTACGTCACCGAGGGCCGCATCGGACGCAACGCCATCGTGCGCGTCCTGCGCGACGGTCGCGAGGTGGCGCGCAGCCGCATCGCCCAGCTGCGCCGCATCAAGGACGACGTCCGCGAGGTGGCCCAGGGCTACGAGTGCGGCATCACCCTCGAGGACTTCGCGGAGTTCGAGGAGGGCGACACGCTCGAGGCCTACGTGCTGGAACAGCAGAACGCATAAGTGGCTCTTCGCAATTCTCGTCCCTCACGTCCTGAACGGGTGGCCGAGCAACTGCGCCAGGAGATCTCCCGGCTGATGGTCAGCGGCATGAAGGACCCGCGCGTGCGCATGGCGTCGGTGAGCGCTGTCAAGCTCTCGCGCGACCTGCGCACGGCCCGGGTGATGGTCAGCGCCATCGGCACCGACGCGGAACGACGCGCGGTGGTCGACGGCCTTCGCCACGCGGAGGGATACCTTCGTGCCGAGCTGGGACACACCCTGGAGAATCTCAAGGTCTCGCCCAAGCTTCACTTCGAGCTCGACGAGTCGATCGCCTATTCGGTGATGGTCAGCACCATGCTCCGCGACCTGGAGCGCGAGCGCACGCATCAGCAACATCGCGGGGAAGAGGAATCGTGACAACGCAAGCCACAGCGACATGGCCGAACGTCGACGACGTCGCCGACCAGATCAGGTCGCTCATCGACGAGTCGCAGCACATCGTGTGCCTGGCCCACAAGGACGCCGACGCCGACTCGCTCGGCTCCGCCCTGGGTTTCGCCGCCTCGCTGCGGGCGATGGGCAAGACCGTGCACCCGGTGGTGCCGGCACCGTACCCGTTCCTGCTCTCGTACCTGCCCGGCTTCGAAACCCTCGAAGCCGACCCGCAGAAGTACGACGTGGTCTTCACCTTCGACTGCGCGACCGTGCATCGCTTCGGCGACAAGCGCGCGCTCATCGAGAGCGGCGTGCCGGTGGTCAACGTCGACCACCACGTCAGCAACGACGGCTACGGCAGCATCAACCTCATCGAGCCCGAGGCCAGCGCCAGCGGCCAGGTCGTCTACCGCCTGCTGCGCCGCCTCGACATGCCCGTCAACGCAGCGGTCGCCAACAACTTGTACGCGGCGCTGTTCACCGACACCGGTGGCTTCCGCCACGAGAACACCACCGAGGAGGCGCTGCGCCTCGGCGCCGAGCTGGTGCACCAGGGCGCCGATCCCGCCTGGATCGCGCTGAAGAGCTACAAGTCGCGCCCGGTCTCGATGATCAAGCTGGAAGGCCTGGCCATCTCCGCGCTGCGCACCGAGGTCGACGGCAAGTTGATCTGGTCGTCGGTCACCCAGGACATGCTGGAGCGCGCCGGCGCCAGCATGGTGGAGTCGGAAGGCGTCATCGACCAGCTGCAGAGCGTCGACACCATGAAGATCGCCCTGCTCTTCAAGGAGATGTCGTCGACGCTGACCAAGATCAGCGTGCGCACCCGCGACGAGATCGACGCAACCGAGCTGTGCACGCCCTACGGCGGCGGCGGCCATCGCCGCGCTGCGGGCGCCGAATTGCAGATGTCCCTCGCCAAGGCGCAGGAGAGCGTGCTCGCCCTGGCCCATGAGCTGCTGAGCCGCCGCTCGTGATCGACACGCCGCAGACCACCCCGCCGCGATCGCGCCGGGGTCGTCCTCCCGCGCGCATCCACGGCGTGCTGCCGCTCAACAAGTCGGCCGGCATGACCTCGTTCGACGCCGTCCGCCAGGTGCGCCGCATCTTCGGCGAGCGGCGCGTCGGACACGCGGGCACGCTCGACCCGTCGGCGACGGGGCTGCTGCCGATCTGCATCGGGCAGGCCACCCGGCTGGTCGACTTCCTGCACCAGCAGCCCAAGCGCTACCACTGCGTGGTGCGGCTCGGCGAGCGCAGCGACACCATGGACCTGGAGGGCACCGTGACCCGGGTGGCCGACGCGTCGCACGTCACCGAGCCGGCAGTTCGTGCCGCTCTTGTCCGATTCGAGGGCGACGTCGCCCAGGTGCCGCCGATGCACTCGGCGGTGCGCAAGGACGGGCGCCACCTGTACGAGCTGGCCCGCGAAGGTATCGAGGTGGAGCGCGAACCGCGCACGGTGCACATCGCCTCGATTCGCGTTCTGGCGTTCCGCCCCGGCCCGGTCGCCGAGGTCGAGCTGGACGTCGTATCCGGCAAGGGCGCCTACATGCGCGTGCTCGCCTCCGACCTCGGCGACCTGCTCGGCACCGGCGGCCTGCTGTCCTGGCTGGAACGCACCGCCTATGGCCCGATGAGCATCCCGTCGTCGGTGACGCTCGAACAGCTCGAGGCGATGGACGACCCCGGCAGCGAGCTGCTCGGCCCCGACGTGGCGGTCAGCTTCATGCCACGCGTCGACCTGCCGCCCCAGCTCGCTGTGCAGGTGCGCCGCGGCCAGTCGGTCTGGCTCGCCAAGCTGCCTGACCCGCGTCCCCGCGGCGTGGTCCGCGCCCACGGCGCCGACGGCGACCTCATCTGCGTCGGCGAGCTCACCGGGACCATGCTGCGCCCCACCAAGGTCCTCGCCTCCGGCGGGGCCTGAGCAGCAGCGCCGCCGCAATGCGCGTCGACTTCGGGCTGCCGCAGCGCGGTCCCTCTGACGCCGCGGAGCGCCCGGTGGCGCTGACCATCGGCAACTTCGACGGCGTGCATCGCGGGCATCGCCTGCTGCTCGATGCGCTGCTTGCCGCCGCGCGTTCGATCGACGGCGAGGCCGTGGTGATGACCTTCGACCCTCACCCCCGCTGCGTGCTCGACCCCGACAACTGCCCCCAGCAGATCACCACCCTCGACGAGAAGCGCGATCTCCTGCGCGCCGCGGGTGTCGACCGCATGGTCGTGCTGGAGTTCACCAAGGAGCTCAGCCAGTGGACCGCTGAGCACTTCTGCGAGCAGCTGCTCGCGGCGCTGCCGTTGCGTCGCCTGGTGGTGGGGCACGACTTCGCATTGGGGCACAACCGGCGCGGCGACATCCCGTTCTTGCGGGACTTTGGCGTTGGGCACGGGTTCGAGGTGTCGACCGTCGATGCGCTGGAGGAGAGGGGAGAGGTGATCAGCTCCTCGCGCGTGCGCGCTGCTCTGATCGCGGCCGACCTGCCGCGTGCCAACGCGTTTCTCGGCTACCCGTACTTCATCGACGGCTGGGTCGAGCACGGTGAGCAGGTGGGACACCGCATCGGCTACCCGACCGCCAACCTCGCCGTGACACCGGGCAAGTGCCTGCCCGCGCGCGGCGTGTACGCGCAGTGGGTCAAGGCGGCGGGGGAGTGGCACATGGCGGCGACCAACGTGGGCTACCGGCCGACGTTTGGCGGCGACCGCCTCACCGTGGAAGCGTTCCTGCTCGACTTCGACGGGGACCTCTACCGTCAGCGCGTGCGCGCGGCGTTCGTGGCGCGGCTGCGCGAGGAGCGCACCTACCCGGGCGTCGAGGAGCTGACGGCGCAGATCGCCCTCGACGTCGAGGAGACCCGACGCATCCTCGGTGGGCAGGAGCCGCCGGCCGGCCTCTAGCTCCTCGCCCAACCCCGCGACCCCACCGCGACCGCGCCCCGGCGCCTCCCCTCCGGCTAGCATCCGCAAATGCCCGAGGTGGTCGTCATCGGCGGCGGTCTCGCAGGCTCCTGGGCGGCCGCCATCGCCGCCGGCTCAGGAGCAAGCGTCACCCTGGTCCGCCGCGCCTACGGCGCCACCGCGACCTGCGCCGGGCCCATCGACTTCGTGCCTCCGGCCGAGGCGACCGGCGCCGCCTCCTGGCTCGACCGCCTGCCGCGAAGCGCCCCCGATCACCCCTACGTCGCCGGCGGAACCGCGCCTTCCCTTGCCGAGCTCGCCGCTGGGGCCGCCCAGCTCGCTGAGGCCCTGGCCGCCGCCGGCCTGCCCACACGCGTGGCGCTGGACGCCCCGATGCTGCTCGCCGGCATCACGGGCCAGGTCCGCCACGCCTCCATGGCCCCAGAAACCCAGGCAGCGGGGGACCTCTCCCGCTTCACCGGCCGCACCGTGCTCGTGGCCGGCATCGCGGGCCTTGCCCGCTTCGACGCCATCGCGGTCGCCGCTGCCCTCGATGAGCGCCGCATCGGCTGGCCGGCGCCCCTGCGGGCACGCGCCACCACCCTGACCCCCGACGTCCCAGGCGTCGCACCCGACGTCGCCGCCGACCTCGACGACGCCACCCTCGCCCGTGCCCTCGAAGCCCCGGGCGGCGCCGAATCGCTGGGAGCCGCCCTCGCCGGCGTCCTGGCCGGCACACCCGCCGACGTCGTGCTGCTCCCCGCCGTCCTCGGCCTCGATGCCCCGGACGCCGTGGCCACGCGGGTGTCCCAGGCAGCCGGCGGCACTCCCATCGCCGAGCTGCTCACCTCACCTCCCTCGGCCCCCGGCTGGCGCCTGCAGCAGGCCTGCGACCGCATCGCCGCCCTCGCCGGCGTCCGCCTCGTCGCCGCCAGCGTCAGCAGCGTGCGCATCGAGGGCCGCACCGCCGTCGCCGTCGAGCTCGAAGGCAGCGGTGAGCTCCTGCCCTGCGACGCCCTGGTCCTCGCCACCGGCAAGTACCTCGGCGGCGGCGTGGTCGCCGACCCGCGCCCCCGCGAGCCCCTGCTCGACCTCCCGCTCTTCAGCGCAGGCGTCCCCGTCTCACGCCTGGCACTCCGCGACCTGGTCGAGCGCGCCCGCTTCCGCGACCAGCCCTTCGCCTCCCTGGGGGTCCAGACCGACGCCGCCGGCGCTCCCCTCGACGAGCACGGCCACACGGTGCTCGACAACCTCACCGCCTGCGGCGACCTCCTCGCGGGCATGGATCCCACCCTCAGCGGCGGCGGCCTCGGAGTTGCCGCCTGGACCGCCGCACGAGCGGCCCGCACCGCCGCCCGCCGGGCGGGATCTGTCCCGGCATGACGGCCGTCGACGCCGTTCTCCCCGTGCTGCGAGCGATCGTCGGCGAGCAGGGCGTCAGCACATCCAGAGCCGACCGCGCTGCCGTCGCCCACGACCTCTGGCCGCGCGCCCTGATCCGCGCCCGCCAGGGCACCCCGCCGCCGCCTCCCGACTGCGTCGTCTGGCCCCGCACCGCCGAGCACGTGGCACAGATCCTCGAGGCCTGCGGCGCCGCGCACGTCCCGGTGACCCCGTTCGGCGCGGGCACCGGTGTGTGCGGGGCGGTCATCGCCCAGCAGGGCGGCGTCGCCCTCGACCTCAAGCGCATGGACCGCATCACCGCCTGGGACATGGAGAGCGGCCACGTCACCGTCGAGCCCGGCGTCCTCGGCATCGCCCTGGAGGAGGCCTGCCTCGAGCGCGGCTGCACCCTCGGCCACTACCCGTCGTCGCTGCCCGTGTCGACCATCGGCGGCTTCGTGGCAACGCGGTCGGTCGGCCAGCTGAGCACCCGCTACGGCCGCATCGACGACATGGTGACCGGCATGCGCGTCGTCCTGCCCGACGGCACCATGGTCCACCTGCGCCCGCAGCCGAGCACCGGCGTGGGGCCCGACCTGCGCCGACTCTTCCTCGGCAGCGAGGGCACATTCGGCGTCATCGTCGAGGTCACCCTGCGCCTGCACCAGCTCCCCGAGCACCGCGCCGACGCCGCCTTCCGCTTCGACAGCTTCGCCGGCGGCGTCGCCGCGATTCGCGACGTGATGCGCCGGGGCCTGCGCCCCTCGCTGCTGCGCCTGTACGACCCCGACGACACCAACCTCCAGGTCGACCACCTCGGCATCGGCTCCGGCGGCGGCTGCCTGGTGCTGGCCTCGACGGAGGGAAGCCAGGCCGTCGCCGCCGCCGAGATGGCAGTTCTGGCCGCGATCTGCAACAACGCGGGCGCCGAGGCACTCGGCCCGGGGCCGGTTCTGGCCTGGTACCCGCGCCGCTACGAGATCGGCTACCAGCAGGCCAAGTACCTGCCCATGCCGGGCGTGGTGCTCGACACCATCGAGGTCGCCGCCCCCTGGGCGCACATCGTGGCGGTCTACGACGCCGTCAAGGAGTCGCTGCGGCAGCGCCTCGTGGTGCTCTGCCACCTCTCGCATGGCTACATCGACGGGGCCTGCCTGTACTTCACCTTCGCCGGCGCCGCCGAGACCGAGCCCGGTGCCGTCCCGCTGCACGAGGAGCTGTGGGACACGGTGATGTCCGGAGTTCTGGCCAACGGTGGCACGATCGCGCATCACCACGGCGCCGGCCTGGCCCGCGCTCCCTACCTGGCGAGAGAGCTCGGCGAGGGGGGAGTGGAGGTGCTGCGCCGCCTCAAGCATGCCCTCGACCCCGCGGGCATCGCCAACCCGGGCAAGTGGGGCCTGGACGGATGACCGACCTGCTCGCCCCCGAGCAGGCGATGGCCGCGCGCCGCTGCTCGTCCTGCCCGAAGATGTGCCGCAGCGCCTGCCCCACCCAGGCGGTGACCGGCAACGAGCGCCACCAGCCGTGGGGCCACGCCCGCCAGGTCGTGGAGGCGACGCGGCACGAGCAGGGCTTCGTCGATCCCGAGCTTGTCGACGGCGTCTACGCGTGCGCGACGTGCTCGGCGTGCACACCGCCCTGCCACGTCGACGGCGTCGAGACGCCGCTGCTCACATGGGCCGCCCGCGCCGCCGTGCACCGCGCCGGGGCGACGCCGGAGGTCGGCCTGGAGGCCGTGCGCCAGGCACGCGCCGGAATGGTGTTGAGCGATGTCCCCGGCGCGGCCGCACCGATCCAGACCGAGCCCGCCCCGCACTGGACCGACCCGCACTGGACCGACCCGCACTGGACCGACCCGTCAGCAACCCTGGACGCCCTCCGCCCCATGTCCACCCCCGGCGCGGACCTCGTGTTCTTCCCCGGGTGCGGTGCCCTGGGCCGCCGGGCGGGAGCCGTGCTGGCTGCCGGACGCGCACTCCAAGCCCTCGGCATCGCCTTCGACGTCCCCGAGCAGCACCGCTGCTGCGGCATGATCGCCCAGACCTTCGGCGACCAGGACGCCGCCGCCGAGATGTCCATGGCAGCACTGCACCACGCGCCACAGCGCATCTCGGTGCAGTCCCCGTCCTGCTCGTACTTCCTGGCAACCCGCGCCACCGACGCCACGCAGGTCGAGCCCCTTGCCGCCACGCTCGCGCGTGCGCTCGCCGCTCTCACCCCGCAAGGGCGGCAGCAAAGCCCCACGACGGTCGCCTACCACGATCCCTGCTACCTGGCCCGCCACCAGCGCCGCCGCGACGAGCCGCGCGCAGCCCTCAGCGCCGCGGGCTACGCGGTCGAAGAGCTGCGCGCCCACGGCGACACCACGCAGTGCTCGGGCCAGGGCGGCGGCCTGCCACTCACCCACCCCGACATCGCGGCGGGGTACCTTTCCCTGCTGACGGCACAGGCGCAGGCGGCCGCAGCGACAACAGTCGTCACCGGCTGCGCCTCCTGCGCGACAGCACTGCAATCCGCCGGCGTCGACACCCTCGAACTCGCCGAAGCCGTCGACGCCGCACTCAGCACAACCCGGCAGGGGACAGGCAGATGAGGGACACACTGGTCATCGTCAATCCCGCCAGCGCCGGCGGCCGCACCGGTCGCGACTGGCCGCGGGTGCAGCGCTGCCTGGTCGACGCCGGCGTCGACTTCGAGCCGCGCATCACGGCCAGAGCGGGCGACGCCATCGAGCTCGCCCGCGAGGGCCTGAAGGAGGGGTTCGTCCGCGTCGTCGGCGTCGGCGGCGACGGCACGCTCAACGAGGTGGTCAACGGCTACTTCGACCCGGACACGCGCGAGCCCATCAATCCCCAAGCCAGCGTCGGCCTGCTGCCCAGCGGCACCGGCGGCGACTTCCGCAAGACGGCGAACATCCCCATGAGCCACGCCGCCGCATGCGCGCTGCTGGCCCGCGGCGACGTGCGCACCATCGACTGTGGCCGCGTCGACTACCACGGCGGCGGCGCCCCGGCACCGCGCTGGTTCGTCAACATCGCCGACTGCGGCATCGGGGGCGAGGTGGTGCACCGGGTCAACACCAGCCGCAAGTCCGCGGGCGGGACGATGACCTTTCTCTGGCATTCGCTGGCCACCCTGGCCACCTACGGCAGCCGCATGGTCCGCGTCGACGTCGACGGGCATGTCAGCGAGGGGCCGATGCAGAACGTGGTCGTCGCCAATGCGCGCTACTTCGGCGGTGGCATGCACATCGCCCCCGAGGCGCTCATCGACGACGGGCTCTTCGACGTCGTGCTGATCGCCGGCATGGGACGGCGGCGCGCCCTGACCGGCATCGGCACCCTGTACCGCGGGCGCCACCTCGGGCGGCCCGGCATCACCGTGCTGCGCGGGCGGGAGGTCACCGTCACCCCGCTGGAGCAGCGCCCGGTGCTCTTCGACGTCGAGGGGGAGCAGGTGGGCCGGGCGCCGGCCACGCTCACGTGCTTGCCCGGCGCCCTGCGGCTGTGTGCGCCGATCCCGCGTTGAGTTTTATCTGGCGCGGGTTTATCTCAGCGCGCTCAGACGCGCGCTGAACGGGGAGGGCACCTCCCCGCCTGTGCAGTCGGCTGCAAGCCGGCTGCACAGCCCCTCCGCGGCGCGACTCCGCGCCGGGCTCGGCGTGCGCCTCGCTGGGGGCACTGCGTGGAGGCGGTTCTGGTCTCGGCAGAACAACAGGTCGGGGATGCTAGACTGCCTCCCGACCTGCGGGGAGCCCCTGGGTGGAATCCCGTCCACGCCCGGCACCGCCCCCCGCCAGGCTTCCGGCCAATCAGGCCGACCATGGAGAAGCATCTCAGTGCCCGACATCAGGCCCAAGTCCGAGATCATCGAGGAGCACCGCCAGCACGAGACCGACACGGGCTCGGCGGAGGTGCAGATCGCCATCCTCAGCGAACGCATCAGGGGGCTCACCGAGCACCTGCGCGACCATCCCAAGGACCACGCCTCGCGTCGCGGCCTGCTCAAGCTGGTCGGCCGGCGCCGTCGCCTGCTCGACTACCTGAGCCGCACCGACGTCGAACGCTACCGCGCCATCATCGCGCGCCTCGGGCTGCGTCGCTGACGGTGCCCCGCTCGACTCCGCCCGCGCCACGGGAGGGCTGCCAGCCCGCCTAGGCAGGGCGCGGGTACACCTCCGAGCAGGGGGACCGACATATCAATACCGCCACACACCGGCCTGGCTGCATCCCCCCTGGAGAGCGCGCAATTCACACCGGTGAGACGTTGGCGATTGGACCCTCGCGCGAACGCAGACGCAGCGACCGCCAATCGCCAACAGCCTCACCGCATCGCGCGGCACTCGACAGGGCAGTCGGCCAGGGCCGGGTCATTCACTTTCCACAAGGAGAGACCCACCACATGCCGAACATCAAGCGATTCGAGCTCGACTACGCGGGCAAGAAGCTGGTCGCCGAGACCGGACACGTCGCCGAGCAGGCCAACGGGGCCGTGCTGATCCGCATCGGCGACTCCGCGCTGCTGATCACCGCCGTTGCTTCGCAGGCGCCCCGAGAGGGCATCGACTTCTTCCCGCTGACCTGCGACTACGAAGAGAAGCTCTACGCCGCGGGACGCATCCCCGGCAGCTTCCCCCGCCGCGAAGGGCGTCCCAGCGAGCAGGCCATCCTGGCCAGCCGCATGATCGACCGTCCCATGCGGCCGCTCTTCCCCAAGGACTTCCGCAACGACGTGCAGATCGTGGCCACCGTGCTGAGCCACGACCAGGAGCAGGACACCGCCACCGTGGCCATCACCGGCGCCTCGCTGGCGCTGGCGATCAGTGACATCCCCCACGGCGGCCCTGTGGCGGCCACGCGCGTCGGTCTCATCGACGGGCAGCTGCTGCTCAACCCGAGCCTGCAGCAGCTCGCGGAGTCCGACCTCGACCTGATCGTCGCCGGCACCCTGGACGCCATCACCATGGTCGAGGCGGGCGCCAAGCAGGTGCCCGAGGACCTCATGCTCCAGGCGCTGCGCATGGGCCACGACGAGGTCCGCCGCCAGGTGCAGTGGCAGCTCGACATCAAGGCGCAGATCGGCAAGCCCGACATGGACTATCCGTCCACCGCGCCCGACCACCACGTCGTCACCGCCGTTGCCGGCGCCGTCCAGGGGCGCATCGGTTCCGCAGCCCGCAACGTCGACAAGAAGACGCGCGAGCACCAGATCGACCAGCTCAAGGCGGCCGTGGTCGCCGAGCTGGAGCCCTCCTTCCCGGACAAGGTCAGCGACATCAAGAAGGCCTTCGAGTCCGAGCTCAAGAAGGCGGTGCGCAAGGCGGTCCTCGACGAGGGCGTCCGCCCCGACGGGCGCCGCAGCGACGAGATCCGTCCCATCTGGGGCATGGTCAGCGTCCTGCCGCGCACCCACGGCAGCGCCATCTTCACCCGTGGCCAGACCCAGGCGCTGAGCATCGTGACGCTCGGTTCTGGACAGGATCAGCAGAAGCTCGACGACCTCGGCCTCGACGAGTTCAAGCGCTTCATGCACCACTACAACTTCCCGCCGTACAGCGTCGGCGAGGCGCGTCCGCTGCGCTCGCCGGGACGGCGCGAGATCGGCCACGGAGCGCTCGCCGAGCGCGCCGTGCGCAACGTGATGCCGCCGGACGAGGACTTCCCCTACGTGGTGCGCATCGTCACCGAGATCCTGTCCTCGAACGGCTCGACGTCGATGGCCAGCGTATGCGGCTCGACCCTGGCCCTGATGGACGCGGGTGTTCACCTGCAGGCCCCGGTGGCCGGCATCGCCATGGGCCTGATCACCGAGGAGGGCGACGACCGCGCCGCCATCCTGAGTGACATCCAGGGCATGGAGGACGCCCTCGGCGACATGGACTTCAAGGTCGCCGGCAGCGAGCGCGGCATCACCGCGCTGCAGATGGACATCAAGATCAAGGGCCTCAAGTGGGAGCTGCTGGAGCGCGCGCTCGAGCAGGCCCGCATCGGCCGCATGCACATCCTCGGCAAGATGCTGGAGACGCTTCCCGCGCCGCGCGAGGAGATGTCGCAGTGGGCGCCGCGCATCGAGACCATCCAGATCAACCCCGACAAGATCCGCGACGTCATCGGCCCAGGTGGCAAGACCATCCGCCGCATCGTCGAGGAGACGGGCGCGCAGATCGACATCGAGGACGACGGCCGCGTCTTCATCGCCTCCAACAACGGCATGGCCATGCAGCAGGCGATCGCCATGGTCCGCGACCTCACAGAAGATGTCGAGATCGGCAGGATCTACAAGGGCAAGGTCAGCCGCATCATGGGCTTCGGCGCCTTCGTCGAGATCATGCCCAAGAAGGAGGGCCTGGTCCGCATCGGCCAGCTCGCCGACCAGCGCGTCGAGAAGGTCGAGGACGTGGTCAACATCGGCGACGAGATCATGGTCAAGGTGCTCGAGATCGACGAGCGCGGCCGCGTCAACCTCTCGCGCAAGCAGGCACTGGCCGAGCTGGCGCAGCAGCAGCAGCAGGCCGCCGGGGCGGGCGCGGGCGGACCCGCGTAGGCCCTGCAAACCTTTGAGCTCCCCTTCGCGGAGTGCGCGCGGCGATGAATAATCCCTCCACGCGCCTCCGCGTTGCGGTGAGCGGTGCACGCGGAAAGGTCGGCCGCGAGATCGTCTCCGGCTTGGCCGACGCCGATGCCTTCGACTGCGTCGCCGAAGTCGAGGACGGCGACGACCTCAGCGCGGCACTCCAGCAATCCCACGCGCGGGTGCTCATCGACTTCACCACCCCCGCGAGCGGCCTCCGCAACGCGCTCACCGCAGCGAAGCTCGGCGTCTCCCCGGTCATCGGCACCACCGGCCTCGGCCCCGACGGCCTCCAGCAGGTGCGCGACGCGTGCACCGCCGCCGGCATCGGCGGCTGCGTCATCCCCAACTTCGCCGTCGGCGCCGTGCTGCTGATGTGGCTGGCCCAGCTGGCTGCACCGTACTTCGAGACCGCCGAGATCATCGAAGCCCACAACCCGCTGAAGCACGACGCCCCCAGCGGCACCGCGCTGCGCACCGCACAGCTGCTCGTCGACGCGCGCGAGGGCAAGCCCTTCGAGCACTCCCAACCGCGCACCCAGCCGCTCCCCGGCACCCGCGGCGGCGACGTCGGCGGCATCGCGGTGCACTCGCTTCGCCTCGGCGGTGTGGTTGCCGACCAGTCGGTCATCTTCGGCACCGAGGCGCAGACCCTGGCCCTGGAGCACCGCACCACCTCGCGCGCGGTCTACGTGCCCGGGGTGCTGCTGGCCGTCCGCGCCGTGGCCGAGCGGGCGCAGTTCTTCGACAGTCTCGACGCCGTGCTCGGTCTGCCTGGCGCGGCCGCCATCCGATCCCATGGCATCATGCCTGGCAGCCATGAGCACGCCTGACAGCCTCCGCGTCGCCGTCGTCGGTGCCACCGGCGCCGCCGGGAGCACGGTGCTGCGCATCCTGCAGGAGCGCGCCTTCCCCGTCGGCGAGCTGCGCGCCCTCGCCAGCGCCCGCAGCGCCGGCACCACCGTGCAGTTCGCCGGCGAGCCGCTGACCGTCGCCGAGGTCACCGACGAGGCGCTGCAGGGCGTCGACGTCGCCTTCTTCGCCGCCGGGTCCGCCACCGCCAGGCGATTCGCGCCGATGGTCGCCGCCCAGGGCGGCGTGGCCATCGACAAGTCGAGCGGCTACCGCATGGACCCGCAGGTCCCGCTGGTGGTGCCCGAGGTCAACGGCGAGTTGGTCAGCGGCGAGCCGGGGATCATCGCCAACCCCAACTGCGTCGCCATCCCGCTCACGGTTGCCCTGGCGCCGCTGCACCACGAGCTGGGCCTGCGCCACGTCACCGTGGCGACGTACCAGTCGGCCAGCGGCGGCGGGCGCAACCTCGTCGCCGAGCTGCGCGAGCAGGAGCTCGCCGACGCCGAGGGCCGCCAGCCCGAGCACGCCGTCTACCCCCACGTGCTGCACGGCAACGTCGTTCCCGGCGGCTGGTCGATGCACGGTGCCGACAGCGACGAGGAGGTCAAGGTGGTGCAGGAGACGCGCCGCGTCCTCGGCCTGCCCGACCTGCGCGTCAGCGTCAGCACGGTGCGGGTGCCGGTGGCCATCGGCCACAGCGGCGCCGTCTGGGTGGAGTTCCAGGAACCGGCCGGCGTCGAGCGGGCGCGCCGCCTCCTCCAGGACGCCCCCGGGGTGCGCTTCGTCGACGACCCCGACGCCCAGCGGTACCCCACGCCGCGCCAGGCCGCGGGCACCGACGACGTCTGGGTGGGACGGCTGCGCGCCGACCCCGGCAACCCCGGCGGCCTCGCCTTCTTCTGGTCCTGCGACAACCTGCGCAAGGGGGCGGCGACCAACGCCGTGCAGGTTGGCGAGCTGGTCCTCGCCCGTCGCCGCGAGCGCTCGGCCGTCGCCTAGCCTCGCCCAGGGCATGGCCCCGGGCGCCTTCCACGCCTCCGGGGGGGCCGCCCCTGCTGGAGCGCCTACAATCGCGAAATGCCGAGACCCCTGGGACGCCTGCTCACGGCCATGGTCACGCCCTTCGGCCCCGACGGACGCGTCAACCTCGACACCGCGGCGGAGCTGGCCAAGAGGCTGGTGGCGGCCGGCAGCGACGGCGTCGTGGTCAACGGCACCACCGGCGAGTCGCCCACGCTGAAGAGCCACGAGCGGCTCGCCCTGCTCGACGCGGTGCGCCGGGCGCTGCCCGACCACGCGGTGATCATGGGCACCGGCAGCTACGACACCGCCGCGTCGGTGGAGCTCACCCGCGAGGCGATGGATCACGGCGCCGACGCGGCGCTGGTGGTCACGCCGTACTACAACAAGCCCCCCGAGGAGGGGCTGATCGCCCACTACCACGCCATCGCGCACGTGGGACTGCCGGTCATCATGTACAACATCCCCTCGCGCTCGGTGATCAACATGAGCGCCGCGCTGCAGCTGCAGCTCGCGCAGCACCCCAACATCGTCGGCACCAAGGAGTGCGCCGACCTCGAACAGGTGGCGCAGATCGTCGACGCCGCACCGCCGGGATTCCGCGTCTGGAGCGGTGACGACGTCGCCGCACTGCCGCAGCTCAGCGTCGGCGCCTACGGGCTCATCAGCGTCGCCGCGCACGTCTGCGGCGCCGCGCTGCGCATGATGATCGACGCCTACGTCGCCGGCGACGTCGGTACCGCGGCGTCACTGCACCGCCGCCTCATGCCCGTGTTCAAGGGGTTGTTCATGACCGCCAATCCCATCGCGGTCAAGGCGGCGGTGGGCATGCTCGGCCTCGACGCCGGCACGCCGCGCCTGCCGCTGGTGCCGCTTGATGCTGACCGGGCGGTCCGTCTCGCCGCGATCCTCGACGAGGCCGGCGACCTGGTCGGCCTGCCCGCACTGTCGACGGTGCCCGCGAGCGCATGAGCGAGGCCGGCGGCGCCGTCGCCCTCGAAGCGCTGCACGAGCAGATCAGGGCCTGCGTCGCCTGCCCGCTGTCGCAGACGCGCATCCAGGCGGTGCCCGGCGACGGCCCGGTGACCGCGCGGATCATGGCGGTGGGGGAGGCCCCCGGCGAGACCGAGGACCGCACCGGCCGTCCCTTCGTCGGCAGCGCCGGACAGTTGCTGACAAAGCTGCTGCAAACCGTCGGCCTGGAGCGCAGCGACCTCTACATCTGCAACGTGCTCAAGTGCCGCCCACCGGGCAACCGCGACCCGCTGCCCGAGGAGGTCGATGCCTGTGCCCACTTCCTCGACGCCCAGGTGGAGCTGATCAGGCCCGACGTCATCCTGCTGCTGGGCCGCCACGCGCTGCAGCGCATCCTCCCCGGCGCGGCGGGCATCTCGCGCTCGCACGGCACCCGCATCCGCGACCGGGGACGGCTCTACGTCCCGCTGTACCACCCCGCGGCGGCGCTGTACAACGGCTCGCTGCTGGCGACGCTGGAAGACGACATGCGCAAGGTCCGCGGCTATCTCGACGAGGCGGAGGCGGAGCGGGCCCGCGTCGTCGCGCAGGCGATGAGCGACGCCGAGGCCGAGGCCGTCGCCGCCGCGCACGAGCAGATGACCCTGTTCTGATATGGCCATCGGCGAGAGCGCTGCTGCCGTCGGGACGGGGCGCCTGACCATCGTCCCCCTCGGCGGCCTGGGCGAGATCGGGCGCAACATGCTCGCCCTGGAGTACGAGGACGACATCGTCGTCGTCGACGCCGGGCTGATGTTCCCCGAGCAGGAGATGCTGGGCATCGACCTGGTCATCCCCGACATCACCTGGCTGCTCGAGCGCCGCGAGAAGGTGCGCGGCATCGTGCTCACCCACGGCCACGAGGACCACATCGGCGGCCTGCCGTACATCCTGCCGCGGCTCCCGGTGCCCGTCTACGGCACGGCGCTGACGCTGGGCATCCTGCGGAACAAGCTGCGCGAGCACCGCCTGCTCGAGTCCACCGAGCTGCACACCGTGCGCCACGGCGACGTGGTCCAGTTCGGCGAGATGTCGGTCGAGTTCATCCGCGCCACCCACTCCATCCCCGACGCCTGCGCGCTGGCCATCCGCACCCCGCTGGGAGTTGTGGTCCACAGTGGCGATTTCAAGATGGACCACACGCCGATCAACGGCCAGCCCCCTGACCTGTCGCGGCTGGCCCGCCTCGGCGACGAGGGCGTGCTGCTGCTGCTCAGCGACAGCACCAACAGCGAGTCGGAGGGGATCACCCCCAGCGAGCGCACGGTGGGGGAGGCGCTGTCGCACATCTTCGACAGCAGCGACGGCCGCATCATCATGGCCACCTTCGCCTCCAACATCTCGCGGCTGCAGCAGGCGCTGGACTGCGCCGAGGGCAGCGGGCGCCGCGCCATCCTGGTCGGCCGCTCGATGATGAACAACGCCCAGGTGGCCCAGGAGCTGGGCTATCTCAAGGTGTCGAGCGGCCAGCTGGTGTGGCCGCGCCAGCTCGACAAGCTCAAGGACGACGAGCTGCTGGTGCTCTGCACCGGCTCGCAGGGCGAGCCGCTCTCGGCGCTGACCCGCATCGCCGCCGGCGAGCACCCCATCATCCAGCTCAAGCGCGGCGACACCGTGATCCTCAGCGCCAACCCGATTCCCGGCAACGAGGAGTTGGTGCACCGCACCGTCAACAACCTCTACCGCCACGGCGCCAAGGTGTTCCACTCCTCGCGGCACAAGGTGCACGCCTCAGGGCACGCGTCGCGCGAGGAGCTCAAGCTGCTGATGACGCTGACCCGGCCGAAGTACTTCGTGCCGGTGCACGGCGAGTACCGCCATCTCGCCATCCACGGCGAGCTGGCCCGCGCCGTCGGCATCCCGCCCGAGAACGTGCTGCCCATCGACAACGGCACCATGGTCGAGGTCTCCGAGAGCGGCATCTCGCGCACCGGCACGCGCGCCCCCGCCGGCTACGTGTACGTCGACGGGCTGAGCATCGACGAGGCCGGCGACGTGGTGCTGCGCGACCGCCGCCTGCTCGCCCAGGACGGCGTGGTCATCGTCGTGCTCACCGTCGAGCGCTCCACCGGCGCGGTGGTCGCCGGCCCCGACGTGGTGTCGCGCGGCTTCATCGAGGACATCGGTGACGACACCCTCTTCGAGGAGGCGCGCGAGCACATCCTCAAGGCGGTGTCGAAGCTCGAGCCCGACGCGGGGTGGACGGTCTGGCAGTCGGCCATCCACGACCAGCTTGGCCGCTTCTTCTACCAGCGCACGCGCCGCCGCCCGATGATCCTTCCCGTCGTCACCGAGGTGTAAGCCGCGCGCGCTGTCGCGCGCGGGCGTTTCTCTCGTTGTCCCTGCGGTTTTCGATGCTTTCGTTGGATTGGGCAACGGCGGGGACGCGGTGATACATTGCCTGCGCCCCGCTGCCCGCGGCGAAGCGGAGATGGGGTTTGCCAGGAAGGGAGGTATCGACGATGGGTCTGCGAACCCGAGTGCTCGCCGTGCTCGCCGTGGGCGCGGCGATGCTGCCCGTGACGGCGTCGGCCGCCACCGTCTCCACGGGCGTTCCTGGCGCCCCGCCCAGCCCGCCGCCGCTGCCGCAGCACCAGCTCGTCGCCAGCGGCAGCCTCAACTTCGTCAACATCAACAACGACTTCACCGGCATCCTGGAGTGCGACGCGCAGGCGACGCCCGATGCGGTCGCGGTGGCGATCACCAGCTGCACGGTCGACAACCAGTCGGCGCCGGCGCGCGGGCTGTCGGGTCCGGCCGTCGCCACGCTCGCCACCGTGAAGGGAAAGCTGGGTGACCGGCTGGACATCTGCTGGACGGCGATCGCGCTCTTCGCGGAAGACACGCTGGGACCGCTGGTCGTGCAGACCTCCGGCTGCAACCTTCTCTCGCCGGGCGCGTGACAGTGTGCGGCCGCCCGTCTGCGACGCGTTCATTGTTCCTGTTGCTTTGCAACATGGCGCAGTTGCGCAGAGCGCCGCGCGTCGGGTAGTGTGCATCACGCTCACTGCGTGAGCAGGAAGGAATTGAGAAGAGCGGGACAGCGCGACAAGCTAACGATGTACCCAATTTTTGGGACTCCGGTAGAAGGGCCGGAGCTACACATGTACTGGGAGGGCTTACGCACATGACATTGGGACGCTTCACGGGACGCGGGTTCAAGATCCTTGCCGCGACGGCGGTCGCCAGCCTGGTGGGTGTGGGTACGGCGCTGCACGCGTCTGCAGACATCCAGGTGGGGACCGGCCTCGGCTTCAACGGGACGATCGTCGACACCGCCTGCAACACCGGCCACTGCATCCAGATCACCGTGCAGTTCAACGGCGCCAACAACAACAATGACCTGAAGGAGGCCTTCGTCTGCGTTGCCCACGCATGGCCGGACGCCTCGGCAACACAGATCAGCACCTGCCAGCTCGAGACCAAGGACCACCACAGGGTCTACAGCGCCGTCCCCAACGTCAACCCGCCAGGGCCGGCGACCGCTGCCGTCGGCGGCGTCGTCGACTTCGACCTCGCCAACATGGGAGGTGGCCTGGACGTCTGCTACCTGGGGCTCGCGATCTTCCTCGAGCCCGTGGTCGGCCCGACCCCCGTGTACACCAACAACGGCGGCACGGTGTGCTTCGCGCCGCCGAGCCCAGTCTAGGTCGGCAACCAGGCTGCTGACGGCGACGTCACAGCTCGCGCGGGGGATGGCGCTGCGCAGCGCCGTCCTCCGCGCTTCTCTTTTCCGTCTCGTCGCCTACGTGTGAGGAAGGAGCAGTGCGCAGATCCACCGTGAAACGGCTCCAGCGTGCCGGCCTCGCTGCGCTCGTCGCGCTGGTGGCGGCGAGCGCACATGCGCTCCCCGCCGCCGCGGGCATGACCTACGCCACCAGCGACGGGCAGAGCGGCCTCTTCTCCTACGCGGCAACCGACAAGGGCCACGACATCCAGCTCGACGGCGAGTTCGCCGGGGTTGCCAGCGGCGACAAGCTTGTCGAGTTCTTCTGGTGCGCCGCGTGGTCGACCCCGGACGCGACCGGGACGGTGTTGCAGGAATGCTCATTGGGCGGGACGCCGGCGATCTCGGCCTGGTCGTATCCGGGTGGGCTCGCCGTCGCCGCCGGCTCCGCGACGTTCTCGCTCAGCTCGCTCCCCGCCGGAGGCCTCGTCCTGTGCAGCGGCGCCGTCGCGACGTTCGCGGAGTCGGTGGTGGGCGCGGCCAGCCTGGGCATCTCGGCCTGCACGCCGGCGCCGACCTCGGTGCCGTCGCTTCCCGACGTCAACGCGGTGGTCGCCAGCCTGAGCGCCTTCGTGACCGGCAAGGTCGATGCGCTGGCAGCGGGCAAGTATTGCTCCACCCATCCATGCGGGAGGTGACGGTGGGCAGATCCACGACGGCACGGCTACGGCGTGCCGGCCTCGCTGTGCTGGTCACGCTGGTGGCGATGGCGACGCACTCTGTGCCCGCCGCCGCGGGCATGAACTACGCGACCAGCGACGGCCGTAGCGGCCTGTTCTCCTACGGCGGTGCCGGCGGCGGTCACGACATCCAGCTCAGCGGCGAGTTCGCCGGTGTCAACAACGGTGACACGCTTGTCGAGTTCTTCTGGTGCGCCGCCACGTCGACGCCCGACGCCACCGTCACTGCGTTGCAGGGATGCTCGCTGAGCGGTGCAACGGCTGTATCGGCCTGGACCTATCCGGGCGGCCTCGCCGTGGCGGTCGGCTCCGCCCGCTTCTCGCTGAGCTCGCTGCCCGCCGGAGGCTTGGCACTGTGCGGCGCGGCCGCCGCGGACTTCGCCGAGTCACTGATCGGCGGCAGCCTGAGTGCCTCGGCCTGCACGCCGGCGCCGACGGCGGTGCCGGCGCTTCCCGATCCCGGCGCGCTGGTGGCTGACCTGAGCATGGTGGTCCGTGGCGAGCAGGACGCTGTGACCGCGCTGAAGAACTGCCTGACGTTCAAGACCTGCAGCCCGGGCTGATGGCAAGGGCTAGCGCGGCGTCCTGAGCCGGCGCACCAGTGCAGCTCCCAGCGCCAGCGCGGCGAGCACTGCGGCGAGCACACCGGCGGCGATCGGCACGCCACTGACCGGGCGGTCAGCACCGGTCTGCGGCGCCCGCACAGCGGTCGGGACGCTCGGATCACCACCACCGCCGGCGCCGCGGTCACCAGCGGCCGCGGGTTGCGTCGTCCCACCGTGGTCCACTGCGGCCGCGGAAGGCGCGGCGGTACCAGCGCCACCGCGAGTTTCACTCGAACCGCCGCCTGCCGTGGCCGCGCTGCCGACGGCGGGGCACGACGCCTTCCAGCTGGCACCTCCGTCGGCGCTGCAGAGCAGGCCACCGCCGTGGTCCATCGACGTGTACCCGGCGAACAGGCGCCCGTCGGGTGCGACGGTCAGGGTGGTGGTGCCGGAGTTGGCTCCGCCGGGGGTGCCGGTCGGCTTCCAGGTGGTGCCCCCGTCGCTGCTGGCATAGACGCCGCCGCCCATGTGCGAGTTCTGCGGATGCGTCGTGTCGGTCCAGAGCTGCAGCAGCGCCTCGTAGACCGTGTGCGCCGATGCGCCCGCGCGATAGTCGGGTGACAGTGCGACCGCCGTGTACGACGTCACGCTGGCGCTCGGGTCCCCGATCGGCATCGGTGTGAAGGTCGCGCCCCAGTCGCTCGACCGCGCGGCGGCGTCGCCGAGGCTGGCGAAGACCACGCCGCTCTGTGCGTAGTCCGTGACCGGCGCCAGTGAGGGCAATCCGGACTGCTGCTGCACCACGCTCTTCGGAAACGACACCGGGCTGGTGCAGGCGAGCTGGTCGGTGCACTGGAGGACGGAGGGGACGCGCGTCGTGGCGTCGACGGCGAGCAGTAGCGCCGGGCTGTGCCCGCCGGCCGCCGGGAAGTCCGGCGCCGGCACGAAGACGAGGTCGATCAGCGCGCCGCCGGAGCCGGCGGCGTGGTGCGCCGTGCCGGCACGCGACAGGTAGTCGTGCGCCGCTGTGCTGCCGGAGGCGACGGCGACACCGCCGTCGCCGGCGAACGTCGGCAGCACCGAGGGGTTGCCGGCGGCGCCTGCGGAGGTCCAACTGGCGCCACCGTCGTCGCTGCGCTGCAGGCCGCCGGTCCCGCCGGCGACGAGCACCTCGTGGCCCGCGCCGTCGACGGCGATCACCGGCGCGCCGCCGCTCCACCCCTTGGTGGCAACCTGGCCCCAGGTCGCGCCGCCGTCGTGGCTGGCCCACAGGCAGGGATGCTTGTCGCAGCTTCCCGCAGTGACGAGGACCAGCCCGGTGCGCTGGTAGGCCGGCGAGACCGCGATGGCGCCGGCCGGCTGCGGACCGATCGCCGACGGTCCCACCAGGGGTGTCGAGGTGGCGCCGGCGGCACCCGGAAACGCCACGAAACCAACAACAGCGACTGCAGTTGCGGCGAGCGATGCACAGCGACGCACTCGCGGTGACGATGCGCGAGCGGTGACTGCGTCGGCGTTCTGTCGATCCACCATGAGCCCTCTCTCGCCTCTCCCTTGCAGCGAGCGTGGCCGCCTGCGCACGCTCCTCAGAATGTGAGACGTACCAGGATTCCGCGTCTTGCGCCGTGCATTTGCACTCCGCGGTTACGACCGCGTACTGTTCGCGACTGCGCAGAGGGCGCGGAAGGAAGGATGCGACTCGCACAGCGGGTCGCCATCAGTGCGGGGTGGTTGGAATGACGGGACGACCGGGATGCCGCCGTCTGCTGGCGTGTGCCATTGCTGCAACCGCGACACTGAGCATCGTCCTTCCCGCTCGCGCCGATATCAGCACGGTCACGAGCATGGGTGAGACGGGCGCCTCCGCGGTCGCGTACTCGGGGAGCTTCTCGTACACCACGACCACTGGCGACGGGCACACGCTCCAGCTCAACGGAGAGTTCGCCGGCATCGCCAACGGCAACACGCTGATCGAGGAGTTCTGGTGCGCCGGCTCGGCAACACCCGACGCCGTCTCGACGACGCTCTCGACGTGCACCCTGGGAGGCGCGCCGGCAACCAATCTCGGGACCTACCCGGGCGACGTCGCGGTCGGATCGGGCGTCCTCGTCACCTCGCTGGCGAACATCCCTCCAGGCGGCCTGCTCCTCTGCGGCAGCGGCTCGACGTCGTTCCTCGAGGCCGACCTGGGACCGCCGGCGCTGTCCGCGAGTGCGTGCACGCCGTCACCGACCGCCGCCCCACAGCTTCCCGACCTTCCCACCGTCCAGGCGGACCTCCTGGCCGTGGAGGGGCTGGTCGCGTCGTCCGTGACGCGCTACTCCGACCCGTGCAACCTCCCGGACGTGAACCACCTGTGCCACGTCGTCCCGCCGAACTGACCGGGCAGCGCGGCGACGCAGGGCGCGCCGGGCGCTGAGCTCGACGCTCCGGCGGCGGCCGTCACGGGCCGGCGACGCGGTTGCAGCCGAACGGCCGTTTCGGTGCTACGATCGCTGGCGAGCTGGACCGGCCCGCGGTCCGCAGCGGTCTCCACCGTCGCACCCCACGTTTCACCCACCAACGAGGCTGCATCGCCGCAATGGCCCGTTCGGCACCCCCCCGGCCCTCCGGCACCCGTCGTGCCGCTCCGGCGCGACGGCGCCCCGCCTCCTCAGCACCGCGCCGCCGCACGCCCGCCAGGGCCCCGCGGGCGCCCCTGCTGAGCCCCGACCAGCGCCGCGAGCTGGGCGGCGTCGCGGCCATCGGCTTCGCCGTGGTCATCGCCGCGGTGCTGGCCCTGCCCGGCGGCGGCTCGATCGCCTCGCGGGTGCACGACTGGCTCTTCGCAACCTTCGGCGCCGGCGCCTGGCTGACCGCGGCGGGATTCGCCGTGGTCGGGGTGCGGGTGCTCGGCCGGCGCGGCTGGACCGGGGGCCTGCTCGGCGCCCTGGGCAGCCTGGTCACCGTGTTCGCCTCGCTGGGATTCCTGGGGCTGGCCGCCTCGGGCAGTGCCGGCACGGTGGGCCAGCGGCTGGGGCCCGGCCTCGGCGACCGCCTGGGGGGCGCCGCGGCGGCGACGAGCATGCTGGTGGTGGCCTGCCTCGGCCTGGTGCTCGCCGTCGAGCTGAGGGTAGGCAGGATCGCCGCCGCTGTGGCGGCATGGTGGGTTGAGCAACGAGAGGCCCAGCGGGCCGCAATGGACGCGAGCCACGCGCTGGAGTCGGAGTCGCCGGTGCAGACGGCTTCCGAACCGGCGCGCTCGGTGCGCGGCCGCGTGGTCTCGGCAGGAGTGGCGGTGCGCGGTGCACCCAGTCGGGCCGGGACGCCCGTGCCCGCCCTCCTGCCCGTGGACACGCCCCCCCTGCCACCGCTGCTCCCCGTCGATTCCCTCGACCTCGACATCGACCTGGAGAAGCTGCGCGCCGAGCCCGACCCCGAGCCGGAGGCGGTCTCGCTGCCGATGTCGGTGGAGCCCTTCCGGCGCGAGTTCGAGGGCGTGCCCATCGCCGGCGGCGCGGCCGACAAGCCGGTGCTCGGCGACGTTCCCGACGTCACCCTCGCCCACGCCACCGAGGTCGCCGAGGAGGTCGAGAAGGTCTGGGTGCTGCCCAGCTCCGAGACGCTCGACACCGTCGGCGGCAAGCGCGAGCGCCTGGAGCAGGAGGTGAAGGCCACCCGCCTGGCCATCGAGAAGACGCTGGCGTCGTTCGGCGTCGAGGCCTACGTGCGCGGCGTCAACAGCGGACCCACCGTCACCCAGTACGAACTGCAGCCGGGCCCCGGAGTCCCGGTCAGGAAGATCACCAGCCACCAGACCGACCTGGCCCTGGCGCTGGCCGCACCGATCCGCATCCAGGCACCCATCCCCGGCAAGGCGGCGATCGGCGTCGAGGTGCCCAACAAGGCGGCCCAGCTGGTCACCCTCAAGGAGATCGTGCAGTCGGCGGGTTTCTCCGACACACGGCACAAACTCGCCGTCGCCCTGGGTGCCGACGTCTCCGGCCATCCTGTCACCGGCGACCTGGCCCGCATGCCCCACCTGCTCGTCGCCGGCGCCACCGGCAGCGGCAAGTCGGTCTGCATCAACGGCATCCTCGCCGGCTTCCTGCTGCAGCACACACCGGCCGAGCTCAAGCTGATCCTCATCGACCCCAAGCGCGTCGAGCTCAGCAACTTCGCCGACCTGCCCCACCTGCTGGTGCCGGTGGTCGTCGAGCCCGAGGCGGCGGTGGCCTCGCTGCGCTGGGCGGTGCGGGAGATGGAGGAGCGCTACAAGCTCTTCGCCGCGCACGGTGCGCGCAACATCGCCGCCTTCAACGAGCGCGCGCCAGGCCTCGGCCTGCATCCGCTGCCCTACATCGTCACCGTCGTCGACGAGCTCGCCGACCTGATGATGGTCGCCGCCGGTGAGATCGAGGATCTCATCTGCCGCATCGCCCAGCTGGCCCGCGCGGTGGGCATCCACCTCATCGTTGCCACGCAGCGTCCCTCGGCCGACATCATCACCGGGCTGATCAAGGCCAACATCCCGTCGCGGGTGGCCTTCGCGGTGTCGAGCGGTGTCGACTCGCGCGTCATCCTCGACGAGATGGGCGCCGAGAAGCTGCTCGGCCGCGGCGACATGCTCTACCTGCCCATCGACGAGGGCAAGCCCCGCCGCCTGCAGGGCGCCTACGTCAGCGACCGCGAGCTGGACTCGCTCATCTCCCACTGGAAGGCGCAGGGCAAGCCCGACTACCAGGAGGAGATCTTCCACGTCGAGGCCACCGTCTCCTGGGCGCGGGAGGCGAGCAAGCGCGACCCGCTGTTCGCCAAGGCGGCGCACTGTGTCGCCGCCGAGGGACGGGCCGCCGCCTCGCTGCTGCAGCGCAAGCTCAACGTCGGCTACACGCGTGCGGCGCGGCTGGTGGACCAGCTTGCCGAGCACCGCATCGTCGGCCCGTACGAGGGCAGCAAGTCCCGCGAGGTGCTGATGGACGTCATCCAGGTCGACGAGCTGCTCGCCGACCTCGGCGAGGAGTAGCCTGTCCCGCCTGTGAAAAGGGCGGTACTTGTCTGCGTCGCGATGTCGCTCGCGGTGTCGCTGGTGGCGTGCAACAGTGGGGGAGGAGGCACGCCGCTTCAGACCACCTCGGCGCGCGGCTTCCCGCTCGGCGACCTCACCGTGCAGCGCGGCAGCACGCAGGTGCTGAGCGTCACCGTGGAGATCGCCGACAACGCCAAGGCCTGGGAGAAGGGGCTGATGGGCGTCACCAACCTGGCCCCCAACCAGGGCATGGCCTTCGTCTTCGGAGGCACCGTCAACGACCAGTTCTGGATGAAGGACACCCTCATCCCGCTGGACATCCTCTTCGCCGGCAGCTCGGGCGCGGTGGTCGACATGCTGACGATGACGCCGTGCCCCGCCGATCCGTGCCCGACGTACGCGTCGTCGCAGCCGTACCAGACCGCGGTCGAGGTGGCCTCCGGGGTGCTCGCCAAGGCGGGAGTGCACACCGGCGACGTGGTGCACCTCAGCCGCCGCGCCCCGGCCACGGCCGCCGCCTCCACCGCCGCCACGGCAAGCCCGACGCAGTAGGCGGCCCGCGCCGGGGTACGCCACGGCAGCATGGGAGCTGCCATGACCGCCCAACCCCGCGCTCGCACCCTGGAGGAGCTGCGCCGCGAAGCCGCCTCCTGCACCGCCTGCGACCTCTACGCCCGGGCCACCCAGACCGTCTTCGGCGAGGGTCCGGAGCACGCCGAGGTGATGCTGGTCGGCGAGCAGCCGGGCGACCGCGAGGACAAGCAGGGCCATCCCTTCGTCGGGCCGGCCGGACGCATCCTCGACGAGGCCCTGGCCCTGGCCGGCATCGCCCGCGATCGCGTGTACCTGACCAACGCCGTGAAGCACTTCAAGTGGCGCGAGAAGGGGAAGCGGCGCATCCACGAGGCCCCCTCGGTGGCGGAGATCCGCGCCTGCAAGCCGTGGCTCGACGCCGAGGTCGCGGCCGTCGACCCCCGCGTCATCGTTCCCATGGGCGCCACGGCCGTCCGCGCGGTGATCGGTCCCGGCTTCAAGGTCACCGAGCACCGCGGCGAGCCGCTCGACCTGCCCGACGGCCGCCGCGCGGTGGCCACCGTCCACCCCTCCAGCGTGGTGCGCATCGAGGACTCCGCCCAGCGCTCCCTGGAGCTCCATCGCCTGGCCGGCGACCTCGCCGTGGCCGCACGCCTGGTCGGCGCCTAGCCCGGCGAGCCGGTATCCTCTTGGCTTCATGGCACAGGACAACAGCTTCGACGTGGTCAGCGACTTCGACCAGCAGGAGATGGTCAACGCGCTGGACCAGACCCGACGCGAGATCGGCACCCGCTACGACTTCAAGGGCGTCACCGCCGAGATCGACCAGGAGAAGGACCAGCTCGTCCTCCTCACCGACTCCGACATGCACCTCAAGGCCATCCTCGACGTGCTGGAGAGCAAGTTGCACAAGCGCGGGATCGACCTCAAGGTGCTCGACCCGCAGAAGCCCGAGCAGGCGGCCAGGGGCAACGTCCGCCAGGCCATCAAGCTGCAGCGGGGCATCGCCGACGACCTGGGTCGCGATCTCAACAAGAGGATCCGCGCCGCCCACCCCAAGGTGCAGGTGCGCATCGAGGGCGAGAAGCTGCGCGTCTCCTCCAAGTCGAAGGACGACCTGCAGGCCGTGATGGCCACGCTGCGCGACATGGACCTCCCCGTCCCGCTGCAGTTCACCAACTACCGGTAGACCACGGTTCAGGACATGTCCGACCACAAGCCGCTGTACTTCCTGCAGACGCTCGGCTGCCCCAAGAACCAGGTGGACTCGGGGTACATCGAGGGCCTCATGGAGCACAGCGGCTACGACGCCGCCGCCGCCCCCGAGGAGGCCGACGTCTGCATCGTGCACACCTGCGGCTTCCTCGGCGCCGCCTCCCAGGAGTCGATCGACGCCCTGCTCGAGCTGGGTGAGCTGAAGAAGCGCAATCCCGCGATGAAGCTGGTGGCCAGCGGCTGCCTGGCCCAGCGCCACGGCGATGAGCTGTCACGCGAGATGCCCGAGCTGGACGTGGTGATCGGCACGCGCGACTGGCCGAGCCTGCCCGAGGCGCTGCAGACAGCGCGCATCGGGCGGCAGGTGGTGCGCATCGAATCCCTGGCGCCGGTGGACTACTCGCAGCTCGAGTTCCGGCCAACCGCGCCCGCAACCACCTACCTCAAGCTGAGCGACGGCTGCAACTTCCGTTGCGCCTTCTGCACCATCCCGTCGTTCACCGGGGACCTGCGCAGCAAGCCGGCGGACCTGATCCTGCACGAGGCGCGCACCGCGGTGTCGAACGGAGTGCAGGAGCTGGTGCTGGTGGCGCAGAACCTCACCGGCTACGGACGCGACCTGCCGCAGCGCACCAACCTGAGCGCGCTGCTGCGCCAGCTCGCCGCGCTGGATCCCGCGCCGCACTGGATCCGCATGATGTACGCGACGCTCGAGGGGGTCAGCGACGAGCTGATCGAGACCATGGCATCGCTCTCCTGCGTCGCCAAGTACCTCGACATGCCCCTGCAGCACGTGCATCCCGCCACGCTGCGGCGCATGAAGCGTCCCTACAGCGCCGACCGCGCCCACGGCGTGCTGCAGCGGCTGCGCGCCGCCATGCCCGACCTGGCCCTGCGCAGCACCTTCGTCGTCGGCTTCCCCGGCGAGACGGAGGAGGAGTTCGGGGCCCTGCTCGACTTCCTTCCGGAGGCGCAGCTCGACTGGGTGACCGCCTTCGCCTACAGCGAAGAACCGGGCACCGTCGCCGCGGCGATGCCCGACCAGCTGCCGCTGCGCGAACGCGAGGCGCGACGCCGCGCCGTCTACGCCGCCCAGGCCGCGGTGTCCCGCGCGCGCAACAAGCGCATGGTGGGACGGGAGATCACCGTGCTGGGCGAAGCCCTCAGCGCCGCTCCAGGTGGCGCCGACGCCCAGGTCCTGTTCGCCCGCAGCGAACGCGAGGCTCCGGAGATCGACGGCCGCGTCGTGGTCCGCGGCCTCGACTCCCCCGAGCACTACCTGGACCGCTTCCTGCAGGTCCGCGTCACCACCGCCGCGACCTACCAGGTCAGCGCCGTCCAAAGCCGCGCCGGCAGCGCCGGCCAACAGGGCGAGCGCGTCGCCAATGCGCGGCCGGACGCGAGTGTTGGCACCGCCCCCCGCAAGCCACTCCGCACAACGCTCGAGGTTGTCACCCGGTGAGCACCGGAAGGCTCAACCTTCCCAACTCGCTCACCATCCTGCGCCTGCTGCTGGTCCCGGTGCTCGGCGTCACCCTCACCTCGTCCGGCCCCTGGCACGACCAGGTCAGTGCCGCCGTCTACGCGGCCGCCGCCGCCACCGACACCCTCGACGGCCAGATCGCCCGGCGCCGCAAGCTGGTCACCGACCTCGGCAAGTTCCTCGACCCCCTCGCCGACAAGCTGCTGGTGATCACCGTGCTGGCCATCCTGGTCAGCGCCGACGTGCTCGCCTTCTGGGTCTTCGTGGTCATCCTGGCGCGCGAGTTCGTCATCACCGGGCTGCGTCTGATCGCCGCCCAGCAGGGTGTCGTCATCGGCGCGTCGCCGTGGGGAAAGTCGAAGACGCTCACCCAGAACCTGATGATCATGCTGCTCATCCTCTCGCGCCCCTACCCGCAGATCCACGCCGTGGCCATGGCCGGCGTGGGGCTCGCCGTCGTCGCAACCGTGCTCAGCGGCGTCGACTATCTCTGGCGCTACCGCCACTTCGTGATCTGAGTTCGCGCGCCCGGGCCATGATCGCCTCGACGACCTCGCTCTTCGCGTCCGCGTAGTTCTGCACGTACCTCCAGCGCTGAGCCGCCAGCTCGCGCTTGGTCCGCTCGTATCGCCTGCGCTCCGCATCGTCAGCGCGCAGCGTGTCGCGGAACAGGAGCATGCGCTCCACCTCCGGACAGCCGTCCGACAACACGTGCAGGTTGACGTTGCCGTCCGGACCCTTGAAGCAGCGGTGCTGCCACCAGTCCGGCTCGCGAATGCGCAGCACGTAGCCGGCGGCCTGCAGCGGCGGCACATACGACGCCTCGTCGGACGAATCGGCCACCGTCATCACCATGTCGATGACCGGCTTGGCGGCCAGCCCCGGAACCGATGTCGACCCGCAGTGTTCCAGCAGCACGATGCGATCGCCGAGGGCCGCGTGGATGCGCTCTGATTCGCGTGCGAACCGGCGCGGCCACTCCGGGTCGTACTCGCTGAGGTCGATCGGCGCATCGAGCACCGCCGGCTCGCCGACGGTGGCGGCGCGGATCTCGTCCTCGCGCGACGGCTGACGGGTCGGGCTCAGGTCGTCTGGCATGGCGCCCGCCAGCTTGCCACAGGCGGCCGCGGACGCCCGGCGACTCGCGGCGCGGCGGAACGGCGCGGCATCATGCCGTCGTGATGGACACCGACACCTCGACCCCGCAACTCGCCGCCGCGTTCCCCGAGGTCGCCCGCGTCGGCGGCCTGCTCCGCGACCACCGCCTGCACATCGCCGTCGCCGAGTCCTGCACCGGCGGCCTGCTCGGCGCCGCCCTCACCGCGGTGACGGGCGCGGCGGACTTCATGGTCGGCGGGGTGATCAGCTACACCAACGAGCTGAAGATGTCCCTGCTCAGCGTCCCCGAGGAGATGCTCGAGGCCCACGGTGCCGTCAGCGAGCAGGTGGCGGCGGCGATGGCCACGGGCGTGCGGCTGCACACCGGCGCCGACGTCGGCGTCGGCATCACCGGTGTCGCCGGTCCCGGCGCCGAGGGCTCGAACAAGCCGCCCGGGCTCATCTACGTCGGCGTGGCCATGCTGCAGATGCCGGTGCGCATCGAGCGACTCGAGGGCGACCACGGCCGCGAGGGCAACCGCGCCGGGGCGGTGCATGCGGCGCTGCGGGTGGTCGCCGAGATGGTCGAGGCGCAGGGGTGAAGCACCGCGCCCGCCGCACCGGGACGCGCGTCGTGACCACCGCCATGCGGAGCATGCCCGGTCCGGTGGTGCGGCGCCTGGTGCAGGTGTGGGCGCCGCTGGCTCGCTATGGGGGCACCAGCCGGGGCGGCGCCGTGGCCCTGGCCAAGGCGTTCGGGCTGCTCGCTGAGCCGCCGCTCGCCGTGGGCGAGGGCGAGCGCGCGGTGTCGCTGTCCGAGCTGGCCGCCCTGGTGGGACGCACCGAGGAGGAGGTCGAACGCTGGGCGCGGGCGGGGTTGCTCGGCGATCCCGTCGAGCCGGTCGAGCCCGGCCGGCCCTCGGTGTGGGGCAACCAGGCCATCGATCGCGCCCGGCTGATCGACTACCTGCTCGCCCATGGGGTCGACGAGGGGGAGGTCGTCGCCGCGCACCGGCAGCGCCGCCTGCCGCTGCTGGTCATCGACCAGGCGGTGAGCGAACGCACCACGCTGACCCGCGAGGAGGTGGCCGGGCGCGCCGCTGTCGACGCCGACTTCGCGGCGAGGGTCTGGCGCGCGCTCGGCCTGCCACCCGGCGATCCCGGCGAGCGCCTCTTCAGCCGCCGCGACGTCGAGGGCATGCGCATCGTCGCCGCCATGCGCACCATCTTCACCGACGACGACCTCATCGAGGCCACCTCGGTGCTGGGCCTGGCCATGTCGCAGGTGGCCTCCTCGCAGGTGGAGCTGTTCCGCCGCCGCATCAGCGTGCACATGGGCGGCGGCATCGGCAACCTCGACTTCGTGCTGCGCAGCGCGGCGATGGTCGACATCATGCTGCCCACCGTCGGGCAGCTCCTCGACATCGTCTACCGGCGCCACATCGAGGCCGCCGTGCGCGGCGAGTCGGTGGCCCTGGTGGAGGAGGCAGAGGGCGGCCTGCCGGGGCAGGTGGAGCTGTGCGTGGGCTTCGCCGACCTGGTGGGGTTCACCGCGGCGTCGGAGCAGATGCTGCCCATGGAGCTGGGCGAGATGGCGGCCGGGTTGGTTCGCCATGCGGAGGCGACGCTGCCGCTCCGGGGCGCGCGCATCGTCAAGACGATCGGCGACGCCGTGATGTTCACGGCCGCCGACGCCGCCTCCGGTGCGGCCGCGGCGCTGGACCTGGTGGAGGCGGCAGGGCGCGACGGGTCGTTGCCACCGCTGCGCGCGGGGCTCGCCTTCGGCCCGGTGCTGCGCCGCTACGGCGACTGCTTCGGGCGCACGGTGAACGTCGCCTCTCGCTTGTGCGCTGTCGCGGCGCCGGGCGCGGTCCTGGTGTACTGCTCGGAGTCGCTCGACGAGTCGTCGTTGGCGGCGGTCGGCGTTGCGGTGGGCAAGCCGACGCGGGTCAAGGCGAAGGGCATCGAGGGCGGCCTGGAAGCGGTGCCGGTCCAACGAGTGTCGTAGAGCTCCCTCTCACGCGGGGTTGCGCCCCGCCCCCGTCCTCGATACCATACATATGTTCGCCCCCACGAGCGAGCCCGGTCCTCGCGCCCGAAGCGCGTGCCACCTCGTCCCACGACGCGTCGGAGTACAGCCTTGACAAACACACTAAACAGTGGCACACTTCAGGTCGTCGCTTCCACCAACGGCGCTGGTCGGCGTGAGCGCGCGTCCGCCGCGTCCAAGGAGACCGAGCCCTTGACGACCGAACGGGACCGCGCACTGAGCACCGCGCTGGGACAGATCGAGCGCTCCTACGGCAAGGGCGCGATCATGAAGCTCGGCGACGCCGCGTCGCATCGCAACGTCGAGACCATCCCCACCGGGGCGCTCACCCTCGACATCGCCCTCGGCGTCGGCGGCGTTCCGCGCGGCCGCATCATCGAGGTGTACGGACCCGAGTCGTCGGGCAAGACCACGCTCACCCTGCACATCATCGCCGAGGCGCAGCGCCTCGGCGGCGTCGCCGCCTTCATCGACGCCGAGCACGCACTCGACCCGCAGTACGCCTCGCGCATCGGCGTGCGCACCGAGGAGCTGCTGATCTCTCAGCCCGACACAGGTGAGCAGGCGCTGGAGATCGTCGAGGTCCTGGTGCGCAGCGGCGCCGTCGACGTCGTCGTCATCGACTCTGTCGCCGCCCTCGTTCCCAAGGCGGAGATCGACGGCGAGATGGGCGACACCCATGTCGGCCTGCAGGCGCGCCTGATGTCGCAGGCGATGCGCAAGCTGACCGCCGCGATCAGCCGCTCCAACACCTCGGTCATCTTCATCAACCAGCTGCGCGAGAAGGTCGGCGTGATGTTCGGCAACCCCGAGGTCACCACCGGCGGGCGCGCCCTGAAGTTCTACGCCTCGGTGCGAATGGACATCCGCAAGATCGAGACCATCAAGCAGGGTCTCGACGCCGTCGGCTCGCGAGTAAAGGTCAAGGTCGTCAAGAACAAGGTGGCCCCGCCCTTCCGCGCCGCCGAGTTCGACATCATGTACAACGAGGGCATCTCCTACGCCGGCTCGGTGCTGGACATGGCCATCGACGCCAAGGTGATCGACAAGAGCGGCGCCTGGTTCTCCTACGGCGACATGCGCCTCGGCCAGGGCCGCGAGAACGTGCGCGACTTCCTCAAGCAGAACCCTGACCTCCTCGGCGAGATCGCCAACAAGGTTCGCGAGAAGTCGATGCCCGAACCCCCGACCGCCCCGGTCACCGGCACCGCCACCGGCACGGCCACCGGCACGGCCACCGGCACCGCCACCGGCAACGGTACGACGAGCACACCCCCCGTCCCCGTCGCATAGCGCGCCGCCGCCCCCGTCACGCAGGTCACGTCGATGCAATCGTCGAAGCACGCCCGCGTCAGCTCCCTCACACCCCGCCGCGCCGCCTCCGCATACCCCGCGGCGAGCGCTCCACGCGCCGACGCTGACGCCACCCCCACCTTCGCATCCCCGGAGGAGGAGCGCAAAGCGGCCGAGCAGGCCGCCCTGCGCATCCTCGGCGGCGCCGCCCAATCCGAATCAGCCCTCTCTCGCCGCCTGCAGCGCCGCGGCTTCTCCGAGGAGGCCGCCAGCGCCGCCTCCGCTGCGGCAGTCCGCAGCGGCTATGTCAACGACACCGCCCTCGCCCGATCCATCGTCGACCGCCGCCGCACCCGCCGCGGCACCGCCCGGATCGCCGCCGAGCTGCGCGCCCGCGGCCTCGACTCCGACACCGTCACCGCCGCCCTCGACTCCGTCTCCCCCGAGGAACAGCAGGAATCCGCTGTCCGCGAGGTCCGCCGCCGCCTCCGCGACGGCCTCCCCGAGAACCCGGCCGACCGCCGCCGCCTCCTCGGCAAGACCGGGGCCGCCCTCAGCCGCCTCGGCTTCCGCGCTGACGTCATCGCCCACGCCCTCCACACCGTCGCCATCGAGGATCCCGAGGAGGCGGCATGATCCCCGGCCGCAGGCGTCGCGTCTGGCTATGGTACTAGACAACCGCCGTCCACTTATCTAGACTGGGCCGTCGACGCTCGTGAAGCGGGCCGCACTGATTGCCAAGGTGGACAGCCGGGCGCGGGAGCTCGGACGACCATGGGCGTTTGAGCGACGCGGCAAGCGGCACGACCTCTGGAGATGTGGAGGCACCGCAGTGACCATTCCCCGCCATCGAGAGGTCAACGACTTCACCGCCGAAGGGATCATGAAGGCGCTGCAATCGGAGTTGGGCCAGGGGTGGTGGAGATGACCCACGCCAATGTCGTTCGCCCCGTCTACACCGCCGTGTGCGTGCGCTCAGGCGATTGGTGGGCGGTCACCGTGCCGGAGGTCCCGGGCGTCTTCACGCAGGCGCGCCGCCTGGATCAGGTCGAGCGCATGGCCGGCGATGCCGTCGCCCTTCTCAAGAAGGTTCCCGCCGACTCCTTCGAGGTCGTCGTCACTCCCCAGCTCGCCCCCGACGTCGCCGCCGACGTGGATGCCGCCAAGGAGCTCCGTGACACCGCGGAGCGGTATCAGCGAGAGGCGACGGCCGCCGCCCGCGCGGTCGCCACCAAGCTGGTCGGCGAGTACCGCCTGACGCTCCGCGACGCCGCACGAATTCTCGGCCTCTCGCATCAGCGCATTGGTCAGCTGGTCGGAAGCGCGCCCAAGGATTGATCAGCGCGGGGTCGCAGCAGCGGCAGCAGCCCCTTCGACCTGGCGCGCACGCTCGTAGCGGATCACCGTCCCCAGGGAGAACCACGCCACAACGGCGAGCAGCAACCCCAGCAGGATGATCCCGTCGACGTACAGCCACCGCGACATCACCCCGCCGAGCACAGCCCCCAGCGCTCCGCCGCCGGCAAGCGTCACGGTGTAGAACGCCATCAGCGCCGACCGATCCGCCGCCAGCGCCTCCGAGCAGTCGGCCAGGTAGTTCACGGCGGCAGGCCCGAAGCCGGCCTGGACGAGCACGCCGACAATGAACGCCGGCAGCAGCAGCGGCGCCACCCACAGCGGCAGGTGGTTCATGGCGAAGAGCGTCCCCAGCGTCAGGAAGGCCCCCGGCACCGCGCGTCGCATGGTCAGCGGCCCGCCCAGCCGCCGCAGCACGGGCGTCCACAGGGCAATCCCCACCACCAGCAGGGCAACCCACCCCAGCAGGAACAGCCCGATCACCCGCTCGTCGAACCCGTGCACCAGGGTCTGCCCCGGCACGGGAGAGCGCTTGAGCAGCGCCGAGATGTTCGCGTAGAACGCCCCCACCAGCGCGTTGATCGCCAGCCATGCCGGCAGGAACGCCCGCACCGGCCCCGGCCCGATGATCGCCCGCCAGACAACCCGGAGCGGGCTCACCGGCAGGGGAGGGGTGTCCCGCACCTTGAACCAGCAGATCGCCGACGCCGAGAAGTAGAAGACGGTCAGCAGAGGGAAGGCGCCCCGGTGCAGCGCGTGGTACAGCATCGGCCCCACCACGAATCCGCCGGCGTAGCCGAGCAGGGTGGCGCCCTCGAAGGCGCCGCTGGCCCGAGCCCGCACCGTGTGGTCGCCCGCGGTCGCCGCGGCGATGGTCCCCAGCGCGGTGGGCACGAACGCTGCCGCCCCGATCCCCTCCAGCAGCCGCGACGACGCCACCTGCGAGGGATGCGTGGCCAGCGACACCGCCACCAGTCCCAGCACGGCGAGCAGCGGCCCCCCGATGAGGAAGCGCCGCCGCCCCAGGCGGTCCGCGTACCGCGCCAGGATCGGCGCGAACACCATCTCCGGCAGCGCCTGCGACGCCCCCGCCAGGCCGACGGCCAGCCCGCTGGGATGCCCGCCCGCCAGGTCGCTGAGGTCGAACTGCACCGCCACCCCGGCGCTCACCGCCCCCACACGCAGCAGTGCCGACGCCACCAGCAGCCAGCCGATCCCGGCCGCGGCCTCCTCCGAGATCGGCGCCCCGCCCTCGCCGTCCCCGACCGGGGTGGAGACGCCGCCGGCCGGCGTGGCCGTGCTGGGCGGGTCGGGCTGGAGGCGGCTGAAACGTGACACCTCCTCGAAGCCTAATGCAGCGAAGCAGGCCCGCCTCCCCGCCCGGCCGTCTGTCGCCCGTACAATTGCCCAACCGCACAACGGGAAGGCGCGGGCGCCCCCGGCGCCGCGCGGTCGGGCAGTGGCCGGCCGTGCCGCTCCCATGCCGGATCCCTGCGCTCGCCGAGCCCTAGTGCGGCCGTCCTCGCGAGGTGGTGAGCACCTCACGACCTGAACCCAAAGGATCTCCCAATGATTGCCGCCCTGATCGGGCTGGTTGTGGCCGTGGCGCTGGCGGTCGCAGCAGTCGTCTACATGCGTGCCCAGCTCCAGCAGGAGCGCGGCGCCAACGCCGCCGAGAAAGAGCGCCTCAGTGAGGCGTCCGCCAAGGTCGAGCAGGAGCGCAAGACCATCGCCCTCGAGGCGAAGGAGGAAGCGCTCCGCATCCGCGCCGAGGTCGAGGCCGAGGTCCGCGAGCGACGCGGCGAGATGTCCCGCCTCGAGCAGCGCGCCACCCAGCGTGAGCAGCAGCTCGACCGCAAGATGGCCGAGCTCGACCAGCGCGACGAGCGCCTCGACGAGCGCGAGCGGGAGCTCGAGCAGCTCCGCGCCGGCATCGACGACGAGCGCGCCGGCATCGCTCGCGAGATGGAGCGGGTCGCCGCCCTGTCCCAGCAGGAGGCGCGCAGCGAGATCCTGCGCAACGTCGAGGGCGAGCTCGACCACGAGGTGGCCGAGCGCATCCGCGCCGCCGACGCTCGCGTCCGCGAGGAGGCCGAGCAGCGCTCCCGCGAGATCCTCATCGCCGCCATCCAGCGCCAGGCGGCCGACCAGGCGGGGGAGACGTCGGTCACCGTCGTGCCCCTGCCCAGCGACGAGATGAAGGGCCGCATCATCGGCCGCGAGGGCCGCAACATCCGCGCCCTGGAGGCGGCCACCGGCGTCGACCTGATCATCGACGACACCCCCGAGGCGGTCGTGCTCAGCGGCTTCGACCCGGTGCGCCGCGAGGTGGCCCGCATGGCCCTGGAGAAGCTCTTCTCCGACGGGCGCATCCACCCCGCCCGCATCGAGGAGATGGTCGCCAAGTCGCGCACCGACATGCAGGTGCGCATCCGCGAGGAGGGCGAGCAGGCCACCTTCGAGGTCGGCCTGCAGGGCGTCCACCCCGAGCTGGTCAAGCTGCTCGGCACCCTGCGCTACCGCACCTCGTACGGGCAGAACGTGCTCATGCACGCCAAGGAGTCGGCCCTCCTGGCCGGGACCATCGCCGCCGAGATCGGCTACGACGAGCAGGAGGCCAAGGAGATCGCCCTGTTCCACGACATCGGCAAGGCCGTGGAACACGAGATCGAGGGGTCGCACGCCATCATCGGCGCCGAGATCCTCTCCCGGCTGGGGCGCCCGGCCGCCGTCGTCCACGGCGTGCGCTCGCACCACTACGACGAGGAGCCGCGCAGCGTGGGTGCCTTCATCGCCATCGCGGCCGACGCCATCAGCGCCGCCCGCCCCGGCGCCCGCCGCGAGACCCTGGCCAGCTACATCAAGCGCCTGGAGCGCCTGGAGTCGATCGCCACCGAGTTCGAGGGGGTGGAGCGCGCCTTCGCCATCCAGGCTGGCCGCGAGCTGCGGGTCATGGTCAGCCCCGCCCGCATCGACGACGATGCCGCCACGGTGCTGGCCCGCAAGATCGCCCACCGCATCCAGTCGGAGCTGACCTACCCGGGACAGGTCCGGGTGACCGTCCTGCGCGAGACGCGGAGCGTCGAGTACGCCAAATAGTCCAGGCGGGGCCGGGCTGTGGATTCTGTGGACGGCCCCGAACCGAGCAAGTACACTTCGCACACATTGCATTGCCCCGGGCGCCATCGCCCGTCGTCGCATACGCTCCCGCACCGTTTTCCCAAAGAGGGGGTGCCCGCCCCGTGGAAGTTCTCAAGGTTTCGGCCACCTCCAAACCCGTCGCCGTGGCAGGCGCGATCGCCGGTGTGATCCGCAGCCAGCAGAAGGTCGAGGTCCAGGCCATCGGGGCGGGCGCGATCAACCAGGCCGTCAAGGCCATTGCCATCTCGCGGGGCTACGTCGCGCCCGGCGGCGTCGACCTGGTCTGCATCCCCTCGTTCATCGACATCAGCATCGACGGCGAGGAGCGCACCGGCATCCGCCTCCTGGTCGAGGTGCGTTAAAGGGAGGGCGCCGGGCTCGCCCTGGGGGCTGTAGGCTTCTCGGATCGTGAAGCCGGTCGCCCTGCTCAGCCCCGACGCCGCGCACCTCAGGCCACTCCAGCTCGCCGAGCGCAGCCGCCGCCAGCCGATCGTGCCGATGCTCGGCCGCGCCCCTCGCGTCCACCTCTGGCACATCGGCTGCCAGATGAACGACGCCGACCGCGAGGACCTCGCCGAGCAGTTCGCCGACATCGGCTTCGTCCCCGAGGTGCCCCTCGCCGACGCCGACCTGGCGGTGCTGATCACCTGCGCGGTGCGCCAGAACGCCGAGCAGAAGGTGTACGGCAAGTTCAAGGAGCTGGTGCCCTGGAAGCAGGCGCGCCGCGGGCGGGCGATCGCGCTGACCGGCTGCATGGGGGTGGAGCACGGCTCCTCGCTGCTCGACCGCCTGCCCGACCTCGACTACGTCTTCGACGTGCGCGAGTCCGACGGATTCCTGGCCAAGCTGCAGGCGCTCTACAGCGCCGACCTCGACGGCCCGGTGACGCTGCCGGCCTCGGACCGGCTGTCGGCGTATGTTCCCGTCATCGGTGGCTGCAACGAGATGTGCACCTACTGCATCGTGCCGTTCGTGCGCGGACGCGAGCAGTCGCGCACGGTTGCCCAGGTGGTCGAGGACGTCGCCACGCTGGTCTCGCGCGGGGTGCGCGAGGTGACCCTGCTGGGACAGAACGTCAACTCGTACCGGTGCCCGTCGACCGGCGCCGGGCTGCCCGAACTGATGCGCGCGGTCGACACCGTCGACGGGCTGTGGCGCATGCGCTTTCTCACCTCGCATCCACGCAACGCCTCGCCGTCGCTGTTCGCCGCGATGCGCGACCTGCCCAGCGCCTGCGAGCAGTTCCACCTCCCAGTGCAGGCGGGCGACGACGAGCTGCTGCGGCGCATGCGCCGTGTCTACAGCGTCGACCACTACATGTCGATCATCGCCGCGGCGCGGGAGGCCGTGCCCAACATGGCGCTGACCACCGACATCATCGTCGGCTTCAGTGGCGAGACCGAGGCGGAGTTCCTCGGCACCGAGAAGCTGATGCGCGAGGTGCGCTTCGACACCGTGCACCTGGCCGCCTACTCGGTGCGCCCGGGCACCGCCGCGGCGCGCCGTCCCGACGACGTGCCGCACGAGGAGAAGAAGCGCCGTCTCAACCACCTGCTCGCGCTGCAGCGGGAGATCGCGCTGGAGATCAACACCGCCTGGATCGGCAGGCGGGTCGAGGTCCTCGTCGAGGGCCTCACCGAGGACGGTCGCGCCTACGGACGCACCCGCCAGGGCAAGATCGCCTACCTGCCAACCGGTGTGGGCCGGCCGGGCGAGCAGCACACCGCCACGGTGCGCGCGGCGACCGCCTGGCAGCTCGACGCCGAGCCACTCCCCGCCGTGGCGTGAGAATGCGCGGCCGCCTCGCGGCACCGCACCTCACCCAGCCCAGCGCAGCGCTCGACCACCGCGAGACCATCGGCCTCGACGAGGCGGGCAGCACGCCCATCCTGCGCGAGTACCGGGCCATCAAGGAGCGCTTCCCCGACGCCGTTGTTCTGGCCAGACTTGGCGATTTCTACGAGATGTTCGGCGCCGACGCCGAGACGGCCGCGCCCATCCTCGGCGTGGCGCTGACCGGCCGCAGCTTCGGCCACAGCGGCCGCCTCAACATGTGCGGGGTCCCGCACCACGCGGTCAGCGGATACATCCGCCGCCTCCTCGACGCCGGGCTCCGCGTCGCCCTGTGGGACCAGGTGGGCACGCCGGGGGAGGAGGGAGCCGGCAAGCTGGTGCGCCGCGAGATCACCCGCGTGCTCAGCCCCGGCATGGTGCTGGACGACGAGTACCTGGAGCCCGGCACCGCGGTCCGCTGCGTCGCCCTGCACGCGGCGCCCGGCCGCGTCGGCGTGGCCGCCTTCGACGCCTCGACCGGGGAGCTGCAGATGTGCGAGGTGGCGGGCGGCCTCGACTCCGCGGCTCTCGCCGAGGAGTGCGAGCGCCTTGGAGCCGCGGAGCTGCTCCTCGCCGAAGGAGTCGACGCGCCGGCGTCTCTGGCTCCCGGCGCCGCTCGCACAACGCTGCCGCAGGGGCTGTTCGACTCCTCGCGCGGTGCCGAGCGGCTGCGCGAGGCGACCGGCACCGCGTCGCTGCGCGGGCTCGGCGTCGACGCGCTGGCGGTGGCGCAGGGGGCCGCGGGCGCGATCGTCGCCTACTGCGAGCGCTCGCGCGTGGTGCTGGCGCCGGGGTTCCTGCGCGTGCACGAACGCCGCAGTGGCGAGGTGATGCGTCTCGACGCGCCGACGCGGCGCAACCTGGAGCTGCTCACGCCCATGGGCGGCAGCGGCTCCAGCCTGGTGCAGCTCCTCGATCACACGCGCACGCCGATGGGCGCGCGGCTGCTGCGCGCCCGGCTCCAGGAGCCACTGGTGCATCCCGCGGCCATCGAGCAGCGCCTCGAAGCAGTGGCCGCGCTGGTGGCCGACCGCGCGGCGCGCGACGGGCTGCGCAGCGCGCTCGCCGAGGTGCGCGACCTGGAGCGGCTGGTGGGACGCTGCGTGCAGGCACTCGCCTCACCGCGCGACCTCGGCGCGGTCCGTGCAGCCTGCGCGGCCCTGCCCGGCTGCGCCACTGCGGTCGAGTCCCTGCTCGGCGACGAGGTCGGTGCCGCGGCGCTCGCACTGCACGCACCGCAGGGCCTTGTCGAGCACCTCACCGCCACCCTGGTCGACGAGCCGCCCGCCACCGCGCGCGACGGCGGCGCCATCCGCCCCGGCGCCGACGCCGAGCTCGACTCCCTGCACGCCGCCAGCGGCGACGCGCGCACCTTCATCGCAACCCTGGAGGAGCGCGAGCGCGAGCGCACCGGCATCCGCTCGCTGAAGGTGGGCTACAACCGCGTCTTCGGCTACTACATCGAGGTCCCCAACGCCCACGTCGACAGCGTTCCTGCCGACTATGTCCGCAAGCAGACGCTGGTCGGCTGCGAGCGCTACATCACCCCGCAGCTCAAGGAACAGGAGACGGTGGTGCTCAACGCCCGCGAGCGCGCCCTGGCCCGCGAGACCGAGCTGCTGCGCGACTGCGCGGGGCTGGTGGCCGGGCACGCGGAGGCGCTGCTGCGCACGGCCGCTGCCGTGGCGGTGCTCGACGTGGCGCAGGCGCTCGCCTGCGCGGCCGACGACGAGGGGTGGGTGCGTCCGCTGGTCGACGACTCCGTGGTGCTCGACGTGCAGGCGGGACGCCATCCCCTGGTGGAGCGCAGCCGGCGGGCCGGCGAGTTCGTCCCCAACGACACCGTGCTCGACGCCGGCGACGCCCAGCTGGTCATCCTCACCGGCCCCAACATGGCCGGCAAGTCGACCTACCTGCGCCAGACCGCACTCATCGTGTTGCTCGCCCAGGTGGGCTCGTTCGTCCCCGCGAGCAGCGCGCGCATCGGCGTGTGCGACCGCATCTTCACCCGCGTCGGGGCCCAGGACGACCTCGCCGCCGGGCTCTCCACGTTCATGGTGGAGATGGCAGAAACCGCCGCCATCCTCAACACGGCGACGCGGCGCAGCCTGGTCATCCTCGACGAGATCGGTCGCGGCACCTCGACGTACGACGGCCTCAGCATCGCCCAGGCTGTGGTCGAACACCTCCACGACTCGCCGCACCTGCGCTGCCGGACCCTGTTCGCCACCCACTACCACGAGCTGACCGCGCTCGCCGAGCGCCTGCCCCGCGCCCGCAACGCGCGCGTCGAGGTGGTGGAGGAGGGGGATCACGTCACCTTCCTGCATCGCATCGTCCCCGGCGGCGCCGACCGCTCCTACGGGATCCACGTCGCCCGCCTCGCCGGCGTCCCGGGCTCTGTCCTGCTGCGCGCCCGCCAGCTGCTCGCCGACCTCGAGGCGCAGCGCCCGCTCGGTCCGCTGCCCGCGATGGCCGACCAGCTCGCGCTCCCGCTCACCGGACCTGCGCTGCATCCCGTCGTCGAGGAGCTGCAGCAGCTCGACCTCGACGGCCTGTCCCCGCTGGCGGCGCTGAACAAGCTCGCCGAGTGGAGAGAGAGGATCGCGCAGTGACCGTCGCCGCCGCCATCGCCGGCACCTGTCCGCCGCAGGCGGAATCCCCGTACCGGGTGCGGCCCCGGTGAGCGGCGCTCGCATCCACCTCCTGCCACCGGCGGTGGCGGACGCCATCGCCGCCGGCGAGGTCGTCGAGCGTCCGGCCTCCGTGGTCAAGGAGCTGTGCGAGAACGCCCTCGACGCCGGCGCGCAGCGCATCGAGGTCGACATCGACGGCGGCGGCCTGGTCCGCATCCGCGTCAGCGACGACGGCGACGGCATCCCCGCCGAGGACATCCCCCTCGCCGTCGCCCGCCACGCCACCTCGAAGATCGACGAGGTCGACGACCTCTGGCGCGTGCGCACCCTGGGCTTCCGCGGCGAGGCGCTGGCCAGCATCGCCGCCGTCTCCGAGCTGTGCATCACCTCGCGCACCGCGGCCGCAGACGCCGCCGCCGTGCTGCGCGTCCGTGCCGCCGACATCATCGAGAGCGGCGCGGCGGCGGCCGCACCCGGCACCTCCGTCGAGGTGTGCGACCTCTTCTTCAACACCCCCGCCCGGCTGCGCTTCCTGCGCAGCCCGCGCACCGAGACCGCGGTCTGCGTCCGCGCCGTGGGCGACATGGCCCTGTCGCATCCCGAGGTGTCCTTCACCTGCCGCTGCGACGGCCGCGTCGCCCTGCGCGCGCCGGGCGGCGGGACGCTGGGCGACGCACTGCGCGCGGTCCTCGGTGCCAAACCGGCCGGCGAGCTGATCGACGTCGCCGTCGCGGGCGGCGAGGTGGTCGTGCACGGTGCCATCAGCGAGCCGCGCGCGCATCGCGCCACGCGGGGTGGCCTGGTGCTGGTGGTCAACCGCCGCCGGGTGCACAACCGCGCCCTGCTCGTCGCCGTCGAGGAAGCGTACCGGGGACTCGTGCCCGGCGATCGCCATCCCTTCGGCGTCGTTGTGGTCGAGGTCGACCCGAACTCGGTGGACGTCAACGTGCACCCCACCAAGCGCGAGGTGCGCTTCCGCGACGAGGGACGCGTCTTCGCCGCGGTGCAGCGCGCCTGCTGGTCGGCGCTGCAGGGAGCGCATCCCGCGTCGGTGTGGCTGCAGTGGGACACCACGCACGGCACGCCCGCGGGGTTCCTCACCCTGCGCGACCGCGGCGGCGACGACCCCGTCCTCCCGCTGCCAATCCCGGGCCATCCCGTGCCCGGTTCCGCAGTTGCCGCGGGCGTGGCCGGTGCCGCATATGCCGCCTCGTTCGCCGCGCCTGAGCCCGCGTCGCACGACCACGTGGCGCCCCTCGCCGATGAAGGCGCCGGCGCATCCGGCCTGGCCGCATTGCGCCCGCTCCGCGCCGTGGGCCAGGTCGGCGACGCCTGGCTGGTCGCCGAATCCCGGCACGGTGTCGTCCTCGTCGACCCGCACGCCGCGCACGAGAAGGTGCTCTACGCCGAGCTGCTCGCCGCCTGGGGCAGCGCGGGTGGCGTCGCCGGAAGGGGAGGGGAGGGCGGCGCTTCGCAGCTCCTGCTCCTCCCCGCGGTCGTCGACTGTGATGCCGCCCAGGTCGCCCGCTTCGAAGCCAACGCCGACTTCGTCGCCCGCTGCGGCTTCACCCTGGAGCCGTTCGGCCCCACCACGCTGCGCTGCACCGCCGTCCCCGCGTCCGCCCGCGACAGCGACGCCACCCGCCTCGTCCACGAGCTCCTCGACACCCTCGACCTCGGTGACCGCCCCGCGTCCGAACGGCAGCACCGCGTCGCCGCCCTGGTCGCCTGCCACTCCGCCGTCCGCCTCGGTGATCCCCTTGACCCCAGCGAGCAGCAGCGCCTCCTCGACCGCCTCGTCGACGCCCCCGGCGGCACAACCTGTCCCCACGGCCGCCCCACCGTCCTCGTCCTCGACGACGCCGCCCTCCGCCGCGCCTTCCGCCGCCCCAGCGCATGAGCATCGGACAGGCCGTCACACACGAAAAGTGCGCCGCCGGACGTCTCCGCTACGAAAGCCAGCCGGTCTCCAAGAGCGGCGCCACACGCCCGCGCTAACCGGGCCCCGGCCAATGCGCCTGCTCGCCATCGTCGGCCCCACGGCCACCGGCAAGACACCCCTCGCCGTCGCCGTCGCCGAGCGCCTGCAGCCCGCCGAGCTGCTCAACGCCGACTCCCGGCAGGTCATCGCCGGCCTCCACGTCGCCACCTGCGCCCCCACGGCAGCCGATCTCCGCACCATCCCCTGCCACCTCCTCGCCCTGCACGCCCCCGGCACCCCGTTCAGCGTCGCCGACTGGCTCGCCGCCGCCCGATCCACCCTCGACGACATGGACGCCCGCAAAGCCCAGCCCATCCTGGTCGGGGGCACCGGCCTCTACACCACCGCCCTCATCGACGGCCTCGACCTCGCCCGCGTCCCCGCCGACCCCGCCCGCCGCGAGCAGCGCACCGCCATCGCGCGACAACCCGGCGGCCTCGACCAGCTCGCCGCCGAGCTGCACGACCGCGACCCCGCAGCCGCAGCGAGCATCGACCTCCACAACCCCCGCCGCATCGTCCGCGCCCTGGAGATCCTCGACGCCCACGGCCCACCCCTGCACGCCGCACGCACCCGCAGCGCAACGCCATTGCCGGCCACGATCATCGGCCTCGACGCCCCCCGCGACCTGCACGCACAGCTCATCGAGCAACGCGCCCGCACCATGTTCGAAACCGGCGCCCTCCGAGAGGAAGTAGACTCGGCCCTGGGTCGCGGGATCTCCCGCACCGCGCTCGAGTCCGCCGGGATCGGCTACCGCGAAGCGCTCGCGGTCGGCGACGGGCTGGTCACCTCGGAGCAGGCCGCGCAGCTGGTCGCGCAGCGCACTCGGCGCTACGCCAAGGCCCAGCGCACCTGGTTCCGTCGCGACCGGCGCATCCGGTGGCTGGAGCGGGACGCGGGCCCCGTCGAGCGGCTAGTCGACGAGGTTCTGGATGCGCTTCGAGAAGATGCACGGGCTGGGCAATGACTTCCTGGTCGTCGACGACCGGGAGACGCAGCCCGTCGACTGGCCGTCGCTGGCGCAGCGCGCCTGCGAGCGGCACACCGGCGTCGGCGCCGACGGCATCCTGCTGATCCAGGGCTCCGACGTCGCCGACCTGCGCATGCGCCTGTTCAACGCCGACGGCAGCGAGGCCGAGATGTGCGGCAACGGCATCCGCTGCGTCGCCCAGTATGTCGCCGTGCACGGCATCAGCGGTGAGCGCGTCGAGTGGGAGACCGGCGCCGGGCGCGTGGTCACCGAGCTGGTCGACGGCCTGGTCACCGTCGACATGGGACCGCCGCGGTTCGCGCCCGAGGACATCCCCGCCGCGTTCGCCGGCCTGTCGGAGATCCTCGACCAGCCCCTCTCGGGCATCGGCATGGACCTCCGCGTCACCTGCGTCAGCATGGGCAACCCCCACTGCGCGGCCGTCGTCGACGACGTGGATGCCTTCCCGCTGGACGAGATCGGGCCGCTGGTCGTCAACCACCTCGCCTTCCCGCAGCGCACCAACTTCGAGATCGTGCAGGTGCTGTCCAGAACTCGGGTGCGCCAGCGCACCTTCGAGCGCGGGGTCGGCGAGACCAACGCCTGCGGCACCGGCGCGTCCGCCGTCGGCGTCGCCATGCAGCGTCTCGGGCTGTGCGACTCGCCGGTCACCGTCGAGCTGCGCGGCGGCCCGCTGTACATCGCCTGGGCGCCGGGCGAGCCGGTGCGCATGACCGGTCCCGCCCAGCGCGTCTACACCGGCCACCTCATGCTGCAGCCCTCCGAAACCCTCACGCCCGCAAGGGGACTCCGATGATCGAGCAGCGCATCCGCGCGGCCAAGCGCATGGCCCGCATCCCGCCGTACCTCTTCGCCGAGATCGACAAGAAGGTGGCGGCCAAGCGCGCTTCCGGCGTCGACGTGATCACCCTCGACATCGGCGATCCCGACCTGCCCACGCCCGACCTGGTCGTCGAGGCGGCGGCGAAGGCGCTGCGCGACCCCGCCAACCACCGCTACCCGTCGTACTACGGCCTGCCCTCGCTGCGCGTGGCCCAGGCGCAGTGGTACCAGCGCCGCTTCGGGGTCACCCTTGACCCCGACGCCGAGGTGCTTCCCCTGATCGGCAGCAAGGAGGGCATCGCCCACCTGCCCATCGCCCTGGTCGACCCCGGCGACGCGGTGCTCTGTCCCGACCCCGGCTATCCCGTGTACGTCACCGGCGCCATCATGGCCGACGCCGACCCGTATCACCTCCCGCTGCGCGAGGAGAACGGGTTCCTGCCGGACCTGTCTGCAATTCCCGCCGACGTGGTGTCGCGGGCGCGGCTGCTCTGGCTCAACTATCCCAACAACCCCACCGGCGCGGTCGCCCCGGAGTCGTTCTTCGAGGAGGCGATCGCCTTCTGCCGCGAGCACGGCATCGTCCTCGCCCACGACGCGCCCTACACCGAGATCGCCTACGACGGCTACGTCTCGCCGTCGGTGCTGCAGTTCGAGGGCGCGCGCGACGTCGCCGTCGAGTTCCACTCGCTCAGCAAGACCTACGACATGACCGGCTGGCGCGTCGCCATGTGCGTCGGCAACGCCGAGGTGGTCAAGCTGCTCGGCCAGGTCAAGACCAACGTCGACAGCGGCATCTTCCAGGCGGTGCAGCTCGCCGCCATCGAGGCGATGACCGAACCGGACGCTGCGCTGCAGGAGCGCAACGCCGTGGTGCGCCGCCGCCAGGTGCAGGTGGTCGACGCCTTCGCCGCCGTGGGCATCGACATCCCGCTGCCCCGCGCCACCTTCTACCTGTGGGGCCGGGTTCCTGCCGGGTACGACAGCATCTCCTTCGCCGCCCACGTCCTCGACGAGGTGGGCGTCAACATCACCCCAGGCGTGGGCTTCGGCCCCAGCGGCGAGGGCTACTTCCGTGTCTCGGTGACCGCGCCGGACGCGCGGGTGGAGGAGGCGTGCCAGCGCCTGCGAAGCCTGCCTCTGTAGGGCGAGCCGGCCCGGCGGGCGCTTCCGGCCTGGCGGGCGAGGCTCCCCAGAAGCTGTTCCTGGTCGGCGCCGAGCTGCCCGGCACCGACCACGCCGTGCTCACCTCGCAGCTCGACGAGCTCACCGAGCTCGCCCGCACCGCCGGCGGCGAGGTGGTCGGCACCGAGATCCAGCGCCGCACCACCCCCGACCCGGCCACCTTCTACGGCAAGGGCAAGGTCGAGGAGTGGAAGGCGCTGCGCGGCGACCTCCAGTACGACATGGTGGTCAGCAACGACGAGCTCAGCCCGCGCCAGCAGCGCAACCTGGAGAAGGCGCTCGACGCGGGCGTCGTCGACCGCACCGAGCTCATCCTCGACATCTTCGCCCAGCACGCGCGCACCCGCGAGGGACGCATCCAGGTCGAGGTCGCGCAGCTGCACCACATGCTGCCGCGACTCGTGGGCGGCCGCGACATGTCGCGACTCGGCGGCGGCATCGGGACGCGCGGCCCCGGCGAGCAGAAGCTGGAGATCGATCGGCGGCGCATCCGCACCCGGCTGCGCGACCTGGAGAAGGAGCTGGGGCAGGTGCGCAAGCAGCGCGCCCTGCATCGCGCCCGTCGCGCGCGCTCGACGCAGCGCACCGTCGCGCTGGTCGGCTACACCAATGCGGGCAAGTCCTCGCTGCTCAACGCGCTGACCCAGGGCGGCGTGGTCGCCGAGGACAAGCTGTTCGCCACCCTCGACCCGACGACGCGCGCGATGTCGCTGCCGCAGGGCGGCTCGTGCCTGCTCACCGACACGGTCGGCTTCATCCAGAAGCTGCCCACCGAGCTGGTGGCCGCCTTTCGCGCCACCCTCGAGGAGGTTGTCGAGGCCGACGTGTTGCTGCACGTCCTGGACATATCTCATCCCGCGGCTGCGCAGCAGCTCGCCACCGTGCACTCGGTGCTGAACGACCTCGAGGCGATGGGCAAGCCGGCGATCCTCGCCGCCAACAAGACGGACCTGCTCGATCCGGCGGTGATGGAGGAGGCGCTCGCGGCTCTGGACGTCGCCCCATACCTGGAGGTGGTGCCCGTCAGCGCACTGCGCGGCACCGGGCTCGACCGTCTGCGCCCGGCCATCGCCGACGTGCTCGCGGAGGGCATGCACGAGGTCGACGCGCTGCTGCCGTACAGCGAGCAGGCGCTGCTCGCGGCGCTGCATCGCGACGGCGTCGTCCACTCCGAGCGCTACGAGGAGGGGGGCGTTCGCGTCCGCGCCTCGGTGCCTCCGGCGCTGGCTGCGCGGGTGCTGCTGCACGCTGCGGCGAGGGGCTGATCCCCCCCGGAACAAACGTTTGCAAGTTCCGCGGCAACGTGATACAGTCACCCCGCCGTACCGGCCAGAGGTTGATAGAAAGTCATGGCTGACGCCCTTAACCCGCGCCAGCGGGAGATCCTCGAGTTCCTCCGGGAACACAAGCGGACTCACGCCTACCCTCCAACCGTTCGTGAGATCGGGCAGGCGGTGGGCCTCAGTTCATCCTCGACAGTTCAGAACCACCTCAACGCCCTGGAACAGAAGGGCCACATCCGTCGCGACCCGACCAAGTCGCGCACGGTCGAGGTGGTGGGCGAGGAGCAGGCAAGCAACATCGTGCCGCTGCGCGGGATCAGCGTCCCGCTGGTCGGCCGTGTCGCCGCCGGCTCGCCGGTTCTCGCCGAGGAGAACGTCGAGGACCACATCACCGTCGGCACCGAGATCGCCGGCGACGAGTCCGCCTACGCGCTCCGCGTCCACGGCGACTCGATGATCGAGGCCGGCATCTACGACGGCGACATCGTGGTCGTGCGCCCCACTCGCGACGCTGCCAACGGCACCATCGTGGTCGCCCGCATCGAGAACGAGAACACCGGTGAGCACGAGGTCACGGTGAAGCGCTTCTACCGCGAGGCCGGTCGGGTGCGCCTGCAGCCGGAGAACTCCACCATGGAGCCGATCTTCGCGCGCGACGTCACCCTCGAAGGCAGCGTGGTTGCGGTGATCCGCCTCCTGCGCTGAGCAGGGAGATCCGGCCGCCCGGAAGGCGTTCGCCGGAGTCCGCTCCGCCTTGGGTACACTCACCCCACAGGGAAGGGCGGCGCCTGTCGCGCCGCAGTCGCCCTGGGGAGGACGGACGCCATGCTGCTGACCCGCCAGCAGGTGATCGCACTGTCAGGCCTGTCCGACACGGACGTCGCCGAGTGCGAGCACGCAGGCATGGTGGCCTGCACCCACGAGGACGGCGTCGAGGGCTTCCGCCACATCGAGCTGACCAAGCTGCAGATCATCCGCCAGGTCGCCGAGGCCGGCGGCGGCATCGAGGAGGTGGTCCGCACCTCGCAGGCGGGCGCCTTCGACCTCAGCATGCTGGAGACCTTCCTGCCCGAGCCGGGGGTCATCGAGGGCCACACCCTGACCGAGGTGCTCCAGGGCACGCCGGTCACCTGCGACGAGGTGCAGGCCCTGATGCGCGCCGCCGGGCTGCCCGACGCCCCCATCGACAAGCCGCTCACCCGCGACCAGGTCGACATCCTCCAGCACGTCATCACCCTCTGCGCCCTGCCGCTGCCCGACGAGGCGCGGTACCACACCGTACGCAGCAGCTCCGAGGCGGTGCGGCGCGCCGCCGAGACGCAGGTGCAGATCTTCCGCCAGCACGTCGAGGCCCCGGTGATGGGAGCCTGCAACAAGGCCGATCCCACTGCACGCGAGACCGTCGCCCGCCTCGCCGAGGCCACCGTCCCTGCCGTGGTGGCGCTGACCCACTGGCTGCACCGCCAGCACCTGCAGCACGCCGTCATCGAGGCGATCACCGGCGACATGATGGAGGCGGTGCGCGAGGGACGCGGCGTGCACACGCGCACCGGCGATCCCGCCGTCGCCTTCGTCGATCTGACCGGCTTCACCTCGTTGGCCGACGGCTCCGGCGACCAGCGCGCCGCCGACATCGCCGCCGCCTTCGAGGACGTGGTCATCGACTGCACCCGCTCCGGCGGCGGCCGCATCGTCAAGATGATGGGCGACGGCGCCCTGCTCCTCTTCCAGGACGGCCACGCCGCGGTGCGCGCCGGCATGGAGATGGTGGCCGTCATCCATCGCGCCGGGCTGCCGCGGGCGCGCGTCGGCATTCACCGCGGGCCTGTCGTGGTGCACGCGGGCGACGTCTTCGGGCTCACCGTCAACGTGGCCGCGCGCATCAACGAGTACGCGCGGCCGCGCGAGGTGCTCGTCTCCGCCGCGGTCGCACCCGACGGCATCGAGGGCATCGAGCTGGAGGAGATCGGCGAGGTCTCGCTCAAGGGCGTGTCGCGCCCGACGATGCTGCTGCGCGCACGCGAACACACCGGGACGACGAAGCGGCAGCGCTAGGGAGGCGAGCCGCGCGACGCGGCTAGGCTGCGCCGGTGCTGGTCTCGGCCCGCGTGGCACTGCCCTCGGGCGCTTCGCCGAAGCGGGTGCGCAGCACCTTCTTGTCGAACTTGCCGACGCTGGTCTTGGGCACCTCGTCGATGAAGACGACGTGGTCGGGCAGCCACCACCTGGCAACCAGCGGGCGCAGGTGCTCGACGATGTCGGCGGCGCTCACCCGCTCGCGAGCCTCGGGGCGCAGCACCACGCAGGCCATGGGACGCTCGTCCCACTTGGCGTCGGGAATGCCGATCACCGCGGCTTCGAGCACGTCGGGGTGGGCCATGATGTGGCCCTCCAGCTCCACCGAGGAGATCCACTCGCCGCCCGACTTGACCAGGTCCTTGGTGCGGTCGACGATGCGCAGGTAGCCGAGCTCGTCGACGGTGGCGACGTCGCCGGTGCGCAGCCAGCCGTCCTCGAACTTGGCCGGATCGGGCCCGTCGTCGCCGTAGTACTGCGCGGCGATCCAGGGTCCGCGAACGCGGATCTCGCCCATCGTCTCGCCGTCCCAGGGCACCTCGTTGCCGTCGTCGCCGACGATGCGCAGCTCGACGCCGGGAACGGGGCGTCCCTGCGAGGTGTTGTAGTACTCCCTGGTGGCGTCGTCGGGGTTGCTGCCTGCTTCGACCGGAAGCCGCGATACGCTGCCGATGGGGCTGGTCTCGGTCATCCCCCAGGCGTGGGTGATGGGCACGCCGATCTCGCTCTCGAAAGCCTTGCAGAGCGCCGCGGGAGCCGCGGAGCCGCCGCAGATCACCGTGCGCAGCGAGCTGAGGTCGGGCTTGTTGCGGCGCCAGTGGTCGAGCACTCCCATCCAGATGGTGGGCACGCCGGCGGCGACGGTGGCGCGCTCGCGGGCGATGAAGTCGCACACCGCGGCGGGGGTGAGATCGCGTCCGGGGAGCAGCAGCGAGGTGCCGACCATGGCGCCGGCATGGGGAAGACCCCAGGAGTTGGCGTGGAACATCGGCACGATGGCGAGCACGGTGTCCTGTGCACCGACCGCCAGAGTTCCGGACATGGCTGTCGCAAAGCTGTGCAGCACGCTGCTGCGATGGCTGTAGACGACGCCCTTGGGGTTGCCGGTGGTGCCGCTCGTGTAGCACATCGCCGAGGCGGCGTTCTCCTCGATCTCCGGCCATTCTTCCATCGGCGACACCGTGGCGATGGCCTGCTCGTAGTCGACGGCGTCGCCGTCGCCGGAGGTGTCGTCGCTGTCGGGGAAGAGCACCAGAGGCCGGGCGCGACGCAGCTTGGGCTCGACCTGGCGCCACAGCGGCAGCAGGCTGCGGTCGACCAGGATCACCGAGTCGTCGGCGTGGTCGACGATGTAGGCAACCTGGTCGGGGAAGAGGCGGATGTTCAGGGTGTGCAGCACGGCGCCCATCGAGGGAATGCCGAGGTAGGCCTCGAGGTGCCAGTGCGTGTTCCAGGCGAAGGTGGCGACACGGTCGCCGGGCTTCACGCCCATGTCGCGCAGCACGCCGGCGAGGCGGCGGGCGCGCCCCGCGACCTCCCCCCAGGTGGTGCGCACCTCGCCGCTGCCCACGCGCGAGATCACCGGGGTGCGGGCGTAGACCTTCTCGGCGCGGGGGACGATGAGACCCGGGATGGTCAGGGGGGTCTCCATCATCAGACCCTGCATGGCGGCTTCACCTCCAACTGGTATCGACGGTCACTCGGCGGCGGTCGCCTCCGGCGCGCGGACGGGCTGATCGAGGGCGGGGTGCCGCCCGTTGCTCCCGTTGACGTTGGGATTGCCGGGATCGGGCGGGGGTGCTTCGATCGCCTCGGGGAGGCTGGAGAGAAAGACGTCGAGGTGGGTGGTGAGCTCGACCGGCGCCTCGCCGTGGACGGTCACCCGGGTGGCCCCGTCCTCGTTCGGCACCGCGCCGACGGCGAGCAGCGCGTGGTCGCGGATGAGCAGCGGCAGCAGGGGAATGACGGCCAGCGGCAGAAGCGCCACCAGCACCACCGAGAAGGCGGTGACGATGAGCACCGCCAGCACCACCAGCACGGCCAGGGCGACGGCCAGGCGGGCGTCGTAGAAGCTGGGGCGCGGGCCCACCACCAGGTAGGTGCTGCCGCGCTCGGTCACCATCAGTCCGCCGGGCAGCTCCAGGGTGGCGATGCCCTCGAGCACGTCCTCGGGCGGCGTCGTCGTCGCCGTGGAGAACTGGTACTGGGTGGTCCGGTGCGGGGTCATGGGGATGGGTGGGCACTCCGGCGGGGATCGACGCCCGCGGGCGCGGACGTCTGGCGCGATCCTTCGCGTGCGTATCCTGCCCGATTGCACCACCTGAGGGGGCGCCACCGTCGTCGCAGGCTGCCTCTGGAACCCCGGCGCTCATCCTGCTACGGTGCCCGTGTGGGCCTGCCGTCGCCGACATCCGTGGAATGGAGCCCGCTGCTGCTCGCCAGCCTGGCCGGCACCGCCGCGGTGATGGTCCGCCTGCAGCCGGGGTGGGCGCGGGCCGAGGCGCGGCAGCGGCGCTGGCGCGCGGCGGCGCTGGCCGGAGGCCTGCTTCTCCTGGGCATCGCCCTGGTGTCGCCGGTGGCCACCCTGGCGGGGCACTACCTGCTGACCTTTCACCTCGTCCAGGTGACCCTGCTGATGGGCTTCGTGCCGCCGCTGCTGCTGCTCGCCGTTCCGCGCGACGCGAGGCTGCGCCCGCGCTGGCTGCGCCCGGTGGCGCGCGCGGCGGTCCACCCGGCGGTCGCCATCGTTCTGGTCAACGCTGTCTTCTTCGGGGTGCACGCACCGGTGCTCTACGACGCCGCGCTCACCCACACATCGCTGTACGCGCTGCAGATGCTGCTGCTCTTCCTGGTGTCGATGGCCTTCTGGTGGGCGATCGTCGAGCCCACGGGCACGGGCCCGTGGACGATGAACGGCCTCTTCAAGCTGGGCTACATCCTGCTGGCGACAATCCCGCAGACCTTTGCCGGGCTGCTGTTCGCCCTGGCCCACCACACCTTCTATGCGCCGTACGCCGCCGCCCCCCGCGTGGTCGGGCTCGACGCGCTCGGCGACCAGCAGGTGGCCGGCGCGCTCATGGCGGTGATCAGCAAGCTGGCCCTCTTCGGTGCCTTCAGCGTCGTGCTCTGGCGGGTGCTCGACGGGCACGGGCAGGAGGACGAGTACGGCGACGACGGCGGGCACGGTGGTGGTGGCGACCGTCCTCAGCCGGCCCCGCCGGGGACGCCGGCCTGGCTGGACATGCTGCGCCGCGGGCGCACCGTGCCGGAGCCGACCCCGCAGCGGCCAAGCCCTGGAGGGGGGCGGTCGCCGTCGCCCGGTCCGGTGCCGGTGCACGGCGAGCCTGCGCCCTCGCGGCGCTAGGCTCGCCCTACGGCGAGGGCAGCACCAGCGTCTCGCCGGCGTAGACCTGGGCGCCCGGGAGGTGGTTGGCGGTGACGATCTGGTCGACCCGGGTGCGGACGTCGTCGCCCGGGTACCGCTCGGAGGCGATGCTCCACACGGTCTGGCCCGGATGGACGACGATGGACTCGCCGCCGACCGCCGTTCCACCGTAGGCGGCGCGGGCCAGGATCACCAGGAAGAGGACGGCGCAGGCCAGCGCAGCAAGGACGACCAGCGGGTCGCGCTGCAGGGAGCGCCGTGAGCGGCGGAGGCCGCGCCGGGGTCGAGCGTAGTCGTAGGCGATCATGGTGGGGTCGTTGGCTCCAAACGGGTGTTCGCACCCCGACTCTAGGGGGAACGGCTGTTCGGAGTCAAGTGGGGGGCCTCGCCGCAGCCGGGCGGCCCGGGATAATGCCGGGGTCGTGGGCATCCGCATCCGGGTGGCGTGCGCCGCCGTCGACGAGCTGGACCGCGTCCTGCTCGTCCAGCACCGCAAGGAGGGGCGCGAGTACTGGCTGCTGCCCGGCGGCGGGGTCGAGGTGGGGGAGACCATGCTCGACGCGGCCCGCCGCGAGCTCTTCGAGGAGACCGGGCTGGAGGGGGACATCGGCGCCGTCGTGCTCGTCTGCGAATCCATCGAGGGGCGCACCGGGCGGCACATCGTCCACGTCACCTTCGCGGCGACGGTGCGCTCGGGGACGCTGCACCCCGGCTACGACGGCCGCCTCGTCGATGCCGACTGGCTGCCGGTGCAGCGCCTCGCCGACCTCACCCTGTTCCCGGCCATCGGGTCCGATCTGCTCGCCTGCCACGCCGAGGGCTTCGCCGGGCCGGTGCGCTACCTGGGCAACGTCTGGCGCGACATGCCGGGCCTCGACGTCGAGTAGCCGGGCTAGGCTTTGTCCCGGCCGACGTCGCGCAGGTAGGTGCCCAGGCGCTGGTAGGCGGCCTGCTTGCGCCGGTCGGTGATCTCGGTGTAGACGCGCAGCGTCTCCAGGGTGGCGTGGCCGAGCACCTCCTGGACCAGGCGGACGTCGCCGTCGGTGGCCTCGAGCAGGGTGGTGGCGGCGGTGTGCCGGGCGGCGTGCGGGCTGCGCAGGTCGGCGATGAGGTCGAAGACCTCGCGGCCCTGGTCGGCGAAGCGGCGGCGCAGGTTCTGCAGGGCGCGGCGGGCGCCGTCGGTGGTCAGGCGGTTGTGGGCGAGGATGTGGCCCTTGGGCATGTCGGCGTGGGCCACCGAGATCCACAGCGCGGGGCTGTCGTCGTTGTCGCCACGGCCGCCGAGGTAGTCCTGCACCGCCGACCAGGCGTCGTCGGTGAGGTAGACGGTGCGGTGCTTGCCACCCTTGCCGAGGACACGGAAGCCGTCGGGCCGAACGTCGGTTCGGTTGAGGGCGCAGGCTTCGGAGATGCGGCATCCGGTGGCGATGAGGAAGTGGACCAGGGCGCGGTCTCGCAGGTCGCGCAGGCTGTCGCGGGGCAGGGCGGCGAGCAGGCGCGGGACGCTGGCGGTGGGCACCGGGTGCGGGTCGCCGAGGACGTAGCGCGGCACGGCCACCAGGCGGCTCAGCTCCGCGCTGGTCCAGCCCTCGTCGTAGGCGTAGGCCAGGAAGCGGCGCAGGGCGACCAGGGCGCGGGCCCGGGTGCGCGGATTGGGCAGGACCTCGGCCAGCTCGACCTGGTAGCGGCGCAGCCTGGCGCGGTCGAGGGTCTGGGCGAGGTCGTCGCGGGCGATGCCGGCGGCGCGGCAGAAGGCGCAGAACTTGGCCAGGTCCTGGCGGTAGGCGCGCACCGTGGTCAGCGGGCGGTTGCGCTGGATGCGCAGCATGTCGAGGAACTGCTGGACCTGGTCGGGCAGCGGCTCGCTGGGGCCGGGGACCTGGGCGGCCCAGGCCGGGCCGCGCTGGGCTCTCGGGGCTGTGGGACGGCGGGGGGAGGTGGTTCGGGCTGGCACTGGTGCTCCGTACCTTGGCTTGAATGCCTTAGATCGTGAGAATATGCATTATCAGGACTTAGTTTACCAGGCTCGGTGAGCGGGCGCAACCCCTCCGTCGCAGTGCGGGAACGGGGCATCTCGCGCTCACCGCGACGCCGTATATGTCAGCGCATGCCTCTGGTGCCGAGCGACCCCCGGGCCCGGCGGATCCTGCTGGCCGGTTGCGCCGGACTGCTGCTGACCCTGCCGGTACTGGCCCACGACAGCCTCAACGGGCGCCTGCTGATGGGCTGGCTCGCCGTCCTGGCCGGCGTCGTGCTCGCCCTGGTGGCGCTGGACGTTCGCCGGGTGCCCGGGCGCCTGGCCACCCTGGGGTGCGCAGCCGTCCTCGGTGCCACCGCCGCGTCGACGGTGGTGCTGCTGATCTCGACGGTCACGGACGCTCCGAGCAGCGCCGCTCTGCAGTGCCGCGACGACGTCTCGGCCGCCACCTTCGGCGCCGCCGCGGAGCTGCGGGCGGGGCACAACCCGTATACCTCGTATGACAGCCTGCGGGTCCAGCAGGCCAGCGGCTGCGCCGCGCCGGCCGCCACGGTGCTTCGCCAGGGCAGCTTCGCCCAGTCCACCGCCATGCCCTCGGAGGCAGACGTCCGCGCCGCCGTCCACGCCGCCCTGCGTGATCCCAGCCGCACCGAGATCGAGCGCAACCTCAACTACCCGGGAGGCAGCGTCCTGCTCGGCCTGGTGGGGCCCGGTGCGTTCCCCTGGGTGATGGCGGGACTGCTGGTCGCCGCGGTGGTCGTCACCGTGCGGCGCAGCACCTCTCGCCTGCGGCCGTACGTCGCGGTTGCGCTGGCCGCGCAGGCAGCGCTGCTCTCGCTCATTCCCGACGGCCACACCGACGCCGCCGTTGTCGCCCTTCTGCTGCTCGCCTGGGGCAGCCCCACCACGGTGCTCGGCGGACTGGCGATGGGACTGGCGTGTGGCACCAAGCAGACCGCGTGGTTCCTCGCGCCGGCGCTGCTGGCCACCGCGTACGCGCGAGGTGGCCGGCCTGCCCTGATGCGCAGCGCCGGCGCCGCAGCGGTGGGGTTTGCCGCGCTCAACCTGCCGTTCGTGGTGATGGGACCCAGTGCGTGGCTGCACGGTGTCATGGGGCCCATGGTCGATGGCCTCTTCCCTCTCGGGGCAGGGCTCATCGGGCTGGTCACCTCGGGGACGCTGACGGTCACGTTGACGCCGCTGTTCACAGCGCTCATGGTCGGATGCGTCGTGGCGTCGGTGGTGGCTGCACTGCGCTGGGATCGCACCCGTCCGGGGATCGGCGTGCTGCTTGGCGGATTGGCGCTGTTCCTCGGGCCGCGCAGCCTGCTCGAATACCTCGCCGGGGCCGGGGTGCTGCTCGTCTGCGTGGTGGCGACCGCTCAGCAGCGCGAGGCTTCGCAGGAGGCCGGCGTCCGCGCGACATCGCGCCGGATGCAGTCCACGGGGTACGTGGCTCTGTAGGCGTCAGCCCTGGAGCAGCGACAGCCGCACGGTGCGGCGGGGGTTGTCCTGGTTGAGGTCGACGAGCACGACGCGCTGCCACGTCCCCAGCCGCATGCGGCCGCTCGCGACGGGCACGAGCATCGACGGCGAGACAAGCACGGGCAGCAGGTGGTCGGCGCCGTGTCCCGGAGAGCCGTGCGCGTGGCGATAGCGGTCGTCGCGCGGCAGCAGGCGCTCCAGAGCCGCGACCAGGTCGGGCTCGGAACCGCTGCCCGTCTCCATCAGGGCGACGCCCGCGGTGGCGTGGGGAACGAAGACGTTCAGGAGCCCGTCGCCACCCGCATCGCGGCAGAAGCGGTCCGCCGCGTCGGTGATGTCGATGACGCGCTGCCGCGAGGCGTCGACCTCGAGGTCGGCGCTGATCACAGCGGGCTGGCGGTGGCCACGGCGCTCGGCGACGGCGCGGGCGAGGCGCCGGGAGAAGCGGGCGGCGGGAACGACATCGAGTTGAAGAAGTCGCTGAACTGGGAGATGTCGCCGCCGTTGTCGTAGCCGAAGTCGAGGCGCATGGCGCGCGTCGAGTCGATGGTGAGGCGGATCTCGGCGAGGTGCGCCAGTGGCGGTGCCTGGTCGGCGGCGGGCGACGGCGCCACCGAGCCGGTGCGCGAGAACACGCGCAGGTTGGCGGTGACGCCGAAGACTTCGACGCTGTCCGTCGACGCCAGTGTGTAGCCGGCAACGCCCGCTGCGCCGAGGGCGTCCAGTGTCGGCGCGGTGCGCACCACGATGGCCTGTCCCCCACCGCTCTGCGGACGGAACACCGTCGAGGCCGGGTTCTCGGTGAAGGTCCAGTTCTCCAGGTAGAGCGCGTTGAAGCCGTGCTGCTGCGACTGGTACAGGGTGAAGCGATGTGCGCTGGTGAAGTTGGCGTTGGCGGTGATCCACCCGGACGTGGTGTCGCCCTTGACGCGGTACCAGCCGCCGTTGCTGTCGCTGTGGCCGATGACGGTGAGCACGGTGCCCTGGGCGACGGTGCCGAGCACCTTGCCCGCCGAGGAGTCGGCATCGCGCAGGTTCAGGCCAAGTGGGGCCAGAACTGTGCGGTTGCCGGTGGTCTGCGCCGCACCGGTGCCGCCGGCGCTGGCCGAGGCGCTGCTGAAGGCGCCGCCGTTGGGCAGGCTGGCCGGGTTGGTGGCGACCCCGCTGCCGTTGCCCGCGGTGCCGTTGGTCGACCCGCAGGCGGCGACGGCGACGGCCGCAGCGCCGAGCAGCAGCGCGGCCATGGGGCGCGCAGACCTGCTGCGATGAGTGTGATGCACGCGTGTCATGCCGCCTCCAGTGCCTGCAGGGATGCGCCCACCGACGCCGCCAGCGCGTCGAGGTCGTAGCCGCCTTCGAGCAGCCAGACCGTCCTCCCCGCGCACAGCTCGCCGGCGAGCGCAGCGATTCGGGAGGATACGGTTGCATAGGTGTCTGTCGAGAGTCGCAGCTCGGCGAGCGGGTCGGCCGCGTGGGCGTCGTAGCCCGCGCTGACCACGATGAGGTCGGGCCGGTGCTCGCGCAGGGCGGGCACCACCTGCGCCTCGAAGGCGTGCAGCCAGCGCTCGCCGTCGGTGCCCGGGGGCACCGGCACGTTGACGGTGGTGCCCACTCCTCTGCCCGCGCCGGTCTCCCCCGCCGGGCCGGTGCCGGGATAGAGCGGGTACTGGTGCAGCGAGCAGTACAGCACCGAGGGGTCCTCGTAGAAGACGTCCTGGGTGCCGTTGCCGTGGTGCACGTCGATGTCGACGATGGCGACGCGCTCGGCGCCGTGGAGTCGCTGCGCCGCGCGCGCGGCGACCGCGGCGTTGTTGAACAGGCAGAAGCCCATCGCGTGGTCGGGCGTCGCGTGGTGTCCCGGCGGACGCACCAGGCCGAAGACGCTGCGCGCGCTGCCGGACATCACCATGTCGGTGGCGCGCATCGCGGCGCCCGCCGCGCGCAGGGCGACGTCGTACGAGCGCGCGGTGCAGTAGGTGTCGCCGTCGAGCCACCCTCCCCCGCTCTCGGCAACGCGCTCGATGCCGAGGATGTGGCGATCGGTGTGCACGCTGCGCAGCAGGTCGAGGTCGGCCTCCGGTGCGGGCGACAAGGGCAGTGCGCGCAGCTCCGGGTCGGCCGCGATTCGCTCGGTGACCGCGCGCAGGCGCGCTGCGTTCTCGGGATGGCCGGGATGGTCGTGCAGCAGAAAGGTGTCGTCGTACACGACGGCGGCGGGGATGCGCTGCGCGCCGGTCACACCAGGCACTCCGACAGCTCGCGCAGGAACGACTCCACGTCGGTGACCAGCCCAAGCGTCTGCGAGGAGCCGCGGTCGGCCAGCTTGGTGACCACCGCCGGGTTGATGTCGACGCACACGGTCTTCACCGCGGCGGCCAGCATGTTGCCGGTGGCGATGGCGTGCAGCATGGTGGAACACATGATGCACAGCTCGACGCCGGCGAGCGCCGCGCGCATGCGGCGCTGTGCCTCGACCATGTCGGTGACCACGTCGGGCAGCGGTCCGTCGTCGCGCACCGAGCCGGCCAGGACCACCTGGATGCCGCGCCGGGTGGCCTCGTACATCACGCCCTCGGTGAGCACGCCTTGCTGCACCGCCTGGGGGATCCCGCCGTAGGCGCGGATGCGGTTGATGGCGCGGATGTGATGTTCGTGGCCGGACTCGATGGGCAGTCCGTTGCGCAGGTCGATGCCCAGCGAGGTGCCGAAGAATTGCGACTCGACGTCGTGCGCGGCCAGCGCGTTGCCGGCGAAGAGCACGTCGACCCAGCCGTCGCGGATCAGCCGCGAGAGGTGCACGCCCGCCCCGGTGTGGATGATGGCCGGACCTCCGACGAAGCAGATCCGCCCGCCACGGCCGCGGATCTCCCGCATGGTCTCGGCCAGCTCGCGGATGACCAGGTGCTTGGGCTTCTCCGACGACACCTGGCTGGTCATGAAGCCGAAGATCTCGCGGTTGCGCGAGCGCTCGATGGGCTGCACCTTGATTCCGTCATGTCCGACCACAACCGGGTCGCCCGCATGCACCTCGCTGACCGCGACGCAGTGCGCCCGCTCGCCCGCGAGGACGACCGCGCAGTCCATCTCGATGTTCTCGACCTCCACCCAGCGATCGCCGATGCGCACCTGGGTTGGCTGGTTGCTGGTCGAGTAGAAGCGGTCGGGGAAGACACCGTCGCGCGGTGCCGGCTCGGTCTGCACCGCGGCGGGCACCACCTGCACCGCGCCCTGCTGCTGGCAGGCGGCGACGATCGCCTCCAGTCCCTCGGCGCTGTCGTGGGTGACCGCGATGCGCGTGTAGGACTGCTCGTCCTGGCTCTGCCCGACGCGGAACTCCTCGACGCGGAAGGAGCCGCCCAGGTCCATGATGGCGTCGAAGATGCGCGGCAGCATCATGCTGTCGATGATGTGGCCGCTCAGCTCGACGGTCGACGTGGGCATTGGCGTCGGAGTGTATGCCGTCAGGCCGTGCTCGGCGTGCGTGCCGCGGCGCGCGCGGCGGAGATGCGGCGGTGCAGCTCGGCGGCGGCCCTGCCGGGCCCCTCGGGGGCGGCGGCGATGCCCCGGCTGGCGTTGACCAGGATGCCCCCGCCCTCGGCGTCGAGGCCGGCGCGGACGGCGTCCTCCAGCGACGCGCCCTGGGCGCCGACGCCGGGGAGCAGGAACGGCATGGCGGGCACCCTGGCGCGGAGCGCGGCGATGGCCGCGGGTGCGGTGGCGCCGACCACCAGGCCGGCCTCGCCGCGCCGAGCGTCCCAGCGGGTGGCCAGGTCGGCGATGTGCTCGTAGACGGTTGCGCCGGTCGCGAGCCGCTGCTCGAGCAGGTCGGCGGCGCCGGGATTGCTGGTGCGGGCGAGCAGGAGCACTCCCCTCCCCCGCTCCAGCCAGGGCTGCACGCTGTCCTCGCCCATCAGCGGGTTGACGGTGACGGCGTCGGCGCCGTAGACGTCGAAGAGGGCGCGGGCGTAGGCCTGTGCGGTGCTGCCGATGTCGCCGCGCTTGGCGTCGAGGATGAGGACGTGTGTGGCCGGAACCCGTTCGCGGACCCGGAGCAGGACGCGCAGGCCGTCGGGCCCGAACTGCTCGAAGAAGGCGAGATTGGGCTTCACCGCGGCGCAGTGTTCCAGCGTCTGGTCGAGGACCTCGAGGCAGAAGCGCTCGACCTCGGGTGCGGTGGCCAGGGAGATGTCCGGGTCCAGCCCCACGCACAGCAGCGACCCGCTCCGGGCGATCGCCTCGCGGAGCCGGGCCTGGAAGGCCACCGCGCCTACCAGACCTCTCGCGTCGTGCTCGGCTGGATGGCGCCGTTGTCGGTGCGGGGCGCGTAGGGGGTCGAGATGCGCTCGGCCTCGGTGGAGGCGCAGCGCGGGCAGACCCGGGCGACGCGGCCGTCGAGGAGCACCGCGGCGAGGCGGTAGATCGCGAAGGGGCGCCCGCAGTTGTCGCAGGGAATGAGCACGGCCATCGGGCGCTAAGGGTACGCGATCGCCGGCCGGGGGTCAGTCCCTCAGGCCGGCGTCGACGGCGCCGGCGCGCGGCTTGGTGGCCGGGCTCGCCGTGCTCCTGCCGGCCAGGTTGGCGGCGGGTGGTGCGGCGCCGGCGACGGTGGCGGGCATGCCTGGGAATCCGGCGCCGGGTGTGAGCGTGGCCGTCGCAGGGAGCGAGAGGGTGAAGGTGCTCCCCTCCCCTTCCCGGGATTCGACGGTGATGTCGCCGCCGTGGGCGCGGGCCAGCTCGCGGCACAGGTAGAGCCCCAGGCCGGTGCCCGGGATCGACCGGGTCTGCTCGGTGACGATGCGGCCGAAGCGCTGGAACATGCGCGGGGTGTCGGCCACGGCGATGCCGACGCCCTCGTCGCAGACGCTGAGGTGCGCCGTCGCGTCGACGACGGTGACCGCCGCGGTCACCTGCCCGCCGCCCGGCGAGTATTTGACAGCATTGTCCAGAAGATTGAAGGCGATGCGGCGCAGTCGCTCGCCGTCGCCGCGCACCAGCACCGGGCGTCCCGGCAGCTCCAGCTCGATGTGGTGCCGCTCGGTGACGGCGGGACCGACCGCGTCGGCCGCGTTGGCGATGACGTCGCGCAGGTCGACGTCGCCGTGGATGAGCCCGAGCTCACCGGTCTCCAGCCGGGCGGTCTCCAGCATCTCCTCGACCAGCGCGTTGATCTCGTCGAGCTTGCCGCGGAGCACGTCCAGCGGGCGGCGGAAGCGGTCGGGCGGTGCGCCCAGCGAGCCGTCGCTGAGCATCGCCGCGTAGCCTCGCGCCACCGCCAGCGGGCTGCGCAGCTCGTGCGATGCCAGCAGCAGGAACTCGCGCTTGGCGGCCTCCAGCTCGGAGGAGTGGGCGGCGCTGCGCCGCAGCTGCCCGGCCTGGCTCCGCGCGAGGCTGGCCGATCCGGCGACCACGGTCAGCAACCCCACGGCCAAGGCGACGATGCACTGGATGGCCCCGGTGGTCGGGTCGACCGACCCGATGCTGATGCCCAGGATCCGCAGGGCGATGGCGGCCGCAGTGAGCCCCAGGCCGATCCGGGGGCCGAGCAGCCAGCCTCCCACCACCAGGGGCACGATCTGCAGGCCGCCGAAGGTAGTGTTCGGGCCGGCGAGGCTGTCGCCCAGCAGCAGGGCGGCGAGCGCGACGAGGCAGAACGCGGCGATCAGACCCGACCCAGCTCGGTGCTGGGCAAGGCGGCGCGACCAGAGGTCGATGGGTATCTTGATGAGCTTCCCCGCGCCCGGAACTATCGTGGGTTGTAGTGTCGGCTCCCGTTATATCCTAACTGTCATGTTAGGCGGTGTCCTCGTGCGCAAATCGGTGCGTTGAGGCCGGCCTGCGGGCGCCCTCGGGGCGGGGGAGTACAATGCCGCCCCGGACCCGTCGGGGAGTAGCTCAGATGGTTAGAGTACTGGTCTGGGGGACCAGGGGTCCGCGGTTCAAGTCCGCGCTCCCCGACCATTTTTCCCTCCTCGGTTGACCCGGGGACGTGGCGTAGACCTCCGGCGGGCCAGGCCTTGCGCAGGTCACATACGCGCTGACCGGTGATCAGTAGCGACCAGGGTTTACACCTGAGACTCGCCCCCTAACAGGTCTGTACCGCGCTGGCGTCGTGTCCTGTTTACGCTGTCCTGGCGATCAACTTTGCAGGACGGAGAACAATGGTGGGAGTCAAAGTGAGCCGGCTGATGAGGGTTGGGGCACGCCCCGGAACGCAGGGAAGGGTGCATGTCATGGACATGGCATTCGTCCGGCTCTGGGTGCATCTCGCGGTGTTGTTCGCGACGTCGTGTGCACTGGTGGGCCTGGCCGTTGCCGTGGGCGGCAGGCGCCTGCTGCGGAAGGGGCGCAGCTAGCCATGCAGGCCGTGCTGTACGTGCTCGCAGCGATGTTCATCGCAGCCGGGCTCGCCGTTGTGCTGTGTGTGGTCCTGCTCAACCTGGTCGCCTGGCCTGTCGACGCGCTGGTCCAGCGCGGCATCCGCAGCACCAGGCGTTGCGTGGATCGCCTGCTCGCCGACGTCAAGGGTGAGCCGGCGCGCGCACCGATGCCGACGCGCCGTGAGGGCATCGGCGCGGTCCTCTCGACCCTCGCGCTGGCCGCACTCATCGTCGGGATGGCGGCGAGCTCCGCTGGCACAACATCGTCGACCACATCACCCGCGTCTGCGGTCGCGGCGGCCATCACCACCGAACCTCCTTCGCCGACGGCACCCGCATCGGTGTCCACGCCAACTCCGGCCGTGCCCGCCCCACCGACCACCGTTCCCGTTGCGCTGCCCACGGCCACGGCCACGCCGGCGCCGACGGAGCCACCAACACCGGCACCGACAGTGCCACCGACCCCGGCACCGACGCCACTACCGACGCCGAAGCCGACCGCCCCACCACCTCCTCCTCCGCCGCCGCCCCCGGCAACACCGGTACAGCAACTCTGCGGTGCGCCATCCAATCCGTGGGGCTACAACTTCTGCGGCGGCACCACCATCGCCAGCCCGCCCGCCAACTTCTGCGGCTACTTCAACTGCATCCCGTCATTCTGGAAGCAGACCAACGGCTACGTCGCTCAATGCAACGACGGCCTGTTCAGTCACTCCGGCGGACGCTCGGGAGCCTGCTCATCACACGGTGGAGAACAGCGCCCGCTCCTCGGCCCCTAGCAGCGCTGAGTAGCGGGGCGATGCGGCCCCGGAGCAGGCAGGCGCAGGTCGCGGGCTACCGACGGGCGGAGCGGCGGCGAGAGCGGCGGAGGGTGAGGCCGAGGAAGGCGACCGCCAGGCCCGCAAGGGCGGTGGGTGGCTGCAGCGACGAGGTGTTGGGCAGGGTCTGCACGGAGGCGCTGCCGAGGCTGGTGCCGGTGGTGGCGACGTCGGCGCGGGCGCTGGACTGCGGGCAGGTGGCGACGGTGCCGGAGTCGCCGTAGGCGGAGCCGTTGCAGTTGCCGTAGGCGTCCTGCACCGCTCCGGCGGGGACGGTGCTCGCGGTGATCAGGGCGCCGCTGAAGGAGGTGTTGCGGAAGGTGCCGCCGTTCACCGATGTGGGGCGCGCCGTGATGTCGACGTTCTCGGCCGCCGCGGGGTAGCCGACGTGGACCTGGCCGTCCTGCGCGGAGGCGAGCACGAGGCCGGTCGAGGGGACGACGGTGAAGGGCGCGGACGTCACGGTGTAGTGGTTCGCGGTGACGACGAGGTCGTACTCGCCCGAGGCGGCGTCGAGCGGCACTTCCCACTGCGCGGTGTACTTGCCGGCGTCGTCGACGCGCCAGACGATCTGCAGGCCGAGGTCGTCGGCGACGCGCGTCCAGCCGGAGTCGATGAGATGGCGCACGGTGACGAAGGGCGCGCCAACCGGCATGTCGGCGCCGCCCGCAGCGCCCTGCCAGGCGAGAACGGCGCGGGCGAGGCGCTGCGTCGTCTGCGGTTGCGCGGAGATCGTCGCGGTGTCGGTGCCTGTCGGGAAGGGCGCCGACGAAGCGCCGACCGCCACGCCGTTGCGCGCGTCGTCGTTGAACGGCGCAGGTGCCGCCGACCCCGCAGCCAGCGCGGAGGTGAGGTGGACCAGTCCGTCGAGGATGGCGTACGACTGGTACTCGCCCCAGATCGTCGAGCCACCCTCGTAGTGCTGGGCCTCGTACTCCTCCGGGGTGGTGAAGTACTGCATGTACTCGTTGGTGAGACCGTCGATGACGATCCGCTTGACCGGCAGTGGCGCCGCCGCCTGCAGCACCGCGGTGCGGACGCGCTGCGCCATGGCGACGGTCATCTCGCCGGGGATGGTCACCAGCAGGCAGTCGCCGAGCCGCATCGCGGTGACCGGCAGCACGCCGGGGAACGCCGTGCTCATCGAGGGAAATGCGGTGCGCACCTCGATCTTGTCGCCCTGCCCGTCGACGGGATTGTCGGCGGGCATGCGGCTGCCTTCGAGGTTGGTGCCGTTGACGTTGCCGGTGATGTCGTAGAGCGGGCCCCTCCCCTCCTCGCTGCCGGTGAACAGCGACAGGCCGGTGACCGGGTCGGTGCCCACCGCATGACCAGCGCTGGTGGTGACGCCGCTCAGGGGCACGCGTGTCCAGCGCATGTCGAGCGGCAGGTCGGTGCTCAGGACACGTCCCGCTTCGGTCCAGGCGTCGAGCATGACGTGCGCCTCGACGTCGCCGACCCGCTCGGCATCGGCGGGGCCGGTGTGCCGGATGCCGCTGGTCTGGTCGCCCTCGTCGGCGTTGGCGAAGGCGGAGACGACGTCCTGCGACTGCGGCACGCCGCCGGCGGCGCGGATCGCCGCCTCGATGGCGCGGTCGGCGCTGGCCTGGTGGTCGCCGTTGTAGACGGTGTACGTCGCCTTGTCGACGGTGCCGTGGTTGGCGAAGCTCGACCACAGTCCGACGGGGACGTCGCCGCCGCCGATCAGCTTGTCGACGCGCAGCACGTCGACGGCGGGGTCGATGGTGCCCAGGTAGCCGGCGGGGTCCTGGGTGACGCTGCCCGCCCCGTACGACGCCGTCACGCCGAAGTTGGCCAGGTGCGCCTCCAGGCTGCGATTCATGGTCAGGCCGACCAGGTCGCGGTGTGACCACGCGGCGGCGCCGGGGCTCAGGTCGTTGTCGGCGGCGCGGATGGCGGCGGCGAGCTGGCGCACCTCGAAGGAGTACAGGCGGTCGTCGCGCGATCCCTGGACGTTCTGGTTGCCCAGCGCCGCGAGGGTGGGGAACACGGTGTTGTAGGCGCTGTAGTTCCAGTACCCGGACGGCCCGGCGTGCGTGTGCGTCGCCGACACCAGAACACTCTGCTCGGTCAGCGCCGGGTCGGCGACCAGCTGCAGCGCGTCCTGCAGGACTCCGCCGGCGACGCCGTTGAGGTCCTCGACGACGAAGGCGACCTTGTGGCCATTCTGGGCCAGAACGATCGCCCGCGCGTAGAGCCGCGTGTGCACGCCCAGCCCCTTCGAATCGCCGCGCTCCCAGCCCATCAGATAGTAGCCGGTCGGCGGCGTGATGTCGGCGCGGCCGACGCCGACCTGCAGCGCGCCAGGGGCGGGCGGATGGGCCGGCAGCGCGCCGGCCGAGGCCGCCGGGTTCATGTAGGTGTCGGCGGCGGCCGGGTCAGGAGGGAAGCCGGCGTAGGAGCCCGCGGCGGCCGAATGGGGCACAAGCAGGCAGAGGAACAGCGCCAGCACCTGCCCGGCCCGTCTCGCACCGCCTCGCCCTCGTCCCCCTCCGGTCGGCACACCCTGGCGCACTCCAGTACCTCGTGTTCGTGGTGAGAAGCCCCCCATCGATGACGTTGCCGGGACCGGGGACATTGCGCGCGCCCCTCGTCCGGCCCGACCTCCGGCACGATGGGCGGGCTTCGCCTACCATCCGCTGTGCGCCGGGCGTCCAGCACCGGCCAGAGGGGAACCTGCGTGATGCGACGAGCCACAGCGGTGCCGGGGATGGCGATCCTGGGCGCGGTGGCCTGGGTGTGCGTGTCGACGGTGGGCGTGCGGGCGTCGCCGGAGGTCTCCGCGCCCGCCCCCGGGTCGCCGGTGTTCACGACATTCCTGGCCTCATTCGACGGCCAGAGCACGACGCACTTCCTGGCCAACGCCACGTCGGGGGACGGCTCGCCGCTCGAGTACGTGTGGTCGCTGCAGAACCTGTCGTGCGGGGCGCTGGTGCAGCCGCAGGCGCGCACCAACCAGAACGGGTACTTCCACGGCTCGACGCAGCAGCTGCCCGAGGGGTGCCCGTATGCGGTGGAATCGCTGACCCGGGTGACGGTGCTGGTGGCGCGGGCCGCCGACGTCGATGCCGCGGGCGCAGCGCGCGACGGGGCACCGTACTTCACCTACAGCCAGGTGGCGCGGTCGCACGACAGCTCGCAGTCGGCGGCGCTGGATCCTGCGCCGGCGCTGCACTACTTCGGCGTCGCTGCCGCCACCTCGCCGACGACCGTTGCGACGCCGCCGGCGGGGACGGTGCCGGGAGTTGCGACGGCGACCGGCAACAACAGTGGCTTCCCGCTCGGCGCCGTGATCGGCGTGGTGGCGCTTGGCGTCGGCGGGGCGCTGGTGGCGTTCGTGCTGCGCCGGCGCGAGTCGGAGGACGTCGACCTGGTGCATCCCTTCGTCGACCTCCCGCCGCAGGTGGATCCTCCGCCGCTGCCGCCGAGCGAGGTGTTCACGCCACCCCTGGTACAAACGCCGCCGCCGGCACACGCGGACGAGGGCACCGGTCCCGACCCGGGCACCGGCGCGACAGGCACGGCGCCGGATGAGGACGGCGAGCCGGAGACGCCGCCGCTCATATTCGGACCACGGTTGATCGATCTGCCGCTCGGGGAGCCGCCGGCGGTGGAGACGCAGGTGGAGCAGCCGCCGCTGCCACCGCACGAAGTGCTGACGCCGCCGGTGGCCCCGGTGACGCCCCCCGTGACCCCGGTGACGCCGCCGGTGACCGCGAGCACCCCACCGCCGCAGCAGAGCGTTCAACACCCGCGCACCAAGCACTGCGGGCCGCAGGTCGACGACATCTTCGTCGAAGCGCTCAACCGAGTCCTCAGCCGGCTGCGCACGCTGTTCGGCACCGACCCCTCCTCGGCGACGGGCATGGCATTCCTCGCCCTCAACGGTGGCGAGCTCGACTTCTGGGTGCTGATGCCGCAGACGACGTGCCCAGGGCCGCACTGCCCGTCCACCATGACGCTGTGCGGGCGCTGCTACCCGCCGCACCTGCTCAGCGACATCATGTACGGCTTCGTCGGCGGCTACTTCGACCTCGAGACCGCGATCGCCGTCGGTGGTCTCGCCTACCAGCTCACCAAGTGGCTGGGCGGCGGCAAGGAGGTCAAGCAGCCGGTGGCGCCCGCGCACATCACCGAGGCGCAGCCCGCCTACCAGGTGGGCGTGCGACTCGGCAGACAATGCCGCGATCCGCAGCACGCCGGGAGGTGGCGGGTCAGCAAGGAGGACCTGTGCGCCGAGGTGTCGACGATGGGCTTCCAGTCGGCAATGCTCAAGGTGCTGCTCAAGGACGCGTCGCAGAGCGCCAACTGCCCGCCGGCACCCTGCGTCAACACCGCCGCCGACACCGACTGGAGCCGCAAGCGCTGGAGCTGGGACATGCCCATCGACTCCACCGAGCGCTGGGCCGTCACCGGACAGGGACTCTGACGTGGACGAGATCGAGTTCCTCGCCGGCTGTGCACGGCAGCTGGCCAGGGTGATCGACACGCAGCACCACATCGTCGACGCCGATCTGTCGCGAGCGGCACACTGGCGCGGGCCCCTGCGTCGCGAGATCGCCGGCCGGCCGCCGGACGACGCCGAGCGACTCGCCCAGGCGCGCACCTTCGACTGGCTGGCCGGCATGGCGACCACCGCCCCACCACTCGACGAACCTGCCCTGCTCGACATCCACCGGCGGGCAACCGGCGGCGGCGCGTATCGCACCAGCGGCATCACCATCGGCGGCCGGCCCGTCGGACACCCACCCGCCGGCAGAGTCGCCGAGATGACAGGCGAGGCGCTGGAACGTGCCGGCGACGGCAGCGAGCCCGCACCGCTGGCGTCGGCGCGCCTGCATCTCGAACTCGCGCTGATCCATCCCTTCGGCGACGGCAACGGGCGCACCGCCCGACTCGCCGCGTCATACGTGCTGATGCGCGCCGGCTACCGCAGCACGCTGCTCACCGCGGTGGAGCAGCACACCTGCCACGACCCGTCCTCCTACCGCCGCTCGTTCGCACTGCTGCGCGCCCGAGGCGACGCCGCGGCAACGTGGACGTGGCTGACCACCGCACTCGGCGCCATGGCGCTCGGCTCGCAGCTGGTCGCCTGGCACCGCGTGCAGCGCCCGACTCGCGCGGAGCGAGGCATGCGCGCGCCGGAGGACAGGTCCGCCCGCGACGCGCTGGCATTCCAGCTCGGCCGCCTCCGCGCCGAGGAGCGCGACGATGCGAGGCACGGCTGAGCCGGACACCATCCCGGCGGCCGCGGCGGTGGTCATCCCCGCGTATCGCGCCGCCGAGACCATCGCCGCCTGCCTTCGCGGCCTGCTGGCGCAGGATCTCGGCGAACCGTTCGAGATCGTCGTCGTCGCCTCCGGTGGCGACGCCACCGCGGACATCGTGCGCAGCGCGTTCCCGCAGGTGCGCTGCTACCGGGCCGCGGGACGGCTGACCCCGGGCACCTGCCGCAACTTCGGCATTGCCGTCACCCGCGCCCCGGTGGTCGCGTTCTGCGCCGCCGACTGCATCCCGGCACCGGATTGGCTGCGCCGCCGCGTCGCGCTGCATCGCGGGGGTGCGTCACTGGTCGGCGGCTTCGTCGACGTGCACCGCCCGGCGACACGCGCGGGCTGGGCGCAGTACCTGGCCAAGTTCGGCGGCATGCAGCAGCTCGTCGCAACGCGCGCCGAGGGAAGAGGCCCCCTCTTCCATCTCTCGTATGCGCGCCCCGTGCTCGACCGCTTCGGGCCCTTCCCGGACGGCATCGTCGCCGGTGAGGACACCGTCTACAACGACGCCATTGTCGCCGCGGGCATCACGGTGCACTACGACGCAGGCATCCGCATCGAGCACGTCAGCGCACGGACATGGGCGGAGGTGCGCGACGGCCAGCGCCTGCAGGGGCTCTGGGGCGGCGTCGCCTGCCGCACCCATCACCTGGAGCGCTACTTCGCGCACTGGCTCTCGCGACGCAACCCGCTGCTGCCACTGCTGCTCGCGCTGCGCACGCTGCGAAGGACGGCACGGTATCGCCCGTCGCTCCTGCTGCACGCGGTCGCCGCGCTGCCGTTGACGACACGCGCCGTGGCCACACGACGGCGCGCCTTCCGCGACGCCTACACCGGTGCCGCCGGCGTCGAACCGCTGGCTGCGCCGGGGCCGATCACCAGAGTCACGCCGCGCGCACACGGCGTCCCGCGCGCATCGGTGATCGTCGCCGCGTACGACGAGGAACGCCTGGTGGCCCGCTGCATCGACTCGCTGCTGGCGCAGACCCTCGACCCCATCGAGGTGATCGTCGTCGACGACGGCTCGCGCGATCGCACCGCCGAGATCGCCGCGACGCGCGCCGTGCCCGTGCTCACCCTCCCCCACCGCGGCCCCGCGCGGGCGCGCAACGAGGGCGCCGCGAGAGCCCGCGGCGAGGCACTGGTGTTCATCGACGCCGACCTGGAATGCGAACCGGAGAGCATCGCGCGCCTGGTCGCGCCCATCCTCAGCGAGGACGTGCAGGGCACCTTCACCAAGGACATGTACGTCGCCAACCGCGAGGCACCCTGGGCGGCCTGCTGGACGCTCAACCGCGGCTTCCCGGCCGGATGCGTGTTCCCGCCCGACTTCCCCGACACCTGGTCCAACTATCGCGCCGTGCGCCGCAGCGACTTCGCGCGCGTGGGCGGCTACGACGACGTCGGCTACGGCGAGGACATGACCCTGGCGCCCAAGCTGGGCGTCGCCGCCGTCGCCGTGCCCGGCGCAGTGATCTGGCACCACAACCCCGACTCGCTCGGCGAGATCTGGGCCAACGCGCGCTGGATCGGTCGCGGCGTGCGCGTGCGCGAGATCCCCCACGTGCTGCGGCGCTACTGGCCGGGGCGCTCGATGCGGCTGGGCTGGCGCATCGCCCGGCGTTCGGGGCGGCGGCGCTTCCTCATCTTCAAGCTGGTGTACGACGCCGGCGTCGTTCTCGGCTACACGCAGTCGCAGCTGCGTCCGCGGCGGCACTGGAAGTAGCGCATACTCCCGCGCATGGCACTGCGGGCACTGCATCACGTGCAGCTCAACGTCACCGACGTCGGCGAGGCGCTGGAGTTCTATCGCGCGCTGGGAATGACGGTGCGCGCCGACCGTCCCGACATCGGCATCGACGGCGCCTGGCTCGACGTCGCCGGACAGCAGGTGCACCTGCTGCTGGCCCCGACCCCGATGGACGTCGGCCAGCACTTCGCACTCGAACTCGACGACCTCGACGGCGTCCTGGCGGCGCTGCGCGGCCGCGGTGTCGAGGTGGGCGAGCCGCGAGCGCTCGGGCCGGGCCTGCCGCGCCAGACGTCGCTGCGCGACCCGTCGGGCAACCGCATCGAGCTGCGCGAACCGGCCGCAGCACAGTCCTGACCCGGGCGCGATGATCGCGGCCGGCGGGGTGCTGCTGCTGGCGTCGCCCATCGAGGAGCGGCGCAGGCGCAGGCACTGAGCCACCAGGTCGACCGGCGGCGGACCCCCCCGACGCCGTCGAGTTGCGCCGCAGGGCCAGCGCCGAGCGACCCGTCTCCTGGCGCGGCCATTGACGCCGTCGCGGCGCAGCCTGGGCGGCTGGTCAGTCCTCGGGCAGTGAGGCCTGCGCCCTGTCGGCGTCGCGGCGGACCTCGCGGGCCTGCTCCACGGCCTCGCGGACGGCGAGCGCCGCGGTGCGCGCCTCCTCCTCGGCGCGGCCGAGGTCGTCCTGCAGGGCGCGGATCCGGGTGCGCAGGTCGGACACCTCCTGCTGGGCGGTCTCCGCCTCCGACTGGCGCTGGAACACCTCGCGGTCGGCGGCGTCCGCCGCACGTGCGGCCTCGTCGGCACGGGCGCGGCGCTGGCGCAACTGCTGACCCTCCGCTTCGGCGCGGCGGCGCTCGGCATCCGGGTCATCGCCAGGGCGATCCGCATCGTCAGAGCCGGCACGGCGGCGACTGCGCGGCGCGGTGGCCGCATCAGCATCGGCCCGCTCGGGCCGGAGCTGGACCAGCCCCGACGGTTCGAGACCGAACGAGAATCCCGATGCCCCCGTCAGCGAGAGCAGCCGTCCCGACGCGAGCTGCTCGCGCAGCTTCGCGTCCCCCAGCGCAGCGCGCAGGGTTGCGGCGATCTGCAGCGCGGCGTCGGTGCTCACGCCGTGTCCCGCGTCGCGCATCACCTCCATCGCGCGCCGCACGATGCCGTCGACCGCGCGCTGCACGCGGCCGCTGAGCCGGTGCAGCTCTCCGGCCGCCTCGCGGTCGCCGTGCACGGCCCGATCCTGCACCTCGCGCAGCTCGGCGCCGAGGTCGAGCAGGGCGCGCACCGACTCGGGGTCGTCGTGGGCGACGCGGTCGAGCGCCCACGCCGCGGGAGCCGGCCGCCGCAGCGAGGCCAGCCACGTGGCCGTCTCGCGGTCGCCGGCCTGGCGCAGCTCGCGCGCCAGCGCATTGCGCTGCTCGACGAAGCGATCGAGGGGCTCGGCGAGGAGCCGGTCGAGCAGCTCACCCTGCGCGCCGTCTGTGGCCATCGCTGCGCAGCCTAGCCGCGCGAGCCCGACGGCAGGGCCACACAGCAGCCCAGCTGCGCTACGCCTGGCTGGACTGCGCCTCCGCGCGCTCGCGCGCCTCCGGCGTCGCGGCACGGTCGGGCGTGGCGGTCAGCTCGACCTCGGGCTCCGCCTGCTCCGGCTGCGGTGCGGGCGCGGGCTCGCGGGTGAGCAGGGCCGCGGCGGTGCCGGCGGCGACTCCGGCCACGGCGGCGCCGGCCACCCAGCGGGGCAGGCGAATGCCGAGCAGGTTGTCGACCGAGAAGCGGCCCGGCCCGGTCATGGCCAGCGCGGCGAAGACCGACATGTTGATCACGGGGAGCTCCGCGCCGCCCTTGGTGACCCAGATGGGCTTGCCCCAGTGCGCGGTGGTGGTGGCCATGATCATCGGGCCCATCGACATCACCGGCCCGATGGGGCTGAGCGCGCCGAGAGCGGTGAGGGCGCCGCCGACCAGCTCGCTGTAGCCGGCCAGGTGCCCCCAGATGTGGGCCGGCCGCATCCGCAGCATCTGCATGAAGCCCCTGGTGCCCTCGGGGCCCGGGCCGTCGAAGGCCCCGAAGACCTTCTGGGCGCCGTGGCCGGCCAGCAGGCCGCCGGGGACGCTACGGAGGAGGAGCAGGGCGGCATCGTCGGTCATGCTGGCATCTCCCTACAGTGGAACACGTGGGAAATGCTAGCGCGCCGTTCTCAGGGATGCAGCCGCCCCGCCCCCCATCTCGCGGGTTTGCTCGCCTCAGTCGGCGAGCTTGACGCTGGCCGCGCGCGGGCCTTTCTGGCTGCGCTCGATCTCGAAGGTCACCTTCTCGCCGCCGCGCAGGCCGTCGAAGTCGACGGCGACCCCGCTGCGGTGGAAGAAGTAATCCTGACCGTCGTCGCCGGTGATGAAGCCGAACCCGCGATCGGGCACCAGCTTCTTGATTGTTCCGCTCTGCATGTCGGACTCCAGCCTCATCTCGAAATCAGGGCATAACTGTCGGGGCCCGTCGAGAGAGAAGTCGGGACACCGCGGCGATGCATCGGAGGGGGATGCTCACCCAGCCTAGCACGACCGTCGAAAGCAGCCTCCTCGCGCGCCCGCGCGATTTGCGGCTACGTGGCGGGCAGGGTGAACGCGGGGTTCGGGGGCTTGACGAGGAGCTGGGCGAACTCCTTGGGGAGCTGGGCCATGACGTCGCGAAGCTCGCCCTCACCGACAGCGTCGCGCAGGGTGGCGAGGACCGCCCAGACGTGGAGGCGCACCGCCGGATCGCCGGGAGCGCGGCCCTCGCGGACAGCGACGCGGCGGAGGAATTCCTCGAGCGAGAAGCGCTCCCCCTTGTGGTTGTCGTGGCGCACCGCCAGGGCGAGGTCGCGGGGCAGCTGCGAGGCGAGGTCCTGGCGCTCGCCGGCTCCGATGCGTTCGGAGAGGACGGCGAGCGTGGAGGCGGTGGCCAGCATCGCGTCGTCGCGCGAGAGCCGTGCGCGGCGGGCCACGGCGTCGACGAAATCCTCGTAGGTCATGGCGGTTCCATCATAGGAACCGGTCGGGCGCGGATCACCCGCCATTGCACGACCGCTAGTTGACCGGCGCGGGTCCCGTGGCCAAAGCTGGGCACAGTGTCTGAGCTCCCCTCCGATCGACGCGAGCGCGGCGTCGCGCGCACTCCGCTGGTTGCTGCCAAGGATGGCAGCAACACGGACACGGGCGCCGGCGCCGCGGCGCCGGTGATCCTCGGCCCCGACCTGCGCCGGCGCCCGCACGGGGCCCAGGCCACACTGATCCGCGGCCTGGGGACGGTGACGATCAACCACGGGGGCACATTCCTGGTGGCCTCGCCCGACGGGTCGATCTCCTCGGACGGCGGCGGCGAGCAGGGCCTCTACGCGGACGACACGCGCTTTCTCTCCCATCACCACCTGCAGCTCAACGGCCGGCCGCTGGAGTCGATCGCCGCCAGCCGGCTCAGCTTTCGCCACGCGCGCTGGACGATGGTGGCCCACCAGCTCGGCTCGGTGGCCGGCGACGTCGAGGACGCGCGCGTCACCGTGGTGCTCGACCGCATCATCAGCGACCGCCGCCTGCACGAGGACCTGCTGGTCCGTTCGTACGCGCGCGAGCCGGTCAGCCTGCTGCTCTCCCTCGACCTCGCCGCCGATTTCGCCGACCTCTTCGAGGTGCGCACGCGACGCTGGCAGCGCCGCTCCACGCTGACGATGATCTGGCAGGCGCCCGCGCAGCTCGACACGCGCTACGTGCGCGAGGACTTCGTGCGCCGCTGCCTGCTGCGCGCCACCTCGCACGACCCCGACGTGACCTACGCCAACGGCGCGCTGCGCTTCCCCATCGACCTGCGCCCCGGCGGCGAATGGCGGCTCTGCCTGCAGTACGACCTCACCACCGCGCTGGGCACGCGCCCGCGCGTCACCGCGTGTCCGCTGGTGTCCCCGGTGGTCGACCGCGCCGAGCGGCTGCGGCGGCGCTGGCATCGCACCGTCGCGCGGGCCCATCCCGCCGACCTGCGCCTGCTGCAGGCCTTCGACCAGGCCGTCGAGGACTTCGCCGCGCTGCGCCTCTACGACCACGACTTCTCGCTCGACGTCTGGCTGCCCGCCGCGGGCGTGCCCTGGTTCGTCGCCGTGTTCGGGCGCGACTCGATCATCGCCTCGCTGCAGGCGATGCCGGTGCATCCGCTCTTCGCCATCGGCACCCTGCAGAAGCTGGCCCAGTGGCAGTCCGACGTCGACGACCCGGAGCGCGACGCCGAGCCCGGCAAGATCTGCCACGAGATGCGGGTCGGCGAGTGGGCGCACTTCCGCACCATCCCGCACACGCCCTACTACGGCACCGCCGACGCCACCCCGCTCTACCTGCTGCTGCTCGCCGAGACCTACCGGTGGATGGGCGATCCCGAGCTGCTGCACCGATTTCGCGCCACCGCGGTGCGCTGCCTGGAGTGGATCGACGGCCACGGCGACCGCGATGGCGACGGCTTCCAGGAGTACGCGCCGCGCACCGCCGCCGGCTACAGGAACCACTGCTGGCGCGACGCCGAGGACGGAGTTCTGGACGAACATGGCGCATTCCCGCCGCACCCCATCGGCACCTGTGAGATGCAGGGCTACGTCTACGCCGCCAAGCTGGCCATCGCCGATCTCTTCGCCGCCTGGGACGACCGCGACCTCGCCGACCGGCTGCGCGCCGAGGCCGGCGTGCTGCGCCGCCGCTTCCACGAGGCGTATTGGGACCCCGAGCGCGGCGAGCTCGCCTTCGCGCTGGACGGCGACAAGCGCAGGGTGATGACGGCCACCTCCAACCCGGGGCACTGCCTGTGGAGCGGCATCGTCGATCCCGCGCTGGCCGGCGCCGTCGCCGACCGGCTGATGCGCGCCGACCTGTTCAGCGGCTGGGGCCTGCGCACCCTGAGCACGCACCATCCCGCCTACGACCCGCACTCCTACCAGCGTGGCTCGGTGTGGCCGCACGACACCATGCTCGCCGCCGCCGGCCTGCGCCGCTACGGACGCACCGAGGACGCCTGGGCGCTCATCGAGGGGCTGCTCTCCGCGGCGTCGGCGTTCGAGCGCGCGCAGCTACCTGAGCTCTTCGCCGGGCTGCCGCGCATGCCGCCCGACGTGCCCGTGCCCTACGAGCGCGCCAACGTGCCCCAGGCCTGGGCGGCCGGCGCGGTGTTCCACGCCGTGCGCGTGCTGCTCGGGCTGGAGCCCGACGTGCCCGGGGGCCGCGTCTACATCGACCCCGCCCTGCCGCCGTGGTGCCCGCAGCTGCAGCTCGACAACGTGCGCGTCGGCACCTGGCGGCTGAGCGTGGCAGCGTGGCGGCGCGCCGACGGGAGCAGCGAGGCCCACGTCGAGGTGGAGGGCGGACGGCTGGCGGTGCTGCCCGGCCGTCCGCCCTGGAGTGACGTCAGCTACCGCTGACCGCCGTGGCGGCGAATTCGACGAAGGCCGACTGCATGGTCTCGATCTCGGGCTGGGTGGCACCGAAACGGGCGAGTGCGTCCTTGCGGACCTGGTCCAGGCCTGTCCTGGTCGCCTGCTCGTTGGCCTGCGTCTCCCACACGGTGGAGATGATGCCCCGGCCCTGCTGGCGATCGACCGCGCAGATCGCGGCCAGGAAGCCGTCCTGCTTGCGGATCTGCGGCACGACCGTGTCGCGGAAGTAGGCCGCGGCGTCGTCGATCCGCTGGGGGTCGAGCCCGAAGCGCACGGCGCGCACGTACGGCCCGGCGTGGGGAGTGCCGGCGCGCTCCATGACCAGCACCTCGAGGCGCTGCACGTCCTCGATGGTCGCCCCGACCGCCTCGGCCACGCCTGCGCGCAACCCTGTCGCCTGCGTCTCGCTGGCGTCAAGGGCGGCGCGATCGTTCCAGTAGGTGAGGGCGAGGCAGACGCTCTGCTGCCGCTCGACCAGCAGGACCGACCCCGCATGACCCGGGAGCGACTTCAGCCGGGGCGCCGTCTCCTCTTTGAACTGCTTGATGGCTGCGTCCAGCTTTCCAGCCGGAACCCGAAGACGAGATCCACGAACCCACATGGCAGATACCTCCTGAGGTGTGCGCGGGGGTTGCGTGCGCTCACGCTACTCGGATGCGAGCCGCCTGACCAGCGAACGCCTGATCCGGGCAGGATTCAGCCGAGCAGGCCGAACTCCTGCAACTCGTCACGCGCCCCGCGGCGCATCAGGTCGGTGAGCGCGTCGGCGATGGGCTTGTCGTCGAAGAGCACCGCGCACACCTCGGTGACGATGGGCATCTCGACACCGTGGCGCAGGGCGAGCCCGGCGGCGACGCGCGCGCTGGTGACGCCCTCGGCGACCATGTGCGTGCTCGCCTGCGCCTCGCGCAGCGACATGCCGCCCCCGATCGCCTCGCCGAGACGGCGGTTGCGCGACACCGGGCTCATGCAGGTGACCACGCAGTCGCCGAGGCCGGTGAGGCCGGCGAAGGTGAGCGCCCGCGCGCCCGCGGAGACGCCGAGGCGGGCCATCTCGGTGAGGCCGCGGGTGATCAGCGCCGCCTTGCCGTTGTCGCCGGCCCCGACGCCATCGGCGATGCCCGCAGCGATGGCCACCACGTTCTTCAGCGCGCCGCCGTACTCGACGCCGGTGAGGTCGTCATTGCTGTAGACGCGCAGCTGCGGGCCGGTCAGCTCGTCGCGAACGCGAGCCGCGGTGTCGGCGTCTGCGCTGGCCACCACGGTGGCGGCGGGCAGGCCGCGGGCGATCTCGGGCGCGATGTTCGGGCCACTCATGGCAACAACGCGCGACTCGGCGCCGGGACCGAGCACCTCGACGAGCACCTCGCTCATGCGCCGCGAGGTGTCGCCCTCGAATCCCTTGGCGGCGCTGACCACCGCGCACGAGGAGTCGAGCAGCGGCAGGCAGGCGTGCGCCACCGTGCGCAGGCCCACGGTGGGAACGGCGATGACCGCGATCTGCGCGCCGTCGAGCACAGTGCCCAGATCGCCGCTGACGCGCACCCCGTCGTGCAGCCGCTGGTCGGGCATGTAGCGCTCGTTGACGCGTGTCGTCGCGATGTGCTCGGCGAGCTCGGGATCGCGGGCCCACAGCGACACGTCCCGTCCGGCGGCGGCCAGCGCCTGGGCGAGCGCGGTGCCCCAGGACCCCGCCCCCACCACCGCGATGCTCACGAGGAGCGGCGCTCCCCGTCCCCGCCACGGCGTCGCGGCAGCAGGCGCAGCGGCGATCCGTCGAAGGGGAACACGGCGCGAATGCGGTTCTCCAGGTAGCGAAGGTAGGCGAAGTTGAGCAGGTCGGGCTCGTTGACGAAGAGCGCGATCGTCGGCGTCGGCGTCGACGCCTGGGCTGCGTAGAAGAGCTTGAGGCGCCGGTTCTTGTGGTACGGCGGCGGGTGCTCCTCCATCGCCGAACGCAGCAGGGTGTTGAGCGCGGGCGTGGGGATGCGCGTCGCGCGTGAGTGCGCCACCATGCGCGCAGCGGGAAGGACGCGGCGCACGTTGCGCCCCTCGATGGCGCTGACGGTCAGCACCGGGGCGCCGGGCACGAACTCGAAGGCGGCGCTCAGCTTCTTGAGCGTCTGCGGGTCGGCGCGCAGCTCCTGGTCGAGCAGGTCCCACTTGTTGGCGACCACGATCAGCGCCTTGCCGGCGTCGGCGGCGTAGCCGGCCACGTGGCGGTCCTGGGCGACGATGCCGTCGTTGGCGTCGACGACGAGGATGGCAACGTCGCTGCGCTCCATGGCGCGCAGAGCGCGCAGCAGGCTGTAGTGCTCGACGTCGGTGCTGACCACGCCGCGGCGGCGGATGCCCGCGGTGTCGACCAGCTGGACGGCACCCTCGGCGTCCTCCAGCCAGGTGTCGACGGCGTCGCGGGTGGTCCCCGCCACCGGCGAGACGAGGGCGCGCTCCTCCCCCACCAGGGCGTTGAGCAGCGACGACTTGCCCACGTTGGGACGGCCGATGATGGCGGCGCGCAGGGGCCGCTCCGCGCCGCTGAGGTCCTGCGTTTCTGCCGGAGGTGGCAGCAACTCGACCATCCGGTCGAGCAGGTCGCCGGTGTCCTTGCCCTGCAGGGCGCTGATGAACACCGGCTCGCCGAGGCCGAGGCGGTAGACCTCGTGCGACCAGTAGGCGTCGACGGCGCTGTCGGCCTTGTTGCCCACCAGCAGCACGGGTTTGCCGCCGCCGCGCAGGATGCGGGCGACGTCCTCGTCGAGCCCGGTGATGCCCTGGCGCACGTCGACGAGCAGGCAGCAGACGTCGGCCTCGGCGATGGCCATGCGCGCCTGCTGCTGGGTGCCGCGCACCAGGGCGGCCTCGTCGGCGGCGTCGGCGTCGAGGGTGGGGTCGAGTCCCGCGGTGTCGACGACGGTGAAGGTGCGTCCACCCCAGTCGGTGACGCCATAGAGGCGGTCGCGGGTGAGACCGGCCATCTCGTCGACGATGGCGTGGCGCTGGCCGGTGAGGCGGTTGAACAGCGTCGACTTGCCCACGTTGGGGCGGCCGACGATGGCGACGATGCCGCTGGGCTGCTGCGCGGCCGCCTGGTCCGAGGAACGGCGGCGGCGGCGTCGCGGTGCACTCTCGCGCTGGCGCCGTGCCCCCAGCGCCCGCGCCGTCTTGGGTGTGCGTGCCATCAGCGCGCGATGCTCACGTCGAGCTCCTCGAACTCGCCACGCTGCTCGTCGAGGTGCCAGAAGCGCATGTCGACGACCCCCTCGCGCACGGTGGCAACGACGACGTACACGTATCCGCTCCAGGCCCGCTCGGCGTCGAATCGCGAGGGCACCGAGGGATGGTCGGGATGGGTGTGCCAGAAGCCCACGATGTCGATGTCGTGCTCGCGGGCGCGGCGCTCGGCGGCGACGATGTCACCGGGGTCGAGCTCGTAGCGGTCGGCGGCGCGATCGGTGACCAGGTTGCGGCCGGCGATGGCCTCGATGATGCTGGCCCCCTCGTCACCGTCCTCGCGGCCGAGGCGGCCGAGCAGGATGCCGCAGCCCTCCAGCGGGTAGGACTCGGCAGCCATCACCCGCAGGTCCCCCGCTGCCGCGGCCGTGCAGCGGACCTGTCTCACCGCGCTCAGGGTGCCTTCGGCTGGTAGAGGCCGCTGCTCAGGTAGCGGTCGCCGCCGTCCGCGAAGACGATGACGATCACCCCCTCGCCGGCGCGACGGCCCACCTCGCGCGCCGCCCAGAGCGCCGCGCCACTGGAGTGGCCGATGAGGATGCCCTCGCTGCGGGCGAGCGCGCGGGCGACGTCGTAGGCATCCTCAGTGGAGGCGCCCATGTTCTCGTCGGCCAGGTTTTCGTCATAGATGCCCGGAACGATCGAGGTCGGCATGTGCTTGAGGCCTTCGAGTCCGTGCCAGGGCTCGTCGGGCTGCACGCTGATGCAGACGACGCCGGGGTTGTATTCCTTGAGGCGGCGGCTGGTGCCCATGAAGGTGCCGCTGGTGCCCAGGCCGGCGATGAAGTGGGTGATGCGCCCCTCGGTCTGGCGCCAGATCTCCGGGCCGGTGCCGTGGTAGTGCGCCTGCCAGTTGTTGGGATTGTTGTACTGGTCGGGGAAGTAGTAGACGTCGGGGTTCTCGGCGCGCATCTGGCGGGCCATGCGGATGGCCCCGTCGCTTCCCTCCAGCGGATCGCTGTAGACGATCTCGGCGCCGAAGGCCTGGACCAGCTGCTTGCGCTCCTCGCTGACGTTGGTGGGCATCACCAGGCGCACCCGGTACCCCTTGGCGGCGCCGATCATCGCGTAGGCGATGCCCGTGTTCCCCGACGTCGAGTCGAGGACGATCCTGTCGCGGGTGAGCTCGCCGCTGCGCTCGGCCTCCTCGATCATGCGCAGCGCGGGACGGTCCTTCACCGAGCCGCCGGGGTTGAGGAACTCCGCCTTGCCGTAGATCTCGACGCCCGGGCACTCCGCCTCGAAGAGGTGGATGCGCAGCAGCGGCGTGTTGCCCACCAGCGAGGTGATGCGCACGTCGCGTCCCTCGGCTGGTGCGACGCCGAGGCTCGCGGCAGATTGCTGACTCACGCGATCAAATATAGCCGCCACTGTACTTGCCGCGCCTCCACGCAACATCGCGCACGCTCGTCATTGGCTTGATAGCATCGCGGGGATTACGGTCAGCAAGGGCGCGCTTCGCTGGACTTCCGCCTGAGATTCCCAAGCGAGGTTCCGCTCGACGATGCGCGCCCACGACGACCTCCTCATCGAGCGCCTGGCGGACTGGCTCGAACTCCCCGTTGGCCTGGTCGCCACCCTGCCCCACGCCGCCCGCGAGGCCATCTACATGCGCATGCAGGCGCAGGCGGCCCTGGAGTTGCAGGACGAGCTGGTCGACCACCTGATCGGCGCGGTCGGCCACTACAAGGACGCCGCCCGGATCGACTCCCTCACCGGCCTGCTCAACCGCCGCGGCCTCGCCGAGCAGCTCCGCGAGCTGGGGCGGCGCTGGACCATCGGGGTGATGATGGCCGACATCGACGGCTTCAAGATGATCAACGATCGCTTCGGGCACGCCGTCGGCGACGCCGCCCTGCAGCAGGTGGGCACGCGCCTGCGCACCGTGGTGCGGCAGCGCGACCTGGTCGCCCGCTGGGGCGGCGACGAGTTCCTCGTGGTCTGCCCGGACATCACCGACGGAGCGATCGGGCCGGTCGCGGCCAAGCTGCTCCAGGCGGTGTGCGACGCGCCGGTCACCGTGGGCACCACGGACGTGCCGGTGAGCATCAGCGTGGGGTGGGCGCTGGCCGCCGACGGACAGGCGGCCGAGCACCTCGTCGAGGTGGCCGACTCCGCGATGTACCAGGCCAAGGCCGCGGGCGGTTCGAGGGTGATCGGCGGGGCGGAGGCTGTGATCCGGCCGCACTCCGGCGGCGAAATAATGGACTGAGGGTGCTCCCCCAGGCGCACCTATGAGGGTCCTGTCCGGATCAGCCCTCGGCGATGCGGAAACCGGCGGTCTTGGAGGTGGAGCCTTCGAGGACGGCGATGATGCCACTGGGGCGGACGTGGATGGGGCCGTCCTCGGTGGGGAGCTGGACGAAGGCGTTGGTGGCGGAGGCCACCTCGAGCGTCGCGATGGTGTCGGCGACGCTGAGCTTGACGGAGACGTCGTTGCCGTTGACGAGACGCAGGATGGCCATGCGCGGAATCCTACCCGGGCGCGGCGTCAGGTGGTGGCGCGCAATCCCTGGTCGAGGTCGGCGACGAGGTCGTCGAGGGCCTCGATGCCGGTGCTGACACGGAGCATGCCGCCGTGGATGCCCTGGACCTCGCGCTCGCCGGGGGTGAGCGCGCGGTGCGAGGTGCGGGCGGGGTGCGACACCGTGGTGGCCACGTCGCCCAGCGAGGGGGCCAGGCGCACCAGGTGCATGGCGTGCAGCATGCGGTCGACGGCGGCCTCCCCGCCTGGCAGCTCCAGGGTCAGCACCGGGCCGCGCCCGTGCGGGAGCAGAGCGGCGGCGAGCTCCTCGTCGTGCGGTCCGCGCAGCCCCGGGTAGTGCACCGCGGACACCTCGCTGCGGGAGCCGAGCCAGGTGGCCAGAGCGGCCGCGTTCTCCGTCGACCGCGCGACCCGGAGCGCCGCGGTGCGCAGCCCGCGCAGGGCCAGCCAGGAGTCGAAGGCGCCGGGGGTGGCGCCGAGCAGCCGCGCCGTGGGGTCGAGCAGCCCGGCTGCGGGATGGCCGGCACGGACCATGGCGACGCCGCCGATGACGTCGCTGTGCCCGTTGAGGTGCTTGGTCAGGCTGTGGAAGACGGCATCGGCACCGTGGGCCAGGGGCTGGAAGAGGAAGGGCGTGGCGAAGGTGGAATCGACGACGGCCGCGGCGCCGGCGGCGTGGGCGGCGGCGACGATGGCGGGCACGTCGGCGACGCCGATCAGCGGGTTGGTGATCACCTCGCAGACCACCGCGCAGGTGCGCTCGTCCGCGGCGGCGGCGACCAGGGCGCCATGGTCGGCCGGGTGGGCCGGGTGGGGCAGGTCGACGGTGGCCAGCTCCAGGCCGGCGCGCGCCAGCGGTCCGCCGACCAGGGCGTCGGTGCCGCCGTAGCAGGGCCGCACGACGACGACCCGCCGTCGCTGCGGTGTGGCCAGAGTGAGGAGCAGCAGGGCCAGCGCGCCCTGGCCGCTGGCGGTGACCCGGGTCAGCGGCGGCTCGCCGCGTGCCCCGGCACCGGTCCGCGGCGTCTCCAGCGCCGCCAGCGTCTCCTCCAGCCGCATGGTGGCCTCGTCGCCGTAGCGCCGGTAGACGCGACGGTCGCCCACCATGGCGGCGTCGACCGCCTCGACGTCGGGGTAGGCGAAGACGCTGCTGACGGCGATGGGCGGCACCAGCGGCACGCCTTCCGGGGGTGGCAGGTCAGGGCTGCCGGCCTGGGCAGCGAGCGTCTCCAGCGCGAGGGAGAGGTCGTGCCTGTCCGGGTCGGTCACCGCGCAGCCGTGGGAGCCGTCGGAGCCACCGGGGCAGTGCGCAGCAGCCGGAACGCATCGCGCCCCGCGTAGCGCGCCGCCAGGCCCAGGTCGCGCTCCAGGCGGAGCAGCTGGTTGTACTTGGCGACGCGCTCCGACCGCGACGGCGCGCCGGTCTTGATCTGCCCCGCGTTGGTGGCCACCGCCAGGTCGGCGATGGTGGTGTCCTCGGTCTCACCACTGCGGTGGGAGATGATGCTGGCGTAGCCGCTCCGCGTGGCCAGGGCGATGGTCTCGAGGGTCTCGCTCAGGGTCCCGATCTGGTTGAGCTTGATCAGGACGGCGTTGGCCACGCCGCGCTCGATGCCCTCCTCGAGGCGGGCCACGCTGGTGACGAAGAGGTCGTCGCCGACCAGCTGCACCCGGTCGCCGATGCGCTCGGTGAGCAGCCGCCAGCCGTCCCAATCGTCCTCGGCCATGCCGTCCTCGATGGACACGATGGGGTAGCGCTCGCACCACGACGCCCAGAGGTCGACCATGCCCGCCGAGTCGAGGGTGCGCCCCTCCCCCTTCAGCTCGTAGCGCCCGTCGCGGTAGAGCTCGCTGCTGGCCGGGTCGAGGGCGAGGGCGATGTCCTCGCCGGGCGTGTAGCCCGCCTTCTCGATCGCCTGCAGGAGCACCTCGACGGCCTCTTCGTTGTGGCGCAGCGACGGCGCGAAGCCGCCCTCGTCGCCCTGCCCGGTGTCGAGGCCGCGCGCCTTGAGCACCGAGCGCAGCGCGTGGAAGCACTCGGAGCCGGCACGCAGCGCGTCGGCGAAGGTGGGCGCGCCGAGCGGGACCAGCATGAATTCCTGGAAGTCGACGCTGGTCGAGGCGTGCACGCCTCCGTTGAGGACGTTGAGCAGCGGCACGGGCAGCACGTGGGCGTTGATACCGCCGAGATAGCGGTGCAGGGGGATGTCGAGCGCATTGGCCACCGCGTGCGCGCAGGCCAGGCTGACGCCCAGGATGGCGTTGGCGCCCAGCACCGACTTGTTGGGCGTGCCGTCGAGACCGCGCAGGGTGTTGTCGATGCTGATTTGGTCGGCGGCGTCGAGACCGATGAGGTCCGGGCCGATGCGCTCGGCGACGTTGGCCACCGCGGTGAGCACGCCCTTGCCGCCGTAGCGCTTGGGATCGGCGTCGCGCAGCTCGACCGCCTCGTACGCGCCGGTGCTGGCGCCGCTGGGGACCTGGGCGCGGCCGACCGCTCCGCTGCTGAGCTGCACCTCGACCTCGACGGTGGGATTGCCGCGGGAGTCGAGGATCTCGAGAGCGCTGACCTCTTCGATGAGCGTCATGGGCTGCGGGCCTCCTGGGCGTCCGGGCTGGTCGGCGGCCAGCCATTATTGCCGACGGCCTACTCCGCCAGTCGCATGCCCGAGACGACGTAGGCAGCGGCGCCCGCGTCGTAGGTGACCATGGGATTGAGGTGGTTCCCGCTCTGCACGTCCCACTGACCGCAGTAGACGGAGCCGACCACCTCCATCGCCTGGTTGGTGCCGAAGCTCACCCCCTGGCCGGGCACGAAGATCGTGCCAAGGAAGACCGAATCGCTGCAGCACCCGGTGAGCCCGTTGCTGATCACCGTGGGCATCGGGGTGGCCGACGTGTCGGGCGCCCAGATCGCGCTGCGGTCCGCGTTGATCGACGCGCCACCGCACGCGGCCGTGGGGACGGGCAGGCCCGCCGTGGTGAGCGCATTCGAGGCGACGGTGTCCCCCGTGGGGTTGAAGCCGTAGGCGCTCATGTAGTTGGTGCCCTTCTTGTTGTTGATGCTCACCGTCGAGCCAGCCGCGAGCACCAGGGACACGCAGTCGATGTTGCCCGAGGCGAAGTCGATGGTGACCGTGCACCCGGCGCCCACCGGGTAGACGCCGGCGGTGGTGCTGGCACTGACGGTGGCCGATCCGTTGGCACCGCAGAGCGCGCTCTGGGTCGCCGTCGGCGCCGGGATGGCGGGCAGCGCGGGACTGGGCTGGGAGCATGCCCAGGTGCCGCCGCCGTTGTAGGACTGCGGGCTCGATCCCGCCGGGCAGTTGGTCGGTGCGCTCGCCTGCGGCGTCGCAGCCTGCGCGCTCAGCGTGCCGCCGCCGGCACAGGCGCCGCCGTTGCCGTACTGCGGATCCGGTCCCACCAGCGGTGGCACGCTGCCGAAGACGACGTGGCCCTGGCCGCCGCCGGGCACGTCCAGAATGCAGAGCCCCGCTTTGCCGGAGCTCTGCGGGACGTAGCCGCCGCCGACGAAGGCGTCGCCGACGATCACCTCGGCGTGGTTGCCCGAGCCGGCGTGCACCTTGGCGAAGAAGGTGTACTGATAGGGACCCGTCGGCCCCGCGTAGTAGGCGATCGAGTGCCCCGTCTCGTTGGAAGTGCCGAGCCCGACGGCGCCGCCGAAGCCGTTGCGGGACGTCTGCACCACCTCGACCTCGAGGTAGGACGTGCTGGTGAAGCCGCTGTTCTGCGGCGTCGACGGCGGTGAGCTCGCCTTCACGGCGTAGCTGGTGTAGCCCGCCGGACCGGCGACGCTGACGCTGCAGGTGCTGCCGGCCGCGCTGGTGCACGCCCCGGTGATCGCCGCCTGCGCCGTGGCCAGCCAGGAGCCGCTGCTCGACCACGGCGAGTTGCGCTGCAGGATGTCGAGCGCGTCCTTGATCGCCTGCCTGGGAGTGTTGGGAAGGTTGCGAGCGCCGGCGAGGGCGGCGGCGTCGCTGATGTTCTGCAACCCGCGCCGGCTCTGCGTATTGACGGAGAGGTCGACGACCAGGGCGCTGACGCCGAGGAGCACCACTCCCGCCACCGCGACGATGGGCACCATCTGGCCGCGCTGGCGGCGGCGGCGATATCTCTGCATCTCAGTTGCCACCGTTGGCGGTGCACGGGTTGACGCGCACCGTGACCGTGTCGGACACCGTCCTGTACGTCTTGCCGGCGTCGGCGAAGATCCTGTCCACGAACGGCATGAAGATGGGCGCGTGGTAGGCGACCTTGACGGTGACCAGGCCGTCGTCGGCGGTGCCTGCGACGCCGCTGCAGGTCACCGTCGCCGACCCCGACGGGTACTTCGCGGAGCTGAGCTGCACGGTGAACGTCGACGGGTTGACCAGCCCGAACGTGGTGGTCGTCGACTTGTAGGCGGCGAGGCAGACCTTGCGCGCGTCGGTCGACGACGTGCAGTCCTGGCCACTCGTCACCGGCGCAGGAAAGAGCTCGGAATCCTGGGGCGTGTCGGCCGCCGTGCGCCCGGCCTCGCGCGCCGCGGTGGTCACCGCGATCTGCGAGTAGACGACCACCGCAACCTGCGCTCCCCCGGCCAGCAGCAGGAACAGGACGGGCGCCAGCACGGCAAGCTCGACGAGCGCCTGGCCGCGGTGGCCTGGCCGGCGGCGACGGATCACTGTTCGCACGTCGCGGTGGCGTCGGCCTGCAGCGACTTGGTGCTGCCGCCGCCGAAGAATCGGCCCACCACCGGGACGTAGAGCTGCGCGTTGAACTGGGTGACCACCTCGAGCACGTCTCCCCTGGCGCAGGCGTCCAGCGGGTTGCTGCCGCTGATCGAGACCATGGCGTGGGACGCGGTCCAGACACAGACCACCGCGTTGGTCGCCGTCGTGTCGCAGTTGCTGCCGAAGCTGCCGGTGGCGGGTTTGCCCGCCGAGCCACTGGGCAGGCCCCTGAGCCGGTTGCTCAGATAGGTCTGCAGGTGCGCGTACGTACACGTGCTGCCGTCGGGAAGCAGGCCACCCGAGGCGCGCTGGGAACTCCCGCAGATGGCCCCGGCGCGCGCCGCGTCGCGGGTCAGGTTGCTGAGCTGGACCGAGTCCATCTCCACCAGGGCAAGGATGGCGATGCCGACGAGCAGCAGGAAGCCGATGGGCGCCACCACGGCGAACTCGACCATCGACATCCCCGCGTCGCGGCGGCGGCGACGGGATCCGCAGGCAGCGAGGCGGGCGGCGACGAGGATGGGAGGGCCTCCAGCGCGAGAGCGCAAGATGAACGGAAGCTGAACGCGTCGAGTATCCCGCCCGCCCGCGGCGCCCGGTCACCACTCTCGGTGAAGATCGGATGTCGCTGCCATGACGGGACCGATGCGGCGCCAGCGTTTCACCGCTGCTCACACGACTTGTTGCAGAGCCGCGACACCTCTCGAAATGCGCAGAGGATCGTCACCGCATCCTCGGGGGGCTCGCGAAACCGGATGGCTAGCCTTGCGGCCATGGACGAGCAGGACGAGGCCATCCCCTGGCATGCGCCCGGACTTCTCTGGCGCGTCCAGGAGCACCGGCGCATGCGGGTGGCCAAGCGCAAGCGCAAGGAGCGCGTGCCCCTGCGCCAGCGCCTGCGCGAGCGCGGCCTGCACTGGAGCACGGAGATCGTCGTCGGCGTGTTCGTCGCCGTGGGCATCGCCGCCTTCATGACCGTGCTGCTGGCGCGCTCCGACACCGGCCTCTCCGGCGACGCGGCGGCGCACGCCAGCGGCGGTGGTGTCAGCCCCGTGGTCCAGATGACGCCGACGCCCGCGCTCTGCTACGTCAGCGCGGCGCCTCGCCCCTGCCGATGAGGCCGGCGCGACGTCGCGCGCGCGCCGCGCAGAACGCGCAGGGAATGGTGGAGTTCGCCCTGATCGCCCCGCTGGTGATCCTCGCCGTGTTCATGACCATCGACCTGGGACGGCTCGTCTACACCTACAACGCGATCAGCTCCGCCGCCGTCGAGGGCGCCCGGATCATCGCGCTGAAGCCGCAGCAGTACAGCGACTGCCTGGCCATCCAGCACATCGAGCAGGTGGGCCAGGCCTTCCCGCTCAAGATGGATCCGAACTCCTACAACAGTGGCACCCTCAACACCGACCCCAACAAGTCGACGTCGCCGGCGGGTCCGGGCACGCCTCCCGGCGGTGTGGGCTGGGTGTACATCTGGCCGGCGGCGGCGAACGCGACGCCCGCCGACGGCGCCACCAGCGGCAAGCCGAACTGCGCCGGCAACACCACGCCGCGCTCGCTGCCCAACAGCGGCGTGCGCGACGTCGCCGTCGAGATCCAGTACAAGTTCCAGCCGCTGACACCGATCATCGGCAACCTGATGACCGGTGGCATCACCATCAAGACGGTGTCCATCGTGCAGACCGAGTACTGACGATGCGGTCCACCATGCGACGCGGGCGCCGCGCCGAGCGCGGGCAGGCGATGATCCTGCTGGCCGTGTCCTTCCTGATCATGCTCGGCTTCGCGGGCATGGCCATCGACGCCGGCCACGACTACCTGCTGCGCCGCAGTGCCCAGAACGCCATGGACTCGGCGGCGCTGGCCAGCGCCAAGCAGCTCGCCGTGGGCGGCAAGCGGCAGACCGCACCGCCGGCGTCGTCGAATGACCTGAGCATGGAGGCGATCAACCAGTTCGCCACCAACAACGGCTTCGCCACCACGCGCAGCACCACCTGCGACCGCACCACGGGAACGGGGGCCACGGCGACGTTCAGCGCGACCTGGAACGACGCGTCGAGCTGCGCCTCGACCAGCGGCTGGACCACCAAGATCACCGTCAACGTGCCCCCGTCGGGCGCCGGTGGGGTCAGCATCCCGCCCGACTGCCTGGGCACGTACCAGTTCAACTGCGTGCAGGTGACCCTGGTGCGCATCGTCACCAACTACCTGGGCGGCATCGTCGGCATTCCCACCACGACGATCACGGTGTCCGCCGTGTCCTACGCGCAGCCACCCGGCGCGCTGATCGGCACGCCGCCCGCGGTGGCCATGTTGCTCTACGAGCCCTCGGCGTCGTTCAACACGGCGGCGGCTCCGTCGCACGCGCAGCTCAACTGCGGCAACTGCCCCACCTTCTGGACCGCGCCGCCCACCAGCGCTTCGAAGAACGTCGTCTTCGACGGCGTCAACGGCGGCACCATCAGCGGCGGTCCGCTCGACACCGTGTCCCTGCAGTCGGCCGGGCACATGGTGATGCAGGCGTCGACGACCATCTGCGATCCCTACAACGGCACCCAGGGCGGCCAGCCGGTGGCCTGCCCGGGCAACACCGCGGTGGGATCGCTGGGCTTCGCCATCGCGAACGGCGCCACCGCCTACTGCACGACGCCGCTGCAGGGCACCGCCACGGGCCTGACGCCATGCACCTCGCCCGGTCCCGGCGCCGCCGGGCTCGACAAGCTGTACGCCAACGAGACCGCGTACTCGGCGCAGACCTACACCGCACCGATCCCCGATCTCTCCGGCCTGACCGATTGCGAGGGCATCGTGCTCAACGGCGAGACGGTCACCTCCCACAACCTCACCGGCAACTGCCAGCCCGACGCCAGCGAGCCGTACACGATCATGCCGGGCAAGTACCAGTACATCGTCATCAACCACGGCACCTACGACTTCGCGCCCGGCCTCTTCGACATCTACGGCACCGCCCCGGTCAACTCCGCGTCGGGCAGCGGCTACAGGGCGAACGGCATCGACCACAGCCTGGAGACCGCCTCGGACTTCGACCTGTGCTCCGGCGTGGCCAACTGCGCGGTCACCGCGGGCGTGTGGATCGGCCACGGCGGCGGCAGCTTCGGCGCCCTCTCCGCCGGCACCCCGATGGGCTGCGGCAGCGGCGCGGCGGGAGTGCAGGGCGGCGGCGGCGACGCCACCATCGTCAGCGGCACCAACGTCAGCTTCTACTTCGCCGCCAACGGCGGCAATCCCAAGGCCAACGCGTTCGTGTCCACCAACGAGGTGGCCACCATCAACCTCACCTCGCCGGGCCTCAACGCCAACAAGGCGGTCAACGACCTGCCCATCCTCTTCGACAACGAGAACAGCGGGTTCATCCACCTCGACTCGGCGGCCGGGACATCCGCCGCCAACAAGGGCGATGACGAGGGCGACGGCCAGGGTCCCGTGGCCTTCTCCCCCAGCGGCTTCTCCGGGATCATCTACCAGAAGCCGTCGGCGACCTCGGGCGGGGTCGAGCTCGACCCGTCGCTGAGCGGCGGGCAGGCGAACGCGCCGGGGGCGATCACCGGCCAGGTGATGGCGTACAGCCTGACCACCTTCGGTGGCGCGGGCACCGCGGTCGACTTCAGCGTCGGCTACGGACAGAGCACCCAGCCGCAGATCGGCACCTCCGGCAACAACGAGGCCCAGATCATCGGCACGCCGGCGCCCTCGGTGGCGGCCTCGTCGCGGTCGGGCTGGGAGACCTTCACCCTCAACTACACCGACGAGTGGGCGATGGACGCGTACGACGTCTACGTCAAGGTCAACGGCGGCAACCCGGTGTTCTTCTCGAAGGGGATCTGGTCGTCGGCGCCGGGAGCCGGTGCCGTCCTGCCGCCCAACCCCAACACCCCCGGCGACAGCAACCCGGCGCGTCCCAACCGCGCCGCGGCGTCGACCGGCTCGGTGGTCGGCGGCAACGGGACCTACGCCACCAAGAAGAACCCGGGCACGGGGCAGTTCGACGACTGGACCTTCACCTACGCGGACGGCTCCACCATGGAGGTGCTCGGGCAGTGGACGTGGGGCCACGAGCGCGACATCGTCAACGCCGTGTCCGGCACCAACACCGCCTCCATCAAGTACACCTTCCCGACCCCGACCGGGCAGTCGGTCAACATCCAGATCTTCATGACCGACGGCGACCGCTGCGGCGACTACGCCACGGCCAACTACACCTTCAACAACGTCGGCGTGCCCAACGCCGGTCAGCAGACCTCCGGCACGGTCCAGCTCGAAGGATGAGAGCACGCCACCGCCGCAGCCGCGGCCAGGCCGTGGTCGAGATGGCCCTGTGCGCACCGCTGATCTTCATGGTGCTGCTGGGTACCGTCGACCTCGCCCGCGGCTACTACCTGAGCAACCAGATCACCGGCGCCGCCCGGGCGGGAATGCGCATCGGCATCACCGCCGACACCACCGACATCGGCGATGCGATCCGCTCGGAACCGAACAGCGCGGTGCCCAACACGATCGCGGTGTGGGGCAATACCGGACCGCCCTCGTGCGGCACCTGCTCGGCGCAGACCTACGCCAACTGTTCGGGCACCTCCAGCGCCTGCGGCGATCCCAAGGGCTGCGTCGACTCCAGCACCTGGACGACGGGGCAGACGGCGTGCTTCGCCATCCGCTCCTGCACGCTGACCAACACGGCGGGAGCCCATTTCCAATGCCAGGCGGGCAACATGGGCGCCTGGCAGACGCGACCGGTGCCCTGCACCCCGTCGTGCACCGCCGGGCAGCAGGGACCCAAGGGAGACGGCCTCGACATCGTGGTCGTCTACAAGTTCCAGCCGGCCAGCCTGCGCATCGCCACGCTCACCGCAGGCGGCACCTTCACCCTGCGCGCCGAGCTCATCGGCCTCGAGCTCTACTACTGATCTGGCGCGCGCGAGACCGTCGCAACACGCCGTGTGACGACCGTACCCGGGAATTGGTGGACGGGTGACCCGTTCGTCACAGGTCCCCCAGCAACGCCGGAGAGAATGACGCAAGCCTCCCTCTCACCCATGGGGTCACATCTTTGCCGTCCCAGCACCGCCCGGCGGACTTCCGGCGCAGACGCCGCGGCACGCGCGGCCAGTCGCTCGTGGAGTTCTCGCTCGCCTTCCCGATCTTCCTGCTGCTCTGCGCCGTCGCCTTCACCGGCTCGCAGGCGATGGGTTCGGTGATCGGGCTGAGCGGTGCGGCGCGCGCGGGCGCGATCGCCGCCGCCAACGACGTCAGTGCCAACTCCAACGTCCCGGTCGCCACCGAGCTCGCACACGCCGTGGCTGCTGTGAACTACGAGGAAGGCTGCAACGCTTGTTACGTCGGCGTGACGAACCAGGCGGCATGTCCCGCGTCGTCCAGCTGCGTGTGGATCGTACGCACCGTGGGCGCGCGCAGCGCCACGCCCATCGAGGTGGTCCACGTCCTGCACCCCGTGGTCCCGTTCATCCCTCTGCTCAGCCAGATCTCAGTGCAGGCCCAGGCAGGAGCCACCCCATGACAGCCGCAGTGATCCGCCCCCGTCCCCCCCACCGGCGCAGCGGGCGCGGCAAGGCCGGGCAGGTGCTCGTCCTCTTCGCGCTGGCGGCCGTGGTGGTGGTCAGCATGGTGGCGCTTGCCATCGACGGTGGCTACGGCCTGGTGCAGATGCGCCGCGCCCAGAACGCCGCCGACTTCGCCGCCGTGGCCGGCACCAACGCCGTCAAGGGCGTCTGCCAGGGCAGCAGCGGCGCGCCCAGCAACGCCTCCGTCTACGCCGCCGTTCAGGACGTCATCGACCAGAACTCGGCGGCCGTCAACGCGGGCTGGACGGGCACCTACCTGGACCGCAACGGCGCCACCATCACCGCCGCTGGCTCGGCCTACACGGTCAGCAACAACAACAGCTACCCGCCGGCCAACGCCTGCGGCGTCAGCGTCAACGTGACCCCCAGCTGGCAGCCCTTCCTGGCCCAGGTGATGGGGGTGAAGAACCTCACCAGCACCGCCACCGCCAAGGCCGTGCTCAACCCCGCCTCGGGCCAGAACGTGGCCATCGTCGCCCTCGACCAGCTCCAGCCCCACGAGGTGCTCGGCGGCGGCAAGGGCAGCTTCAACGTCTACGGCACCATCTTCGCCAACTCGACGGTGCCCTACGGGCCGTGGAACTCCACCCACAACAACGCCGTCTACGACGACGTGGTCGACGCCAAGGACAGCAGCAACCTGATCCTGCACGGCATCATGGAGACGGCCGGCAACAACTGGCCGCTCGACTGGTGCTTCTCGGACAGCAGCAGCGCGTCGCCGCCGTACAACGCGACGCCGGTGTATCCGCTGACCAAGGACCCGTTCAACACGGCGACCTGCAATGCCAACGGCACGATCACGACGCCGCTGTCGTACAACCAGATCGTCAACAAGCAGTCCCAGATCACCGACCCGCTGCTGCCGGTGGCGGGCACGGGCGGCGTGCCCGATCCCTTCGACCAGACCAGCGGGACCGGCGGCTGGGGGCAGGGCCTCTGCTCGGGCCAGACCGTGCCGACCACGTACAGCTCGACGCCGGCGGCGGTCAACGGCACCACCGTGCTCCAGCCTGGCTACTACCCCAACCCGGTGATCATCACCACCGGGAACGTGCAGTTCGCCGACTGCTCCGGCAGCTACGACACCACCCAGGCCAACACCGCGTATCCCGGCGTCTTCCGCTTCGGCGGGGGCCTGGCCATCCTCACCCCTGTGGGCAGCACCGTGCAGGGCAACAACGTGATGATCGCCACCGCCACGCCGGTGCCGGTGCCGACCAACGTGCCCGGCTCGTTCGTCAGCGGCGTGTACACCGCCACCGGCACCGGCAACGGCGCGCCCTGCTACCCCACCGGCGTGACCAACGCCAACAGCAAGGGCGAGACCGACGCCAACTCCCCGACCTGCGGCGGCACCACCTCGACGGCGCCGGCCCCCTTCAACAGCGTCTTCACCACCTCCACCTCGTGGAAGGGCGTGGTCGCCTACAACCAGACGTCGTACGCGCAGGACTCCTCGCAGTACGGCACCGGCACCAACTACTCGCTGATCCTGGGCGGCGACGGGACCATCACGCTGACCGGTCCCAGCACCGGCATCTACCGCGACATCGCCCTCTTCCAGAAGCGGGCCACACCCGGCAACTTCAGCCTCGACGGCTACCCCGGTGACAGCGCCAACGTCACCGTCAACGGCGTCGTCTACAACGCCTCGCTGCCCTGCAACGGCATGCCCAAGGTGAACGGCGTCTGCGCCACCGCCGCCAACCTGCCCCAGCCCAACCCCTTCGCCTACTGGGACGTGGGCATCATCTTCAACGTCGGCGGCATGCTGCAGACGGGCGTCGGCACCGGCACCGGATACCCGATGACCTCGGCCGGCAAGGTGCAGATCAACGGACCCTGCGTCGTCGAGGACTTCAACACCGACGGCAACACCACCATCGTCATCGACGGCACCAAGAACACCTACAACCTGCCGGGTGTCATCGGCTCAGGGAACCCCCCGATTGTCGGCTGACAAGCGCCCCGTGCCGGTTCGGCGGCGCCGCCTGCGCGACGGCCAGAGCATGGTCGAGTTCGCCGTCGCCGCGTCCATCGCGGTGCTGGTGCTGACCGGCATCATCGCCGGCTCGTTCATGTACTTCCAGAACTCGTCCGTGACCAACGGCGCCCGCGCCGGATCGCGCTACGCCGCGGTGGAGAGCAACCTCTACTCGTCGAGCACGGGCACGCTGACCTGCGAGGGTGGCACCCCCGACTCCATCGTCAACCAGGTGCGCAAGGCGATGACCATCGTGCCGGTCAACGCCGCGCCGCTCTGCGCGGTCAGCTCCACCGAGCTGCAGCAGACCCCCGTCGATCCCAACAAGGCGAACATCGTCGTCGACGCGCTGCCCAGCCTGGCGTCGCCGACCTGCGTCACCGTGACCGTCAACTACAAGTCGCAGCCGCTGGCCCTGCCGCTCCCTGGTCCGGTGACCCTGCAGGCCTTCAGCAGCATGCCCTTCCAGGTGACCACCACGACGGCGACCGGCACCACCACGACGGCGTCGACGATGACCTGCCCGGCGCCGCACACGCCCCTGCCCGCGCCCACCCCGACCCCCGTGCCCACGCCGACGCCGGTTCCGACGGCGACACCCGTCCCGACGCCCGTGCCGACGCCGGTTCGCACGCCGGTTCCAACGCCGGTTCCAACGCCGGTTCCCACGCCGACGCCCTGCCGCTTCAACTGTGGCGGCGACAACGGCTGACGTTCGCTGAACAAGGGGCAGGCGAGCGGCCGTCCGGACAACCGGGTGGCCGCTCCACCCCTCTCAGCGAAGGGCGCCAGGCATCTCCTCCCAGAGACGCGCGATGACCCGCACGCCCGCGGCGTACTGATCAAGGTCGAAGCGCTCGTTGGGCGCGTGGATCTGGTCGTCGGGGAGGCCCACACCGACCAGCACCGAGGGCAGCCCCAGCACCGTCTGGAACGTCGCCACCGGGGGGATGGTCCCGCCGCTGCGGATGATCGCCGGGTCGGCGCCGAAGCCGTGCCGCATCGCCCGCCGCGCCGCCTGCACCGCGGGGTGGTCGATCGGCGTCAGCACCGGATGCCCGCCGGGGTGCGCCTCCACCGTCACCCGCACCCAGGGCGGCGCGCCGGCGCGCAGCGCGTCCGCGAGCAGGGCGGCGATGTCGTCGGGATCCTGGTCGGGCACCAGCCGGCAACTCACCTTGGCGCCGGCGTGGGCGGGGATGATCGTCTTCGACCCGGGGCCGCTGTAGCCGCCCCAGATGCCGTTGATCTCCAGGGTGGGACGCAGCCACATCCGCTCCAGCGGCGACCAGCCCTCCTCGCCGACCGTCGCCGGCGCGCCGCCCGCCTCGCGGAGCAGTGCCGCCTCGTCGTAGGGCAGCGCGGCGATCTGGGCGCGCTCCTCGGCGCTGGCCTCGCGGACCCGGTCGTAGAAGCCGGGCACGGTCACCCGCCTGGTCACCGGGTCGTGCAGTGACGCCAGCATCCGGGCCAGCTCGTCGACGGGGTTGGCCACGGCGCCGCCGAAGAAGCCGGAGTGCAGGTCGAGCGAGGCGACGCTGACCTCGATCTCGACGTGGGCCAGCCCGCGCAGCCCGGTGCACAGCGAGGGCACGCCCCTGGCGAAGATGGGCGTGTCGGAGATCACGGCCACGTCGGCGCGCAGGCGCTCGCGCTCACGCTGCACCAGGGCGTCGAAGTGGACCGAGCCGATCTCCTCCTCGCCCTCGACGACGAGCTTGAGGTTGAGCGGCAGCGTGCCGCGCGTCTGCATGTGCGCCTCGACCGCCTTGAGGTGCATCCAGACCTGGCCCTTGTCGTCGACGGCGCCGCGCGCGTAGAGCGCCCCGTCGCGGACCTGCGGCTCGAAGGGCGGTGACACCCACTCCTCGAGCGGGTCGACCGGCTGCACGTCGTGGTGGCCGTAGATCAGCGCGGTGGGCAGGGCGGGGTCGACGGTGAGCTCCGCGTAGAGCGTCGGGTGGCCAGCCGTGGGCAGCAGCTCGGCGCGCTGGAAGCCCACCCGGCGGGCGGCGTCGGCGAGGTACTCGGCGCTGGCCACGACGTCGGCGGCGTGCGCCGGGTCGGCGGAGATCGAGGGGATGCGCAGTGCCTCGATCAGCTCGGCGACGAAGCGCGGCTGGTGGGCGCGGCAGTAGGCGTCGAGGTCGGTCTCCTCGGGGGAGGCGGCGTTGGCGGTCATGGGCTGGGAGTATGCCCCCGGGGGGGAAGGCTGTCATTCGGCCGCACTCCAGCGGCGAATGATGGCCTGGGGGTGCTCCCCCCACCGGGCGCGTCAGCGCCCAGATAGACCCGGGAAGGCTGTCATTCGGCCGCGATCCAGCGGCGAATGATGGCCTGGGGGTGCTCCCCCCACCGGGCGCGTCAGCGCCCAGATAGACTGCGGCTCCGTGTTCCATTCCCGGCGCCGCGGGCGGCGTCCGCGACGCCGTGGCGGGCAGCGCGCGGGCGGCTTCCCGGCGGGCCTCGCCCTGCTGCTGATGCTGGTGGCCGGGCTCGGCTGGGCCTACGCACCGGTGCCCCCGCTCAGCGTCAGCCTGCCCGATCCCGCCCGCCCGGCCGGCGGCGCGCTGCCCTGGCTGCACGTCGAGAACGCGGCGCACATCGTCGACGAGTCCGGCCGCGCCGTGCTGCTGCGCGGCTTCAACGACTCCGCGCTGCTGGAGCGCGACAGCGTCAACCCCGCACCGCTCACCGAGCGCGACGCCCAGGTGATGCAGCAATCCGGCTTCACCGTGGTGCGCCTGCCGGTGGCCTGGTCGCGGCTGGAGCCGGAGCGCGGCCACATCGACGGCACCTACCTCGACGAGGTGCAGCGCGACGTCGCCATGCTCGAGGCGCACGGCCTCTACGTGGTCATCGACATGCACTTCGTCGACTGGGGTCCGCAATTCGGCGGCACCGGGGCGCCGCGCTGGGCCACCATCGCCGGCGTGCCGGACGCGCAGTGGTGGCCGTGGGAGTCGTGGCGACGCCACCTCTCCCCCGCCGTCAACGCCGCGTACTCGTACTTCTGGCTCGCCCCCGACTGGCAGCGCGACTACCAGATGGCCTGGCAGGCGGTCGCGCAGCGCTTCCGCGACGACAGCGGCATCGCCGGGTGGGACCTGTTCAACGAGCCGCACCCCGTGCCCATCCCGCCCCGCCTGTTCGAGAACAACTGGATGTGGCCCCTCTACGCAAGGACCATCGCCGCCATCGGCAGCGTCGACCCCAACCACCTCTTCTTCGTCGAGGGCGACCTCTTCGGCGACTTCCCCACCACCATCGTGCCGCTGCAGGCCCGCGACGTCGTCTACTCGCCGCACATCTACACCGGCTCGCTGGTGCCGCCGGCCTTCACCGGCGACCGGGCGCCCTTCGTGTCCCACGTCGTCGAGCAGGAGGGCGAGGCGCGCCAGGTGCCCGCGCCGATGTGGACCGGCGAGCTGGGCATCGACCACCAGCAGCCGCACGCCTATGCGTATGCCGACACGGCGCTCGACACCTACGACGACAACCAGACCGGCTGGGCCTGGTGGCAGTGGCGCCAGGATCGCAACTGGGGCGTGGAGACGCGCGGTGGAGCTGTCGACATGGCCTGGCTGCACCACCTGGCCCGACCGTTCGTCGCCATGGCCCCCGACGGTGTCAGCGGTGGCCGCGGCGACGGCGTGAAGGGCCACCTGGTGGTCCACGTCGCCCCGCTGCACGCCGACCAGCCCGTGCTGGTGTCGTGGCCAGGCTTCACGCTGGGGGCGCCGGTGGTGTCGGGTGACTGCGTCGAGGCGTCGCCGTGGGATCCGGACACGGCGCGGGTGACCCTGACGCTGCTGCCCGGCGCGGGCTGCGACGTGGTGCTGCGGGCGGCATAGGGTGTTGCTCGGGGCGCGGATGCTGAGCTGACTCGTAACCCGCCCGGGTAGCTCCCGGGCGAATGACCTCGCAGCAGACGCTCACCGTCACGCAGTCGCCGCGAGCATCTCCCGTCGGGGTGCCTGGTGGCGTCGACCCGGTCGTCGCGGCGGCGCTCGAGGCGATCGCCTACGCGGACGTGTTCGACTGGCCGCTCACCGCAGCCGAGGTGCACCGGTTCCTCCCGGTCAGGGCGCAGCGCTTCGAGGTCTCCGTTGCGCTCGGCAGGGCAGCGCTCGACGGGCTGGTGGTGCGCGTGGGTTCGCTGTATGTGCTGCCGGGGCGTGCATCGCTGGTGGCGCGGCGGTGCGACCGTGAGGCGACGTCGGCACGGCTGTGGCCTGCGGCGGTGCGCTGGTGCCGCATGCTGGCCCGCCTGCCCTGGGTGCGCCTGGTGGCGGTGAGCGGCTCGCTGGCGGTGGGAGCGGCGGGTGACGGCGCCGACGTCGACCTCTTCATCGTCACCGTCGACGGGCGCGTCTGGCTGGGCCGGGCCCTGGCCATCGCGGTGGGGCGTGCATCTCGTCGCGGGGAGCTGTGGCTGTGTCCGAACTACATCCTCGGCGAGGGCAGCCTCGCGCTTCCCGAGCGCGACCTGTTCACCGCCCACGAGCTCGTGCAGCTGGTGCCCCTCTTCGGGCCGGACGCGTACCGCGCCCTGCTCGCCGCCAACGGCTGGTATCGCGAGTTCCTGCCCAATCATCCGGGGTATTCAGGTCGGGTCGGCGCGCTGCCCGGGCGCGCCGTGCGCCGTGCCGTCGAGCCGCTGCTGCGCAACCCCGCGGTGGCTCGGCTCGAGGACTGGGAGATGCGCCGCAAGGTCGCCCGCTTGGGCGGCGCGCCCGCGCGGGACCCAGCCGAGGTGCGCTTCGACGCCACGACCTCGAAGGGGCACTTCGGCGGATACCGGCGGCGAACGCTGGAGAGGCTGCGACGGGCATGACTCGTGTGCTTGTCGGGCAGTCCTACTACCTCGCGTTCGACAGCAAGCTGTGGCAGGCGATGCAGCCGTACCCGCCGCTGGGCAGCCTCTACGCGGCCTCGGTGCTGCGCGAGCGCGGGCACGAGGTCGCCTTCTTCGACGCCATGCTGGCGGAGTCGGAGATGTCGTGGGATGAGGCGGTGGCGCGGCACCGTCCGGACGTTGCGGTCATCTTCGAGGACAACTTCAACTATCTCTCGAAGATGTGCCTGCTGCGCATGCGCGAGGCCGCGTTCCGCATGCTCGGCATGGCCCGGCGGCGCGGATGCGTCACCGTCGTCTGCGGCAGCGACGCCACCGACAACGCCGGGGGCTACCTCGACGCGGGCGCCGACTACGTCATCACCGGGGAGGGGGAGGCAACCCTGGCGGCGCTGCTCGATGGGCTTGCCGGCGTGCCCGACGGTGGCCGGTTGCCGGGGATTGCCGGCACCGTCTTCCGCGATGAGGGTGGAACGCTGGTCACCACGCCGCGCCGCGGCAACCTGACCGACCTGGACGCCATCCCCTTCCCCGCCTGGGACCTGCTCGAGATCTCGCTATACCGCGACGCCTGGCGGCGGCACGAGCGCTTCTCACTGAACATGTCGACCACGCGCGGCTGCCCGTTCCACTGCAACTGGTGCGCCAAGCCGATCTGGGGCCAGCGCTATGCGGTGCGCAGCCCGGAGAACGTGGTCGAGGAGCTGGCCCTGCTGCGACAGGCGTACGCGCCCGACCACATCAGCTTCGTCGACGACATCTTCGGGCTGCGGCCGGGCTGGGTGCGGCACTACGCCGTCCTGGTGCGCAGTCGTGGACTGGTGGTGCCGTTCAAGTGCCTCAGCCGCGCCGACCTGCTGCTGCGTGACGGCGAGGTCGAGGCGCTGCGCGACGCGGGCTGCGAGATGGTGTGGATGGGTGCCGAATCCGGCTCGCAGCAGGTGCTCGACGCCATGGAGAAGGGCACGCGCGTCGAGCAGATCGTCGAGGCGACGCGCCGCCTGCGCGCTGCCGGCATCCGCGTCGGCTTCTTCCTGCAGTTCGGCTATCCGGGCGAGGGGCCCGCGGAGATCGCGGCGACGCGGCGGCTGGTGCGCGAGTGCCGTCCCGACGACATCGGCATCTCGGTGTCGTATCCGCTGCCGGGCACGCGCTTCCACGGGCGGGTGCGCGCCGAGCTGCGCGAGCAGCGGAACTGGGTGGACTCCGGCGACCTCTCCATGCTCTACCGCGGGCCCTTCTCGACACGCTACTACCGGCGATTGCACCGGCTGGTGCACAAGGAGTTCCGGCTGCGCAGCGCGGCGGGCACGGTGTCGGCGCCGGCGCACGTCGTGCGAGCACTGCGTCCGGGGTCGTCCCATCGCCTGGCGAGAGCCCGCGATGCGGTGACGCTGCCGGTCGACCAGCTGCTGCTGAGCGGGATGCAGCGGTTCGAAGAGCGCCGCCGGGTGCATGGGGCGGCCACGCCGTGACGGCCTCGCCGGACCTGGCGACGATCGCCGACGCCTTCACCCGCACCGCCGCGACATACGACGCCTTCGCCGGCGACCATCCCCACCTCTCGCGGATGCGGTCGCGCGTGTACGAGGTCGTGGTCCGCCACGTGCCGGCGGGGGCGCGCGTGCTGGAGCTCAATGCGGGGACCGGCACCGATGCCGTCGCCCTGGCGTCGCGGGGCTACCGCGTGCATGCCACCGACATCGCGCCGGGGATGCTGGCGCGGGTGCACGACAAGGTGGGTGCGTCCGGGCTTCGGGAGCGAGTCTCGGTGCAGCGGCTCTCCTTTCTCGAACTCGGCCGGGTGGACGGTGCGCCCTTCGACGCGGTGTTCTCCAACCTCGGCGGGCTCAACTGCGTCGCCGACCTGGGCCCCGTGGCGCGAGGACTGGACGGCGTGCTCGCGCCCGGCGGCGTTGCAGTGCTGGTGGTGATGCCGCCGATCTGCCTGTGGGAGCTCGGCCTGGTGTTCACCGGGAGGTTCCGCCTGGCGACACGGAGATTGCGGCGGCGCGGCACCCGAGCCCACCTGGAGGGTCGCCAGTTCCAGGTGCACTACTTCACGCCGCGGCAGGTGGTGGCGGCATTTGGCGGCGAGTACGAGCTGGTCGGCGTCGAGGGGCTCTCGGTGGTGACTCCCACCGCGGAGTCGAAGACCCTCGCCAAGCGGCACGCTCGGCTGTACCGGGTGCTGGCGCGGGTCGACGATGCGCTGGCGCCGCGGCGTCCCTTCTCCGCGTGGGGGGATTTTGTCATCGTGGTCCTGCGGCGGCGTGCCGATGCCGCTGCTCCATCCGCTGCGAGCAGCACGCCGTGAACGCTGTTGTGCTGCAGCGCGCGGATGCGTCGCGTGCCTACTCGGAGGTTCTGCGGTGAACCGGCGACGGTCGCTCGGCATCGCCGCGCTCTCGCGTGACACGGCACTGCTCGTGGCGTCGCGCGTCGCGGCGCAGCTCGCTGCCGTCGGGCTCACCGTCCTCCTCGCGGGCCGCCTTGGTCTCGTCGGCTTCGGCGAGTTCGCCTTCGTCAGCGCGCTGGTGTTCGTGGCCAACGTGGTCACCACCTTCGGCACCGACATGGTCCTGATCCGCGACGTCGCGGGACTCGGGCGGATGGATCGATGCGCCCCGGCGTTCGCGCTGCAGATCGCTCTGTCGCTGGCGGTGATCACCGTCATCTGGCTCGCCACCGCGGTACTGCCGCCGGGGCATGGCGAGATCGTTCTCTCGCTGCGGATCATGTCGCTCTCGCTCCTGCCCAGCGCGCTGTTCAGTGTGTGCACCGCGGCGCTGCGCGGGCGAGGTGCGCTGCGTGCTTACGCCGCAATCACCGTGGGTGCCGCTGCCACTCCGCTGCTCGCGGTCGCGGTGCTGGCGGCGCCGGGCGTCAGCGTGGTGCGCGCCGTGACCCTGCTGCTGGTGGCACAGGGTGTGATCGCCGCCGTCGCGTGGGCAACCAGCGCCGCGCGAGTACCGGATGCGCCCGTGATCTCGCGGACCTCGGCGGCCGAGGTCATGGCACTGGCCAGGGCGAGCGCTTCCATCGGCGTGCTGGGTCTGCTCGGCGTCGCCTACCAGCGCTGCGGCGCACTCGCGGTTGCGATCGCGGCCGGGCCGGCGGCGACGGGCTGGTTCGCAGGTGCATCGCGCGTCGTCGAGGCGTCCAAGACCGGGCACGTCGCGCTCTTCACGGCGGTGTATCCGGCGATGGCAGAGGCGCACGCCGACGGTCGATCGAACCGCCTTGCGCTGCGCTGGTCATGGCGGATGTCGGTCGCGGCCGGAGCCCTGGTCTCGGCGACACTGCTGCTCGCCGGACCGTGGCTGATCGACCGGCTGTACGGTGCCGCCTTCGCGTCTGCCAAGCCGGGCCTGGCGATCCTGGCCCTGACCATCGTGCCCTCCACCGTCGCCACCTATCAGTCGCTCGCCCTGCTGGCGGCGGATCGGGCGCGCGACACACTGCGCGTGCTGGCGAGCAGCCTCGCCATCCTGCTGGTGAGCACAGTGCTGCTCGTCCCCACCGTGGGGTGGATCGGCGCCTGCTGGGCAGCGCTCATCGCCGACAGCGCCAACGCCGCGCTGATGCTTGCCGCTCGCGCCCACAGCGCACGCCGCCCCGCCCCCGCGCAGCATCACGCCGGACTCACGACCGCGGCGAAGGCGGGCGGGAGGTCCGCATGACCTACCCCGCCTTCCCCGGCAAGCACGCTCTTCAGGCGATGGTCACGCCCGAGCGGATGCTCGCCCATCGCCGCAGCGGCGGCCGGCTCGCGCAGATCGCTCCCCCGCGCGGCGCGGTGATCTCGCTCGAACGCGGCCTGCCGGAACGCATGCGACGGCGCGTGAGGATCCGCCAGGTCGGCCGGCTCATGGGCGATCTCTACGAGGTGCGCGCGACATCCGGACGCGTCCTCGTCCTGACCGGCTTCGGACTCGGCGCTCCCATCGTCGCCGCCCAGGCCGAGGAGCTGATCGCGCTCGGTGCCACACACCTCGTCTCCGTCGCGCTGGCCGGCGGACTGCAGCCCGACCTTGCCCCGGGCACCATCGTCGTCTCCCAGTCGGCGATTCGCGACGAGGGCACCTCGCATCACTACCTCCCCCCGGCGCGGACGGTCTGCGCCGACCCGTCGCTGACCGCCTCCCTGGTCGCGGCACTGTCCGGTGCCGGCGCGGTGGTTCGCGCCGGCCGGTCCTGGTCGACCGACGCTCCCTACCGCGAGTCCGCCGACGAGGTGAACGCCTACCAGGCGCAGGGAGTTCTCGCCGTCGACATGGAGGTCGCCGCGCTGTTCGCCGTCGCCCAGGCGCGCGGCGTGGCGGCGGCGGCCGTTCTCGTCGTCGGCGACAACCTCTCCGGCGGCGAGTGGCGCCCCCCACAGCGGCTCGACGCGATGCGCGCTGCGCTCGACCTTGCCTACCGGGTTGCCGTCGAGGTGCTCGATGCAGCCTGAGCGTACCGCCACCGTGCGCGTCGCCGCCGTCGACTGGCGGGACGCCTACCTGCGCGCCCGCCGTGTCGAGGGCCACCTCCTGCCCGACGAGATCGTCGCGGCCCTGCCGAGCGTGCCGCGCGATCATCCGCTCCACGACGAGTGGCTCCTCCGCGCCGATTCCAGCGCGCGCCTGCTCGCATACCTCAGCACGAAGCGAGGGCCGCTCCGCATCGTCGACGCCGGCTGCGGCAACGGCTGGCTGGCGCACCGCATCGCCGGGATCGAGGGAGCGAGCGTCGTCGGCGTCGACGTCAACGAGGTGGAGCTCGACCAGGCGCGGCGCGTCTTCGGCGAACACCCCACCCTGCGCTTTCTCGCGCACGACTTCGCCGCCTCGCCGCTGCCGGTGGAGCCGCTCGACATCGTGGTTCTGGCCAGCGCCGTCCAGTACGTCGCCGCCCCGGGCGCCCTGATCGCACGGTTGCTGGCCGCGCTGCAGCCCGGAGGTGAGGTCCACGTGATCGACACCCCGGTCTACGACGACGGCGCCCTCGCCGCCGCACGCCTGCGCACAGCTCGCCACTACGCGCAGATCGGCGTCCCAGAGATGATCGGCGCCTACCACCATCACGCCTGGAGCGCCTTCGCCGCGCTGCCCATGGAGGTGCTCCACGACCGGACCGGCGCGGTCCATCGCATGGCGTGGCGCCGGCTGCACCGCCGGCACTCGCCGTTCCCCTGGCTGCGCTTCGTCAACCAGGAGCGGCCCCGATGACCGCGCCCGCCGGCGAGCGTTCGCCGCGCGTTGCCCTCGTCCACGACTACTTCACCCAGCGCGGCGGGGCGGAGCGCGTCGCCCAGCACCTGGCCGCCCTGTATCCCGGCACACCGCTGTACACCTCGGTCCTCGACGACGACGCCGCGCCCGACGGAGTGGAGCGCGGACGGCTGCACACCTCGGGGCTGCAGCGCACCCGGGCCATGCGTCTTCCCCTGAAGGCACTGGCCCCGATGCTGCCGCGCTCCTTCGCACGCATCGACCTGGGCGATGCCGACGTGGTCATCTCCAGCTCGTCGGCCTTCGCGCATCACGTCCGGCCCGCCGCAGGTCGGGTGCACATCTGCTACTGCCACACGCCCTCGGCGTTCCTCTGGAATCGCGACGAATACTTCCGCGCCCACCGCACCGCCGGCCGCGTCGCCGTCCCGGCCCTGGCGCTGTTGCGCCACTGGGATCGCGCCGCCGCAGCAGCGGTCGACGTCTACATCGCCAACTCCCGCTTCACCGCCGACCGCATCCGCGCCAGCTATGGACGCGACGCGCGCATCATCCACCCCCCGATCGACACCACCGCGTTCGTGCCGACGCGCGAGCGCAGCGGACGCTTCCTGGTGGTCGCCCGTCTGCGCCCCCACAAGGCGATCGACCTCGCCATCGCCGCCGCCAACCAGCTCGGGATGGCGCTCGACGTCATCGGTGACGGCTCCGACCTGCAGCGGCTGCGGGCGATGGCGGGCCCGACGGTGCGCTTCCTCGGCCGCCGCACCGACGCCGAGGTGGCGCACGAGATGGCGCGCTGCCACGCGCTGCTCGTCCCCGGAGTCGAGGACTTCGGCATGGCCACCGCCGAGGTGCAGGCCGCCGGCCGGCCCGCCATCGCACTGGCGGCGGGCGGCACACCCGAGATCGTTCGCGACGGAACAACCGGTTTTCTGGTCGCCGAGCGCACACCGGAGGCCTTCGCGGCGGCGATGCGGCGCTGCCTGGACACAGAGCTCGACACCGGCGTGCTGCGTGCCTCCGCGCTGCGCTTCGACACGCGGCGATTCGACCACGACCTCACCCGCCTCGTCGAGCAGACGGTCGCCGAACGCGCTGCCGCGCGACCCCTCGCGCCGCTCCCCGCGGCCGTGCGGCTCTCCCCGGAGCGGACATGACCACCGCTGTCGCACCTCGCGCGGCGACTGCGCAGCGCGGTGCCCGCGCACGCGTGACCAGTCTCGAACGCTCCCGGGTGGCCGGCGTCCTCCGCGGTGCCGCATGCATCGCCTTCGTCGCGTTGATCGTGCTGAGCCCACTGCGAGCGCGGATCACTCTGCAGTCGCGTCCCACCCTGCCGGTGTACGGCGACTACACCGACTTCCTGCTCTTCTGGAGCGACATCGCGGAGATCGCCGTGCTCGCTCTCTGGGGCGCTGCCATCGCCATCGAGCACCGTCGCATCCGGTTCCGCCCGCGCTTCCTGAGCTGGCCGGCGGTCGCGCTGCTGGCGGTCGCATGGCTCGGCGTTGCCTTCTCCGTCGACCCCCCTCTCGCCGCCTACAGCGCGCTTCGCCTCACGGCCTCGGCCGCGCTGGCCCTCTACGTCGTCAACGAGATCCACTCGCTGGCTCAGATCGTCCTGCCCGCCGCGCTGATGGTTGCGGTGCAGGCGGTGGCGGGCATCGGACAGGTGATCGGCCAGCGCTCGCTGGGGCTGGGTGGCCTCGGCGAGGCGGTCCTCTCACCGAGCATGCCGGTCAGCGTGGTCACCGCGGGCGACGGCACCCGGGTCCTTCGCGCCTACGGGCTGTCCGACCATCCCAACATCCTCGGCGGCGTGCTGGCCATCGCGGTGCTGCTGATCGCCGGCGTCGCCGCCACCCGGACCGCGCGCACGTCGCCGTGGCGCACCGTGGCGGTGGCCCTCGGCGCGGCGGCGCTGTTCCTGACCTTCTCGCGCGGCGCGTGGATCGCGCTGGTGGTGGGTCTGGTGGTGCTGGCGGGCATGCTGGCCCTGGACCACAACCGGGCCGTGCTGCGTCGCCTCGCCGCGCTCTGTGGCTGCGGGCTGCTCGTCGCCGCCCCGTTCGTCCTGCCGTACCAGGCCGCCGTGGCCGCACGGACCGACCAGTCGCCCAGCAACGCCACCGAGCACCGCTCGGTCGACGAGCGCGTCGCCCTGTCCGAGGCGACAACGCGCATCCTCGCCGCCCATCCCCTGCTGGGCACCGGTGCCGGCACGCTCCCGGTCGCCATGCGCAACGCCGAGCCGGCGTTCCAGTACACCTACCAGCCGTCGAGCGTGGTCCTGCTCGACGTCACCACCGAGACGGGACTGATCGGCGGCGCCGCGTACCTGGTCGTGCTGGTTGCACCATGGCTTGCGCTGTGGCGCAGGCGCAGTCGATGGACTCCGGAACTGGCGGTGGCCTCAGCCGCGCTGGCCGCGGTCACCGTCGTCGGGCTCTTCGACTACTACACCTGGTCGTACTCGGCGGGCCGCATCTGGGCCTGGCTGGTGCTCGGGCTGTGGATCGTCACCTACCGCCGCGCCACCTCGGATGTTCGCGATGCTGACTGACCTTCTCTTCGCTCCCGTGTTCCTCGCCTACGCGGCGATCCTGGTGCTGCTGTTCGTCTACGGGGCCAACTTCGTCCACCTGACCCTCGCCGCCCTGCGCATGCACGACCGTCGCGGCGACGCTCCGATTCCCTCGCGGTGGCCCGCCGTGACCGTGCAGCTCCCCATCTACAACGAGGTCTACGTGGCCCGGCGGCTGATCGACGCGGTGGCGCGCATGGACTACCCTGCCGAGCTGCTCCAGGTCCAGGTCCTCGACGACTCCACCGACGAGACCGTGGCCATCGTCGCCGCCGCCGCCGCCGAGTGGCGCGCCCGCGGCATCGACGTCGTCCAGGTGCGCCGGCCCGGTCGTGCCGGCTTCAAGGCCGGGGCGCTGCGCCACGGCATGCAGACCGTGCGCGGCGAGTTCATCGCCATCTTCGACGCCGACTTCGTGCCCCGTCCCGACTTCCTGCGACAGGCACTGCCGCGCCTGGTCGCCGACCCCGGACTCGCCTTCGTCCAGGCGCGCTGGGGCCACGTCAACCGCGGCTATTCGCTGCTGACGCGCCTGCAGGCTCTGGCCATCGATGGCCATTTCGCCATCGAGCAGGCCGCCCGCTGGAGCACCGGCAAGTGGTTCAACTTCAACGGCACCGCGGGAATCTGGCGTCGCAGCGCCGTCGTCGACGCCGGCGGCTGGCAGAACGACACGCTGACCGAGGACCTCGACCTCTCCTACCGCGCCTTCCGTGCGGGCTGGCGCGCCGAGTACCTTCCGCTCGTCGAAGCGCCCGCGGAGCTGCCGGTCAGCTTCAGCGCGTATCGCCGGCAGCAGCACCGCTGGGCGCGCGGCAGTTTCGAGTGCGCCATCAAGCACCTCCCCGCCATCTGGGCATCGCCGGTGCCACTCTCGCGCAAGGTTGCCGCCACGCTGCACCTCACCGGCTACGGCATCCACCTGCTGCTGCTCGCACTGTCCGTGCTCTTCCCGATCCTGCTCCTGGAGTCGGGACCGCACCCGGCCCTGTTCGCCCTCGTCGGCACGCTGGGCATCTTCAACCTGACATCGCTCGCGCCGACGGTGCTCTTCGCCGCCGGCCAGCGCCAGCTGGGACGGCGCTGGCTCCTGCAGATCCCCGCCATCCTGCTGCTCAGCCCCTTCGGCTCGGGAATGATGGTGAACACCGGCCGCGCCGCGTGGCAGGCACTGCGCGGACGCGCCGGCGAGTTCGAGCGCACCCCGAAGTTCGGCGTGCGCGACCGCGGCCAGGACTGGCACCGGCTGCGCTACCAGCTCGGTGTCGATCGCATCGTCATCGGCGAGGTCGCGCTCGCGCTGGTGAACCTGCTGACCTGCGTCGTCGCGATCCAGCGCGGCTACTGGGCGATCGTCGTGTACGCGGCGATCTTCGCGCTGGGATTGCTCTCCGCGGTGGCCGCCACGGTGCGGCAGTCCTTTCCCCTCGGCCGACCGCTCGCGGTGGAGCAACCGGCATGACACTCGCGGTGCGTGCGCGCCCCGGTTCGCATCCGCGCCTGCGCACCCGTGCCGGCAAGGCGTGCTTCGACCGCGTCGGGGCCGCATTGCTCGTGGTAATCGCGCTGCCGCTGCTGCTCCTCGTTGCGCTGGCCATCCTGGTCGTCGACGGCCGCCCGGTGCTCTTCGCGCAGACGCGCGTCGGCCGCGACGGTGTCCCCTTCACGATGCTCAAGTTCCGCACCATGCGCTCCATGTCGCACGGCGTCGGCGGCGTCAAGCGCCGCGGCGATCCACGCGTGACCCGCCTCGGCCGCTGCCTTCGCCGCTCCTCCCTCGACGAGCTGCCGCAGCTCGGCAACGTCCTCCGCGGCGACATGTCCCTGGTCGGCCCGCGCCCTCCCCTGCCCGAGGAGCTGAGCCGCATGCCCGCAGAGGCGCTCTGCCGCCTCCGCGTCCGTCCGGGAATGACCGGTCTCTGGCAGGTCGGCGGCCGTGCCGATCTGTCCGCCAGCGAGGCGCTGCGCCTCGACCGCGACTACGTCGAGAACTGGTCGCTCGCCCTCGACGTCGCCGTCCTCTGGCGGACCATCGGCGCCGTCCTCAGCGGACGCGGCGCCTACTGACGCCGCCTGCGGCGCCGCCCTCCGGCGACGACGAGCGCAGCGACGCCGATGGCGCTGAGCAGGGCTGCCGCCGGCGCACCGCGCGGCGCGCTGGTGTTGGGGATGCCGATGGATGGCGGCGCGGCACCACTCTGCGCGCTTGGACCGCCGGTGACCGGGGTGGTGCCCGTCGGGGCGGCCGCTGCGGCAGCCGTGCAGGGCACGGCCTGCGGGTCGTACTTCGCATAGAGGGTCAGACCGCAGCTCTGCCGCGCCATCGCCGGGCCTTGGATCTCCGGGTTGAGACCGCTGAGCCGGGTGGCGTCGGCGAGGCAGGTGCCGTGCTTGGCGGGCGGCCCCAGGTCGGGCTGGCAGCCGTCGGTGTAGGCGGCGATCACGCGGCCCTCGGAGGTCCAGCCTGCGGGCGGCATAGTTGACTAACCCGATCCAGAAAGTCAATAATCCAGCGCCGATGACACGTACCCCGTCGACGCTGACCCGGAATCGCCCAGTCGACCACTGCCGCGAATCCACCTGCGCCTGTCTGCCGGGCTGACCAGCCCCCGCCCGCGCGCGGCCACGCGGCCGCCGCACCGCAGACAGATCGCCGTCACGTCGAGGTTCCCATGGACATCTCCACCGCGCTTCGCGGAACCACCCTGCTGACCTCCGAGCAGGATGCCTCCCGGTCCCCATCGCCCGAGCAGCTGCGCGCACTGCTCGCCCGGATCGCCCTCCGCCCCGAGCTCTGGGCGCCGCGGGTGCGCCACGACCCGGCGCAACGCTGGTACGAGCTGCTGCTGCGCACCGGCTCCTTCGAGGTGTGGCTCATCGGCTGGTGGCCGGGGCAGTGGACGCCGTTCCACGACCACGGCGGCGCCGCGGGGGCGCTGACGGTGGTCAGCGGCGCCCTCACCGAGGAGACCATGGCATCGGGGCCGCGGGCACGGTGGTCGCGCCGGGCGCTGACGCCGGGCACCACTCTTCCCGTGAGGTCCGACGTAGTGCATCGCGTCGGCAACGCCGGGCACGCGCCCGCCACCAGCATCCACGCCTACTCCCCGCCCGGGCTGGAGATGCGCACCTTCGACGGCAGCGCCGGTGGCGTGGCGTCGCGGTCGGTGCGCCGGGGCGCAGCCGTCGGAGCACCGCGATGGGCTTGACCGGTGCTGCGCTCCCGCCCCGGACGGCCGGTTTGGTGGACGCCCTCCTCGCCGAGGCGAGATCGACGCTGGTCCGGCTGGGTCCCCGGCTCGCGTTGCGCGCGCAGCGTGAGGGCGGGCTGCTCGTCGACATCCGCCCGCAGGAGCAGCGCCGCCGCGAGGGCGCCATCCCGGGCGCCGTCGTCGTCGATCGCAACGTGCTGGAGTGGCGGCTGGAGCCTTCGTCTGCGTGGCGGATCCCCGAGCTCGTCGATCGCCGCCAGGTCGTCGTCCTGTTCTGCTCTGCGGGCTATGCGTCGAGTCTCGCCGCAGCCTCCGTGCAGCGCCTCGGCCTCGTCAACGCGACCGACATGATCGGCGGCTTCCTCGCCTGGCGCCGCGCCGGCCTGCCGGTGGTGGAGTAGGTGGTGCAGGAACCTCGGCGACATCGCGGCGGCGCTCTCGTCGCGCTGGCGGTAGCGCTCGCGGGCTGCCTGTGGATGGCGGCCGGCACCCGGGGCGCGGGCGCTGCCACACCCGCCGCGTCCGGTGACCCGACGTCGAGTTGTCCCTGGGGCCGGTCGAACAACAGCCGGGGCGGGGGCGCCGCCTACCCGGACACCGCGGCGCACTACTTCACGGTGGCGATCCCTGCCGTGCCCGGCGAGACCCTGACACTGCACGGCACGTTCCCACACGCACGCTACATCTCGTTCACCACGTACGACCCCAAGACGGCGGCGGCGGACAACGTCAACGACCAGGGGATCGTGCCCGACGCGGGCGGTGTCAACCCGTACCTGGCGGACGCCGATCGCACCGCAACGCGGCGCGCATTCACCCTGGACGTCGTGTTCGGACAGCGACCTGCGTCGGGCGCTCCGCGCAACACGCTCTACACAACAAGTCAGGACGGCAGCCACATCGGTCCGGCCTTCATCGTCATCTACCGCGTCTACCGACCCGACACGGGGCGGGACGAGACCGGCGACGGCGGTCTTCCCCGCATCACCGTCAACGATCCCGGCGGCGCGCGGCAGGAGCTGGCCGGCTGCCCCGGCGGTCCGGCCGACGCCCAGCCCGACGCCATCGGCCAGGCCAACAACAAAGCGCTCAGCGGTGATCCCCTGGTGAGTTCTCCGCTGCAGGGCCCGGGGCTCGACCCGCCGATCTGGCGCAAGTTCTACAACCTGGCGGAGAGCCTGGTGCAAGGGACGGACAACGGCGTGGTGGGAAGCGCGGCGTCGGATGGTGCCCAGCCGGTCGCGGCGGCGACGGGCTCCGGAGGGTTTCTGCAGAACCTCGACAACAACTACATCGCCACCGTCTTGGGTGCTGGCTACGGGCAGGTCGTGGTGGTGCATGGCCACGTATGGGGCTACGTCCCCACCTACCAGCGACAGCCACGCATGGCCGCGGCGACGCTGCGCTACTGGTCGGTGTGCAGCAACGAGGAGGCGACGACGCGGGTGTACGCATGCCTCGATGATGACCAGGTGGTCAGCACGGGCAGCGGCGACTGGACGCTCGTCGTCTCGACCGCGGCCAACCGTCCGCGCAACGCGACGGCGGCCTGTGGCGTCAACTGGCTGCCGTTCGGCGCAGCCCCGGACGACGTCCTGATCATTCGCAACATGCTCGCCCAGCCTGGCGTCACCGGCACCGTGCAGGCCACCCGCGCCGGGCACGAGGTCGAGGACCTGGGGCGGTACTACCCTCGCTCGGCGTACACGTCGACGAGTGCGTTCGAGCAGCTCGGGTGTGTCAACGCCCAGGTTGCGGCGACCTCGGCCGGTGGACCGCCCCCAGCGGGTTCAGTCGCCACCGCCGGTCCCGGCGGCCTGCCAAATACAGCGGCGTCCGGGAGTGCCAGGGACGCGGCAGGCGCGTTGGGTCTGCTGGCGTTCGCGTCGGTGATGCGGGGTGCGCGTCGCCGGCACCTCGGTCCCTGGGAGTCGAGGCAAGGCCGGCGCTACAGCGTGGCCGGTGGCAACGCGACCGTGCCGTCCTCCCTGAGCTCGAACCCCGGGTTGTGCGCCACCTCCCATGGATGCCCGTCGAGGTCGAGAAAAACCCCCGCGTAGCCACCGTAGAAGGTTTCCGCCGGCTCACGGCTGACCTGCGCTCCCGCCGCACGCGCATCGTCGATGATCTGATGCACCTCGTCGCGCGAACCGACGTTGTGCGCGAGGGCAATGCCGCCCCAGCCCGCCGAATCGACGACGCCGCAGTCGGCGGCGAGCTTCTCGCGGCCCCAGAGCGTCACGATCAGCCCTCCCGCCTGGAAGAACACGGTCTCCTGAACGTCCATACCCACGACCCAGCCGAGGCGCTGGTAGAAGGTCATCGCCGCATTGACATCGGCAACGCCAAGGGTGATGAGACTGACCCGCTGTTCCACGACAGCCGATGGTACGTCGGCCGGCGGGGAGCTGTATCCGCGTGTCAGCGCACGAGCCACAATGACCCCGCGCGTGAGTGACGACCCCCCCGAGCTGACCGTGGCAGACGCAGCGGCATGGCGAACCTGGCTGGGTGCTCACCACAGCACGTCCACCGGCGTGTGGCTCGTCCTCGCAAAGAAGGGGACGACTGCTCCCACCAGCCTCACCTACGACGAGGCGTTGGACGAGGCACTCTGCCATGGCTGGATCGACGGCCAGCGCAAGCCGCGAGACGCCGGGACCTTTCGCCAGCGATTCACCCAGCGGCGAGCAACGAGTGCCTGGTCGCAGCGGAATGTCGGCATCGCGGAGCGTTTGCTGGGTGATGGCAGGGTGCACGCCGCAGGCGTTCGCGCCATCGAATCCGCCAAAGCGGACGGGCGGTGGGCCGCCGCCTATGCCGGCCAGGCCGGCATTCAGATCCCGCCAGACTTCGCCGCCGCATTACAGGACGAGCCAACGGCACGCGCCATGTTCGACCGCCTCAGCAAGCAGAACCGATTTGCCGTCCTCTACCGAATCGCGGCGGCCAAGCGGGCGGAAACTCGCGCGGCACGAATCGAGCATTTCGTGGCCATGCTCGCCAGAGGCGAAACGATCCATCCACAGAAGCGAGCCTAAGCCTGCTGCGCCGTCGGCGAACGTACGAATGGCAGCTCGGACGTTTCCGCGTGACTACGCGGCGACGGTCACGGTCAGGAGCTGAGCTTCCCCATGCTCTTCGGGCACCGCCTCACCGTCAGCCTCCAATCCTGCGATGTGCACGACGATCGCCTCCACCGCATTCTCGCGGCACTCTTCCACCGTGTCGCCCGCGTGTGAAACAGCCCGGAAGTGCAGGGACGAAAACAGCGTACCCGCCCGTACTCTCAGGTTCCAGCCCAAGCGCCTGGAGTGCTCGGACGAACTCTGCTCCGGTGAGGCGCGGCAGGCGAGTCACCTAGTTACGAGACCGGTAGCTATGCAACTGCGTGTATTCGCGAAGGCTGGCGGAGCGAGAGGGATTCGAACCCTCGAAGCGGGGTATACCCGCTTACCGCATTTCCAGTGCGGCGCCCTCGGCCAACTAGGCGATCGCTCCGCCGGGGATTGTACCGGGGCGCCGGGACAGCCACGGGTGGCCGCGGCGGGGCCCGGTATACTCCCGCGCCGGAGAGGTGTCCGAGTGGTTTAAGGTGCCGCTCTCGAAAAGCGGTGTGGGGAAACCCACCGGGAGTTCGAATCTCCCCCTCTCCGCCATGTGTGTCTTCACACTCCCCCGGGCGGCCCGAACGCTCGGCCTTCCTGACGCTCAGAGCGTCGCGGATCTCACCGCGCGCTGACCTCGGCGGGGGAGCGCTGAGGTCGAGACGGTTGCCGCTCCCGGACTGCGTAGGTCAGGTGGGTCACCCGCTGCGTCGGCTCTGCGCGGACCGGCTCCAGGGCCACGCGGCCCGCGTCCACGCCCTCGAACAGGCGGATCCCGGAGCCGAACAGCACGGGTGAGAGCGCGACCGTGAACTCGTCGATCAGGCCGGCGTTCACGTACTCCAGGATCGTTGCGCCGCCGCCCACGATGCGGACGTCCCGGTCGCCGGCGGCCTCGCGGGCCTGGTCGAGCGTGGGCTCGATGCCGTCGTTGACGAAGTGGAAGGTGGTTCCGCCCGGCCGCTCCCAGGGATCACGCTTCTCGTGCGTCACGACGTAGACCGGCGTGTGGAACGGCGCCTCCTCCGGCCACGCCTGCTCGCCGAAGTCGAACATGCGCTTGCCCATCACGCTCGCGCCGGTGCGCTCGAACGTCTCCCGCGCGATGTCGTTGTCGCGCCCTTCCTCGCCACCCACGCCGAGCTTGACGTTCTCCCGGAAGAACCGTTGCGGGAATATCCACTGCTGCAGCTCCATCCACTGCGCCATCCAGCGCTGCGCATCCGGGTCGTCCATGCGCTCCTCGGGCGCGATGAACCCGTCCAGCGACATCGTCACGCTGAAGAACACCTTCCCGGCCATCAGTTCTCAACTCCCTTCCGAATCATCTCGCTGACGTAGGCCGCAAGGTTGCTCAGGGTCTGCTGGCCGCCCTCGATCGCGTGGTACTTCTCGACTGCATCGTCGCGCAGCTCCTTGGTGGGGAAGACCGTGCGCATCTCGATCCGGGTCGCCGCGCCGTCGGACGCGAACGTCAAGACCGACTCGAAGGCGTTCGGGTCGCCGCGGGACTCACCGTGCAGCAGCGCGATCCGATCGGGCGGGGCGATCTCGGTCCAGGAGATCCACTCCTGGTAGTCCGTCCCGTCCGGTCCGTGCATCACGAAGTCCCACTCCCCACCGACCCGGAACTCGAACGCCCGCGTGGTGGTGGTGAACCCGTCCGGTCCCCACCACCGCGACAGGTGCCGCACCTCGGTAAACGCTTCGAACACCAGCTCCCGTGGGCCACCGATGACCCGGGAGATCACGATCTCGCGGTCGGCCGTCCCGGACTGCGCCGGCGCTCCTCGTCCCATCGCGCTCATCAGCTACTCCTCCTTGCCTGCTCGAGGTCCTGCACGTACTCATCCAGCCGGTCGAAGCTCTCGTTCCAGAAGCGCTCGAACCCGCCGATCCACTCGTGAACCGGTCGCAGCCCGCGGGCGTCAAGGCCGTACAGGCGCTGCTTGCCTGCCCTGCGGTCCCGCACCAGCCCGACCTCCCGGAGCACGCGCAGGTGTTTGGACGCCCCCGGCTGGGCCATCCCCAACTCCTGGGCCAACTCGCTCACCGGCCGCTCACCCGCCCGCAGCAGCACTAGGATCTCCCGGCGCTGCGGCTCGGCGATCGCGTTGAAGACGTCCGACGTCGTCGCTGCTCGTGCCATGGCGCTATCATATTCCGATATCGGTATATGTCAAGCGGAACGAGCGAGGACGGACACGATGGCCACGCCGGACCGCCGCAGCATCCTCATCGATGCCTACGAGAACGCGGCGGTGATCGTCTCTGGGATACGCCCTGACCAATTGCGCAACTCCACACCGTGCCCCGGGTACGACGTAGCGCGGCTGATCGACCACGTCGTCGAAGCCGGGCACCGAGCTGCCGCCGTCGGCCGCGGGCAGGCGCCCCCGTCCGGAGACGCATCTCCGCACGTGGAGCTGACTGAGGCGCCCGACCGGCTGCGGAGCGCCGCCCAGGAGGCGGCAACGGCGTGGGCGGACGATGCCCGCCTCGTGACAACGGCGACCATGCCCTGGGGTGAGCAGTACACGGGGGCCGCCCTCGTCGAGATGTATCTCCTCGAGCTGGCCGCCCACGCGTGGGACCTGGCCCGGGGCACTGGACAGCTGGATCGACTCGCCTCCACCATCGCCGCGCCGGCACTGAGCGGGGCGCACGCCTTCATCAAGCCGGGATTCCGGGACATGGTGGGTCCCGGTGCCCCCTTCGGCGCCCAGGTACCGCCACCTCCCGGCGCCAGCGACTGGGAGCGCTTCGTGGCGTTCACGGGACGCGACCCGGGAGGGGGGGTCACGCCGAGCAGCTAGCTCTCTAGAAGGCCGGGTGTCGCAGGACGTCAGCCGTCATCCTCGACGAGGCTCGACGAGGCGATGAAGCGCTGCGTCAGCGCTCGCGCAGGCCGCGGAAGAAGTCGCGGAGCAGCCCGGCCGACCGCTCGGCGAGAACGCCCTCGGCCACCGCGGGAACGTGGTTGTTGCGCGGGTTGCGCAGCACGTCGTAGACGCTGCCGTCAGCGCCCTTCTTGGGATCGCGGGCGCCGTACACGCAGCGGGACACGCGCGCCTGCACCATGGCGCCCGCGCACATCGGGCATGGCTCCAGCGTCACCACGATCGTCACCCCGCTGAGCCGCCACCCGCCCACCACGCGTGCCACCCGGCGCAGCACCAGCATCTCCGCGTGCGCGGTGGCGTCACCGGCACGCTCCATGCGGTTCGACGCCGCGGCGATCACCCGGCCCTCGAGCAGCGCGACGGCGCCGATGGGCACCTCCCCACGCACCCCGGCCGCACGCGCCAGCGCCAGCGCACGGCGCATCGCGCCCTCGTCGTCGGAGGTCACGAGACCGCAGCGGCCTACGCCGAGGCGGCGACCGGCAGGATCTTCTTCAGCTCGGGCAGCTCGCGCACGCGCATTGTGTCGTCGACGAAGCGCACCCGCTCGAAGGTGATGCAGTTGACCGGGCAGTGGTCCTCGCAGATGCGGCAGTTGGTGCACCGGTCGTAGTTGATGAAGATCTCGCCCTCGTAGCCGCCGGCCACGGGGTTGCCACCGCTGGTCTCGCAGACCAGGGTGTCGCCACCGGAGGAGCGCTCGCGGTCCTCGCCGAAGACGACGACGTCGATCGCCTTCTCGGGACACACGTCGTCGCACGCGCCGCAGAGCACGCAGACGCTGGCGTCGTAGTGGTGCACCGAGTCGCACTGGAAGCAGCGGATCGCCTGCACGATGGCCTCGCGGTCGGTCCAGGGCAGCTCGCACTCCGACATGTCGTAGCGCTTGGCGGCTTCCAGGATCGGAGGCTCGGTGCGGGCGAAGTACTCGGACTGGCGGTGGTCGTCGGTGCGCTCGACGATGGTCTGCTGCAGGCGCACGTAGGCGGCGTTCTCCATGTCCTCGCCGAGGTACTCGCGGATGGAGCGGGCCACCCGGTGTCCCCAGCCGACCGCGTCGACGATGAACGAGGGGCCCTGCACGCAGTCGCCGCCGGCGAAGAGCTTCTCGACGCCGGTGTGGCCACCGCGGTCGGCGGCGATGAGGCCGCGCGGAGTGAGCGGCATGGGGTCGCCGGGCGACTCCATGATCTGGCCGGAGGCGAAGATCACGTAGTCGCAGGGGATGGTCACCCGCTCGACCCCCTCCTTCTCCTTCACCGAGGCGAAGATCAGCTTGCCGGTGAGCGGGTCGAAATCGAGGTCCTGCAGGGGCTGGAAGCTCACCGAGACGACGTTGCCGGCGTCGTCGGTGTGGACCTCCTTGACGATGATGCCGGTGGCCATGCGCAGCCCGATCTCGCGCGCCTCGTGCAGCTCGTTGCCGAAGGCGGGCAGCCGGTCCTCGGGCTCGATGGCGCACATCCAGACTTCCTTGGCGCCCAGCTTGATCGAGGACTGGCAGGCGTCGGTGGCGATGGCGCCGCCGCCGACGACCACGACCCGCTTGCCGGGCTCGAAGTGCTCGGGGATGCGGTCGTAGCTGATGATGCGCAGGAAGCGCATGGCGTCGATGACCTGCGGCGCGTCGCTGCCCGGGACGGGCAGGATGCGTCCCTTCATCATGCCGATGGTGACAAAAACAGCGTCGAAGTCGGCGAGCAGCGCGTCGAGCTTGACGTCGTCGTCGCCGGGGCCGATGTTGCTGTTGGTGTGGACCTCGATCCCGGTGGCCAGGATCATGTCCAGCTCCCACTGCAGCTGCTTGTGGTCGAAGCGGAAGGGCGGGATCGAGGTGCTGAGCAGGCCGCCCACCTTGGCCTCGCGCTCGTAGAGGTGCACCTCGTAGCCCTGCACGCGCAGGTCCAGCGCGGCGGTGAGTCCCGCGGGACCCGCGCCGACGATGGCCACGCGCTTGCCGTTGGCCGGCGCGATCTTGTAGTCGACCCACAGACCCTGCTTGAAGGCGAAGTCGGTGCTGAAGCGCTTGATGGAGCGGATGGTCACCGGATCTTCGCCGGGGTCCCAGCCGCGCTTGCAGTCGGTCTCGCAGGGGTGATTGCAGAGCCGGCCGAGCATCGACGGGAAGGGGTTGGTCTCGTGGATGACCATCCAGGAGTCGACGTACCGCCCCTGCGACACGTAGTCGACGTAGGTGGCGATGTCCTGCTTGATCGGACAGTTGCGCTGGCAGGGCGACACCGGCACGTTGAAGCCCAGGTCGCGATGCCCGCTGAGGATCTTCATCGGCGCCTTGTCGACCACGTTGCGGCCGATCTCGGCCAGAACCTGCGCCTCGGAGACGACGCCGACGGGGCGCGAGCGCCGCGAGAACAGCCCGCCCTCGGGCTCGCTGACCAGCACCGCGGCGGCGCCGGTCTCGATCATGTTCTGTGCGGCCAGCTCGACCGGCTCACCGGCGTCCAGCTCGGGCGCCGGGCGCATCACCTCGCGCACCCTCACCGTCGAGAGATCGTTGGCCGACGCGGGGATGAGCACCTCGAGGCCGACGGTGCCGACCACCTCACCCCGCGCAGTGACCAGCAGCGGCAGCGGGTGCTGGCCCCGGAGCTCGGTGAGGATGTCGGCGAGGCTGTCCTCCGGGTCGCACTCGGCACCCAGGGGCGCCATGATGCGGTCGAGATCAGGCATTGCCGGCTCCCTCGAGCTGTCGCGCCAGGTGGTCGGCCACCTCGCGCACGGTGATCATTCCCACGGGTCGCTCATCGTCGTGCATCACCAGCGCCGACTGGCGCTCCTGGGCGCGCATCGAGGCGAGCACGTCGGCGAGGCGGTCCTTCTCGTCGACGAGCAGCGGTGGCGTGTGCAGGATGTCGCGCGCGGTCACGTCGGTGACCGATGGGCGCACCAGGTCCGACCCGGCGACGATGACGTCGCCCTCGACCAGCCTGTCGACGATGTCGCGCGCCCGCACGTAGCCGATGGGACGGCGGTCGATGAGCACGGGGACCTCGGTGAGGTCGTTGTCGGCCATCAGCTTGGCGATGACGTCGATGGTGTTGCTGGGGAGGCAGAAGACGACCTCGTCGCGCATCACCGTCGACACCGCGGGGTTGGTGGCGTCGGGGGCGAGGCGGTCGGGGTCGAGGATGTTCGCGTCGGTCATCGGTGCGACCTCAGCGCAGCACGAACATTGGTGCCGAATTCCACGCCGCGAGTATAGCCCCGCCTCGAACGGGCCCGGCCGGTGCCCGGCCGTGCGCTCACTCCGCGCCGGAACCCGCCGCCTGCTGCTCGGCGAAGCGGCGCAGGACGTCCTGCCAGGTCTCCGTCTGCGGGGCGGGCGCGGTGGCGGGGCCGCCCGCGGCGGAGCGCTGGATCCGCGCCCTGGTGCGCTCGATCTCGCGCTCGCGGCGCTTGTCGGCGGTGGAGCGGGCGGCGGTGGCGACGCCGTCGAGCTCGGAGGCCACCGCGTTGATGGCGTCCTGGTCGTTGGCGGTGCGCAGCTGACGCTGCAGCCGGGCGGCGACGTCGGCACCGAGCTGGTCGGCGGCGTCGCGGATGCGGTCCTGGATGCGGCGGCGGGCGGTGTCGACCTGGCGGTTGGCGCGGGCCGAGTCAGCCGTCTCGCGGCGCTGCTTTTCGTAGAGGGCGCGGCCCTCGTCGACGAGGTCGGGGTACTGCCAGGCGAGGCTGAAGCGACCGGCGCTGATGCCTTCGGTGAGCTCTTTGATGCGGGTTTCGTAGCTGTCGTGCGCATCGCCCTCGAGGAGGGCGAGGATGTTGCCCAGCGGCGGGCGGGCGCGGGCGAAGTCGCGGCGGACCCAGCCGGGGAGGTGGTGATGTTCCGGAGCGGGGACGGGCGCCGGCCTGTCGGCGCGGGGGAAGTTGCCGAGACGCTGGGCGGTGGTGCGGCGGTCGCCCGCGCTGGGCGCGCCGGACTTCCCGGCGCGGGGGCTGCCACCCGCGGCGGCTGGGCGGCGGGGGGTGCGGCTGCGGTCGGGGCGGACCGGCGGCTCGGGGGGGTCGGCGTCGCCGTCGGCGGAGGCCGCTTCGATGCCGTCGCCATCGCCCGCACCCTCGGTGGCCGGGGCGTCGGCGACGGTCGCCGCTGGGTCGGGGCTTTCCGCGCCCACGAGGGCCTCGGCAGCGATGCCGTCGGGGTCCGGGCTCACGCCGGGCTCGGCGTGCGCGCCGTCCACGGGCTCCGTGGAGGAGGTGGCGGGATCGCTGGGCACGGTGGGCGCGTCAGAGGACTGTGTGATGGTCAAGTCGTGAGAATTTGGGGCCTGATGGCGGGGTGTGCCCGCCGGTCCCCCCTTGATCCGCCGGGTTCGGCTGAGCGTCCCCACAATCCTAACGGACCGGCTGCTCCGCTCGGCGTGGGCCCACGGCGGTACGTGGGGAGCCAAGCCTACACTTGCCCGAACAGGCTTCCGGTTACGGGATCGCACCAACCACTGATGACCCAGACCGCCCCTGACGAGGGGGCTCCCCATCCGTCCGGCTCAACGCGCGTCGACGACGCCGAGCTGAAGGCCCTCCAGGAGGCCGGACGGAGCTGGGAGGACCTGCCCCGGGCCAACGCCGCCCGCGGCGGCGGCGCCGTCGACCCCGACCTCGACCTCACCGAGGAGCGCGGCAGCCGGCCCGGCGAGCACTACGTGCGCATCGTCCGGCCCAAGCGGCAGGGCTTCGAGCGCGTCGCCCCCGGCTGGCTGCAGGCCACGCCCCGCGCCAGCGAGCCGCGCACCCGCGCCGCCCGCCGCATGGCCCACCTGCGCCGGCGCCTGCTCGGCAACCCGCTGGAGACCCGCAACTTCGCGCACCAGCGGCTGAGCAAGGCGATGGCCCTGGCCATCCTCTCCTCGGACGCACTCAGCTCGGTGGCCTACGGTCCCGAGGCGGTGCTGGCGGTCCTCGCCGTCGCCGGCGGCGCCGCCTACGGCGCCTTCCTGCCCATCCTCGGCGCCATCGTCTTCCTGCTCGTCGGCCTGGTGCTCAGCTACCGGCAGGTGATCAAGGAGTACCCGAGCTCCGGCGGCTCCTACGTGGTCGCCCGCGAGAACATCGGCCCGATCGCCGGCCTGGTCGCCGGAGCCGCGCTGATCACCGACTACATCCTCACCGTGGCGGTGTCGGTCACCAGCGGCGTGGCCCAGATCGCCAGCGCGGCGCCGCCGATCCAGCCGTACATCATGGAGGTGAGCGTCGCCTTCATCATCCTCATCGCCCTGGTCAACCTGCGCGGCATCCGCGAGTCGGCGAGCGCCTTCGCCTGGCCCACGTACGTGTACGTCTTCTCGATCCTGGCCATGGTCGGGACCGTCTTCTTCCGGCTGGGCACGGGCTCGCTGCACACCGGCACGCCGCACTTCGACCCGCTGCGCACCGAGGTCAACGCCTTCGGCGCCCTGCTCCTGCTCAAGGCGTTCTCCAACGGCTGCTCCTCGCTGACCGGCATCGAGGCGCTGAGCAACAGCGTCAACGCCTTCAAGCCGCCCGAGGCCAAGAACGCGCGCACCACGCTGGCCTGGATGGGCGTGCTGCTGGGCGCGATGCTGCTCGGCATCGGCATCGCCACCAAGCTGCTCGGCCTGGTGGTGAGCAGCAAGGAGAGCCTGATCTCGCAGGTGGCCCACGCCGCCTTCGCCGGCAGCGTCGGCTACTACGTGGTCATCGGCTCCACCTTCGCGGTGCTGATCCTCGCCGCCAACACGGCGTTCACCGGCTTCCCGCGCCTCTTCTACTTCATGGCCAGCGACGACTACGCGCCGCACCAGTTCAAGCGACTCGGCGACCGCCTCGCCTACAGCAACGGCATCGTGGTGCTGGCCACGCTGGCCATCGTCCTGGTGATCGCCTTCAACGGCAACACGCTGCGACTCATCCCGCTCTACACGGTGGGCGTGTTCATCGCCTTCAGCCTGGCCCAGATCGGCATGGTGCGGCGATGGCGGCGCACCAAGCATCCCGGCTGGCGCTGGGGCCTGGCCGTCAACGGCGTGGGCGCGGTGATGACCAGCGTCGTCTTCATCATCACCGCGGCCGACAAGTTCCTCGACGGCGCCTGGATCATCGTCATCCTCATCCCGCTGCTGGTGATGGTGCTGCGCTCGGTGCACACCCACTACAACGACATCGCCACGCGCGCCGCGGTGGAGACGCCGACCTCGCCGGGCAAGGTCAAGCCCGTGGCCATCGTCCCCGTCGCCGACCTCAACCCGGTCGCGCTGCAATCCCTCGCGCTGGCGCGCAGCATGACCGACAACGTGGTGGCCGTCCACGTCAGCGACGACGAGGAGGCGATCGAGCGGCTGCGCAAGAAGTGGGAGGCGTGGGGCAACCACGTCCCGCTGGAGATCATCGAGTCGCCGTACCGCTCGCTGGTGCGTCCGCTGATCGCCTACATCGACGCCATCGACAAGCAGCTGCGCGACGACACGCTGCTGATCGTGCTGCCCGAGATGGTGGCCACGCACTGGTGGCACAACCTGCTGCACAACCAGACGGCGCTGCGCCTCAAGGCCGCGCTGCTCTTCCGCCCAGGCACGGTGGTGGTCAACGTGCCCTACCACCTGCAGCGCGTGCCGCGGGTGCGGCGTCGCCTTCGGGTGCGCGACGCCGGGGACGACGACATCTGAGCACGCCGCGCCAGACGCCGGCCGAAACCCGCGTGCGCGCCATGGCGCGCCGTTCACCGCATCGACGGTTGTCGCACCGTGCCCGCCGGCGCATCTTCGGGGCGATCCGGGCACTGCTCGGCATCGCCGTGCTGGCGTACATCGTCAGCCTGGTTCACGTCGAGGCGTTCCGTCCCCTGCTGCGACCGCGCAACGCACTGTGGCTGGTGGTGGCGCTGGGATTTCTCGGCGCCAACGTGTACGTCGCCGCCTGGCGCTGGCAGTGGCTTCTGCGCATCCTCGGTGTGCGCGAGCGCATCCTCCCGCTGCTGCGCGCCATCTACGTCGGCGCCTTCTACAACCTGGTGCTGCCGGGACAGCTCGGCGGCCAGGCGATCAAGGTGATGGTGCTGGCCCGGCGCACCCCGGCGATGACGGCGGTGGTGGCCTCGGTGGCGATCGACCAGCTCATCGTCGTGGTGGCGCTGTTCGGCCTCGCCCTGGTCAGCGCGGCGTTCGCCCCTCCCCTCGCCTACCGGCAGGGCTGGCTGATCGGCTTCGGGCTGGTCTTCGCGGCCTCGGTGGTGGTGCTGATCTTCGCCGTGACCCCGCGGGTGCAGCGGCCCCTGATGCGGCGGATGCGGCGCTGGCGGTTCATGCCTGACGGCCTGCGCCACCAGACGGCCAAGACCCTGCTGCAGCTCTCCTCCTACGGGCGGCACCCCGTCTGGCTGGTCTACGCCGTGTTCCAGGCGGTGCTCTTCCTGCTCACCCTGGCGGGGATGGCCTTCGCCCTCGCCGCCGCCGTGGACATCGAACTCGACTACGTGACCATCGCCTTCGTGCTCTGCCTGGCCCTGATCGCCGGGGTGGCGCCGTTCACCCTGGCCGGGCTGGGCACCCGGGAGGCGACCTTCACCGGGGTCTTCCACCTCTTCGGGGTGCCCACCGCGACCGGCGCCGCCTTCGCCGTGCTGTGGCTGCTGCTGAACACCCTGGCCGACGCCGTGGGCGGCCTGATGCAGCTCTGGCATCCCCGGCTGACGGGGGTCCTGGAGCGGCCTCGCCCGCCGCACCGGTACCCGGACGAGTAGGCAGTTCAGGCCGGTGTCCATGGAATGGCCCTACACTTCCGCGGAATCGTCCACCGCGGAGCCGTCCGCTCCGCCTCTCTCAGGCGTGCGTCCCTCCATGCTCAACTCCCTTCCCTCCGGCGCCCCCAGCGTCCCCGACACGATCCGTCGCCTGGGGGGCGGCGGTCCTCGGCGGATCGCCGAATCCGCCGGCGTGGTGATCACCCACGGGCAGGGCTCACGGCTGTTCGACCAGCAGGGCCGGGGCTACCTCGACTTCGCCACCGCCATGGGCGTCGCCGGTTTCGGCCACGCCCACCCCCGCTGGGTGCAGGCCATCGCCGACCAGGCGGGGCAGCTCGCCGCCACCGTGCTGCACACCCCGATGCAGGCCGAGTACCTCACCGGTCTCGCCGAGGTCGTCCCCGACGGCCTGGAGCGCGTCGCCCTTTATTCGGGCGGCACCGAGGCGGTCGAGGTCGCCCTCCGGCTGGCCCAGTCGGTGACCGGGCGCAACCACGTCATCTCCTTCACCTCCGGCTTCCACGGCAAGACGGCCGGCACCCGCTTCACCGGGCGCCGCTACGCCGACGAGCGCGAGGCGCTGGGCATGGGCTGGGTGCACGACGTGCCCTACCCGCTCTGCACCGAGCACGACGCGCTGACCTACCCGCAGTGCCAGGGCGATGGCGCCGCGGCGCTGGCCGAGCTCGACCGCTACGCCGCCACGCTCGACGGCGGGGTCGCCGCGGTGATCGTCGAGCCCATCCTCGGCACCGCCGGCAACCGGCCTCCCGAGCGGCTCTTCCTCTCCAAGCTGCGCGACCTCTGCACCCGCCGCGGCTGGCTGCTGGTCCTCGACGAGAACATCACCGGCTTCGGCCGCCTCGGCGCCAACTTCGCCGCCGACTGGTTCTCGGTCAAGCCCGACATCCTGGTGATGGGCAAGGCCATGGGCGGCGGCTTCCCGCTCAGCGGCGTGGCCGCGCCCTCGTCGGTGTGGGACAACAGCCTCTACGCCGAGATGTCGGCGACCTCGTCCTCCTACGGCGCCAACCCGGTGGCCTGCGCCGCCGGCCTGGCGGTTCTCGACATCCTCCGCGAGGACGGCTTCCTCGACAACGTGGCGGCGGTGTCGAGCGTGCTGCGCGAGGGCATCGTCGAGATCGAGGGCTCCTCGCCCTACGTCAGCAACGCGCGCGGCGCCGGGCTCATGCTGGGCTTCGACTTCGTCGACCCGGCCAGCGGCGAGCCCGCCGGCCCCGAGCTCTGCAAGGGGCTCTTCCTCGACAGCCTGGATCGCGGCCTGCTCATCGTCGGCGACGTGCCCGGGGTCCGCCTCAACCCGCCGATGACGCTCAGCGTCGCCGAGGCGGAGCAGGCGGTCGAGGCACTCGCCGGGGCCGTATGCCGGTAGCCATCGGGCTGTGCGGGCTGGGGTCCGCCGCGGCCCGGGCCCACCTGCCCGCGCTGAGCCGGGCCGAGGAGACCGGTGCCGGCATCATCGCCGGGGTCTGCGACCCCGACCCCTCACGGCGCGAGCAGTTCCTGGTCGGCGCCGCCGGGGCGCGCGGCTACGCCGACGTCGTCGCGCTGCTCGACGGGGTGCGTCCCGACCTGCTGGTCATCTCCAGCCCGCCCAGCGCGCACCTCTCCGCCATCGCGGCGGCGGTGGAACGCGGTGTCGACGTGCTGTGCGAGAAGCCGCTGGGGCTGTCGCACGCGGACGTGGCCGTGCTCGCGGAGCTGGTCGCCGCCCACCCCGAGCGGCTGATCGCACCGGTGCACCAGTACCGGCTGGCCCCGCCCTGGCGGGTGTTCACCCGCGCCCTGCAGGTGGCCGCGGCCCGCGACTGCGGCTTCCGCCTCGACGTCGAGGTGGAGCGTCCCGGCACCGACCCGCTCTCTGCCGGAGGCTGGCGCTCCGACCCCGAGCACGAGGGCGGCATCCTCGGCGACCACGCCGTGCACTACCTGGCCATGCTCTGGCTCTCCTGCCCCTCGATGCAGGTGACCGCCTGCGAGCGCAGCGGCGACCCCGGCCGCGAGACGGCGCGGGCGCTGCTGGATCTGGGCCGGGGCAGCGGGTCGATCACCGTCACCTACGCCGGCCACGCCCGGCGCAACCGGATCGCACTCGACATCCCCAGCGCCGGCTTCCACCTCGACTGGCAGGACGACGCGCTGACCGTCACCCGCCGCGGCGGACCGGGATCGGTGCGGCGCGTCGGCGCGCTGAGCGCCCGCCAGTTCGTCAACGACCTCTACGGTCCGCTCTACGACGAGCTGCTGGCCCGCATCGACGATCCCGCCTGGCGCGCCGAACGCACCGCGGAGACGCTGGGCGTTGCGCGGCTGCTGGCCGGCTCGCTGGAGGCGGCGGGCACGACCCGGTGACAGTCCAGACAGCTTTCGCCAGGTTGGCACTACCATCTCGACTGTACGCGGGCCGCCGGCTGCGGCCCCATGGCACACCACAGGACCCGATGAACGACCTCAGTGACCTGGCGCGGGCAGTCCTGCTCGCCTTTGCCGACCTCGGCATCTACCTGCCCAACAGCCGCGAGCGGATCATCCGCAAGATCCGCGGCCTGGACCCGCTCGACCCCGCCGACCTCGAGCAGTTCCTCGACCTCTGCATCGAGGCCGACCTGATCGCACCCGAGGACCGCGGCCGCCTCCGCCTCGCCCCCACCGAGGCGAAGAAGCTGGCCGCCTCGCTGGACGGGCACACCCCGGTGCCGGACGACCAGGCCCAGGACTGGGCGCAGCTGCTCGGCGGCGCCGCCCCGGCCTAGCTTCCGCGGGTCAGCGGCGGGACGCGACCTTGCGTGCGGCCGTGCGCGTCGCCGTCTTCCTGGCAGCCGCGGCGCGCGTGCGAGTTGTGGCCTTCTGTGGCACGTTCTCGGTGGCCAGCGCGACCAGCTCGCGCACCGACTCCTCGACGCCACTGGCGAGAAGGTCGACGTCGCTCATCCCCTTGGCATCGGCGAGGTAGCCGAAGTTCAACTGCCCGTTGTAGCTGAAGATGGCGATGGCCACGTACTGCCCGGCGTAGAGGAACGCGACCGGGAAGGCTTCGACCAGCTGCGCCCCCTGGCAGTACAGCGGGAACTGCGGCCCGGGCACGTTGGTGACGACCAGGTTGAAGCCGATCTGGCGCAGCGACGCGCGCGACACCATGGCGTGCAGCGTGGCCGGTGCAAACCCCGCCAGGCTGAGCAGGAAGTCCGCGCCCACCGCCTGTTTGCGCGCCTTCAAACGGTCGACGGTGGCGCGCACCGCGGCCATCCGGTACGCTGGGTCGGGCTCGTCGACGGGCAGCCGCACCAGCAGCATGGCCAGGCGGTTGCCCAGCGCCGTGCGCTCGGTGTCGTCGCGGATGCTCACCGGGCAGAGGGCGGTGGCCGTCTCCTCCCCCACGTCGACGCCGCGGGCCATCATGAAGCGGCGCAGGCCGCCGGTCACCACCGCGAGGACGACGTCGTTGATGGTGCCGCCCATGGCGCCCTTGACGGCACGGAAGTCGCTGAGCGGGAAGCGGCTGATGACGTACACGCGTGACGGACCGGTCTTGCCGTTGAGCACTCCACGCGGCGCCCGCATCGCCGGCACCATGGCGACAAGCCCCTCGGCGGTGTCGCGCAGTGCCGCCGCCAGCCGCCGTGGCCGCTCGGCGACGGCGCGCGCGGCGCTGACCGCGCGCACCGGTCGCCCGACGCGCCGGCGCAGCGAGTCGATGAGCAGGTCGAAGGGCGACGGCGCGGGATCGCCGCTGGCCCGTCGCGACATCGCGGCGCCGGGCAGCGGACTGGGCTCGCGCTCGGTGTCGAGCAGGATTGTGGCCAGCTCCAGGTTGCTGATGCCGTCGACCATGGCGTGGTGGGTCTTGGTGAGCAGCGCCCAGCGGCCGTCCTTCAGCCCCTCGACGATGTACAGCTCCCAGAGCGGACGGCGCCGGTCGAGCTGGCGGCCGAAGACGCGGGCCACGAAGTCGGTGAGCTCGGCGTCGCCACCCGGCGCCGGCAGCGCGGCGCGGCGGACGTGCTGGGTGATGTCGAAGTCCTCGTCCTCGACCCACACCGGCACGTCCAGGCTGAGCGGCACGAAGGCCAGCTTCTGGCGGTACCGCGGCATCAGGTCGAGGCGGGGCTCGATGGCGCGCACCAGGGCGCGGTACAGCGTCTCTCCCCCACCCAGCGGGCTGGGCTCGAACACGGCGACGCCGCCGATGTGCATGTGGGTGTTCGGCGTCTCGAGGTGGAGGAACGAGGCGTCGAGCGCGCTGAGTTTCTGGGCTCCCTTCATGTGCCGGAACTCTACTCGGCGCGACGCGGCTGTGTGCGAGCCCTCCGCGCGGTGGCGGGTTTTGGCCCGGTTCGGCTGGAACTCGGCTTCCTCCGCGCCCCGGCTGTGAACGCCGACGGGCAGATGTCGTTGAGCACGCACTGCTCGCAGCGCGGCGTGCGAGCCAGGCAGACGCGGCGGCCGTGCAGGATGAGCCGCAGGCTGAGCTCGGTCCACTCCTGCGGCGGCACCATGCGGGTGATCTCGCTCTCGATCTTGACCGGGTCGTCCGCGGAGGTCAGCCCCAGGCGATGGGTGAGCCGGGTGACGTGTGTGTCCACCGGAAACCCGGGGACGCCGAAGGCGACGCCGAGCACCACGTTGGCGGTCTTGCGTCCCACCCCGCGCAGGGTGACCAGGTCCTCCATCCGCGGCGGCACCGCACCGCCGTAGCGCGCGACCACGTCCTGGGCCATCTCGACGATGGCGCGGGTCTTGGCGCGGAAGAACCCGGTGGAGCGGATGATGTCCTCCACCTCGGCCGGTGGCGCGCCGGCCAGCGCGCTCGCGTCGGGGAACCGTGCGAAGAGCACCGGGGTGACCAGGTTGACCCGCTCGTCCGTGGTCTGCGCGCTGAGGATCGTCGCGACCAGCAGCTCGAACGGGCTGCTGTGCACCAGGGCGCACTCGGCCACGGGGTACTCGGCGGCGAGGCGCTCGACCACCTCCAGGACGCGCGTCTTGGCGCCTCTCGGGCTGGGCATGGGGCGCCGATTGTAGGCGCGCCGGCTAGGCGCAGCGCCAGTCCGCGTCGAAGCCGTTGGCCGGGTACTGGCTCAGCGTCACCTTCCCCCCGCTGAAGCTCGCCGCTGTCGTGCACATCGCCGCCGCCTGCTTCTGCGAGCTCGCACCCGCGACCCAGTCGAGCACCGACGTGCCGAGCTGCGCGCCACCGGTGATGACCCCCCACTGGTACCCCGTCGAGTACACGCCGACGCTCGGCACGTGCTGGGCGCGCAGGTAGTCGACGTAGCCCTGCAGGTCGGCCGTGTTGGCCGCGGTGCTGCCGTTCCAGGAGTTGCCCGTCTCGACGTCGAGCCACCAGGCATGCGACGTCGCCGCCCCGGCGGGCAGCGCCGTCCTGGCCACACCCATCGCCTGCGCGGCGGCGTTCCACCCGTAGTCGTAGGCACAGCCCGGATCGGACGTCGAGCTGGGGTCGGCGCAGGCACGCGGCCCGCCGAGTCGCCAGTGCGAGCTGATCGGGCCCGGGTTGGCGGTGTTGACGTAGAGCGCCGCGGCGCCCGGCCTGCCCGCCGCCCAGGACCACTGCGAACGCAGGCAGGGATTGGCCGACCAGGGCAGCCCGTTGGTCACACCGGCGATGCCGAAGGCGGCGTTGCGCGGCGTGCTCGACGGACACTGCGGATAGGAGATGTCGTAGCCGACGCTGCTGGACACCGTGCCGGCACGGGTCGGGGCGGCGGCGACGAGCGAGGGGGCGCTCAGCGCGGCGAGCAGCCCCATGGCGGTGGCGGTGGTCGCGAGGATGGGGAACTTCATGGGGGGACGAGCCACTCTAGCCACGCCTCCCCCGAATCGTGAAGGCCGGCGCGCTGTCACCAAGCGTGACAGCGCAGCGTGGCCGCGAACCCTCGCCCTACAATCCCTCCGGGTTTTGCCCTCCGGGTTTTGCCCCCCGGGTTTTTGCCCCCCGGGTTTTTGCCCTCCCCGGCCCAACCAAGCGTCAGCCATCGAGGAGACGAGCGTGCGCTCGAAGATCACCGTCGTGGGGGCCGGCAACGTCGGCGCCACTCTGGCCCAGCGCCTTGCCGAGCGCAACTACGCCGACATCGTGCTCGTCGACATCGTCGAGGGGCTGCCCCAGGGCAAGGGGCTCGACATGCTCGAGTCCGGCCCCATCCTCGGCTTCGACAGCCTGATCACCGGCACCAACTCCTATGAGGAGACGGCCGGGTCGGACGTGGTGGTGGTGACCAGCGGCGTCGCCCGCAAGCCCGGCATGTCCCGCGACGACCTGGTGATGACCAACGCCAGCGTGATCAGCTCGGTGGTCAGGGAGGTGTCGAAGCACTCCCCCGAGGCGGTGCTGGTGATGGTCACCAACCCCCTCGACGCCATGGCCCAGGTGGCCTCCGCCGTCAGCGGCTTCCCCCGCGAGCGCGTCATCGGCATGGCCGGCGTCCTCGACACCGCGCGCTTCCGCACCTTCATCGCCCGCGAGCTCGACGCCTCGGTGCTCGACGTGCAGGCCTACGTGCTCGGCGGCCACGGCGACACCATGGTGCCGCTGACCCGGCTCACCACCGTCGCCGGCGTCTCTGTCGAGAAGCTGATTCCCGCCGACCGGCTGGAGCAGATCGTGCAGCGCGCTCGCGACGGCGGCGCCGAGATCGTCAACCTCCTGAAGACCGGCAGCGCCTACTACGCGCCCAGCGCCGCCGCGGCGCAGATGGTCGACGCCATCCTCCTCGACACCCGCCAGGTGCTGCCCTGCAGCGTCAAGCTCAACGGCGAGTTCGGGCTGCAGAACATCTTCACCGGTGTGCCCTGCCGTCTCGGTGCGGGCGGTCTCGTCGAGGTCGTCGAGGTCGAGCTCACCGGCGACGAGCGCGACGCTCTGCACCGCAGCGCGCGCGCCGTCAACGACGTGCTCGAAGTCATCGACTCGCGGCGCGAGGAGATCGACGCGGCGCTGCCCCCGGTGGGCCAGGGCGTCAGGGTCGGCTAGCCTGGGTCTCGCCGGCCCCTGTCGTGCTCGTCTCGCACCAGGCCGCTAGTGCCCGATCTCGGCGACGCAGAACTCGTTGCCGGCCGGGTCCGCCAGTACTGTCCAGCGTGCCGTCATGGGTCGGCTCTCGTCGAGGACGCGGCTGCCCTCGCCGACCACGGACGCACCGAGCCCGACCAGACGGTCCACCTCGGCGCCGCGCTCCTCGGTGACAAAGTCGAGGTGGGCGCGGTTCTTGCCACTGCGCGGCTCCGGGACGCGCTGCAGTCCGATGCGCAGGGCGCTGCCGCGATCCGTCGGGATCAGCAGCACGTAGTCGCCCCAGTCGCGATACACGGCGTAGTCCAGGGCCTTGGTCCAGAAGTCGACCAGCGGTGCGGTCTCGACGCAGTCGATGGTGACCATGTTGGTGGTCAGCGCCATGTCAGGTGCCTCCGTGCGTGGTCTCGTCGCGCTGGTCGTGCAGCTCGACGCCCATCTCGTCGAGGGGATCGTCGTCGTCATCGCCCTTGGCAGTCAGGACCGAGGTGGGCTCGGGCTCCGGCGGCTTGGGGTGGACACCGAAGAACGGCCCGATGGCCATCAGCAGGCCGAGGCTGGCGCGGCGCAGGTCGCCGCGGCGGAACTCCTCGGTGCCGACGTAGCGGCGCAGCATGACCAGCCCGACCACCAGGGCGACCAGCACGACGCCGAGGACGACGTCGGTGATCACGGCGGTGCGGCGCTCACACGCTCACGCGGGCCTACTTGCCGCGCAGCTTCCTTCCCACCCAGCTGATGGGATCCCAGTGCCTGTCGACGACGCGCTCCTTCAACGGGATGATCGCGTTGTCGGTGATGTGGATGTGCTCGGGGCACACCTCGCTGCAGCACTTGGTGATGTTGCAGTAGCCGATGCCGCCGTCCTCGCGCACCTCGTCGCGACGGTCGGCGGCGTCCTTGGGATGCATCTCCAGGCCGGCGACGCGCACGAAGAAGCGCGGACCGTAGAAGCGGTCGTGCAGGTCGTGGGTGCGCAGCACGTGGCAGACGTCCTGGCAGAGGAAGCACTCGATGCACTTGCGGAACTCGTAGAGCCGCTCGATGTCGGGCTCCTTGATGCGCCAGGGCTGGGGGTCGTTGGCGTCCGCCTCGGTGGGGCTGAAGGGCGTGATCTTCTGGTTGACGGCGAAGTTGCCCGACACGTCGGTGACCAGGTCCTTGATCAGCGGGAACGCCTTCATGGGGCGCACCGTGATGGGGCCCTCGGGCATCTCGTCGACACGCGTCTTGCAGAGCAACACCGGACGCCCGTTGACCTCGGCGGAACACGAGCCGCACTTGGCCGCCTTGCAGTTCCAGCGCACCGCCAGGTCGGTGTCGACGTGCTTCTGGATGTAGTGCATGGCGTCGAGGACGACCATGCCGGGGACCATCGGCACCTTGTAGGCCTTGTCGCCCTGCGCCGTCTCGGGCGTGCCGCGGAAGACGTTGAAGTCGACCATCTCGCCGGTGGCGTGGTCGGGCATGTGCTCGGGCCCGGCGACGGCTGCTGCTGGTTCGCTCACGGTGGCCATCAGGAGTCCTCGAGAAACTTGCTCAGCTCCACCGGGAGCGGCTCGACGGGAACGGCCTTCACCTTCATGGTGCCGTCGCTCCCCTTGTAGGTGACGTAGTTGACTCTGCCCTGCTCGGGATCCTTCTCCAGGTGGTCGAGCCGCCACTGCGACCCGCGACTCTCCTTGCGCTCCAGCGCGGATCGCACGATGGACTCGGAGATGATCAGCATGAAGACGTCGTCGCGGCAGGTGTGCCAGCCCGGGTTGTAGGTGCGCCCGCCGCCGACGTGCACGTTGGGCACGCGCTCCTGCAGCGCCTGGATGTTGTGCAGCGCGCGCGTCAGCGACTCCTCGGTGCGGGCGATGCCGGCGTCGTCCTGCATGGCGTCCTGCAGGGCCTCGTGGATCAGGTACGGGTTCTCGGCCTTGCCGGACGCGGCCCCGTCGAGAGGCTTCACCAGCGCGGCCTGTTCTGCCTCGATCTCGCTGTCGCTCAGCGCGGGTGCCACGCCGCGCACCTTGGCGTACTCGGCCGCGGCCATCCCGGCGCGCCGCCCGAAGACGAGGATGTCGCCCAGCGAGTTGCCGCCCAGCCGGTTGGCGCCGTGCAGTCCGCCGGCGCTCTCGCCCGCGGCGTAGAGACCCGGCACGGTGGTCGCCGCCGTCTCCGGCTCGACGCGGATGCCGCCCATGGTGTAGTGGATGGTCGGGTAGACCTCCATGGGCTCCTTGGTGATGTCGACGCTGGCCAGGGCGTGGAACTGCTCGTACATCGACGGCAGCTTCTTCTTGATGTAGTCGGCGCCGCGGTGGCGGATGTCGAGGTAGGCACCGTGGTGCGTCGAGCCGCGGCCCGCCTGCACCTCCTTGAAGATGGAGCGGGCGACGACGTCGCGCGACGACAGCTCCTGCTTCTTGGGGTCGTACTCCAGCATGAAGCGCTTGCCTTCGCTGTTGAACAGCAGGCCGCCCTCGCCGCGCACCGCCTCGGTGACCAGGATGCCGCGCGCGCCGGGCGGCCAGATCATCCCGGTGGGATGGAACTGCACGAACTCCATGTCGAGCAGCTCGGCGCCCGCCTCGTAGGCCATGGCCGCGCCGTCGCCGGTGCCCTCCCAGGAGTTCGACGTGTACTTGTACATGCGGCCCCAGCCGCCGCTGGCCATGACCACCGCCTTGGCCCGGAAGACGACGAACCTGCCGTCGCTGCGCCGGTATCCCATCGCACCGCTGACCCGGTCCCCGTCCTTGAGCAGGCGGGTCAGCGTGTACTCCATGTGGATGTCGACGCCGGGCTGGTGCACGGCGCGGTCCTGGCAGGTGCGGATCAGCTCCAGGCCGGTGCGGTCGCCGACGTGGCAGAGGCGGCGGTAGGTGTGGGCACCGAAGGCGCGCTGCATGATGCGGCCGTCCGGGGTGCGATCGAACAGCCCGCCCCAGCGCTCCAGCTCGAAGACGCGGTCGATGACCTCGCGCGCGTAGATCTCCACCATGCGCCAGTTGTTGATCATCTGGCCGCCGCGCATGGTGTCGGCGAAGTGCACGGTCCAGCCGTCCTTCTCGTCGACGTTGCCCAGCCCCGCGGCGATGCCGCCCTCGGCCATGACGGTGTGCGCCTTGCCGAGCAGGGACTTGGTGACGACGCTCACCGAGCAGCCCGCCTCCGCAGCGGCCACCGCCGCGCGCAGCCCCGCGCCGCCCGCGCCGATGACGAGGACGTCGCAGTCGTGGGTGATGACGCTCTCAGCCATCGTCTAGAAGGTGATGTGCGGGTCGACGAACCAGCCCGCGTTCAGCATGTGGATGTAGATGTCGACCGCGACCACGCTGAACATGCTCAGCCAGGCCCACATGGGATGGCGCACGTTGAGGACGGTGATGCCCCTCCACGCCTTGTAGCGGGCCATGCCGCCGCGCACGCAGGAGTAGCAGTCGACCTTGCCGCCGATGAGGTGGCGGAATGCGTGGCAGCCGAAGGTGTAGCCGCTGAGCAGCACCACGTTGAGCAGCATGATCGCGGTGCCCAGGCCCATCTGCGCGCTCTTGCCGTCGCTGGTGAAGAACGCCTTGTAGGTGTCGTACCAGAGGAAGCCGACGACCAGGATGGCCAGGTACAGGGTGTAGCGGTGCAGGTTGTTGAGGACGAAGAGCCTCGTCTCGCCCCTGTAGTTCTTGCGCGCGCTCGGCTCCTCGCGCGCACACGACGGCGGGTCGAGGAAGAAGCTGCGGAAGTACGCCTTGCGGTAGTAATAGCAGGTGGCCCGGAAGCTCAGCGGCATCCAGAGCACGAAGAATGCCGGGCTGATCGCGGTGCGGCCCACCAGCACCTGCGGCGAGTAGAACGGTGAGAGATACGGCCCCCACTCATTGTGCCCCACCAGCGCCGTCCAGATGGCGTAGACGGAGAACCCGGTGAGGACGGTGACGACCGTCGTGGGCAGCAGCCACCACGGCGCCGAGCGGCGCACCCGCTCACCGAGCGACGTGGTGCTGTGCTGGCCGGTGACGGTACCGGCGGCGATCTGCGTAGAGCCTGTCGACATTCCGGTTCTGCATCCTAGCGAAGAGAGGTGCGCCCACGACGGATCGGCAGTTCGTCCCGGTCGCCGCCGGCGGGCACCGGGCCCCGACCACCCCTGACCTATGTCATCTGACGGGGCGCGACACGGCCCCGCTGAGCACGAATCGGCCGCCCTCGCCGCTCCGATTGCTGCGGTCGGGCCCTCCCGGAGCCCTTCACGGTTTCGCCAGTGTGCTGTATCCTTCGCCATTCAAAGGGTCGTAGGTGCACCGACACGGCCCGCCGAGTCCGCCCTCTGCCACACCAACGCCCAACCAGGCGAGGTGGCGGGAGGCGTTTTTTCTCTCCGCCGCCCGCGCACACCCACTGGACGGACCCGCCAGCGATGACCCCTCCTCGCCACCCCGAGGGTCTCTACGACCCGCAGTTCGAGCACGACGCGTGCGGTGTGGCCTTCGTGGCCAGCATCGCCGGCGAGCGCTCGCACTCGATCGTGGCCCAGGGCATCGAGGCGCTGGTCAACCTCGGCCACCGCGGCGCCTGCGGATGCGATCCCAACACCGGTGACGGTGCCGGCATCCTCATCCAGGTCCCCGACGCCTTCTTCCGGCGCGTCAGCGGGGTCGACCTGCCGCCGCGCGGCGAGTACGGCGTGGGCATGCTCTTCCTGCCCACCGACGAGCACGACCGCGCCGCCTGCGAGCGCATCGTCGCCCAGGCCTGCGAGGACGAGGGGGTGCGCCTGCTCGGCTGGCGCGACGTCCCCCACCACCCCGAGGCGATCGGCTGGCTGGCGCGCGAGGGAATGCCCGCGATCCGGCAGATCTTCGTCGGCTCCATCGGGCTGCTCGGCGACACCCTGGAGCGCCGTCTCTACGTGCTCCGCAAGGTGATCGAGCGGCGCGTCGCCGAGAGCGGCGTCGACGCGGAGCACCTCTTCTACATCTGCTCGCTGTCGGCACGCACCCTGGTCTACAAGGGCATGCTGATCGCCGACCAGATCTCGCCCTTCTACCCCGACCTGAGCGAGGCGGACGTGGTGTCGTCGCTGGCGCTGGTGCACGCGCGCTTCTCCACCAACGTGCTGCCCCGCTGGGACATCGCCCAGCCCTTCCGCTACATCGCCCACAACGGCGAGATCAACACCCTGCGCGGCAACGTCAACTGGATGCGGGCGCGGCAGTCGAAGTTCAAGTCGCCGATGTACGGCGACGACATCGCCAAGCTGCTCCCGGTGATCGACGAGCGCGGCTCCGACTCCTCGCAGTTCGACAACGCGGTCGAGATGCTGGCCATGACCGGGCGCCCCGTCGAGCACGCCATGATGATGACCATCCCCGAGGCGTGGCACGACAACAAGCTCATGGACGCCGACCGCCGCGCCTTCTACGAGTTCCACTCGTCGCTGCTGGAGCCGTGGGACGGCCCCGCCGCCATCGCCTTCACCGACGGCCGCGTGATTGGTGCCACTCTCGACCGCAACGGCCTGCGTCCCGCCCGCTGGCTGGTGACGCGCGACGGCCTGGTGGTGATGGCCTCCGAGGCCGGCGTGCTCGACATCGCGCCGGGTCGCATCGAGCGCAAGTGGCGGCTCGAGCCCGGCCGCCTGCTGCTCGTCGACACCGTCAACGGGCGCATCCTCGACGACGGCGAGACCAAGTCGCGCCTGGCCACCCAGCATCCCTACCGCGAGTGGATCCGCCAGGGCACCGTGTACCTGCACGAGCTGGAGGATTCCGAGCAGCTGCCCGAGATCGACAAGGGCTCGCTGCTCATCCGCCAGCAGATGTTCGGCTACACCCAGGAGGACCTCAAGTTCCTGCTGGCGCCGATGATCGCCACCGGCGAGGAGCCGGTCGGCTCGATGGGCAACGACACGCCGCCGGCGGTGCTGTCGGAGAAGCCACAGCCGCTCTTCAACTACTTCAAGCAGCTCTTCGCCCAGGTCACCAACCCGCCCATCGACCCGATTCGCGAGCAGATGGTGATGTCGCTGGTGACCACCCTGGGCACGGGCGGCAACCTGCTGGAGCAGGGCCCGGCGCAGGCGCGCCGGCTGGAGATGCCCCACCCGGTGCTCACCAACGGCGACCTGGGCAAGCTGCGCCACGTCACCCAGCGCGCCTTCCCCGCAGCGACGCTGCACACCACCTTCCACCGCAGCGAGGGCGACGACGGGCTGCAGCGCGCCCTGGATCGCATCTGCCGGCTGGCCTCGGAGAAGATCGCCGAGGGCTACGCCATCCTGGTGCTCTCCGACCGCACCGCCGACGCCGAGCACGTGCCCATCCCCTCGCTGCTGGCCACCGCCGCGGTGCACCACCACCTGGTGCGCGAGGCGACGCGCACGTCGGTCGGCCTGGTCGTCGAGTCCGGCGAGCCGCGCGAGGTGCAGCACTTCGCCCTGCTCATCGGCTACGGGGCCGAGGCGGTCAACCCGTACCTCGCCTTCGAGAGCTTCCACGAGCTGGAGCGCCGCGGCCTGCTGCCCGAGGGCGTGCACGCCGACAAGGCGCAGGCGATGTTCGTCAAGGCGGTCAACAAGGGCCTGCTCAAGACCATCTCCAAGATGGGCATCAGCACCATCCAGTCCTACTGCGGCGCGCAGATCTTCGAGGCCATCGGGATCGCCCGCACCGTGATCGACCGGTACTTCACCGGCACGGCCTCGCGCATCGGCGGCGTCGGCCTCGACGTCATCGCCCGCGAGGCGCTGGCCCGGCACAGCGACGCCTATCCCGAGAACCGCATCGGCGACCCGGTTCTGGACGAGGGTGGCAACTACCAGTGGCGCCGCACCGGCGAGCACCACCACTGGAATCCCGAGACCATCGCCACCATCCAGCACGCGGTCAAGGCCAACGACGTCGCCTGGTACCGCGACTACGCGCGCATGGTCAACGACAACTCGCGGCAGATGAAGACGCTGCGCGGACTGTTCGACCTCAAGCCGCTGCGCGAGCCCGTGCCCATCGAGGAGGTGGAACCGGCCTCGTCGATCGTGCGGCGCTTCGCCACCGGCGCCATGTCGCTGGGGTCGATCTCTCCGGAGGCGCACGAGACCCTGGCCATCGCCATGAACCGCATCGGCGGCAAGTCGAACACCGGCGAGGGTGGCGAGGACGAGCGCCGCTACCAGCGCGACGCCAACGGCGACTGGCGGCGCTCGGCGATCAAGCAGGTGGCCTCGGCCCGCTTCGGCGTGACCATCAACTACCTGGTCAACGCCGACGAGCTGCAGATCAAGATCGCCCAGGGCGCCAAGCCCGGCGAGGGCGGCCAGCTCCCCGGCCACAAGGTCGACGAGTACATCGCCAAGCTGCGCCACTCCACGCCGGGCGTGGGCCTGATCTCGCCGCCCCCGCACCACGACATCTACTCCATCGAGGACCTGGCCCAGCTGATCCACGACCTCAAGAACGCCAACCCCCGGGCGCGGATCTCCGTGAAGCTGGTCGCCGAGGTCGGTGTGGGCACGGTCGCCGCGGGCGTGTCCAAGGCGCACGCCGACCACATCGTCATCGCCGGCTACGACGGCGGCACCGGCGCGTCGCCGCTGTCGTCGATCAAGCATGCGGGCATCCCGTGGGAGATCGGCCTGGCGGAGACCCAGCAGGTGCTGGTGATGAACGACCTGCGCTCGCGCGTGGTGCTGCAGGCCGACGGCCAGATGAAGACGGGGCGCGACGTGGTCATCGGCGCGCTGCTCGGCGCCGAGGAGTTCGGCTTCGCCACCTCGGCGCTGGTCGCCACCGGCTGCATCATGATGCGTGTCTGCCACCTCAACACCTGCCCGGTGGGCATCGCCACCCAGGACCCGCAGCTGCGCGACAAGTACGCCGGCAAGGCCGAGTACGTCGTCAACTTCTTCACCTTCATCGCCGAGGACGTGCGCGAGATCATGGCCTCGCTCGGCTTCCGCAGCTTCGACGAGATGATCGGCCAGGTCGAGCACCTCGACATGCGCGCCGCCCTCGACCACTGGAAGCAGCGCGGCCTCGACTTCTCGGCCATCCTGCACAAGCCCGTGGTGGCCGGCAACGTCGACGTGCGCAAGGTCATCGACCAGGATCACGGGCTGGCGCGGGCGCTGGATCACGAGCTGATCGCGCTGTGCGAGCCGGCGCTGGAGCGCGGTGAGCCGGTGCAGGTCGACCTGCCGGTGCGCAACCAGAACCGCACCGTGGGCGGCATGCTCAGCGGGCGGATCGCGCTGCGCTATGGCAGCAACGGGCTGCCGCACGACACCATCCGCATCGGGCTGTCCGGCTCGGCGGGGCAGTCGTTGGGCGCCTGGCTGGCTCGCGGCGTCACCCTGACGCTGCGCGGCGACGCCAACGACTACGTCGGCAAGGGGCTCAGCGGCGGCCGCATCGTGGTCATGCCGCCCGAGGGCATCCGCTTCGTGCCCGAGGAGAACATCATCGTCGGCAACGTGGTGCTCTACGGCGCCACCTCGGGCGAGGCGTTCTTCCGGGGCGTCGCCGGTGAGCGCTTCTGCGTGCGCAACTCGGGCGCCCACGCGGTGGTCGAGGGCGTCGGCGACCACGGCTGCGAGTACATGACCGGCGGCATCGCCGTGGTTCTGGGCAGGACCGGCCGCAACTTCGCCGCCGGGATGAGCGGCGGTGTCGCCTACGTGCTGGACGAGGAAGGCACCTTCGCCGAGCGCTGCAACCACGGCATGGTCGAGCTGGAGTCGCTCGACGACGAGGACCTGGAGGCGCTGCGCTCGCTCCTGCAGCGCCACCGCGACTACACCGGCAGCGGCGTCGCCGAGCGGGTCCTGCTCGATTGGGACAGGGCTGTCCAGAAGTTCGTCAAGGTGATGCCGGTCGACTACAAGCGGGTGCTGCTGGCGCGGCGCAGCGTGTCGCTGGAGCTCGTCGGCTGATGGGCAAGCTCGGCGGCTTCATCGAGTTCCATCGCAAATTGCCGCCTCGGCGTCCCGTCGACGAGCGCGTCCACGACTACCGCGAGATCTACCTGCCGTTCGCCGCTGAGGCGGTGCGCGAGCAGGGCGCCCGCTGCATGGACTGCGGCATCCCCTTCTGCCACAACGGCTGCCCGCTGGGCAACCTGATCCCCGAGTGGAACGACCTCGTCTACAAGGACGACTGGGAGGCGGCCATCTCCCGCCTCCACGCCACCAACAACTTCCCCGAGTTCACCGGCCGCATCTGCCCGGCGCCATGTGAGCCCGCCTGCGTGCTCTCCATCAACGACGACCCGGTGACCATCAAGCAGATCGAGGTCTCGATCATCGACCGCGCCTGGGACGAGGGCTGGGTGCAGGCGCAGCCGCCCTCGCACCGCACCGGCAAGCGCGTCGCCGTGGTCGGCTCCGGGCCGGCGGGGCTCGCCGCCGCGCAGCAGCTCAACCGCGCCGGCCACAAGGTCACCGTCTACGAGCGGGACGACCGCATCGGCGGCCTGCTCCGCTACGGCATCCCCGACTTCAAGCTGGAGAAGTGGGTGATCGACCGCCGCCTCGAGCAGATGAGCGCCGAGGGCGTCATCTTCGAGACCAACTACGACATCGGGGTCGACGTCAGCGCCGACGACCTGCTGCGCCGCTTCGACGCGGTGGTGCTCTGCATCGGCGCCGGCGATCCCCGCGACGTCGGCGTCCCCGGTCGCGAGCTGGACGGCGTGCACTTCGCCATGGAGTACCTGCCCCAGCAGAACAAGCGCGTCGCCGGCGACCTCATCCCGCCGGCGAGGACGCTGACCGCGGCGGGCAAGCGGGTGATCATCCTCGGCGGCGGCGACACCGGCGCCGACTGCCTGGGCAACGTGCACCGCGAGAAGTGCGCGTCGGTGCACCAGTTCGAGGTCATGCCCGCGCCCCCAGACGCGCGCGCCCCGCACAACCCCTGGCCCACCTGGCCGCTGGTCATGCGCACCTCCACCGCGCACGAGGAGGGCGGCGTGCGCGACTACTCGATCCAGACCACCGGGTTCAGCGGCAGCAACGGCCGGGTCGAGAAGCTGCACGCGGTGCGCGTCGAGTCGAAGGTCGTCGACGGCCGGCCGCAGTTCGTCACCGTCGAGGGCAGCGAGTTCACCATGGACTGCGACATGGTGCTGATCGCCGCCGGCTTCCTCTCCCCGGTGCAGAAGGGCCTGGTCGCGGATCTCGGCGTCGAGCTGGACCCGCGCGGCAACGTCAGGACCGACGAGGCGCTGATGTCCAGTGTTCCCGGCGTCTTCGCCGCCGGCGACTCGCATCGCGGCGCATCGCTGGTGGTCTGGGCCATCGCCGAGGGCCGCCAGGTAGCACGCGGTGTCGACCAGCACCTGATGGGCGCTACCCGGCTCCCCGAGGCCCTCCGCACGATCGCCTGACCGTTTGCGCCTGAGGTTTGCGCCTGAGGCGTGTGCCTCTGAGCCCTAGCCGCTCAGTCCTCGCAGTCCTGACCGCTCGCCCAGTTGCAGCGCCATGTTGACCAGCAGCGGTACGCGCGGGCCCATCACCTCGAAGCCCTCCCCCACCGTCTGCCCCATCAGGAAGCGGGCGTGGATGCCCTCGGCGACGATGGACAGCTTGTAGTAGCCGAGGCAGGTGTACCAGGCCAGGTTGGAGAGGTCGCGCGAGCTGGTGCCGGCGTACTCGGCGACCAGCTCGTCGCGCGAGAGAAAACCGGGCTGCCGGGTGACCGGCGTCAGCGCCATGCCGTCGACGAGCGCGGGCGGATCGCTGGGGTCGGACCAGTACACCATCAGCAGGCCGAGGTCGGCCAGCGGGTCGCCCAGGGTGCACATCTCCCAGTCGAGGATGGCGAGGATGTCCGAGGGGTCGGTGGGGGCGAACATCACGTTGTCGAGCCGGTAGTCGCCGTGCACGATGCCGGGCGCTCCCTGCTCGGGAAGGCCGGCCTCGAGGCGGCGGCGCAGCTCCTCCATCTCGGGAAGCTCGCGCGTCGCCGACGCCTCCCACTGCATCCACCAGCGCGCCAGCTGCCGGCTCAGGTACCCCGCCGGCTTGCCGAAGGTGTCGAGTCCGACCGACGCGGGATCGACGTCGTGCAGGCGTCCCAGCGTCTGCATCAGCACGCGTGAGAGCGTGGCGCGCGTCTCCAGCGAGTCGGCGTACTCGGACGGCAGCTCGTCGCGGATGACGTGGCCGTGGACGCGCTCCATGACATAGAAGCTCACGCCGAGCACATCCGGGTCGGTGCACAGGCCGATGGTCTGCGGGACGGGGATGTCGGTCGGCCCCAGCGCGCTGATGACACGGTACTCGCGGGCCATGTCGTGCGCGGTGGGCAGCACGTGGGCCAGCGGCGGGCGGCGCAGCACCCACTCGCGCTGCGCGTCGGCGATCACGTAGGTGAGGTTGGAGCGGCCGCCCGCGATCAGCGCCGCGCGCAGCGGGCCGTCCAGCCCACCGACGAGCGGGTCGAGCCAGCGCGAGACGGTGTCGAGGTCGAGGCCGGGAGGGGCTTGGGTTGTCAGTTCCACGGGGTGCAAGGGTGACGGATCGCGCGGTGGACGCGCAGATGCCGGCGGGGGATACGGCATGATCGCACCCGATGTCCTCCCCCATCGACGACGCCCGCGCCGCCAACACCGCCTTCTACGCCGCCTTCGAGAAGCTCGACGCGGACGCGATGGCCAGGGTGTGGTCGCGGCAGCCACCGCTGCTCTGCATCCACCCGGGCTGGGAGACGCTGCTCGGCGCCGACGAGGTGATGGCCTCGTGGGCGGCGATCTTCCGCAACACCGCCTACATGGAGATCGAGTTCGAGGAGGTGGCCGCCGACGGCGACGACCGCGTCGCCTGGTTCCACGGGGTGGAGCGCGTCCGCCAGGCCGGGCAGGCGGGGCAGGCCCGCGGCGAGGTGCTGGCCACCAACGTCTTCCGCCGCGAGGCGGAGGGGTGGCGCATGGTCGCCCACCACGCCTCGCCCGCGCCGCGGTGAGCCGGTTGCGGCCCTTCCTGGACTGGCCCCACCCCATCCCCTTCGCCCACCGGGGCGGCGCCGGCGACCATCCCGAGAACACCCTGCCCGCCTTCGCCGCCGCCGTGGCGATGGGCTACCACTACCTCGAGACCGACGTCCACGTCACCGGCGACGGCGTGGTCATGGCCTTCCACGACTCCGTGCTCGACCGGGTCAGCGACCGCAGCGGGCCGATCGTCGCGCTGTCCGCGGCCGAGGTCGAGCAGGCCGACGCGGGCTGGGCGTTCACCGTGGACGGCGGCCTGACCTTTCCCCATCGCGGACTCGAGCTTCGGGTGCCGCGCCTCGACGCGCTGCTCGACGCGTGGCCCGGTGTTCGGGTCAACATCGACCCGAAGTCGGACGCCGTGGTGGCGCCGCTGGTCGACGTGCTGCGGCGCCACGACGCCTTCGACCGCGTCTGCGTCGGATCGTTCTCCGACGCGCGCATCGCCCGGGTGCGGGCTCTCAGCGGCGACCGGGTCTGCACCTCGATGGGTCCGCGCGCCATCGCCGCAGCGTGGGCCTGCTGCCGCACCGGATGGATGCCACGCCAGGGGGCCGACTGCCTGCAGATTCCCCTGCGCACGCGAGGTGTTCCGCTGCTCACGCCCGCGCTGCTGCGCGCCGCGCATCGCAGCGGGCTGAAGGTGCACGTGTGGACCATCGACGACGAGCGGGAGATGGAGAACCTGCTCGACATGGGCGTCGACGGCGTGATGACCGACCGCATCGGCACGCTCCGCGACGTGATGCGGCGGCGGAACATCTGGGTCGAGCGCTGATTCCCTCGCGGGTCAGTGCGTCCCCGGTCCCGGCGCGCCCACTCTCCCCGTCCACCAGTGGACGCCGCCATGCTGCGAGCACGTGCCGCTCCGGTTGGCGCTGAAACTGTAGCTGCCGTCAGCGCAGATGGCGGTGGCACCGGCGTTGTACGCGACGGCGTGGGGGTCCAGCGCAGCCGGCGCGGAGGCAGGCGGGGCGACCACCGCCGGCGCCGATGTCACAACGACGGGCGCGGCGGTCTTCACCGGTGCCGCCGCCGACGTGGCGACGACCGGCGGCGCGGTCGGCTGCTTGGTGACCTGCGGCACCGCGGTGGTGACCGGCGCGGCCGTCGTCACCGGCACCGCGCTCGCCTGGTTCGCCGTGGGACTCGCGTTGGCCCCGGAGCCCGAGGAGTCGCAACTGCTGGCCCCGAGCAACACCGGGGCGGCCACAGCCCCCAGAAGAGTGATCGTCCAACGCCTCACGCCACGTTCCTCGCAACACCGAAGTCAACCCGCCATCGCCTCTCGTCCCGAGGGTGGCACGCCGCAGCCACATATGTGAAGGCGCGCCCTGTAAAGAGTCTTGACCATCCCTATATGTTTGGCGTACAAACATCCAGACATGGCCGTCGCCACCTCCGCCCGCAACGCCGCCCGGGCCACGCGAAGCTCGGGGCAGCGCACCCGCTCCGCGCTGCTCGACGCCGCCGCGCGGCTGTTCGGCGAGCGCGGCCTGGCCGACGTGTCGCTCACCGAGATCGCCGCGATCGCCGACGCCTTCCCGAGCCAGGTGACCTACTACTTCGGCTCCAAGGAGGCGCTCTTCGTCGAGGCCGCCTGCCGCGAGGTGCTCCACGCGGCCAGCGCCGTCGAGGCCGCCGGGCGCCGCACCCGCAGCAAGGACGCCTACGCCGCCCGCCTCAGCGCCGTGGCCCTCGACTCCCCGGCCCTGCCCGTCTTCGCCGAGGCGCTCCTGCTCGCCCGCCACCGCCGCGACCTGCGACCTCTCATCGCCCGCACCCTCGACCGGCTGCACCACGAGGGCGCCCGGGCCGTCGCCGAGCGCTGTGCCGCGCAGGGGTGGTCGCTGGCCGCGCCGCCCGTGGCGGTGGCGCGCGCCTTCTGGGCCACGGTGCTGGGCATCGCGCTGGAATCCGCCGGCGCCGGCGACGCCTTCGACCGTCCCGCCGCCGAGGCGGCGGTGCTCGCCACCCTGTCCTCGGAGTATCCGTCCAGACTGGCCGCAACTCGCGCGCGGAGGGCCGACACACCATGACGCTGCCCAGCGATCCCGGAGCCCGGCACATCCCCCTGCCGGCGGACGACGACTGGTACGCCCCCGACGAACACCTGCGGTGGCTGGTGCGCCGCAGTGTCGGCGAGGCGATCTGGCCCGTCGCCGAATCCGCGTTGCAGGACGCGGGGCGGCTCTCTCCCACCGTGCTCGAGCCGCTGGCGGCGCAGGCCGATCGCCACCCCCCGATCCTGCATCAGTTCAACGCTCGCGGCGAGCGCATCGACGAGATCGAGTTTCATCCCGCCTACAAGGAGATCGAGCGCACCGTGCTGGGCTTCGGCTCGGTGCGCATGGGATACGCCTCCGGCTGGCGCGGGCTGCAGGGCCGGGCGCCGCGCCCCCTGGTGAGCGCCGTGCACTACCTGTTCCTGCAGGCCGACCAGGCGATCACCGGCTGCCCCATCGGCATGATGGACGCCGGTGCGCGCGCGCTGCAGCGCAACGACCCGGCGCTGGCCGCGCGCTTCGTGCCGCGCCTCACCGATGACACGGGCAACCACATGACCATGGCGATGTTCCTCACCGAGAAGGCGGGCGGGTCCGACGTCGGCGCCAACGAGACCGTCGCGGTGCGCCAGGACGACGGCACCTACCGCCTCACCGGCGAGAAGTGGTTCGCCAGCTGTGCGCATTCCGACCTGGTGCTGGTGATGGCCCGTCCCGAGGGCGCCGGCGCGGGCAGCCGGGGCCTCGGCCTCTTCCTGATGCCACGCATGCTTCCCGACGGGACGCGCAACAGCTACGTGCTGCACCGGCTCAAGGACAAGTACGGCACGCGCGCCATGGCGTCGTCGGAGCTGGGCCTGCGCGAAGCGTTCGCCTGGCCGGTCGGCGACATCGGCCGGGGCATGAAGCAGATGCTCGACATGGTCAACCTCACCCGAGTCGGCATCGCCACGGCGACGGCGGGGTCGATGCGCCGCAGCGCCCACGAGTCGCTCACCCACGCGCGCCTGCGCAGCACCTTCGGTCGCCAGCTCGCCCTGCACCCGATGATGCGCGACACCCTCGCCGAGCTGGTCGTCGACTCCACGGCCGGGCTGACCGCGGCCATGGCAGTTTCGGAAGCGATCGACCGCAACGACGCCGGCGAGCCGGGATGGGACGGCACCTGGCGCCTGCTCACCCCGCTGCTCAAGATGCACGGGACGGAACGAGCGGTGCACTGCGCCCGCGAGGCGATGGAGGTCCGCGGCGGCAACGGCTTCATCGAGGACTGGCCCAACTCGCGCATGCTGCGCGACGTCTCGGTGCACGCCATCTGGGAGGGGCCGGGCAACATCATGGCCCTCGACGTGCTGCGCGCCCTCGCCCACGGCGCCGGCCCCGACTTCCTCGCCGACCTGGAGCGCCGCGCAGAGACCATCGCCGGTCCCGGCCCCGTCGCTCCGCTCTCACCGGTGCTGCTGGAGCAGACCCGCCGCGTCGAGCGCGACATCGCCCTGCTCGGCTCGCTCGACCCCGACGCCCAGCAATTGCCGATGCGGCGCCTGTCCCGGCGCATGGCCATGCTGGCGATCGGCTCCCGCCTCGCCGAGCAGGCCCGCGAGCACGCCGCCGAGACCGGCAGCGGCCGCCTGGTCTGGCTCGCCTCCCGCTACCTCGCCCGCCTCGGCGGCGACAACGCCATCGCCGCAGTCGCCGACGACGCCACCTGGCTCCCCCACGGCGATGCCCTGCTCTACGGCGGCCCCGTCCCGCCAAGCGTCGGCGAGCGCGCCGCCCGCGTCGTCGCCGCGACCCTGCGCGGAGCCTCACAGCCCGTGGGCGTGTAGCTCCAGCCGGGGGGTGGGGTGGCCAGAGGGATTTGAACCCTCGACCTCCAGGGCCACAACCTGGCACTCTAACCAACTGAGCTATGGCCACCCCGCAGGCCCCGCAGTATATCGGCAGGCGGCTGCCGGGCCCCCAGCCGGGACGCCCGCGTCACGTGGTCGCGCGCCTCCTCGACGAGCGCGATCCCACGGGCGGGAGGCCCAAGGCGGCGCTGTTCCTGCTCCACCCCGGACCGTCGCTCCTGGTGACCGGCGTCACCGTCGGGGCGGCGGCGATGGCGCTGCGGGCGGTGCCCTCCCCCACCCTGGCGCTGCGGCTGGTCCTGCTCATGCTGCCGGCGCAGTTCGCCATCGGGACGGCCAACGACCTCGCCGACCTGGGCTCCGACCGGGCGGCCAAGCCGCACAAGCCGCTGGCCCGCGGCGCCGTGCCCTGGCGGTGGGCGGTGGCGCTCACGGTCGTGCTCAGCGCGGTCAGCCTGTCCTCCGCCGGCAGCTTTGGCTGGGCGGTGCTGCTGGCCACCGCGGTGGGACTGGGCGCCGGTCTCGCCTACGACGTCGGCCTGAAGCGCGGGCTCGCCTCCTGGCTGCCCTGGTGGGCCGGGTTCACCGCGCTGCCGATCTGCGCGTTCACCGCCGCCGGGCGCTTCACCCCGGCGCTCTGGTGGTGCGTCCCCCTGACGGCACTGCTCGCACTGGGATTGCACTGCGCCAACGCGCTGCCCGACCTCGACGGCGATCGCCGGGCGGGCGTGCGCAACCTCCCCGTGCGGCTCGGCGAGTCGCGGACGCGCGCGCTGATGGTGGCGTCACTCGGCGCCTGCACGGCGCTCACCGTGGTGCTCGCGATCGCGCTGCACCAGGGCGGTGCGCCGCTGCCGATGGCGTGGGCGCTGATGCTGCTGTGTCTCGCCGCCGCGTCGCTGCTTCCTCGCCTGCGGCGCACGCCGTTTCCCTTGCTGGCGCTGGCATCCGCGGCCCTGGCGGTGGCGTGGCTGGCGTCGCTTCCCGTGTAGGCTGGTGCGCGCCGGCCCCTTAGCTCAGCTGGATAGAGCAGCCGCCTTCTAAGCGGGAGGTCGCAGGTTCGAGTCCTGCAGGGGCCGCCAGCGCTGCACCGCGCCGACGACGGCGACAGCGGCGCCACCGGCTGCGAGAGCGAACAGCACGCAGCCCACAACGAGCCACGCCACACCGCCGCCCGCAACGAGCGCGAACACGCCGCCGCAGACGCCACCGAGCGCCAGTGCCGCACACATCCACAGGGTTGCCGGCGTCACCCAGGTCACCCGAAGCGACCCGGTTGCAGGCCGCGACAGCATCACCAGCATGAAGGCGTCGGCGAGCGGAACCAGCAGCCGCGCGACGGCGGGCAGCTCAGGGACGGGGTGCGAGGGCACGCGGGTGAAGCGATTTGGCATGTCAGCCCAGACGCGTCCTCAGCCGCCCGCCGCAGCGGTGCTGCGAAAGGTGCGCCGGTACGCCAGCGGCGAGGTGTCGAGCCGGCGCGCGAAGTGCACGCGCAGCGCGGCGGCGCTGCCGAAGCCGGCGCTGCTGGCCACCTCGTCGATGCCCAGGTCGGTGGTCTCCAGCAGGCGGCGCGCCTGGGTGAGGCGCTGGGCGAGCAGCCACTGGTGCGGGGTGCCGCCGAAGGCCGCGGCGAAGCGGCGGACGAAGGTGCGCGGCGACATGTGGGCGCGCTCGGCGAGAACCTCGACGCTGATCTCCGCGTCGAGGTGGGCGAGCGCCCAGCTCAGCGCGCCGCCCAGGGCGCCGTCGCGGCGGTCCTGGGACATCGGGGTCTCGATGAACTGCGCCTGGCCGCCCTCGCGATGCGGTGGCACCACCATGCGCCGGGCGATGCGGTTGGCCACGTCGGCGCCGAACTCGCAGCGCAGGATGTGCAGGCAGAGGTCGATGCCGGCGGCACTGCCGGCGCTGGTGAGCACGTCGCCCTCGTCGACGTAGAGCACGTCGGGGCTGACGTCGATGAGCGGGTGCATCTCGGAGAGGAGGGAGACGTAGCGCCAGTGGGTGGTGGCGCGCCGGCCGTCGAGCAACCCGGCGGCGGCGAGGACGAAGGCACCGCTGCACACGCTGATCACCCGGGCGCCGGCGGCGTGGGCGGCGCGCAGGGCGTCGAGCGCCGCAGCGGGCGGCGGCTCGCCCGGGTGATGCCAGCCGGGGACGGCCACCAGGTCAGCCCCGGCGATCCGTTCCAACCCGTGCGGGGTCTCCATGTGGAACCCCGAGGAGGTGCGGACCGGCGACCCGTCCGCGGCGCAGAGCGCGAAGTCGAAAAAGGGCAGACCGTCCGCCCGGCGGTCCATGCCGAAGACCTCGCAGAGGACGCCGATCTCGAACACCGGCGCCTCGTCGAAGGCCAGGACCGCGACGCTGCGGAGCACGACCCGGACTATGGCAGAAAACTCACGAAGAGTGGCGTTCCTGCCACTCGAAGCTCGGACCGGGAAGCCCCACAGTGAGCCTCATGGGAGTTCTCTTCCTCCTCATCCCGATCGCGCTGGCGATCCTGGTGCCGTTCTTCGGCGCCGACACTCGCGACGGCCGCGACTGGCAGTCGCCTGCGGACAGCACGTGGACGTGGCACTGATGGCGGTCACCACCTCGCGCGTTCTGGGCACACCGGCGCCGCCGGCCGACGTGGCGGCGCGCCACTTCCTCGGCAAGCTCTCCTTCGAGACCGATCCGTCCGATGTGCACGCCGACATGGCGGCAGGACAACCCGGTTTCGTCGTCGTCGACACGCGCTCGCGCGACGCCTATCGCGAAGCGCACGTGCCCGGCGCCATCTCGCTGCCGCACCGGGAGATGGACGCGGCCGGCGTCGCCGCGACACTCGACCCGGACGACCTGGTGATCGTCTACTGCTGGGGCCCGCACTGCAACGGCGCGGCGCGCGGCGGGGCCAGGCTTGCCGCGCTGGGCTACCGAGTCAAGGAGATGATCGGCGGCATCGACGGCTGGCGCCGCGAAGGGCTGACGGTCGCCACCGGCGACTAGGCGCTGCGCGCCGCGGTGATCCGGCCAAGAGCGCGCTCAACTCCGGTGCAGCGGTCCTCGACGTAGTCCATCCCTGCTGCCTCGGCGATGCCCCGGGCCTCCGGCGACACGATGTCGCTCTGCAGCCACAGCGCACCCGCGCCGATGGCCACCGCCTGCCGCGCGATCTCCGGCGCGTCCGCGGCGGGACGGAACACGTCGACGATGTCGACCGGCTCGTCGACCTCCAGCAGCGAGCCGCGCACCGGCTCGCCGAACAGCACCTCACCGCCGGCGTACGGGTTCACCGGGATGATGCGAAACCCGTACCGCCGCAGCTCGGCCGGAATGCCGTGTCCCGGCTTGCCGGGATCGCGCGACGCGCCCACCACGGCGATGGTGCGCGAGCGGGCGAGGATGTCGCGGGGAGTGGCTGCGAGGGTCATGGCGCTCGCCCTCCAGCCTACGCCAGGGCGGCCGCGGCCCCGCCCTGCGAACAGGGCGGAACCGCGACGCGCCGGGTCTACCGAAGGCCTACAGGAACCCGTTCTGGGTGAGCCAGGTGCGGGCCACGTCGTCGACCTTGGCGTTGTCGATCTCGACCTGCTTGTTGAGGCCGGTGATGACGGTGCTGGTGATCTTGGCCGCCACCGGCGCCATCAGGGCGGCGATGGCCGGGTACTTCTGCAGGATGTCGCTGCGCACGATCAGCCCGACGTTGTCGGGCGGGAAGAGCTTCTTGTCGTCCTGCAGCACGTAGAGGTTCAGGGCTGCGATTCCCGAGTCGGTGGTGAACACCTCGCCGGCGGCGCAGTCGCCGTTGGCGATGTTCTTCTCGGCGGTGCCACCGATGTCCGTGTAGCTGGCGTTGCCGTAGGACGCGCCGTAGGTCGACTTGAGACCGGGCAGTCCGTCAGGTCGGGTGCGGAACTCGGACAGGATGCAGATCTTGGTGTTGGGATGCGAGGCCAGGTAGGTGCCGAACGCCGACAGGGTGTCGCCGTAGGTGGCCCGGTCCGAGGCCTTGATGGCCAGGCCGTTGGTGTCGTCCATCGGCGCCGGGGCGACCCAGCACAGGCCGCGCGCCGCGTCCTTCTGCTTGACCAGCGCGAAGGCCTGGTCGAGGTCGGTGGGCACGCCGCTGGTCAGCCCCAGGTAGCCGGGATCGGTGAGCTCGGTGCCGGTGTACTGCCAGAGCATGTCGATCTGCTTGTTGAGCACCGCGTTGCCGATGGCGGTGTCCTTGGCCTGCAGGTTGTAGGTCACCGAGAAGCCGTGCTTCTCCAGGACCATCTTGGTCATCGTCGCGAGCAGTTGCTCCTCGGCGAATCCTTTGCTGCCGATGGAGATGCTGGCCCCGTTGCCGCTGTTCCCCGACCCTGCCGGGCAGGTGGCCGACGCGGCGCCGGAGCTGGAGGCGGCGGGGCTGTTGCCACCGCCGCAGGCGGTGAGGGCGGCCGCCCAGACGGTGAGAAGGATGGCGATGCCGATGCGCTTCACGATGGGTCTCCTGTCCTGGTCTGTCTACACAGCGGTGCGAATTCTGCGTGGCACGACCGCGCGCTCCACCAGGGAGAGCGCCCAGTCGGCGAGCAGTGCGAGCGTCGTCACCATCACGGCGCCGACGAAGACGATGCGGTCACTCTGGTTGAGCCCGGCGCTGATGACGTCGCCCAGCCCGCCGGCGCCGATGACGTTGCCCAGCGTCGCGGTGCCGATGATCAGCACCAGGGCGGTGCGCAGCCCGGCGAAGAGCACCGGCGACGCCAGCGGCAGCTCGACGCGCAGCAGCGACTGCCACGTCGTCATGCCCATGCCGCGCGCGGCCTCCACCGCCGCGGGATCGACACCCTGCACGCCGACCAGGGTGTTGCGCACCACCGGCAGCAGCGCGTAGAGCACCAGGGCGAGGATGGCCGGCTTGGAGCCCAGCCCCAGCCAGGCGTAGAAGAGCACCAGGATGCCGATGCTGGGCACCGCCTGTCCGAGGTTTGCGACAAGCAGGACAGGAACTCGCAGCCACGCCCCCGCCTTGGCCATGGCGATGCCCAGCGGCACGCCGATCGCGACGGTGGCGGCGAAGGAGGCGCCGACCAGCTGCAGGTGGGTGACCAGCCGGTCGGTGAGGAACGCCTGGTTGAGGATCTCACCGTCGGTCGGCGACGGCCCCAGCGTCTGGTAGACGAGGACCGACACTCCGAGGGCGGCGACGATCACCAGCGGCATCCAATGGGCGCGGTGGTGTCCGAGGCGGGCCATGCGTGTCAATGCGCGGCCCGCCGGATCGTCTCGGCGTCGACCACGCCCACCACCGTGCCGCCGCTGACCACCGCGACGCGCCCATCGTCGGCCTGCAGCACAGCGTCGAGCGCATCGCGCAGCGTCGCTTCGACGTCGATGCGCTCGACGGGCGCGGGCCTGCCGTTGAGCGGCGGCAGGGGCACGTCGCGCAGTCGGATCAGGCTGAGGCGGCGCACCATGCGCCCCTCACCGAGGAAGTTGCGCACGAAGTCCGAGGCGGGCTGGGCGAGCAGCTCCGCCGGCGTCGCGTACTGCGCCAGGACGCCGCCCTTCTGGAACAGGGCGACGCGGTCACCCAGCTTGATCGCCTCCTCGATGTCGTGGGTGACGAAGACGATGGTCTTGCGCACCACGCCCTGCAGGCGCAGCAGCTCGTCCTGCAGGCGCTCGCGGGATATGGGGTCGATGGCCCCGAAGGGTTCGTCCATGAGCATCACCGGCGGGTCGACGGCGAGCGCACGCGCGACGCCGACGCGCTGGCGCTCGCCGCCGCTCAGCTCGGCGGGCAGCCGCCTGGCGTAGTCCGCCGCGGGCAGCCCCACCAGGTCGAGCAGCTCGGTGACCCGTGCGTTGATGCGCTCGCGCGACCAGCCGGAGAGGCGCGGCACGGTGGCCACGTTCTCGGCGACGCTGAGATGCGGGAACAGCCCGACCTGCTGGATGACGTAGCCGATCGAGCGGCGCAGCGCGTTGACGTCGTAGTCGCCGGTGTCGCGGCCGTCGATGCTGATCGTGCCGGCGGTCGGCTCGACCAGGCGGTTGATCATCTTCAGCGTCGTCGTCTTGCCGCATCCCGAGGGGCCGACCAGCACCACGATCTCGCCGTCCTCGATGCGCAGGGAGAGGTCGTGCACGGCGACGGTGTCCTCCCCGTAGCGCTTGACGACGTGGTCGAAGACGATCATGTCGCCGTCGCCGCAACCAGGCGGCCGCGCGAGAGCGCGCGCTGCACACCGGCGAGAAGCAGGTCGGCGAGGATGCCGATGGCCGCCACCGGGAGCAGGCCGCTCATCAGGCGCTCGATGGTGCCGGTGCTGCGGCCGACGGCGGCCAGGATCGGCTGGCCCAGGTCGTTTGCGCCGACTGTGGCACCAACTGTGGCGATGGCGACCACCAGTACCGTCGCCTGGCGCAGCCCGGCAATGATCACCGGCAGGGCAAGGGGAAGCTCGACTCGGGTGAGCACCTGGGACCTGCTCATGCCCATTCCCCGCGCCGCCTCGACCACCGCGGGGTCGACCGCCTGGATTCCGGTGCGGGTGTTGCGTGCGATGGGCAGCAGCGCGTACAGCAGCAGCCCGATGACCACCGCGGTGTTGCCCAGGCCGAACCAGATGGTCAGCAGCCCGAAGAGGGCGAAGCTGGGCACGGTGAGGATGGTGCTGGTGACGGCGAGGACCACCGCCGCGAAGCGATCCCAGCGGGCGGCCCCGACGCCGAGGAGCAGACCGAGCACAGCGGCCCCGACCACCGCGAAGGCGACGATCTCCAGGTGGGTCGCCGTCTGGGGACCCAGGCTGTCCCAGTTGTCGGCGATGTAGCGCAGGATGCTCAGTGGTCACTCCGAGGGCGGTCCGATGTGTCACACCGGCCTAGCTCGTGCCGCACGTCGCGATTGCGGAGGTGCCATCGTAGACGAGATGAGTGCTCACCATGCCGCGTGCGGCTGCGCGTCCCCAGCCGGCAGCGCCTGCGCGAGCCACCAAGAATGACAGTTCTCTCCTGGCTGGGCTTCGCCGCCGGACTGGTGCTGGTGCTGACCACCCTGGCCAGCGTCACCGTGACCCTGGTGGTTCCGCGCGGCCTGCGCTCGCGCCTCACCAACGCGGTCACGGCGGCCATCACCGGCGGCTTCCGCTTCATCGCCTCGCGGCGCCCCCGCTACGAGGACCGCGACCGGCTCCTCTCCCTGGCCGGCCCCACCGTGCTGATCGGGCTGGTGATCAGCTGGGTCTCTCTGCTCTACGTCGGCTTCGGGCTGATGCTCTGGCCCTTCGTCGACTCCTTTCCCGGCGGACTCACGGTGGCCGGCTCCTCGATGTTCACCCTGGGCTTCGCCACCGCGCCGGGCGCCGGGCCCACCGCGCTGATCTTCCTGTCGGCAGCCGTCGGCCTCGTCGTGGTGGCGCTGCAGATCGCCTACCTGCCCACGTTGTACAGCGCCTTCAACCGGCGCGAGACACTGGTCACCCTGCTGGAGAGCCGCGGCGGCGTGCCCGCCTGGGGTCCGGAGATCCTCGCCCGCCACGAGCTGATCGACAGCGTGGCCAGCCTGCCCGAGCTCTACCGCCGCTGGGAGGAATGGGCCGCCGACGTCGCCGAGACGCACACCACGTACCAGGTGCTGGTCCTCTTCCGGTCGCCCCACCCCATGCGCTCCTGGATCACCGCCCTGCTCAGCGTGCTCGACGCCGCGGCGCTGCAGCTGTCGCTCAATCCCCTGACCGCCCCGGCCGAGGCGCGACCGCTGATGCGCATGGGCTACATGGCCCTGCGCGAGCTGGCCGGAGTGATGCGCATCGCCTACAACACCGACCCCCACCCCGACGACGCGGTGCTGCTCCCCCGCGAGGACTTCGACGAAGCGCTGGAGCACCTCGAGTCGGTGGGCTGGCGGATCGAGCGCTCGGCCGACGAGGCCTGGGTGCACTTTCGCGGCTGGCGGGTGACCTACGAGCGCATCGCCTGGACCATCGCCGACCTGGTCGACGCGCCGCCGTCGCTCTGGTCGGGCGTGCGGCACCAGTTCGGCACCGCGGGGGTGGCCCCGTTCCGGCCGCCGCACCGCTCGCCGATGAGCGAGCGCAGCCAGGTGCAGGCGATCACCTCGGCGCGGCGGTCGGTGCGCGACGGCAGCGCGGTGCCGCTGCTGCGCAACATCGGCGGCGGGCGGCGACGCGGCGTGGTGCGGCCGCCGGCCTTCGCCGAGGCGGAGGATCGCGCCGACATGGCCGACGCGGCGGCGGAGGAACCGGCCGACTGACACTCGCGATGGCTGCGCGGGCGCGTGTCGACACGGCGGGGACCGCCTTCCTATGATGCTTCCAAGGCGACAGTAGCGCTGACATGTGCTGCCGCAGTGGCACTGTCAGGTATGGGGCGTGTCTCATGTTCAGCAGCACCATCCTCACCAGCTGGGCGGGATGCCCGCAGAGCCGTCTCTACCACGAGGTGGTGGCGCGGGGAGATCGCGAGGCGGCGCGAACGCTGACCGAGGTGGCGCGACAGTGGGACCACACCCTGGGGCCGCGCTGGCTGGCGCGCATGCTGCCCACCAGGCTGCACCCGCAGCGCTTCGACGGCGCCGGCTACCGTCCGGTGGCCTCGCGGGTGTCGGTGGTCGCGCTGGAGGCAACGCTGGAGCACATCGAGTGGCTGCGCATGCAGGACCGGGTGCGGCGGAGCCTGCGCAGCGTCGCCTTCCTGGAACAGTTCGAGGCGGTGCTCGGCAACGAGCTGGAGCGGCGGCGCGGGCGCCAGCGCGAGTGGCCGGCGGCTCAACCCTGGGTGGTGGGCAGCCTCAGCGGATCGTCCGAGGAGCGCCGTCCCTCGGCGTAGCCGACGGCGAGCTGGCCCTCGATGCGGCCGAGCAGCTCCAGCAGGACGATCGACAGGTCGCCGACGATGCGTCCGGCCAGGCCGGGGCGAGCAGTGCTGAGCACAGCGACCGCCTGGTCGGCGGCGTACTCCCAGCCGGCCCGGGCGGCGACGTTGACAGACGCCAGCAGCCGCGAGAGCGGCACCCCGGCGCGGGCCACGATGACCGCCAGGTGGCGCAGCTCCTCGAGGTCGGTGGTGCGGAGGGAGCGGTTGTGCTCCCAGGCGGCCAGGGTGACCCGGGCGACGGAGTCGAGGCGGAGCTCGACCGGCGTCGGGCCCAGCTCGAGCACACCGGCGAGGCCGGCGCGCTTGAGGGCCGCCGCCATCTCCTCGACGGCCTGCGGCCGCCGTTCGCGCAGCGCGGACACGACCTCGCGGCGCAGCGCCGTGGTGTCACCGGCGACGCTGCCGAGGGGGAAGCGCAGGAGCACGCCCATCGGCTGCCGGCCGTCCTCGGAGGAGGCGATGGCGCCGCCGCGCGCGGTCTCCTGGTCGATGTCGCTGCCCATTCCCATCTCGGAACCCCCGCAATATCCTGCCGACGCCCCTCGTCGCGGCGGCAATGATGGCACGGCCGTCACCGCCGGGGTTGGGTGTTCTTCCCAGACTTTTTTGTGGTTCATCGCCGAGCAAGGGCGGCGGCCCTGCTTGCTAGGATCGTCGGCGTGAGCGACCCCGTCCGCACCACCCTCCACCTCGTCCGCCACTGCGACGTGGAGAATCCCGAGGGGGTGCTCTACGGCCATCTCCCCGGCTTCCGTCTCAGCGAGAAGGGGGTGCGCCAGGCGCACGCGCTGGGCGAGTGGTTCGCCGGCCGCCCGGTGCGGCAGATCTACGCCAGCCCGCTGGAGCGCGCCCAGCAGACGGCGCACATCATCGCCTCGTACCTGGACAGCGTGCCGGTCACCACCACGCCCGAGCTGGTCGAGGCCCGCTTCGGCCTCTACCTGCAGGGCATCAAGCCGCGCGACGTGCCGCTGAAGCGGCCGCTGTGGTTCGTGCACATGGCCTGGCCGGGGCTGCTGCCCAACGACGAGACCGTGGGCGCCATGGCCGCGCGCGTGCGCGCGCCGCTGTCACGCCTGCTGCGCGACCACCCCGGCGAGGAGGGGATCTGCGTGTCGCACGGCGACCCTGTCCAGGCGTACTGGGTGGAGGCGGAGCGGCGCCACGCGTATGCGCTGCACCGTCTGCAGTGCGCCAAGGGCGGAATGCTCAGCCTCACCTACGACGGCGACGAGCTCGTCGACAGGCAGTACCGGCCCCCGCAGGAGGTCGGCGCGCCTCCGGCGGAGCAGACCGGCGCGGCCGGGGCCTCGCACGGTTAGACGCTGACCGGCTCGGCCTCCTCGGCCCCCACCTCCGCGGGGTCACGAGTTCCGGTCGGAACTGGCGGCAACTGGATGTTGGTGCGCCGCCCCCGCCTGGCCTTCCAGCGGCGATCCAGCGCCGGCTTGAGATAGAGCTTGACCATCAGCCCGGTCATGATCAGCAGGAAGGTGGCGTAGACCAGGGGGACGCCGTTGTCCTTCTTGACCATGAAGAGCGAGTACTGCTTGAGGCCGGGGAAGGAGATGGTGAACGTCTGCGGATGCGCGGCGTCGGCACCGGGGAGGACCAGCTGCTTGACCTCGCCCATGGTGATGGGGAACGGCGAGTTGGCGCCGGTGCGGTCGAGCAGGTAGGGCGACATCCCGCTGGTGTCCAGCTCGTTGACGTTCTGCGGCCGGCCGCGGTCGAGGCCGAGGTCGCCGACCCAGAGCTGCATCTGCAGCACCGGGTTGCGCGCCTCCTCGCCGCCGGGGCCGAAGTTGACCGCGCCCGGGGTGATGCTGCCGTCCGCGTTGACCTTGGCGATGGTCTTGGCGTCCGGGAACACCGCCATGCGCGCGCCCAGCTGGATGGACTGCTGCGCGCCGGGGATGGTGTAGTTGAAGTCGGGCACCTTGATGACGCCGGTCTGCACGTTCTTCTGCGCGCCGAAGAACTGCACGGTGCCGTCGTAGACCACCTGTCCCGCCGGGTTGCGCACCACGATGTGCGGCGCCCAGCCGTAGTCCTGCTGGTAGAAGTCGACGTCGTTGTAGCCCAGGAAGTCGTTGACCCGGATGTCCTTGGTCTGCACCGCCCTGCCGTTGTCGTAGACGGTGACGTTGCTGACGAAGTCGTTCGGCTGCCCGTTGGCCTGGTAGGTGGCGTGGAAGCTGTTGAGCTGCACCTGGTAGCCGGAGTGCTGCCCGTTGAAGAGCAGCCCCTCCTGCAGGGTGTCGTAGGCGGTGCGCGTCTCGGTGATGCGCTGCCCCTCGGTGACGGTGACGATGCCCTGGAACCCCGTCGCCTTGCCCCACACCACCGCGACGAGCAGCAGGAAGAACGAGGTGTGGAACAGCCACGACCCCCACTCGCCCCAGTACTGCGGGCTGCGCGGGTGGCGGCGGATGGTGCGCATCACCAGCGCCCGCCCGCGCCGGATGACGCACGCGCCGAGCGCCAGGTACAGCGAGCCGAGCAGCACGAAGAACAGCGGCGCGACGAACACCTGGGTGAGCGGCAGGCCGATGTGCGAACCGAGCGAGTTGAGGTTCTGGTGGTCGGCGAGGAACTGGTCGACCTTGGCCTGCGCCGAGGTGTCCTGCTGGGGCACGAAGCTGCCGATCAGGACGATGAGCACCACGCCGATCAGGAAGAAGATCGCCGTGCGCATGCGCGTGTACTCACGCCAGAACCGACGCAGCCGCGCGCCCACCGCTCTCTTCCTGCTCAGCTCCGCGCCGTCAGCAGCCGCCCCGGGTCGAAGGCGCTCTCCAGCGCGTCGCCGAGCACGCCGCGCACCGCGCCGGGAGCCTCGGCACCGGGCGCCTGGGCGACGCCCTTGGGCTGCAGGCGCAGGCTCACCCCGGTGACCAGGGCGAGGCGCCCCATGCTGCCCAGCAGCGCGCCGACCAGGTCGTAGCCGGCGACGTCCTTGAGCACCGCGCCGCCGGCGCCGACCCTGCCCCCACCGGGGAGCACCGCCTCGATGCCGGTGAAGGCGCGCCGGGCCAGCCGGCCGCGGGCAACCAATTCGCCGATGCGCACGTCGGGTGCGCCACCGGGCACGGGGGTGGCGAGGGTGAGCCCGGCGCGGTCCAGCGCCGCGCCGACCCCGGCGAGGGTTGCCCCCGCGCCGACCTTGGCGACCAGGCGCTCCGCCTCGACCTCGACGGCGTCGAAGCGCGACACCGAGACCAGCACCGTGCCCGAGCGCACCGGGGTGCGGCTGGCGGGTTCGCTGGTCACCGCGATGCGCGCCCCGGCCTCGGCGAGCGCGGCGCACACGGCGTCGAGCTGCTCGGTGGAGGCGGGGCTGACGCTGTCGTCGTCGACGGCACCCGCGCCGGCGATGTCCGCCAGGCGGGCGCGGAGGGCGGCGTCCATGACGCGGCAGTCTACCGGCGGAGGGAACGCTGCCGTCGTCGGCACTGCAGCGGCGACGATGGCGCGGGGGGCGCTCCCCCGAGCGGCGCGCCATGCCGCGCGGAAAGATAAACTTCCCGCTCCGATGTCCCCGGACCCCTCGACAGCCAGCGCCCTCTGCGAGCGTGTCGTCCGCGAAGCCTTCGCTCTCGAGCCGGCGCTCGCCCGCTGGAGCGGCGACCACACCTACGACGGCGTGGTCGGCGACATCGGTCCCGACGCACTGCGCCACCGCGTGGAGACTTTCCAGTCACTCATCGACGAGCTCGACGGCGTGCCGCTGGACCGCCTCGACGCCGCCACCCGCGCCGACGTTCTCTCCGCCCGTGCCTTCCTCGCCGAGGACGTCTACCGCACCCGCGAGCTGCGCGTCTTCGCCCGCGACCCGCGGCGCGCCATCGACGTCTCCGCCGACGTCTCCTCGTACGTGTCGCGCGACTACGCGCCCGCCCCCGACCGCGCCGCCGCCGTCGCCCGCCACCTGGAGCAGCTCCCCGCCTTCCTGGAGCAGGCGCTGCCACTGCTCGACGAGGAGGTGTGGGAGGGTCCGCGCACCATCGCCATCGACGGTGCGCGGGGCTTCGCCGCCTTCATGCGCGAGGATGTGCGCCGCGAGCTGGGACCGCTCGACGGCGCCCTGGCCCGGCGCCTCGACGCCGCCGTCGAGATCGGCGCTGCCGCCTGCGAGGCCTACGCGACCCGCGTCGAAGCGCTGCGGCCACTCCCCGATTCGGCGCTGGGCGCGGACGCCTTCGTCGCCCTGCTGGAGGCCCAGGAGGGCATCCGCGAGTCGGTCGAGTCGCTGCGCCGGCGCGCCGACGACGAGCTGGAGCGCCTCGGCGCCCAGACCGTGGAGCTTGCCGGCCGCCTCGCACCCGGGCGTCCGGTCGCCGAGTCCTTCACCCTGATGGAGGCCGACCACCCCAGCGCCGACGAGCTGCTCCCCGCCACCGAGGCGATGCTCGACCGCCTGCGCGACTTCTGGATCCGCAGCGGGGTGATCTCGGTCCCCGCCGACGCCCACTGCGAGGTGCGCCCCACGCCCGCCTTCCGGCGCTGGTCGAGCGCCTCCTACGAAGCCCCGGGTCCGCTCGACCCGCCGGGCATGGCCCACTACTACTTCATCACCACCGTGCAGCCCGACTGGAGCGCGGAGCAGGCCGAGCAGTGGCTGCGCTCGCTCAACCACGTCGCCCTGGAGAACGTCTCGGTGCACGAGGCCTTCCCTGGCCACTTCGTCCACTTCCTCAACGGCTACCGCAATCCCTCGCTGGTGCGGCGCGTCTTCGGCCCGGCCGGGTTCATCGAGGGCTGGGCGCACTACACCGAGCAGCTCGCCATCGAGCAGGGACTGGCCGAGGGCCGTCCCCTCCTCCACCTCGCCCAGCTCCAGGACGCCCTGCTCCGCGCCTGCCGCTTCCGCGCCGCGGTCGGCCTGCACTGCGAGGGCATGCCCCTGGAGGAGGCCACCCGCCTCTTCGAGGAGCGCGCCTACATGCAGCGCCTGCCCGCCGAGCGCGAGGCGCTGCGCGGCACCTACGACCCGCTCTACCTCGTCTACACCTACGGCAAGCTGGAGATCCTGCGCTGGCGCGAGGAGCTCTCCCGGCGTCCCGGCTGGGACGCACGCCGCTTCCACGACACCCTCACCGGCGCCGCCTTCCCGCCCCTCGCCGTCGCCCGCGACCTGGTGCTCGGCTAGCCGGCCTGGATGGCGGTGGGCTCTGGCTTCACCAGCGAGGCGGGCACCGCGGCCAGCACGGCGCGGTAGCGGCGGTCGCTGCCGCAGAGGAAGACGGGCGCCTTGGCCGCCGGCCAGCGCGCCGCGTTGGGCGACCCCTCCAGTGCCGGCACCGCCTCACGGAAGACGAAGCGGATGCCGGGCCCGCTCATGTAGCGCCCCACCACCGGCTCGATGCGCTCCACCTGGGACCACGAGAAGACGTGGGTTGGAGCGTGCCCACGCGCTCCCCACAGCCAGGGTTCGATGCGGCCGCCCTGCTGGTCGACGGTGAGTCGCATGCGCTTGTGGTCCGCCTGTTCGCGCGTGGCGCCGTGGAAGCTGGCCATGCCCGCAGTCTAGCGCCGGCTTCTCACTGCAGCGTCGCGGCCACGGCGTGCTGGGCGGAGGTGGCCACGGAGTAGATCAGGAACACGAAGATGCCGAGTACCAGGGTGCCCGCCGCCGAGGCGAGCAGCACGCCCCCACCGGCGAGTGAGGTGCGCGGCCAGGGGTAGTGCGTCTCGCCCTCCTTGGGGCGCTGGTACATGAGCAGTCCGATGCGCAGGTAGTAGAAGACGGAGATGACGCTGGTCGCGATGCCCCACAGCGCGAGCGACGACTGCCCGCCCTGGATGGCGGCGCCGAAGATGAAGAACTTGCCGAAGAACCCCGCGGTCGGCGGGAAGCCGCCCAGCGAGAGCAGGAACAGCGCCATCGCCGCGGCCACATACGGTCGCCGGTAGGCGAGCCCCTTGATTCCGTCGTAGCTGTCCAGATCCTCACCGCGGCCGGACATCACGGTGATGACCGCGAAGGCACCGATCTGCGTGGCCGCGTAGGCGGCGAGGTAGTAGAGCGCGCCGATGGTCCCCAGCGAGCCCTGCACGGCGACGCCGATGAGGATGTACCCCGCCTGCGCGATCGAGGAGTAGGCGAGCATGCGCTTCAGCGACGTCTGGGTCAGCGCCGCGACGTTGCCGCCCACCATCGAGATGATGGCCACGAAGGCGACGATGCCGTTCCACTTGTCCCAGGAGTCGGCGAAGGTATACGAGAAAACGCGGATCAGGGCGGTGAAGGCGGCCACCTTGGTGCCGACGCTCATGAACGTGGTCACCGACGTCGGCGCGCCCTGGTACACGTCGGGCGTCCAGAAGTGGAAGGGCGCGGCGCTCACCTTGAAGGCGAAGCCGACGAAGAGCAGTCCCACGCCGACGAGGAACAGCGGGTCGATGTCGTTGACGTGCGCGTGCAGCACCGCGGCGATCTGGGGCAGCTGGGTGTGCCCGGTCTCGCCGTAGATGAGCACCATGCCGTAGAGCAGGATGCCGGAGGCGAAGCCGCCCAGCAGCAGGTACTTCATCGCCGCTTCCTGGGAGCGTTCCTCGGTGCGGGCGAAGCCGCTGAGGATGTACAGGGCGATGGAGAGCAGCTCGATGCCGAGGAAGATGACCATCAGCGAGTCGGCCCCGGCGAGCAGCATCATGCCGGTGGCCGCGCCCAGGATGAGCGCGTAGTACTCGCCGTAGTGGAGGCCGCGCCGGTTGAGGTAGCCGGGGCTGATCAGGACCACCAGCGCCGAGATGGCGATGATGATGCCGTCGGCGAACAGCGAGAAGCGGTCGTACGACATGGCGTCGAAGTAGATGGTCCGCGGCGTCGCGGCGTCGAACCAGCCCCACACGGTGACGCCCATGGCCGCGGCCAGCACCAACACCGTGCCCGCGGCCAGCCACCCGCGGCGCCGCGCCGGCACCACCAGGTCGAGCAGCATGAGGACGATGAATCCGCCGCTCATGACCAGAACCGGCAGCAGGCCGATGAGGTCGTTGGCGCTGGGCGTCTTCAGCGGGGGGATGGCCGCGAGAACGTGCATCTCCTCCTCTCCCCTACCGGCTCGCCTGCGACTGGTCAACGGGCTGGCCGGTGACCACCGAGACGTACTGGCTGACGTTGTTCTGGGACACGGCGCCGAAGGGGTGCGGGTAGAGGCCGATGGCCAGCATCAGCGCCACCAGCGGGGCCAGCACCAGCGCCTCGCGCAGGTGCAGGTCGCGCACCTTCTCGGCGATCGGCGTCAGCGGCTCGTGCATCACGCCCTGGTGGAGGCGGAGCATGTACCAGCAGGCCAGCACCACGCCGACACCGATGAGCGCGGCGAGCACCGGCGCGGTCTGGAAGGCGCCCAGCATGATGCTGAACTCGCCGACGAACGTGTTCATGCCGGGCATGCCGAGGCCTGCCAGGGTGACGATCAGGAAGAAGACGTAGAGCACCGGCATGCGTTTTTCCAGGCCCTTGATCTCGCGAATGTCGCGCGTGCCGCAGCGCTCCTCGATGATGCCGACGATGAGGAAGAGCGCGGCGATGATCAGGCCGTGGTTGACCATCTGGATGATGGCGCCGTTGAGCCCGTTGGCGTTGAACGTGAAGATGCCCAGCACGACCAGCCCGAGGTGGGACACAGACGAGTAGGCGACGATGCGCTTGATGTCGAACTCGGCCAGGGCGTTGAGCGCACCGTAGAGGATGCTGAGGATGGCCAGGGCGATGATGACCCAGCGGAAGTCGTGCGCCGGCCCGGTGAACAGGGTGAGCCCGTAGCGCATGAAGCCGAAGGCGCCCAGCTTGCTGACGATGCCGGCGAAGAAGGTGAGCACCTGCGGCGGCGTCGACGTGTACGAGTCGGGCAGCCAGGTGTGGAAGGGCACCAGGGGCACCTTGACGGCGAAGGCCAGCGCGAAGGCGAGGAAGGCCCACTGCTGCGGCGTCCAGGTGGTGATTCCCAGCACGCTCACCGGCTGCTGGTTGGGCAGCGGGGTGAGCAGCAGCGTCTGCAGGTCGAAGGTGCCGTGGCCGGCGCCGCCGGTCGGCGGCAGCGCCGCCTGCGAGGCGAAGTACAGCCAGATGATCGCCAGCAGCATGGCCAGGCTGCTGGCCACCGTGTAGATGATGAACTTGATGGTGGCGCGCCCGCGGTTCTCGTCCCCGTAGTTGGAGAGGAGGAAGTACAGCGGGATCAGCATCGCCTCCCAGAAGAAGTAGAAGAGCAGCAGGTCGACGCTGAGCAGGACGCCGGCGGTGGCGCTGAAGGTCATCAGCAGCAGGCCGCAGTAGAACTTCATGCGCTGCGTGGTGCGCCGCGAGATGACGATGGCGCCGAGCAGGAAGACGCCGATGTCGAGGGCGAGCAGCCATCCCGACAGGGCGTCGACACCGAGGTGGTAGCTGGCCCCGATGGCCGGGATCCAGTCGTGGTGCTCCTCGAACTGGAAGGTGATCGGGCTCGGCTTGGTGCTGCCGTTGAGCAGCACCGCCTGCGACGTCGCCGGGTCGGGCGTGTGGGTGAAGCCCACCAGCACGCCGGCGACGATGCCCGCCACCGCCAGCAGGGTCACCGTTGTGACCACCTTGATGGCGCGCGTATTCGATCCCGGGACGAGCTGCAGCAGCAGCGCGCCGCCCAGGGGGACGACCAGGATCAGGGTGAGCCAGGGCACGTGGTTCATGCGTTGTTCATCGGGCGATCAGGAACACGGTGAAGACGACGAAGATGCCCGTGAAGAAGAGCATCGCGGTGGCGTAGTCGCGGATCAGCCCCGTCTGGACGGCGCGGAAGTCGATGCTGATGTCGGCGAAGAACTGGGCGATGCCCCGCACCCACCCGTCCATCACCCTGGGTTCGACGACGCGGCGCGCGGTGGTGGCGACCGCCGTGGCGGGCCGCACCAGGATGGCGTCGTAGAGCTCGTCGAAGTAGAACTTGTGCCAGCTCAGCTGGGGCAGCAGGCGGGGCAGGCGGCCCACCACCTCCTGCGGGTGCGGCTGCTTCTCGTACCAGAGCCGGTAGGCGATGCCCACCCCGGCCATCGAGAAGATGGTGCCCACCGCCAGCGCCAGCGCGCCCTTGAAGGTGCTCGGCTCGGTGACGATGCCGCTCGCCTGGCTGAACACCGGGTCGAGGAAGCTGGACAGGAAGTGCGCCGAGAAGCCGAGGATCTGGAACGGCCACTGCAGGAAGATGCCCAGCACCACGCTGAGGAAGCCGAGGATCATCACCGGCCCCAGCATGACGCGCGGCGCCTCGTGCGCCTGGAAGACGCGCGCTGTCTGCGGCTCGCCGCGGAACACCACGGCCCAGAGCCGGATGGCGTACAGGCCGGTGAGCACGTTGATGACCAGGCCGACGAGGAACAGCGAGGGAACCGCCGGTCCCGCCACGGTGCCGAATCCCAGGATGTCCTCCTTGGAGAACCAGCCGGCGAAGAACGGGATGCCCGCCAGCGCCAGCGATCCCGCGATGAAGGCGCGCTCGGTGTTGCGCATCCGGTCGCCGAGGCCGCCCATCAGGCGGATGTCCTGCTCGTCGTGCATGGCGTGGATGACGTTGCCTGCGGCCATGAAGAGCAGCGCCTTGAACACCGCGTGGGTGACGAAGTGGAACATCCCCGCGGTGTAGGCGCCGATGCCCACGGCGAAGATCATCAGGCCGATCTGCGACATCGTCGAGTAGGCGATGACCCGCTTGATGTCGACCTGGCTGAGCGCGATGATGCCCGCCATCAGGGCGGTGCCCATGCCCACGCAGGCGACCATGCCCGCCGCCACCGGGGCCAGGTCGAAGAGCACGTGGAAGCGCGCGATCAGGTACACGCCGGCGGTGACCATGGTGGCGGCGTGGATCAGCGCCGAGACCGGCGTCGGGCCCTCCATGGCGTCGGGCAGCCAGGTGTGCAGCGGGAACTGCGCCGACTTGGCAAAGGCGCCGATGGCGAGCAGGACGCAGATCACGGTGATGATGCCGCCGCCCTTGGCGAAGGAGAACTGCGCGTTGTAGAACACGGTCGGCAGGCTCAGCGAGAAGATGCCGCGGCCGTCCTGGCCCTTGAGGTTGACCACGATCAGGAAGGCCGCGATGACCAGGGCGACGTCGCCGATCACCTGCGTGACGAACGCCTTGCGCGCCGCCTGCACCGCGCTGGGCCGCTGGTACCAGAAGCCGATCAGCAGGTAGGAGCTCAGCGCCACCAGCGCCCAGCCGATGATCAGGAAGAGCATGTCGCCCGCCAGAACCAGCATCAGCATCGAGAAGATGAACAGGTTCATGTAACTGAAGAAGCGGGCGATGTCGGGGTCGTGCTCCATGTAGCCGACGCTGTAGACGTGGATCAGGAAGCCGACCCCGGTGATGACCATGATCATCACCACCGCCAGGGCGTCGAGGGTGACGTCGAAGCCCACCTGCAGGTTGCCGGGACCGAAGTCGAGCCAGTGCCAGAAGCGGATGGTGATCGACTTGTGCGCCTCGTCCGCGCCGAGCACCTGGGTGAGGATGACGACGCCGACGACGAAGGCGAGGCCGACCACGCCGGGGCCGACCCAGTTGACCACGCGCCGCGGCAGCCGCGGTCCCGCAAATCCGTTGAAGAGGGCGCCGGCAACCGGGAGCACGAGCAGCAACCCGCCCAGGATTCCCATCAGCGTGGTGTTGGTCACTCGCGCATCTCGCTGAGGTCGTCGATGTCGAGCTCACGCCCGGTGCGGAACACGGTGGTGATCAGCGCCAGGCCGACGACCACCTCGGAGGCGGCGACGACGATCACCATGAAGGCGAAGATCTGCCCGTCCATGCTGTTGAGGAAGCGGCCGAAGGTGACGAAGGCGAGGTTGACCGCGTTGAGCATCAGCTCGATGGACATGAAGACCACCAGCGGGTTGCGCCGCACCAGCACACCGGTGGCGCCGATCATGAACAGCGCGGTGCTCAACCCGATCAGCCAGGGGAAGACGTCGAGGCTCACGTTCGACGGCTCCCGCTGTAGTGGTGCCGGGTCAGGTACACCGCGCCGATGGCGGCGACGATGAGCAGCAGCGAGGTGATCTCGAAGGGCAGCAGGAAGGTGGTGAAGAGCTGGCCGCCGACCACCTGGACGTTGCCGGTGCGGTTGACGTCGTCGGGATAGAAGCTGAGCGCGCCGGGGTTGACCGCGCTGCCGTTCCTGCCACCGCGCAGCGGTGTCTTGGAGCAGTCCTGCTGGGTCGCGCTGGTGCAGGCGACGGCGGTGGTGTCGTAGGTCTTGCCGTTGCCCACCAGGAACATGATCTGCAGGGTCACGTAGACCACCGCCACGATGCCGACCATCAGGCGCATATCGAGGGCGGGACGGTCCTCGGAGCCTGGGCTGAGCAGGGCGATGATGAACACGAAGAGGACCATCACCGCGCCGGCGTAGATGATCACCTGCACCGCGGCCAGGAACTGCGCGTTGAGCAGCAGGAACAGGGTGGCCAGCATGATCATGTTGCCGACCAGGCTGAGCGCGCAGTAGATGGTCGAGCGGAGGCTGACGACACCGATCGCGCTCACCAGCGCGAGGATGCCGACGACGATCGTCAGTGCCGTCACGCGTGCCCGCCCTGGTCACCGGTGCGTCCCCGGCGACCGTGGTCGTCGACAGCCGGTTCCGCAACCGTGGGCACGTCGGCGGCGATGCCGCCGTGGCCGGGCATGGGGATCTCGCCGCCCTCGCGCTCGATCTCGTCGGCGCGCTCCCACGCGATGCGCGGGCTGACCCCCGGCGCGCGTCCGGGCTGCTCGCGCTGGTCGCCGCCGGCGCCGAGCGGGTTGTCGCGCTGCGACTCGGCAAAGCTGGGCCAGGCCTCGAGGAGGTCTTCCTTGGTGGCCACCAGCCGCTCGCGGCGGTAGTCGGCGAGGTCGAAGCGCGGGCCGAGGGTGATCGCCTCGGTGGGACACGCCTCGGCGCAGTAGCCGCAGTAGATGCAGCGCATCAGGTTGATCTCGTAGCGGATCGCGTAGCGCTCACCCGGCGACACCGGGGCCGCCGGGTCGTTCTCCGCGGGACCGACGTAGATGCAGCCGACCGGACATGCACCGGCGCAGAGCTCGCAGCCGATGCACTTCTCCATGCCGTTGTCGTAGCGGTGCAGGATGTGGCGACCGCGATGGCGCGGCTGGGCGGGCTTCTGCTCCTCGGGCCACTGCATGGTGATGGGCTTGCGGGTGAGCTGGCGCAGGGTGAAGGCCATGCCCTTGACGAGTTCTTTGATCATGCACCCACCCCCTGCAAGGGCAAGCCGCCTGCGGCGGCACAAACGATCATCGGTGCCGGCCCCTGCAACGGGAAGCGGCCTGCGGCGGCAAGAATGATCATCGCTGCCGGCCCGTGCAAGGGGAAGCCGCCTGCGGCGGCAAAAACCATCATGCGTTTGCCGCCTGGATGGCAACCACGGCGCCGGTCACGGCGACGTTCAGCAGTCCCAGGGGCAGCAGCACCTTCCAGCCGAGACTCATGAGCCGGTCGTAGCGCAGCCGCGGGAAGGTCCAGCGGATCCAGATCATGGTGAAGAGCAGGATGCCCGCCTTGCCCAGGAACCACAGCGCTCCGGGGATGAAGTCGAGCTGCGGGATGAGCGGCAGGTAGCCGCCAAGGAACAGCGCGGTGGCGATCGAGCTGACCGTCACCATGTTGATGTACTCGGCGAGGAAGTAGAAGCCGAAGCGCAGTCCGCTGTACTCGGTGTGGTATCCGGCGACAAGCTCGGTCTCCGCCTCGGGAAGGTCGAAGGGCAGCCGGTTGGTCTCGGCCAACCCGCCCACGAAGTAGAGGACGAAGGCGAGCGGCTGCAGCACGACGAACCAGACGTGGTGCTGCTGCAGCACGATCTGCTCGAGATCGAGCGACCCGGCCAGCACCACGGTGCCCAGCAGGGCGAAGGCCACCGCCATCTCGTAGGAGATCAGCTGCGCCGACGAGCGCAGCGCACCGAGCAGCGAGTACTTGCTGTTCGACGCCCAACCCCCCAGGAAGATGGCGTACACCCCCAGCGAGGTGACGCCGAGGATGTAGAGCAGGCCCACGTTGAAGTGGGCGATGTCCCAGTGGAAGTGGTAGCCGAACCAGTCGTTGACGCCGCTCAGCGGGATGGCTGCGAAGGCGAGCAGCGCGGCGCCGGCTGCGATGCCGGGGGCGATGAGATACAGGATGCGGTCGCGCCCCGCGGGGGCGACGTTCTCCTTGAAGAGCAGCTTGATGGCGTCGGCCGCGGGCTGCAGCAGGCCGAACGGCCCGACCCGGTTGGGACCGATGCGGAGCTGGATGTGCGCCGCGATCTTGCGCTCGGCGTAGACCAGGTAGGCGGCGGTTGTGGCCAATCCCAGCAGGATCACCACGCCCTTGACGAGGATGACCCACCAGTAGTCGGGCCCGATGGTGACGTCCCAGACGCTGGCGATCACGCCACGCCCGCCCCGCTGAAGATCGCCCGGCCGCCGTTGCCGGCCTGGCGGTAGGCGGGAATCTCCGCGCACATCGCGTGGTTGACCGACAGTGGATCGCTCTTGCCCCAGTCCTCGGCGCCGAGGTCGGTGGCCAGCATCATCAGCACGAAGGTCTCCAGCGGCGTGCGCGTCGCCGGCGGCAGCGCCTGGCGGATGCGCTGCACCCGTCCCTCGACGTTGGTCACCGAGCCCGCCTTCTCGACGTACGCGTGCCCAGGGATCACCACGCCGGCGTTGTCGGCGACCACACCGGGCCGCGTCTCGATGGCCAGGGCGACGTCGACGGCGCGCAGCGCGGTGAGCATCAGCTCGCCGGCGGCGTCGGCGAAGTGTCCCCCACCGAGCAGCACCAGCGCCTTGATCTGCCCGGCGGCGGCGGCCTGGAGGATCTCGCGTCCGGTCTTGCCGCCGCGCTGCGCCGGACGGTAGCCGGGCAGCAGGTTGGGCAGGACGCCGAGGTCCTTGGCGCCGCGGCCGTTGACGCCGCGGGTGATGGTGAGTCGCTTGACCAGCGTGTTGGTCCTGGCCAGCGCGCCGGCGACCTCGGCGGCGCGGGTGCGGTCGCCCTCGTCCGCGATGACGCCGACCAGGGCGAGCCCGGCGACGTCGCTGGCCAGCTGCGCCGCGTCGGCCGTGGCGTCGACGCGCAGCACGCGCACGCCCTTCTTGGTCTCGGCCTTGTGCAGCCGCAGGGTGAGCACCGGCGCGTTCGCCTCCGGCTCGGGGCCCAGCACCACCACCGCGTTGCATTCCTCGGTCTCGGCGATGCCCAGCTCGTGCTCGGCACCGCTCAGGTCGGGGAAGGCGTCGAGCTGGTGGTCGATATGCGGCGTGCCGATCAGCTGGCGGGCGATGCGCTGGAACAGCCAGAGCTCCTCGTTGGTGCTCTGCGGTGAGGCCAGGAACCCCACCGCGGTGGGCCCGTGCTGGTCGACAACGCGCTTGATCTGCGCCGCCGCCGACGCCACCGCCTCGGCGTGCTGCACCTCGCGCGTGTCACCGCTCTTGTGGCGGATGGCGGCACGACGCACCCGCGTGGTGTCGTTCCACGAAGTGGCGCTGTAGCGGCCGCGGTCGCACAGCCACATGTCGTCGACGAAGGGGTTGTCGCGCGAGGCGAAGCGCATCACCTCGAGCTCTCGCGAATCGATGCTGACGTTGCAGCCGTAGGAGCACTCGGGGCACACGCTCTTGGTGCGCTGCAGGTCCCACGGGCGCGCCTTGAAGCGGTACTGGCGATGGGTGAGCGCGCCCACCGGGCAGATCTCGGGGAGGTTGCCCTGGAAGTCGGAGGTGAGCGGCTCGGAGTTGAACGTCGCCACCGCCGTCTGCACACCGCGCTGCTGCAGGACGATCTCCTTCTCGCCGGTGATCTCGTCGTAGTAGCGCACGCAGCGCCAGCAGAGGATGCAGCGCTCCTGGTCGAGCTCGATCTTGTCCGACAGCGGCACCGCCTTGTCGAAGTGCACCTTGTCGGTGATCGGGAAGCGCGACGACTCCGGGCCGTAGCGCAGGGTGAAGTCCTGCAGGTCGCACTCGCCGCCGCGGTCGCAGACCGGGCAGTCCAGCGGGTGATTGAGCAGCAGGAACTCGAGCACGCCCTCGCGCGTCTTGGCGACGGCGTCGGTGGCGGTGTGCACCACCATGCCCTCCTGCACGATGGTCGCGCAGGCGGGCTGCTGCTTGGGCATCTTCTCGATCTGCACCAGGCACATGCGGCACACCGCCACCGGGTCCATCTTGGGATGGGCGCAGTAGATGGGGATGTGCACGCCGACGGCCGACGCGGCGTCGAGGACGAGGGTGCCCTTGGCGACGCGCACCTCCTTGCCGTCGATGCTGACGCCGACCAGACCGTCGTCGGGAGTCTGCGGCGGTGTGCTCGCGTCGCTCATCGCACCAGCCTCAGGCCGCGACCGACGCAGCGCGGTTGCGTGCCTGCACCGGACACTGGCCGGCGCCGACGTGCGACTCGAACTCGTCGCGGAAGGCCTTGTACGCCGACATCACGAACCACGTCGCCGTGTCGCCCAGCGGGCAGAAGCACTTGCCGTTCATGTTGTCGCAGATGTCGGTGAGCGTGGCCAGCTCCTCGGCGGTGGCGCGGCCGGCCTCCAGCTTGTGCATCAGGTCCGATTCGAAGTACGTGCCCTCGCGGCAGGGCGCGCACTTGCCGCAGGACTCGTGCTGGTAGAAGTCGACAAGGCGCATCGAGACGTTGACCAGGCAGGTGGTTTCGTCCATGAACATCATCGCGCCGGCGCCGAGCGAGCTGCCCGCCTTCATCACCGCGTCCATGTCCAGGGGCAGGTCGATGTGCTCGGGAAGCAGCACCTGCATGGAGCCGCCGCCGGGCTGGAAGGCCTTCAGGGTGCGGCCCTTCCACATCCCGCCGCAGTGCTCCTCGAAGAGCTCGCGGATGGGACGGCCCAATTCCATCTCGTAGACACCGGGCTTCTCGATGTGTCCGCTGCAGCACCACAGCCGGGTGCCGCGCGACTTCTCGGCGCCGATGCCGGCGAACCACTCGCCGCCGTTGTTGACGATGTGCGGCAGGTTGCACAGCGTCTCGACGTTGTTGACCACCGTGGGCTTGCCGTACAGGCCCTTGACCGCGGGGAACGGCGGCTTCAGCCGGGGCTCGCCGCGGTTGCCCTCAAGCGAGGAGATCAGCGCCGTCTCCTCGCCGCAGATGTACGCACCGGCGCCGCCGTGGACGATGACGTCGCAGCCGAAGTCGCTGCCCAGGATGCCGGTGCCGATGTACCCGGCCGCGCGCGCCTCCTCGACGGCCTGCTCCAGCAGGATGCGCTGGTCGTGGTACTCGCCGCGGATGTAGACGAAGGCGTGCTGCACCTGCAGCGCGTAGGCGGCGATGAGCAGCCCCTCGACGAGCTGATGCGGCGATTCGTCGATGAGGTAGCGGTCCTTGAAGCAGCCGGGCTCGGACTCGTCGGCGTTGCAGCACAGGTAGCGCGGGAAGACGTCCTTGGGCAGGAACGACCACTTCATCCCGGTGGGGAAGCCCGCACCGCCACGCCCACGGATCTGCGAGGTCTTCACCTCCTCGATCAGCGCCTCGGGGGTGAAGTCGCGCAGGGCCTTGCGCAGGCCCTGATAGCCCCCGGTGCGCTCGTAGACGGGCAGGGTCTGGAGGCCCTCGATCCCGAAGTCCTTGGTCAGCAGCTTGTATTCGGCCATGAGGTCGTGCGTGATCCTAGTGGAACGGGCCGGCCTAGCGACGGCGCTTGGGTGGCTTCCCGCCGCCGCTCGGGGCGCTCGGCGTGGACGGAGCCGCATGCCCCTCGTGCGGGGCGGGCTCACCGCCCACACGCTCGAGGATGTGGTCGATCTTGTCAGGCGTGAGGTTCTCGTGGAAGTGATGGTCGATCTGCATCATCGGCGCGTAGCCGCAGCCGCCCAGGCACTCGATGGTGGCGTCCCAGGTGAAGGCGCCGTCGGCCGTGGTCGTGCCCGGCGGGGTGCCCAGCTTGCGCTCGATGTAGGCGGCCGTCTCGTCGGCGCCGCGCAGCGCGCAGGCGGCGTTGACGCAGACCAGCAGGCTGTGCCGTCCCGGCGGCTTCTGGAAGTACATGGAATAGAAGGTGGCCACGCCCTGCACGTCGCTGGCGGCGACGCCGAGCACCTCGGCGACCAGGCGCATCCCCTCGGGTGAGACGTATGCCTCGGCGTGCTGCACCTCCCACAGGGCGGGGAGGATCGCCGACTTGGGGTGGGGGTAGCGGTCCTTGTGGCGCTGGATGGCCTGACGCACCTCCGCGGACAGCGTCATCGGTCGACGTCCCCGAGGACGATGTCGATGGAGCCGATGACGGCGACGACGTCGGCGATCAGCTCGCCGCGCACCATGTGCGGCAGCGCCGACAGGTTGCTGAAGGATGGGGCACGCACCTTGCAGCGGTACGGCGTGTTGCCGCCGTCGCTGACGATGTAGAAGCCCAGCTCGCCGCGCGGCGACTCGACCGCGTGGTAGACCTGTCCCTTCGGGGTGCGGAACCCTTCGGTGACCAGCTTGAAGTGGTGGATCAGCGACTCCATGCTGGTGTTGATCTCGTTGCGCGGCGGCAGCGCAACCTTGCGGTCGCTGGTGTTGACCGGACCGCCGGGCAGGTTCTTGTACGCCTGCCTGATGATCTTCACCGACTCGCGCATCTCCTGCATGCGGCAGAGATAGCGGTCGTAGACGTCGCCGCGCGAGCCGATGGGGATGTCGAAGTCGAAGTGGTCGTAGGAGCTGTACGGCTGCGCCTTGCGCAGGTCGTAGGGGATGCCGCTGCCGCGCAGCACCGGCCCGGTGGCCCCGTACTGCAGGCAATCCTCGACGGTGAGCACGCCCAGCCCGCGGGTGCGCTCCACCCAGATGGGGTTCTTGGTGATGAGCAGCTCGTACTCGTCGATGCGGCGAGGGAAGGTGTTGACCACCTGCTCGACCATGGGGCCGAACTCGTCGGGCACGTCGGCCATGAGGCCGCCGACGCGGATGAACGAGGTCATCATGCGCACGCCCGAGACCAGCTCGTTGATGTCGAGGATGTGCTCGCGTTCGCGCCACGCGTAGAGGAAGGGCGTGGTGGCGCCGAGGTCGAGGGCGTGGGTGCCGAACCAGACCAGGTGCGAGCCCAGCCGGGCCAGCTCGGCCATGATCACCCGGATGTACTGGCCGCGCAGCGGGACGTCGATGCCCAGCAGCTTCTCGACGGCGAGGCTGAAGCCGAAGTTGTTGATCGGCGGCGCCAGGTAGTCCATCCGGTCGGTGAGCGGGATGCACTGCTGGTAGGTGTGCGACTCGAACGACTTCTCGAAGCCGGTGTGCAGGAAGCCGATGTCCGGCCTGCACTCCCTGACCACCTCGCCGTCGAGCTCCAGCACCAGCCGCAGCACGCCGTGCGTCGACGGGTGCTGCGGACCCATGTTGAGCTCCATGGTGTCCTGCCCGATCTCCACCAGCTCGACGGTGTCCAGCTCGGTGGGAACGTTGAGCAGCGCCCGCGCGGGAGCGAAGGGATCGTCCTCCTCGTGCGGGGGCAGCCCGGGCGGCGGCCCCGACGGGGGCAGGATGGCGGCCATCAGCGCGCGCTCCCGGGCATGCCCGGCGGGCGTTCCTGGGCGGGCAGGGCCCACTCGATGTTGTGGGTGAAGGCGACCGGCTCGCCGAAGGACACGTAGTCCTTGCGCAGGGGATGGCCCTCCCAGTCCTCCGGCATGAGGATGCGCTTGAGCCCGTGGTGCCCGTCGAAGATGATGCCCATCAGGTCGAAGCACTCCCGCTCGTGCCAGTCCATGCCGGCGAACACCTTCTCCATGGTGGGCACGTGCGCGTCGTCCTCGGTGACCTGGACGACCAGGCGGCACCAGTCGTTGTACTGCAGGCTGCGCAGCTGGTAGACGATGTCGAAGCGCGGCTCGTCGGGCTCGCGGTCGGGCCAGTCGACGGCGGTGACCATCACCGCCAGGCGGTACAGGCCGTCGGGGTCGTCGCGCAGCAGGGTGCACGCCTCGACGATGTGCTCGCGCGCGACGTAGACGGTTTCCTCGCCGTACGCCTCGTCGCGGCGCAGCACCGCGTGGGGGATCTTTGCCGCGAGCAGCCGCGCAGCCCGCGCTCCGGACACCGGGCGCGCCGAATCGCTCGTCGGGGTTGTGGTCATCTCTGTCGCCTACCCGCGAAGGCTGGCCGGCTCTTGGCCGATCTTCTTCTGCAGCTTGACCACCGCGTCGAGCAGCGACTCGGGACGCGGCGGGCACCCGGGAACGTAGACGTCGACGGGAACGATCTTGTCGACGCCCTGGACGATTGCGTAGTTGTTGAAGATCCCGCCGCAGGAGGCGCAGGCACCCATGCTGATCACCCACTTGGGCTCGGGCATCTGGTCGTAGATCTGGCGCAGCACCGGGGCCATCTTCTGGGCGACGCGCCCGGAGACGATCATCAGGTCGGCCTGGCGGGGGCTGGCCCGGAAGACCTCGGCGCCGAAGCGGCTCATGTCGTAGCGGCTGTTGCCGACGGCCATCATCTCGATGGCGCAGCACGCCAGGCCGAAGAGGGCGGGCCAGATGGAGCTGTAGCGCCCCCACTGGATGACCTTGCTGATGGTGGTGGTGATGACGCCGGTCTGCACCGCCGTGCGCTCGGCGGCGCCGGCGCGCGGAATCGGAATGGCGCCGGCGTCACCCTGCGCCCGGAGGATCGCAGAGCCGTCGGGGCCGAGCAGTGTGCGGTTCTCGGGAATGGTCATTCCCACGTCAGTGCCCCTTTGCGCCACACGTAGAGGAGTGCGACGAGCAGCGTGAAGATGAAGATGCCGATCTCGACGAGGCCGAAGATCTTGAGCTGGCGCACGATCGTCGCCCAGGGGAAGAGGAAGATGCCCTCGACGTCGAAGATGATGAAGAGCATCGCGGTGACGTAGAAGCTGACGCTGAAGCGGCGCCGGGCCGACGTGCGCGGCACGATGCCGCTCTCGTACGGCAGCTCCTTGGCGGCACTCGGCCGGCGTGGACCGACGGCCGAGACGAGAACCTGCGCACCAGCAGCAAACGCGACACAGAGCCCGAGGAAGACAAGGATCGGCGCGTAGTCCGAAAGCATCGCGGGCTTCATCCTACCAAAGGCACGAACGAGCCCGGAGGAGCGCAAACCAGGCAAGCGCGCCCCAGCCCGACCGGGCGCTAGGCGTAGTCGTAGCCCTCGGGCAGGGGGCGGGGGGCAGGGGGTCCGACGTACAGCGCCGAGGGGCGGATCAGCCGGTTGTTCGACGCCTGCTCGGCGATGGCCGCCGTCCAGCCGACGGTGCGGCTGCAGGCGAAGGTGGGGGTGAACATGTCGCGGGGGATGCCCGCGCTGTTCATGACCACGCCCGCGTAGAACTCGACGTTGGTGTAGAGGCGGCGCCCCGGCTTGAGCTCGTTGAGCACCCGCAGCGCGGTGGCCTCGACGTGCTGGGCGAACTCGACCTGCTCGCCGCCCACCTGGCGGGCGACCTCGCGGAGCAGGGTGGAGCGCGGGTCGTCGGTCTTGTAGACGCGGTGGCCGAAGCCCATCAGGCGCTGGCCGGCGCCGATCTCGCGGCGCAGGTACTCCTCGGCCTTGTCGGGGGTGCCGATGGCATCGAGCATGGCCAGGGCGCGGGAGGGCGCTCCACCGTGGAGCGGGCCGGCCAGGGCGCCGATGGCGCCGGTGAGCGCCGAGCCCATGTCCGAGCCGGTCGAGGTGATCACCCGGGAGGTGAATGTCGAGCTGTTGAAGCCATGGTCCATGGTGAGGATCAGGTACTGCTCGACCGCGCGCGCCTTGACCGGGTCCGGCCGCTCGCCGGTGAGCATCTGCAGGTAGGAGGCTCCGTAGCCCAGGTCGGGGTCGGGGTCGACCGGCGGCAGGCCCTGGTGATGGCGGTGCAGGCGCATCAGCAGCACCGGGACCAGCGCGGCCATGCGCAGGGCGTCCTCGCGCACCTTCTCCGCCGGGATGTCCAGGGTTGGCTCGGTGCCGATGGCGGTGCCGGTCAGCGAGATGGCGGTGCGCAGCGCGCCCAGCGGGGTGTAGTTGGGCAGGGCGGCGATCGCGGGCAGCAGCTCGGCGACGCCGCCGGGCAGCGCCCGGTCGGCCACCGTCTGGCGGCGGAAGTCGCGCAGCTGCTCGTCGCTGGGGAGCTCGCCGAGGATGAGCAGGTGCCAGACCTGCTCGAAGGAGCAGCGGCGGGCCAGCTCGGTGGCGTCGTAGCCGCGGTAGTGGAAGAACCCCTCCTCTCCCCTCACGTCGCCGACCGCGGTCTCGGCGACGGCGACGCCCTCCAGCCCGCGCGGGGCCAGCTCGCCGACGCCCGCGGCACCGGCCGGCTTGACCTCCTCGATGTGGGCGACGCGGACGAGATGCCGGACCGAGAGGATGCCCACCACCTTGCCCTCCTCCATCACCGGGAGGTGGCGGAAGCGATGGCTGCGGAAGATGTCCAGCGCCGTCTCGACGGTGTCGTCGGCCTTGACCGTGAAGGGGTGGTGGGCCATCACCTGCTCGACGATGTCGCTGGCCGGGTCGTGCCCGATGCCGACGCTGTGCAGCAGGTCGCGCTCGCTGACCATGCCGACCACCTCGCCACCGTCGCCGAGCACCGCGGCGGCGCCCACCTTGTTGTCGTCGAGCACCTTCGCCGCCTCGGCGAGGGTGAGCGTGGGCGACACCACCACCGGGGGCGTGTGCATCAAGTCGCGAACTGCCTGGGCCACCTCGTCCTCCCGCAGAGTCGGGTTGTGCTTGCTTGGTCTGCGGCCGTCTAGCCTACTTGGGCGGGCTGCCCCTTCGGCACCAGGCAGATCATGACCAGTCCCGGCGCGATCGGCGCCTGGGTGCCGTCGGCGAGGGTGAGGGCGAAGAGGCCGCCGCTGCCGGGCTCGGTCCAGGTGGCGTCGAACTGGTTGCCCGCGGTGAAGACCTGGGCGGGACCGCTGCCGGTCAGGGTGTGGTCGAGGCCGAGCACGCCGTTGACGTCGTGGACCTCGGGGGCGGTGCGCACGTCGACCTGCATGACGACGACGGTGGGGATGAGCAGTGGCTGCACCGTGTTGGCGTCGATCATCGGGCCGGTGGAGGGCTCGGTGCGGGTGTAGGCGTTGTGGGCCGGGTCCCAGGCGAAGTGGGGTTGCTCGGAGTTCGACATGCTGACGGTGAAGCCGGGTGCCGGCGTGGCCGGCGCCGCGGGCGGCGGGGCTCCGCGCAGCCAGGCGGTGTAGGCGACCGGAGGTGCCGCGGCCTTGGCGCGCAGGTCGCCGAGGTGGGCGCCGTCGCTGTAGAGGTTGTGCGGGGCGGCGCGCAGGTCGATGCGGAAGAGGTCTCCGCTGGCGCCGGTCTCGTCGTAGTGGAGGACGCCGGCGGCGCTGAGCTGGTCGTTGATGTACGTCGAGGCGCCGCTGTAGGCGAGGACGCCGTGCAGGAGTTGGGCGAGGTGCACGGTGGCGAGGCGGGCGCTGCGGACGGGACCGACCTGGGTTCCGGCCGGGGGCGGCTGGAAGAAGATCGTGCTGAAGCGGGTGATGCCGCCTTCGGTCGTGTACTCGACGATCAGGTCGGCGGTGGAGAGGCCCGATTGGGGGCGGGCGGCGTCGGAGTTCTCGACCTGGACGATGAGGGGGGCGTTGCTGATCGGGATCGGGCTTGGTGTCGGTGGTGGGGGTGTGGGTGTTGGGGTGGGCACGGGCGTAGCTGTCGGGGTGGGGTGTTGGGTGGGCTTGGGTGTGACCTTGGCGACGGGGGGGTTGCCGCAGGCCGAGGCCAACAGGGGGGCGGCGAGCAGCACTGCCGAGAATTTGCGCATCCGCGGGCTAGCCATGCGGCACCCAGGTTTCCCTATCCCCGTGCTCGCCATGGCGCTCCAGATGTTCCGTCTCCCAGTCCTCGCCATGGCGCATCAAAGTTTTCGTATCCCCGTGCTCGCCATGGCGCTCCAAGTTTTTCGCAACCCCGTCCTATGCCTGAGGAGCACGCCGCCGAGTGGCCGCCTTCGGACGCGCGTTGCGCCCTTCGGCCGCCGGGCGCTGGCTGCGCCGCGCGGCGGACTTGGGCGAAGTTCTTGTTGTGGACTTGGGCGAAGTTCTTGTTGTGGACTTGCGCGAAGGTTTGGTTGCGGACTTGGGCGAGGGTTTCGAAGGTTTGGTTGCGGCCTTGCGCGACGGGTTTGTCGTGGCCTTTCGCGACGGCCTCTTCGCTGGTTGCAGAGCGGACCAGCCGTGCAGCGCGTGCAGGGTCTCTGCACGCCCCGCTCGCATGAAGTCCGGCCATGCACTGCGGTCGATGAAGTGCTTGTAGAACCCGGCCCCCATCACCTCGGTGTAGGGCACAGGGTCGATCATGGCGACGTCGGTCTCGGCGCGGAGGCGCTCCAGGTTGGTGCGGGCGAGCTCGATCTGCTGCGAGGTGCGCACCTGCGAGGCGATGCGCAGGACGCTGGCCCGCTGCTCGCGCCAGCCGCGCGCGTCCTCGCCCTCGAAGTTCGGCGGGTAGAAGCCATTGATGGCCAGAACCACGTCGCAGCGGGACTCGATCTCCAGCACGGGACGGACCGGGAAGATGTCGACGATGCCGCCGTCGCACCAGTGCAGCCCGTCGATCTCGACGGGGTCGATGAACAGGGGGATGGCGATGGCGGCGCGGATGGCGCGGGCGACGGGGAGGTCGGGGTGGGTGCGCGGGCCGACGTACTCGAGGCGGTTGTCCTCGATGTTCCAGATCGGGGCGTAGCAGGGGATGGGGAGCTCGCCGAGGGTCATGTCGCCGAGCAGGCGCCGGTAGGTCTCCTCGATGCGCTCGCCGACCACCATGCCGGCAAAGCCGCGGCCGACGTCGAGGACCACCGAGGCGAGGCCGGGCCAGTTGACGTCGACGTAGTCGGCGGTGCGCAGGCTCAGGGTGAACTCGGCGACCTCGTCGGCGGGCAGGCCGGCGGCGAGGGGGAAGCCGAACAGCGTGGAGCCGCTGCACACCGAGACGACGTCGGGGGTAATGCCGGTCTCCTCCAGCGCGCGCCAGGCGCCCACCACCGAGGCGAGCGCGCCGCTGCCGCCGGTGGCGACCAGGCCGAAGCGACGGGTGCCGAGGGCGCGGTCGAGGCGCTCGTGCTGGGCGTCCGGGAAGGGCTGCGTCTCGACGGGCAGCGTGTTCTCGAAGGGCAGGGTGACCAGGGCGCGGCGGATGGCGTGCAGGAAGGCGGCGTCCTTGCGCATCAGGCCGGCGAGGTCGCGGGCGCCGGTGATCACGTTGAAGTACTGGCGCAGGCGGAAGACGTCGATGACTGGGCTGAGCACGGAGCGCTATTGTCCCGAAAAGCCCCCGCAGCCGCGTTTCGAGGAGCTTGGCAGACGCATGAATCCATGGCTCGACCGCTTCGCAGAAGGCCTCGACCCCACTCCGGGCGCGCTCACTCGCGACGAGGCGGCGCTGGTGCTCGACCTCGCCGGGGTGACCGCGCGCGGCGCCGGCGCGCGGCAGTTCGCGCCGCTGGCCGCATACCTGGCCGGGCGCGCCGCGGCCACGCTCGACGACGCGGCGCGGGTTGCGCTGCTGCAGCGCGCGGTCGAGCTCGCGGGCGGGCTGGGCGCCGCGACCGACCCGCTGGGGCTGGACTGAGCCGGCAGCCCAGCGAGCGGCGCACGACCAGGGGCGATGACTCTGCGCGCGCCACGTCGTCCTCACGATGAACCCCGATCACGATTTGCAAGGAGACACGACATGCGCCTGGTCATCAGCGAGTTCATCAGCCTCGACGGCGTGGCCCAGGCGCCCGGGGGCGCCGAGGAGGACACCGAGGGCGGCTTCCGCCACGGCGGCTGGTCGATGCCCTTCTTCGACCCCGAGACCATGGGTGCGGCGATCGGCGCGGGGTTCGCGTCGACGGAGGCCCTGCTCTTCGGGCGCAAGGGCTGGCAGCACATGGCGGAGGCGTGGCCAGAGCGCGGCGGCGATCCCTTCGCCGACGCCATGAACGCCATCAAGAAGTACGTCGTCTCGCGCACCCTGACCCAGGACCAGCTCAGCTGGAACAACTCCGAGCTGCTGCCCGGTGACGACGTCGTCGGCGCCGTGCAGCGCCTGCGCGCCAGGGACGGTGGCGACCTGCAGGTGATGGGCAGCCTCACCCTCGCCCGAACCCTGATCAGCAACGGCCTCGTCGACGAGTACCGCCTGATGATCGAGCCGATCAGGCTGGGTGGCGGCAAGCGGCTCTTCCCCGACGACGGGAACGCGCAGGCGCTCGAGCTGGTCTCCTCCACAACCAGCAGCACGGGCGTGCTGATCTGCACCTACCGCCCGTCGAAGGCAGCCTGACACGGCGCCGGATCACCGCCCGGGCAGGAACTCCTCGATCTTCTGCCGCGCCGACTGCAGCATGGTCGGTACGCGTTCCGGGTCGCCCTTGAGCATCGCCTCGGCCATCTTGCGCACCTGCTCCACGGTGATGTGCGGCGGCAGCGGCGGCTCCTCGGGATCGACGACGGCGTCGATCACCACCGGGCGGTCGGCGCTCAGCGCCTCGCGCCAGGCCTCGTCGATGCGGTCCGGCCTGTCGACGCGGATGCCGATCAGGCCGATGTCGCGGGCGAACTCGGCGAAGTCGAAGCGGGGGATGTCCTGCGAGGCCTCGAACTTGGGGTCGCCATACAGCACGCGGAACTCCCAGGTGACCTGGTTGAGGTCGCCGTTGTTGAGCACCAGCGTGCACATCCGCGGGTCGGCCCACTCGCGGAAATACTTGGCGGCGGTGAGCAGCTCGTTCATGCCGCCCATCTGCACGGCACCGTCGCCCATGGTGGCGACGGCGAGCCGTTCCGGGAAGGCGAACTTGGCCGCGATGGCGTAGGGCACGCCGGGCAGCATCGTCGCCAGGTTGCCGGAGAGGGTGAACCTCATGCCGCGGCGCATGCGGATGTGGCGTGCCGACCAGTTGGCCGCCGATCCCGAATCGCTGCTGATGATCGCGTCGTCGGGAAGCTGGCGCGACAGCGAGGCGAACAGCGCCTGCGGATTGAGCCCGCGCTCGGTGGCGCGCGGCTGGGCGCGCTCGTCCATGAGACGCCACCACTCCTCCACCGAGCGGACGATCTTCTCCTGCCAGGAGCGATCCTGCTTGCGACGCAGCAGCGGCAGCAGCTCGCGCAGCGTCTCCCTGCTGTCGCCGACCAGAGGGAGGTCCATCGGGTAGCGCAGGCTGAGCATCTCCCCCATCAGGTCGATCTGCACGCCGCGCGCCTGCCCCTCCTCGGGCAGGAAGTCGGAATAGGGAAAGCTGCTGCCCACCATCAGCAGGGTGTCGCACTCCTGCATCATCTCCCAGCTCGGCCGCGTGCCCAGCAGGCCGATGGTGTTGGTGCAGAAGGGCACGTCGTCGGGCACCGCCGCCTTGCCCAGCAGGGCCTTGGCGACGCCGGCGCCGAGGACGTCGGCAACGGCGATCACCTCGTCGGTGGCATGCAGCGCACCGGCGCCGACCAGCATGGCCACGCGCTCGCCGCTGTTGAGGATCTCCGCGGCCGCTTCCAGGTCGGCGCGGTAGGGCACCACGCGCGGCTCGCGCCAGCCGACGCCGGTGTGCACGGTCTTGCTGGCGTGCGGCTGCGCGGGCACCGCCTCCATGGCACCGACGTCGGGGGGCAGCACCACGCACGTCACGGTTCGGCGCGCCTTGGCGATGCGCATGGCGCGGTCGAGAACGTGCCGCGCCATCGAGGGCTCGGCGACCATCTGGCAGTACTCGGAGGCGACGTCCTTGAACAGCGCCGGCAGGTCGACCTCCTGCTGCATGTGCCCGCCCAGCGATCGCAGCGGCGCCTGCCCGACGATGGCCACGACGGGCGCGTGGTCGAGCTTGGCGTCGTAGAGCCCGTTGAGCAGGTGGATGGCACCGGGCCCAGACGTGGCCGTGCACACGCCCACCTCGCCGGTGAACTTGGCGTGGGCGCAGGCCATGAACGCCGCCTGCTCCTCGTGGCGCACTTGCACGAAGCGGACGCGCTCCTCTTCGCGGCGCAGCCCCTCGAAGAAGGGGGTGATGCCGTCGCCGCTGTACCCGTACACCGTGCGCACCCCCCACTCCTCCAGTCGCCTGACCATGTAATCGCCGACCGTCAGTGCCATGGGGGGCCTCCTGTGCTCCAGATCACCACGCTCTCCGGGGGCAGAGTGATCGCCTCACCACCGATGTCGATGCCTTCGTGCGACGCCAGCACCATGGTTCGCGCAGCGGCGCCGGCCTCGCCTGTGTCCACGCGCACGGGTCTGTCGCCGGTGTTGCAGGCGATGCTCACCGCGCCGCGGCGCAGCAGCAGCCAGCCCGCATCGTCGTCGGCGCGTGCCTCGGTGCTCTCCGGGCGCGAGTCGGCGAGCGAGGGATGGCTGCGCCGCAGCGCGATGAGACGGCGATGCCAGTCGAGCATGTCGCGGTGCGGCGCGCCCTCGCGCTCCTCGCGGCGCAGCTTGGATCGCTCGAAGGTGGCGGGATCCTGCGGGTCGGGCACGTCCTCCGCACGCCAGCCGAAGGCAGCGAACTCGCGCCGCCTGCCCTCGCTGACGGCGCGCGCCAGCTCCGCGTCCTGGTGGTCGGTGAAGTACTGGAAGGGCGTCGACGCCGCCCACTCCTCGCCCTGGAAGAGCATGGGCACGAAGGGCGACGCCAGCACCAGCGCGGCCCCGATGCGCAGCTTTCCCTCGCTCATCAGCGCGCTGCTGCGCTCGCCCAGGGCGCGGTTGCCGACCTGGTCGTGGTCCTGCAGGTAGCCGAGGAAGCGGCTGCGCGGCAGGCCTCCCACCGGGCGTCCGTGGCGGCGCCTGCGGTGGCGCGAGTATCCGCCGTCCACGACAAAAACATCGCGGAGTGCCCTGGCCACCAGCGACAGCGGGCCGAAGTCGGCGTAGTAGCCGCTGCGCTCGCCGGTCAGCGCGGCGTGCAGGGCGTGGTGGAAGTCGTCGCTCCACTGCGCGTCGAGGCCGGCGCCGCCGGACTCGCGCGAGCGCACCAGGGCGGGGTCGTTGAGGTCGCTCTCCGCGATCAGCCAGAGCGTGCGGCCCAGCGACGCCTGCAGCGCCTCGACCTCGACGGCCAGCTCCTCGAGGATGGGCAGCGCCGAGGTGTCGACGATGGCGTGCACGGCGTCGAGGCGCAGGCCGTCGCAGTGGTGGTCGCGCAGCCACGACTGCGCGTTGTCGAGGATGAAGCGGCGCACCGGTTCGCTGTCGGGGCCGTCGAGGTTGAGGGCGTCCCCCCAGGGGGTGCGGTAGCGGTCGGTGAAGTACGGGCCGAAGCGGCCGAGGTGATTGCCGTCGGGGCCGAGGTGGTTGTAGACGACGTCCATCACCACGGCGAGGCCGCTGGCGTGGCAGGCGTCGACCAGGCGCTTGAGCCCGTCGGGCCCACCGTACGCGTGGTGCGGCGCGAAGAGGTCGACGCCGTCGTAGCCCCAGCCCCGCTCGCCGGGGAATTCCGCGACGGGCATCAGCTCGACCGCGGTGACGCCGAGGTCGACAAGGTCGGGCAGGCGGGCGATGGCGGCGTCGAAGGTGCCCTCGGAGGTGAAGGTGCCGACGTGCAGCTCGTAGATCACGGCCGAGGCGAGCGGGGCGCCGTGCCAGGCCTGGTCGGTCCACTGAAACGCTTCGTGGTCGACGACGGCGGAGAGGCCCTGGACGCCGTCGGGCTGCCAGGGGGAGCGCGGGTCGGGCAGCGGCGCGGCGCCGTCCAGGACGAAGCCGTAGCGGTCGCCGTGCTGCGTCTCGACGGGGTCGCTGACGTACCAGCCCTCGTCGTCACGGCGGCGCATCGGCAGGTTCTGGCCATGGATGGCCAGTTCCACCGTGCCGGCGCGGGGTGCCCAGACCTCGAAGCGCCTGTTCATGCCCGGGCCACGCGGGTGAGCAGGGCGACGGGGAAGTCGCGCAGCATCTCCCCCACTCTCGCGTCGCCGCGCACGGTGCCCCCGGCAAGGACGCTGTGCCAGTCGCCCTCGGGCAGGAACACTGTGGTGTCGCGCCAGTCGCCGTCGACGCCGAAGGCGAGGCGGGGCACCACCGTCACCACCGCCGGTGTCGCGCCGCGTGCGAACGCCACCACGTTGTCGGCGCGCTCGCCCGACACCCGGAGGGGCAGGTAGTCGCCCGCCGGGCCGAACGCCTCGGGATGGTGCGCGCGGGCGGCCAGGGAGCGCTGGATGAGCAGCAGCTTGGGAAGCCCGCTGGCGGCGTCGGCCTCGTCTGCCCACGCCGCCGCCGGGCTGACCTCCTGCGCACGCAGCAGCAGCGCACGGCGCGCCTCGTAGTCGACGGGCCGCCGGTTGTCCGGGTCGACCAGCGCGTGCATCCAGAGCTCGCAACCCTGGTAGATGTCGGGCACCCCGGGCGAGGTGAAACGCAGCAGTGTCGCCGCCAGGGAGTTGACCCGTCCGGGCTGCACGAGCGGTGCGGTGACGTCCTCCACCGCGCGCAGGAATGCGGCGTCGTCGTACAGCGCGTCGACGAAGCCGCGCAGTGCCGACTCGTACTCGGGCGACGGGTCGATCCACGAGGTGTGCAGCTTCGCCTCGCGCACGGCCTTCTCCATGTAGGCCTGCATGCGCTCGCGCTCGATGGGCCAGGCGCCGACCAGGCTCTGGTAGAGGAGATATTCGGTGGGGCCGTCCGGCCAGCCGCCGCGCCGGTGTCGGGCGTTGCGGCCACGCCAGGCACGAACCGTCTCCGCCCAGCGCTCGGGGATCTCCGAGAGCAGCGACAGCCGCGCCCGCACGTCCTCGCTGCGCTTGGTGTCGTGGGTGGTCGCGGCCAGCAGGGTCTGCGGCCAGTGCGCCTGCACCTCCCGGTTGTGACGGTGGACGTCGTCCGCCGACGCGCTGAACGGCTGCGGTCCACCACCCACCTCGTTCAGCGACGCCAGCGGGAACACGCGGTAGAAGGCGGTGTCCTCGACGCCCTTGGCCATCACCGCCGCGCAGACCTGCTGGAATCGCAGCACCAGCTCGGTGGCATCGGCGTCGCCGTTGCGCGCGGTCTCGTCGAGCAGCAGCGAGGCGATGGTGTCGAGCAGCTCGCGGTCGACGTCGGGCCGGTCGCGCCGCACCGACGCCACCGCGAGATCCACCCACTGCGCGTCCTGCGCCGGCAGCGCCTCGCCGGGTGCCGCGTAGCTGCGGTAGACGGGCATGGCCGCGATCAGCTCGGCCACCGCGTCGCGCAGCTCGGCAAGCGTGAAGTCGCGAACCCGCGGCCGCGCATCGCAGACGCGCCGCAGCAGCGAGGCCAGCCGCGACACGTCCGCTTCGAGAGTCTGGCCCATCACCTGCAGCTTGGCCGCGCGCAGCGCGGCGTGCACATCGGTGGGACCGCCCAGCTCGGCGACGAGCGCGGTCAGCGGCGCCTCGCCCCTGGGATCGGTGAGCAGCCGGGTGCTGAGCACGGCGAACTCGTAGCCGGTGGTGCCCTCGACGGGCCAGGCGTGCGGGAGTGCCTCGCCTTCACCGAGGATCTTCTCCACGACGATCCAGGCCGTCTCCCCCACCGCGTCGCGCAGCCTGCGCAGGTACGACGCCGGAAGCCGGAGTCCGTCGACGTGGTCGACGCGCACGCCATCCAGGTCGCCGCGCGCCACCAGGTCTAGCACCAGTGCGTGCGTCGCCGCGAAGACCCGTTCGTCCTCGACACGCAGGCCGATCAGCGAGGTGATGTCGAAGAAGCGCCGGTAGTTGACCTCGCGCAGCGCGACGCGCCAGCGCGCCACCCGATGCGCCTGCGCGCGCAGCAGGCGATCGAACTCGCTGCGCGCCTCCAGCAGCGTCTCGATCTGGGCGTCGACCGCCGCGGCGGCGGCGTCGTCGTCCTCGCAGGCTCGACGCACCTCGTCCCAGACGGCAGCGCGCTCCGCACGGCGCACGAGCGGGTCGGAATCCCCTTGGCCGGCAAGCGCTTCGGCTGCACGCGCCGCCGCGCCGAGCACCGCCGACTCGGACGCCCTGGCTGCCGCATGCAGCAGCGCTGCCACCGTCTGCGGCGAGAGCGGCGCGCTCTGGTCGTGGTAGCAGAGGACGATGCGGCCGTCGCCACGACGCTCGACGCGCAGCTCGCCGCGCTCCACCGCCCGACCCACGTGGTCGCCGAGCACCGGCAGGAGCACGCGGCCCTGCATGTGGGGGTTGAGCGTCCCGCCCCAGTCGACGTCGAAGTACGGCGCGAAGGGACTGCGCCCCCCGTCCTCGAGGACGTCCCACCACCATGGATTGGCCCGGTGCGCCGCCATGTGGTTGGGCACGATGTCGAGCAGCACGCCCGTCAGGCCCGACGAGCGCACTGCCGACGACATGCGGCCGAACGCGGCCGCACCACCGAGCTCGTCGGAGATGCGCGCCGGGTCGACCACGTCGTAGCCGTGCATGCTGCGGGGCGCCGCTTGCAGTGAGGGCGAGCAGTACAGGTGCGACACGCCCAAGTCGGTGAGGTAGTCGCTGAGCGAGGCCGCGGCGTCGAAGCCGAAGCCCGCGTGGAGCTGGACGCGATAGGTTGCGCGCCGCTCCGTCCCTGCTGCCACGCCCACCTCCGATCCCTCGTCATCGGACACACGGCTGGGGCGGCCGATGTGAACACCAGCCGCCCCGCCGCATGTATGTCAGCAAATCTCCGGTGCCGTGCGGTTAGCTGGACCCGCCGCCGGTGCGCGACACCTCACCGCGCCACGCGCCCGTCTCCTGGCCGCGCGACTCGATGAACTCCTTGAACCGCTTGAGATCGCCCTGGACGCGGCGCTCGAAGACGCCGAGCATGTCGCCGACCTTCTCCAGGAAGTCCTCGGGCTCGGCCTCGAGCTGGAGCATCACCCGGGTGGTGTTGTCGTCGATGCGGTGAAAGGTCACCACCCCGGCATGCTTGCGGCCCCCGGTGGAGCGCCAGGCGATGCGCTCGTCGGGGATCTGCTCGGTGATCTCGGCGTCCCACTCCACCTCCTTGCCGGCGATCTTCGCCTTCCAGTGGAGGTGGGTGTCGTCGACCTGGCGGACCTCCTCGATGCCTTCCATGAACTCAGGGAAGGACTCGAACTGGGTCCACTGGTTGTAGGCGGTGTGCACGGGAACGTGCACATCGACGGACTTTTCGACCTTTGCCATGAGATGGCCTCCATCGTTTGGCGGGTGTTCGGCGGGGTCGTCAGCGGGCCACGCGATGGCCGGCGGGGTAGGGCCCCGAGGCCTCTCGCGCAGGCGGGTCAGGTTCGGTCGGCGGTGGGCACGGACATCGTCGGGACCGGGCTGGGAACGGGTTCGGGGGGCGGCAGGGGGTCGGGCTCCGTGCGCGGCCTCTCCGGGAGGGGGAGCTCCGGCTCGTCGGGAAGGCGGGGCGGCTTGGTCCCGGGGATGGTCGGAGGGTCGCCGGGCCTGGGCGGCGGGATCGGCGTCTCCGCGTGCAGGCCCAGCCAGAGAAAGCCGGTCATCGCGCCGCCGCTGGCTGCTTCTCGAGGAGCTTCAGCGACTCGCGGACGAAGGCGTCGAGGTCGTCGGGCTTGCGCGAGGTGACCAGGTTGCCGTCGACCACCACCTCGGCGTCGACCACGTCGGCACCGACCTTGCGCAGGTCGTCCTGGATGGTCGGCCAGGCGGTCATGCGGCGGCCCTTGACCACGTCGGCGGTGATCAGCAGCTGCGGCCCGTGGCAGACGGCGAAGACCGGCTTGTTGGCATCGAAGAAGGCCCGTGTGAACTGCACCACCTTGGGGTTGATGCGCAGGTGGTCCGGCGAGTAGCCGCCAGGGATGAAGAGGGCGTCGAAGGTGTCGGGCGAGACCTCGTCGATGCCCTTCTCGCTGGTCACCGTCACCTGGCCGCGGTAGCCCTTGAGCTCCTTGCCGGCCTCGTGGCCGATGACCACCACCTGGTGGCCGGCCTGGGTGAACGCGTCGTAGGGCTTCTTGAACTCGGAGTCCTCGAAGCCGTTGTCGAGGAGGCAGGCGATGCGCATGGCAATCTCCTCAGAGCACGGGACGGACGCGGATAAAAACTGATATTGAGACTATCACGCTTCGTCGCGGGCGTCCAGGCCCTCCACCGATCCTGTCAGAGTGGATCGACAGCGCCCGGGCCGAGGTCGCGGCGGTAGGCCTCGAGGAGGACGCGGAGAACCGCGTCGCGGCGCGACGCCTGTCCCGGAGGGGTTCCCTGACGGTCGCGGCGGACGCCTCCGTGACGGGCGTGGCGGGGTGCCGTCCCGGTGACCGGGCCGCGCTCGCCGAGGGCCTTGCCGGCCTCCTGCCCCGTGCGCTGGCGTTCGCTCACGAACTCCCTCCTTGGAAACTCTGATGGTCGCCCGAGCCGTGGTTGCCCGGTCAGGCGCGCTTCAATGTGATAGCGCGAGTATAGCTATGTGCACCACGCCCAAGGGAGGAACGACCCCGGCGAGCGGGCCTGCCGTGGCAGCGGCCGGAGCTGCTCCAGCTCCGCCCCGGACGGACGGACCGGTCAGTCGCCGCTGCGATCGGTGGTGAGGATGCCCTGGCCGGCGCGGCCGACGATGACCACGTGGCTCTGCCACTCGAAGTCCAGCGGCAGCTCATCCCCGCAGCCCAGGCAGCGCCCGACGAGGCGGCTGCCCACCTCCACCAGGGTGCGGCGGCGGCCGGCGCAGCGCGGGCACGACGAGAGGCGGCGGTAGCGGTGCTGCTCGTCGTCCTGGTCTTCAGCGGCGGCGCCAGTTGTGGCCGGGTCTTGCACGAACGCGTGAGCGGGCACGTCTCGACCTCCGCGGACCGGGATGGGTGGGGCGCGCATTGTGGCATAGGCCGGCTCGGCGCACAAGGGTCCGATGAGGGGAAATCCCTGACGCCATCAGGCCGAAGCCGAATTCGCTGCAATCCTGTCATGACGCGCGGTCTGCAGTGCGTCATGACAGCGCGGTGACACCGCCGGACTGTCAGTGATGCGAGGTGCTGCTCGTCGTGGTCGTCGTTGTCGTGGTGGTGGCGACGTCGCCCGGCGGCGGCCCGCCCTTGGAGCCGCTGCTGGTGCTCGAGGTGGAGCTGGTCGACGAGCCGCCGCGATCGCTGCTGTGCGTCGTCGACGACGTGGTCGTGGTGGTCGAGCCACGGCCGCCGTCGCCCGGCGTGGCGCTCGGCTGCGGCGAGGGACCGCCCCTGCCGTCGTGCGGTGTGCCGCCGGGCGCCGGAGCGGACGAGCCGCGATCCCCTCCGCCCGGCGAGGGGCTCGCGGCACCGGTCGAGCGACCTCCGTCGTCCCCGCCGGCGGCACCGGCGCCCGCAGCACCCGGGGTGCCCTCCGGCCGGCCGCCCGGGCCGCCCGGCGAGCCGCTGCCGTCCTCGCCACGCTGCTGCTCGCGGAGGTGGTCGAGCTGGTTCTGGTCGACCTGCCAGCGCGACCACAGCGCCGAGGAGTGGTCGCCGGGAAGCCCGCCGTGCACGTCGCCGAGCAGCTGTGCGGCCTCGTCGAGCGACGCCGCCGTGGCCGTGCCCTGGACGGCGTCGCGCAGGCGGGACTCCGCGTAGGACAGCTGCAGCCCGATGCGGTCCGCTCCCGGCACGGCGAGGGCAATCTGCTCGTGGGCGATCCGCACCACGTGCAGCGGGCTGCCCGCCGGGGCGTTCCAGCCCAGCAGGGCGACGGCGGCCATCCCGGTGGCCAGGCCGCCGCCGGCCGCCGTCATCCGGCCCGGAGTGAACGCCCGCCGCAGGCGGTCGGCGAACAGCGGCAGCGGGGCGACCCCGGCTCGCCGCGGGGCGACGCGCGCCTGGTGCATGGCGGCGCGGGCGACGGCCATGGCGGCGGGCCGCGGCGGCGCCGAGCTCTCCTGGCGCAGTGCGGCGAAGGCGGACTGAAGCCCCACGCTCATCTCGGCGCTCATCGCCAGCCCTCCCGGCGTCCCAGGCGCTTTTCCAGCGCGGCAAGGGCACGGTGCTGCAGGGCCTTGACGGCGCCCACCCGGCGACCGGTGGCCGCGGCCACCTGCTCCAGCGATTCGTCGAGGATGAAGCGGCGGACGAGCACGTCGCGCTGCTCCTCGGTGAGGTCCTCCATGGCCTGGCGCAGCTCGACGGCGGCGAGGTTGGCGGCGGCCAGCTCGGCGGCGTCGGGAGCGTCAGTGGGCCGCAGCACGAGGCGCTCGTCGCGGGCACGGCGGCGGGCACGGTCGGCCAGCTTGAACCGGGCGATGGCCACGAACCATCCCTCGATCCCCGCCTCACTCCGCTCCCGAAGCCGGGAGAGGGTGCCGACTGCGGCCACGAAAACCTCCTGCGCGATCTCCTCCGCAGCCGTCCTGTCCCCGGTTCGGGCCGTCGCGTAGCGGAGAACCGTGGGATAGAAACGGTCGAACAGACCGTCCCACCCGGCGGATTCCCCCCGAAGCGCAGACTCGACGAGGTCGACGGCGGCGGTGGCGACGACCGCGTTCATCGCTTGGTCGAGAGCATCCGCGGGTAGGTCGCGCGCCGGCACGCCGGGGATACGCCCGGCACGCCCCGTATCCAAGACCACGCCTCCAGCGACCTCCTCAACAGCACCGCCGCCCTTGCCCCCGGATGGGCTGACCGTGCAGTCTTCGCCAAGAACCAGGCTTCACCGGGGAAGGAGGTCATCATGTTTCGACTTCGTCACTCGGCGGCCGCGGTGATCGCCGCGGGCGCTCTGGGGACGACGGGCGGCGTGGTCGCCCTGGGTGCGACGGGACTGGTCGGACATCACTCGGATGTCCTGCCCCTGGTTACCACCGCCTCGCAGGCGTCCGCGGCGGCCAGCGCGCAGGCCACCCCCGAGGCCAGCGAGACGCCCGATCCCAGCGAGACCCCGGAGCCGAGCGAGACTCCGAAGGCGTCGGAGACTGCTGAGCCGAGCGCCTCCCCGGAACCCAGTGAGGCCCCGGCGGCGGCCGAGACCCCCGAGGCTGCCGCAGCCGACGAGGCCGGCGAGCACGACGGCGACCACCCGCACGGCCAGACCGGTGCTCCGGGCCAGGCCGGCACCGCCGGGACCGTCCAGCCGGGCGGCGATGCCCACGGGCACGCCAGCGGTGGTGGCGGCGGCGGCTGAGCAACAACCCCTCCCCAGGCATGGCCCGGTGACCCGGCTGCCATAATCCCGGGCCGATGTCCCCCTCCAGGCGCACCCTCCGCCGTCTCGCCCTGGCCGTGCCCGCCGTGGGCATCGCCCTGGCGCTTGCCGGCTGCGACCAGGTGGCGGTGATCACCACCACCACCGTCGCGGCCCGCTTCGACCAGTCGCACGGCAACAACCCGGTTGCCGCCAACGACGGGCTGCTCCTCGAGAAGGGACTGGCCGCGCGCGGGCAGGTCTGGACCATCCGGCTCGACACCCAGCCGGCCGCCTCAGAGAACGTGCAGGTGAGCAACCAGCAGGCGGTGATCGCCGCTCGGGGCAAGGTCTCGCAGCTGGTGCTCACCCTGGTCGCCAACAACCAGTCGACGGTCGACGGCATCTCGGCGCGGGGCGCCACCAACGAGCAGGCGTACTGCGAGACGCTGGTCCAGGACCTCGCCTCCGCCGGCTACACGCAGATGAGCCAGATCAAGGTCGAGCTCTACTACCACGCCAGCCATCACGCCACGCTGAGCTGGCAGGCGAGCACCCAGTTCGTGTTCAAGGTGCTCGACGGGAAGCCCTGAGGGTCAGGTCCTGGCGGGCAGCGGCGTCTCGGCCATGAAGTCGACCACGGTGGCGGCGAGCTCCTCCCCGCGGTCCTCCTGGATGAAGTGCCCGCCCCCGGCGATGGTGACGTGCGCCCGGCCCCGGGCGCCGGGGATGAGCTTCTGCAGGACGCGGTCGGCGCCCCGGGTGATCGCGTCGGAGTCGCCGAAGGCGGTGAGGAAGGGCTTCTCCCAGCGGCTCAGCACCTCCCAGGCGCGGCGGTTGTCGGCCGCGGCGGGGTCGTCGGGAGTTGTGGGCACCAGTGTCGGAAACTGGCGGGCGCCGGCCTTGTAGGTGTCGTCGGGAAACGGCGCGTCGTAGGCGGCGATCACCTCGGGCGACAGCTCGGAGACGCAGCCGCCCTTGACGATGCCGCCGGCGTGGAACTCGGGGGTTGTCTGCGAGTAGCGCTGCCAGGCGCGGAAGGCGTCGCCGGGGTCCTGGTCGCCGGTCGGCAGGAAGGTGTTGGCGGCGACCACGCGGGCGAAGCGACCCTCCATCTCGGCGACCAGGCGCAGCCCGATCAGGCCGCCCCAGTCCTGGCAGACCAGGGTGATGTCGCGCAGGTCGAGCTGCTCGACGGCGCCGCGCATCCAGGCGACGTGGCGGGCGTACGTGTAGTCCTCACGTGCCACGGGTTTGTCGGAGCGACCGAAGCCCACCAGGTCGGGCGCCACCGCGCGGTGCCCCGCGGCCACGATGGGCGGGATCATCCGGCGGTAGAGGTACGACCAGGACGGCTCGCCGTGGAGCAGCAGCACCACCTCGCCGTCGCGCGGACCCTCGTCGACGTGGTGGATGCGCAGCCCGTCGACCTCGACGTGGTGCGGCGCGAAGGGGTACCCGGGAAGCCCCGCGAAGCGCTCGTCTGGGGTGCGCAGGATGTCCACGGCGGCCGAGTATAGGAAGGCCGGCGGGGACCTGTCGCGTACAGTCGGGCGCATGCCGCCCGCTCCCGACGAGCTGGCCCGGCGGGCCCTCGCCTGGGGCGTCGAGACCTCCTGGGAGGACGTCCACCGCGAGCGCCACGCCGTGCCGGCGCAGACCCTCCAGGCCATCCTCGACGCGCTCGGCGCCGACGGGCCGGCACCACCCGGGCGCGGTCCGGTGGTGGTGCGGCGCAGCAGCGGCGCCGGTGGGGCCCCGGGCCGCTCGCCGCGGCTGCCCGCCGGCGAGCTGGTCCTCGAGGACGGCACCACGCTGCCCGTCGACGGCCGGCTGCCCGACGCCGTCCCGCTCGGCTACCACCGCCTCCGGCCCCGACGCGGCGAGGAGCGAACGGTGATCGTCAGCCCCGGCCGCTGCCACCTGCCCCCCGGCCGCCGCGACTGGGGCTGGGCGGCGCAGCTCTACAGCGTCCGCTCGGCGCACAGCTGGGGCATGGGCGACCTCGGCGACCTCGCCGTCCTGGGCGAGTGGGCCGCCGAGCTCGGCGCCGCCTGGCTGCTGCTCAACCCGCTGCACTTCGCCACCCCGGTTCCGCCGGTCATCCCCAGCCCGTACTCGCCCAGCAGCCGGCGCTTTCGCGACCCGCTCTCCCTGCGCATCGCCGACGTGCCCGGGGCCGCCGCCGTCGCCGAGGAGCTGGAGCCGCTGCGGCGTGAGGGCGAGCTGCTGCGCACCTCGCCGCGCATCGACCGCGACCTGGTGATGAGCTTGAAGATGGCCGCCCTGGAACGGATCTGGCGGCAGCAGGGCGGCAGCGCGGAGTTCGAGGCGTGGCGGGCCGCCCAGGGCGCCGACCTCGACGCCTTCGGCACCTACTGCGCGCTCAGCGAGCGGTACGGCGCGCGCTGGCCGGCCTGGCCGGCGTCGCTGCAGCGGCGCGACTCGGCGGCGGTGGCACGCGAGACGGCAGCACTGCGTCCCCGGGCGACGTTTCACGCGTGGCTGCAGTGGCTGGTCGACCTGCAGCTCGGCGCGGCGGCGCAGCGCGTGTCGCTGCTGCACGACCTGGCCATCGGGGTCGACCCCGGCGGCGTCGACGCCTGGCTCTGGCCCGACGCCATCGCCCAGGGCATCCACGTCGGCGCGCCACCGGACCTGTTCAACACCCTGGGCCAGGACTGGGGCATCGCCCCGTTCGACCCCTGGGGCCTGCGCGCCGCGGCCTACGCGCCCTTCGCCGAGGTGCTGCGCGCCTGCATGCGCGGCTCCGGCGGGCTGCGCATCGACCACGTCATGGGACTCTCGCGCCTCTTCTGGATCCCGCCGGGGGCGACTCCGCGCGACGGTGCCTACGTGCGCTACCCGGCGGCCGACCTCTTCGACGTGCTCGCCCTGGAGAGCGTGCGCGCCTCGGCGCTGGTGGTCGGCGAGGACCTGGGGACGGTGCAGCCGCTGGTGCGGCGCGAGATGAACGCGCGGGACGTGCTCTCGTACCGCCTGCTGTGGTTCGAGGCGCGGCCGCCCCGCGGGTATCCGGAGCGCGCGCTGGCGGCGGTGAGCACCCACGACCTGCCCACCGTGGCCGGCGTCTGGACCGGTGCCGATCTGCGCGCCCAGCAGGAGGCGGGAACCCAGCCCGACGAGGCCCGCAACCGGGCCCTGCGCGACCGGCTTGCCGCGCTGGCCGGGCTGCCGGAGGGCGCGTCCGTGGAGGACGCGGTGCTGGGGGCGTATCGAGCACTGTCGGCGGCGCCGAGTGCCATCCTCATGGCCACCCTGGAGGACGGGCTGGCCGTCGAGGCGCGGCCCAACATGCCGGGAACCAGCCCCGAGCAGTGGCCCAGTTGGTCGATGGCGCTGCCCAGGACGCTGGAGGAGATCCGCACCCTGGAGCTGCCGCGGCGGCTGGCCGAGGTGCTGCGGAGGCGACCCTGACGGGCCTCTGCCTGCTGGGGAGGCCGGGTCGCCTATCAATTCCGTCATACGCTATGGGGGGATTATCTGTTAGCGTCGCTATCAAGACATATGGGAGCGGTAGGGACGCGCGGCCGCTCCGGTGAGGACCGGGCGCGTCGGAGGCCCCATCAATGGGCGAGCCCACCCCCTGTCCCCAGTGCCGCGCCGAGCGAGTCTGGGCGCGCGCCAACTTCGGAGCCGGCGGCGGCATCAGCCGCGTCGCCTACTGCCCGGTCTGCGCTCGGACCGACTCGATGCCACGGCCGTCGTTGAGCCGGTTCGTGGCCGGGGCGCCGGCGCCGGCGCTGATGCAGCGCATCGCGGACGATTTCGAGGACCTGGCATCGGTGCGCTATCGACGCCGGCGGCAGATCCTGGCCACGATCGAGGATGCGGCGCGGCGGGCCGATGCAGCGGCACGGCTGGAGGCGGATCTGCGCAGGCTCTGATCGCCGCAGGACGCGGCCGTACCCCTGCCCGGACACCTTGCTGCTGGCGACGGGTGGTGGGCGGGCCTTCGCCGGCAATGCGGCGGCATCTTGCATAGTTGCCCGGCGTGGCCACCATCACCGAGCAGCTTGCCGAGTGGAGCACCGCGCTGTCCTGGGAGGCGGCGCCGCAGCGGGTGCGCGACCTGTGCGTGTCACAGGTGCTCGCCCACCTGGGTGCGCTGTTCGGCGGTGCGCGCCACCCGATGGGACGGCGTGTCATCGCGGGCTTCGGTCGGCCGCTGAGCGACGATGCGGCGCGGTCTGCGTACGTGATCGCGGCGCTGACCATGGCGCTCGACTACGACGACACCGTCTTCGCCGGGCACGTGTCGCATTCGTCGGTGGGCGTGCCGCTGGCCTACGCGCGTAGCGCCGGGCTCGACGGGGCCGGGCTGTTGCGGTCGATCCTGGCCGCAACGGAAGTGGCGGCGCGGGTCACGGCGGCGGCGACGCTGGGGCCCTTTCGCGGGCAGACCGCGGCGCACACGCACCTCGCCGGGGCGGTGGCCGGTCGCTGCGTGGCGCAGCGTCTGGGCGCGTCGACCATGGTGGACGCGATGGGCATCGCCTTCGCCCAGCCGCCGTGGCCGCTCAACCACGCGTTCTTCGGCAGCGATGCCAAGCTGCTCACCGCGTCGACGCCGATCCGCACCGGGCTCGACGCGGTCGACGCCGCGCGTGCCGGTCTGCGAGGCGCGCCCGGCATCCTCGAACACCCTGAGGGATTCCTGGCCCGCTTCGCCACCATCCCACTGGCCGAGGCGGCGGGCGGGCTCGGTGAGCGCTGGCACACCGACACCCTGTCGATCAAGGTGCACCCCGGGTGCGCCTACATCGACGGCGCCATCGACGCAGCGCTGCGTCTGCATGGCGCGGTTGCTGCCGGCTTCGACCAGATCTCGGCCGTCAGCGTGGACGCCTCCATCTTCACCGTGGGCATGGAGCAGCGGGCGGCGCCGTACCTGAGCGGACCGTCGTCCGGACTGGCGGCTCTGAACTTCTCGACCGGCTACAGCGTGGCCACCGCGCTGCTCCGCGGCGGGCTGGAGGTCGAGGATTTCGCCCCTCCCCGCGTCGAGGACGAGCGGGTGTGGCGGGTGGCCCGGCTGGTCGAGGTGCGGCACGACGCCGCCCTGTCGCGGCGCGCCCTGCTCGCCACCGCGCCCATCGGCGCCGCATTGCGCATGGCGGGGGACGCCGCGGCGGGCTGGCTGGCGGCGGGCGCGGGGATCACCGAGGACGAGGCTCGTGCGCTGCTGGCGGCGCCGGACCCGGGGTTCGAGGCCGCGGAGAAGGCCATCGGGGCCCGGGTGCGCGTTGCCATGCGGGACGGCAGCGAGCACGCCGCCGAGGTCGACATCGCCGAGGGGGCAGCGGGGCCCGACACGCGGGCGCGGCACCGTGAGATCTCCCGGACGAAGCTGGTGGGCAACGCGGCGCCGCTGGTGGGCGAGGCGGCCGCGGCGGACATCGCGGACCGGGTGGAGCGGCTGCCCGGCGCCGGCACGGACGAGGTCAGGGCATTGCTCGACCGGCTCGCGAACGCGTTGACCTGAGGCCCCGCCGGCTACAACGTGTTCCGCGCCGTCACGCGGAGAACGCCGGCCGGCTGCCTCCGGGCGCAACCACCGGGACCGCCGCCGGCACGACCGTCAGGGTGAGGCGGCGATCGTCTCCCTCCCAGAGGTCGCCGTCGTGCTCGAAGGGCAGCGGCGCATCCAGGCATTCCAGGGTGACGCTGCGCCCCTGCGTGTAGTGGACGCCGGGCCGGTCGAGGTGGCTGCCCGCCATGGCCAGCATCAGGAGCGGCATCGCCTCCTCGGCGTTGCCGGCGCTGAGCACGCAGACGTCGAGCAGCCCGTCGTCGAGCCGCGACCGCGGCAGGATCTCCAGGCTGCCGCCACGGTGCGGCGCGCCGCCCAACGCGGCGAGGGCGAGCGGTCCCTCGCAGAGCACCCGCCCGTCGACGCAGACCCGGCCCGCGAAGGGGCGCAGCTCCTGCGCGGCGGCGAGCCCGGCGGCGGCGTAGAGCTCGCGTCCCGCCAGCTCGGGGAAGCGCGACGTGGCCTCGACCGCCCAGCGCAGGAGGCCCGCGGAGGCGCCGAGCAGGACCGCGCAGTCGTGGCCCTCGACGCGGGCCAGGTCGAGGTCGCGGCGCACCGTGGCTCCGCGATCGAGCAGGTCGAGGGTGTCCTGCCACGGACGATCGCCCCACACGGCGCGGTGCAGCGAGTTGCCCGTACCGGCGGGCACGAGGAGCAGCTGTGGAGCGCCCGGGGGAGCGGGGCCGGTGACCTGCGCCGACCACGTGCCCAGACCCTCGGCGATTCCCTGGGCGACCTCCCGGGCGGTCCCGTCGCCGCCGACCGCCACCACCAGCGCAGTGCCCGGCGCCTGCGCCGCGTCGCGGGCAAGGCCGACGCCGTCCCCCGCCGCGCGCGTCCGCAGCACATCGACCGGCGCGTACACCCGGCGCAGCCGCTCGGCCACCTCCGCCGCGATCGCCGCCGCCCCCCCGCGCGCCGCCGGGTTGACCACGACGGCGGCAGCGCTCACGTCAGCGCGTCGGCGAGACGGCGGGCGCCGCGGGCAGCAAGCGCCATCACGGTGACCTGCGGGTTGACCACCGTCGACGACGGCATGATCGAGGCGTCCAGGACCCACAGCCCCGGCACGTCGTGCACCTGCCCGTACGAGTCCACCACGGAGGACTGCGCGTCGGCGCCCATGCGGCAGGTGCCCATCGGGTGGTACGCGGACACCTTGAGCTGCGACGGTTTCCAGTGCCCCTCCTCGATGCGGCGCACGTCGTCGGGTGAGTCGATCGCCTCCAGTCCGGGCAGCATCGGGTAGACGCGACGCGCGCCCGCCGCGAAGAAGATGCGCGACGCCAGGGCGATGCCGCGGACGATCTTGCGCGCGTCGGTTTCGGCCAGGTCGTACCGGATCAGCACGCCGCCGCCGATCGCCCGGACCCGTCCGACGCCGTGGTCGGAGATCACCGAGCCGGCCGCGGCCATGTGCGGATAGGCGGCGAACAGCTCCTTCTGCGCCAGTCCCGCGCCGGGCAGCGAGCCGGCGGAATAGCCAAGTCCCGGCGGGGGAAACGTCGCCTCCAGCAGGATGCCGTCGTGGATGAGCTCGTCCACGTGGTGGTTCTGCATCACGCCGCGCCAGGCGCGCAGGTCCTCGTCGAACTGCGCGGTCGTCCCCACCGCCGGGTGGATGACCAGGTTGCGTCCCACCTGCTTCGAGGACGCGGCCAGCCTCTGCCGCTGCAGCAGGGCCGGGGTGAAGATCGCGCCCGCAGCGAGCACGACGGCGCGCGCGTGGACACGGAGCTCGCCGCGGCGCCCACCGCTCACCGGGTCGTGCACCGCCGCGACAACGCCCACGGCGCGGCCGTTCGACACCGCGACGCGGGTCACCTTGCAGTTGGCGAACAGCCGCGCGCCCGCGGCGAGCACGGCGGGAAGCACGGCCACGTGCATCGCCTGCTTGGCGTCGATGGGACAGACGAAGGCGCACTGCCCGTGCCCGTGACAGCCGCGCGCGTTGCGCCGGATCGCCTCGTTGCGCAGTCCCAGCGCGGTGGCGCCGCGGCGGAACACCTCGCCGTTGGGGCCGAGGATCTCGTCGGGAACGGGCGCCACGCCGATGAGGTCCTCGACGTCGTCGAAGTACGGCCCCAGCGCGTCGGGCGACATGCCCGGCAGGCCGCGGCGCGACCAGCCCTCGAGCACCCAGTCGGGGGTGCGGAAGCAGGTGCCGCTGTTGACCACGGTGGTGCCGCCGACGGCGCGTCCCATCGGCAGCGAGATGATCGGTGAGCCCAGGGTGGCGGTCAGTCCCTGGTCGCGGTAGGCGTCGAAGAGGCGCTCCACCGGGAGGCGGTCGCGCACCCGGTCGCGGGTGATGACGCCGCCCTCCTCGACGATAACCACCGACAACCCGGCGCGCACCAGCTCGCGCGCGGCGAGCGAGCCGCCCGCGCCCGAGCCGACGATGACGACGTCGCAGGAGACGTCCTCGTCGCGCTGGTCGGGCCACTGCGTCGCCGGCAGCTGCGGGGGCGGGGCCAGGCGTGACTCGTCGACGGGGATCGCCGGCGAGCCGTCCCAGCCCAGGCGCTCGCGCACCTCGGGCGCGGACGCGTAGGCGATGGTCACCAGGGTGTGCAGCCCCATGAACGACTCGCGGCGCAGCCGGAAGCGCGACGCGTCGCTGTGCGAGGCCCACGCCTCGCGGCGCTCGGTGTCCATTGCCGCGAAGCTGCGCGGCCGCGAGGACAGCAGCGGGGTCAGCGAGTATCCGCCAAGCATGGCCCGAACCAGGCGGCGCGCGCTGGGCGAGAAGCGCTCCAGCCACTCCTCCATGCGCTCGGGAACACCGGCGTCGAGGGCGCCCTCGGGGATGCTGCCGCCGCGCGGGATGATCGCGTCGCAGACGGCGCGGAGCTGGCGTCGCTCGAACGACGTGAGCACGCTCACCGGACGGGCGCCGCGGCGGGACTCATCGCAGGCCGACTTCGGCATGCGCCGTGCCGTCGAGGGTCCAGGCGCGCTCCCGCTGCCAGCGCCCGGCAAAGCGCTCCAGGGTGATCCGCGCCGACGCGCGCTCGCTGTTGGTGCACACGCAGGTCTCGCCGTCGGGGTCGGTGTAGGGCACCTCCACAGACGACTCCGGCGGCACCTCCACCTCGACGCGCAGGCGGCGCCGTCCCCAGCGGGCGGTCGCCGTCCAGCGCGGCAGGGCGATGTCCGCCGACCCGGCCAGGGCGCCCACCAGCGGGTCGCGGGGGATGTCGCTGCCGTCGAGGCGCAGCCGCATGATCGGGATCGGCGGCAGCCGGTTCATTCCCGGCCGCTTGGACACCGCGGCGACGACCTCGAGCACGTCGCCGTCGCCGAGCTCGGCGTGCAGCCAGGCCCAGCGCTTGGCGTTGCCGTGCCCGTAGATGCGGGCCACCGAGCCGGGCGCGTCCTCGATACGGAAGTCGCGCCCGCCGGCGCGGATCGTGCCGGAGAACCGCGCGGTCGGGGCCGGCAGCACCTGCGCCGCGGGCAGCGATTCCTTCTGCCACGCCCAGCGCGGAAAGGTGTACAGCGGCGCGCCGTCGTCGCCGAAGTCGAGATCCCATGACATCGGCCCCGCACTGCCGCGCATGTGGGTGGTCTCGACCAGGGTCGTCGCCGAGGTGAACCACGCCGTGCTGGCGATGCTCGCCGGCAGCCCCTCGGGGCCGAAGCGCCAGAACTGCGCCGGGGCATCGAGCGGGAACACCGCCCCCCAGCCGTGCAGGTGGGCCTCGCCGGAGACCGGCGCCACCAGCTCGTGGTGCATCCAGAACCCGGTCCCGCTGGCCGGGTCGGTCAGCGTCATGTACCAGACCTCGAGCCGGCCCGGCTGGCCCCGCCAGCGCGAGGGACCGAGGTCGGCACCCCGGTGCCGCGGCGGCGTCACAACCCTTCCGGACGTCATGGCCCCGGGAGCATGCCACGCGGGATCGGGGGGCCGCTGCGGCGCTGTGGCACACTGCCGCGCCATGGGGATCAAGGAGCTCTGCCTGCGCACCCTGGAGGCCGACGGCCGCGCGCTGCTTGCCGCCGCGGGCCGCGACCCCCAGGCTCCCGTGGCCGCCTGCCCGCCCTGGACGGTCGACAAGCTGGTCGGCCACATGGGCCGGATCCACACCTGGGTGACCCACCTGGTCACCTCGCGCGCCCAGGAGCGGATCAGCTCGCGGGACTTCGACGAAGGCCCCGACGGCGATCCTGCAGCCCGCATCGAGTGGGCGGCGGAGAGGCATGCCGCACTGGTCGAGGCGCTGCGCGGCGTCGACGAGGAGGAGCCCGTCTGGGGCTTCCTCCAGGGCGTTGGCCCGGCGCGCTTCTGGCTCGCCCGCCAGGCGCTGGAGACGGCGATGCACCGCTGGGACGCGCAGGCCGCCACCGGCGAGCCCGAGCCGGTCGACGCCGACCTCGGCGTCCTGGGGGTCGACGAGGTGCTCGGTGTGTTCCTGCCGCGCATGGCAGAAAGCGCGGCCGCCGTCAGCACCGCCGCGAGCATGCACCTGCACTGCACCGACCGCGACGGCGAGTGGCTGCTCCGCTTCGGCGAGAACGGCACGGCGCTGACGCACGAGCACGCCAAGGGCGACGTCGCCGTGCGCGGCGGCGGCGGCGACCTCTACCTGCTCCTCTGGAACCGCATCGGGCACGACCGCCTGCAGGTCTTCGGCGACGCCTCGCTGCTCGACCGCTGGGCCGCGCGGGTGTCGATCTAGGCCGGCTGCGCCTCGGACACCGCCACGGGCGCCGGCAGTCGCAGGGTGAAGACGCTGCCCACCCCGGGGCTGGACTCGACGGAGATGTCGCCGCCGTGCATCCGCGCCAGCTCGCGCGACAGGTAGAGCCCCAGGCCGGTGCCCGCGATGTGGCTGTTCTCGCGGTTGACCACGCGCCCGAAGCGGGTGAACAGCCGGGGCATGTCGGCACCGCTGATGCCGATGCCTTGGTCGGCGACGCACACCACCGCGTGGTCGCCGTCGAGGGCGACGCTGCAGCGCACCTCTCCCCCGCCGGGCGAGTACTTCACCGCGTTGCCGACGAGGTTGGCCAGAACTGTGACGATGCGCCCGGCGTCGACCCACACCTGCACGGCGCCGTCCGCCTCGACCACCACCGAGTGGCGCGGGGCGCCCATGGGCAGCACCGCGCTGACCGCCTCGTGGAGCAGGTCGACGAGGTCGGCGGTCTCGCGGTCGAGGTGGAGCTTGCCGTCCTCGAGCCGGGCGGTCTCCAGCATCTGGTCGACGAGTCGGTTCATCTCGGCGGTCTTGGTGACCAGCACGGGCAGCAGCGAGCGCAGCTGCTCGGCCGGCAGCGAGCCGTCCTCGACCATCGACAGGTAGCCACCGAGCACCGCCAGCGGCCCGCGCAGCTCGTGCGAGGCGAGGCGGAGGAACTCCGACTTGACCCGCTCCACCTGGGCCATGCGCTGGGCGTGCTCCTCCAGGGTGATCGCCCGCTCCCGCGCCAGCCCGTGCGCCTGGGCGTTGCCGATGGCCAGCCCGGCGAGGTGAGCGATGCCTTCGAGCAGGCGCATCTCCTCGGGGTCGAAGCCGCTCTCGTCGCGCGACGACGCCGCCAGGATGCCGATCACCGCCGTGCCGGTGGTGATCGAGCTCCAGGCGCCGTAGCGCAACCCCAGCTGCTCGGCGATGGCGCGCACCCGCGGGCCGAAGCGGGAGTCGTCGAAGCGCGCGCTGACCGCCCGGCCGCGGGCGACGGCGTCGGCGATGAGGGGATGCTCGTCGAGGGGCAGGTCGGCGGGCACCGCCGCCTGGGTCTCGTCGTCCTCGACGGCGACGACGCGCGCCCAGCCGTCCGGGTCGAGTCGATAGAAGGTGGCCCTCGGCACCCCGGCGCCACCGTGCGACACCAGCAGCGCCGTCGACGACACCACCTCGCGCAGCACCACGTCGAGCTCCAGCGATTCGGAGAGACGGCTGGCGGTGTCGAGCAGCAGGGTGAGCTCGTCGACGCGCTGCTGCAGCATGCGGTCGGCGAGCTGCAGGGCACCGGCGCGCTGCACGCTGCCGGCGATGGCCACGGCGATCTGCTCGAGCACCGCCAGGTCGTCCTCGTCGAAGTTGTCGGGCCGCGAGGAGTCGACGGCGAGCACGCCGATCACGGTGCCGGCGGAGAGCAGCGGCACGCAGAGCAGGCTGCGGATGCGCGCGTTGCTGCCCACATGGCGGTGCGCCGCACCGGAGCCGGGCGCGTCGATGTCGCCGACCAGCGCCGACCTGCCCGTCTGGGCGACGGTGCCCATGATCCCCTCCCCCATCCCCAGCTTCAGGTTGCGGACGGATTCGTCCAGATCTCCCTCGGCGGCGGCGATGTAGAGGCGGTGGTGCTCGTCGATCAGGGCGATGACGCCGCCGCGCAGCCCCTCGCGGGCCATCTCGGTGAGCACCTGGCTGAGGATCTCGGACAGCGACGACGACGAGGTGGCGATGCGCGACACCCGCGAGACCAGGGCCAGCCGCGAGGCAGCCGAGCTCGTGCCCGCGTACCCGGCGGCGGCCACGCCGGTGAGCACACCCATGCCGAGCGCCAGCGCCGCGCGCGTTGCCGCCGTGGCCGCGGGCATGGTGCCGCGCGCCGCCAGGACCGCGTCGAAGATCACCGCCACCGCCACGGTGACGGTGACCACCCGGGGTGAGCCCAACCAGGCGGCGACCAGGATGGCGGGCACCCAGAGCACCGCCAGCGCCGCGACCGGCCCGGGCAGCATCTGGGTGACCAGCGAGATCGCCAGGGTGGCGCAGGCCGCCGCCAGCAGCGCCGCCTCCAGTGGCGGCCGCCCCCACGACAGGGGTCGCAGCAGGTCTGACCGGTCGCGCAGACTGTGTGCTGACTGGCCAGCCATATCGGCGCGGAGTCTATCCCGCGCCGTCGTGGGCGGAACGCAATGCAGCAAGCACGTGACTCGCAGGGACGTGACGGTGGACGGCTGCGCGTCCTCGTCGTCGGCGCCGGCTTCGGCGGGCTGACCCTCACCCGGCGGCTGCGTGCGGCGCCGGTGCAGGTGACCCTGCTCGACCAGAACAACTACCACCTGTTCACGCCCCTGCTCTACCAGGTGGCCACCGCGCTGCTCGACCCCTCGGAGATCGCCCACCCGGTGCGCGGCATCCTGCGCGGGCAGGGCAATGCGCGCTTTCGCATGGGGCGGCTGCTGGCCGTTCACGCCGCCGAGCACCGCGTCGAGACGAGCATCGGCGACATCGCCTACGACCGGCTGGTGCTGGCCGCGGGCAGCGTCAACAACACCTTCGGCAATCCCAGCATCGAGGAGCACGCCTTCCCGCTCAAGGAGCTGGGCGACGCGCTGGCGCTGCGCAACCACGTCCTGGCGGCTTTCGAGCGCGCGGCCACGACGGCCGACCCGCAGCAGCGGCGGCGGTTCGAGACCATCGCGGTGGTGGGCGCGGGGCCCACCGGGGTGGAGTGCTCGGGGGCGTTCTCCGAGCTGAGCCGGCTGGTGCTCCGCCGCGACTACGCCGGGGAACCGCTCGACCGCATCGACACCGAGCTGCTGGAGGCGGCGCCATCCCTGCTGGGCAGCTTCGCGCCCTCGCTGCAGCGGGCGGCGAAGCGGACCCTGGAGCGCAAGGGCGTGCAGGTGCGGCTGTCGACGCCGGTGAAGGAACTGAAGGGGTCGGGCACGCTGGTGCTCGGCGACGGTGCGACCGTCGAGGCCGCCACGGTGGTGTGGACCGCGGGGGTCAAGGCGTCACCGGCCGGCGAGCTGCTGGGTGTTGCGCTGGATCGCGGCGGACGGGTGCCGGTCGACGAGTGGATGCGCGTGGTCGGCGTGTCCGACGTGTACGCCATCGGCGACATGGCCGCGGTGCGCGGCGTGGGCGGGCCGCATCCCATGCTGGCTCCCCCGGCGATCCAGCAGGGCGAGCACGTGGCGCGCCAGCTGACGGCCGAGGCCACGGGGCAGCCGGGGCCCGGACCCTTCCGCTACCGGGACAAGGGCACCATGGCGACGATCGGGCGCAACTCGGGGATCGCGCAGATCGGCAGGCTGCGCTTCAGCGGCTTCATCGGGTGGGCGATGTGGCTGGTGGTGCACCTGGTGCAGATCATCGGGTTTCGCAACCGGTTGATCGTGCTGATCAACTGGGCGTGGGACTACGTGCTGTTCGACCGGCCGGTGCGGTTGATCGCAGAGGCGAAACGGCGCAACGGCGACAACCAAATCCCGTGACACGCGGCATGGCCACCCGGGCCGGGTCTCTGCAGGCGGCGCTAGGTGATCTGCATCGGCGCGATCTGCAGCAACACCACCGCGCCGACCACCGCGACGCGACCCAGCGCAGCCATCGCCCGATCCGGGCTGCCCGCGTGCTCCCAGCGCCGCGCAACCGTGGCGGCGAGCACTCCCGCCGCGAGCGCGACGGCGACCCCCAACCCCGGCAGCCACGCGTGCATCGACAGGTAGAAGTCCTTGTACGTCGAGATGGTCATCGACAGGACCCAGACGGCAATGCCGCCGGCCGCGACGAGGGCGACGTCACCGGGGACGTGGTGACGGCGCAGGAAGGCGAGGATGGCGCGATCGAGAGCGAGCACTGGCCGGGACTCCAGGGTGCGGGGACGACGAATCGCGCGAAGTCTACGGCCAGTCCCGGTAAACACAGGTGAAGCCGGCGAAGCCCGCCGGTGACGGGCCTCGCGGAGCGGGTGCCGCTAGGCGGCGGGCCGCCAGCTCCCCGCCTGGGCGCTGGCGTCCTCGATGTCCTCGGGCAGCCGCTGGCGGGAGGGCTGCATGAGGTCGAAGAGGACCTCCTGCACCGCCCACATCGCGTCCATGATGTGGACGATGCGGCGGGGCTGGATGCGGCTGATGCCTTCGACGGCGCGGATGGCCTCGAAGTCGCCGGTCTCCGACACCTCCTCGCGAGTGCGCTCGAGCACTCCCGAGTACATGCCGGCGATGGCCGGCGTGATCTGCTTGATGCGCTGGAGGTGCGTCTCCTCGCAGGTCTGGATCACCCGGTCGATGTCCTGGACCAGGCAATGAAGACGCTGCCGCTCGGCCCGATCACGCAGGTCTTGCCGGCGGGCGGCGTGGAGCTCTGCGGTGGCGTTCTCGATGAGCAATTGGGTCTCCGAAACTGAGCGGCATCAGGAGGAGTCGAGGCCGCTGTTCGAAAGCCTACCCGGGGGGGTGCAAAGCAAACGTAAACTCCCGCCGTCCGCCGCCCTTCCGCGCCTCGACGATAGCGTAGCCGCGCCCCGCCGCCGCCGGGACGTCCGTCCCCGCCCTCGGAGGGACCTTGGGCCCTGGTACGACGTGCCGCATGGCCCGATACTCCCGAGCCACAGAGCCGCCCATCCGGCCGGGAGAACTGCACCGCATATGCTTGGCAGCGCAACGATGTCCGACGTGCAGCCAGGAGAGGGAGACATGTCGACGATCCGCATCCTCCTCTGCGACGACCACGAGCTGGTTCGGCGCGGATTGCGCAGCCTGCTCGAGGGCGTCGACGGCTTCGAGGTCGTCGGCGAGGCGGGCGACGCCAACGAGGCGGTCAAGGCCGTCGCCGCGCTCGCGCCCGACGTCGTGGTAATGGACGTCCGCCTGCCCGGCCGCTCGGGCATCGAGGCCTGCCGCGACATCCGCTCCGCGCATCCCGACGCGCACGTGCTCATGCTCACCTCCTTCGCCGACGACGAGGCGCTGTTCAGCTCGATCATGGCCGGGGCCTCCGGCTACGTCCTCAAGCAGGTCCGCGGCGCCGACCTGGTCGGAGCCATCCACCAGGTCGCCGCCGGCCACTCGCTGCTCGACCCGGCGGTCACCGCGCGGGTGCTGGCCCGGCTGCGGGGCGAGGCGCCCATCCCCAGCGACGGCATCGAGGAGCTGACCCCGCAGGAGCGGCGCATCCTCGACCTGGTCGCCGAGGGGCTGACCAACCGGCAGATCGCCGAGCGCATCCACCTCGCCGAGAAGACGGTCAAGAACTACGTCTCCAACATCCTGATGAAGCTGGGGCTTGCTCGACGCGCCGAGGTGGCGGCGTACATGGCCAAGCGGCGGGTGCAGCCGCCGGAGCAGTGGCCCTAGCCGCAGATCAGGTCGGCGACGGCGACGGCGCCGGCGTCGGGTCGGGCAGCGCCGAATCCTTGGGCAGGCCGGCGGCCTGCAGGGCGCGCTGCACCACGACGGCGGCGCGGTCGAAGGCCTGGTCGGCCAGGCGTGCAGCCGCGACCGCGGTGTCGAGCGCCGCGCTGCGCTGGTCCTGCGGGGCGGCGCCCGCCCGCTCGAACAGCTGCGCCGCGCGGACGTAGTCGTCCATGGCGGCGACGAAGAGGGGGCCCGCCGAGGCGATCACCGCCGGCGGGGTGATCCCCCGCAGCTGATCGCGCACCCGGGCAAGGGCGAGCTGCCAGCTCCGCGCGCGGGACACGAAGCTGGGTCCGTCGAGGCTGCCGCCGGCGAACTCGCCGAGCGAGGGTTTCATCTCCTGCTGCACGATGCGGCCGCCTTCGGTGGTGGGCGGGCGCAGCGCGGCTGTGTAGTCGGTGAGCGCCTTCTGGCCGGCGGCCGGCCCGCCGCCCCCGCCTCCCCCGCCTGAGCTCAACACCACCGCCGCGATCAGCCCGCCGGCGACGGCCAGCACCACGGCGGCCGTCGACCACATCATCCAGCGCGGCAGCAGGGACACCTCAGCGCCCCGGCGGGCGCGGCGACCGAGACCCGCAGGACCCGGCCGCCGCACGCCACGCGCCCACGCCGCGCGCCGCGCCCCCTCCCCTCATGGGATCAGGCCTTGGTCGCCTTGAAGGCGGCATCGACCTCGTCGATGAGGCCGAGCAGCTTGTCGGCGACGGCGACGTCGGTGGTCTTCTTGGTGTCACCGGCGGCCTTGGTGGCGCGCCAGACCAGGTCGTGGAGGTTGGGCACCTTGTCGAGGTGCTCGGGCTTGAAGTAGTCGGTCCACAGCACCCAGAGGTGGTGCTTGACCAGGTCGGCCCGCTCCTCCTTGATGACGATGCAGCGGGTGCGGTAGTCGGGGTCCTGGTTCTGCTGGTACCGCTCCATGATCGCCTTGACCGACTGGGCCTCGATGCGGGCCTGGGCGGGGTCGTAGACACCGCAGGGGAGATCGCAGTGAGCGTGCACCGGCAGGGGCGCGGAGAGCCGGTCGACAACGCTGAGTGCACGGGAGACTAGGCGCATGGGTGCCTCCTGGAAAACGAAAAGGGGGACACGACCAAGCTTAGTATCTTGCCCCCATGCTCCTGCACCGCCCCTGGTGGCTGGCGGCGCTGTCCGTGGCGGCCGCGGGCGCGCTGGCGACGCGGGGCATGCGCCGGGTCCAGGTGCTGGGCAGCAGCATGGAGCCGGGCCTGCTCCCCGGCGACCACCTGCTCCTCCTCCGCCTGGGACGCGTCCGCCGCGGCGACGTGGTGGCGCTGCGCCACCCCCGCGACCGCGACACCGTGGTGGTCAAGCGCGTGGCCGCGCTCCCCGGCGAGGCGGTGACCTGCGAGGGCGCCGTGCTCCGCGCCGGGACCGGCTACGTCGTCCTCGGCGACAACCTGGGTGCCAGCCACGACAGCCGCCGCTTCGGCGCGGTGCCCGCGCCCCTGGTGCTGGGACGCTGTGTCTACCGCTACTGGCCCGAGGCGCGGCGCGGCCGGCTGGCCTGACCGGTGGTCCAGGGGCCCTAGGTCCCGGGACCTTTGGCGACCATCGGCCCTATCGCCCCACCCGGCCGGCACATGACAGTCTGGTTGGCAAGGGAGGCCGCCGGAACGGGTCGCGAGGGACCGGTCCCCCTGGCGATCCGTTTCGGCGCTCCTCCCCTCCTCCATCGCCCTCCCTTTCTCCGGGGGCCGTGGACGCCGCAAGGTGTCTGCGGCCCCTCCCTTTTCGAGGACCCTGCATCCTCGGCGCATAAGATCCCAGCGATGCACGTGCCCACCCGCCAGGCCGAGGAGCTCGGCGCCCGCGACGGCGGCCGCTCCCTGGAGGCGGTCGCGGTGAGCGACCGGGGCAGCGTCCGCGCCGAGAACCAGGACGCGTTCACCCTGACCGCCCTGTCCGGGTCGGGCGGCTGCCTGCTGGTGGTGGCCGACGGCATGGGCGGGCATCCGGACGGGCGCCTGGCCGCCACCCTGGCCACCGTCGCCGTGCGCGCCGCGGTGAGCGACGCCGACGACGCCGCCCGGGCCCTGCCGGGCGCGGTGGCCTCGGCCAACGCGGCCATCCTGGCCCACGCCGTCCCCGACCCCCGCGGCCGCTCTTTGGGCACCACCCTGGTCGCCGCCGTCGTGGCCGGCGGGCGGGCGACGGTGGCCAACGTCGGGGACAGCCGCGCCTACCTGGTGCGCGGCGGCCAGGCCACCCAGGTCAGCGTCGACCACTCCTGGGTCGCCGAGCAGGTCCGCGCCGGCATCCTCGACGCCGAGGAGGCGCTGCGCCATCCCCGCCGCAGCCGGATCACCCGCGCTCTGCTCGGCCTGCCCGTCGAGCCCGACCTCTTCGAGGTCTCACTGCGGCCCGGGGACGTGCTCCTGCTCTGCACCGACGGGCTCTGGGAGGCCCTCCCCGGCGAGCGCATCGCCGCGCTGCTCGGGGAGGCGCCGGACCTCGAGGCCGCGGTGGCCAGCCTGGTCGACGCCGCCCTGGCCGCGGGCAGCACCGACAACGTCACCGCCGCGATGGTGCGGGCAGGGGAGGACTGAGCAGGCCGGCCACCTCGAGCTCGTCGGGAGTCCCCGGGGGCGCCAGGTGCCAGCCCTGGCCGAGGTGGACCCCGAGGCGCTGCATGGCACACGCCGCCGCGTCGGTCTCGACGCCCTCGGCGATGACCGTGGTCCCGGTCGACCGGGCGAAGGCGACGGCGGCCTCGATGGCGGCCACCGAGCCGCGCCGGTCGCTGCTCATGGTCAGGGAGCGGGCGATCTTGACGTACTCGGGCAGCGCGGTGGCCAGCACCTCCAGCGTGGAGTGGCCCTCGCCGACGTCGTCGAGGGCGAAGCGGAAGCCGTGCTCCCGGTACGCGGCCAGCACGTGGCCCAGCCGGACGAGGTCGCTGATGGTCTCGCGCTCGGTGATCTCCAGGACCACGTCGACGGGCGGCCATCCCGCCCAGCGCAGCAGCAGGAGCATCTGGTCGACGCCGTGCACCGGGTCCAGCAGCGCCGCCGCACTCACGTTGACGAACACCGGCTGGCCCGCCGGCAGCAGCGGCGCCGAGGCCAGGGCGACGCGCCGCGACAGCCAGTCGAGGTCGCGGATCATGCCCAGCCGGTGCGCCGCCGCGAACAGTCCCTCGACGCTGGTGGTGGCGGCGTACCCGGTGGGACGGGCCAGCGCCTCGTAGCCGGCGATGCCGCCGCCGGCGGCGAGCCGCACGATGGGCTGGTAGACGGGATGGAGCGACCGGTCGGTCAGCACGTCGTCGAGGGTGGCCGCCCACTGCGCGGGATGGGCGACGTCGACACGCCCGTCCGTTGCCGTATCGCCGGCCTCACCGGCCTCGCCGGTCGGACCCTCGACCCGGTCGCGTCCGTGGCGCTTGGCGCGGAACAGCGCCTCGTCGGCGGCGCGCCACACGGCCACGGGATCTGCGCCGGCGTTGCCCTCGGCGCAGCCGACGCTGATGCGCGCCTGTCCCTGGCGCATGGCCACGCCGTGCATGGCGACACGAAGCCGCTCGGCGACCTGCAGGGCGCCTTCGGTGTCGGTGTCGAGCAGCAGCGCGGCGAACTCGTCGCCACCGGTGCGGGCGATGACGTCGCCGGAGCGGCGCAGGCCCTCCATGGTGGTGGCCACGGCGCGGAGCACGGCATCGCCGCCCTCGTGGCCGTACTCGTCGTTGACGGGCTTGAGGTTGTCGACGTCGATGGCCAGAACTGCGAAGGAGCGGCGCGGCAGGTTGGCGAGCAGGCGCTCGAACTCGCGGCGGTTGGCCAGACCGGTGAGCGGATCGGTGGCCGCGTTCTCGACCAGCCGCTGGTACATGCGCGCGTTCTCCACCGCCACCGCCGCCTGCGCGGCCAGCCCGGTGATGATCGTCTCGTCCTCGGCGCTGAACTCGGCGCCACCCAGCTTGTTGGTCAGCGAGAGCGAGCCGATCACGCGGTCCTGGTAGACCATCGACACGCCGAGGCGGCTGCCGGCCGGTGGTGCCGCCTCCGCCCCGGTGTGCACCAGGGCGTCGACGCGCAGCCCGTCCGGGGTGAGCACCTCCAGGGCGGCGTACTCGGCACCGGCCAGCTCGCGAGCGGCGTCGAGCAGGGCGCGCAGCACCACGGTGGGGTCGGACTGCTGGGTGAGGGCGAGGTTGGCCTGGACCAGGGCGCGCAGCCGGCCGACCATGTCCTGCTGGCGCGAGTACGCCTCGGCGTTGGTGGTGGCGACGCGGTCCTCGGCGAGGCGCTGCTGCCAGACCAGGCCGGCGGCGTGGCCGGCGCTGCGCAGCACCCAGACGTCCCCCTCGGTGAAGCCCTCGTCGTCGGTGCTGCCGGCGGCGACGAGGGCGCCGATGGGCTCGTCGCCGGCGCGCCAGGAGACCATCAGGGCGTCGCCCTGGGCGAGGCGGTCGATCACCTCGCGGTAGGGCTCGATGTCGGCGTTGCCCTCGTCGAGGCGGGCGCGGAAGACCTCGTCGTCGAAGACGATGCGCTCCACGAGGCCGCGCCGGCCGGGCCGGCAGGCGAGGTGGATCTGTTCCACCGCGGCGGCCGGCAACCCGTGGGCGTCGGGCTGGCCGACCAGCCCGCTGCCCTCCAGGCGGAGGAAGAGCGCCGTGCGTGCCCCCACCAGCTGGGCCACGGTGCTGCTGAGCTGCCCGAAGAAGCGCGGCGGCTCGGCCTGCCCGGCGACCAGGCGGGCGACCTCGACGACCGCCTGCAGGCCGCGCTCGTGCGCCTCCTGGAGGCGATGCCGGGCCACCGCCGGCTCGGTGACGTCGACGCCGGTGGAGATGAGGTGGGTGACCCTGCCGCCGGCGTCGGCGAGCGGGTAGATGTCCCAGTTCCAGACGGTGACGTTGCCGGGCAGGGTCGGCCCGGCGCCGCGGTAGCCGGCGTAGGGGAAGTTGCGGAAGTGGCGCGGGGCGCGGGTCGACACCACGTCGCGGAGCACGTCGAGGACCCGGTTCTGCACCACGCGCGGGAAGGCCAGGGCGAAGGGCTTGCCGATCACCGGCAGCATCTCGGGCGCGGGCCAGCGCTCGAAGATCGGGTTGCAGTAGAGGAAGGTGAAGTCCTCGGGGCTGAGCAGGGCGACGCCCACGGGCAGCGTGTCGAGCATGCGCGCGAGCAGCTCGACGACGTCCGCGTGTTCGGGGGTGCTGCGCAGGATGGTGGCGATCTGAGGGAGCACCGCATCCAGCGCCGCGCGGTGTCCGCCCTGCCGCTCCAGCCTCATGGCGCAAGCATCGTCCTTGCCAGTCCGCTTGGGAACCACTCCACCCGCGTCGGTTACCCGCGCGTCACCGCCGGACGGTGCCGCGTGCCGGGCGGGCTTCACAAACCTTTCCCGAATCCTTTCCGCCAGGAGGGGGACAGCAGCGGCGCGGCGCCATACGCTTCTCTCACCGCAGAGCCGCCGGCCTCGAGGGGCTAGGACCGCCAGCGCCGCGGATGATGCAGCCGGCCGGTCGGCGTTCGCGCCGCCCGGCCGCTTCTTCTCTCACCGCCGCGTGGTGTGTTGAGCGCGGTTTACCCGGTACGCTACGGGCGCAGCTTTCCAACACTTCAACGGGGGCACCCGGTGTGACCCAGCCGCGCAGCCGGCAGACCCGCCGCCCCCTCGACATGGCCTTCGACCTGGCCGAGTCGCTCGACCCCGACGAGGTCGTCCGCCGCCTGCTCCGCCGCGCCATCGAGGCCGTCGACGCCGACCGCGGCTCGGTGTCCTGGATCGACGGCGACGAGCTGACCATCGTGGACAGCCAGGACCCGGCGGCCACTCCCCTGCCGGTGGGCAGCAGCTGGCCGATCGCCCTGCAGGCGCACACCCAGCGCGCGGTCGCCACCGGGCAGCCGGTGATCAGCGGCGCCATCGACGCGGGAACGCTGAGCGGCCCCATGGCCGAGGCGCTGGGCAGCGTCCGCCACACCCTGAGCCTGCCCCTGGCGTCGGACGGCAAGGTGGTGGCCATCCTCGCCGTCAGCCGGCGCCGCGACGTGCCCTACGACGACGACGACGTGGCCACGCTGCGCGACATCGGCGGCGTCGCCGTGCTCGCCCTGCGCAACGCGCGGCTCTACAGCCAGGCGCAGGAGGCGGCGCGCGCCAAGGCCGCCTTCCTCAACCTCGCCGCCCACGAGCTGCGCACGCCACTGACCGTGGTGTCGGGCTACGTCTCGATGCTTCGCGAGGGCAGCATGGGCATGCCCGACGAGCGCTGGCAGCGCCCGCTCGACATCATCGCCGCCAAGTGCGCCGAGCTGGCCGCGCTGGTCGAGAACCTCCTGCTCACCGCCCGGCTCGAGCACAGCGCCATCGAGGGCGAGCCGGCCGCGCACCTCCTCGACCTCGGCGAGGCGGTGGTCGAGGCGGTGGTGCGCTCGGCGCCGCGCGCGGAGCTGCTGGCTGCACGCATCGAGACGAATGTCGGCTCCCAACCGGTTCTCGCCGTCGCCGACCGCGACCACGTCGCACGAATTCTGGACAACCTCGTCAACAACGCACTGAGCTACAGCAGCGGGACGGCACGGGTGCGCCTCTCGGTGAGCGCCGAGGGCGGGCAGGCGCGGGTCTGCGTCGAGGATGGCGGCGACGGCATTCCCGAGGAGATGCAGGAGCGCGTCTTCGAGCGCTTCGTCCGCGGCGAGACCGGCTCGCGGCACACCACCGGAACCGGGCTGGGGCTGGCCATCTCGCGCCAGCTGGCGGAGATGGGCGGGGGGTCGCTGGCGCTGGAGTGGAGCCGGCCGGGCGAGGGCAGCCGCTTCGTCCTGCGGCTGCCGTCGGCCGACCAGGACTAGGGGCCGGCGGCGGCGCCGACGGTGTGCGACGATGCTGCCATGCCTGACCCGCTGCGACTCCTGCGCGAGCGGTCGCGCGCGTTCCTCACCAATCTCGAAGCCGGGCCGCCCTGGCCGGGCAAGATCGTCCCCCTGCTGCGCAACCGCGCCAAGGCGACGGTCCGGGGGTGCTGCGGCAACCCCGGGCAGCCCGGGTGTTGACAGGTTGCCAAGGGCGCCGGTCCGGCGTCAGGGCGACACGGTGGCCACGGTGGCCATCACCAACATCATCACTGAGCGCCCGGAGTCACTGAGTCGGGTCGACAATAACTGCAATCGGCCTAATCGCTGATTGCAGTGGGACGCCGCCGCGGGTGAGGCGTCCTGCACCCGCGGCGACGCGCCGGAAACGCCTTCTGCTAGGAGGCCTTCCCGATCTTGAACACCCGTGTTCCGCACGTCGGGCAGCTGCCCGAGGTGGCCGGCTTGCCGTTCTTCATGGTCACGGCCTCGGGATCCTTGATCTCGATGGACGCCTTGCACTTCACGCAATATCCGGTGACTGCCATTCGTCCTCTCCTGTTGTGGCGGGCTGCGTCGGCGGAGGGAACCCTCAGCAAGGCCCGGCGTGATTGTAGCCACGCTTGAGCGTGGTTGAGCAGCAATCTAGCACCGATCTCACGCTCAGCGCGCACTTTGTCGCCAAAGCGGGGGCCAAGGCGCGCGCGTGCGCGGGCGTGCGCGCGAGGGTTGGCAGGCCGATCAGCGCGCCGGAGCCGCCGCGGCACGGTCGCCGCCGGGCATCCCGCCGGCCATGCGCAGCAGGATGGTGGCCACCTCCAGCTTGAAGCGATCGGGCGGATGGTCGTAGCGCAGGCCGGTGAGGTGGTGGATGCGGCCGATGCGGTAGCGCACCGTGTTGGTGTGAACCCCGAGCATGGCCGCCGCCGTCTCGGTGTGGCCGCTGCCCTCGTGCAGGGCGTCCAGGGTGTCCAGCAGCGGCGCCCGCTGCACCTCGGGCAGGTGGAGGATGGGGCCCAGGGTCCGCTGCAGGAAGTCGTCGCGGTCCTCGGCACGGCTGCCGCGGAGGATCTGGTAGACGACCAGGTCGTCGGCCTCGATGACGTGAGGGCGGCGGAACACGGTGACCGCCAGCGGCAGCAGCTCCCGTGCACGGCGGTACGCGCCCGCGATGGCGCGGGCGCCGGCCACGGGGGGCGACACCACCGCGGTGACCCGATGGGTGCGCGACACCCGCGAGGTCGACTCCAGGACGTCGGCCCAGGTGCCCGCGCCGGCGGGGACGACCAGCACCACGTGGGGCGCCACGTCGCCGGTCATGGGCACCTCGGCGGCGTTGCCGATGGCCGGGAGCAGCGCCGTCACCGCCGAGCGCAGCGCGGCGCGATCCTGGTCGAGGCGCGCGGTGGTGAGCAGGACCAGGCCGTGAGGGCGGCGCAGGTCGAACCCGAAGGTGCGGGCGCGGACGAGGATCTCGTCCTCGTCGTCGAAGACGCCGCTGAGCAGGTCGTCGAACACCTGCGAGCGGGTGCGCTCCCGCGCCTTGGTGCGCTGGTCGTGGACGCGCTCGTACCCGGAGGTCATGGCGTCGCCGATGGAGTCCACGATCTCGAAGAGCAGCGAGGCCATCTCCCCGAGCACCGCCACCATCCGCGGCTCGTCGACGACCCGGGCGGCGACCTCGACGGCGTGCGACCAGCCCACGCTGCGGGCGACGCGCAGGCTGGCCAGCAGGCTGTCCAGGGGCACCGCCTGCTCGGCGCGCTGCGTCCCGATCATGCCCATCACCACCCGATCGCCGGGCGACAGGGTGCGGCCCTCGCGCCACAGCCGCAGCACCATCTGCACGGTGCGCCGCATCGCCTGCTCGATGCCCTCGACCATGGCCGGGTCGGCCAGCGGCGCGCGGTACTCGGGGACGTCGCTGCGCACCGCGTCGAGCATGGCCTCGACCATGGCGTCGGTGCGCTCCTCGAGGCCGTCGACGACGGCGGCGACCAGCGCGACGACGGCGTCGCGTTCGGCCTGCGACTGCGGCCTGCCCGCCTGCACCGGCTCTGGGTCAGGCGCCACGGAGTGCCTGTCGCGCGGGAGCGATCCCGCCTGCAACCACCATGGCCCAAGCGTCGCTGTGCCGGCATACACATGACCATGGCGCCAGACATGACGCTACCTGTTGTTTGAAACAGAGGGACTTGGCCGGCGGTCTATACGCCGGTCAGCGCCCCTCAGCGGAGCGCGGGGCCGCTAGCCCTTGTGCTGCTTGCCGCGGCGGCGGAGGAGGCGGCGCAGGGTGAGCAGGGCGACGATGGCGACGAGCTGGCCGCCCATGGCCAGCCTGTTGACGTCGACGGCGGGGACCCAGCGGACCTGGTCGCCACGGATGACGAAGGCGCCAACCGGCGCGGCGCTGACCCCGAAGCCGCCGCCCCAGCCGCTCTGCGGGGGCTTGGCCGCCTGGCCGCTGCTCTCCTGGCCGCCGCCACCGCCACCGCCGCCCTGGACGCGGGAGGCGAGGATGACCGTGACCCCGTCGCGCTCGTACGGCTCGCTGAACACCCGGCGGCCCGTCATCACCTCGCGGGCCTCCTCGATCACCTGGCGAACGTCGACTGCCATTGGCAAAACCTCCGCACTGCCACTCTCCACCCAGGATAGACAGGTGCACTGGGCGCTGCTACCATGACGCGCTGTGACGCACCTGTCCGCAACTCGGATCGCGATTAGCTCGCCGGCCTGGAGGCTGGCGGCGCAGAACACCGCGTAGCGGCGCGTCCCACTCCCCGGGCTGGCAGAAGCAGAGGTTGCAACCTCTGCTTTTTTTGTTGCATCAACTCTGAGGTCCACCCCAACGATGTCCGCACCGACCGGCAGTGACACGACCCGCGTCGTCATCTACGACACCACCCTGCGCGACGGCGCCCAGGGTCCGGGCGTGTCGTTCTCGGCAGACGACAAGCTCAAGATCGCCCATCGCCTCGACGCGCTCGGCGTCGACTACGTCGAGGCGGGATGGCCGGGCAGCAACCCCAAGGACACCGAGGTGTTCGAGGTGCTGAAGCAGAGCCCGCTGCAGCGAGCCAAGCTGGTCGCCTTCGGCGCGACGCGACGCGCCCACATCACGCCCGACCAGGACGAGAACCTGCGCGACCTGCTGGAGAGCGGCGCCCCCGCGGTGGCGCTGGTCGGCAAGTCGAGCGCCTGGCAGGTCAAGGAAGTCCTGCGCGTCTCGCGCGACGAGAACCTGGCGATGATCCGCGACTCGGTCGCCTACATGCGCGAGCAGGGCCGCGAGGTGATCTTCGACGCCGAGCACTTCTTCGACGGCTTCGCCGCCGACCCCGACTACGCACTGGCCGCGTGCGCGGCGGCCGCCGGCGCGGGCGCGTCGTGGGTGGTGGTCTGCGACACCAACGGCGGACGCATGCCGCACGAGGTCGCCCACGCCGTGGACGTGCTGCGCGAGCACCTCACCGGGCTGGACGGCGAGGCGGCGTCCGTGCAGGTGGGCGTGCACTGCCACAACGACTGCGACCTCGCCGTCGCCAACAGCCTGGCCGGTGTCGAGGCGGGAGCCCGCATGGTGCAGGGCACCATCAACGGTCTCGGCGAGCGCTGCGGCAACGCCAACCTCTGCAGCGTGGTGCCCAACCTGACCATCAAGCTGGGCGTCGACGCACTCGACGCCGAGGGCATGCGCCGGCTCACCGAGACCTCGCAGTTCGTCGCCGAGATCGCCAACATGGTGCCGTCGCCGCAGCTTCCCTTCGTCGGCGAGGGTGCCTTTGCCCACAAGGGCGGGCAGCACGTCGCCGCGGTGATGCGCAACAAGGACGCCTACCAGCACATCGATCCCGAGGTGGTTGGCAACGCGGCGCACGTGCTCGTCAGCGAGCTGAGCGGTCGCGGCAATGTGCTGATGAAGGCCAGGGAGTTCGGCATCGACGTCGACAAGGAGGATCCCTCGACGCGGCGCCTGGTCCGCCATCTCAAGGAGCTGGAGCACCAGGGCCTGTCCTTCGAAGGCGCCGACGCCTCCTTCGAGCTCGTGCTACGGCGCATGCGCGAGGGGTACGCATCGCCCTTCGAGGTGCTCGACTTCATCGCCCTGACCGAGCGCCGCGGCGGCATCGGCCAGGTGGTCAGCGAGGCCACCATCAAGGTGCGCATCGATGAGGTCGTCGAGCACACCGCGGCGGAGGGCGACGGTCCCGTCAACGCGCTCGACCTGGCCCTGCGCAAGGCGCTGGTGCCGCGCTTCCCCCACCTGCAGCACGTCCGCCTGCACGACTACAAGGTGCGCATCCTCGACGGTGCCGCCGGCACCTACGCGACCACGCGCGTGCTCATCGAGTCCGGCGACGAGCGCGACGGGCGGCGCTGGAGCACGGTCGGCTGCAGCGCCAACATCATCGAGGCGTCGTGGGCCGCGCTGGCCGACTCCATGGAGTTCGCCCTGCTCAAGCTGGCGGCCTGAACCGACCGCCCGGTCAGCTCAATCAGTCGAAGACGCTGGTGCGGTTGCCGTGCACCAGCACGCGGTCCTCGAGGTGGGCGCGCACCGCGCGGGCGAGGACGACGCGCTCCAGGTCCTTGCCCTTGCGGATCAGGTCGTCCACCGAGTCGCGGTGGCTGATGCGCACCGTGTCCTGCTCGATGATCGGTCCCGCGTCGAGGTCGTCGGTGACGTAGTGGGCGGTGGCGCCGATGATCTTGACGCCGCGCTGGTGCGCCTGCAGGTACGGGCCGGCCCCGGCGAAGGCGGGCAGGAAGGAGTGGTGGATGTTGATCACGTCGGGAAAGGCGCGCAGGAATGCGGGGCTGAGCACCTGCATGTACTTGGCCAGCACCACCAGGTCGACGCTGTGCTCGCGGAGCAATGCGAGCTGGCGCGTCTCGTGCACCGGTGCGCCGCCGCGGTCGTCGCGCTCGACGGGGACGTGCTGGAACTCGATGTCGAAGCGGTCGCAGAGGTCGCGCAGCGTGTCGTGGTTGCTCATCACCACGGGGATCTCGCAGCGCAGCTCCCCGGCGCGCCGGCGGAGGATGAGGTCGCCGAGGCAGTGGTCCTGCTTGGTCACCCAGATGGCCACGCGCCGCACCACGTCGGAGAAGTGCAGCCGCCAGGTGGCGCCGATGCGCTCGGCCAGCGGGGCGAAGGCGGCGGCGATGCCGTCGCGCTCGACGTCGAAGCCGGCCAGCTCCCACTCCATGCGCATCAGGAAGAGTCCGGTGGCGCGGTCGATGTGGTGGTCGGCGTGGACCACGTTGCCGTTGCGCTCGGCGACGAACTGGGCGGTCCTGGCCACCAGGCCGTGCTGGTCGGGGCAGCGGATCAGCAGGATGGCGGTGGGGCCTTCGGTCGCGCTGGACATGGGGCTGCCGATGATGACCGACGGCGCCGCGAGCGCGCAGACTTGCCGGTGCCATGCAGCCCCTGCCCGCTGAGTTCCTCGACGCCCTGAGGGTCGAGGAGGAGGTGCTGGCCACCTCACGCGACGCGGTCGCTGGACGGCAGGGGACGGTGCCGGTGTGGTTCGCGGTGGGGCCGCCGGGAGTGGTCTACCTGTTCAGCCTCGCCTTCTCACGCAAGGTGGAGCGCTGGCGCCGCGATCCCTGGGTTCGCCTGACCGCGCCGTCGAGCGGGGTCACCACCGAGGGCGTCGTGCACGTCGTCCGGCTCGACGAGCTCGACGGCGTGGCCCCGCTGGTGGTGGATCGCTGGGACATGGCGGGGGCAACCACCCCCGAGGCGCTGCACCGGCTCGTCGCCGAGGGCAGTCACGTCCTGCTGCGCGTCGAGAGAGGGCGGGGACCGGGAACGGAGGCATCTGGCGGACAGCCCTAGCGCCGGCTGGATGGCGACGATGGTCGCCGGTACGGCACGCCTACCATCGAGTCATGCCCGGCACCGTGTCGCATGATCCGCGCGTCTCGCTGGTGATGGTCACCCGCGACCGCTGCGAGCTGACCCTGGAGACGCTCGACCGGCTGCACGGCGACCACCCGGCGCACCGCGTCGTCGTGGTCGACAACGACTCGCGCGACGGCACGGCCTACGCGGTGGGCGTGTCGCATCCCGAGGTGTCGGTGCTTGCCCTGGCGGACAACCTTGGTGGCGGCGGCCGCAGTGTGGGCTCGCGCCATGTCAACACGCCGTACGTCGCCTTCTGCGACGACGATTCCTGGTGGGAGCGCGGCGCCCTGGACCGCGCGGCCGACGTCCTCGACCGGCATCCCCGGCTCGCCGTGCTGGCGGCGCGCGTGCTGGTGGGGCCGGAGAACCGTCTCGACCCGACGTGCGATGCCATGGCGCACAGTCCGCTCCCACACGAGGAGGACATGCCGGGGCCGCCGGTGCTGGGATTTCTCGCCTGCGGCGCGGTGGTGCGGCGCGACGCCTTTCTTGACGTGGGCGGCTTCGACGCGCGTTTCGGCGTCGGTGGCGAGGAGGAGCTGACCGCGATCGACCTGGCGCGAGCGGGTTGGGGGTTGGCGTACGTGGATTCCGTTGTGGCCCACCACCATCCCTCGGCGGTGCGCAATCGCAGCGCGCGCCAGCGGCGGCAGGCGCGCAATGCGCTGTGGACCGCGTGGCTGCGGCGACCGCTGGGTGCGGCTGTGCGCAGGACAAGCGTCGAGCTGCGCCAGGCTCAGGGACGTGCCACGGCACTTGGTGCGCTGCGCGACGCGGTGGGCGGACTCCCCTGGGTGGTGCGGGAGCGCCGCGCGGTGTCGGCTGAGCTGGAGCGCAGGCTGCGGCGGCTGGAGTCGGCGTAGGCCTGGTTGGCCTGCTCGTTGAGGGCGTCCAGCTCGGCGAGGACCTCGTCCACGGTGATGCGCAGCAGTCCGGGATCGGTGCTGCCTGCACGCGAATCTCCCGTGCTGCCGTGCCAGATCACGCGATGCCGTGGATGCGGCGGCGGGCCCCAGAGCGACGGCGGCGTGGGGCCGAACAACACCACCGAGGGACGGCGCAGCGCGGTGGCGACGTGGGCGACGCCGGTGTCGCCGCAGACGACGCGTGCCGACGCAGCGACGGTTGCGCAGAGGTCGAGGACGGAGAGGCTGCCGGCGAGAACGCGGTCGCGGCGCAGCCCGGCGCGGCGGGCGACGTCGCGGGCCAGGTCCACCTCGGCGGCGCCGCCGCTGACGACGACATGGTGGCCGCGCCGCTGTTCCTCGCGCGCCACGGCCGCCCATCGCTCCGCGGGCCAGCGGCGTGCAGCGTACGCGGCACCGGGGTGGATGAGCGTTGCACCATGCGCAGGGCGGGGGACGTCGTTCCGTGGTGGCGCGATGTCGAGACGCGAGGGGTCGGTGGCGACGCCCATCCCCTCCCCCAGCAACCGGCACCAGCGCAGCACCTCGTGCTCGTCGTCGCGCCATCGCGGCGGGCACGCGCCCGCGTCGAACGCGACCAGGCGGCTTGGCGAGGTGTCGCGCAGGACGGCGGTGCTCTGCGGCCCGCGGCCGTGCAGGTTGACGGCGATGCCGGGTGCCGGCAGGCCGCGCAAGTCGATGGGCTGCAGCGGGGCCGCGTCGATCGCCGTGTCGACGGCGCCGCTGTGCAGCGCGAGTTCGTGGAGGGCGCGCGGTGCCGCCAGCGCGATGCGGTGGTCAGGATGCGCGTCGCGCAGGGCGCGCAGCGCGGGAAGGGCGGTGAGCAGGTCGCCGAGGCCGAGCGCGCGCAGCACCAGCAGCAGCCGGCGCTCAGCCGGCGGCACGGCGGACGGCCTCCTCCACCAGGGTCGAGGTCGAGCGGCCTTCCAGGTAGGGCAGGATCACCGCCTGGCCGCCCCACGATTCGAGCAGCCCGCGCTCGGGAAGCGCCGCCACCGTGTAATCGCCACCCTTGGCAAAAATGTCGGGACGCAGGCGGGAGAGCAGCGCCTCGGGGGTGTCCTCGTCGAAGCTGACCACGGCGTCGACGCAGCGCAGGCCGGCGAGCACCGCGGCGCGATCGGCCTCCCGGACCATGGGCCGCCCGGCCCCCTTGAGGCGGCGCACCGAGGCGTCGGAGTTGAGGCAGACGACCAGGCAGGCGCCGAGCTGCCGGGCCGACTCGAGCATGCTGACGTGCCCTGCGTGGAGCAGGTCGAAGCAGCCGCCCGCGGCCACGACGGTGCCGCCCGCGGCGCGGGCACGGGCGATCACGTCCTGTGCGGCGCGCAGCCCGCTGAGCGGGCGCGTGGCGAGGCCGCGCAGCGTGCGTCCAGTGTCCACCGCCGCTGCACCGCCCGCCGCGACGAAGGCGGACGCGCAGGCAACCGCGCCGGCCACCGCCTCCGCCGGCGACGCACCGTCGGCGAGCAGGCAGGCGGCGGCGCTGGCGAAGCGGTCGCCGGCACCGCAGGTGTCGCCGCCGCGCACCGGCCGCGCCGGGATCATCAACGGGACCCCGTCGGCGGCGGCGAGCAGCGCACCCGCGGCGCCCAGGGTCACGGCCACGCCGGAGGCGCGCCAGCGACGTGCCAGCAGTTGGGCGCGTGCGGTCTGAGCGGGAAGGCCGTCGCCGCGGACGCCCTCGGCGAAGCGAGCGGCCTCGTCGCGGTTGGGAGTGGCCAGGCGCACGTTGGGCACCGGGGTGTCGCCACGTGGATGCGGATCCCACACGACGGGGACGCGCGACCCCATGCCGGCCAGCGCCTCGCGCAGCTCGGGGATGCGCGACATGCCCCGCCCGTAGTCGGCGACCAGCACCGCGCCCGCCGCGCCCAGGGCGCGCAGTGCATCGGCCGTGACCGGACCGATGGCGCCACCGGCGCCGCCGCGATCGAGGCGCAGCAGGGTGCGGCCGTCGCAGCGCACCCGCACCTTCTCGGACGTGCCGCCATCGAGGCCGAGGTCGATCACCTCGACCCCGAAGGACTCCAGGCGCGCACGCAGCACGTCCGCCGCGGCGTCGCGGCCGAGCGCTGTCACCAGGGTCACGGCGCGTCCGTCGCCCGCTGCCAGGGCGGCGGCCAGGCCTGCGCCGCCGGGCCGCGAGCGCTCGTGCGCCTGGTCGACGACGGGCACCGGCGCGTCGGGACACAACCGGGCGGCGCTGCCGTCGACGTCGACGTCGAGCAGGCAGTCGCCGGCGACGACCAGCGGCCTGCGGGTCATGCCACGCGCTCCCCGTCCGCAGTGGCGGGAGCACGTCGCAGCAGCGTCGCATCCACCGCCTCGCAGAGCAGATGCAGCAGCACCAGGTGCGCCTCCTGCACGGTGGCGGTGCACGGTGCCGCGACCGCCACGGACTGCTCGCACATCTCGTGCAGCGGGTTGGGGGCGGGCCCGGTGAAGCACCAGGTCCGCACGCCGATCTCCGCCGCCGCCTCCACCGCGCGCAGCAGGTTGGCGCTGCGCCCCGAGGTGCTCATCGCCAGCAGCACGTCGCCGCAGCGGCCGTGCGCGCGCACCTGCCGGGCGAAGATGTGCTCACCCCCGTAGTCGTTGCCGATCGCGGTCAGCGACGACGTCTCCGCATGCAGCGCGATGGCGCTGAGCGGCCTGCGCTCGTCCCGATAGCGTCCCACCAGCTCCGCGGTGAGGTGCTGCGCCTCGGCCGCACTGCCACCGTTGCCGGCAACGAGCAGGCGCCCGCCACCGTCCAACACATCCGCGAGCGACGCCCCCATCCGGCTCACGGCGTCGACGTCGAGCGAGTCGAGGCACGCACGCAGAGCCTCGACGTGCCCGGACGCGGCCCGGCGCAGGACGTCGTTCACTGCGCCACCTGCTCGGCGTGAACCCAGGGCCGGTCCACCACCGTGGTGTACACGTCCAGCGTCGCGGCGGCGACACGCGTCCAGCCGTAGCGCGCCCGCGCACGCCGCACCCCGGCCAGGCCCATGGCCTGCCGGCGCGGCTCGTCGTCGAGCAATGCGCGCACCGCACACGCGATGGCGCCCGGCGCACGCGGCGGCACGTGCATACCGGTTGTGCCGTCGACAACGGTGTCGAGCAGACCGCCCACGGCGGACGCGATCACCGGCACGCCGCAGGCCATCGCCTCCAGCGGCACGATGCCGAAGGGCTCGTACCAGGGCACCGACACCACCATGTCCGCGGAGCGCATCAATGCCGGGAGCTGGTCGCGCGGCACACTGCCGCGGAAGTCGACGCGCGCATCCACGCCGGCGCGGCGGGCGACGCAGCGCAGGCGGGCCACGTCCCCGTCGTGGTCGAGGGCGGCGAGCGGCGGACCGCCGGCGACGACCAGCTCGGTGTCGGGCAGCTCGCGCAGCGCGAGGATGGCGTCGGCGACGCCCTTGCGTTCCACCAGGCGTCCGACGCTGAGCAGGCGCCGCACTCGCGGGTGGCGCGGCTCGACCGGACCGTCGCAGGTGAAGGTGTCCAGGTCGACACCGCATGGCACCACGGACACGCGCAGCGAGTCGGCGCCGAGTGCGGCCAGCTCCTCGACCTCGTCGCGGCAGGTGGCCACGATGTGGTCGGCGCGGCGGATGATGTCGCGCTCGGCGGCGAGGCGGATCGGCGGCGAGGTGTCGGCGGCACCCTGGAACCGCTGCTTGACCACGCCGAGGGCGTGGAAGGTCTGCACCACCGGGATGCCGAGTCGGCCGGCCGCGGCCAGCGCGGCGCGTCCCGACATCCAGAAGTGTGCGTGCACCACGTCGGGACGCCACACCGTCCAGCGCCGCGCCAGGTGGTCGGCGAAGTCGTCCATGTGCGGCAGCAGCAGGTCCTTGGCGACGGGCTCCGGCGGTCCGGCGTCGACGTGGTCGACGACCACGCCGGGATGCAGGCGCACGCGCGGCGCCAGGTCGGGGTCGTCGCGGCGCGTGTGCACGACGACGTCGGCGCCGCGACGGGCCATGGCGATGGCCAGGGCGCCGACGTGCACGTTCTGGCCGCCGGCGTCGACGCCGCCCAGCATGGCCAGCGGGCTGGCGTGCTCGGAGACCATGGCGACTCTCATGCGGGCACTCGCGCGGCGGTTGCACGCGCCTCCTCGAGCACCGATTCCCAGTCGTCGAGGAAGCGGCGAAGCCCGTACCGCTCCAGCGCGGCCGTGCGCGCCGCGCTGCCGGTGTGGCGGGCGTCGTCGGGGTCGGCGAGGAAGCGACGCATCGCCTGCTCCAGCACCTCGATCCGGTTGGAGACCACGCCCGCCGAGGGCGGTACCGCCTCGGCCACCTCGGTCGTCGCCAGCGCCACCACCGGCATGCCGATGTGCATGGCTTCGAGCAGCGACAGTCCCAGCGACGTCCAGCGCACGGGGTGCAGGTAGACGCGGCGGCGGGCGATGAGCTGGTGCAGCGCCGCCTGCGGCGCGTCGAGTCCCTGCAGCGCCTCGGTCTGCATGCCGAAGACGTCCACGGGCGCGACCTGCGCGAACCCGGGCAGGAGGTCGGTGCCGACGACGCGCCCGCGCCGCAGCGGCTCGTTGACGACCACCGCGGCGCGCGCCATGTCGCCGCGATAGATGTGCCCCGGGTCGCAGACGCCGTGCTCGACGACGCGAACGCGCGTCGTCCCCGCGTCCCAGAACAGCGCGTTGAAGTGGGTGACGTGGACCAGCAGCACGTCGTCGCGGTCGGCGGTGTGGTGGCGCATCTCGTTGACGTGTCCCTGCGGGGCGTTGTGCTCGACGTGGACGGCCGGGATGTCGCGTCCGGGACGGCGGCCGAGCCATTGCGCGGCAAGGTGCTCCTCGTGCGGGCGCTGCAGGACGACGGCGTCGACGTGCTCGTTGCGCAGCTCCGCCGGTGTGCGCTCGATGACGCTGCGCGGCCAGGTGTAGGTCTGCGCGCGCCCGCGCCCGTCGGGGCCGCGCTCGGGCAGCACCGGGACGATGTAGGTGTGCGGGCCCTGCACGAAGGCGGTCGTCCACGAGCCGTGCACATGCCACAGCAGGACTCTCATGACACGTCCGCCAGGCGCAGCGGGAGGGCGGCGTGGCGCGGTGCCAGCCGTTCCACCGCGTCGACGACGGTGCCGACAGGCACATCGTCGACGCAGGGATGTCCGAGCACGGGACACACGCGCGCACGGCAGTCGCGGCAGGCGATGTCCTGGTCGCCGAGCAGCAGGTGCGGCACCTGCCAGGGGCGCCAGCGCACCGCGGGGACGGTGGGTGCGTACAGCTCGACCACCGGTGTCCCGACCGCGGCGGCGAGGTGCGCCGGGCCGGTGTTGCCGGTGACCAGCGCGTCGGCCTCGGCGATGACGCCGGCGAGCCCGGCGAGGTCGGTGGCGCCGCCGAGATCGACCACACCGGCGCGGGGTGCGCCGGCGACGTGGGCGGTGAGCTCGCGCTCTTCTGCGCCGCCGCTGACGACGACGCGGCGGCCGCGCGCCAGCAGTGCCTCCACCAGTTCACGGCACCGGTCGGGCGACCAGGCGCGCGCCGGGACCGACGCGCCGGGGTGCACGACGACGTAGCGTCCGGCGCGCGTCGCGGGATGTGGCGTGGCCGGACGCTTCACCTGGAGACGGGCGTCGTCACCGGCCGGCAGTGTGTAGCCCAGCGACGCCACCAGTGACAGCGACCGCTCCACCTCGTGGACGTCCTCGGGCACGCGGTGGCGCACGTCGAGCAGCGATCCTGGGTAGTCCTCGCTGACGGCCGCGATGGTGGGCACGCGCGCGAGGCGCAGCAGCAAGGCCAGTGGCAGCGCCGTCTGGTGGAACGAGGTGAGCAGGATCGCCTGGTCGACGTGCAGGGCCTCGACGGCGTCGACGAACGCGCGCATCTGCGCGGGGTCGACGGGTGCCGGCTCGGGGTCGATCCAGGGCGCGCGCAGCGTGCAGATCTCGTCGACACCGGGGAGCAGGCGCGCGGCCGCCAACCCGTTGGGACCGCACAGCAGCGTGACCCGCGCGGCACCGGCGGCGACGGCGCGAATCGCCGGCCCGGCGAGCAGCACGTCGCCGGCGTTGTCGAGCCGGGCGACCAGGACGTGCGGCCCGATGCGGCTCATGCGCCGTCTCCCAGCAGCAGGTCGACCGCCTCGCCCAGGTTGCGGGCCACCGCCGTGCCACGCAGCTCGACGTCAAGAGTCGCCTCGGTCGGCACCAGCACGCCACCGCCGCCCGCCGCGGCGCCGGCGGCGACGTCCGCCCCGATGTCACCGACCACCACGCACTGGGAGGGGGCGACGTCGAGGGCCCGGGCCGCCTCGAGCACCATGCCGGGCTGGGGCTTTCGACAGTCGCAGCCGTCCCCGGCTGCGTGCGGGCAGATGCGCCAGTCGTCGAAGGGACCGAGCAGCGCGTCCAGGTGGCGGTTGACGGCATCCACCTGCGACGCACTGAGCAGACCCCGCCCCACGCCGCTCTGGTTGGAGACAACCCCGACCCGAACTCCCGCGCGGCGGAGGCGGTCGACCGCCTCGCGCGCGCCGGGCATGGGCAGGACACGCGAGGGTTCGCCGTTGTAGGGCACGTCGTGCACCAGCGTCCCGTCGCGATCGAAGAGCACCGCGCGCGGATGCCAGGGCAGCGGCTGCGGCGCGTGCCGCGTGTCACCCAGCGTCGTGCGCAGCCGGAGCACTCCGCGTGCCCAGTGCGCCGTCGCGGCCAGCGGCAGCAGGGCGCTGGTGATCAGCATCGTGCCCACCTCGTCGGCGGTCCGCGGTCCCGGAGCGATGCGCGCCCAGGCCAGCTCGGCGGTTCCCCCCAGCCACGCCAGGGCAGCGCCGGCCGCCAGCGATCGGCGCCGCGTCGCCGCACCCAGCAGCACCAGCACCGCCGCCGCACTGATGGCGGCGTGCCGGCGGCGCCGGCCGCGCGGAACGTGGGCTGCGGCGCGCCACCCCGCCCCGTGCAGCGCGCGCATCAGCACGTCGTCGGCGTTGCCCCGCTGCAGTCGAACACTGACCATCCGCCCCGCCGGACGCACCGGGTGCACGACATGGCGGCGCCCGCGCTCGATCTGCCACCCGCGCCGTCGCACCCGCAGCGCCAGGTCCGCGTCCTCGCGGTAGGCGTGGCGGAAGCGCTCGTCGAATCCGCCCACGGCGGCGAGCGCGGTGCGGCGATACGCCATGTCCGCGGTGGCCCAGGTCGCCGACTCCAGACCGTGGACGTTGCGCTCCCAGTCGGTGGCACGGCGACCAGACGGCAGCGGCACGACGATGCGCCCCTGCGACGCGGCAACCTGCCGCGGCAGCGTGGCGAGGTCGTCGACGAGGTCGTCCAGCCACGCCGGCGACGGTACGGTGTCGTCGTCGAGAAACGCCACCCACGGCGCACTGGCCGCGCGCCATCCCACGTTGCGCGCCGCCGCCGGCCCTCCCCCACCGCTGCGCAGCACCTCCAGGCGCTCGCCGCCGCGCGGCAGCGACGGCAGCGCCAGCGGCGCGGGCGCGTCGCGCCGGTCGTCGACGACGATCACGCGCTCCGGCAGCGGACCGCGCGACGCGTCGAGGGCGCGCAGCAGTGCGCCGAGCGACTCGCGCCCGATCGTCGGGATGACCACGTCGACGAGCCCGCCCGTCGCGGTCACGCCGCCGGCTCCTCGCTCAGGGCGCCACGCCGCACCAGGAACGGTCCCAGCGCGAGAGCGTCGACCGGCGCCGACCCGAAGCACTCCAGCGCGTCGCGGGGGCTGTCCACCATGGGACGCCCGGCCGTGTTGAGGCTGGTGTTGACCACAACCGGCACGCCGGTGCGCGCCTCGAAGCGCTCCAGCATGCGCGCCACCAGCGGCTCCTCGGCCGGGTCCACGGTCTGCACGCGCGCCGTGCCGTCGACGTGCACCACCGCGGGGATGCGCTCCGCCCATCCCGGGGCGACGCGATGGGTGAAGAGCATGAACGGGCTGGGCAGCGGACCGCCGCTGAAGATCTGCGCCGCGCGGTCGAGCAGCACCATGGGCGCCACCGGCCGGAACTGCTCACGTCCCTTGACGTCGTTGAGCCGCTGCAGGTTGGTCGCGCTGCAGGGGTTGGCGAGCAGCGAGCGATGCCCCAGCGCGCGTGGCCCGAACTCGCTGCGCCCCTGGTACCAGGCGACGATGCCGTCCTCGGCGAGCACGCCGGCCACGGCGTCGGCGAGGTCGCGCGGACGCGAGTAGGCGATGCGCGCGGTGCGCAGCACAGCCTCCAGCTCGGCGTCGGACCACTGCGGCCCCAGCGCGGCCGTCGCCATGCGCTCCGCGCCGGCGCACGCGAGTGGGGAAGATTCGCGCGCGTGCGCGAGGTGCAGCGCGGCGCCCAGCGCCGTCCCCGCATCGCCCGCCGCGGGCTGGACCCACACCGAGTCGAACGGCCCCTGCTCGGCGAGCCGGGAGTTGGCCACGCAGTTGAGGGCGACGCCGCCGGCCATGCAGAGATGCCGGTCCCCTGTCTGCTCGTACAGCCAGCGGGCCAGGTCGAGGATCACCTCTTCGAGGCGCCGCTGCACGCTGGCGGCAAGGTCGGCGTGCACCGACGTCCAGTCGCCACCCGGTTCGACACGTGGCGCGAAGGTGGACCAGTCGACGTCGGCGACGCGGAAGCCGCCGGCACCGTCGGCGCGCACCAGCTCCCGCAGCCTGTCGAGAAAGATGGGCTCGCCGTAGGAGGCCATCGCCATCACCTTGTACTCGTCGCTGCTGCGCAGGAACCCGAGGTGCTCGGTGACCGCTTCGTACATCAGCCCCAGCGAGTGCGGCATGCGTTGCTGGGCAAGCACGCGCAGCTCGCCGTCGACGCTGCGCCCGGCGAGATGGGAGGCGTCCTCACCGCGGCCGTCGAGGACGAGCACGCTCGACGTGGCATGCGGCGCGGCCAGGTGCGCCGAGGCCGCGTGCGCGACGTGATGCGGCACGTGCACCACCCGCGACGGATCGAGACCGGGCAGAGCACTGGCCATGAACTTGCCGGCGCGCTGCGCATACAGGGTGCGCAGTCCCTCCCATGCGTCTGCAGTGATGTCATCACTGACAGCAGGCGCACGCTGCGGGTCGTAGGAGCAGGCCACAATGTCGACGTCGGCGGCCGACAACCCGGCGTGCTCCAGGCACCACCGCGCCGCGTGCTCGGGCATCTCCCACGCGGCGAACGGCACCGGACGATGTCCGTGCTTGCGCCGGGTGAAACGCTCCTCCTCCGCGGCGGCGACGATGCGCCCGTCGACGACGAGCGCCGCTGCGGGGTCGTGGAATACGGCGTTGATACCAAGGACGTTCATCGCTGCTCGCACCTTTGCCTGGAGAACCGCTTCTACGACAGGTCTGTGTCAGAAGGCGATGGTACTGGTGCTGTACCGTTGACCGCGATGCGCGTGCTCGCATGTAGAACTACTGACAGAGTCACAGTGTTCGCGTGGTGACACGAGCGGCAAACGTGTCTGACAATTCCGTCTGCGTCGTCGGCGCGGGTTACGTCGGACTCGTCACGGCGACGGCGCTCGCGGAGAACGGCCGCGACGTGCGCATCCTCGAACGCGACCCGCGGCGCGTCGAGCAGGTGCGGGCGGGACGCGCACCGGTTCGCGAGGAGGGACTCGACGCCGCGCTGGCGCGCGTGGTTGGCGACGGCCGGCTGCATGCGACCGGCGACGCCGCGCGCGCCATGCACGGCGCCGGCATCGCCGTGATCGCGGTGGGCACGCCGCAGTCGCGCAACGGCGGTGCCGATCTCACCCAGGTGCGCGCGGCGCTGCGCAGCGTCGCGGCGCATGCGCAGCCGGACACGCTGCTGGTGCTGAAGAGCACGGTGCCGCCGGGAACCACCCGGACACTGGCGCCGCTGGCCAGCCGCGACGAGCGCAGCCTCCCGCTGCTGGCCTGTCCGGAGTTCCTCCGCGAGGGCAGCGCCCTGCGCGACGTGCGCAACCCTGCGCGCCTCGTCGTCGGCGGTGACGACGCCGAGCACTGCGCGCGCGTCGCCGCCCTCTTCGCCACGCCGCACACGCCGGTGATCGTCACCGACCCGACCAGCGCCGAGATGGTCAAGTACGGGGCCAACGCCCTCCTGGCACTGAAGATCTCCTTCGTCAACGAGCTGGCCCACCTCTGCGATCTGCTCGGTGGCGACATCGACACCGTCGCCGACGGCGTCGGCGCCGACCCGCGCATCGGCCGCGCCTTCCTCGACGCCGGCCTCGGCTTCGGCGGTTCCTGCTTCCCCAAGGACGTGCGCGCCCTGGAGGACATCGCGGGCTCGGTCGACCACAGCTTCTGGCTGCTGCGCGCCGCCATCGAGGTCAACGTCCAGCAGCGCCGTCGTGTCGTCGCCAAGCTGCGCCGCGCCCTGGGCGGCAACCTGCTTGGACGGCGCATCGCGGTGCTCGGGCTCGCCTTCAAGCCGGGCACCGACGACGTGCGCCAGGCGCCCGCCCTCGACGTCGTCGAGCACCTGCAGGGGCTGGGCGCCTCGGTCGCCGCCACCGACCCGCAGGCGCTCGACAACGCGGGGCCATTGCTCGACGGTGTCGACCTGCACACCGATCCCTATCGGTGCTGCGAGAACGCCGACGCCATCCTGCTGGTCACCGAGTGGCCGCAGTTCCGCAGCCTCGACTGGATGCGTGTGGCCGGCGTCGTGGCCGGCCGCATCGTCGTCGACGCGCGCAACTGCCTCGACCCCGGCGCGCTGGTGGCGGCGGGCTTCCGCTACGAAGGCGTGGGACGCGGCGCACCGTCGCGGGCCGGGCCGTGGGCGGCGGAACTGAACGGTCAGTCAGTCCAGCGTGCCGCGCAGCCGGCCTGAGGTCCCTTGACAGCCCGGGGCCGCCGAGGCGAGCATGGGTCGCTCAGCGTCCTGCTCGCCCAGCAAGGAGGTCGGCGATGCGCGAGATCGACGTGATCGACGAGGACGACATCCCCGCCACCATCGAGTACGACAGCTACTACCGGGTCACCGACGTGGTCGTCTGCCCCAACTGCGGCCGGCCCGAATCGACGTGGCGTGAGAACGACGGCGAGGGCTACCAGGACGGCGCCCAGAACTACTGCTGCCGGGGCTGCGCCGAGGAGATCGGCTGCACGTGCGGCTGAGCCGGTCGCGTCCGGCACCGCATCCGCTCAGGTGAGCACTCCGGCGCTGCGCCACGCCATCCAGCTCCTCGGCCTGCACGATCCCGAGCTGGTGGCCATCTTCAAGATCCGCCCCGTCGAGCTGGCCGAGTGGAAGCGCGGCGCCGTGCCCGCCACCCAGGCCGCCGCCGTCACGGCCCTGGACGACATCGCCAAGCGCCTCGCCGTCTGGCTGGATCGCGCCCAGCTGCAGAGCTTCGTGCGCCAGCCGCGCGCCGAGTTCGGCGGCCGGCCGCTGCTCCAGGTGCTCGCCGAGGAGGGTCCCGAGCCGGTCCACGCCGAGCTCGACCGCCTGCTCGCCGCCGGCCTGCTTCCCTAGCGGTGGCGGGTTCCCGCCTGGCGCGGTTTGGGCGGCCCACACGTCGCAGCCGGCACCTACACTGCGGCGGATGCCACAGCTGATCGACGACTCGCACGGCTTTGCCGACCTCGAACGCGCCCACGTCCGCGCCACCTACCTGCCCGACTTCGAGTGGACGGCCTACGGCGAACCGTCGCCACGCAACCGATTGTCGGTGCCGCTGCGCGACGCGCGCGTCGGGCTTGTCGACACCAGCGGCGCCCACGTGGCCGGCACGCCTCCGGTCGGCAGCAGCGGCCGCGCGGCGCTGATCCCGGTGGACGCCGAGATCGCCCTCACCCATCCCGGGTTCGACGTCGAGCGCGCCCTGCGCGATCCCGACGTGGTGCATCCCGTGCACGCGCTGCGGCGACTCGCCGAGCGCGGCGTCATCGGCGAGGTGGCATCGACCACCGTGTCGGTGATGGGCGGCGTGCTCATCGCCCAGCGCCTGCTCGACCGCGGCGTGCCGGCGACCGTGCAGGCGATGTCCGAGCAGCAGGTCGACCTGGTGCTGCTCGTCCCGGTCTGACCGGTGTGCCAGCAGTCGGTCGGACTGCTCCAGCGGGGTCTCGACGACGCCGGCATCGCCACCGTGTCGCTCACCCTGGTGCCGGAGATCACCGCGATGGTCAGCCCGTCGCTGTCGTGCTTCGTGGCCATGCCCTTCGGGCTGAGCCTCGGTGACGTCGGCGACACCGCCACCCACGAGGCGATCGTCGAGGCGGCGCTGCACGAGGCGGAGCGCGACCATCCCGCGGGGACGATCGTGCCTCTGCCATTCGCCTGGACCCGCGACGACCTGCGTGCCCGGCAGCTGCGCAAGGAGTCGCTCTGAGGAGTCGACGGCGCGCCGTCGAATGGTCAGCCCCGGGCCCGCACGCTGTCCTGGGGTGGCGGGCCCGGAGCCTTGCCGATGAGAGCTATGCGGTTGCCGGCGTGGGCACCAGCCCGAGCTGCTCGAGCAGCTGCATGCGGTCGAAGATCAGGTACTGCGAGACCACCCTGTCGCCGCGGCACTTGCAGATGTTGACGTACTCGCCGCTGACCGGGCGGTGGGTCGGTTGGATGTCACCCATCGGGGTGCGGAAGACGCCGTCCTGGGTGCCGTGGAAGGTGCCCTCCTCCACGAAGCAGTCGCTTCCGGCGTAGAGAACCTCGCGCTCGATGGTGTGCGCGTCGGGGAATGCCTCCCACCAGGACTGCAGGAACTCGCGGATCTGCGTGGGTCCACTGAAGGTCAGGTCGCCGGGAGCCGAGAGAACACTGTCCTGGCTGCACAGGCTCTCGACGGCATCGCCGTCGTGGTCGTTGAAGGCTTTCGCGGTGCGCTCGTACAGCTCCTTGCTCGTGGCCATGTGCTTGCCTCTGATGACGACTGATGAGAATCCGAAACCTCGAACCAGTCGCCGGCGACTACGGGCCACGCATGGACAGGCCCCCCGCGCAAGTGCCGGCGTTCTCCACCGGCCCCGGCAGGCTAGCACCGGGCGCACCCCCGTGCAAGTGCCGTCGTCCCCTGCTGCGGGTACGCTGCAGAGCGTGAGCGAACTCATCGCCGCGCAGGTCGCGCCTGTCACCGTCGTCGAGATCACCGCCGAGGACGCCCCCGGCGACCCGCCGGAGATCCCCTGGCACCTGGCGCCGCCGCCCGGACAGGTTGCCATGCAGCTGCGCACGACCGTGCGCCGCGTCGTCATCGGCGCCGGCCTCGCCCGCCGCGCAGAACTGGTCGAAGCTGTCCACAACCTGCCGGACCTGCCCGGCCTGGCCACCAGCCCCGCGGGCGGCACCTTCATCGTCGGCGGTCCCGGCTGGCTGGGGATGTGCGCCATCGGCACGCTGCCCACAGACCACCGCGTCGCGCCACTGGACTGGATGATGGACGCGCTGCGCGCCTGGTTCGACGCGGCGCTCTCGCCGCTGGGAGTCGCGGTGACGGTGGGCAGAGTCGACAAGGCCTGGTGTCCCGGCTTCAGCGACATCGCCGCCGGTGGGCGCAAGCTCGCCGGCCTGGGGTTCCGGGTCACCCGCGGCATGGTGGTCATGCGCGGCGTCCTGCCGACCGCACCGGTCAGCCCGGCGGACCTCGCGCTTCTCCAGGCCTGCCACCAGCTCATCGACCTGGAGATCGACGCCGCCGCGCTGACCAGCCTGGCCGAGTGCACCGGCGACCCGTCATGGGACGACGCCCGCGCCATCGAGCACCTCCGCGACATCGCCACCACCCCCGGTTCCTGACAGCGTCACTTGGCTTACATAGCACACTGATGCTATAAGCTACGGCAGGACAGCCGAGCGGGATTGGAGGGCTTCTGCCGTGGCCGCCAGCGCACAGGACACCGTCGTCGAAACCGACATCCCGTCGCGGCTCGACCGTCTGCCCTGGTCGCGCTGGCACTGGATGATCGTCCTCGCCCTGGGCATCACCTGGGTGCTCGACGGCATCGAGGTCACCATCGTCGGCGCGGTGAGCGCGGTGCTGCAGCGCAAGGACACGCTCGGCCTCAGCAGCAGCCAGATCGGTGAGATCGCCGCCGCCTACGTCGCCGGGGCGGTGATCGGGGCGCTGTTCTTCGGCTACCTGACCGACAAGCTGGGCCGCAAGAAGCTGTTCATCATCACCCTGGCCTGGTACACGGTGTTCACCGTCCTCACCGCGTTCTCCTGGGACTTCCTCAGCTTCGCCGCCTTCCGCGTGCTCACCGGCATCGGCATCGGCGGCGAGTACGCAGCCATCAACTCTGCCATCGACGAGCTCATCCCCGCGCGCCGCCGCGGCGTCACCGACCTCTCCATCAACAGCAGCTACTGGCTCGGCGCGATGATCGCCAGCGCGCTGTCACTGGTGCTGCTGGATCCCAAGCTGGTGCCGCCGCAGTGGGGCTGGCGCGTCGCCTTCTTCCTCGGCGCGGTGCTCGCCGCGGCGGTGATCGTGGTGCGCCGCCTGGTGCCGGAGAGCCCGCGCTGGCTGCTCACCCACGGCCGCCACAAGGAGGCCGAGGAGACGGTGCGCGCCATCGAGGACCACGTGAGACGCAGCCTGGGCACGGACCAGTTGCCTGTCGCGGAGGGCGAGCCGATCTCCGTGGACCAGAGCCACACCACTCACTTCGGCGACATCGTCCGCACCCTGCTGCGCGAGTACCCGCGGCGCACCTTCGTCGCCGTCACACTGATGGTGACCCAGGCCTTCCTGTACAACGCCGTCTTCTTCACCCTGGCGATCACGCTGACGACGTTCTTCCATGTCGCGCAGGGCAGTGTCGGCCTCTACATCCTGCCGTTCGCGGCCGGCAACATGGTCGGGCCCTGGGTGCTCGGTCCGCTGTTCGACAGCATCGGCCGTCGCGCCATGATCGCGGGCACGTACATCATCTCGGGCCTGCTGCTCATCGTCACCGGTGTGCTCTTCCTCAACGGAATGCTCAACGCGACGACGATCACCATCGCCTGGTCGGTGACCTTCTTCTTCGGCTCGGCGGGCGCATCGGCCGCGTACCTCACCGGCAGCGAGATCTTCCCCATGGAGACGCGGGCCATGGCCATCGCGGTGATCTACGCCTTCGGCACCCTGGCCGGTGGCATCTCCGGTCCGCTGCTCTTCGGCCGCCTCATCGAGTCGCATGACCCGCACGCACTGTTCGAGGGCTACCTGATCGGTGCCGCGCTGATGATCGTCGGCGGGCTGGTCGAGGCGGTGTTGGGCGTCGACGCCGAGCGCAAGCCGCTGGAGCTGATCGCCAGGCCGCTCAGCGCGGTGCGCCAGCGCCTGGAGCTGGCCGGCGTGCGCCAGCCCCGACCCGCACCCGCCACATCCGACGTGGGGACGGGGGCGACGCGGTGAGCCTCATCCGTCCCGGCGCCCCGTCTGGGTAGACTTCCGCCCCATGCGCGTCGCCGTGCCCCGCGAGATCGTGCCCGGCGAGCGGCGTGTCGCTCTCGTCCCCAAGTCGGTGGCCACGCTCATCGGCGCCGGCCATGAGGTGCTGGTCCAGGCCTCCGCCGGGGCCGAGGCCGCCTTCCCCGACGAGGCCTACGCCGCCGCTGGAGCCACGATCGTCCCCACCGCCAAGGAGCTCTACGGGAAGGCCGAGGTGGTGCTGAAAGTGCGCCGCCCCGACACCGACCCGGCCACGGGCGGCCACGAGGCCGACCTGATCAACGAGGGCGCCATCCTGGTCGCCTTCCTCGACCCCGTGCACAGCGCAGACGCCATCCGTCGCCTGCAGCAGCGCAGGGTGAGCAGCTTCGGCATGGAGCTGATGCCGCGGATCACGCGCGCGCAGGACATGGATGCGCTGAGCGCCATGAGCACCGTCGCCGGGTACCACGCGGTGCTGATGACCGCGGTGCGCCTCCCCCGCTTCTTCCCGCTGCTGATGACCGCGGCCGGAACCATCACCCCCGCGCGGGTGCTCATCCTCGGCGCCGGCGTCGCCGGGCTGCAGGCCATCGCCACCGCCAAGCGCCTCGGCGCGGTGGTGGAAGCCTTCGACATCCGCCCCGCCGTGCGCGACCAGGTGGAGTCGCTGGGGGCCACCTTCGTCGAGGTGGAGCTGGGCACCACGCAGACCGAGACCGCGGGCGGCTACGCCACCGAGCTGGCCGCCGACCAGGCGACCCGGCAGCGCGAGGTGATCGCCGAGCACGTCAGGAACGCCGACGTGGTGATCACCACCGCGCTGATCCCCAACAAGCCCGCGCCGACGCTGGTGACCACCGAGATGGTGCTGGCCATGAAGCCCGGTTCTGTGGTCCTCGACCTTGCTGCCGAAGCCGGCGGAAACTGCGAGGCCACCGTCCCCGGTGAGGAGGTCACCGTCGGCGGCGCGCTGGTGGCCGGGCCGCTCAACGTGCCCAGCAACATGCCGACGCACGCGTCGCAGCTCTACTCGCACAACGTGATGCGATTCATTCTGACGCTGCTCAAGGAGGGCGGCCTCGACTTCGAGGACCAGATCGTCAGCGACACCTGCGTCACCCACGCCGGCGAGATCCGCAACGCCACGGTGCGCGACCTGCTCGCCGCCACCGGAGGCACGGCATGATCCCCCTGCTCGGCGACGTCGGCGTCAGCAACGACACCCTGGCCCAGGGGCTGTTCGTCTTCGCCCTGGCGGCGTTCCTCGGCTTCGTGCTGATCAGCAAGGTGCCGGCCACGCTGCACACCCCGCTGATGTCGGGCACCAACGCCATCCACGGCATCGTGCTGGTCGGTGCGCTGGTCGTCGCCGCAGGGGCGCACGACGTGGCGGGTGACATCATCGCCATCGCCGCGGTGTTCCTCGGCACCATGAACGTGGTCGGCGGCTTCGTGGTCACCGACCGCATGCTGGAGATGTTCAAGAAGCGTCCCGCGCCGGGCGCCGACAAGGGCAGGGAGTAGCGCGCCGCCGATGACCGTCACCCCCCTCGCAACCATCGGCTACCTGGCCGCCTCGCTCTGCTTCGTCTTCGGCATCCGCCAGCTCAGCTCCCCGGCGACCGCGCGCAACGGCAACCGCGTCGCCGCGCTGGGCATGCTCATCGCCCTGGTGGTCACCGAGCTGCTGCTGGGCTCGACCAACTACGCCTTCATCCTGCCGACGATGCTGGTCGCCGCCGTGGTCGGTGCCTACGCGTCGCGGGCGGTGCGCATGACCGCGATGCCGCAGATGGTGGCCATGTTCAACGGCATGGGCGCCGGTGCGGCGATGTTCGTCGGCGTCGGCGACTACCGTGACCTCACCGCGGTCGGCAATCTCGCGCCCACCGAGTCGGTGACCATCCTGCTCTCCTGCCTGATCGGGTCGCTGAGCTTCACCGGCAGCGCCATCGCCTTCGCCAAGCTGCAGGAGCTGATGACCGGGCGGCCGATCACCTACCCGGCGCAGAAGCCGCTCAACGGCGTGCTGCTGCTGGGCATCGTGGCCATCGGCATCGTGCTGGTGGCGATGGGCCACGGCATCGGGCTGCTGGTCGTCTTCGTCCTGCTCTCGATGCTGCTCGGCGTGCTCTTCGTCCTCCCCGTCGGCGGCGCCGACATGCCGGTGATCATCTCGCTGCTCAACAGCTTCACCGGCACGGCGGCGGCGATGACGGGCTTCGTGCTCGGCAACAACGTGCTGATCGTGGCCGGCGCCTTGGTCGGCGCCAGCGGCGCCATCCTCACCCAGCTGATGGGCAAGGCGATGAACCGCTCGCTGGCCAACGTCCTCTTCAGCGCCTTCGGGCAGGGCGACGCCGCTGCGGCCGCGGCCGGCGCCGAGGGCGGAACGGTGCGCAGTGCGTCGGTCGAAGACGTGGCCGCCCTGCTCGCCTTCGCGCAGCAGGTGGTGATCGCACCGGGCTACGGCCTGGCCGTGGCGCGCGGGCAGCACGACGTCAAGGAGCTGGCCGACCAGCTGGAGAAGCGCGGCGTCACCGTCAAGTACGCCATCCATCCCGTCGCCGGACGCATGCCGGGACACATGAACGTCCTGCTCGCCGAGGCCAACGTGCCGTATCCCGCGCTGCGGGAGATGGACGACATCAATCCCGAGTTCCCCCGCACCGACGTGGTGCTGGTGATCGGCGCCAACGACGTCGTCAACCCCGCGGCGCGCACCCAGCCGGGCTCGCCGATCTTCGGCATGCCCATCCTCAACGTCGACTCCGCCAAGACGGTCGTGGTCCTCAAGCGCTCCATGGCAACCGGCTTCGCGGGCATCGACAACCCGCTCTTCTACGAGCCCAACACCCTGATGCTCTTCGGCGACGCGCGCGACTCGCTGCAGAAGCTGGTCGCCGAGATCAAGCACGAGTACGCCACGTAGCCGGGCCTAGACTGCTGCCATGGCTGACGTCAGCGTCTACGGCGCGCCGTGGTGTCCCGACTGCCGTCGCGTCAAGAAGTTTCTCGCCGAGCACCGCGTCCACTTCGACTGGGTCGACATCGACGAGGACGCCTCGGGTCTCCGCCACGTCGAGGAGGTGCAGAACGGCGGCCGCACCATCCCCACCATCCGGCTCCGTGACGGCTCGCACCTGGTCGACCCGCCCGACGAGGACCTGGCCCGCGCCCTCGGCCTGAAGCTGCAGGCGGAGCGGCGGTTCTACGACGTCGCCATCGTCGGCGGTGGCCCGGCCGGCCTGGTGGCCGCCATCTACGCCGCCCGCGAGGGCATGGAGGCGATCGTCCTGGAACGCAGCGCGCTGGGCGGCCAGGCGGGCATCACCGAGCGCATCGACAACTACCCGGGCTTCCCCGAGGGCGTGGGCGGCGCCGAGCTGGCCGAGCGCTTCACCGCCCAGGCGCGGCGCTACGGCGTCGAGCTGCTCCCCGCCGTGTCGGTCGAGAAGCTGGAGCGCGACGGCCAGGAGGACGGCGACGACGTGGTGCTCACCCTGGGCAGCGGCCAGCAGATCTCGGCGCACGCCGCCATCGTCGCCACCGGCTCGACGTACAAGCGTCTCGGCGTGCCCGGCGAGGAGGACCTGATCGGCTCGGGGGTGCACTTCTGCGCCACCTGCGACGGTCCCTTCTACCGCGGCGCCGACCAGCTTCTGGTCGTCGGTGGCGGAAACTCGGCGCTCGAGGAGGGGCTGTTCCTCACCGGCTTCGCCAACCGCATCGACGTGGTGCAGAGGGGGCCGGAGCTGACCGCGTCCAAGCTGCTCCAGGACAAGGTGCGCGCCGATCCGCGCTTCACCGTCCACCTCGACTCCGACGTGGTCGCCTTCGAGGGCGGCAAGAAGCTGACCAGCGTGCGCATCCGCGACCACCGCACCGGCGAGGAGTCGACGGTGACCCCCAGCGCGGCCTTCGTCTTCATCGGGCAGCAGCCCAACAGCGAGTTCCTGCGCGGCGCCCTCGACCTCGACGAGTGGGGCTTCGTCGCCACCGACGAGCGCTTCCAGACCTCGATGGCCGGCGTCTACGCCGCCGGCGACGTCCGCAGGGGATCCACCAAGCAGCTCGCCGCCGCGACGGGCGAGGGCGTCACCGCCCTGCTCATGGTCCGCGAGCACCTGCGCGCGCACCACCACCTGCCCTCGGTGCCGATCAACTCCTGAGCCGGTGCGGCGAAGTGACCGCCCGGTCGGTCGCTAGCGGCGGCGGGCCGCTCCGGCTGCGACCGGCGCGGCGACCCGTGCCGTCACGCGGGTGGCCGGAACGCGGGCGACGGGACGGTTGTCGCGGAGTCGCGAGGCGCTGAGCAGCAGGTCTTCGAGCAGCGAGCGCAGCGACTTGCGCTGTGTCGCCGACAGCGGCGAGAGGAAGTCCTCCTCCCACTGCTCGACGGTCTCGGCGACAGGGCGCTCCAGGCGGCGGCCGGCCGCGGTGAGGGCGAGCAGGCGGCGGCGGCGGTCCTGGGGATCCTCCTGGCCGAGGATGAGACCGCCGCGCTCCAGCGTGGCCAGCAGGGTGCTCATCGAGGAGCGCTCCATGCCCAGGTCGATGGTCAGCTGCGCCTGCGACACCGGGCGAGGCGCGGCCTCCCAGAACCGGATCAGCACCGCCATCTGCGAGAAGGAGATGCCGTGGCGCGCCAGCCGGCGGTCGAGGGCCACCTGCATCATGCGCGTGGTCCGGACCACCAGTCCGGATACGTGGACAGGCCCCTGAAAAGTCCCGCGTGCACCCATGGTTGGACCCTAACAGGTTGCAGGACGCATGTGTGTTAACAGTGTCGACAGCGCAAGTTGGGATTGGCCGCCGCCGCCAGTCAAGCCCTGACTACACCGCCGCCTCTTCGCGCGACCCGACAGAGGCACCGACAGTTTCCGGGACTGGAGTCCCCGGTTCGGCACTGGCCGCCGCGGCCGCGGACAACCCGCGTGGCGCGGCGGGACGGGCCACGATCAGGGCGACGCCGCTGAGGATGATCGCGCCGGCGATGACGGTGCGCAGGGTGATCGCCTCCGCGGCGAACAGGGCGCCGAGCAGCACCGCCACCACGGGGTTGACGTACGCGTACGTCGAGACCAGCGAGGTGCGCGCGTTGCGGATCAGCCAGGCGTACGCGGAGAACCCGACGATGGAGCCGAAGACCACCAGGTAGGCGACCGCCGCCAGCGACTTGCCCGAGATCGCCGCCGGATGCACGCGTCCCACCTCGCCGGCAATCACCCCGGCAAGACCGAGCACGACTCCTCCGGCGAGCATCTCCATGCCGCTGGACATGGCCATGGTGCGTGGCATCGGCGCGGTGCGCGCGTAGAGCGACCCGGCCGCCCAGCAGAAGGAACCCACCACCATCACCAGCACCCCGGCGATGTCGATGTGGTTGCCACCGGAGGGCTGCACCAGCACCACCAGTCCGGCGAACCCGGCGCCGATGCCGAGCATCGTCCAGCGGCTGGCCGCCTGGCGGAAGAAGACGCGGTCCAGCCAGGCCATGTGCAGCGGGACGGTGGCCACGACGATGGCGGCGATGCCGCTGGGCACGTGCTGCTCGGCCCAGATCACGCCGCCGTTGCCGCAGCCCAGCAGGGCGACACCGACGATTGCGGTACTGCGCCATTGCGCGATGGTTGGCAATGGTTCACCGCGGGGGCGGCGCAGCAGGCCCCACCCGATCATCAGGCCGCCGGCGACGAGGAAGCGCAGGCAGCCCATCAGCAGCGCGGGAATCGACTCCTCGGCGAAGCGGATGCCCAGGTACGTCGAGCCCCAGAGAATGTACACGGTGACCAGGGCGACGGTCACCGCCATCGCCGATGCGGGTGCGCCCCGCCGCGGGCTCATCCGACGTACCGCCCGGAACCCGCCGCGCCCCGCACCGAGCCGGGTACCGGCAGCTCTGCAGTTTCTGCCACCACTGGCTGAATCGCAAGCCTCACCGGAACAACTCCCGCCCACACGCCGAGCTCCATGTCCTCCTCGTCGTCGATCGGCCCGCCGCCACGCAGCTTGGCGGACGCCTCGTCGAGCCGCAGCGCCAGCACGCGCGTCGCCTTGAGCTCGCCAACCGACGGAGGACGCGCCTCCGCGGCACGGCCGGGCAGCACGTGCTCGGCAAACAGCGTCAGCGCGCGCTCCTTCTCCTCGAGCGCAGTCACCTCGACCGCACGGCCGAAGGCGACCACCGAGCGGTAGTTGAGCGAGTGGTGGAACAGGGACCGCGCCAGCACCAGCCCGTCGACGATGGTGGCGGTGACGCACACCTCGACGCCGTCGCGCAGGGTGCGCAGCATGCGCGACGCCGGTGCGCCGTGCAGGTAGAGGATCGCGCCCTCGCGCGCGTGGGCGGTGGGGATCACCACCGGCGCGCCGTCGACGACGAAGCCGACGTGGCAGACCAGAGCCTCGTCGAGGATGGCGGCGACGACCTCCCAGTCGTAGCTGCCGCGCTCGGCGAGGCGGCGCACCCGGGTGCGCTCGGTGGCGCGCGGCGACGCCGGAGTCGGCTCGGCGGGCGGCGTGCTCACGGCGTGGCTCCCCATGTCGCGCAGGCTTATGTTACAGTACAAAAGATGACTGATCTGGTACAAAGTTACCATATCCAGGGATCGACGGCAGGCGAGATCGCCGGCTCCGTGGAGAGCGCGGTGCGCGCCGGCGGGTTGCAAGCTGGCGAGCGGATGCCCACCGTACGGGGGCTGGCCATTCGCCTCGGCGTCAGCCCGGTCACCGTCGCCGCGGCGTACCGCCGCCTCAGCGAGCGCGGCGTGCTCAGCGCCGCCGGCCGGCGCGGCACCTTCGTCTGTCCCGGGGCGGCGCTGCCCTCGCGCTACGACGTCCCGCTCCTGCCCAGCGGGGTGCGCGACCTGGCCAGCGGCAACCCCGACCCGGCGCTGCTCCCCGACCTGGGCGCGGCGCTGCGCCACCTCGACCTGCCCCGCCAGCTCTACGGCGGCGACGCCACCCGGGCCGACCTGCTCGAGCTCGCCGCCGAGGACCTCCACGCCGACGGCATCGTGACCGATGCCCTGGCCGTGGTCGGCGGCGCCATGGACGGCATCGAGCGAACCCTGCAAGCGCACCTGCGTGCCGGCGACCGCGTCGCCGTCGAGGACCCCATCTACCCCGCGGTGCGCGACCTGGTAGGCGCCCTCGGCCTGGCCACCGAGCCGGTGGCGGTCGACGACTCCGGTCCGCTGCCCGGCGAGCTGGAGCGCGCCCTCTCCCGCGGCGTCGCCGCCCTGCTGGTCACGCCCCGCGCGCAGAACCCCACCGGAGCCGCGCTCGACGAGGCGCGTGCCGCCGCACTCCGCGCCGTGCTCGCCGGCCACCCCGGCGTCCTCCTCATCGAGGACGACCACGCCGCGCAGATCGCCGGCGCACCGTCGCGCTCGCTCTCGCCCGGCCACGACGGCCCCTGGGCGGTGCTGCGCTCGGTGGCCAAGAAGCTGGGTCCCGATCTGCGCCTGGCGGTGATGGCCGGCGACCCCGGCACGGTCGCCCGCGTCAGCGGACGGCAGCGGCTCGGCACCGGCTGGGTGTCGCACATCCTCCAGGAGACGGTGGTCACCCTCTGGCGCGACCCGGCCACCGCCGCGCTGGTCGAGCGCGCCACCGCCGCGTACAGCGAACGCCGCGCGGCGATCATCGACGCGCTGGCGGCCAACGGGCTGCGCGCCCACGGTCGCTCCGGGCTCAACGTCTGGGTGCCCGTCCCCGAGGAGGGCGCCATGGTGCAGTTCCTGCTGGGACGCGGCTGGGGTGTCCGCGGCGGCGAGCGCTTCCGCTTCCGCACCGGGCCGGCCATCCGGGTCACCGCCAGCGTGCTGCGCCCCGGCGAGGCCGAGCGGCTGGCCGCCGACATCGCCGAGATGGTCGGCGGCTCGCGCCGGACGGGCGTCGCCTAGGCCGTCGCCGCGGTTTGCCCTGGCCCGTGAGCGTCTCCCATCATGGATGGGACAGCCCACGCCCACCCCGGAGCGAGCGCCCATGCCCGACCGCGACTGGCAGTCCGTGCTGGTCCGCCACGGCGAGACCGAGTGGAGCCGGGACGGCCGCCACACCGGGCGCACCGACGTCCCCCTCACCGACCGGGGCCGCGAGGACGCGCGCTGCGTCGGCGAGGCGCTGCGCGGGCGCAGCTTCGTGCGCGTGCTGAGCAGCCCGCTGCGGCGCGCACTGGACACCTGCCGGCTGGCCGGGCTCGGCGGCAGCGTCGAGGTCTGCCCCAACCTCGTCGAGTGGGACTACGGCGAGTACGAGGGCCTGACCACGGCGCAGATCGGCGAGCGCCGTCCCGACTGGTGGCTGTGGCGCGACGGCTGTCCCGGTGGCGAGCAGCCCCGGGACGTCGCCCGCCGCGTCGACCCGGTGGTGGCCGAGCTGCTGACGGCTCGCGGCGACGTCGCCGTGTTCGCCCACGGCCACGTGCTGCGGGTGCTGGGCGCTCGCTGGATCGAGCAGGCGCCCCTGCACGGCAGCCGGCTGGCGCTGAGCACGGCGTCGATCAGTGCCGGCGGCTTCGAGCACGACCTGCCGGTGCTGCTGCGCTGGAACGACGTCAGCCACCTGCCGCCCGAGCGGCGTCCCCGCTAGCGGCCGGCGACGGCGGGCTAGTCCTGGCGGCGCGCGATTGCGTCGGCCAGCTCCTCCTTGGTCATCGTCGAACGGCCGCGGACGCCGAGGCGGGCGGCGCGTCCCATCAGCTCCTGCTTGGTGTTGCCGCGCACGTCGACGCCGCCGTGCGTCGGCGACGGGTTCTCGCGGGCCTCGGCGCCACCCTTGGCCGCCTGCGCATCCGACGGACCCTTCTCGTCCTTGGGTTCCCAGTGGTCGCCCACCTTCTCGAAGGAGTGCTTCAGCGACGAGTACGCGGTGCGGTGGGCGCGCTCACCCTCCCCGTACTCCTCGACCGCACTGTCGTGGGTCTTCGCCCAGGTGCGCTGCGCCTTGGCGGGGGAACGCTTCAGGGTTCCGGGCAGCTTCTCCTTGCCGGGCATGCCGGTCCTCCTCAACAGTGGATGTCACGCCGAGCCCCTCCCCCCTCGCCGACGCTAGCAGGGGCGTACCGGCGCGGCGAACTGGGGGAGCGTGTACCGTGACCAGGCCCGTGGGGCAGGGTTTTCAAGGAGGGTCTGTGCGATGAAGGTCGGAGACGTCGTCGACGACTTCGAGGCCAGGGATCAGCACGGCGCGACGCGCCGCCTCTCGGAGCTGCTGCAGCAGGGGCCGATCGTCCTCTACTTCTATCCCAAGGCGTTCACGCCGGGCTGCACCAAGGAGAGCTGCCACTTTCGCGACATGGACGCGGAGCTGCGCGCCGCCGGCGGCCAGGCGGTGGGCATCAGCGCCGACGCCGTGGAGCGCCAGCGCGACTTCGACGCCAAGCACAGCCTGGGCTTTCCGCTGCTGTCCGACCCGGACCGGCGGCTGGCCCGCATCTTCGGCGTCAAGCGGCCGGGACCGCTGTTCAACAAGCGGGCCACCTTCGTCATCGACAGCGACCGCACCGTGCTGGCGGCGATCAGCAGCGAGCTGAACATGGAGACCCACGCCGACACTGCGATCCGGGTGCTGCGCGACCGCCAGGCCACGCGCGAGGCGAGCGCAACTCCGAGCTGAAGTTGCGGCGCCCGGAGGGTCCCGCCATTCCTCCGTCGCGTCCGCCCATTCCCCCTTGTCCCCGCTCTCTCGGCGCGTCCCGTTCGGGGACAACGCCCGCCCGAGCGCCCACCGTGCGACATGCTGCCGCGCCGCCATGCCGCGTGTCGCGTCTCACCGCGCTTCGTCGCACATCCGATGCACGGACCTGATGCATTTGCATCATGCCGGGCGGTCTGACCGACCGGTCAGGCGACCTGGCGGCGCACCCGGGGCCGGCCGGTGCGCATCCGCCCCAGCGTCGCCTCGGGGATGAGCAGGAGGTCGAGGGGATCCTCGTGCATGTCGCCGATGTGGCCGCGCTCGGGACGCCACTGGTCGAGCAGGGCGCCCTGCCAGCGCAGGATGGCGGCGTGCAGGCGCACCGTGTCCGGCACGGCAGCGACCCAGGCGGGCACCGCGATCCCCACCTCGGTCTCGACCTGTGCCAGCCAGCGGATCACCCGCGGCGACTCGGTGGTGGCACCGCCGCCGAGGTTGACGCGCTCCAGGTCGTCGAGGAGGACGTCGATGGCCCGGATAGCGCGGCGCTCCGCGCCCTGGCGGCGCTGCTGCTCCAGCGCGAGGTCGGCGTTCCGCGCCACGCGGATCGCTTCAGCGAGACGACCGACGCCGTCCTGCCCAACATATGCCGGCCGTTCCAATACCTCTCTCCTCGCAGCGCGTGTCGCTGCGGTGCTCAGCAGCCGTGTCACAGCCTGGGACCGGCGGTGAGGTCCTGCCAGGGCCGAACGTCGCCGGTCTGGCGGGACCTGCGACCCTAGCCGCCGTCTCCAGTCCGCCGGCGCACAGACGTCATACTTGCGGCCAGGAAGGGCTGATGCAGGAAGGGCTGATGAACGCGCCGTCGTGGCAGTCTGCACACTCCCCGCTCGCGCAGCGGATGCATGGGTGCGCGCGGTGACGGCGCCCGACGAGCTCAGCTTCGGACTGCACTACCTGCCGGTGATGCGCCTCTGCCTCAGCCGCCTCGGCGACACCGCCGACGCCGAGGACGCCACCCAGGAGGTCTTCCGCCGCGCCGTCCAGCACGCCGCCGAGCTGCGCGAGGGCGAGGCGCTGCCCTGGCTGCTCACCGTCGCCAAGAACGTCTGCCACGACGAGCTGCGCCGGCGCAGCAGCGGTCGCGTCGCCCTGGAGCGCTCCGCCACGCTGGCGGCCGCGCCGCCTGCGGACAGCCCGGAGCGCGACGTGGTCGGGCGCATCTACGTCGGTGAGCTGCTCGACCGGCTCACCCCTGCGGAACGCCGGGTCATGGCCGCCCGCCTGGCCACCGGCGACGTCACCGCGCTCGGTGGCACCAGCACCACGCGGGTGCTGCTGGCGCGCGCTCGGCAGAAGCTGCGCCGCTACATCGAGGAGGGGCAGTCCGCCCTCGGGGCCGCCTGCGTCTTCGGCACCCGCATGGTCCACGGCGCGCGCCGCCGTCTGCTCGAACGCACATGGGGTGCGGGACAGGGCCGCATCTCCGGTCTGCTCATTCCGGCGGCGTTGATCATCACCGTCGTGATCGGACCGGGGCGCAGTGGTGGCGGCGCCGGTGACGACGTCGGGTCTGCACCCCCGGCGATCGCGGGCGTCGCCCCGCACTTCCGTGACGCAGGGGGCGCGGACCCGCGTGTTGCGGCGCAGCGTCTGAGTGCGGCGACCTCCATCCAGCAACGTGGCGCCGCCGGCTCTGCGCCACGCAGCTCGCCGGGCGCGATCGCTGCGCAGAACTCGTCACCGCTGGCGCTGCTCCAGCCCGATCCGCAGACGATTCTCACCGCGGACGTCGAGCCGTCGCCCGGCTATTCGTCCGACCACACCGTGCTGATGATGGGCACACCGGGCAACTGCGCACCGCCGTGCACCCATCTCTACCGGAGCACCGACGGCGGAACCACCTGGTCGTACGTGAACTTCGCCGACGTGGCCTTCGGCAGCCGCATCATCATCCCGGGTGGCAGCACGCACGCCGAGCGCTTCTACACGGAGTCGATCGTCGGCAGCCTGCAGATGACCAGCGACGGTGGGCAGAGCTTCGTCCCCATCGTCCCCGCCAAGGCGGGCTCGGTGAGCGCGGCGCCGGTGTCCACGGGTCTCGACGCGGTGGTCAGCAACTCGGCGCTCTGGACGCTGACAGGCGGGTTCCGGCCATTCCTGGTGTCGGCCTTCGCGCCCGGCGACAGCATTGTCGGAACCGCGCTCGTGCTTCCCGGTGCGGCCGGAGGATACGAGGTGCTGCAGCCGGTGAATCCCGCCAATGTCGACGAAGTGCCGGCGACCGCCATCGTGCACTGCTCGCCGACCTGCGGGACGCGCACGCCCCTTCCATTCGGGACCAACAACGTGATCCTGGTGCCCTCGCCGAACCTCGCCAGCGATCACACCATCTACGCGGTGGGATCCGGCCTGAAGATCGCGATATCGCGCGACGATGGTCGGAGCTTCACCCTGGTGGGACGAACGCGGGCGATCGAGATGGTGGCGGTGCCAGGCCCGAGCGGCCGGCGCCTCGTCGCAGTCCTGGACGGCGGTCCCAACGGCAGCCTTGCCTACAGCGACGACGACGGCGTGTCGTGGCAGAGCGCACGTCTCTCCAACCGATCCTGGACCGCTCCACACACCCTGGCCGTACTCCGCCCCGGCCGGCTGATCGTGTCGATGACGCGTCCCATCCCCGCCCTGAATCGCTACGACTTCGCCTGCTCCGCGGACGGCTCGGCCTGGGCCGCCTGCGCTCCCGACGGCGCGCCGTAAACAAATCCGGCCCCCGGTTCGTATTCGTGGCGCAGGACCTGCCCGGCAGATGCGGATCTGGGCCGGGCAGGAACCGGCGAGGAGGAGTCCAGCGAGGTGAACCACCCCATCCTGGCCGGCGCCTGCCCTGTGGAGAAGGACAGTGCGCGTTCCCGGCAGCGCCTGCGGGAGCGGGGGACGCATCGCATCCGTCGCGCTTGCCGTCATCGCGCTGTGCTGCGTCCGGCCCCTCACAGTGGCGGCCACGACCACGGCCGTCTGCACGGTCAATGTCTCGGAGACCTTCACGACGGCGCTGGCACCAGGTTCGCCGGCCACCACCAATCACGTGGATGGCACCGGGGACAGCACCGGATGCAGCGGCTCGCCCGGTGCAACCGTGACGTTCTCCTGGTCGAGCGACACGATCGGCGGAACCACATGCTCGGGACCGTTTGCCGCGCCATCCGGCGGCGGCCCGAGCACTGTCACCACGTCGCTGGGCACGACGGCCGTCAATGCCGGTGGGGCCGGGTCGACGGCAGCGCAGGCCTGGTCGTTCGTCGACAAATCGAGCAACGCCGGCGCCGAGGCCGTGGCCGCCCTGGCCTGGACGAACAGCATGGAAGTCCAGCAATGCGCGATGGGATCGATCGCCACCATCCACCTCACCGGCGTGCTGCTCATCGTCTATTGAGTGCCGTGCAGCACCTCCAGGAGCACCCCGCATGACCCCCCAGCACCCCAAGCCCGACCGCGCCCGCGCCGCGCTGGCCGGCTACCTGCGGCTGCTCGCCGCCTGCATCGAGGACGAGGCCGACCTCATCGAGGGCGACGACGCCCGCGCCGACGCGGTGCTGGGGCGATTCCGCGAAGGAGTGCTCAGCCTCAGCCTGCAGGAGGCGCCGCTCGACGTGCTGCTGGACCGCGGCGCGTAGAGGCTAGGCGGCGGTGCGGGCGCGCGCCACCTGGCGGGCGGCGAGCAGGGCCCGCTCGAGGCGGCAGCGGAAGGCCTTCACCGAGAGGCCGAGGCGGCCGGCGCTGGCGGCGTCGGGGAGGCGCAGCACGTAGCGCAGGTGGAGGACCTCGCGCTGTGCGGCGGACAGCCGGCTGAGGATGTCCTCGACCTCCCAGCGCATCTCCAGCAGCGACCAGGGGTCGTCCCCGGCGCTGAGGCTGGGGTCGTCGAGCATGCGGGCCTTGTCGGTGCAGGAGCGGTCGCGGGCCATCAGCTTGCTGGCGGCCCAGCGAGCGTTGCGCTGCACCACGCTGCCGGGGTGGTAGACGAGCAGGTCGTCGTCGCCGCCGCGGAGGCGCTGCAGGACCTGGATGAGGCCCTCCTGGACCGCATCCTCGGCTAGGGCGTGGTCGCCGGTGCGGTGCGCGGTGCGGCGCACCACCACCTCGCCGTAGCGGTGGAAGAGGGTGCTCACCGCCGCGCCGGGGGTGTCCACCAGCTCGACCAGGGGGTCGGGGCTCTCGCCGTCGATTCCAATGCCGATCACGCCACGTATACGTGCGAAGCGCCCCTGGTGTTTACGACCGGGAACTATTGGTCTCTGTGGCCGGCGTCGAAGCGGCGCCAGAAGGGAGGGCCGGCAGAGCCGGCCCTCCCCGATTGGGGGGTCGTTGCACCTCGAAGGGATCGCGCCGGGGGCGGTCCTGAGGACCGCCCCGACGCCGCCCCACCAGCGGGTGGGACCGGGCGCGTATGGGGATGCGACGGGCCGCCTGTAGCACCGTCGCACCGCCGCGCCCGCCCGGCGCCCGCCATCACTACATCAAGAGCCGCGAGTCGGCAAAAGTCCTCGGTCGCCCTGCGAGATGCCGGGGCGCCACCGTGTCGACGCCGGGGGATGACCGGTTCTGCCCTGGGCGCGCAGGGCCGGCGCGGGACGCTCTACAGTGCCGGACATGCCCTCCCTCCCTCCCGTCTTCATCCTCGACGCCGTCCGCACCCCGATCGGGCGCTACGGCGGCGCCCTCGCCTCGGTCCGCCCCGACGACCTCGCCGGGCACGCCGTCCGCGCCCTGATGGAGCGCATCCCGCAGGTCGAGCCCGAGCAGATCGACGACGTCTACTTCGGCGACGCCAACGCCGCCGGCGAGGACAACCGCAACGTCGCCCGCATGGCGGTGCTGCTCGCCGGCCTGCCCACCTCGGTGCCGGGCGCGACCGTCAACCGGCTCTGCGGCTCGGGCATGGAGGCGGTGATCGAGGCCTCGCGGGCGATCGCCGTGGGCGACGCCTCGATCTGCATCGCCGGCGGCGTGGAATCGATGACCCGCGCACCGTGGGTGCTGCCCAAGCCCGAGGGCGCCTTCCCGCGCGGCCACGAGATGCTGCACTCCACGACGCTGGGCTGGCGCATGGTCAACCCGCGCATGCCTGAGCAGTGGACGGTGTCGCTCGGCGAGGGCGCCGAGATCGTCGCCGACCTCTACGAGGTGTCCCGCGAGGAGCAGGACGAGTTCGCCCTGCGCAGCCACCGGCGCGCCGCCGCCGCCTGGGACGCTGGCAGGTTCGACGACGAGGTGGCCCCGGTGGTCCGCGACGGCGAGACCCTGCTCGCCCGCGACGAGTCGGTGCGCGCCACCACCACCCTCGACAAGCTCAAGACGCTCAAGCCGGCCTTCCGGCCCACCGGGACGGTGACAGCGGGCAATGCCTCGCCACTCAACGACGGGGCGTCGGCGCTGCTGCTCTGCGACGAGGCGACGCTGCGCCGCACCGGCCGCGAGCCGCTGGCCCGCATCGTCTCGCGCGGGGTCAGCGCGGTGGAGCCGCACCTCTTCGGCGTCGGCCCGGTGGAGGCGGCCAACCGTGCCCTGCGGCGCGCCGGCGTCGCCTGGGGCGACCTCGACAGCGTCGAGCTCAACGAGGCCTTCGCCGCCCAGAGCCTGGCCTGCCTGCGCCTCTGGCCCGAGCTCGACCCGGAGATCGTCAACCCGCTGGGCGGCGCCATCGCCATCGGGCATCCCCTGGGCTGCTCGGGCGCGCGCCTGCTGACCACGCTGGCGTGGGACCTGCGCCACCGCGGCAGCGGCACGGGCCTGGCCACGATGTGCATCGGCGTCGGCCAGGGCATCGCCACCGTCCTCGCCCGCTGAGACTCTGTGACCACGACCTCCACGACGCCCACCGGCACCGGCCCCACTCCACCATTCCCCGACCGGCGCCCGGTCGTCACCGAGACCCACGGCGACTCGCGGATCGACGAGTACGCCTGGATGCGTGACCGGGACGCGCCCGCCACCATCGCCCACCTCGAGGCCGAGAACGCCTACACCGAGGCGATGACGGCGCAGAGCGCGCCACTGCGCGAGCGCCTCTACGCCGAGATCGTCGCGCGCATCCGGCAGACCGACGAGAGCGCCCCGGTGCCGCACGGCCCCTGGCTCTACGCCTCGCGCACCGAAGAGGGCAGGCAGTACCCCATCCTGGTGCGCCGTCCGCGCACCGGTGCCGGCAGCGACGGCGAGCAGGAACAGGTCATCCTCGACCAGAACTCGCTGGCCGAGGGCCACGAGTACCTGCGCGTCGGCGACGCCGCGGTGAGCCCCGACCACCAGCTGCTGGCCTACACCGTCGACGTCAACGGCAGCGAGCAGTTCCGCCTGCGCATCCGCGACCTGGAGACGGGACGCGACCTCGACGACGACGTGGAGCGCGTCTACTACTCGCTGGCCTGGGCGGCCGACAACCGCACCCTGCTCTACACCCGGCCCGACGCCGCGATGCGTCCGTGGCAGGTGTGGCGCCACCGCGTCGGCACCCCGGCGGCCGCCGACACGCTGGTGCTGCAGGAGGACGACGACCGCTTCTTCACCGAGGTGCAGCGCACCCGCAGCGGACGCCTGCTGCTCATCGCGGTGGGCAGCAAGACGACCACCGAGTGGTGGATGCTCGATGCGGCCGATCCCGGCGCGGCACCGCGACTCGTCGAGCCGCGCACCCAGGGCCACGAGTACTCGGTCGACCACCACGGCAACAGCCTGTACATCCTCAGCAACGACGGAGCCGTCAACTTCCGCCTCTTCGCCGCCCCGCTCGACGCGCCACAGCGGGCCGGCTGGCGCGAGGTCATCCCCCATCGCGACGACGTCAAGCTCGACGGCATCGACCTCTTCGCCGAGCACATGGTGCTCTACGAGCGGGCCGGCGGCGTGCGCCGCATCAGCGTGGGCGCGGTGGGGTCGGCGGACACCCGCGTTGTCGAGCAGCCGGAGCCGGTGTACGTCGCCTACCCGGGCGGCAACCGCGAGTGGGAGACGGGCACGCTGCGCTTCGAGTACTCCTCGCTGGTGACGCCACGCTCGGCGATCGACTACGACATGCGCAGCGGCGCGCGCACCGTGGTCAAGGAGGAGCCGGTGCTGGGCGGCTACGACCGCGAGCAGTACGTCACCGAGCGCCTCTGGGCGAACGCGCCCGACGGGGTGCAGGTGCCGGTCTCGGTGGTGCGGCGTCGCGACGTGCCGCTCGACGGCAGCGCCCCCGCCCTGCTCTACGGCTACGGGTCGTACGAGATCTCCACCGAGCCGAGCTTCTCCTCGCTGCGCCTCTCCCTGCTCGACCGCGGCGTGGTCTACGCCATCGCCCACGTCCGCGGCGGCGGCGAGATGGGCCGCCGCTGGTACGACGACGGCAAGCTGATGCGCAAGCGCAACACCTTCACCGACTTCATCGCGGCTGCCGACCACCTGGTCAGCAGCGGCTACACCGCCCACGACCGCCTGGCCATCCGCGGCGGCAGCGCCGGCGGGCTGCTCATCGGCGCGGTGGTCAACCTGCGGCCCGACCTGGCCGCGGCGGCGCTGGCCCAGGTGCCGTTCGTCGACGTGGTCACCACCATGCTCGACGACACCCTGCCGCTCACCGTCACTGAGTACGAGGAGTGGGGCGACCCCAACCAGCCCGAGGCGTACGCCTACATGCGCAGCTACTCGCCGTACGACAACGTGGCGGAACAGGACCACCCGGCGGTTCTGGCCACAGGTGGCCTCAACGACCCGCGCGTCGGCTTCTGGGAACCGGCCAAGTGGGTGGCCCGCCTGCGCGAGCGCGGCAGCGGGAACCGGCCGGTGCTCCTGCAGATGGAGATGGGCGCCGGCCACGGCGGACCCTCGGGTCGCTACGAGGCCTGGCGCAAGGAGGCGTTCGCGCTGGCCTTCGTGCTCGACCGGCTGCCGGGCTGGCACGAGCCCGCCGCGAGCACCTAGCCAGCGCCTGCTGACGCGTCAGTCAGGAGACGTCGCGCGGGTGCGGGTGCGATGGCGGCGCGCCTTGGCACGGTTGCCGCAAACGCGCATGCTGCACCAGGCGCGCGAGCCGTTGCGCGACACGTCGTAGTACGCCCACGCGCAACTGTCCTCGGCGCAGACCTTGAGCCGGCGCCAGGTGCCCTCGACGTCGGCCGCCGCGATGGCGCCGAGGACGCGGGCCACCAGGCGATCTGCCCCCTCCCCCGCCGGGACCAGGCGGGCGCCGCCGTCCGCGGTGAAGTGCACGCGCAGAGCAGGACGCCGGGCCTCGGTGTCGAGCACCGCCAGCGCGCCGGCGTCGAGCGGGTCGCCGTGGTTGGCGCGGAGCAGGGCGCGGACCGCCTCGCGGAACTCGCGCACCCGGGCGGCGTCGGCGGCGGTGAGCCGCCTCGCCTCGGCGGGCGTGACAACCCCGCGCTCCAGCAGCCAGGAGCGCAGCCCGGCAACCCCGGCGAGGAGATCCGTGTTGGGTTCCACGTCGAGGCTGTTGACGAACTCCATGACCAGCCCCAGGTCACCAGGCAGCGCTGGTGTCGCCTGGGCGGTTGCCTCGGGCGCTCCGGTGTCCATCGCCACATCATAACCACTGACTACCCTTGACGGGTTACCGTAACCTGTGTACGCTTGACACTGGTTACACGGAACGGAGGTCGAGACCATGCATCCCATGCTCGTGGAGCAACTGGTGGCTCCCCACATCGACGATCTGCGCAGCTCGGCCCGGCGTTCGGCGGCGGCGCATCGACCGGCGGCCATCGCGGGCGTGGTCGCGGCCGTCCATCTCGTCGGGCGGCGCATCCGCCGCGCCGTGGTCATGTCGCAGCTCAGCGAGCCGGTCGGCTCCGTCGACCGAGCGTGACCCGTTCTGCGAAGGTGGTGGGAGTGATCCCGCCACCTCTGCCGGACCCTCCGGTCGACGCTGCCGAGAAGGTCATGCTGCTGGCCTTCCTCGACTGGTACCGCGACGCCATGGTGCGCAAGCTCAGCGGCCTGGAGCGCGCCGAGGCGACGCGGCGGTGGGTCGGCTCGCAGACGACCCTGCTGGGCATGGTCAAGCACCTCACCAGCGTCGAGACCTGGTGGTTCCGCAGCGTCCTGCTCGGCGAGAACGAGCTGGGTCCCGACGAGCGGGGCGACCACGAGTTCGTCGTCGGTGACGAGGAGTCGGTCGAGGACATCGTGCGTGGCTACCTCGCAGCCTGTGGCCGCTCTCGCGACGCCGTCGCCGACGCTCCCCTCGAAGCGCACGCCCTCCGCTCCTCGCACGCGCAGTACACGCTGCGCTGGATCGTGGTGCACATGATCGAGGAGACGGCGCGCCATGCCGGCCAGGCGGACATCCTCCGCGAGCTCACCGACGGGGCGAGCGGGGACTGAGCCGGCCTAGGGCAGCCAGCGCTCCAGCCAGGCGCGCCGCGACTCGTGCACCGCGCGGCGGACCTCGTCGCCACTGAGCCGGGCCGCGGCCCCGCCGCCCGAGCCCATCTCGATCACCCGGGCGAGGAAGTCATCGAACTCGGGGGCCTGGCGCAGCCGGGCCTGCATGTCGCGGTCCTCCAGCACGATGCGGCGGAAGCGCTCGAAGCTCACGGAGTGGTCACCAGCTCCCCGAAGGCGATGAAACGGTGGTCGTACATCACCCCGGTCCAGGTGCCGGTGCAGGTGATGATCGAGATCCGCGGCACCAGGTCGGCGGGCACGGTGGGCGGGTAGTAGCCCTGGGAGACGTCGTGGCCGTAGATGCGGTCGAGCACGGCGGGGTCCTCGGCCTGCTTGAGGCTGAAGGTCTGCGCCTCGCTGATCCGGTAGCGGTAGACCGCCCCGTTGCGCTGGTCGGTGACCTCGACGACGTCGCCGACCTTGATGGTGCGCAGCTGCCAGAACGCGGCGGGCGCACCGCCGACACGGTCGACGTGCCCCGCCACGGCGAACACGCCGGGCTGGCCCGGCTCGGCACCGCCCCGGTACCAGAAGGCCTGGTCCCAGAGCGACGAGGTGCGCGGCCCCTCGGGGGCGTCGACATTGTTGGTCTTGGTCAGCCCGACGCCGAGCATGGCGGCGTCGATGCCCACCGTCGGCGCCGCGAAGCGCAGGGGGACGGCCGCGCCGGCGGCGTGCAGGTCGGCGTCCTGCAGGGTGCGGGCCAGCGACTGTCCGGCCACCCACCTGGGCAGCGGTGTGGGCGTGGGCGTGGGCACGGCGGCCGCCGTCGGGGTGGAGAGGACCCCCGCCTGGGGGACGTGCACCTGGGTGTGCTGGGCGGCCGGCGTGGAGGCGTGGCTGCGCATCACCAGGGTGACCCCGGTGGCCGTGGCCACCACTCCGATGCCGCCGACGGCGACGGCGACGAGGAACCTGCGTCTCATTGCTGATAGGGATCGTAGGGCAGCGCCCGGGTGCGCGCCGCCTACGTGCCCCGAAAGTCACGGACGGCCATGCGTGGCGCCCGCCGCGGCATGCGCACCGCGGCGACCACCAGCTGCACCACCAGGCCGCGACGGCCTGTCCAGGGCTCGAGCAGGCGGAGCATCTCGGCGTCGTCGGCGGCGGGGCGCCCGGTCAGCGCCCAGCCGACGTGCTTGAAGAGGTTGTAGTCGCCGACGGCGACGGCGTCCTCATCACCGAGGGCGCGGATGGCCGCCTCCGCGGCGGTCCAGACCCCCACGCCGGGCAGCTCCTCGACCAGGCGGCGGCGCACCTCGGCGGGCTCGACGGCCTGGCGGGCGAGGCGGTCGACGGCGCCGGCGCGGCGGGCGACGACGCGCAGCGGGTCGGCGCGCCCGCGCTCGATGTTGAGGCGGTGCAGGTCCCAGTCGCGCAGGCGGCTGAGCCGCTCGGGATCGGGCGGCAGCAGCAGCATTGGCGGTGCCCCGTCGCCGGGACCCGGACCGGGTGCGCGGTCGCCGAGCAGACGCACCAGCCCCGCCCAGCTCCGCCGCGCCTCCAGCCCGGCGACGCGCTGCTCGATCACGGCGGGGAGCAGCGCCTCGACCAGGGCGCCGGTCCGGGGCAGGCGCAGCCCTGGCACGCGCCGGCGCGCCGCGTCGAGCGCCGGATGCCCGAGGGTGTCCAGCGGAGGCCGCGAGGCGCCGATCAGCTCACCGAGGCGCTCCAGCAGGCCCTCGCCCCCCTCGCCCCACGCCTGCGCGCAGACCGTGCTGCCCTCGCGCCACACCCGCAGCGTCGCCGGGCCGCCGGCCGTCCGCGTCGCCCACCAGAAGGCGCCCGTGCCGTCGACGCGGGTGCAGGGGTCGAGCCCACCCCGGCGCAGCAGCGACAGCGTGCCCACCGGGTCGACGGGGTGGTCGGTCGGGGCGAGGCGATGGACGGCTGCGGGCACGCTGGCGGCGAGCATACGAGGCACCGGGGCCACCACCGGTGTATACAGATCGGGCAAGCCAATCCCACCGGAGGCCCAGCCATGGCGAGTGTCACCCGCTCGGTCGACGCGGCCACCGCCGCCGCCGACCTCGCCGCCAAGCCGCTGCCCACCTGGCAGGGTGTCAACCACCTGGCCCTGGTGACCCCGGACATGGACCAGACCGTGCGCTTCTACCACGGTGTGCTGGGCATGCCGCTGGTGGCGACGCTGATGGCCGGGCCCATGCGCCACTACTTCTTCCGCATCGACGAGGCCAATACCGTCGCCTTCTTCGAGCACGCGGGGATGGACACCTTCCGCAAGCCGGCGGGCATGCCCACCAAGCAGGCGCTGCAGTTCGACCACCTCTCCTTCAACCTGCGGGACCGCGACGCCCTGCTCGCCCTGCAGGCGCGGCTGGAGGACGCGGCGGTGGGGGTCACCGAGGTCGTCGACCACGGCATGATCAAGTCGATCTACTTCACCGACCCCAACGGCATCGCCCTGGAGGCGTCCTACTGGGAGACCGACGCCACCGCCCTTCCCGCGGGGGACCGGCGCACCTTCCTCGACGCCGATCCGGTGCCCGCGGTGCGCGAGATCGAGGCCGGCGGGCGGGTCGAATGGGTGCCTCAGACCGACCTCGTCGAGGGCCCGATCGGCATCAGCTGACGGGTCCGCGACGGCGCCGGAAATCGGCTGCACGGATGCCCCCACACGGCCCAGATCCGATGCTAGGCTTGCCCCGAGATGCGCACCCAGGTGATCGTTGACGCCCTTCGTGAGATCGAGTTCGAGCGCCGGGCGGTCCTCGACCGCCTGGAGGAGCTGGAGGACGAGCGCGCCGCCCTGCGGCGGCGTGCCGAGTCCCTGGAATCGGCCGCCCGCGCCCTGGCGCCGCTGCGCGAATGGGACGACGTGGTCACCCCGCTGGCCACCGCCGTTGGCGGCCTCCGGCCCACCGCGATGCCCGCCACCCCCGCGCCCGCGGCCGGAGTGGTGGCGCCGCCGTCGAGCACCCACTTCCTGGGCAGCAGCGCCGCGGAGTAGACCGCACGGTCTTGTGACTGTGCTGTGAATCCGGCCACCGGGGCGGGGCGGAACAATTGGTCTCGGTGCGTCGCCCCTCCCCCCTTTCCCGTGGCCGCACCATGCTCGCGATGATCGCCGCCGTCCTGGCGGCCGGCTTCGCCGGCGTGGTGCCGTCCGCCGCTGCCCCCGGCGGCGCCGCGCGCCTGGCCACCGACACCGGCCGGGTCGAGTTCGGCCTCACCAGCAACCCGAGCGACCTGGGCTGGATGACCGGCAGCGGCGTGCCCTGGCGCTACCGCTACCAGTACCTGGCCGGCGGGGTGAACACCGGCACCGGGTGGGAGACCTGGCAGGACATGGCCAGGCCCGCCGGCCAGTTCGCCGCCGACTACGTCACCGCCAGCAACGCCGCGGGCTACGTGCCCGTGCTCACCTACTACGAGCTGCTGCAGTCGACGCCGTCGAGCGGGGCCACCGAGTCCGACCGCGACGCCGCCAACCTCGCCAACGCCGCGACGATGCACGCCTACTACGCCAACTTCGCCCTGCTGATGCACCGCGTCGGCGCCACCGGGCAGGCGGTGATCGTGCACGTCGAGCCCGACCTGTGGGGCTACCTGCAGCAGCGCGCCGCTGGCGGTCCGGCGTCGAGCGTGCCGGCCAGCGTGGCCTCGTCGGGCGCGGCCGAGGCGGCGGGCATCGCCGACAACGCCGCCGGTTTCGCCCAGGCGCTGCTGCACATCCGCGACCTCTACGCCCCCAACGCGCTGATGGCGGTGCACGCCTCGATGTGGGCCAGCGGCCACGACGTCGCCACCGACACCACCACCGGCGCCGACCCCGTCGTCGCCGGCGACAGCACCGCGGCGTTCCTCAACTCCGCGGGCGTGGCCGGCAACCCGCACGGCAGCACCTGGGACCTCGTCTTCCACGACGTCGACGACCACGACGCCGCGTGGTGGGAGGCGCAGGGCGCCGACAACCAGTGGTTCACGCACTGGTGGGACGCCGCCAACCAGCGCCTGCCCAACTTCGCACGCTGGCTGCGCTGGGTGGCCGAGCTGCACGCGCAGACGGCGCGCCCGCAGGTGATGTGGCAGGTGCCGGTGGGCAACCAGCGCTACCTGACCATGAACAACAGCTGCGGGCACTACCAGGACAACGTCGCCCAGTACACCCTCGGCCACGCCGCCGACCTGCACGCCTCGGGCATCGTCGCCGTGCTCTTCGGCGCCGGCAACGCCTGCCAGACCAGCGTCACCGACGCGCAGCACGACGGCGTCACCAACAACGGCGGCGTGCCGACCACCGACGTGGCCGGCGGCTGCACCGCCTGCAACCCGGTGCCCTCGACAGTTTCTGACGACGATGGCGGATTTCTGCGCAGCGCGGTGTCGGCCTACTACGCGGGCGCGCCGTCGGTGCCACCCTCACCACCACCACCGCCGCCGCTGGGCGCGCCCGGATATCGCATGGTGGCGTCGGACGGCGGCATCTTCGACTTCGGCGCCGCGCCCTTCTACGGCAGCACCGGGGCGGTACGGCTCAACCAGCCCATCGCCGGCATGGCCACCACTCCCGATCGCGGCGGCTACTGGGTTGTGGCCAGTGATGGCGGCATCTTCGCCTTCGGCGACGCGGCGTTCCGGGGCAGCACCGGCGCAATGCACCTCAACCAGCCCATCGTCGCCATGGCGGCCACGCCCGACGGCGGCGGCTACTGGCTGGTCGCCTCGGACGGCGGCATCTTCACCTTCGGGAACGCGGTCTTCCGCGGCAGCACCGGGGCGATGCACCTCAACCAGCCCATCGTGGGCATGGCCGCCACGCCCGACGGTGGTGGCTACTGGCTGGTGGCGCGCGACGGCGGCATCTTCTCCTTCGGCGACGCGGCCTTCCACGGCAGCACCGGGGCGATGCGGCTCAACCAGCCGATCGTGGGCATGGCCGCCACGCCGAGCGGTGGCGGTTACTGGCTGGTGGCGTCGGACGGAGGCATCTTCGCCTTCGGCGACGCGGCGTTCCGCGGCAGCACCGGCGCCCTGCACCTCAACCAGCCCATCGTCGCCATGGCCGCCACCCCGGGCGGCGCCGGCTACCGCCTGGTCGCCTCGGACGGCGGCGTGTTTTGCTTCGGCGACGCGGTGTTCCTGGGCAGCATGGGGGGCACCCCACTGAACCGGCCGATCACCGGGATGGGTGCCTAGCCCGCCAGGGCGGGGTACCATGTCCCCCGAGCAGGACGCGTCGTGGGGGCAGGCGCGACACAAGAGCAGGGGGGTGCCGGCCGTTCCGGCGGCATCCGGGAGGTGTCACGGTGACGGTCATTCGTTTGTCCGGCAAGGGTATTTCGCGCACGCAACCGCGCTCGGTGGCCGACCTGGAGCTGGTCCTGGCCGGCGAGCAGCGCGCCCGCGAGGTCTGGGAGCGCACCGCCACCGACTTCCAGGGCCGCCTCCTGGACAGCGAGGCCACGGTCGCCCAGCTCCGCGCCGAGCTCGACAGCGAGCGCTCGCGCCACGCCCACCGCGACGCCGCGATGTCCGCGCTCGACGACCGCATCGCCGCGCTGGCGGCCCAGGTCCGCGAGCTCACCCAGCTGCGCGACAACTTCCACCTGCTCTACCGCGAGGAGCGCGAGGCCCGCCAGGCCGCCGAGCTCGCCGCCGCAGAGGCGGGCGAGGCCCGCGATCGCATCGAGGGGGAGCTCATCGTCCTCCAGGCGAGGGCCGGCCAGACGCGGAGAGCACTGCAGCAGGTGCGCTGAGCCAACCGGCGGCCGCATCAGGTGCGCGGCCCGGCACGAGTTCCTGCGCACACTGTAGTCGCGGCGCGACCGTGTGGCAGAGTGGGCCGCATGAGGAGTGCTTCGAGAGCTTCCAAACACGTCATCGGGTGCATCCGCTTCGCACTGCTCGCGAGCGGCGCAGCCATCGTGCTGAGCGCGTGCGGCGGCAGCGCGGGCGGCAACGGGAGCGCGCCATCGCCGACGGCGCACAGGCCCAGCGCCAGTGCCACGTCGGCGCCGAGCAAGATCAATGTCGGCACCGTGGTGTTCACCTCGACGCTGCGGCCGCCCAGCGCCGACTTCGGCACCGGCAGCGGTGTGCAGCAGGGGCCCAACGGCATCACCCTCAACGTCGACCGTCCCGCGGGCGGCTACGCGTACAGCGCACCTCGGGACAGTCAGCACGTCCCCCAGGACCTCGCCCTGCACGTCAAGGCGTACGAGCCCACCCCGAGCCAGATCTACTTCGGCGTCGCCTGTCGCGGCGGCGGCACCGACAACACCTACCTGCTGCTCACCGACGCCGCCGGCAACTGGGTGATCGTGCGCGTCCACAACGGCGGCCAGACGGTGCTCACCTCGGGCAGCGACAGCAGCATCGACGGCAGCAAGGGGGTGACCCTCGACGTCGCCTGCGTCACCCCGCAGTCGAACGACCGCGTGAACCGCCTCGTCCTCGCCCTCGACGGCAAGGAGGTGGGCAGCGCCGACGACCCCCACGACAACGTGCCCATCAGCAACAGCTTCTCGCTGTTCGCCATCTCGCCGCAGACGGACACCGGCACCGGTTCGGCCACCTTCAGCAACGTGTCGGTGCGCCGCGCGGTGTCGCCCTAGCCCGTGCTGCTGCGCTCCGCCTGCCGCCGCCTGGCCAGCTCGACGAACATCTCCAGCGCGTCGGGGCGGACCAGGGCGTCGCGGCTGGCCGCCCGGTCGGCGGGCATCCCCATCAGGACACGTTTGACCGGAACTTCCAGCTTCTTTCCCGACAGCGTGCGCGGCACCGCCTCGACGAACTCGATGCGGTCGGGAACGTGGCGCGGCGACAGCGAGACGCGAACCTCGCGGGCGATCGCCGTGCGCAGGTCGTCGCCGGCGACGACTCCGGGTGCGGCGACGACAAAGAGCAGCAGCTCGCCGACGGCGTTGCCCTCGTCGGCGTCGAGGTGCACGACGATGCTGTCGACCACCTGGTCCATCCCCTCGACCACCGAGTAGAACTCGGCGGTGCCGACGCGCACGCCGCCGCGGTTGAGCGTCGCGTCGGAGCGGCCGCTGATGATGCAGGAGCCGTCCTCGGTGATGGTGATCCAGTCGCCATGGCGCCAGATGCCGGGGTACACGTCGAAGTACGCGGCGCGGTAGCGCGAGCCGTCGGTGTCGCCCCAGAAGCCGACCGGCATCGACGGCATCGGCTCGGTGACCACCAGCTCGCCCTGCGCGCCGATGAGGGGATGGCCGGTCTCGTCGTAGGCCTCGGCGCGGACTCCCAGGTAGCGGCAGGAGATCTCACCGGCCCGCACCGGCAGGATGGGGCAGCCGCCGACGAACGCGGTGCACACGTCGGTGCCGCCGCTCACCGAGGAGAGCAGCAGGTCGCGGCCGATCGCCTCGTACACCCAGCGGAATCCCTCGGCGGGCAGCGGTGCTCCCGTCGAGCCGACGCCGCGCAGCGCGCTGAGGTCGTTGTCGGCGCCGGGCCGCAGCCCCGCCTTGCGGCAGGCCATCAGGTAGGGCGCGCTGGTGCCGAACCAGGTCATCCCCGATTCCTCGGCGAGCCGCCACAGCGCACCCATGTCGGGGAAGCCGGGGTCGCCGTCGAAGCACACCACCGCGGCGCCGGCGAGCAGCCCGGAGACGAGGTAGTTCCACATCATCCAGCCGGTGGTGCTGAACCAGAAGAAGCGGTCGCCCGCACCCAGGTCGCTGTGCAGCAGCAGGGTCTTGAGGTGCTCCATGAGGATGCCGCCGTGGCCGTGCACGATGGGCTTGGGCAGACCCGTCGTGCCCGACGAGTAGAGGATGTAGAGCGGGTGGTCGAAGGGCACCTGCTCGAACTCCAGGTCTGCGTGCACGGCGCGCAGGTCGCTCCACGGCGTCGTGCCCTCGACGCGCGCCCCGGCGTCGAGGTACGGCAGCAGCACGGTGGCGCGCAGCGAGGGCAGCTCGGCGCGGATGGCGGCCAGGTCGTCGCCGCGGTCGATCGCCTTCTCGCCATAGCGGTAGCCGTCGACGGCGAGCAGGACCTTGGGCTCGATCTGGCGGAAGCGGTCGACCACGCTGCGCCGGCCGAACTCCGGTGCGCACGAGCTCCACACCGCGCCCAGGGTGGCCGTTGCCAGGAACGCCACCAGAGTTTCGGCTATGTTCGGCAGATACGCCGCGACCCGGTCGCCACGCCCGACCCCGAGCCGCTGCAGCCCGGCGCGGACGCGGGCCACCTCGTCGCGCAGCTCGCCGGCGCTGAGCACCACGGGCGGCCGCGACTGCGAATAGGACAGCACCGCGGGCGCGTCGCCACCGGTGAGCAGCTCGTGCTCGGCGTAGTTGAGCAGGGCGCCCTCGAACCAGCGCGCTCCGGGCATCTCGCGGCTCGACAGCACGCGCGTGTACGGCCGCGAGGAACGGATGCCGAAGTATTCCCACAGCGACGCCCAGAAGCCCTCGAGGTCGTCGACCGACCACTGCCAGAGCTCGTCGTAGGTGGCGAAGCTGAGGCGGCGCGACTCCTGCAGCCAGGCCATGTAGCGCCCCAGCCGGGTGCTGGAACGGGCGCCGGCGGGCGGCTCCCAGAGGATCTCGGCGGACATCGCCGCAGAGTGTGCCATCCCGCCGCGGCCCCGGGTCGGCGGGGCGGCGTCGCGCCGGCGGCCTAGTTGGGCCGGACGGCGACCTCGCGCGTGCCGCGGATGGCGACCTCGCGGCCGGCGACCGCCATCTCCGTCGCCTGAGCGGGCCCGCCCTCACGGCGACCCACGACATCGACCCGCCGGCTGACGTCGACGGAGGTATCGGGCAGCCACCAGTCACTCACCCAGGTGGGCTGGCTGGCGTCGGAGGTCGCGCGGCGGGGTGGCGAAGCTCGCATCGCAGGGGTCTCCAAAGCCGAGGGGGGGAGCCCACCTACAGTACAAGGCAGCCGGCGCGGAGTCACGCATCCCAACGAGATTGATGAGGAATGCCTGGGCGTACACTCGGAGGCGAGCGACGGCATGACGGCGACCACCTCCGACCCGACCGTCAGCGCACCGGCCCGCGGACACTTCCGCGTCGGGCGCCACGTCCGCCTGCGCATCGGCCACGCCGCCGACCTGCACTGGCTGAAGCGCTTCGCCCCCATGGCCCTCGGCGTCGCCGCCCTCGTCGCCCTGGTCCTGGGCATCGACCCCACCGGCTTCCGCACCGCCATCAGCCACCTCGACCTGCGCCTGGTGCCCGCCGTGGTGGCCGTCTCGGTCCTCTACTACCTGCTCCAGGGGGTGCGCTGGCAGGGCCTGCTCAAGGACGTCGGCATCCGCCTGCCGCTGGGCAGGACGGTGCTGCTCAACCTGGCCGGCCAGGCCACCGCGCTGCTCCCCCTCGGCGAGCTGACCCGCGCGGTGCTGGTGTCCGAGGCCGCCGCCGCCGAGTTCGGCTCGGTGGTGGCCACCGTCACCGTCCAGGAGCTGATCTACACCATGGTGCTGATCCTCTTCGCGGTGCCGGGACTGCTGACCTACCAGGCCGCGTTCGCCGGGGTGGTGGCGGCGCTCGTGCTGACCGCCGTGATCTTCGTCTCGCTCACGTGGTGCCCGGCGTACCGGCGGCTGCGCTGGCTGGTCGAGCACACCCCGGGACTGCGCCGCTTCCTCGGTGAGGTGGACCAGCTCCACAACGACACCATCCTGCTCTTCCGGCAGCGCGGCACCCTCACCGGGACGTGGATCAGCGCGCTGCAGGCGGCGTGCGCCATCACCACGCTGTGGCTGGTGGCGCAGGCGGTCGCGCCGGGTGAGATCAGCTGGGAGAAGGCGGCGGTGGTCTTCGCCATCAGCAACGTCGCCGGCGCGCTCAGCCTCATCCCCGGCGGCATCGGCGCCTACGAGGCCAGCGTCGTCGGAATTCTGGTCAGCTTCGGCATGAACCCGGGCGTCGCCGCCGCGGTGGCGGTGCTGCAGCGCCTCGCCGACAAGGGGCTGGCCACCGGCCTGGGATTCGGGGCCTACGCGCTGGCGCACCGTCGCTTCGGCATCAGCGGTTTGGGCACGGTGCCGATCCGGCACGCCGCCCCGCCGGAGCTGGGACGAGCGGCCTAGGCTCCCCGCTCGCGCAGTGCGCGAGTGCGGCGGCGCCCGACCACCTCGCCGGGCACCCGCCAGTCGCCCTGCGGCACCAGCGGGATCTCCGACGGCGGGGCGACCAGGTAGCCCTGCACCAGGTCGACGCCAAGCCAGCGCACCGCGTCCAGCTCCGCCGCTGTCTCCACGCCCTCGGCAACCACCAGCGACCCGGTGCGGTGGGCGAGCGAGACCAGCGAGCTGATGATCGCCCGGCGCACCTCGTCCTGGTCGCAGCCGCGGACCAGGCCGATGTCCACCTTGGTGTACTCGGGGCGCAGCAGCGCGTAGCTGGACAGTCCCGAATAGCCGGCGCCGACGTCGTCGAGGGCGAAGCGCACCCCGGCGTCGCGGGCCCACTTCAGCACGGCGACGAACGATTCCGGGTTCTGCACCGGCGCCTTCTCGGTGATCTCCAGGACCACCTGCGTCCAGGGCCAGCCGTCGCCGCCGTAGAGCTCGGACATGCGCTCGGCAGCCGGCCAGTGCTCCTCGGCGAGGAGGTTGATGAAGAGCAGCAGGTCGCCGCCGGGGAAGGTCTCCTGGGCGCGGCGCCGAGCCAGCCCGACCAGCTCCACCTGGGCCGCCTCCTCCATGCGGGCGCGATGCACCGCGTCGAGAAAGGCATCCGGCGATTCGAAGACGTCGCCCTTGGGGCCGCGGCAGAGCGCCTCGTAGCCGACCACCCGCCCAGTCCACGCCTCGACGACGGGCTGGAAGACCATGCGCAGGCGGCGACCCTCGATGAGCCGGCGCACCGCGTCGAGATAGGCGTTGTCCCTGGCGGAGATCGAGGCGGCGGGCCCGGCGGCGGCCACCCAGGTGCTGGCCAGCTCGCGCACCACCGCACCGGCGCCCTCGCGATGGGCGAGCGCCTGCACGCGCGCCGCCACCGGTCCGTCGACGCCGGCGGACAGGCGCTCCTCGATGGCCAGCGCCATCTGGCGCTCCAGGGCGCGGCGGCGCAGACCCGGTCCCACCAGGACGTGGAGCAACGCGCTCTGCCGCGGTCCGGCGGCGACGTCCTGAATGACGCCCGCGCCGAATGCGGCGATAGCCGCCGTGAAGGCGGCCGGAAGCAAGCGGTCAGAGGGAACCGGCGGGGAGGTTGTCACCACCACGACGAGCTCCCGACGCGGTGCGGGCACGCCCATATGCTGCGGCTCCCGTCATCAGTGCCAGGTGTCGGCCAGGCTACACGACAGTGACAGCCGTGGTCTTCGACACCGACATCGGCACCAACGTCGACGACGCCCTGGCGCTGGCCCTAGCCCTGGCCTCACAAGAGATCCAACTGCTCGGCGTGGTGGTCGGCAACGGTGACCGCGGCCTGCTGGAAACGCGTGCCCGCATCGCCGCGCGGCTGCTCGGGCTGGCCGGGCGGGCGGACATCCCTGTGCTGATCGGACATCCCGGGCGGCTCAGCCCCAGCGACCGCTACACCAATCACGGCGACGAGGGCGAGGGTCTGCTCGACACGCCCGTCGACGTCGCGGACGCGCGCATCCTCGACGTCCCGGGTGCTGACTGGCTGATTGCGCAGTCGCGGCGCGAGCGGATCCACGTCGTCGCCACCGGGCCGCTGACCACGCTGGCGGTTGCAATGCAGCGCGACGTCGAGCTGGCCGCGCGGCTCGACCACCTCACCGTCATGGGTGGGATGGCGCAGGACTACAACACCGCGTGCGACCCGGCGGCCGCGTTGACCTGCGCCGAGTCGGGCGTCGACATCACCTGGGTGACCATCGACATCACCTTGCGCACGGCCATGACTCGGCGTGCACTGGATGCGCTCGCCGCGCAGCGCACGCCCTTCTGCGACGCGCTGGCGCGTCTCACCACGACGTGGTCGCGGCGACACTTCCGCCCCCGCGAGGATGCGCCGCCCGACGCGGTCGCCTACTACCACGACCCGCTGGCGATGTCGGCGGTGTTCGCCGGTCGATGGCTCTCGCTGCGCCGCGAACGGCTGCGCTACAGCGTCGACGATGGCGTCTTTCGCGCCATGCCGGCGGCCGACTCGGACGGCCCCGCGCACGACGCACTGGTATCGGTCGAGGTCGACCCCAACGCCTTCGAGGACGAGTGGCTGGCCCGGGTGGTCGGCAGCTTCGGCGGCAGCGACACCAGGAAGTCTTAACCGCCCGGAGGGTTGACTTCCCGGCTCGCGTCGCTGATGCTTCGCCGCCGGCAGGTGTCGAGGCAGGTGTCGGGAGTTGACCGAACCATCCTGCGCAGGGGCGACAAAATCAGGGGGCAGGGCTGGGTGAAGCACACCCACCATCAGGGGCATCCGGCTGCGGCCGGAATCGGGGCGCGCACCGTCTCGGGTACCCGCACGTCCACGGGACGGCCGCGATGATCGGCGAGATCGTCGGGCTCGTCCTCAAGTTCCGCATCCTGGTCATCGGCGCGGCGGTGGCGGTGATGGCCCTGGGCTCGGTGCAGCTGCGCAACGCACCCGTCGACCTCTTCCCCGAGTTCGCCCCACCCCAGGTCGAGATCCAGGCCGAGGCACTGGGCCTCAGCGCCTCCGAGGTGGAGCAGCTGATCACCGTGCCCCTGGAGCAGGACCTGCTCAACGGCGTCGCCTGGCTCGACCAGATCCGCTCCGATTCGGCGCCGGGTCTCTCCACCATCGACCTGATCTTCCAGCCGGGCACCGACGTGTTCAAGGCGCGCCAGTTCGTGCAGGAGCGGATGACCCAGGCCCACGCGCTGCCCGCCGTCGGCAACCCGCCGGTGATGGTGCAGCCGCTGTCGTCGACCAGCCGCGTGATGATGGTCGGTCTGAGCGCCAAGGACCTGTCGCTGGTCGACATGTCGGTGCTGGCCCGCTGGAAGGTCAGGCCCAAGCTCATGGGCGTGCCCGGCGTGGCCAACGTCTCCATCTGGGGGCAGCGCGACCGCCAGCTCCAGGTGCAGGTGGACCCCGACCGGCTGCGCGACTACGGCATCACGTTGAGCCAGGTGATCAACACCGCGGGCAACGCGCTGTGGGTGTCGCCGCTCACCTTCGTCGAGGCGTCGACGCCGGGGACCGGTGGCTTCATCGACTCGTCGTCGCAGCGCATGGCCATCCAGCACGTGCTGCCGATCACCAACGCGGCCAACCTCGCCTCGGTGACCATCGAGGACACCAGCGGCCGCACCATGCGGCTGGGTGACGTCGCCAACGTCGTCGAGGACCACCAGCCGCTGATCGGCGACGCCAGCGTCTCCGGCGGTCCCGGCCTGATGCTGGTGATCCAGAAGTTCCCCGAAGCGAGCACGCAGCAGGTGACCCGCGGCATCGAGCAGGCGCTGGACGCCCTGCGTCCCGGGCTGAGCGGCATCCGCGTCGACAGCCAGGTCTACCAGGCGGAGTCGTTCATCGACAGCGCGCTGCACACCCTGGGCGGGTGGGCGCTGCTCGCGCTCGGCCTGCTGGTCCTCGTCTTCCTGGTGCTGCTGCCCTGGCGCGCTGCCCTGATCGCCGGCGTCAGCGTGGTCGCCTCGCTGCTGGTCGCCGCGTATGTGCTGTACCTGACCGGAACCACCTTCAACATCATGGTGCTCGCCGGACTCGCCGTCGCCGTGGCCGTCGTCGTCGACGACGCGGTGGTCGACCCGAGCTCCATCCTGCGACGGCTGCGCACCCGCGGGGCTGCCGATCGCGCCAGCGCCGTCATCGAGGGGTCGCGCGCGACCAGGGGACCACTTGTCTACGCCACGCTGATCGCGCTGATCGCGCCCCTGCCGCTGGTGTTCCTCAGTGGCGTGGGCGGCTCGTTCACCCGGCCGGCGGTGCTCGGCTACACGGTGGCGGTGCTGGCCTCGCTGCTGGTCGCCCTGACCCTCACACCGGCGCTCAGCCACATGCTGCTGCGTGACGCGCAGCGGGCGCAGCCGCGCTGGCACACGGCGATCGCGCGCGGCGCGACTGTGCTGTTCGACCGCACCGCCGCTCGCGCCATCGCGCGGCCGGCCGTCGCCTACGGCGCCCTCGCGCTCTGTGCCGCCACCGCATTCGCACTCGTACCGCAGCTCGACGGGCGCTCGCTGCTGCCGGCGCCGCAGGACCGCAACGTCCTCGTCCACGTCTCCGCGGCGCCGGGAACCTCGCTGACCGAGATGGCCCGCCTCACCGCCATCGCAGCGCGCGAGCTGCGCGCCGTGCCCGGGGTGCGCGACGTCGGCACCCACGTCGGCCGCGCCGTGCTGGCCGACCAGGCGGTCGACGTCAGCGCCGGCGAGATGTGGGTGAGCCTGCGCGACGACGCCGCGTACGACGGTACCGTGGCCCGCATCTCCACCGTGCTGCACGGGTACCCAGGCGTCCGCACCAGCCTCGACTCCTACGGGCGTGACCGGGTTCACCAGGTGCAGACGGGGAGCGACGCGGCGCTCACCGTCCGCGTCTACGGCATCGACCTGGCCACGCTGCACACCACCGCGCAGCACGTCGGCGACACCATCGCCCACGTCGACGGCGTCACCGCCACCAGCGTGCAGAGCCTGGCCGATGAACCCACCATGGAGGTGGAGGTCAACCTGGCCACCGCGCAGAAGTACGGGCTCAACCCCGGCGACGTGCGCCGGGCGACGGCGACGTACTTCTCCGGCCTGCTGGTGGGCAACCTCTACGAGGAGCAGAAGATCTTCGACGTCGTGGTGTGGGGCTCGCCGAGCACGCGCTCGACGCCGGCGACGCTGGCCGACCTGCGCATCGACGCGCCCGTCGGCGGCCAGGTGCGCCTCGGCGACGTCGCCGCGGTGCGCATCAAGCCGGCGCCGACGATGATCACCCACGACGCCACCTCGCGCAGCGTCGACGTCAGCGCCCAGGTGAACGGGCGCAGCATCGCCGCGGTGATGGACGACGTCAAGGCGCGCGTCGGTGCCCTGGCGATGCCGCTCGAATACCACGCCGAGGTGCTCAGCGCCCGCGCCGACCAGCAGAACGAGAACGCGCGCACCATCGGCATCGGCATCGGCATCGCCGTCGTCGTCCTGCTCCTGCTGCAGGCGGCCTTCGGCAGCTGGCGCCTGGCCGGCATCGTGTTCGGGCTGCTGCCCCTGTCGGTGGCGGGCAGCGTGCTGGCCTCCTTCGCCGCCGGCGGACTCATGTCGGCGGGCGCGCTCGCCGGGCTGTTCACCGTGGCCGCGCTCACCGCGCGCCACGCGGTACTGCTGGTGCGCACCTACCAGGGCTACGAGTCCGCCAAGGGTGGACCGCTCGGACTCGAGCTGCTCCTCCGCGCAACGCGCGAGCGCGCCGCCGCCATCCTGCTGACGTTCGTCGCCACCGTGGCCGTGCTGCTGCCCATGGTGGTGATCGGCAACCGCTCGGGCACCGAGGTGCTCCACCCGTTCGCCATCGCCGTCCTCGGTGGCCTGGCCAGCTCAGCGCTGCTCACCGTCATCGCGCTGCCGTCGCTGTACTTGCGTCTCGCCCCCATCCGCACCACCGCCTCCGAAGAGGGATTGTAAGAATGCTCCGCCGCATCCTCCTGCTCGTCGCCGCCGCCGGTGTCTGCACCGGCGTGTCCGCCTGCGGCAACGCGGAGGCGAAGACCGACGGGTCGGCGGCGCCCGCCCGCCTGGTGACGGTCAGCGGCGGCACCGGCCAGGCCGTGCAGCTCACCGAGGACTCGATGCGCCGCATCGCTCTGAGCACCGAGCCAGTCGTCGCCGCCGCCGACAACCTGGTCATCCCGGTGACCGCGCTGGTCTACGACAAGGACGGCGGCACGTGGGTCTTCCTGGCCACCCAGCCACTCACCTTCGAGCGCCGCGCGGTCACCATCGCGCGCGTGTCCGGAGACCGCGCCGTGCTGTCGTCCGGTCCCGCGGCGGGCTCGCGCGTGGTCACCGTCGGCGCCGCCGAGCTGCTCGGCACCGAGTACGGCGTCTCAGGCGGGTAGCAGCCGTGTCGTCGAGCCGCACGCTGATGCGGTGGATCGTGCGCTCCAGCCTGCGCTTCCGCTACCTGGTGGTGGCCGCGGCGGCGGGGATGATCGTGGTCGGCTCGCTGCAGATCGGCAGCATGCGCGTCGACGTCTTTCCCGAGTTCGCGCCGCCGCGGGTCGAGGTGCAGACCGCGTGCCTGGGCCTGTCGACGGCTGACGTCGAGGCGCTGGTCACCGTGCCGCTGGAACAGGCGCTCAACGGCATCAGGGGGCTGAGCGACCTGCGCTCCAAGTCGGTACCGCAGCTCTCCTCGATCCAGATGATCTTCAGCGACGGCACCGACGTGCAGCAGGCGCGCCAGCTGGTCCAGGAGCGGCTGGCCAGCGTGCAGAACAGCCTGCCCACCTGGGCGGCGCCGCCGGTGATGCTGCCCCCGGTGTCGGCCACCAGCCGCGTCATGCAGGTGGGCATGACCTCCAAGGAGCACACCCAGATCGCCATGTCGATGATGGCGTACTGGACCATCCGCGCCCGCCTGCTGCGCGTTCCCGGCGTGGCCAACGTGGCCATATGGGGCGAGCAGCTGCAGATGATGACCGTGCAGGTCGACCCGCTGGAGATGCGCGCCCACAGCGTGTCGCTCAACGACGTCATGGACGCCACCTCCAACTCGGTCGACTCCGGGCTGCTCAAGTTCTCCAGCGCGTCGGTGATCGGCACCGGCGGAGGCGTCGACACCGGCACCCAGGGCATCGGCATCCGCCACGTGCTGCCCATCGTCACCGCCGCCGACATGGCCCGCATCACCGTGCCCAACAAGGACGGCGAGAGGGTGCCGCTGAGCCTGGTCGCCAACGTCAAGGAGGACCATCAGCCGCTCATCGGCAACGCCGTCATCGGCGACACGCCGGGACTGCTGCTGGTCGTCGAGAAGCTGCCCTGGGGCGACACGCTGAAGGTCACCCAGGGCATCGACGATGCCATCAAGTCGCTGCAGCCCGGACTGCCGGGGATCACCTTCGACACCACCATCTTCCGCCAGGCCGACTTCATCGAGACGGCCATCCACAACCTCACCCAGGCGCTGCTGCTCGGCTTCCTGCTGGTGGTGCTGATCCTCATCCTCTTCCTCTTCGAGTGGCGCGTCGCAGTGATCAGCCTGGTGTCGATCCCGCTGTCGCTGCTGGCGGCGATGCTGGTGCTGCAGTGGCGCGGCGACACCATCAACACCATGACCCTGGCCGGCCTGGTCATCGCCCTGGGCGCGGTGGTCGACGACGCCATCATCGACCTGGAGAACATCCTGCGACGGGTGCGCCAGCACCGACTCGCGGGCAGCGACGTGCCCATCGGGCGGATCATCCTCGACGCCTCGCTGGAGGTGCGAAGCCCGATCGTCTACGCGACGCTGATCATCGTCGCCGCCGCGGTGCCGGTGTTCCTGCTGCAGGGCCTGACCGGGGCGTTCTTCCGTCCCCTGGCCATCTCCTACACCCTGGCCATCGTCGCCTCGATGGTGGTGGCGCTGACGGTGACGCCGGCGCTGGCCCTGATCATGCTGCGCCGCGGCAAGGTGGAGCGCCACGTGTCGCCGCTGGCACTGTGGCTGCAGCGCCGCTACACGTCGGCGCTGACCCGCATCGTGCCGCGCCCGCGGCGCGCCTACGCCGCCTTCGCCCTGCTGGCGGTGGCGGCCGCATTCACCGCGCCGCAGCTCGGGCAGAGCCTCTTTCCCACCTTCAAGGAACAGGACTTCCTCATCCACTGGATCACCACGCCGGGCACGTCGGCGCAGGAGGAGCAGCGCATCGTCGCCCAGCTCAGCCGCGACCTGCGCAGCATCCCCGGCGTGCAGAGCTTCGGCTCGCACATCGGCCAGGCCTTCCAGGGCGAGGAGATCGTCGGGGTCAACTTCGGCGAGAACTGGATCCGCGTCGACCCCAACGTCGACTACGACGCCACCCTGGCCGCCATCCACAAGGTGGTGTCGGCATATCCCGGCCTCTACCGCGACGTGCAGACGTACCTCAACGAGCGCATCGAGGAGGTGCTCACCGGGGCCAAGGAGCCGGTGGTGGTGCGCATCTACGGCCAGGACCTGGCCACCCTGCGCAGCAAGGCCGCCGACGTCCAGCACCGCCTGGCGTCGATCAGCGGCATCACCGACAACCATGTCGACCTGCAGGTGGACACGCCCCAGGTGCAGGTCGAGGTCGACCTCAAGACGGCGGCGAAGTACGGGCTCAAGCCCGGCGACGTGCGCCGCGCCGCCTCGACGCTGGTCGCCGGCGAGGAGGTGGGCGACATCTTCCGCTCCGGCAAGGCGTACGACGTGGTGGTGTGGAGCACGCCGTCGACGCGCGCCAGCGTGGCCGGCATCAGTGAGCTTCCCATCGACACACCGTCGGGCACCACGGTGCGACTCGGCGACGTCGCCAAGGTCACCGTGCAGCCGGTGCCCAACGTGATCGAGCGCGAGAACGACTCGCGCCGCATCGACGTCGCCGCCAACGTCAAGGGACGCGACCTCGGTTCTGTCGTCGCCGACGTCAACAACGCCGTGGCCTCGGTGAACTTCCCCCGCGGGTACCACGCCGAGCTGCTCGGTGAGTACACCGAGCGCCAGGGTGCGCAGGGCCAGCTCTTCGGCGTCGCCGTGCTGGCCGCATTGGCGATCCTCCTGCTGCTGCAGACGTCGTTCGGCAGCTGGCGGCTCGCCGTGCTGATCTTCCTCACCCTGCCCATGGCGCTGGTCGGCGGCGTGCTGGCCGCCTTCGTGAGCGGCGGCACCATCTCGCTGGGCGCGCTGCTCGGCTTCTTCACGGTGTTCGGCATCGCCGCCCGCAACGGCATCCTGCTGGTCAACCACTGCCAGCACCTGGAGCGAGTCGAGGGCGAGCCCTTCGGCCCCGGTCTGGTGCTGCGCGCGGCGCGCGAACGCCTCTCCCCCATCCTGATGACATCTCTCGCCACCGGTCTGGCGGTGGTGCCGCTTGTCGCCCTGGGCGACCGTCCCGGCCACGAGATCGAGTACCCGCTGGCCATCGTCATCCTCGGCGGACTGGTGACGTCGACCCTGCTCAATCTCTTCGTGGTCCCATCCCTGTACCTGCGTTTCGGCAGGCGTCGAGGTGTAACGACATGACCTGGTCGAGAATCCTGAGCCTGCTGCTGGCTCCGGCGGTGGCGCTGGCCACCGTCACATTGCAGGCGGTGGCGGCGGTGACACCGGTGGCGGCGACGTCGTCGTCCAACCCCTGCGGCAGCGTGCCCAAGCTGGTGCGCAGTGACTTCCCCGACAAGCCGCGCATCGACAACCGGTTCATGCCGATGGTGCCCGGAACCCAGTTCCTGCTCGACGGCGTCGTCCTCGACGACCTCGGCAACCCGCATCCCCACCGCATCGAGACCACCGTGACCGACCTCACCAAAGTGATCGACGGCGTGCGGACCATGGTCATCTTCGACCGCGACATCCAGGATGGCGTGCTCACCGAGTCGGAGATCTTCTTCCTCGCCCAGGACCGCGACGGAGCTGTCTGGCTGCTCGGTGAGTACCCCGAGCTCTACGACGCCGGAAGCCTGACGGGAGCGCCCAGCACCTGGATCTCGGGCGTCGACGGCGCGCACGCAGGCATCGCCATGCCGGCGCATCCCCGCACCGGCACACCGGTGTACATCCAGGGCCTGGCCAGGAGCGTCGGCTTCTTCGACTGCGCCTCCGTGTACCGCACCGGCAAGCACACGTGCGTTGCCACCGGCTGCTACGACGGCGTGCTGATCACCGACGAGTTCGCGCCGCCCGATCCCCTGGGCGGGCACCAGCGCAAGTACTACGCGCCGGGCGTCGGCAACATCCGCGTCGCCGCGGCCGGCGGGGTCGACCCCGAAGCACTGCAGCTCACCGGCGCGGGCCTGCTCTGCCACGCCGACTTCGCCGCGGTTCGCAGCGACGCCCTGAAGCAGGACAAGCGGGCCTACAAGGTCGCCTCCGCGGTCTACGACGGCACGCCCCACGCCAAGGACACCCTGCCCGACCCCCGGGTCTGCTGAAGCACGGGGTACCCGCCCACCCGCCCGCCCCAGCGCTCCATCCCTTCGTTGGCAGCAGGCCATTGCCGCCACTGTTTAGGATGGCGCCGTGCATCGCGGATTCACCCTGCTGGACGGAGGCCAGGCGGCCATCGACGTGCCCGTCGCCATCGACGGTGAGGGTGTCCTGGTCGGCGCCGAAGACCTGGCGCGTGCCACCGGATGGGTGCTGAAGCCCGAGGGACTCTGCCGCAACGACGTCTGCGTGCCGCTGCGCGATCCCGACGTCGTCACGCCCGACGGCCACGTCGACCTGGCCCGCTTCGCCGCCGCCCTGCGCCGACCCCTCGCCCTCGACGCAGAGGAGTCCGCAGCCTTCCTGGGCACCGCCGCGACGGACCGCGCCGAGCCCCTGCGCAACCTCGAAGCCCCCGACTTCACCCTCCCCGACCTCGACGGCCGCATGCACTCCCTGCACGAGCACCGCGGCAAGAAGATTCTCCTTGTCGCCTACGCATCCTGGTGAGGGTGCAGAGAGGACCTGCCGGTCTGGCAGGAGGTGCACGAGGAGCTCTCCCCGCTCGGCTTCACCGTGATCACGGTCGCCCTCGACCGTTCCCCTGACGAGCCGCGCCCCTGGATCGAGCGCGCCTCGCCCAACCACCCCAGCCTGATTGACACGCAGTGGGTTCTGGCCGACCTGTACAACATCGTCAAC
>DASYKI010000008.1:0-58105 GCA_035995545.1 Candidatus Dormiibacterota bacterium
CTGGATCAGGTGGTTGACGAGGTGGCCGTTGTCGGCGCGGTAGAGGTGGTCGATGTCCATGAAGCGCTCTGTCTTCGCGACGCCGCGCTCGGTGATCGACACCGTCTTGTGCTTCTCGTCGAATTCGTAGTCGAAGTCGGCGACGAACTCCTTCTTCGTGCGCGGGTCCATGCCGTCGGGCTTCTTGCCGGGCTCCATCCGCGGCGCGAGCTTGGCGAAGCGCTCGTAGTAGTCGGCGGCCTGCTCGGGGGCGCCGGAGATGATCAGCGGCGTGCGCGCCTCGTCGATGAGGATGTTGTCGACCTCGTCGACGATCGCGAAGTTGTACATCCCGACCGGCTTGCCCTCTTCGTCGATGCGACCGCCGTGCTGGACCTTCTCCTCCAGGCGCGTCGCCATGTTGTCGCGCAGGTAGTCGAAGCCGAACTCGGAGTTGGTGCCGTACGTGATGTCGGCGGCGTAGGCCGCGCGCTTCTCCTCGTAGGGCTGCATGTTCTGCAGCACGCCGATCGTGAGCCCGAGGGCGGTGTAGATCGGGCTCATCCACTCGGCGTCGCGGCGGGCGAGGTAGTCGTTGACCGTGACGACGTGGACGCCCTTGTTCTCGAGGGCGTTGAGGTAGCAAGGCAAGGTGGCGACCAGCGTCTTGCCCTCGCCGGTGCGCATCTCGGCGATCGAGCCCTGGTGCAGGACCATCCCGCCGATGAGCTGCACGTCGTAGTGGCGCATCTTCAGGGCGCGCCGCGTCGCCTCGCGCACCACCGCGAAGGCCTCGGGAAGGATGTCGTCGAGGTTCTCGAGCAGCTCCTTGTCGCGCTCCTCGACCTCGCGGCGGGCGAGGTGGGCGTCGCCGTCCTCGTCCTCGTCATCCTTGCCGGCCAGGGTGGTGGTGATCGGCTGGCCGAGGCTGAGGTCGGGCCCCTCGATGCCGAGGCGGTCGCGGAACTCCTGGGTCTTGGCGCGCAACTCGTCGTCGGAGAGCGCTGTCATGCCCTCCTCGAGGGCGTTGATCTCCTCGACGCGCCGCTCGTGGCGGCGGACCTCGCGCTTGGTGGGGTCGCCCAGGACCTTGGTGAGAATGCTCATTGCCGCTCCAATGATCCCAGGAACAGGGCTATCGGGTGTCGCCGACGACGAGCTCCAGCTCACCGTCCGCTGTGCGGCTGAGCAGGCACAGCTCGCCGCCGTCGCCGTCGAGGAAGAGGAGGTAGGCGTCGCGGCCCTTTTCGAACACCACGATCGCGTCGTCGAGCGACAGCGGACGCAGCATCACGCGGCGCCGCGAGGCCACCGGGTCGGCCGGCTCGGGCGTCTCGGCGGACGCGCTGCCGGCGCCGCCGTCGGGCGTCCTGTCGACGTGGCGGGGCGACGGCGCCAGCGGGTCGGAGCCGGCGGCGGCCCTGCCCTTGTGCTCCTTGATGCGCTCCTTCTGGCGCACGATCTGCCGGTCCATCTTGTCGACGACGCCGTCGATGGCCTCCTGCAGGGTGCTGCCGTCGCAGCGCGCCACCAGCTGGGTGTGGCGCATGTGGAGGACGACCTCGGCATTGGCGCGCGGCACGCGGCGCTCGTCGTCTTCGAGCACGACCCGCGCCTCGTGGATGCCCTCGCCGTGGCGTTCCAGCTTGCCCAGCTTCTCGACGGCGTAGGTCCGGAGCGCTGGGTCCAATCGACTGCGAGCGGTGACTGTCAAGCGCATCGGGGGGTCGAGTATAGGGCCGCCCGGGGCGCGGTGCCCCGATGGAGTTGTCCAGCTCAGGCGTGCCGGATCTGGGCGACGATGCCCTGCCCCGTCAGGCGCCGCGCGGGCACCAGCACGGCGAGAACCGCGCCCGCGACCACCGCGGCCAGGCTGGCCACCACCGCGCCGAGCGGGAAGGCGAAGGCGGGCGAGAATCCGGGGCCCGAGCTGGCGTGCAGCAGCGGCAGGGCGAGCAGGCAGCCGACCCCGGCGCCGATCACCGTTCCGGTGAACGCCAGCAGCGCAGCCTCGGTCAGCACCATGCGGTGGGCGCCGCGCCGCGACAGGCCGACGGCGCGCAGGAGCCCGACGTCGCGCGCGCCCTGGCGCACGTTGACCACCAGGGTGTTGACCACCGCCAGCATGGCCACCACCACGGCCATCCAGGCGAACACCGAGAGCAGCGCCACCGAGTGGTCGACCGCCGCCTGCGCCGCGTTCTCGACGGTGGCGACGGTGAGCGTCTGCATGCCGTACGAGGCCGCCACGTCGCGCAGCGCGGCCAGGGTCGCGCCGCCCAGGCTGACGTCGAGCAGGTCGAAGCCGATGGCGACGTCGCCGAGGGTGTGCTGCGCGGTGGCCCGCCCGACCACCACCGACTCGCGGCCGTCGCCGCCCGGGAAGGTGTGCGCGGCGACGGCGGTCACCACGAAGCCGACCGTGCCCGCGTCGGTGGCGATCTCCAGGTGGGTGCCCTCGTTCCAGCCGAGAAGGTCGGCGAGCTGGCGCGGCACCACCATCGCCGGCTGCGCGGTGTTGGAGAGGGCGCGCACCGCGGCCCCGTGGTCGCCGCTGACGTCGAGCGCCGAGGTGCCCGAGTAGGCGCCGGGGTCGATGGCGGCGATGCCCACCGTCTGGCCGCCCACCGTGCCGGTGACGAAGCGGATCGGGGTCAGGCTGCGCACCCCGCTGGCCTTGGCGACGGTGTCGGCGACCGCGTCCGGCTGGGCGACGGGGCTGCGCACCAGCACGTCGCCGATGAAGAGGTGGTTGACCCAGTCGCGGCCCGCCGCCAGCGCGCCCGACGTCAGCGTGCTCACCGCGACGGCGACGCTCACCGCCACGGCGAGCCCCGCAACGGTGAGCGAGGTGCGGTTGCGCCGCCGGGCCAGGTTGGCCGCGGCAAGGCCGGCCGTGCCGGTGGCGGCGCTGGCCGCACTGCCGATGGCGCGCAGCAGCGCGGGCACGACGAAGGGCAGGCAGAACACCGTCGCCAGCAGCAGCGCCAGCACGCCGGTGGTGACCGCGCCCACGGCGCCGGAGATCAGGCCAATCGCGGCCACAACAAGCAGTGCGACGCCGATCACCGCGACCGACCGCGGAGTGCGCTCGCGCTCTCCCGCGGCGCCGGTTCGCAGCGCGGCAAGGGGATTCATCCGCGCCGCGGCGCGGGCGGGGAGGAACGCGCCCGCCATGGCCATGACGATGCCCAGCGCCACCGCGCCGAGTATCGGCAGTGCGTCGAGGTGCACGGCGGGAACGGCGAGGTCGGACGGGGCGAGCTGGCGCACCAGCAGCCCGGCGACCAGGATGCCGAGCAGAACGCCCGCGATGGCCCCGGTGACGGCGAGCACCGCCGCCTCGGCGAGAAACAGCGCGAACACCTGGCGCCGTCCCGCGCCCGCCGCGCGCAGCAGCCCGATCTCGCGCCGCCGTTCGACGACGCTGAGTCCCAGGGTGTTGGCGACCACTCCTGCGCCGATCAGCACGCTGAGCAGGGTGACCATGACCAGCAGGGGACGCAGCTGTTCCAGCGGCTGCACCGCGACGGCACGCGGGTCGACGGTGATGGCGTCGCCGCCCAGCACTGCGCGCACACGCGCCGCCACCGCGGCGACGCCGGCGCCGGCGTCGAGGCGCAGCGCCACCAGCGGCGTGCGAACACCCTGGGCGAACGGCCCGCGCATCGCCGCGTCGCTGACGAACGCCGCCGAACGCGTGAACGCCGTGCCACCCGACGTGCCCGCGGAGATGCCGACGACGTGGAACACGTCGGAACCCGTGCCGGTGATCAGGCGCACGTCGTCGCCGGCGATCAGCGCGCGCGGCGCACCGGTGGTCTGCAGCGCGGCGGCGAGTCCCTCGTCGAGGGTGACCTCGTTGGTGCTGCCCGGCTTGGGCAACCGGCCGTCGAGCACGTGCACCAGACGCAGCGCCGCGCTGCCGTCCTGCACGCCGACCACGGTGACGGTGAGCCCGCTGATGGTGCGCGGGTCGGCGCGGCCGAGCACGCGCTTCTGCAGCAGCGGCGCGATCCGATGGACACCGGGGATCAGTTGCAGCCTGGCCACCTGGGCGTCGTCGAGCCCCGGTGCACGCACCGCGCGGACGTCGAGCTGCGAGTCGCCGGCGCGCTGCATCTGCACGGTGCGCGCCTGGTCGTCGAGGGCCGGCAGCGCGAGGTCCACACCGGTGACGGCGGCGACGCCGAGGACGACCGCGATCACGGTGAGCAGCGCGCGCAGCGGGCGGACGCGCAGCGAACGGAACACGATGGGCCACAGTCCTCCCATCCCGCGCCTCCCCTACCCGCCCGCTGCCATCTAGAGCCCCAGCTCGGTGAGGCGGGTGATCAGCGGCGCCACGTTGCGCGGCGCGGTGGGGTCGCCGCCCTCCGGTTCGAGAGTCAGCTCGGCGACCACCTCGCCGTCGCGCATCACCAGGACGCGGTCGGCGTAGGCGGCGGTGCGCGCGTCGTGGGTGACCAGCAGCGTCGTCTGCTGCTCTTCGCGGCAGAGGCGGGCGAGCAGGCCCATCACCTCGCGCGAGGTGTGGAAGTCGAGGTTGCCGGTGGGCTCGTCGGCGAGCAGCACGGTGGGCTGCGCGGCCAGCGCCCGGGCGATGGCGACGCGCTGCTGCTCACCACCGGAGATCTCCTCGGGACCGTGTCCCTGCATGTTGTGCAGGTCGAGCGCGACCATCAGCGCGTTGACGCGGTCCTGGATGTCGCTGCGGGACGGCGCCGGACGGCGCAGGCGCAGCGGCAGCGCGACGTTCTGCGCCGCGGTCAGGGTGGGGATGAGGTTGAAGAGCTGGAAGACGAAGCCCATGTGGTCGCGGCGGTAGGCGGTGAGCGCCTCGTCGTTGCGCGCGTAGAGGTCCTGCCCCTCGACCCACACCGTGCCGGTGTCGGGTGGCTCGAGGCCGCCGAGGATGTGCAGCAGGGTGCTCTTGCCGCAGCCGCTGGGGCCCATCAGGGCGACGAACTCACCGCGCGCAACCGACAGCGAGACGCCGTGCAGAACCTCGCGCGGCGGGCGGCTGATGTGGAACGTCTTGCGCAGCGCGTCGGCGACGACGACACCGCTGCCCGCCGACGGCGAGCTGGGCGGTGGCGCGGCGACGATGTCCGTCATCGCTGCCTCAGTCGACCAGGAAGGCTTCGAGGACGCCCTCGATGCTGTCGGCGATGAGGCCGCCACCGCTCCAGACCAGGGGCGGCTGCGGCGCGCCGAGGTTGGGCGCGGGCGTGGGCGTCTCGGTCGGCACCGGTGTCGGCGAGGGCGTCGGAGTGGGGATCACCGTTGCCGCGGGGGTGGGAGCCGTCGTCGCCGGCGGGGGGGCGGGCGTCGAGCTCTTCGCCGCGGTGCCGCCGGTCGGTGCCGGCGGGGGGGCGGGCCGCTGCGTCGCCGGGGGCGGCGGCGGCGGCGCCGAGGACAGCTGGGCGAACTCCTCGGAGAACATCCACACGTTCTGCTGGCCCGAGCCGCCGCCGGTCCAGGTCACCCCCGGTGGGCTCAGGTAGGAGCCGACGCCGAGGTGGGTGAAGCTGGCGTGCAGGATGTTGGAGCGGTGCTCGGGGCTGTTCATGAATTCCTGGTTGATGTACGACGCCGTGCTCGCCGTGTCGCCGGCGCCGCTGGCCCAGCCGATGTTCTCACCGGCAGCACGATAGTTGATCCCGGATGCCGTCAACATGCTGAAGACGTACTGGCCGCCGCAGTTGAGGATGGGATGCGCGAAGTAGTTGCGCTGGATCATGTCCAGGCTGCGGCCGTTGACGGTGAACCCGCAGCCGCCGTACGGCTTGTTCTCGCCAATTGCGCCCAGAACGCTGTGCCACTGCACGGCGGGAAGGCCGTTGCTGGCGCGGTCCTGGTTGGTCAGGGAGAAGAGGTCCTGGTCGGCGGTGGCGTCGGCCAGGGCCGGCGCGGCTGTGTGCGCGCTCGCCAAGGCCGCGAACGCAGCACCGGCCACCGCGGCGCCGACGATCAGCGGCGCCCGTCTGGCGCGAGCGCGCCCGGTCGCAGGAACGCGGTCGTCGCTCGACGAGCCGGCCGCGCGGACCAGCCGGGCCGTGCTCTGCAGCAGGTCCCAGTTGTGGTCCGCTGGGGACGTCACTGCCGGCGGCGATCCTGGAAGGTGGGCGCCATGGCCTGGCGGCGCTCCGGGAAGAGCCGGGCCAATCCTTCGGGAAGCGGGATGCCCATGTCGAACAGCCTGTTGATGATCTGCGGACGGATGCCGGTTGGCTTGAAGTTCCCGATGATACGCCCGGTCTCGGGGTCTGCACCGTGCGGCTCGAACACGAAGATCTCCTGCATGGTGATGGTGTCACCCTCCATGCCGATGATCTCGGAGATCGAGGTCACCTTGCGCGACCCGTCCTTGAGCCGGTTGAGCTGCACGATGAGGTTGATCGCCGAGCCGATCTGCTGGCGGATCGCCTTGAGCGGCAGGTCCATGCCGGCCATCAGCACCAGGGTCTCCAGGCGGGCCATGCAGTCGCGCGGGTTGTTGGCGTGGATGGTGGTCAGCGAGCCGTCGTGGCCGGTGTTCATGGCCTGGAGCATGTCCAGCGCCTCGCCGCCGCGGCACTCACCGACGACGATGCGGTCGGGCCGCATGCGCAGCGAGTTCATGACCAGGTCGCGGATGGCGATGCGACCCTCGCCGTTGGCGTCCGGCGGGCGCGCCTCCATGCGGCAGACGTGCTCCTGGTGGAGCTGCAGCTCGGCGGCGTCCTCGATGGTGACGATGCGCTCGTCGATGGGGATGAACGACGAGCAGACGTTGAGCATCGTCGTCTTGCCGGTGCCGGTGCCACCGCTGATCAGCATGTTGGCCCTGGCCAGCACGCACGCCCTGATGAAGGCGGCGGCCTCCTCGGTCATGGTGCCGAAGGCGACCAGGTCGTGCACCTGGTAGGGGTCCTTGGCGAACTTGCGGATGGTGAGCAGCGGGCCGTCGACCGCGACGGGCGGGATGCAGGCGTTGACGCGCGAGCCGTCGAGCAGGCGCGCGTCGCAGAGGGGCTGGCGGTAGTCGATGCGGCGGCCCACCGCGCTGACGATCAGGTCGATCACGCGCAGGAGGTGGTTCTCGTCGTCGAAGCGCACGTCGGTGAGCAGGATCTTGCCGCCACGCTCGACGTAGACCATGTCGGCGCCGTTGACCATGATCTCGGTGAGGCTGTCGTCCTCGACGAGGGGACGGAGCGGGCCCAGGGCGTCGAGGTACCTCGACATCTCCTCGGCGTTGCGCGTGGCGGTGACGGTCACGTGTACTGGCCTCCTGAGGCCGCGGCCTGGACGGACTGGCTTGTTGCGGACCTGCGTGTGCACGCACAGGCTGGGGGGCCTGGCACGTGCCGCATGTGCACCGCCGATTCTCACTCCCACGGCGCCGACACCATCGCCGCCGCGACACCTTCGATACGGGACGCACCTGCCTGTTGCATCTCGGTGGCGAGGGCTTCCAGGGTGGCCCCGGTGGTGACCACGTCGTCGACCAGCCAGACCGTCCGCCCGGTCAGCGGCGGGCCGCACCACGCGAAGGCGCCGCGCACGTTGCCGCGCCGGTCGTCGCCGCGGCGGCCGACCTGCGGTGCGGTGTCGCGGCGGCGGACGGCGTGGTCGGCGACGGGCGCGCCGGTGGGCCGGGCCAGGGCGGCGGCGAGCAGGGCGGCCTGGTTGTAGCCGCGCTCGCGGCGGCGGCGGCGGCCGAGGGGCACGGGGACGACCAGGTCCGGCCTGGCGAGCTGCCTCGAGCCCGGCCCGAGGCGGAGCAGCAGGCGCTCGACGACCAGGGCGCCGAGCACGGTGGCGGCGGCGCGACGGCCGCGGTACTTGAGGTGGTGCACCAGGCCGCGGACGGGCGGCTCGAAGGGCAGCGCGGCGTGACAGGCGCCGTAGGCCGTGGCGCGGCGCCTGGGCTCCGGGAGCGAGGTGCAGAGGGCTACGCACGCCTCGCAGACCGCCTCGGCGCAGGGCATCGAGCACCCCGCGCAGCGTCTCGGCGCAACCGTGTCGAGGGCCATACGAGCCATCTCGACAATGCTGTGTATCGACATTTCTGTAGTGTAAGCGACCCTGTCACTTCTCTGACAAAGTTGTGGGCCTACTGGAGCGGGGATCGGCGCACAATCACGGGAGCAAGCCCATCTCCAAATGCCTGCCCCGCACCGGGTGTGTGCAGCAATGCGCCGCCCGGTGCTTCTATGTCAGGCGCAGGGTCTGTCCGGGCTCCACCCCGGCCGCGCGCAGGGTCCCCTCGTGCAGCTCGACCGCCGTGTGGGCGCCGCGGACGATGCGGCTCATCCGCCAGGGCCGGATGCCGTGGTAGACGCGGAGCACCGTCCCGTCGCGATCGAGGAAGGCGACGTCGAGCGGGATGCGCATGAAGAACATGTGGATCGAGCTGCAGGGCGAGAGCGCCAGGCCGCGGCCAGCGGGCAGGTCGGCGCGGCCCATCAGTCCCATGAAGCGGCGCCACATGGTGCCGGCGACCTCGACGTGCTCGGCGACCAGGCGGCCGTCGGCGGTCTCCAGGCGCTGCTCCATCGCCCGCATGGTACGGGGAGCGGTGAGGGCCGGCGGCGTATCGTCGGACCATGAGCGCCGCACAGACCACCGTCACCCTGTACGTCGACCCGGCCTGCCCCTGGGCATGGCTGACCTCGCGATGGCTCGCCGAGGCGGCGGCCGTCCGGCCGCTGCGCGTCGTCACCCGGCTCTTCGACCTGGCGGAGAAGAACCGCGAGGACGACCGCGAGGACGAGCGCAGGATGAAGTCGCACAACGCCGGTGAGCGCGCCCTGCGCGTCCTGGCCCTGGCCGGGCAGGAGCACGGCGACGACGCGGTGAGCCGGGTCTACACCGAGATCGGCGAGGCCCACCACGAGCGAGGCGAGAACCTCGGCGAGCTGCCCACGCTGCGCGAGGCGGTGCGCCGCGCCGGGTTCGACCCCGGCCTGGCCGACCGCGCCCTGGCCGACGAGTCGACGCTGGAGGCCGTGCTCGCCCAGCACCGCCAGGCCTGCGAGATGGGCGCCTTCGGAGTGCCCACCCTCTGCCTCGATGACCAGCCCTGCATCTTCGGGCCGGTCGTCGACCGCCGGGTGACCGGCGAGGAGGCCGGCGAGCTCTGGGACCACACCGCCTGGCTGATCCACCACGGGTACTTCTTCGAGCTCAAGCGGACCCGCACCCACAAGGCGGACGTCGGCCGCTACCGGATGGCGCACGCCGCCGCCTGAGCCCTTCGCGCGCTCGCGGTTGCCCTCAGGGCAGCAGGTCGGGCCGCCAGTCGGGCCCCGGCAGGGCGGGAATGGCCGCGGCGCCGGCACCGTCGTCGGGGTCGAGCTCGAGGAGGAACTGCCGGCAGCGCGCCGCCTCGTCCTCCTCCCCCACCACCGCCGCGGCGACGAGGAGGAGATGCAGCGCGCGCAGGAAGCCGCGGTTGCCCGGCTGCGCCCAGCGCACCAGGCCGACGCCGCCCCACCCGTTGCGGCGCAGCGCGTCGAGGCCGCGGTGGTAGCCGGTGCGCGCGTAGGCGTAGACCAGCGCCGGGTGGTCCCCGTCGCGCCACGCCTGCTGGCCGAGGCGCGCCCAGCCGTCCAGGAGGGCCGGCCAGCGCACCACCACGTCGCGCAGCTGCGCGGCGACGTCGGTCGAGGCCAGCGCCGCGTCGAGGGCGGCCAGCGCCTCCGCCGGCTCGTCGGGCAGGACCGTCTCGTGCCGCGGCTGGGCCGGGCTGGACCCGCCGACCATGGGCAGGGGGCTGACGCGCTGGGGAGGCTGCTCACTCACGACAGGCCCCAGAGTATCCGTCCCCCCGGCCGCTCTGTCGCGCCTGCCAGAATCGCCCGCGATGAGCGACATCGCCCCGCAGCGCCGCGCCCGCCGCATCGCCATGACCGACGCCGAGCGTGACGCCTTCCTCCGCGAGCAGCGCGTCTGCCGCGTCGCCAGCGTCGACGCCGAGGGCAACCCGCACGTCACCCCGCTCTGGTTCGTCTGGGACGGCGCCCACCTCTGGCTCAACTCGATCGTGCGCGCCCAGCGCCACGCCAACCTGCTGCGCACCCCGCGCGTCGCCGTCGTGGTCGACGCCGGCCACGACTACGTCGAGCTCCACGGCGTCGAGTTCAGCGGCACCGTCGAGCCCGCCGGCGAACAGCCGCGCACCGGCGAGCCCGACCCCGAGCTCGGGGCGGTCGAGGCAGCCTTCGGCGCCAAGTATCTCGGCGGCGCCTTCGTCCACGACGGCAAGCACGCCTGGCTGCGCATCCGACCGACCCGTCAGTACACCTGGGATTTCAGGAAGCTGTAGCGCTTCCGTTGGCGCTCAGTGGCCGGTGAACTGGTCGAAGACCTTGATCACCGCGGGGCCGAGCAGGACGATGAACAGCGTCGGGAAGATGCAGCCCACCATGGGGAAGAGCATCTTGAGCGGCGCCTTCTGGCCCTGCTCCTCGGCGCGCTGCCGGCGGCGGCGGCGCATCTCCTCGGACTGGATGCGCAGCACGTTGGCGATGCCGACGCCGAGCTGCTCGGACTGGATGATCGCCTGCACGAAGTTGTTGAGGTCGTCGACCTTGTTGCGCTTGCCCATGTCGTCGAGGGCTTCCATGCGCGGGCGGCCGAGGCGCACCTCGTTGAGGACGCGGGTGAACTCCAGCGCCAGAGCGTTGTGGTACTTGTCGGTGACCCGGGAGATGGCGGCGTCGAAGCCGAGGCCGGCCTCGACGCTGATGGTCAGCAGGTCCAGGGCGTTGGGCAGCGCGAGGAGGATCTCCTTCTTGCGCTTGCGGATCTTGCGGCTGAGCAGCGACTGCGGCACCAGGTAGCCGAGCACACCGCCGACGACGGGGCCGAGGATGAGGAAGGTGCTGCCCTGGTTCATCAGCGCCGCCAGGCCGTAGCCGAGCACACCGAAGACGACGAAGGCCAGCGCCTGCAGGGTGAGGAAGCTGCCCACGGTGAGGCCGTACGGCCGTCCCGCCAGGGTGAGCTTCTCCTGCAGCGCCTGCTGCTGGTTGGCGGGGGTGCGCGAGGTGAGCGTCCTGCTCAGCTTCTCCAGGAACGGACGCAGCATCCGATCGGCCAGAGGCAGCGACATCTCCATCTCGTCGAGCGTCAGCTCGCGATCGCCGAACTGGGCGAGGCGCGTCTCCAGCAGGTCGACCTGAGGGCGCGACAGTCCCTGGAAGATCAGGACGACGCCGAAGGCGACGCAGAGGGCAAGGATGATACTGATCGGGGACATCGTCACACCTCGATCTTGACGATCTTCTGGATGATTGCAAAGCCGATCAGCATCGAGAAGCCGCCCATGGCGAGCATCGCGATCCCCATCGTGTGCGTGAACATCGGAGTGAAGTAGTCGGGCGAGATCACCGTCAGCGCAGCGGCCAATCCGATCGGCAGCATGGTGATGATCCAGCCCGATGCGCGCGCCTGCGCGGTGAGGGTGCGGATCTCACCCTTGATGCGCACGCGCTCGCGGATGGTGTGCGCGATGGTGTCGAGGATCTCGGCGAGGTTGCCGCCGACCACACGGTGGATCTGCACCGCGGTGACCATGAGGTCGAAGTCCTCGGACATGTTGCGCTTGACCATGTGGTTGAGCGCATCGTCGACGCTGATGCCGAGCGCCATCTCGCGTGTGGCGCGGCTGAACTCCTCGGCGATGGGCGGCGACGCCGCCTTGGCCACGGTGTTGATCGCCTGGGCGAAGGAGTAGCCGGCCTTGAGCGCGTTGCTCAGCAGGGTCAGCGTGTCGCCAAGCTGCTTGTCGAACGAGCGGGTGCGGCGCGACTGCAGCACCTTGAGCGCGATGCCGCTGACCAGCCACATCGCCGGCGGGCCGACCAGGAGGAACACGGGATTCTGGAAGCGCAGCCACAGCAGCAGGCCGAGGAGCACACCGGCGCCGGCGACGCCGAGCACCCACTCCGAGGTCTTCAGCTTGACGTCGGCACGGGCCAGGCTCTCGGCGAGACGGCCGGTGCGCGACGAGCGCGCCATCACCTGGTTCATCGCGTCGGTGAGTCCGTCCAGGATCTCGCGCGGCGAGCGCTTCGGCTTCGGTCCCGACTCGGAGATGCCGCGCTCACCGAACTCGGCGTAGCGCTCCAGGCGGCGGGCCACCTCGTCGGTGCTGCCGCGCTCGCCGAGCATGCCGAATACGACGAGCATGACGGCCAGTGCGGCGACCAGGCCGAGGACCAGGCCGAACAGCGGGAAACCGCCGATCACGGGTCCATTCGGGACACTCAGTCCCACCAGGGCTTGGCCTAGCATCAGCCATCACCTCCTACCACCGCAGGACGCTGCGGTGTGAAGATCGAAAGGTCGAGACCCTCGCCCGATGAGGCGAGGTGTTCGAGACATTGGGGGATGACGCCGGTCGGCGTCAGACTGCCGAGGACACGACCATCCTGGTCGACGCCGGTCTGCTTGAAGACGAAGATGTCCTGCAGTTGGACGCGCTCGCCATCGTAGCCGAGCACCTCCGCAATGCTGACGATTTTGCGCGTACCGTCACGAAGGCGCGACTGCTGCACGATGACGTTGATCGCGGCGCCGATCTGTTCGCGAATCGCCCGTGACGGAAGCTCGGCTCCCGCCATCAGCACCATCGTCTCCAGACGGCTCAGTGCGTCGGACGGCGTGTTGGCGTGCACGGTGGTCAACGAGCCGTCGTGGCCGGTGTTCATCGCCTGCAGCATGTCGAGCGCCTCGCCGCCGCGGCACTCACCGACCACGATGCGGTCGGGCCGCATGCGCAGCGAGTTGATGACCAGGTCGCGAATCGCGACGCGGCCGCGGCCCTCCACGTTGGCGGGACGCGTCTCCAGGGTGACCACGTGCTCCTGGCGGAGCTGCAGCTCGGCGGCGTCCTCGATGGTGACGATGCGCTCGTCGTCGGGGATGAAGCCGCTGAGGATGTTCAGCGTCGTCGTCTTTCCGGAGCCGGTGCCGCCGGAGACGACCACGTTCATGCGGGCGCGGACGCAGGCGCTCATGAAGTCGACCATCGCCTGCGTGGTCGAGCCGAAGCGGATCAGGTCCTCCATCTGCAGGGGGTCCTTGGAGAACTTGCGGATGGTGACCGTTGCACCGCTGAGCGCCAGCGGCGGGATGATGACGTTGACGCGCGAGCCGTCCTTGAGACGGGCGTCGACCATCGGCGAGGACTCGTCGACGCGGCGGCCGATGCTGCTGACGATGCGGTCGATGATCTGCAGCAGCTGGTCGTTGGACTCGAAGGTGACGGGGCTGCGGGTGATGCGCCCGCGCTGCTCGACGTAGATCTGCTTGGGCCCGTTGATCATGATCTCGGTGATCTCCGGGTCGGCGAGGAGGTGCTCCAGCGGACCCAGGCCGAGCGTGTCGTTGACCAGGCTCTCGACCAGGCGCTGCTTGTCCTGGCGGGTCAGCGTCATGGCCATCTCGACGGCCACCTCGGTGACCAGCTCGCCGATCTTGGCGACCACGTTGTCGTGCGATGTGCTCTCGGTGTCGACCAGCTCCTCGACCAGCCGCGTGTGCACGCGGCCGCGCAGCTGGTCGTAGCGCTCCTGCAGGGCGCTCGCCTTGTTGAGGCCGGCGCGCTGGTTCAGGCCGGTGCGCGCCAGCAGCGGCGAGCCCGCCCGGTTATGGCCGGCATTGTCTGCAACCGGCGCACCCTGCGCCGGTACAGGCGGCGGCGCGGTGGCCACCGACGCGGACGCGGGCGCGGGCGCGGCGGGACGAGACTGGACGCCGAACGGCGCGGGCTCGTCACCCGCCTTGCGCTGCTGCACGCGATCGAGAAGGGACATCCTGGTTCAATTACCCCCGGCCGAAGCCGAACCGGCGCCCGCGCTTGCGGTCGGCGCCACCACCTGCGCCGGCGGCCACGGCCACGGCGCTCTGCTCAAGAGGAACGAGGCGCGACACCAGCTCGCGCATGGCGCGGCTGATCTCCACCTCGGGATTTGTCGAGACGAAGGGAGCGCCGCGGTTGACCGACGCGGCCACGATCTTGGGATCGTGCGGCAGCTGCAGGGAGATGGGGAAGCGCAGGTTCTGCTCCACCGCCTCCTTGTTGAAGTCGCTGTGCGCGTCGCTGCGATTGAGCAGCAGCAGGATGCGCTCGGGCTCGAGGCTCAGCGAGTCGAGCACCTTGAGAGTGAGCTTGGTGTCCTTGATCGCCGGGATGGTGAGCGCGCTCATCACGATCACCCGGGACGCCTGCTCGATGACTTCGAGGTTGAGCTCGGTGAGGTGCGACGCGGTGTCGATCACGATGAAGTCGAAGCTGCGCCGCAGCTCCTCCATGATCGCGCGCAGGTGGTCGCTGGTGACCAGGTCGGCCAGCTCGGGGCTGATCGGTGCCAGCAGCACCTTGACGCCCTCGGGACCGCTGGCCAGCACGTCCTGCACGAACTCGGCGTCGATGCGACCGGGCTGGTCGGTGAGGTCGGTGATGCTGCGCGAATGGTCCAGGTTGAGCAGCACGCCGACGTCGCCGAACTGGAGGTCGAGGTCGACCAGCGCGACGCGGGCGCCGGTCTCCATGGCCAGGGCAACGGCCAGGTTGGCCGAGACCACCGACTTGCCGATGCCGCCCTTGCCGCTGAAGACGACGAACATCTCGCCGCGCTCGGTGCGGACCGGGGCGGGGGCGCCGGCGGTGGCCGCCGGCGCCTTCGCCAGGTAGGACTCCTTCTTCTGCTCCAGCTGGTGGACGCGGCGGATGGCCGCGATCAGCTCGTCGCCGGAGAAGGGCTTGATCAGGAACTCACGGGCCCCGGCCTGCATCGCCCGCCGCAGGTAGTCCCGCTCACCCTGCACCGACATGATGATGACGGGCGAGCCGGCGACTTCCTGGGCGAGGATCTCAGTTGCCTGGATCCCGTCGAGCACGGGCATGTTCACGTCCATCAGCACCACGTCAGGCGAGAGGCGGCGAGTTTCCTCGATGGCCTTCTTGCCGTCGGCTGCGGTGCCGCACACTTCGATGTCGTCCTCGAAGCTGAGCAGCTTCTGCAGGTTCTCGAGTGTGCTCGGGATGTCGTCGACGATCAGGACGCGAATCATGCGCAGGCTCTTCTTTTCTTCTTATGGACGGCGGGGGGGACCTATCCTACGCCCGCTCAGTGAGACGGGAAGAGCTGCGAGAACTGCTGGGGCGTGACCGCGTTGTCCTGCTTGCTGCTGGGGTTCATCGGCGTGGTGTCGATGTAGCTCGGGGTCGGTCCAGCGGACGCCTTGGGGTTGGGACGGAGGACGTAGCGAACGATGGTCGGCGAACCCGGCTGACCGTTGTGGTCGAGCAGGAAGCCCATCGCCTCGGCCTCGCCGCGCGACAGCTCGACGACCAGCACGTTGGCGGCACCGTTGCCACCGGCGGTGTAGGCGCCGACCTTGAGCACGCGGATGTCCTGGAACGCGTAGCGCACGTTGCCCTTGCCGTCGTCGACGAGGACGTCGAAGTGATCCTCGGGCTGCACGTACAGGCCGAAGGTCATCAGCTCGGGAGTGGCACTGCCGCTGCCGCCGACCGGCATGGCCAGGGCGACGTTGCCGTTGTGGATGTCGAGCGGGGTGAGGCTGAGCGCAGCCGTCTTGGCGCTGCCGGCGTCGTTGACCAGCAGGTTGCCGGTGATCGGCGTGTTCTGCGTCACAGCGATCGACAGGTACTTCTGGAGCACCGTCGTGGCGTCGGTCACCGCACCCGCCGGGGCGGCGTCGACGGAGTACATCTTGGTGGTCAGCACGTCAGCGGTGAGCTGCGTACCCTGGGTCAGGTCGGTCTTGGCGACGACGATGGGAACCTGCTGGCTGGAGCCGGTGCCGCTGGTGCTGCTGCCCTTGGACACATACAGGCTGAGTCCGAAGGCGGCCGCCGCGAGCACGAGGCCCAGAACCACCATGATGATGCGGTTGTTTCTCTGCTTGACCTCGGTGGCCACCGGAACTACCTCCTGCTTGATGGAAAAGGGGAGCCGCCGCAAGGCGACTCCCCTCCGTGAATGCGTGTGTTGTTGAGCCCCGGCCTACTGGTTGAGGCCGTTGCTGATGTTCGAGAAGACGTTGTTGACCTGCTTGCCAACCACGGTGAGGATGACGATGACGACGACGGCGATGAGAACCAGGATGAGGGCGTACTCGACCATTCCCTGGCCGTCCTCACGCTCCTGTGCACGAGCCATGAGCTCGCGAAGACGGATGTACATGGTGCTCAGCATTGCGGGGTTCACCTCCTTTCTGGGGGTACTCCGGCTGGCTGAGTGAGCAGCCGTCCGGGTCGATCGATCGGAGTATGTGGGCCCCGCGAGCCAATCCCTGTGGTCTGCGTGACAAGCAGCAGTAACAAGCTGTGACGTGCCGTGAACGCCCGGTGCGGCTTTCGTCAGCAGTCCGTCAATTGCGCCTCGGACAGGCGCCCCACGCGACCTAGAAGTCGAAGGTGGCCCGAACCTCGGTGCCCCTGCCGATCTGCGAGCGGATCTCCAGCGAGCCCTTCTCCAGGTCGGCGCGCTCGCGCATGGAGATCAGCCCCAGGGTGCGGGTTCGCCCCTGGCGCGCCTCGGTGGCGACCACGTCGAAGCCGTCGCCGTCGTCCTTGACCACCGCCACCGCGCGATGCGACTGCAGGGTCAGGGTGACCTCGACGCCGTGCGCGGTGGCGTGCTTGCGCGCGTTGGTGAGCGCCTCCTGGACGATGCGGAAGAGCACCGCCTCGTAGTTGCCGGGCAGCCGCCGCTCCTCGCCGACGACGTGGAAGCGCGCCTGCAGGCCGCTCTTCTCGGCGTACTCCTTGACGTAGCGGCGCAGGGTGGGCACCAGGCCGAGGTCGTCCAGGGTCATCGGCCGCAGGTCGAAGATCAGCCGCCGCGTCTCCTCCAGGGCCTCGCGGACCACCGACTTGAAGTCGATCAGCTCGGCGACCACCGCGGTGGGGTCCTTGAGCAGCAGCTTCTCCAGCACCTCGGCCTGCAGCACCAGGTTGGCCATCGACTGGGCCGGCCCGTCGTGCATGTCGCGCGCGATGCGCAGGCGCTCCTCCTCGATGATCTGGAACACCTGGCGCGAGGCGCTGCGGAAGCGCGAGGCGCCCTCGGCGGCGGTGACGCTCTCCTCCTCCTCGGGGGTGAGGTCCTCCAGGCTGCGCATCACCGTGCGCAGCAGGTCCTGCCCGGCGCGGACCTCGGTGAGCCGCGCGCTCAGCTCACGGAAGCGCTCCTCCACGGTGGCCAGGTCGACCCGCAGCGTGAGCACGGTCTGGAAGGCCTCGTCGACCTCGACGGGAAGGAGATGGCGGAAGTTGTTGAGGACGTGGCGGCGGATGACCTCGGCGCCCTCCAGCCGCTCGCGCAGCTCAGCACGCTGCGACTCCGCCTCGGCGAGGCGCTGCTCCAGGCGGCCGACGGCGTCGTCGAGGTCGGCGATTCGCTCGGACACGAGGAACCGGGCGCCGGCGAGCGCGGCGGAGCCGTGTGGTGCACGAGTCTCGGCCGCAGCGGAGGTGCTGCCCTTCAGGTTGGTCAAAGGGAGGTCACAGGGAAATGACGCGGCCAGACGCCCGGCGGGTCGTCCGTACACTCTAGCGCATGGCAGTCGGCACCCCTCGCCGGGCACCCGTGCCCGTCGCCGCGGCCTCTCCCCTCCCTGGCAAGGCACCGCGCCGCTTCAGTCCCGAGTACTGGGCGGGCCTGCGCTTCCTGGTGTTCGGACGCGCCGTCCCCGGCGTGCTCTTCGGCCTGATGGGCTGGATCCAGCTCACCAAGGCGATCACCAACCTGCAGCACCTCGAGGTCAGCCACAACGCCGTCGACCTCGGCGGCCGGGTTCTGACGCCGCTGCTCTACACGGCGTTCTGCGCCATCCCCTCGCTCCTCTACCTCACCCGGCCGCGCCCCTCCGCGCGCGACGGCCGCCTGGTCGCCCGCGCCGCGGCCTTCACCGGCACGCTGATGCAGCTGCTGGTGGGCACCTTCCTGGGCGCCGGACCGCTGGTGGTCGCGGTGTCGCCGGAGATGGGCGACGCCGGCGCGGTGGTCGCCATCGTCGCCTTCTCGGGAGCGATCTGGTCGCTGGGCTACCTGCGCCGCAGCCTCAGCATCATCCCCGAGGCGCGGCGGCTGGCCACCGGCGGCCCCTACCGGATCGTCCGCCATCCGCTGTACCTTTTCGAGATCATGGCCGCCCTGGGCGCTCTGGCCACCGGACCGGGCGTGATCTCCATCACCTCATTCGTGGTGTTCGTCCTCATGCAGATGGTCCGCGCCCGCCTCGAGGAGCGCCTGCTCACCGGCGCCTTCCCCGAGTACGCGGCGTACGCGCGGCGCACCCGCCGCCTGATCCCGTTTGTCTGGTAGCGACGAGGGGGGGGCGTCGCGGCGGGGACTGCGGCGGCTGACCACGCCGGGCGGCATCTTCCTGGTCGCCGTGCTGCTGCTCTGCGCGCTGCCGGTGACCAGCCGGATCGGCGACCCCGACTTCTGGTGGCACCTGCGCACCGGGCAGCTCATCCTCGACAACCACGCGTTGATCCAGACCGACCCGTACACGTACACGGCGTCGACGCACCACTGGACGATGCACGAGTGGCTCACCGAGGTGCTCCTCGCCGGGCTCAACCACATCGGTGGCATGGCATTGATCGTCGTCGTGCTGTCGATCACCACGTGGCTGGGACTGCTTGCGCTGCTGATGCGCGCGCTGCTGCGCCGCCCGGGTTTCATCGCCGCGGGGGCCGGGCTGCTGCTGGCCACGGTGTCCGGCTACCCCATCTGGGGTCCGCGCGCGCAGATGATCACCTTCGCGCTGACCTGCCTGCTGCTGCTGATCGTGGAGCGGCATCTGACCCGCGGTGGCCGGGCCGTCTGGCTGCTGGTGCCCATCTTCCTGGTGTGGAGCAACCTGCACTCGGGCTTCATCATCGGCGCCGCCTTCCTCGGCCTCATCGTCGCCGTCGAATCGGTGTTGCGCGCCATGGGCAGGTCGGAGGTCGACCCGCAGCGATTGCGCACGCTGGTCTACGTCCTGGTGGCATGCCTGGTGGTGGTGGTGATCAACCCGAGCGGGCCGCACATCTACCTGTATCCGTTCGAGACCCAGGGCTCGGCGGCGCAGCAGTCGCTGATCCAGGAGTGGCACTCGCCCAACTTCCACCTCGTCGAGGTGCGCGCCTTCGAGGCGATGCTGCTCACCCTCGGCATCATGGTGGCGATCACCCGCAGGGTGCGCCCGCGCGACGGCGTGCTGGTGCTGGCCACGGTGGCCATGGCACTGCAGTCGGTGCGCCACATCGCGCTGTTCATCGCCGTGGCCACACCGATGTGGATCGAGCAGGCCGACATGGTGGGACGGCGCGTCTTCCCCAGCGTGGTCACGCGGATGGAGAACGCCCGCGAGACGGTGAGGATGGCGCGGCGCGGTGGCATGCTGCTCGGCGTGGTCGTCGCCGTGTGCGGCTCGCTGGTGCTCACCCAGCTCGCCGTGGCCGCCTCGACCCGCGCCGACTCGCTGACCTACGCGCGCACCTTCCCGGTGTGCGCCGCGCGCTGGCTGGACACCGCGCCGAGCGGCATCAACGTCTTCAACCAGTACGGCGAGGGCGGCTACCTCGCCCGCAGCATCGTGCCCCATGGCGACCGCATCTTCATCTTCGGCGACGCCGCGCTGATGGGCGACGACCTGCTGCGCACCTACGGCGACGTCGAGTCGGTGCGCCCGTCGTGGGAACGCATATTGCAGGCCTCGCACACCGACCTGGTGCTCTTCGACAACGGCACGCCGCTGGCCAACGTGCTGGCCACCAGCCCGCGCTGGGTTCTGGTCTATCGTGACCCGTACTCGGTGGCCTACATCCCGGCGGGGAGCCCGCTGGTGGGCAAGCTGCCGCCGCAGACGTCGTACGCGCAGGACTCGCGCGACACCTGCGGCCTGCTGCAGAACCTCGGCCTCGGCGACGGGAGCTGACCGCCGTGGCAGCGCTCGCCCCCTCCCCCGCCGCGCCGCCGCTGGCCTCGGCGCAGGCGGACACGCCGTCGCGGCGCGGCATGCGCTGGGCCTGGCTGCTCGGCGCCGCGGGGCTCAGCCTGGTGTTCACGGTGCGGCCGCTGCGCGATCCCGACGTCTGGTGGCACCTGGCCACCGGCAACCTGATCCGCGCCCACGGCATCCCCGGCAGCGATCCCTTCACCTTCCTGGGCGCGCCCAACCCGTGGATCGGGCAGCAGTGGGGCTACGAGGTGCTGCTGTCGGCGACGTACGCGGTGGGCGCGTGGCTGCCCATGCTGCTGATGGGGCTGGCGGCCAGCCTCGCCCTGGTGGTGGCGCTGCGCAGCATTCCGCGCAGCGCTCGCGTGCCGGGTCCGTTGCTTGCGGGGGCGCTCCTGCTCTCCGCGCTCGTGGCCGGCACGGTGCTGGGGGTGCGCGGCCAGGTGGTCACCGTGCTGGGCACGGCGATCGTGCTCTGGGTGCTGGCGCGCTGGCGGGAGGGATCCGTGCGCGCGCTCTGGGTGCTGCCGCCGCTGCTGCTGGTGTGGGCCAACCTGCACGCGGGTTTCGTCACCGGCATCGCGGTGTGCCTGTTGGTGGCCGCGTGCGTCGCCCTGTGGCGAGTGGTGCAGCCGGACGCGGTGCCGCTGGGACGGCTGCGCCCGCTGCTCATCGCGGTCGGCGTCGCGACGCTCGCGACCCTGGTCAACCCCGCCGGCGTGCACCTCTACCCGTACATCGTCAGCACCTTCACCAATCCCACCCTGACCTCGGGCATCACCGAGTGGATGTCGCCCGACTTCCACGAGTGGGCGCTGCGCTTCTTCGAAGTCGAGGCGGTGCTGCTGGTGCTGCTCTGGGCGCTGAGCAGGCGGCCCGATCCCATCGACGTCGTGCTGGGCACCGTCGCGATCGCGATCACCCTGCAGGCGCAGCGCAACGTGTCGCTGTTCGCCGTGGTGGCGGCCCCGCAGGTGGCGCGCTACGGGTGGGCGGCGTGGCAGCAGTGGCGTCTGGCCGGGTCGCACGCTGCGCCGCCGCGGAGGCCGCGCCCGTCGCGGCCCGCGCTGCCCGCCCTGCTGCTTGCCGCGGTGGTGTGGGTGGCCACAGGGCTGGTCCACGTGGCGCCGATGGCCCGAGCGTCGGCGGTCGCCCAGGACGTCGCCAGGAACTTCCCCGTCGCCGCCACCGACTACGTCGCGGCGCACCTGCAGGGCCAGCGCCTGTACAGCATCTACGAGTGGGGCGGCTACCTGGCCTGGCGCTTCCCGACCGACCGGGTGGTCTACATCTACGGCGAGTCGGCCATCTTCGGCAGCGACCGCCTGCAGCGCTACCTCGACATCCACCTGGTGCGCGCCGGCTGGCGCGAGGTGCTCACCGAGGACGGCATGCACGCGGCGGTGGTTCCCGGCGACTCCCAGGAGGCCACGGCGTTCCTGGAGATCGGCTGGACCACGCTGTGCCACGACGGGCGCAGCAACGCCGTGGTCATGCACGACTCCGGCCTGGGCATCGGGCCGTCGTCGACGCCTCCCGACCCCGCGAGCGCGCCCGCCTGCTGAGTCAGCGCCCGCGGCGCGTGCGCAGGACGACCAGGTCCCAGAGCATGCGCGAGGCGTCGCGCACCGAGTTGACCCGCGACGCCTCGACGTGGCTCCAGCGCACCGGCACCTCGGCGATGCGCCAGCCCAGCGCCTGGGCGCGCAGCAGCACCTCGGCGTCGAAGCCGAAGCGCATCGTCCGCAGCGGCTCGAAGCAGGCCACCGCGGCCTCGGCGGTGAACACCTTGAAGCCGCACTGGCTGTCCTGGATGCCGCGCAGGACGAGCAGCTGGAGCAGCTTGTTGTAGGTGCGTCCCATCAGCTCGCGGCGCTTCTGCTGGTGCACCTCGATGCGCGAGTCGGGCAGGCCCCGCGAGGCGATGGCCACGCGCGTCTGGCCGCGCAGCTCGGCGCGCAGGCGGGGCAGCTCCTCCAGGGGGGTGCTCAGGTCGGCGTCGGTGAAGAGCCGGTGCTCTCCCCGGGCGTGCAGCATGCCCTCCCGGACCGCCGCCCCCTTGCCACGGTTGCGCTCGAAGCGCAGCACGGTGAGCTGCGGCCAGCCGGCGGCCAGCGCCGTCGACGTCGCGTGCGTCTCGTCGCTGCTGCCGTCGTCGACGACGATGACCTCGTAGTCCTCACCGGCGGCGTCGAAGTGCTCGCGGATGCGGCGCAGGCTGGCGGGCAGCCGGCCGGATTCGTTGTAGGCGGGAACGACGATGCTGAGCACGCCGCGTGATCCTAGCGGCAGCGGAGGGGATGCTGCGCCTGGAGCGGTGGGGCGTTACGTCCCCGCGGCGCCCCGGCGGGGCTCGGCCACCGAGCGGGCGAGGCGGAGCGCGGTGCGGACCGTGTCGCCCCGGTTGGCCTCGGGCCCGCGGTCGCCGTGGATGCAGGCGACGCGGATGCGCGCCGGTCCGGTGGCGGCGACGTAGGTGAGGCCCTGCGCGCCGTCGGCCGGCCCGGTCACGCCCACACCGACGTCGGCGCCCAGCCGCCGCCGCACCCCCTCGGCCATGGCCCTGGCCACCGCTTCGGTGATCAGCCCCTCGCGCTCCAGGAGCTCGGCCGGGACGTCGAGCAGGCTGGACATGGTCGCCGCGGTCGGGGCCACCACGCCGCCGCGCACGACGCCGGCGCTGCCGGGCACGGCGAGGAGCAGCGCCGCGACCACCCCACCCGACACCGACTCCCCCACCGCCGCGGTCAGCCCGCCGCGGCGCAGCGTCTCGACCACCGGCTCGGCCTCGATGACGCCGACGTCGGGCAGGTAGTGCTGCTCGCCCATGGCCGCGGCCATCCGGCGTCCGCCGAAGTAGAGGGCGGTCGAGGTGACCACCCAGACGGCGACGGCGGTGAGCAGCGCCAGCGCGGCGGGAATGCGCCCGGCCAGCGCGACGACGGTGACCGCGAAGAACACCATGCCAACCGCGCCGACGACCGCGCCGCGCACATCGGAGACCGCCTCGCTGGTGCCCTCGCGCTTCTCGACCAGGGTGAGCGCAGCGGGCAGCACCGCGGGAAAGGCGAGCAGCACGCCGCCGGCGCGCAGGCCCAGGGCCAGGCTGGTGATCCCCGAGGCCACCGACACCGTGGCCCCGAAGGCGAAGCGCACGGCCATGTCGCGTGGCGAGATGCGGGCCAGGCGGCTGGCGTCGACGCCGACCTGGGTGCGGTCGATGTCGAGGTGCTCGACCGGCGGCGACGGCGCGGCGGTTGTGGCCTCGGCGCGGCGTGGTGGCGTGCCCGCGGTCATCGCAGGGTGACCACGTAGAGCCCGCCGGCCACCAGCACCCACACGGCGATGGCCGCCAGCGAACCCCTGAAGGCTCGGAAGCGCTTCACCGAGTCGATGCCCACCGTGCAGGCGGCCACCATGGCCACCGCGCCGGCGATCATCCCAAGCGCGCTCTGCCAGACGGCCATCTCGCCCTTGGTGACGTCGGTGATCAGCAGCGAGGCCAGCGCCACCGACGGCGCGCCGGCCAGGATGCCGGCGAAGCTCTTGGGGCGCAGCAGCTCGGCCAGTGCCGCGACGGCGGCGACGAAGGTGCCGGCGAGCAGAGCGCGCACGGCCAGGATGAGGACTTCCTTCAACTCCACAGCCCCGTTCGGTGACAGCGACGCTATCACTCTAGCCGGACGTTCCCGGTCTGGGACGGGGCTGGGCTCAGCGCTGGGCGGCCGACGCCTCGCGGCGCTCGCGCCACCAGTAGACGGGGAGGACCGCCTGGCGGCGGAGGCGGCGCGGCTCGCGGAGGAGGCGCCAGGCCCACTCCATGCCGGCGGCCTGGAGGACGCCGGGGGCGCGGCGCACCCGGCCGGCGAGGACGTCGAGCGTGCCGCCGACGCCGATGCCGGCGGCGCAGCCGATGCCGGGCATGTGCTCGACGAGGAAGCGTTCCTGGGCGCCGTGGCCGTAGGCGGCGCAGACCAGGTCGGGCCGGGCGGCTCTGAGGCGCTCGGCCACCGCCGGCCCAGGATCGCCGGAGTCGCTGGCGACGAGCTGCAGGGTGGGGAACTCCTGCGTGAGCTGCCGGGCGGCCCGGGCGGCTACTCCCGGTGCCGCGCCGCACAGGGCGATGCGGTGTCCCAGCCGGGCCGCGTGCGGGGCGTAGGCGCGGAGCAGGTCGATGCCGGTGACCCGCTGCTGCACCGGGTGGCCGCGGCGGCGCAGGGCGTTGACGATGCCGACACCATCGGGGACGAGCATCGCGGCGCCGTCGAGGAGCGCATGGAAGGCGGCGTCGCGCTGGGCGTGCATGACCATCTCGGGGTTGAGGGTCACGATGAGCGCCGGCCGCTGTTCGCGCTTCTCGACGAAGCCGATCAGCGCCTGCACCGCGGCGTCCATGTCGAGGACGTCGACAGGACAGCCGAGGATCAGCGTCCGCTCGCGCTCGCGCTCGCCCCGCTCCGGCACGACAAACCCTGGTTGAGAACTGAGTTTGGCGGGCGTGCGCCGACCTAGCGCTTTGTGTACTGCGGCGCCTTGCGGGCGCGCTTGAGGCCGTACTTCTTGCGCTCCTTCTCGCGCGGGTCGCGAGTCAGGAGGCCGGCCTTCTTGAGGGCGGGGCGCAGCTCCTCGTCGGCGGCGGCGAGGGCGCGGGCGATGCCGTGGCAGACGGCGCCGGCCTGGCCGGCGATGCCGCCGCCCTCGACCTTGACGCTGCCGACGAATTTGCCGAGGGTCTCGGTGACGCGGAGGGGCTGGCTGACCACGGTCTCGAGGTCGCGGCGACCGAAGTACTCGGAGGGCGACTTGCCGTTGATGAGCAGGACGCCGTCACCCGGGGTGAGGCGGACGCGGGCCACCGAGGTCTTGCGGCGGCCGGTGCCGTAGTAGTACGCGGTCTCAGCCACTGATGATCTCTCCGAGATCGCCGAAGCGGATCTTCTGGGGGGTCTGGGCGGCGTGCTTGTGCTCGGCGCCCGCGTAGATGCGCAGGCGCTTGGCCATGTCGGTGCCCAGGGTGTTGTGCTGGAGCATGCCGCGGACGGCGTGCTGCAGGGGGAACGCGGGGTTGCGGTCCTGCGCCTCCTCGAAGGTGCGGACGCGGCGGCCACCTGGGTAGCCGGAGTAGCGGTCGTAGGTCTTCAGCGTGCGCTTGCGACCGGTGACCACGATGTCCTTGGCGTTGATGACCACGACGTGGTCGCCGGTGTTGAGGTGCGGGGTGAACTGCGGGCGATGCTTGCCGCGCAGCAGGCGAGCGATGTTCACGGCGAGCCGTCCCAGCGTCTGGCCGCGCGCGTCGACCAGGTACCACTGCGAGGGCACGGCGCCCGCCGTGGGCTGGTAGGTGCGCTGGGTGTTCATCGGGCTTCCTGTGCTTCGGGGTAGGTGACAGCCCACTGGTGCAGCCCGTGGGCGGGGGCGACGGTGAGATGTGCTCGCTTGGTTTGCGAGGTGGTGAGCAGCTCGTGGAGCTCGGTCTCGCTGATGCGACCCTCGCCGACGGCGACGAGGGCTCCGGCGAAGGAGCGCATCATGCCGTACAGGAAGGCGTCGGCGCTCACGTCGATGAGGATCGCGCTGGTGTCAGGGGACACGCCGGCGCGCCGGACGTCCACGGAGTGCACCGTGCGGGTGGTGCTGCCGCCGGGGCGGGGGGAGCGGCCGAAGGCGGCGAAGTCGTGCGTGCCCTGGAGCAGGCGCCCGGCGCGGCGCATGGCGTCGAGGTCAAGGGGGCCACGAACGTGCCAGGCGTACTGGCGGGCGACTGCCTGGCGGGTTCTGCGCGGGACGACGATGTAGCGGTAGGTGCGGGTCAGGGCGTCCCTGCGGGCGTGGAAGGTGTCCGAAGCCGGCGTGGCAGCTACGGCTGTGACGTCGGGCGGGAGCACACCGTTCAGGGCACCCAGCAGGCGCGTTGGAAAAGCCTCTCTGGCGCGAGAAAGAGCTTCGTTGGAACGAGATTCAGGGGCGGAAAAGGGCTCGCAGAGTGTGAGTCCCACGACCTGCCCGTGCGCGTGCGCGCCGGCGTCGGTGCGACCGGCCGCGGTCAGAGCGACAACCTGAAGCCCGAGCTTCGCAAGCGCCTCGCACAACACGCTCTCGACGGTGCGCACGTCAGGCTGCCGTTGCCAGCCGCAAAACGCGCTGCCGTCGTACTCCAGGGTCAGCCTCACCGACGTCATCGCAGCCTCAGTCGACCAGCTCGATGATGGCCATCTCGGCCCCATCGCCATGCCGAGGCCCCATGCGCATCACGCGGGTGTAGCCCCCGGGGCGCTCGCGGTACCGCTCCATGTAGGTGGAGAACAGCTTCGCGGAGGCTTCGCGGTCGTTCACCCAGAGAGCCACCTGCCGGTGCGCATGCACGTCACCGGGCTTGGCGGTGGTGATCACCCGCTCCACCCAGCGGCGCAGCTCCTTCGCCTTCGCCTCGGTGGTGGTGATGCGCCCGTGCTTGAGCAGCGCGGTGACCTGCGCGCGCGTCATCGCCACGCGTTGATCCGAGGTGCGACTGAACTTGCGTCCTGCCTTGCGATGGCGCATTGCTACCCGTAGCTCCTAGCGACCCGGCTGGAAGAGGCCTTCCAGCTCCTCGGGGGTGACGAAGCCACGCTCGACCAGCTTCTCGCGGATCTCGTCCAGCGACTTCTGGCCGAAGTTGCGCAGCGAGAGCAGCTCCTCCTGGCGCATGGCCACGAGCTGTCCCACCTTGGTGACGTCGTTGGCCTTGAGGCAGTTGAGGGCGCGGACCGAGAGGTCCAGCTCCTCGACCGGCACGTCGGCGAGGCGCGAGGGCAGGTCGTTGCCGCGCTGCTGGCGCTGCTGCGGCGCGCTCAGGTTGTCGCCGAACCTGACGAAGAGCTCGAGGTGGCGGGTGAACAGCTCGGCCGCCTTGCTCACCGCCTCGACGGGAGCCAGGGTGCCGTCGGTCCAGACCTCGACGAGCAGGCGGTCCCACTCGGTCTCCTGGCCGACGCGGGTCTTCTCCACCTGGAAGTTGGCCTTGCGCACCGGGGTGAAGATGGCGTCGATGGGGATCACGCCGATGGGCTGGCCCTCGCGCTTGTTGCGCTCTGCCGTGTTGTAGCCCTTGCCACGCTCCACGGTGAGCTCCATGCGCAGGTGGGCCTGCGCCGAGTCCAGCGTGCAGATGTGCAGGTCGGGGTTGCGGATCTCGACGTCGCTGCTGGTCTCGATGTCACCGGCGGTGACCGTCTTGGGACCGCGCACGTCGAGGGTCATGTGCACCGGCTCGTCGACGTGGCAGACGACGTTGATGCCCTTGACGTTGAGGAGGATCTCGGTGACGTCCTCCTTGACGTGGGGGATCGCCGAGAACTCGTGCGAGACGCCCTCGATCGACACCGAGGTGACCGCTGCGCCGGGAAGCGACGACAGCAGCACGCGGCGCAGCGAGTTGCCGAGCGTGACGCCGAAACCGGGCTCCAGCGGCTCGATCTCGAACTTGCCGTAGTCCGCGGTTGTCTCCAGCTCGCGGACTGTTGGGGTGGTGATCATGTCGACCATGTGGTCAGTAGCGCCTCGCGTTGATCGCCGCGCGTCCGCGGCGACAGAAGGGTCAGCCAGAGGGCCGCGCCGTCACGCGGGCCCGCATGCCGGTGAGCGTTACCGGCTGTAGTACTCGACGATGAGCTGCTCGTCGATGAACTGGTCCATCTCGTGCCGCTCGGGGTAGCGCAGGATGGTGCCCTGCTTCTTGCCGGCGTCCAGGGTCAGCCAGTCGGGCACGGGACGGCCCTGGATCAGGGCCAGCGCGTTCTCGATGGGCTGCTTGTCCTTGTGTCCCTCGCGGACGCTGACGATGTCACCGGGACGCACCTGGTACGACGCGATGTTGACGGTGCGGCCGTTGACGGCGAAGTGGCGATGGGAGACGAGCTGGCGCGCCTCGGGGCGCGACGCCGCCATGCCGAGCCGGTAGACGATGTTGTCCAGCCGGCGCTCCAGCTGCTGGAGCAGGACCGTGCCGGTGACACCCTGGGCGCGCTCGGCCTTCTCGAAGTAGTGGCGGAACTGCGCCTCCTGCACGCCGTAGAGACGGCGGGCGCGCTGCTTGGCGCGCAGCTGCAGGCCGTAGTCGCTGACCTTGCGGCGGCGGGCCAGGCCGTGCTGGCCGGGGAGGACACCATTGCGCTTGTCGAACGTGCAGTTCGACATGCACTTCTCGCCCTTGAGGAAGAGCTTCTGGCCTTCGCGGCGGCAGAGACGGCAGACGGGACCGTGGTAGTTGCCCATTGCTATCTCAGACCCGGCGCCGCTTGGGGGGGCGGCAGCCGTTGTGCGGGATGGGTGTGATGTCGGTGATGGCGCTGACCTCCAGGCCTGCCGCCTGCAGCGAGCGGATGGCGGCTTCGCGACCGGCGCCCGGCCCCTTGACGAAGATCTCGATCTGCTTGAGCCCGTGCTCCATGGCGCGGCGCGCGGCGTTCTCAGCCGTCACCTGTGCGGCGAACGGCGTCGACTTGCGCGAGCCCTTGAAGCCCTGCGCGCCGGCCGAACCCCAGGCGATGACGTTGCCCTGCGGGTCGGTCAGCGAGACGATCGTGTTGTTGAAGGTTGCGAGGATGTGCGCGTGGCCGATCGCAATGTTCTTGCGCTCGCGACGCCTCGTCCTAACGACCTTCTTCTTCTTCGCCAAGGTTATTTCTCGAACTCTCTTACTGATGCGTACGGGGTACGGGATGCCGGCGGAGCCGGCAGCAAACTACTTCTTCTTTCTGCGGACGCCGACGGTCTTGCGGGGGCCGCGGCGGGTGCGGGCGTTGGTGCGGGTGCGCTGGCCACGAACCGGGAGGTTGCGGCGGTGGCGCAGGCCACGGTAGGTGCCGATCTCCATGAGGCGCTTGATGTTGAGCGCGATCTGCCGGCGCAGGTCGCCCTCGATGCGGCCCTGGAGCTGCTTGCTGATGATGTCGCGCAGGCGGTTGACCTGGGCGTCGGTGAGGTCCTTGGTGCGGATGTCGGGGCTGATCTGCGCCAGGTTGAGCAGGCGGCGCGCCGTGGTCAGCCCGATGCCGAAGATGTAGGTGAGGGCGATCTCCACCCGCTTCTCACGGGGGATGTCGACGCCGGCGATACGTGCCACTTGCTCTGCTGTTCCCTGTTAGCCCTGACGCTGCTTGTGCTTGGGGGTTTCGCAGATCACGCGCACGGTTCCATGCCGCTTGATGATCTTGCAGCGATCGCAGATCTTCTTCACCGAGGCCCGGACCTTCATGTCGTGATCGTCCTTGTTCCGTTAAGCGAGTTTCTGGAGAATCCGTCCCCTCCCGGGATCGGTGGCCGAGAGCTCCACCTGCACCCGGTCCCCCGGGAGGATCCGGACCGCCTGGAGGCGGGCCTTCCCTGCCGGATGGGCGAGGACCTTGTGACCGTTCTCCAGTTCCACCCTGTAGAGCGCATTGGGGAGGGGTTCGATGACCCGCCCGACCAAGGGCTCGCCACGCTCGTTCACGAGGCGCGACAGAGTGGGCTGGGGCTCAGCCACAAACGGCGATTATACAGATTTGCGGGTGGGCGGGGGCCGGCGCAGTCCGATCCGGCAACCGGCGCCATCAGGCCGCCTTGGCCACCTCCGACGGCCTCCTGGTGAGCACCCGGGGGCCCTCCTCGGTCACCGCCACGGTGTGCTCGAAATAGCAGGAGAGCCGGTGGTCGACGGTGGCCACCGTCCACTGGTCGGGCAGCACCTTCACCTCGGGCGACCCGGCGGTCACCATCGGCTCGATGGCGAGCACGTAGCCGGGCTTGAGCACGTTGCCGGTGCCGGCCTTGCCGTAGTTGGGCACCTGCGGGGGCTCGTGCATGTTGCGACCGATGCCGTGGCCGACGTACTGCCGCACCACGCCGAAGCCCTGCGACTCCACGTAGCGCTGCACCGCGGCGCCGATGTCGCCGATGCGGTTGCCGGAGCGGGCCTGGTCGAGGCCCCGGATCAGGGCCTCCTCGGTCACCGCCAGCAGCTTGCGCGCCGGGGCCGAGATCTCCCCGCACCCGACCGAGAGGCCCGAGTCGGCCCACCACCCGTCGAGGATGAGCCCGCAGTCCAGTGAGACGAGGTCGCCATCCTCGACGACGCGGGGCCCGGGAATCCCGTGCACCACCTCGTCGTTGACCGAGACGCAGAGCGAGTTGGGGAAGTCGTAGTAGCCGAGGAACCCCGGCACGCAGCCGTGGTCGCGGATGAAGGTGTCGGCCTCGCGGTCGAGCTCGAGGGTGGTGATCCCCGGCCGCACCAGCCCGGCCAGGTGCTCCAGGCACTCGCCGAGGATGACGCCCGCCCGGGCCATCTTCTCGACCTCGTCCGGCTTCTTGAGCCGGATGCTCTCGACACGCATCGTGGTCATGCCGCGTTCGGGTAGTAGCGGTCCATGACGTCGCGGATGCGCGCCGCCACGTCGAAGATCGGCGCGTTGCCGTCGACGCACTCGACCGCCCGGCCCTGGTCGCGGTAGTGGTCGAGCACCGGCACGGTGTCGCGCTTGAACACCTCCAGCCGCGTCTCGATGGTCTCCAGGTTGTCGTCGGCGCGGCCCTCCTGGGCCGCCCGCCCGAGCAGCCGCTCGATGAGCCGGTCCTCGGGGACGTCGATGCAGAGGACGAGGTCGACCTCGCGCCCCATGCGGCGGAGCATCGCGTCGAGCGCCTGGGCCTGGGGCACGGTGCGCGGGAAGCCGTCGAGCAGCACCCCGTCGGCGGCGTCGGGCTGGCGCAGCCGCGACTCGATGGCGCGGACGATGAGCTCGTCGGGCACCAGCCGGCCCTCGGACATGATCGGCTCGACCTCGCGGCCCAGCTCAGTGCCCCTGTCCACCTCGTCGCGCAGCATCTCCCCCGTCGACACGTGGGGCAGCGCGTACCGCTTGGTGATGTACTGCGCCTGGGTGCCCTTGCCGCTGCCGGGTGGTCCGAACAGGATGGTCATCATGGCCGGGCAGCCCTCACTTGATGAAGCCCTTGTACTGCCGCATGAGCAACTGTGTCTCGATCTGCTTCATGGTGTCCAGCGCCACGCCCACCACGATCAGGACCGCGGTGCCGCCCAGGTAGAGCGTGGTGGTCGAGACGCCGGTGAGGAAGCTGGCCGCCAGGGGCAGGACCACGGTGATCAGCGCGAGAAACAGCGCACCGGCAAAGGTGATCCGGTTCATCACCCGGTGCAGGTACTCGGCGGTGCTCCGTCCCGGCCGGATGCCGGGGATGAACGTCGACGACTTCTTGAGGTTGTCGGCGACGTCGTTGGGGTCGAAGACGACGGCCGTGTAGAAGTAGGTGAAGCCGAGGATGAGCACGAAGTAGATGCCGTTGTAGAGCAGGTTGGTGAGCAGCGAGGGACCGTTGGGCTGCCAGTTGAGCCGGATCCAGTTGGCTGCGTTGCCGACCACCCCGCCCGCCGTCTGGAAGAAGTTGGCGAAGATGGTCGGGAAGGTCATGATCGAGATGGCGAAGATGATGGGAATGACGCCCGCCGCGTTGACGCGCAGGGGCAGGAAGTTTCGTCGAGAGGGTATGGCTGTGCCGGCGCGTGGATTGATGACGCGCTGGGCGGACTGCACCGGCACCTTTCGCTGCGCCTGCTGGACGAAGATGATGAACATCGTCACCGCCAGGGCGATCGCGGTCATGCCGATGAGCTGGGCGACGTGGCCAGACCCGGTCGATCCGTAGCTGTACAGCGAGCCTGGCAGGCGGCCGATGATGCCGGCGAAGATCACCAGCGAGACGCCGTTGCCGACGCCGTACTCGGTGATCAGCTCACCCAGCCACATCAGCACGACGGTGCCCGCGGTCAGGGTGATGATGATCGAGATGATGGTGCCCGGGCTGGGGTTGACCAGCACGCCGACCTGGCTGCTGCTGAACAGCACGGTGAGTCCGTACGCCTGCAGCGCGCCCAGCGCGACGGTGAGCCAGCGCGTGTAGCGGGTGATCTTCTTGCGACCCTGCTCGCCCTCCTTGCTCAGCTCCTTGAGCCGCACGGAGACGACCGTCATCAGCTGCATGATGATGGTGGCGTTGATGTAGGGGTTGACGCCCATGGCCACGATCGAGAAGGTCGACAGGCCACCGCCGCTGAAGAGGTTGAGCAGGCCGAGCAGGGAGTTGCCCTGGAAGAGCTGGGCCAGCTTGGTGGGATCGGCGCCGGGGATCGAGATGCTCGCCAGGATGCGGAAGACGAGCAGCAGCAGGAGCGTGAAGAGCAGCTTGCGACGCAGCTCGGGGATGCGTAACGCTTGGCCGAGGGCTTCGAGCAGGTTCACGTCGCAGCTGGCTCCGTCTCGCTACGCGGGAGGGGTGTCGGTCGAGTCGTCGGGCGCGGGGTCTTGCGCGGGAGCGGCGCCTCGCTCGGATTCCGCGGCGATGGCCACTTCTGCCACCGCGGAGTCGACCGGTTCCGCCGCGGTCTTGATGTCGCCGTCCTTCTCTGCCGGCGCTTCCAGCAGCTCGACGCTGCCGCCGGCCTTCTCCACCAGGGAGCGGGCGTGGTCGGTGATGCGGTGGACGCGGAGGGTGACGGCGGTGTGCAGGCGGCCGGCGCCGAGCACCTTGACGCCGTTCGGGGCGCGGTGGATCAGGCCCGCGGCGCGCAGCGCGTCGGGGTCGACGACGCTTCCCGCGGGGAAGCGGTTGAGCTTGCTCACGTTGACGATGGCCGGTTCCTTGCGGAACAGGTTGTGGAAGCCGCGCAGCTTGGGCAGGCGCTGCGAGAGGCGCATCTGGCCGCCCTCGAAGGCCTTGGGCAGGCCCGAGGAGCTGCGCGAACCCTGGCCCTTCTGGCCGCGACCGGAGGTCTTGCCCTGGCCGGCGCTGATGCCGCGGCCGATCCGCTTGCGCTCGCGCCGGCTTCCCGGTGCGGGGTGGAGCTCGTGGAGGCGCACGTCTAGCCCTCCGTGGCCGCCGCGCCCACGGCGGGCGCCTTGCTGGCGAAGAACGCGACAGCCTGCGCCGAATCGGCGGGGATGCCGTCGATGCTGACCAGGTGGCGCACCTTGTGCACCATGCCGCGGATGGCCGGCGAGTCGTCGTGCTCGACGGAGTGGTTCAGCTTGCGCAGGCCGAGGGCGGCGATGGTCGCCTTCTGGTCGCTCTTGTAGCCGATCGCGGACTTGCGATAGGTCACGGTGATGCGGCTCATGCGCCGGCTCCGGTGGCGGGAGCCGCCAGGGCGCTCTCGCGGCCCATCATCACCGCGGCGCGGCGCCTGCCCACGATCTGCTCGGGCTCCTTGCCGCGCAGGGTGGCGACGCTGTCGAGGGTGCGCAGGCTGGCCAGCGCGGCGACGGTGGCCCGCACCACGTTGATGGGGTTGTTGGTCCCCAGCGACTTGGTGAGGATGTCGTGGATGCCGGCCGCCTCGACCACGGCGCGCATGGCGCCGCCGCTGATGACGCCGGTTCCCGGCACGGCCGGCTTGAGCAGCACCTTGGCCGCCCCCAGCTTGAAGCGCATGTCGTGCGGGATGGTGGTGCCCACCAGGGGCACGGTGATCATGTGCTTCTTGGCGTCCTCGACGCCCTTGCGGATGGCCTCGGGCACCTCGCCGGCCTTGCCCAGCCCGGCGCCCACGCGGCCCTGCCCGTCGCCGACGACGACGAGCGCGCTGAAGGAAAACCGCCGCCCACCCTTGACCACCTTGGCCACGCGGTTGAGCGAGACGATCTTCTCCTGGAACTCGTTGCCGCGGTCGTCGCCGCCGCCACGGCGGTCGCGGTCCATGCGCATTCCCATCGTCTAGAACTCCAGTCCGGCCTCTCGGGCCGCGTCGGCCAGGGCCTTGACCCGGCCATGGTACAGATAGCCGCCGCGGTCGAAGACGACGGTCTTCACGCCCGCGGCGATGGCCCGCTGGGCCAGGGCGCGTCCCACCGCGGAGGCCGCGGTGGCGTTGGACGTGCCGCCCTTGATCGAGCCCTTGAGCTCACCCTCGACCGTCGAGGCCGAGGCCATCGTGTGGCCGCGGACGTCGTCGATGACCTGGGCGGTGATGTGGTGCAGGCTGCGGTGCACGGCGAGACGCGGGCGCGCCTCGATGCCCTCGACCCGCTTGCGGACGCGGCGGTGGCGCTTGGCGCGCGCGGTACGGCGATCGTGCTTGGTGAACATCGCGCTACTTGCCCTTTCCGGCCTTGCCGGACTTGCCCGCCTTGCGGCGCAGCTTCTCACCCTTGTAGAGCACGCCCTTGCCCTTGTAGGGCTCGGGCTTGCGGAAACTGCGGATCTTGGCCGCAACCTGCCCGACCACCTCCTTGTCGGCGCCGCTGACGCTGATCTGCGTCGGCACCGGCACATCGATGGTGATGCCGTCGGGCGGCGAGTAGCGGATGGGGTGCGAGTAGCCGAGGGTGAGCACCAGGTCGCTGCCCTGCTTGCTGGCGCGGTAGCCGACGCCGACCAGCTCCAGCTCGCGGACGAAGCCCTTGCTGACCCCGTCGACCATGTTGGCGATCAGGGTGCGGGTGAGCCCGTGCTGGGCGCGGTGCAGGGTGCTGTCGGTGGGACGGGTCACTACGATGACGCCGCCGTCGACCGCGATGCGCATCTGCGGCGACAGGCTGCGCTCCAGCGTGCCGCGCGCGCCCTTGACCTGCAGGTGGCTGCCGGTGAGGGTGACGTCGACGCCGCTGGGGAGCGGGATGGGGAGCTTGCCGATTCTGGACATCTCTGTCGCCTACCAGACGAACGCGACCACCTCGCCACCCAGGCCGGCGCGCTGGGCAGCGTGTCCGGTCATGAGGCCGCGAGAGGTGGAGATGATGGCGACGCCGAGGCCGCCGAGGACGCGGGGGATCTCGGTCTTGCGCGCGTAGACGCGCAGGCCGGGACGCGAGATGCGGCGCAGGCCGCTGAGCGCCCGTCCCCGCGGGGTGCGCTGCTTGAGGGTGATGGTCAGCACCTGGCCGACGCCCGGCTCACCGAGAAGGAAGTCCTCGACGAACCCCTCCTCCTTGAGGACGCGGGCGATCTCCACCTTCATCTTGGAGGCGGGCACGACGCAGCTGCGATGGTTGGCGGCATTCGCGTTGCGAATGCGCGTCAGCATGTCGGCGATGGTATCGCTGGTCATCTCGGCCCCTCTACCAGGACGACTTCTTGACGCCGGGGATCTGCCCGACGCTGGCGTGCTGGCGGAAGCAGATGCGGCACATGCCGAACTTGCGCATGAAGGCGCGCGGGCGACCGCAGATGCCGCAGCGGTGGTGCTCCTGCACCCGGAACTTGCCGGGCCGCAAGGACTTTGCGACCAGAGATTTCTTAGCCAATGTGGTGTGGTACCTCACCATGCCGTATCGCCGGGGTCGGGGATGCTTCCCCTGAACGACCCCGGTGACGCGCGATGGTCATGCTCATGCTGCCTGCTGCCCGGCCTTGCGGAAGGGCATGTTGAAGTTCTGGAGGAGGGCGCGGCCCTCGTCGTCCGTGGGCGCGGTGGTGACGATGCAGATTTCCATGCCGCGAATCCGGTCGATCTTGTCGTAGTCGATCTCGGGGAAGACGAGCTGCTCGCGCATCCCCAGGGTGTAGTTGCCGTGGCCGTCGAAGGCCCGCGGGTCGATGCCGCGGAAGTCGCGGATGCGGGGCAGGGCCACGTTGACCAGCTTGTCGAGGAATTCGTACATGCGGCGGCCGCGCAGGGTCACCTTGACCCCGATGGGCATGCCCTCGCGCAGCTTGAACGCCGCCACCGACTTGCGCGCCTTGATGACGATGGGCGCCTGTCCGGTGATGGTCTTGACGTCGTTGCTGGCGGCGTCGATGGCGCGGCCGTTCTGGATGGCCTCACCCAGGCCGATGTTGACGACGATCTTCTCCAGCCGCGGGACCTGCATGGCGTTCTTGTAGCGGAACTCCTTGACCAGCGCGGGGATGACCTCGTCGATGTACTGCTGGTGCAGGCGCGGCTTCTCGGCGGCGACGTTGGCGGGGTTGGGCATCAGGCGGCACCTCGCTCGTACTTCTCGCCGCAGTTCTTGCAGACGATGGCGTAGGTGCCATCCTCCTGCAGCTTCTTGCTGATGCGGGTCGGCTTGTCGCAGCGGTTGCAGATCAGCATCACGTTGCTGTACGCGATCGGCGAGTTGAAGTCGACCACGCCACCCTGGACGTTGCCGCGCACGCCCGCCTTGGTGTGCCGCTTGAGCACGCTGACCCCGGCGACGACGATGCGCTGCTCCTCGGGAATGGTGCGCTCCACCTTGCCGCGCTTGCCCTTGTCCTTGCCGGCGAGCACGACCACGGTGTCGCCGCTGCGCAGGTCGAGGGGACGGAGCTCGCCGTGGGCCCAGCCCTCGTGCTTGAGGGCGACGCGGCGGCGCTGCTCGGGGGTGCGGCGATTGCGACGCAATGGCATGGCTACAGCACCTCCGGAGCAAGGCTGACGATCTTCATGAAGTTGCGCTCGCGCAGCTCGCGGGCGACGGGCCCGAAGATGCGCGTGCCGCGCGGGTTGTTCTGCGGGTTGATCAGCACCGCGGCGTTCTCGTCGAAGCGGATGTTGCTGCCGTCGGGACGCTGGAACTCCTTGGTGGTGCGCACCACGACGGCGCGGACCACCTCGCCCTTCTTGACCGCGGCGTTGGGCTGGGCCACCTTGACGGTGCCGATGATGACGTCGCCGACCGACGCGTACTTGCGGTAGCTGCCGCCGAGCACGCGGATGCAGAGCAGCTCGCGCGCGCCGCTGTTGTCGGCCACCTTGAGGACGGTTTCCTGCTGGATCACGGCTTTCTTACTTCGCCCGCTGCTCTACTTGGCCCGCTCCAGGACTTCCGCCACGCGCCAGCGCTTGTCCTTGGAGATGGGACGGGTCTCGACGATGCGGACGCGGTCGCCCACGTGCGCGTCGTTGTTCACGTTGTGCACCTTGAGCCGGGTGTTGCGGCGCACCACCTTCTTGTAGAGGGGATGCGGCTTCAGCTCCTCGATGACGACCACCACGGTCTGCTCCATCTTGTCGCTGATCACCAGGCCCTCGCGCACCTTGCGGCGGGTGCGCGCCGGGGCGTCCACAGCTGTCGACTGCGTCATGTCGGCTATGCCTCCTGGCCGGGCGCGGTCCGCGCGGCCTCCATCTGCACCGTCATGGCGCGGGCGATCTCCCGGCGGATGTGCCGGATCTGCGTGGTGTTCTCCACCTGGCCGGTGGCCTGCTGGAGGCGGATCTCGAAGAGCTTGCGGCGCTGCGCCAGCAGGTGGGTGTGCAACTCGTCGTCGCTCATCTCACGCAGCTTGTCGAGCTCCTGCTCGTGCTTGCTCATGCCGTCGCCTCCGCGGTCGACTGCACGTCGGTGCCGGCCTCCTGCTTCTGCACGAAGCGGGTGCGGATGGGCAGCTTGTAGGCGGCCAGGCGCATCGCCTCCTTGGCCACCTCGGGGCTGACTCCGCTCATCTCGAAGAGGATGCGGCCCGGCTTGACCACGGCCACCCAGCCTTCCGGCGAGCCCTTGCCCGAGCCCATGCGGGTCTCGGCGGGCTTCTTGGTGAAGGACTTGTCGGGGAAGATGCGGATCCAGATCTGGCCACCGCGGCGGACGTGGCGGGTCATGGCGCGGCGGGCGGCCTCGATCTGGCGGTTGGTCATCCAGCAGACCTCGAGCGCCTGCAGGCCGTACGTCCCGAACGCGATCGTGCTGCCGCGCTGGGCCATGCCGCGGCGACGGCCGCGATGCATCTTGCGGAACTTGGTCCGCTTGGGCATCAGCATGGCGCTACTCCTCGTCCTCGGCCGCCGGCGTCTCTGCCGGCTTGGCCTTGGTGGCGGGCTTGCGGGCCGTGGTGGGCTTGCGCGTGGTCGTCGTCTTCTTCGACTTCACCGGGACGCGCTTGGGCGCGGTCTCGGTGTCGGCGCTGTCGTCGTCGGCGTCGGCGGCGATGGCGTCGTCGGTCTCGGTGTCGTCGGCCGCCTCGGTGTCGATGGCGTCGAGGTCGATGTCGGCGTCGATGACGACGTCAGGCACCACCTCGGGAGGGGCGGCGGGCGCGGCGGCGGCTGCGGCTGCGGGAGCGCTGGCCTCGGGTGCCGGCGCGGCGGCCTTCGGCCGTTCGGCGGGTGCGGCGACCACCGGCGTGGCGGCGGCGGCACGGCCGCGCGGTGCGGCACCGCCGTCCTCGTCGTCGCGTCCCGGCGCGGTGCGCTGGGCGCCGTCGGCGGGAATCGGCTCGCCGGTGGCGGTGACGAAGTCGCCCTTGTAGATCCACACCTGGACGCCGATGCGGCCGAAGGTGGTGCGCGCCTCGGTGACCCCGTAGTCGATGTTGGCGCGCAGGGTGTGCAGCGGCACGCGGCCGTCGCGATCCCACTCGCGGCGCGACATCTCCGAGCCGCCGAGACGCCCGCTCACCTGGATGCGCACGCCGCGCGCCCCGGCGCGCATGGTGCGCATGATCGACTGCTTGATGGCGCGGCGGAAGGCGATGCGCTTCTCCAGCTGGGAGGCCACGTTCTCGGCCACCAGCTTGGCGTCCATCTCCGGGTTCTTGATCTCGTGGATGGTGACCCGGACCTTCTTGCCGGTGATCCGCTCCAGCTCGTCGCGCAGCGCGTCGACGGAGGCGCCCTGCTTGCCGATGACGATGCCCGGCTTGGCGGTCTGGATGACCACGGTGAGCTGGTTGGCGGAGCGCTCGGTCTCGATGCGCGCCAGGCCGGCGTTGCGCAGGCGGCTGTTGATCAGCCGGCGCATGGCCAGGTCCTCGTGGAGGAGCTTGGTGTACTCCTTGTCGGCGTACCAGCGGGCTTCCCAGTTGCGGTAGACGCCGAGGCGGAACCCGATGGGGTTGACTTTGTGGCCCATTACTCTGCTGCCTCTGCCTCGGTGGACTGCGGGGTCTGCGGCTCGGCCGCGGGGGTTTCGCGGGGCTTGCGGGAGCGCGTGGCGGCGCTGCTGCGCGTCGTGGCCGCCGCGGACTTGGAACCGGCCGCGGACTTGGACGACTTGCGGACGGCCGGTGCCTCCGGAGTCGGTGCCGCAGCGGGTGCTTCGGCGACGGGGCGGCGGCGGCGCACGAGCGGCTGCAGGTCGTCGGCGACGAAGGCCCGCAGGTGCGAGGTGCGCTTGAAGATGCTGAAGGCGCGGCCCTGGGCGCGCGGACGGAAGCGCTTGATGGTGCTCGCCGACTCGATCTCGATGCGCTTGACCCGCAGGGTGGCGCGGTCGAGGTTGTAGTTGTGCTCGGCGTTGGCGGCGGCCGACTTGATCACCTTGCTGACGTCCGTGGCCGCGGCGCGCGGGGTGAAGGACAGCACGACGATCGCCTCGTCGACGGGCAGTCCCTCGACGAGCGCGGCCACCAGCCGCGCCTTGCGCGCGGTGGTGCGGACCCACTTGGCAGTTGCGACGACTTCCATCAGCCGGGGGCTCCGCCCCCAAACCCGCGGAGGGTTCTGGGAGAACGGGTGTTGATCATGCTGATCATTTCAGCGCCCCACTGCGCTCGGTGTGGTGGCCGTGGCCGCGGTAGCGGCGGGTCACGGCGAACTCACCCAGCTTGTGGCCGACCATGGCCTCGGTGATGAAGACGGGGACGTGCTTGCGCCCGTCGTGGACCGCGATGGTGTGGCCGACCATGTCGGGGAACACGTCGCTGCGGCGCGACCAGGTCTTGACGACCTTCTTCTCGCGCGTCTGGTTGAGGATCTGCACCTTCTTGAGAAGGTGCTCGTCGCAGAACGGGCCTTTCTTGGTGGAACGACTCATGACTCGTGCTTACTTCTTGCGCCGCCGCACGATCATGCGGTCGGTGGACTTGTTGTGGCGGGTGCGGTGGCCCAGCGCCGGCTGGCCCCATGGCGTCTGCGGGTTGCCGCCGGCGCCGCTGCGACCCTCACCGCCGCCGTGCGGGTGGTCGAAGGGGTTCATGGTCATGCCGCGAACCGACGACCGGTAGCCGCGCCAGCGCATCTTGCCAGCCTTGCCCCAGTTCTGGTTCTCGTGGTCGACGTTGCCGACCTGGCCAATGGTGGCCGAGCAGCGAACGTCGACGCGGCGCATCTCGCCGCTGGGCATGCGCAGGGTGGCGAACTGTCCCTCGCGAGCGAGCAGCTGCGCGCCCGCGCCGGCGCTGCGCACCAGCTGGCCGCCCTTGCCCAGGCTGAGCTCGATGTTGTGGATGGTCGAGCCCAGCGGGATGTTCTGCATCGGCATGGAGTTGCCGGGACGCACCTCGGCGCCGACGCCGGCCTGCACCATGTCGCCGACGCTCAGCCCGACGGGACAGAGGATGTAGCGCTTCTCGCCGTCGCGGTAGTGGATGAGGGCGATGCGCGCGCTGCGGTTGGGGTCGTACTCGATCTCGGCGACGCGCCCGGGGACCACGAGCTTGTTCCGCTTGAAGTCGATGATGCGGTACAGCTTCTTGTGGCCGCCGCCGCGGTGGCGCACGGTGACGCGCCCGTTGACGTTGCGTCCGCTGTGCTTCTTGAGGTGCTGGACCAGCGACTTCTCGGGCTCGGCGCGGGTGATCTCCTCGAAGGTGGAGACCGACATGAAGCGGCGGCCCGGGCTGGTCGGCTTGTACTTCTTGATCGGCATTGCTTACACGCCCTCGAAGAGGCCCTTGATCGACTGGCCCTCGGCCAGCGTCACGATCGCCTTCTTCCAACTGGGGCTGCGGCCCTCGACACGGGTGCGGCCGCGGCTGCGCTGGCGCACCTTGCCGCGGACGGTGACGGTGTTGACCGCGGTCACCAGGATCTTCTGGTCCGAGAAGAGGTCCTCCACCGCGGCCTTGATCTCGATCTTGTTGGCGTCGAGGCGGCAGCGGAAGACGTAGCGGCCCTCGGCCATGGCGGCGTACGACTTCTCGCTCACCACGGGGCGGACCAGGATGGTGTCGGACGTCCGGGTGCGGGTCATGTCAGCACCTCGGTGGTGTGCTCGATCGCGTCGCGGGTGATCAGCACCGTCTCGGCGACGAGCAGGTCGCGCACGTTGAGGTTGCTGGCCATGATCACCTGCAGGTGCGGGATGTTGCGCGCGCTGCGCTCCAGCATCTCGTTGTGCGAGCCGAGCACCAGCAGCACCCGCTTGCCGGCCTTGACTCCGTCGAGCAGCCCGACGACCGCCTTGGTCTTGGGTGCCTCCAGCTCGAAGGACTCGAGCACGGTCAGCTCTCCAGCCGCGGCCTTGGCGGTCAGCGCGCCGCGCAGGGCGAGGCGGCGCTGCTTGCGCGGCATGTCCTGCGCGTAGCTGCGCGGGGTGGGACCGAAGACGACGCCGCCGCCCTCCCACTGCGGCGCCCGGGTCGAACCCTGGCGGGCGCGGCCGGTGCCCTTCTGGCGCCACGGCTTGCGGCCGCCACCGCGCACCTCGCTGCGGTTCTTGGTGTCGTGGGTGCCCTGGCGCCCGTTGGCGAGCTGGCGCAGCAGCGCCTGGTGCATCACCGCCTCGTTGACGGTGGCCTCGAACACCTCGGGAGCGAGGTCGAGGCTGCCGGTCACGGCGCCCTTCTGGTCGACGACGTCAGCGCTGGCCATTACTGGAACACCGCCTCCCGCTGGTGAGCCACGACCAGCACCACCGCGTTGCGGTGGCCGGGCACCGAGCCCTTGACCATCAGCAGGTTGCGCTCGGCGTCGACGCGGAAGATCTCCAGGCCGCGCACGGTGCGCTTCACGTTGCCGTGCTGGCCGGCCATCTTCATGCCGCGCCAGGTGCGCGCCGCGTCGACGGAGCCGATCGAGCCGGGCTGCCTGATGTTGTGCGAGCCGTGGGTGACCGGGCCGCGGCCGAAGTTGTGCCGCTTGTGCTGGCCCGAGAAGCCGCTGCCCTTGCTGGTGCCGGTGACGTCGACCTGCTCGCCCGCGGTGAACACCGCGTCGACGGTCAATGTCGCGCCCAGCTCCAGCTCACCGGCGTCGCGCAGCTCGGCGAGCTGGCGCATCGGGCGCAGGCCGGCCCGCTTGAAGTGGCCGCCGAGCGGCTTGGTGGTGTGCTTGGGGGTGCGCTCGCCGAAGCCGATCTGCACGGCCTCGTAGCCGTCGCGTGCGGCGGTCTTGCGCTGCACGACGCGGCAGGGGCCGGCCTCCAGCACCGTCACGGGCACGACGGTGCCGCGCTCGGTGAAGAGCTGGGTCATGCCGACCTTGCGCGCCAGGATGCCTTTGCTCATGAGGGCGCTCCGCGCCGAGATCCCTGGGGCACAGGGAGACGGGGGCCGCCTACGGCGGAAAAAATCACAGCTTGATCTCGATGTTGACGCCCGAGGGGAGGTTGAGGCGCATCAGCGCGTCGACCACCTTGGGGTTGGGGTCGAGGATGTCGACGATCCGCTTGTGCGTCCTCATCTCGAACTGCTCGCGCGAGTCCTTGTCGATGAACGGCGAGCGGATGACGGTGTACTTCGAGATGCTCGTAGGAAGCGGTACCGGACCCGCCACACGCGTGCCCGTACGCGTGGCCGTGTCGACGATCTTCGACGCGGCCTGGTCGAGCACTCGGTGGTCGTAGGCTTTGAGCCTGATTCGTATCTTCTGGGCCATGGCTTGGTGCCGTTTGCTCCTACAAGGGGAAATGCGGGGATGAACCCCGCACGATCATTTGCTGATCGAGGTGACCGATCCGGCGCCCACAGTACGGCCGCCTTCGCGAATCGCGAAGCGCATGCCCTGCTCGACGGCGATCGGGGTGATCAGGTTGATGTCCATCTCGATGTTGTCGCCCGGCATGACCATCTCCACGCCCTCGGGGAGGCCGATGGTACCGGTGACGTCGGTGGTGCGGATGTAGAACTGGGGACGGTACCCGGTGAAGAACGGCGTGTGCCGGCCACCCTCGTCCTTGCTCAGCACGTACACCTGCGCCTTGAAGTTGGTGTGCGGCGTGATGCTGCCGGGCTTGGCCAGAACCTGGCCGCGCTCGACCTCGTCGCGCTTGACCCCGCGGATCAGGCAGCCGACGTTCATGCCGGCCTCGCCGGTGTCGAGCAGCTTGTGGAACATCTCGACGCCGGTGACCGTGGTCTTGGCGGTGTCCTTGATGCCGACGATCTCGACCGACTCGTTGACCTTGACCACACCGCGCTCGATGCGACCGGTGACCACCGTGCCGCGACCCTCGATCGAGAACACGTCCTCGATGGGCATCATGAACGGCTGGTCGATGGGGCGCTCTGGCAGCGGGATGTAGCTGTCCACGGCGTCCATCAGCTTGACGATGGCCTCGCTGTAGTCCTTGTCGCCCTCCAGCGCCTTGAGCGCGGAGACGCGGACCACGGGGATGTCGTCGCCGGGGAAGTTGTACTTGCTGAGCAGCTCGCGGACCTCGAGCTCGACGAGCTCGAGCAGCTCCTCGTCGTCGACGGCGTCGACCTTGTTGAGGGCGACCACGATGTACTTCACGCCGACCTGCGAGGCGAGCAGGATGTGCTCGCGCGTCTGCGGCATGGGACCGTCGGTCGCCGCCACCACCAGGATGGCGCCGTCCATCTGCGCCGCGCCGGTGATCATGTTCTTGATGTAGTCGGCGTGGCCCGGGCAGTCGACGTGCGCGTAGTGACGCTTGTCCGTCTCGTACTCGACGTGCGCGGTGGCGATTGTGATGCCGCGCGCCTTCTCCTCGGGTGCGTTGTCGATCGAGTCGAAGGAGCGGAACTCGGCGCCGCCCTTCTCGGCCAGCACCTTGGTGATCGCAGCCGTCAGTGTCGTCTTGCCATGGTCGATGTGACCGATGGTGCCGACGTTCACGTGTGGCTTGCTGCTGTCGTACTTCTTCTTTCCCATCTTCTTTAAACCTTCGCTCCTGGCTCTTAGCTACGAGACTTCGCGACGATCTCTTCCGCCAAGTTCGCCGGAAGAGCCTGGTAATGATCGAACTGCATGGAGTAGTTGGCGCGACCCTGCGTCATGCTGCGCAGCTGGGTCGAGTAGCCGAACATGTTGCTGAGGGGCACCTCGGCCTGCACCACCTGGGTGGTGGTGCGCGAGGACATGCCCAGGATGTGGCCGCGGCGGCCGGTGAGGTCGCCCATCACGTCGCCCATGAAGTCCTCGGGCATGGTGACCTCGACCTTCATGATCGGCTCCAGCAGGGTGGGCTTGGCCTTGCGCATGCCGTCCTTGAAGCCCATCGAGCCGGCGATCTGGAAGGCCTGCTCGTTGGAGTCGACGTCGTGGTACGAGCCGTCGACCAGGGTGATCTTGACGTCGACGACGGGGAACCCGGCGAGGACGCCGTTGTTCATCGCGTCGATGATTCCCTTCTCGGTGGGCGCGACGTACTCGCGCGGCACGCTGCCGCCGACGACCTTGTTGACGAACTCGAAGCCCTTGCCCATCTCGTTGGGCTCCAGCTCGAGCTCGACGTGGCCGTACTGGCCGCGGCCGCCCGACTGGCGGATGAAGCGACCGGTGCCGTGCGCCTTGGTGGCGATCGTCTCCCGGTAGGCGACCTGCGGCTTGCCGACGTTGGCGTCGACCTTGAACTCACGCAGCAGGCGGTCGACGATGATCTCGAGGTGCAGCTCGCCCATGCCGGAGATGACGGTCTGGCCGGTCTCGTCGTCGGTGCGCACCCGGAAGGTCGGATCCTCCTGGGTCAGCTTGCCGAGCGCGGCGGACATCTTGTCCTGGTCGGCCTTGGTCTTGGGCTCGATGGCGACGCTGATCACCGGCTCGGGGAAGGTGATGTTCTCCAGGATGATCGGCGCGTTCTCGGCGCAGAGCGTGTCACCGGTGGTGGTCTTGCGCAGGCCGATGGCGGCGGCGATGTCGCCGGTGCGGACCTCGTCGATCTCCTCGCGGTGGTTGGCGTGCATCTGCAGGATGCGGCTGACGCGCTCCTTCTCTCCCTTGGTCGCGTTGTAGACGTAGCTGCCGCTCTGCAGGCGGCCGCTGTACACGCGGAAGAAGGTCAGAGTGCCGACGAAGGGGTCGGTCATGATCTTGAAGGCGAGTGCGGAGAAGGGCTCGTCGTCATCGACGGTGCGCACCTTGACGTCGCCGCTCTTGGGGTCGGTGCCCTCGACGGGGGGCTTCTCCAGCGGCGAGGGCAGGAAGTCGACGATGGCGTCGAGCATCGGCTGCACGCCCTTGTTCTTCAGCGCGCTGCCGCAGAGCACGGGCACGATGCGCGTGCTCACGGTGCCCAGGCGCAGGCCGCGGACGATGTCCTCGCGGCTCAGCTCCTCGCCCTCGAGGTACTTCATCATCAGCTCGTCGTCGGACTCGGCGACGGCCTCGAGCATGTCGTGGCGGTGCTTGGCGACGAGCTCGATCATGTCGTCGGGGATCTCGCTGCGCTCCAGCGCGGTGCCCAGGTCGTCGGTGTAGTAGATGGCCACCTGGTTGATCAGGTCGATCATGCCCTTGAAGTCGGCCTCGGAGCCGATGGGCAGCTGCACCGGGATGGGCTTGGCGCCCAGGCGCTCGCGAATGGAGTCGACCGAGTTGTAGAAGCTGGCGCCGATGCGGTCCATCTTGTTGATGAAGGCGATGCGGGGCACGCCGTAGCGGTCGGCCTGGCGCCACACGGTCTCGGACTGGGGCTCCACGCCGGCGACGGCGTCGAAGACGGCCACCGCGCCGTCGAGCACGCGCAGGCTGCGCTCCACCTCGACGGTGAAGTCCACATGCCCGGGTGTGTCGATGATATTGATACGGTGGCCGCGCCACTCCGCGGCAGTCGCAGCCGAGGTGATGGTGATGCCGCGCTCCTGCTCCTGGACCATCCAGTCCATGGTGGCGGCGCCCTCGTGCACCTCACCCATCTTGTGGATGCGGCCGGTGTAGAAGAGGACGCGCTCGGTCGTCGTGGTCTTGCCCGCGTCGATGTGGGCCATGATCCCGATGTTGCGGGTCTTCTCGAGGGGGAACGCGCGCGTCTGCGTTGCGGGGGGCATCTCTAGTTCTTGAAACCTGTGACTAATACCGGAAGTGGCTGAAGGCCTTGTTGGACTCGGCCATCTTGTGGGTGTCCTCCTTGCGCTTGATGGAGGCTCCCACGCCGTTGGCGGCGTCCATGAGTTCAGAGGCCAGCTTGTCCGCCATGCTCTTGCCGTTGCGGCCGCGCGAGTAGCGGATGATCCAGCGGCGCGCCAGGGCCGCGCGGCGGTCGTGGCGGATCTCGACGGGCACCTGGTAGGTGGCGCCGCCGACCCGCTTGGGCTTGACCTCGAGGACAGGGGTGACGTTGCGCATCGCCGTCTCGAAGACGTCGAGCGGCTCACGCCGCGAGCTTCGCCGGATCTTCTCGAAGGAGTCGTAGACGATCCGCTCTGCAATGCTCTTCTTGCCGTTGAGCATCAGGCAGTTGACGAACTTGGCCACCCCGGTGCTCCCGTAGATGGGATCGGGGAGGATCGTCCTCTTGGTGATTCGCTGGCGGCGCGGCATGGGGTGGGCGTTCTGTCCTTTGGTGGTGGATGGTCCCGGGGTCTCGGCTCGCGCTGCCCTTCGAGGGGCGGCGCGCTCCGGCCGGGAGGTGGCTCAGGCTGCCTGCGCTGCCTGAGGAGTTGCTGCGAGAGGGCTCATCGCGAAGCCGCCTTCTCGCGCTTGGCACCGTACTTGCTACGGCCCTGCTTGCGGTTCTTGGTTCCCGCCGTGTCGAGGATACCCCGGATCACGTGATATCGAACTCCGGGCAGGTCCTTGACGCGGCCGCCTCGGATGAGCACGACACTGTGCTCCTGGAGGTTGTGGCCGATGCCGGGGATGTAGGCGGTGACCTCCACCTTGCTGGTCAGCCGGACGCGGGCCACCTTGCGCAGCGCCGAGTTCGGCTTCTTGGGCGTCATGGTGTAGACGCGCACGCAGACGCCGCGGCGCTGGGGCGAGCCCTTGAGCGCGGGAGCCTTGGTCTTCTTGGCGATCTGCTTGCGGCCCTTGCGGACCAGCTGCTGGATGGTGGGCACGAGTCTCCGGTGGTAGTGATTGCCTTGTGGTTGAGTGCGCTGCCAGGCCCCCGGGAGGGTCCTCGCCGACGCGCACCACAACGCCTGCCGCCCGCAGGCGCGACGGGTGATCCTACCAGCGCGCCGAGTGCGGCGTCAAACGGCGCGACTCAGGCGCCGCGATAGAGGCGGTGGCCTTCGCGGTCCTCGGCGGCGATGGTGCCCTGGACGGCGAGCAGCTCCAGGTGGGCGACCGTCTCGGTGAGGGCGAGCAGGCGGTTGCCGAGGTCGAGCTCCTCGAAGCGGCGGTTGCGGCGGGTCCAGGGGATCTGGTGGGCCACCTCGTAGCCGGTGGTGGCGCCGGCCTTGATGGCGGCGACGCAGGCGGCCAGGCGGGTGGCGTGGTGGTCGAGCAGGGCGTCGACGCGGTCGCGCAGGCCCGTGAAGTCGGGGCCGTGGGCGGGGAGAACGCGGTCGACCTCGAGCGGGCGCACCTTGGTCAGCGAGGCGATGAACTCGATCAGCGGCATGCCCTCGCCGCTGAAGGGCTCGACGCCGAGCGACGGGGTGATGTGGGGCAGGACGTGGTCGCCGGCGAAGAAGACCCGCGCGTCGCGGTCGAGCAGGCTGACGTGGCCGCGGGTGTGGCCCGGGGTGGCGATCACCTCCAGGGCGCGGGTCTTCAGCTCGACCAGGTACCCGTCGGGGGCGAGCACGTCGGGCATCTCCCAGATGGCCATGGAGTTGCGCACCTGCAGGCGCATGATCTCCTCCACCGCGGGGATCAGCTCCTCCGCGCCGGCGAGGACGAGGCGCTCGACGCGGTCCTCGTCGGCGCGGCGGCGCAGCTCGGGGTCGGTGATGGTGTCGAGCGAGCGGCTCTCCCCCTCCCCCAGCAGCACGGTGGCCCCGGACTCGGCGCGGATGCGCGGCGCCTGGCCGTAGTGGTCGTGGTGGATGTGGGTGACCAGGACGCGGTCGATGTCGCCCGGCGCGGCGCCGATCTGGCGCAGCCCCGCGCGCAGCGACTCCCAGGAGTCGTCCTGGTGCCAGCCGGAGTCGACCAGGGCGAGGCGGTCGCCGTCCTCGATGGCGTAGACGTTGACCGCCTTGAGCGCGTCACCCGGCAGCGGCAGGGGGATGCGGTGCACGCCGGGGCCGACCGGGTGCGCGCCGGGATCGGTCCACGGACCGGAGCCGGCGGGGGTGTCGGGAGAGAGCGGGGCGGCCGGGCCCGGCGCGGGGACGGTATCCATGCGCACCGACTGTAGCGTGCCGGGCGGCCGGCCCCTCGGCCCTTCAGGTGCCTAGGCGTTCCAGGGGTAGGCGAGGACGAGGCCGGCGCCGAGCAACAGGCCGGCCACGCAGGCCCCGAGCACCGCGGCGCGGCGCGTCCCCAGTCCGCGCGGCGCCTCGACGGAGCGCGGCCGGCGCAGCTCGGCGGCGGTGGCCAGGTAGGACGTCCGGGCGTGCACCGCCAGGTGGGCGATGACGGCCACGATGAAGACCACGGCGCTGTCGGTGTGCAGGCTGGCCCAGGTGCCGTGGGTGGTGCCCTGGAAGAAGAGGACGGAGCCGGTCACCAGGGCGACCACCGCCGAGGCGACCAGCACCGGTGCCAGCAGCCGGGGCAGCCAGGTGGGCGGCCCGGCGGCGCGGAACGGTTGGCTGCGGGCCACGTAGTAGTGGACGAAGCGGTAGCCGGTGCTGCCCAGCTTGAGCAGGGTCAGCGGGATGGCCACGAAGCCGCTGACGAAGTGCAGCCAGGGCACCGAGCCGAAGACCACGCCGCTGAGGATGACCACGGTCAGCACCCCGACCTGGACGGCCCCGGTCACCGAGGTGAGCCGGCGGTTGCCCTCCACGCCGGAGTCGACGTCGCCGCCCGGACGCTCCGGGTCGACACGCTGCCACCACGCCGTGAACAGGTGCCGGCCGGGCCGCGTCATGGCGCCGGGGCCGGGCAGCCCGAGCGCCGCGGCGAGCACCCCGCAGATGGCGATGCCGAGCAGGTTGCCGGCGAGCACGTCGGTGGGCCAGTGGACGGCGAGCACCAGGCGGGCCAGGTCGATGGCGACGACCAGCAGCACGGCCAGGACGACCAGGCTCACCCGCAGCCAGGTGCGCCGCGCCAGCCAGGCCATCACCAGCACCGGCACGGCGACGGCGCAGATGGCTCCCACCGCGTGCCCACTGGGGAAGGAGGGGCCGGTGGACAGGGCCATGTCCGGGTAGAGATTGGGACGCGGCCTCGCCAGCACGATCTTGAGGACGCGCTCGCCGACCAGCCCGGCGGCGAAGGCGAGCGGCACGAAGACGGCCAGGCGCAGCCGTCCCTGGCGCCAGGCCAGGAACGCGACGCCGAGGGTGACCGGGAGAAGGTGTGGTCCCGGTCCAAGCCACACCGACACCCAGTCGGCGGCCTCGTCGGCGAACTTGATGACCCCGCCGCTGACCAGGGTGTCGTGCAGCGAGCGCAGCAGGCTGAGGTCGCGGTCCTGCACGGCGTCGTGGGAGATGGCCAGGGCCAGCAGGGTGAGCAGGACGCCGGCCACCGCGGCCAGCACCACCCATGCGGCGCGTGCCCGCGGCGTCCCGGGCGGCTCGAGGCGCAGGCGCGCCGAGATGCGCGCCAGCGATGGCGCGAGACGGGTTCCTGCCGGCCGTGGAGCCGCGGCCGCCCCCGGCTGCCGCCGGGGCATGGCTGGGCTGGTACGCATGGTCTTTTCGGATCATCGCCCAGCGGGGATTAACACCCGGTGAAGCCCCGGACTCGCCCCGACGTCGAAGCGCCCTGATACCCCTCCCCGGGTGGGGTGGCATAGAATTGCGCCCATGATCCCCAAGCACAAGCGCGAAGCCCTGGTCCGCCTCAAGACCGTGCGCGGCCACCTCGACGGCGTGATCGGCATGGTCGACGAGGAGGTCTACTGCCCCGACCTGATGAAGCAGGTGGCGGCCATGCAGGCGTCGCTGGAGAAGGTCAACCGCGTGCTCCTGCGGAACCACCTGGAAACCTGCGTCACCGAGGCCATCCAGGCGGGCGGCGGCGAGGAGAAGATTGCCGAGCTGCTGGAGGCGCTGCGCTACAACGCCTCGCTGACCGACTTCCGGGACCGGGCGCAGCCGCTGCCGCTGCCGGGCGACGAGGAGGCGTCGTGAGCTCGCCGGCCACCACCGAGCGTGAGGCGACCCCGGCGGGTGTGGCCGACTCCGGCGCGTCCGAGGAGCGGCGCGTCCACCTCGACGTCGTGGGGATGAGCTGCGCGTCGTGCGTGCACCACGTCGAGCAGGCGCTGGCGGCGGTGCCGGGCGTGTCCAGCGTGTCGGTCAACCTCGCCACCGAGCGGGCGGTGGTCTCGGCGGCGGGCGGCGTGGAGGCGCAGGCGCTGGTCGGTGCGGTGCGCGGAGCCGGCTACGAGGCTTCGGTGCCCGCGCCGCGCGAGAGCCTCGCAGCGGGGGCGGCCGCGCGCGGCGCCCGGCGGCGTGCTGAGCTGCGCCGCCGCGAGGTCCAGCTCGGGTTTGCGGCTGTGCTCAGCGCCGCCGTCCTCGGGCTCGCCTATGGGGCGCCGGACGCGGGGTGGTCGCGAGCCCTCCAGCTGGTTCTCGCCTTTCCGGTGTTCGTATGGGTGGGCGCGATGTTCCACCGCAGCGCGCTGCAGGCGGCGCGGCACGGCAGCACCACCATGGACACGCTGGTGTCGCTGGGGAGCAGCATCGCCTTCCTCTACTCGGTCGTGGTGGTCATCGCGCTGCCGGGCCGGATGCCGTTCTTCGATGTCAGCACGCTGGTGATCACCCTCATCGCGGTGGGCAAGTACCTGGAGCTGCGCGCCCGGGGGCGGGCGGGAGCGGCCATCGAGGCGCTGGCGACGGTCCAGCCGCGGGTGGCGCATCTGCTGCGGCGGGCCGATGCCCGCGCCGATGCGGGGGAGCCGGTGGACGTCGGCGTCGAGGAGCTGCGGCGCGGGGACCTCGTCCTGGTCCGGCCGGGTGAGGCGGTGCCGGTCGACGGGGTGGTGGTTGTCGGGGAGGGGTTTGCCGACGAGGCGCTGGTGACGGGTGAGTCGGCGCCGGTGTCCAAGGCGGTGGGCGATGGCGTCATCGGCGGCACCGTCAACGGGGATGCGCCACTGCAGGTTCGGGTGACGCGCACCGGCGAGGACACGGTGCTGGCCTCGATCGTGCGGCTGGTCGAGCAGGCGCAGGCGGACAAGGCTCCGGTGCAGCGGCTGGCGGATCGGGTGTCGGCGGTGTTCGTCCCGGCGATCCTGGTCGTGGCGGCGCTGACCTTTCTGGGATGGATGCTCACCGGCCACTCGGCGGTCGAGGCGATGATTCCTGCGGTGGCGGTGCTTGTCGTCGCCTGCCCCTGCGCCCTCGGGCTGGCCACGCCGGCAGCGGTGATGGTGGCCAGCGGGCGCGGCGCCGAGCTGGGGCTGCTGGTGCGCGGGGGCGAGGCGCTGGAGCGGATTCACGCGCTGCGCACGGTGGTTCTCGACAAGACGGGGACGCTCACCGTCGGGCGGCCGGTGGTGGTTGGGTTGTCGCCCGCGGGCGAGGTGGAGGCGCTGCGGCTAGCTGCGGCGGTGGAGATGGGGTCGGAGCATCCGCTGGCTCGAGCGGTGGTCGAGGCGGCTGTGCGGCTCGGGGTGGATGTGCCGGCGGCGAGCGAGGTCCGCGGCCATCCTGGAGGTGGGGTGAGCGGGGTGGTCGGGGGGCATGCGGTGCTGGTCGGGTCGGGGGCCTGGTTGTCCGCGCAGGGGGTTGCGGCGGGGCGCTTCGAAGGCGCGGGCGATGCACCGGCATCCGCTGTGGCTGGGCTCGCGCCCGCGGTTTCTTCTGCCGGGGTTGCTGCGGCAGGCAGCGTCGATGCGTCGGCGGGCGCGAGCCGGAACATAGCGGGGGCGGGTGCATCGCCCGCCGCTTCCAAAGCTGACCCGCATACCGAGGTGCTCGTCGCCGTCGACGGCCACGCGGCGCTGCGACTCCAGCTCGCCGACGCCCTGCGGCCCGACGCCCGCGACGGCGTCGCCCGCCTCCGCGCCGAGGGTCTGCGCGTCATCCTCGCCAGCGGCGACCGCGCCGACACCGTGGCGACCGTGGCGGCCCAGGCGGGCATCGACGAACACCACGGCGAGCTCTCGCCCGCCGCCAAGGCAGCGCTCATCACCCGGCTGCGGGATGCGGATGCACCCATCGCCATGGTCGGGGACGGCATCAACGACACCCCCGCCCTGGCCGCCGCCGACATCGGCATCGCCCTCGCCACCGGCACCGGCGCAGCCATGGCCGCCGCCGACATCACCCTGGTGCACGGCGACGTCGCCTCGATCGCCAGCGCCATAGCGCTCAGCCGTGCCACGCTACGGGTGATCCGCCAGAACCTCGCCTGGGCGTTCGGCTACAACCTGGTGCTGGTCCCGCTGGCGGTGTTCGACATCGTTCCCCCCGTCCTGGCCGCGCTGGCGATGGCGTTCAGCTCGGTCTCGGTCGTCGCCAACGCGCTGCGCCTGCGGCGCTTCGGGAGAGACACCCGCTGACCCCCAGCCCCGCCGCCAGCGACGCAGTTGTGGTCGGCTCTGGCCCGAACGGGCTGGCCGCCGCGATCACCCTGGCGCGCGCCGGACGCGAGGTCACCGTGTACGAGCGGGCGGCGTCGCCCGGCGGTGGGACGCGGTCGCAGCAGCTCACCCTGCCGGGCTTCACCCACGACGTCTGCGCCACGGTGCACCCGCTGCTGATGGCGTCCCCGTTCTTTCGCCGCTCCTCACTGGCGCGGCACGGCCTCGAGTTCGTGCATGCCTCGGCACCGCTGGCGCATCCCTTCGAGGACCGCGACGCTCTCCTCCTCCACCGCTCCGTCGCCGCCACCGCGGCACAGCTCAGCGCGCACGACGGTCGCAGGTGGGAATCGCTGTACGCGCCGCTGGTGGAGAGCTCCGACGCACTGATCGCCGACCTGCTCGGCCCGGTGCGCATCCCCCGCCATCCCGTCGCGGCCGCGCGCTTCGGCCTGCACGCCGTGCGCCCGGCCCAGGGACTGGCCAGGTCCTTCGAGGACGACGCCACGCGCGCGCTGTTCCTGGGCATGGCGGCGCACAGCATGGTGCCACTGCACCAGCCGGCCACCGCGGCGTTCGGGCTCATTCTCGGCATGCTCGGCCACGCCGTGGGCTGGCCGTTCGCGCGAGGTGGCTCCCAGCGCATCGCGGAAGCGCTGGTCGCCGAGCTGCATGCCCTGGGCGGGACGCTGGTGACCGACCACCCGGTCAGCAACGTTGACGACCTGCGCGCACGCACCGTCATGCTCGACCTCACCCCACGGCAGGTTCTCCAGGTCGCCGGCCACCGGCTGGCCCCCCGTTACCGCGCCGGGCTGCAGCGCTACAGCTACGGCGCCGGCGCCTTCAAGCTGGACTGGGCGCTCGACGGCCCCGTGCCGTGGCGGGATCCACAGTGCACCCAGGCGGGCACGCTGCATCTCACCGGCAGCGCCGGCGAGTTGATCGCCTCCGAGGCCGCGGTGGGACGCGGCGAGCACCCCGAGCGTCCCTTCGTGCTGATCACCCAGCCCACGCTGGCCGATCCCACGCGCGCCCCAGCGGGCAGACACACGCTGTGGGGCTACTGCCACGTCCCCAACGGCTCGACGGTCGACATGACCGCGCGCATCGAGGCGCAGGTGGAGCGCTTCGCCCCCGGCTTCCGCGACCGCATCCTGGCCCGCAGCGTGATGAGCCCGAAGGACCTGGAGGCGCACAACCCCAACTACGTCGGGGGGGACATCAACGGCGGCCTGCAGGACCTGCGCCAGATCTTCGCCCGTCCCGTGCCGAGTCTCCTCCCCTACGCCACCCCCGATCCCTCTCTCTACATCTGCTCGTCGTCGACGCCGCCGGGTGGTGGCGTCCACGGCATCTGCGGCATGCTCGCCGCCGAGGCCGCGCTGCGCAGGTCATCCTGAAGCAGGTCGAGCAGCGACTCGATGCGCAGGTGGGCGCGGTCCACGTCGGGCCGCAGCGCGTGCGCGTATCCCCAGGGACCGCGACGCACGTGCACCGCCACCATGCCCAGGGCCCGAGCCGGCAGGACGTCGTTGTCGACGCGGTCGCCGACGTAGGCGATGCGGGCCGGCGGCAGGTCGAGCGCCTCGGCGATGCACTCGAAGAACCGCGGGGACGGCTTGCTGACCCGCCAGGTTCCCGACGAGGCGCACAGGGCCAGCTCGACGGGCAGCTCGTGGAAGAAGTCCTCGACGTGAGCCGGCTGGTTGCCCGCGATGCCGACGCGCAGACCGGCCGCCGCCAACCCCTGAAAGCAGGGCACCACGTCGGGATAGAGGTCGGCGGTGATGAAGCCGTCGGGGATGCCGGCGTCGCGGCGCTTGGCCTGCTCGGCACGGATGTCGATGCCGGGCCGGACGATGCGCACCACCTCGCCGGGCAGCGCCCCGGTGGCGGCGCCCCAGCCGATCATGCCCAGCAGGGTGAGCCGCGGGACGCCCAGCCAGTCGGCCCACGACTCCCAGGTGCGCGTCTCGTCGACCAGCGTCTCGCCGATGTCGAACACCACGGCGTCGACGCCGGCCAGCGCCCCCGCTCTCGTCGCCGTCATGTCCGCAGCAGCTCGCCGATCGGCGACTCGTCGAGCCTGGCCAGCAGCTGATCCGCGCCGGAGTACACGGCCGCCGCACCCGCCGAGCGCAGCTCGGACTCCGAGATCCCGCCGGTGGTGACACAAACGCAGGCGACGCCCGCGCCGTTGGCCGACCTGACGTCCCAGACGGTGTCGCCGACGGCGATGCAGCGCTCGGGCGGCAGTCCCGCCGCCTGGTGGGCCACCGCGAAGAGGTCGGGCGCGGGCTTGGCCGCCGCCACGTCCTTCGAGGAGGTGATGTGGTCGATGACCGCGTCGGCGTCGAGGGTGCGGCGCAGCGCGTCGAGGTCCTCGGGTTTGGCCGACGTTGCGAGCACGACGCGAAACCCTCGCTGCGACAGCGCGAACAGCAGGTCGCGGGCACCGGGCAGCAGGCCGATCTCCTCGCGCAGCGGCGCGAAGTGCCGCGAGTGCCCGTCGTTGACGTCCTCGCGCGCCGACCCGATCAGCGTCTCCAGCAGCTCCGACGAGCCCATGCCGATGCAGTGGTGGATCGCCGCCATGGGCACGTCGCGGATGCCGTGCTCGGCGAAGCTGCGCGCCCAGGCGAGGACGTGCAGGTAGTTGCTGTCCACCAGGGTGCCGTCGACGTCGAGGAGGACCGCGGCGTTGGCGTCTGGCACAGGGCTCTCTCCAGCAAAAGAAAAGGGAGCCGCCGGGCCGCGTGGCCCAGGGCTCCCTTCGAGACTACGGGACGGGGACCGTCAGAACGAACCCGCCGGCGCGCCTTCCGGCTCGGCGGCCAGGTCGTCGTACTCGTAGAGGCGAGCGGCCTCCTCGCGGAGCTTCTGGTAGTAGTCGAGACCGGTGCCCGCGGGGATGAGCTTGCCGATGATGACGTTCTCCTTGAGACCGCGCAGACGGTCGATCTTGCCGGAGATGGCCGCCTCGGTGAGCACTCGCGTCGTCTCCTGGAAGGATGCGGCCGAGAGCCACGACGCGGTGTTGAGCGCCGCCTTGATCAGGCCGAGCAGCACCGTCTGGGCGATGGCGGGCTCGCCGCCCTCGCTGAGCGCCTTGGCGTTGGCCTCCTCCCACTCGAACTGCGAGACGATCTCGCCGGGGAGCAGGTCGGTGTCACCGGCGTTGTCGATGCGCACCTTGCGCATCATCTGCCGGACGATCACCTCGATGTGCTTGTCGTTGATGTCGACACCCTGGGAGCGGTAGACGCGCTGCACCTCGCGGACGAGGTAGTTCTGCACGTCGTCGCGCCCGCGGACCAGCAGCAGCTCCTGCGGGCTGATCGAGCCCTCGGTGATGCGGTCGCCGGCCTGCACGTGGTCGCCGTCGTGGACGGTGAGCTGGGCCGACGCGGGAATCGGGTACTCGCGCACGTCCTCCTCCGAGGTGCGCACCAGGACCTCCTTCTTGCCGACCTTGACCACGCCCGCGTACTTGGCCCGGATGACGATGTCGCCGCCGTTCTCGTCCTGGCCCTGGATCAGCGGCGCGCCCTCGATGACGGGAGTGCCGTCCTCCACCACCACGACCTGCTTGGGGCCGACCGCGTAGGTGGTGTCGAAGACGTCGCGCGACACGACCTTGACCTTGAGGGTCCGGTCGATGACGCGGGTGCCCGCGCTGTCGGGACGGACGATCTCGACCACGCCGTCGATCTCGCTGATCTGCGCCTTGCCCTTGGGGACGCGGGCCTCGAACAGCTCCTCGACGCGGGGCAGACCCTGGGTGATGTCGGCGCCGCCGGTTGCCACGCCGCCGGTGTGGAACGTGCGCATGGTCAGCTGCGTGCCCGGCTCGCCGATCGACTGTGCCGCGATGACACCCACGGCCTCGCCGATCTCGACCAGGCGGCCCGTCGCCAGGTTGCGTCCGTAGCAGGCACGGCAGACGCCCTCGCGGGCCTTGCAGGTCATGGTGCTGCGCACCTTGACCCGGGCCACGGTGGCGCGCTCCTGCTGGACGCGACGCGCCGCGGCGTCGCTGATCTCCTCGCCCGCGGTCACCAGCGTCTCGTCGCCGGCGACGATGTCCTGCGCCGCGATGCGGCCCGAGAAGCGGTCGACCACGCGCTCACCCAGCTCGCCCTCGTCGAGGTCGATCCAGATGCCGGCGGTGGTCTCGCAGTCCTCGACGCGGACGATGACGTCCTGGGCCACGTCCACCAGGCGGCGGGTGAGGTACCCGGAGTCGGCGGTGCGCAGCGCGGTGTCGGCAAGTCCCTTGCGGGCGCCGTGCGTCGAGATGAAGTACTCGAGGACGGTGAGGCCCTCGGAGAAGTTGGCCTTGATGGGCAGGTCGATGATCCGGCCGGTGGGGTCGGCCATCAGTCCGCGCATGCCGGCGAGCTGACGGATCTGCTGCGTCGAGCCTCGCGCTCCCGACTGCGACATCATCAGGACGGAGTGGAACTTGTCGAACGACGACATGGTGGCGAGGGTGACGTCGTCGGTGGCCTTGGTCCAGATCTCGACGGTGGTGCGGTAGCGCTCCTCGTCGGTGATCAGGCCGCGGCGGAACTGCAGGTCGACAGCCTCGACCGCCTTCTCGGCCTCCAGGATGATCGGGGCCTTGGCGGCCGGGGTCTTGATGTCCATCGCCGAGACGGTCACGCCGGCCTTGGTGGCGTAGTGGAAACCGAGGCGCTTGATGTCGTTGGCGATGGTCGCGGTGCGCTCCGAGCCGTGCAGCTCGTAGCACTCCTTGATCAGGGCGCGCAGCTTCTTGAGGTCGAGCACCTCGTTGCGGAAGGCCATCGAGGGATAGGGATTCTCGGTGGCCGGCTCACCCAGCGGCAGCACCTCGTTGAAGATGAGGCGGCCGGGGGTGGTCACCACCAGCTCGGCACCCTCGGGCACCTCGCCGGCGAGGCTCGACTCCAGGATGCGCTTGGGCAGCCGGACGCGGACGAAGTCGTGCAGGTCGATGACCCCGTGCTCGTAGGCGAGCACCGCCTCCTCGCTGCTGGCGAAGCGGCGCAGCTTGCGCACGCCGTCCTCGTCGGTCGGCGGGGTGTTCCAATCCTGGGTCAGGTAGTAGGAGCCGAGCACGATGTCCTGGGTCGGCGACACCACCGGGAAACCGTTGGAGGCGCTGAGGATGTTGTTGCTCGACATCATCAGGTTCTTGGCTTCCGCGACCGCACCGCTGAACAGCGGCACGTGCACGGCCATCTGGTCGCCGTCGAAGTCGGCGTTGAAGGCGGCGCAGACCAGCGGATGGATCTGGATCGCCTGCCCCTCGACCAGCACCGGCATGAAGGCCTGGATGCCGAGGCGGTGCAGGGTCGGGGCGCGGTTGAGGAGCACCGGGTGCTCCTTGATCACCTGGTCGAGCACGTCCCACACCTCGGGACGCACGCGTTCCACCATGCGCTTGGCGCTCTTGATGTTCTGGGTGAAGCCCTGCGAGACCAGCTCGCGCATGACGAAGGGCTTGAACAGCTCCAGCGCCATCTTCTTGGGCAGGCCGCACTCGTGCAGCTTGAGGTCGGGGCCGACCACGATGACCGAACGGCCGGAGTAGTCGACGCGCTTGCCGAGCAGGTTCTGGCGGAACCGGCCCTGCTTGCCCTTCAGCATGTCGGACAGCGATTTCAGCGGCCGCTTGTTGGTCCCGGTGATCACCCGGCCACGACGGCCGTTGTCGAAGAGGGCATCAACGGCTTCCTGCAGCATCC
>DASYKI010000009.1:0-268955 GCA_035995545.1 Candidatus Dormiibacterota bacterium
TGGGCGAACAGCCCAACCCTTGGGACCTACTCCAGCCCCAGGATGCGACGAGCCGACATCGAGGTGCCAAACCTTGCCGTCGATGTGAACTCTTGGGCAAGATAAGCCTGTTATCCCCGGGGTAGCTTTTATCCGTTGAGCGACGGCCTTTCCATACAGAGCCGTCGGATCACTATGCCCGACTTTCGTCCCTGCTCGGCTTGTAGGCCTCACAGTCAAGCTCCCTTATGCCATTGCACTCTCTAGGCCTGATTTCCATCCAGGCTGAGGGAACCTTTGGGCGCCTCCGTTACAGTTTAGGAGGCGACCGCCCCAGTCAAACTACCCGCCTGCCACGGTCCCGGTACCGGATGACGGCACCGGTTAGAAATAAAATCTAGCAAGGCTGGTATTCCAAGGTTGGCTCCACCGAACCTGGCGGCCCGGCTTCGCAGCCTCCCAGCTATCCTCTACATGCTAGACCCCATTTCAGTGGCAAGTTGTAGTAAAGCTCCACGGGGTCTTTCCGTCCTGCCGCGGGTAACCTGCATCTTCACAGGTACTTCAGTTTCGCCGAGTGCGTGGCCGAGACAGCGCCCAACTCGTTACGCCATTCGTGCGGGTCGGAACTTACCCGACAAGGAATTTCGCTACCTTAGGACCGTTATAGTTACGGCCGCCGTTTACCGGGGCTTCAATTCAGGGCTTGCACCCCTCCTCTTAACCTTCCGGCACCGGGCAGGCGTCAGCCCCTATACGTCAGCTTTCGCTTTAGCAGAGACCTGTGTTTTTAGTAAACAGTCGGTTGGGCCTTTTCTCTGCGGCCCCCACCAGCTCACCGGGCAAGCCGGATCACCAGCAGGGGCTCCCCTTCTCCCGAAGTTACGGGGACATTTTGCCGAGTTCCTTAGCCACGCTTCTCTCGATCGCCTTGGAATCCTCTTCCCGTCTACCTGTGTCGGTTTGCGGTACGGGCACCGCCGTTCTCGCTAGAGGTTTTTCTTGGAGGCATGGAATCAACCCCATCGGCACTAGGTGCCTTGGCATTCTCTCGGGGTTAGTGCCGGGCGGATTTGCCTACCCGGCCCCCTACCTGTTTGCGTCGGGGACAACCGGCGCCCCGTCAGGTCTATCCTTCCCCGTCACCCCATTGCTGATAACGAACGGTCGGTGGTGTTGGAATGTTGACCAACTGTCCATCGCCTACGCCTTTCGGCCTCGGCTTAGGCCCGACTGACCCTGGGACGAGTAACGTTGCCCAGGAAACCTTAGACTTACGGCGAACACGTTTCTCACGTGTTTCTCGCTACTTGTGCCGGCATTCGCACTTCTGCACGCTCCACATGTCCTCACGGTCATGCTTCGACGCCTGCAGAACGCTCCTCTACCACGACCGCTTGCGCGGCCATCCACGGCTTCGGTTGCAAGCTTGAGCCCCGATCATTGTCGGCGCCACAACACTCGACCAGTGAGCTATTACGCACTCTTTGAATGGTGGCTGCTTCTAAGCCAACATCCTGGTTGTCTGGGCATCGTGACATCCTTTTCCACTTAGCTTGCGATTAGGGACCTTAGCCGGTGGTCTGGGCTGTTTCCCTTTCGACCATGGAGCTTAGCCCCCACAGTCTCACTGCCGCCGGATGATGTGCTGCCATTCGGAGTTTGATTGGGTTTGGTAACGAGGTGATCGCCCCTAGCCCATTCAGTGCTCTACCGACAACACACCCAACGACGACGCTGCACCTAAATGCATTTCGAGGAGAACCAGCTATATCCGAGTTCGATTGGCATTTCACCGCTATCCACAGTTCATCCGCCGCGTTTTCAACCGGGGTCGGTTCGGGCCTCCACGCGGTTTTACCCGCGCTTCACCCTGACCATGGATAGGTCACTCGGTTTCGGGTCTACTCAATGCGACTACCACGGCCTTGCGGCCGCCACGCCCTATTCAGACTCGCTTTCGCTACGGCTCCGGGTGTCAACCCCTTAACCTCGCCACACTGAAGTAACTCGCCGGCTCATTCTACAAAAGGCACGCAATCAGGCATTGCCCGAAGGCCATAGCCCTTTCACGGTTTGTAAGCACACGGTTTCAGGTACTTTTAACTCCCCTTCCGGGGTGCTTTTCACCTTTCCCTCACGGTACTAGTTCGCTATCGGTCACCAAGGGTATTTAGCCTTAGACAATGGTCTGCCCAGATTCCCACAGAATTCCACGTGTTCCGTGGTACTTGGGAACACTCTCAGGAGGTCGGTCGCCTTTCGCGTACAGGGCTGTCACCTTCTGTGGCCGGCCTTTCCAGGCACGTTCCACTAGACGCCGACTTTGTAACTCCTCGCCCCTGCGGCAGCAGGGACAGAAAGGTCCCACAACCCCGCGACGGAAACGCCTGCCGGCTATCACGCCGCCGCGGTTTAGGCTGACCCCTTTTCGCTCGCCACTACTCAGGGGATAGTATCTCTTCCTGCGGGTACTAAGATGTTTCAGTTCCCCGCGTGCCCTCTACCCGGCCTATATATTCAACCGGGAGTGCCTGAGCATTACCCCAGGCGGGTTGCCCCATTCGGAAATCCCCGGATCAAAGCTTGCTAGCAGCTACCCGGGGCTTATCGCAGCAACGCTACGTCCTTCATCGGCCCTTGGTGCCAAGGCATCCACCGTGTGCTCTTAGTAGCTTGACCTTCCTATCGTCACTCGACAAGGAAGGATCGTCTCGCGCACCGGGTACGGTGCGCAAAGAACACGAGAGATATTCTCGGCTCGTGAAGATGCGTCGCCATGCTCGTTTGGAATGACGCACACCGCCTATGGGAAGAGTGGCGGTTGTGCTGTGCGTCCGAGACATGGCTCCACGCAGACTATTCGTGTTGGAAGGTGCGGGGTGAATCGCGCGGAAACGCGCGCAAGGAGATGCAAAAGGGAAAAGAGGATGCCGCTGGTGGAGATGGGCAGGCTCGAACTGCCGACCCCCTGCTTGCAAAGCAGGTGCTCTCCCAGCTGAGCTACATCCCCGGGGACCGGGCGTGGTGTGGGCCTTTCTGGATTCGAACCAGAGACCTCACGGTTATCAGCCGTGCGCTCTCACCAACTGAGCTAAAGGCCCACGCGGTGAGCCGCGCTTGCCCGGCCCTGCGGCCCAGGACCGTGTATTGGCCGCCGCGACGCTGCGCACCTGGCGCGCGACCACGGCGGTCATGTCCTTGACCCCTGAAGGAGTGGAGCGACTCCCCGCGTCCGGCGACGCAGGTTCTCGTTGGAGTGGGCATCTCGCCGAGCCCTTCAACGTTTTTGAACAGATTCGCACTGCCCACTGGCCGGCCTACCCACGGCGACACTGATGACGGATGCGATGTGTCCGTCGTGCCTCCGCGGCCCGCGATCCGCTACTCCCGTTACTCTTCGCGGCTGGTTCCCACAACTCCGATGCGGCACCACCCGAGGGTGGCACGACACCGGCGTGGGGCCGGTACTCTTGACGGTTTCGGCGGATCGTGTTGCTGCGCGACCTGAGTTGACTGACCGCCGTCGATCCCTCTTACAGGATGCGACGAGCAGGTCACTCCCTAAAAGGAGGTGATCCAGCCGCACCTTCCGGTACGGCTACCTTGTTACGACTTCACCCCCCTCACCGGGCACACCTTCGGCACCTCCGTCCCTTGCGGGTTCGGCCAGCGACTTCGGGTGCACCAGACTCGGGTGGTGTGACGGGCGGTGTGTACAAGGCCCGGGAACATATTCACCGCGGTGTGCTGACCCACGGTTACTAGCAACTCCGGCTTCATGCAGGCGAGTTGCAGCCTGCAATCCGAACTGAGCGCCGCTTTAAGGGATTCGCTTCACCTCGCGGTGTCGCAGCCCGTTGTACGGCGCATTGTAGCGTGTGTGTAGCCCCAGGCATAAAGGGCATGATGACTTGACGTCATCCCCACCTTCCTCTGGGTTTCTCCCAGCAGTCTCGCTAGAAAAATTCAACTAGCGACAGGGGTTGCGCTCGTTGCGGGACTTAACCCAACACCTCACGGCACGAGCTGACGACAGCCATGCACCACCTGTGCACCCGCCTTGCGGGGGCCGTGTTTCCACGGCTTACGAGTGCATGTCAAACCTGGGTAAGGTTCTTCGCGTAGCATCGAATTAAACCACACGCTCCGCTGCTTGTGCGGGCCCCCGTCAATTCCTTTGAGTTTTAATCTTGCGACCGTACTCCCCAGGCGGTGTACTTAATGCGTTAGCTACGGCACTGACCGCGTCAATACGGCCAACACCTAGTACACATCGTTTAGGGCGTGGACTACCGGGGTATCTAATCCCGTTCGCTCCCCACGCTTTCGCGCTACAGCGTCAGTTGCGAGCCAGAAGGCCGCCTTCGCCACTGGTGTTCCTCCCGATATCTACGCATTTCACTACTACACCGGGAATTCCACCTTCCTCTCTCGCACTCAAGCCGACCAGTATTGGAGGCAGTTCCAGGGTTGAGCCCTGGAATTTCACCACCAACTTAATCAGCCGCCTTAACGCGCTTTACGCCCAGTAAATCCGGATAACGCTCGCCCCCTACGTATTACCGCGGCTGCTGGCACGTAGTTAGCCGGGGCTTTCTTGGAGGGTACCGTCAGAACTTCGTTCCCTCCGACAGAGCTTTACAACCCGAAGGCCTTCATCACTCACGCGGCGTTGCTCCGTCAGGCTTTCGCCCATTGCGGAAAATTCCTAACTGCTGCCTCCCGTAGGAGTCTGGGCCGTGTCTCAGTCCCAGTGTGGCTGACCATCCTCTCAGACCAGCTACCCATCATCGCCTTGGTAGGCCGTTACCCCACCAACAAGCTAATAGGCCGCGAGCCCGTCCACGAGCGGGTTGCCCCTTTACTCACAACGCGATGCCGCGTCGTGACCACATCCGGTATTAATCCTGGTTTCCCAGGGCTATCCCGGACTCGAGGGTGGGTTGCTCACGTGTTACTCACCCGTTCGCCGCTAGATGCGTCAGGGGTTACCCCCGGGCGCACCGCGCTCGACTTGCATGTTTCATGCACGCCGCCAGCGTTAATCCTGAGCCAGGATCAAACTCTCCGAAAAAACGTCATGGAGAAACCCGGCAAGCCGGGTTCAAGACGTATATAGACGAGGTCCCCACGCCGAGCCCTTGCCCTCGCGGGCAGGTACTCCGGGGCCTTAGCGGAAAGTCGTCTCCACTCTTCAATTGTCAAGGTTCACGGGCGCGCTGGCCCACGTCGTGGACTGCTCGCGCCAGCCTGACGGGCCGGGACCCGGCGGGCAACTCTCGCATTTTACAGATCCGATCGACCTCGGTCAACGAGAGCCGGTCGGGGCAGGGACGCCGGAGCGTTCCGGCCGGTCTCGCCGGGCCGCGTCGCACGAGGCGACGGTGAGGACCGACGGGTCGCGCAGTATAGCTGACCCGAGAGTTGGCTGCAGTTTCGTGCGCGATGAGTACAAGGTACCCGGGGTGGCCGAGGGCGAAACCTAGAGGGCGCGGCGGCCGCTGAAGGCGCGGGCCACGGTGAGCTCGTCGGCGTACTGGAGGTCGCTGCCGGCGGGAAGGCCGTGGGCGAGGCGGGTCACGGTCACGCCCAGTGGGGCCAGGCGCTCGGAGAGGAAGTAGGCGGTCGCCTCGCCCTCGACGTCGGGGTCGGTGGCCACCACGACCTCGCGCACCTCTCCCCCACGCACGCGCTCGACCAGCTCGGCGACGCGGAGCTGGTCGGGGCCGACGCCGTCGATCGGCGAGATGGAGCCCTCGAGCACGTGGTAGAGACCACTGAACTCGCCGCTGCGCTCGATGGCGAGCACGTCGAGCGCCTCCTCGACGACGCAGATCTGGGTGGGGTCGCGCCGCGGGTTGCTGCACACCGCGCAGAGCTCCTCCTCGGCGATGAAGAAGCAGCGGACGCAGGGGTGGACGTGCTCGCGGAGGTCCAGGAGTGCGCCGGCCAGGGCCTCGACGTGGTCGCGCGGCGCGCGCATGCAGTGGAAGGCGAGGCGCTGCGCGGTCTTGGGGCCGATGCCGGGGAGGCGGCCGAGCTCGGCGGCGAGACGCTCGACGCTGGCGGGGACCAGGCTCACCGTGTTTCAGGTGCTCCGGCTGCGGATGCTGGCCGCGGTCAGAGGAGGCCGGGGGGCAGGCCCAGGCCGGCGGTGAGCTGGCCCATCTGCTTGGCGGCCATGTCGCGCGACTTGTCCATGGCGTCGTTGGTGGCGGCCATGACCATGTCGGCGACCATCTCGGCGCCCTCCTCGAGGACGTCGGGCTCGATGGTGATCGCCATCACCTTCTGCTGGCCGTTGACGGTGACGGACACGGCGCCACCCCCCGCGCTGCCGGTGACCGTCGCCTCGTCCAGCTCCTGCTGCATCTGGGCCATCTTGGCCTGCATCTGCTGCAGCTGCTTGAGCATCTTCTGGTTCTGCACGACGTCCTCCGGGTGTGTGCGTGGGGCTGGGGTGAGTCTACTGCTCAGTCGTGAGCGTGGTCGCGGAGGCGGGTGCCGGTGATGCGGCTGCCGGGGAAGGTCGACAGGACGCTCTGCGTCGTGTCCGGGGGTGGGTCCTGTGATGCGGCGGCGCCGCCGGCCGGGGCGTCGTCGGCGGTGTCGGGCTGCGGAGGGGTGGCGCCGACGAAGCGGATGTCGACGGTGGTCTGGGCGCCGGTGAACTCTGTGATGGCTTCGAGGAGCTTGGGGAGGCGGTTGCGGAGCTGCTCCTCGTGGAAGCCGAAGGGGGCGCCGATGACCAGGCGGCCGGGGGTGGCGTCGACGGCGTGGCAGTCGCGGAGGACGCCGGCGAGCATGCGGTCTTTGCGGTTGACGATGTCGATCAGGGCTGGCCAGCGGGATGTCCACTCGGCGGCGGATGTCGGGGCGGCGCCCATGGGGGTCGATGGCACCTGGGGGGTGTCGACGTGGCGGACGGGCTCCGGGGGAGCTGCGGGCGGCGCGACGGCGGCCTGCACCGGCGGGGCTTGAGACGGCGCGGGTGCTTCGGGGCGCGGTGGCGGCGTGGAGGGTGGAGCCGCCGCAGACGGCAGTTGAGGCGGGGATTCCAGCGGAATCTGGGGACCCGCCGCGGAGGGCACCCTTGCGGACCGGGGGGTGGTGACCACACCCTTGTCGCGCAGGGCGGATTCCAGCGCCGCAACGCGCTCCGACAGGACGCGGACCTCGTCGCCGCCGTCGCCGCCGGTGCCGTGGGCCAACCTCAAGATGCAGAGCTCGACGGTGAGACGCGCGTCGACGGGCATGCGCAGGTTGGCCTCGGCTTCGGCGAAGCGGTCGAGGGCGTCGACCCAGAAACCCGGGCGGGCGACGGTGGCGAGCTCGCGGGTGACGGGGGCGTCGTCCTCGTCGAGGTCGGCGCCTTCGGGGTAGCCGATGGCGGTCAGCTCGGCGGCGCGGGCGAGGCGGGCGGATTCGCGGAGGAGCTGGCGGGCGTCGGCGCCGGCGTCGAAGGCGGCGGCGATGGCGCGCAGGGCGCCGGCGGGGTCGGCGGAGGCCAGCGAGGTCAGCAGGTCGCGGACCACCGCGGGGTCGGCGAGGCCCAACGCCCGCCGCACCGTGGCCAGGGTGACGGGGCGCTCGCCGGAGGCGAGGGCCTGGTCGAGCAGCGAGAGGGCGTCGCGGACGCTGCCCTGGCCGGCGCGGGCGACGAGGTCGACGGCGGCGGAGTCGACCGCGGCCCCCTCCTCCACCGCGATCCGGGCGAGGTGGCGGCCGATGGCGGCACGGTCGACGCGGCGGAAGTCGAAGCGCTGGACGCGCGAGCGCACCGTGTCGGGCACCTTGTGCGGCTCGGTGGTGGCCAGCACGAAGAGGACGTGCGGGGGCGGCTCCTCCAAGGTCTTGAGGAAGGCGTTCCATGCCTCGGTGGTGAGCATGTGCGCCTCGTCGATGATGTAGACCTTGCGGCGCAACAGGGCGGGCAGGAACTTGACCTTGTCGCGCAGGTCGCGCATCTCGTCGATGCCGCGGTTGCTGGCGGCGTCGATCTCCAGCACGTCGACGGCGCCGCCACCACTGATCTCGGTGCAGGCGGCGCAGACGTTGCAGGGCTCGCCGTCCTGCAGGTTCAGGCAGTTGACCGCGCGGGCGAGGATGCGGGCGGTCGAGGTCTTGCCCGTGCCGCGGATGCCGGCGAAGAGGTAGGCGTGGGCGAGGCCGCCGCTGCGCACCTCGTTGAGCAGCGTCTGGGCGACGTGCTCCTGGCCGATCAGGTCGGCGAAGCGGGCGGAACGGTAGCGGCGGTAGAGGGCTGTGCTCACCGGACCTCGGGAGGCGGGATGGTGGTGCTGTGGCCTGCGGCCTGGAAGGAGGGAGTAGTCGCGCACCCCATGTCGAGGCGCGTCCTCGGCGCTCACCCGAAGGGCCGGCTCGGGCCAGGTTGGCTGCGGCACCCTCAGGGGACCGCTTACCGCTGCTTCCTTCCGGACCTGACGGGGTTCACGGGCCTGAGTTGCGCAGGACCCGGCCTTCAACGTCGACGCGATCGGAGCAGACCCGGGAACGCAACCCCTCGATGGGGAATTCAGCCCCGCTGTAGCGGATTGCGGGTACAGGGCACCGCTAGAGCCCCGCCTAGCGCGACCGCCACGCATTGTACCCGTTGGGCGGAGGGTCCACGCCCGGCCCCACCAGGGCGATGCACCCGGACGTCCCGGGTGCACCGCGGTTGTCAGACCGTGGAGATCAGGTGGCCGAGCCGCAAGGTCACCCATGCGGTGGCCGCGATCAGCAACAGCCAGACCCGGCTGCTGCCCGGCACCATGTAGATCTCGCCGTTTCTGGCCAGAACGTCAGCTCACCGAGCGCAGCCCGGAGACGAAGGCGCTGTGCGCCGGTGCCGAGCTGTCCAGCCGCCAGTCGTGCTCCTTGCTGGCGTCGAACCAGACGAAGCCGCCGACGCCGGGACGTTGCGCCAGGGTGGCGAAGAAGTCGGCGATCCAGCCCGCCTTGTCGCCGCCGTCCTCGGTCGAGGCCACCTCGGTGAGCAGCGCCGGCCTGCGGGTGAGCGCGGCCACCTGGGCGAGGGTGGCGTCGAAGACGGCGGTGAACGACTGCCACGTGTGTCCCGACGCCGGTCCCCAGTTGTAGCCATCGATGCCGGTGCGGTCGACGTAGCTGTCGCCGGGATAGAGCGCAGGCAGCGGCGACGAACCGGTGAAGACGACGTTGGGGCTCCACACCCACTGCACGTTGGTCGCGCCCGCGGCGGTGAAGACGTCGTGGACGTGGCGCCACACGGCCACGTAGCCGGCGGCGCTCTGCCCGTTGACACCCGGCGACCACGCCGACCAGGTGCCGTTCATCTCGTGGTCGAAGCGCAGCAGCACCGTCCTGCCGGTGTCGCGCAGACCGGTGGCCCAGGACTGGATGTAGCCGTCGTAGCGGCCGCTCAGCACCTGCTGCGCGGTGTACGCGCTCTGCGAGCTGTTGTCGGGATAGCCGGGCGCCGAGGGGTCGTCGGACATCCAGGTGATCAGCGGCGTGGAGCCACGGTCGAGGACGGTGCGGACGTCGGCGGCGTTGAAGGCGCTCCAGGGTCCCCCCCAGTGGACGTACCACATGACCAGGTCGAGGTGGCGGCCGGCGGCGCGCTCGGCGGCGTCGAGCGCGGTGGTGCTGCCGGGGAAGCCTGGGACGTAGACACCCCAGTCGACGCGCCGTTGCGGCGGCGGGGCCGGAGCCGGCGCGGAGGGTGGCGCGGGCACCGTGGTCGCCACCGGCGGCGCGGGGGCGATGCTGTTGGTGGGTAGCGGCGAGGCGGGCGGCGGCTGTGTGGCCGGCTCCGGCGATTCCGCCGCCGTCGGGGTTGCGTCCGGCGATGCCACCGTCGCCATCGTCGCCGCCGGCGACGGCGTGGCGCTCGCCGTGACGTCGCGCCTGGCGCCCGAGGGCGCCGCCGTGCGCGTCACCACCAGCGCCGACGACGCCGTCGCGGCGGCCAGCAGCACCACCACGCCGGCGGCGCGCGACGAGCCCGCGTGCAGGCGCCGGGGGCGGCTGGGGATGGACAGGCGAAGGCGGGGCAAGGGCGTGGACTCGATGTGGGCGATGGGGGGAAGCGCCGCCGCGGGCAGCCTGGCCAAGGTACGAAGCCCGCTTCTCAGATCCCGTGGAGTCCCGGTCGCACCTCGGTCACCGGCGGGCGCGGCCGCCGTGAATCCGGCGGCGGTTCACATCGGCGCATCGCACGCGGACGCGCGGGCGTCCCGCCGGCGGCCTTCCCCCGCCCGGGCGTCAGCGAGCGGAGCTGTCCTGGGCGGTCTCGCCGTCGAGGTCGCCGCGCTCGCGCGCGACCTTGAGGGCCTCGTTGTCCGAGGCGGCGGCGCGCGCGGGCCAGAGCAGGGAGAAGCGGGTGCCCTTGCCGACCTCGCTCTCCACCTGCACGGCGGCGCCGTGGGCGTTGACCAGGCGCTGCACCAGGGCCAGGCCCATGCCGGTGCCGCCGAACTTGCGGGTGGCGCTGTTGTCGACCTGGTAGAAGCGCTCGAAGATGCGGGGGATGGCGTCGGCAGGGATGCCGATGCCGTTGTCGACGACGTCGACGCGCAGCCGGTCGGGCGAGCCGTTCTGGACAGCGTGGACACGAACGCTGCCACCCTTGGGGGTGAACTTGACGGCGTTGTCGACCAGGGCCCGCATCACCTGCTGGAAGCGGTCGGGGTCGGCGTAGATCTCCGCCTCGTCGGGGATGTCGACGTCGACCGACACCGGCAGTCCGCCCTTGAGCCGCTCCTGCACCTGCGAGACCGCCTGGTCGACGGCGCTGCGCACCCGCGCCTGCGACGGGTTGAGGCCCAGGGTGTCGGCTTCGAGCAGGGAGAAGTCGATCAGCGTCTCGACGATGTCGTAGAGGTTCTTGGCGGCCATCTGGATGTCGCGGACGGCCTCCATCTTGGGGGCGTCGTCCCACATGTCCCAGCACATCTCGAGCAGGTCGCTCATGCCCAGGATGGCGGTGAGCGGGGTGCGCAACTCGTGCTGCACGGTGGCCAGGAAGTCGGACTTCATCGCGTCCAGCTCGCGCAGGCGGCGGACCGTCTCGCGCTCCTGCTCGAAGAGGCGCGTGTTCTCCAGCGCGATTGCGGCATTGTTGGCCAGAACTGCCAGGGCCTGCTCGTCGCCCTCGACCGGGGCCATGCCGGCGCGGGTGATCACCGCGATGGCGCCGACAACCCGGTCCTGGTAGAACATCGGCACCGCCAGCATGCCGCCCGCCCGCCACCCCGCGGGCGCCTGCTCGACGCGCACCGCGCGCCCGGCGAGCAGCTCGGCCTCGACGTTCCAGCCTTCCAGGGTGCGCACCTCGCCTTCGACCGCGTGCATGGCGCGGGTGACCAGGTGCTCGTCCTCGTTGGCCAGCAGCATTGCCGCCGAGGCCTGCCCGGCGAGTCGCGCGGCCGCACCGACGATGGCCTTGTGCAGCGCCTCCTCACCGGTGGTCGTGGTGGTCAGGGCGCGCGACACGCCGCCGAGTCGCTCCACCGCGTCGTCGAGCCGCGCGCGCTGCGCCTCGATCTGGGTGACGTACTGGTTGATCGCCGAGCGCATCTGGTTGACGCTGCCCGCGAGTCGCCCCAGCTCGTCGCGCGAGGTGATGGGGATGTCGGTGCTGTAGTCGCCGCCGGCGATGCGGGCCACGCCGCGCTCGAGGCGACGGACCGGGCGGCGCACCGTGCGCTGCACGAAGAGGATGACGCCGATGCCCGTGGCGATGAGGGCGAACAGCGCGATGAGCCCCAGGGTGATCTCGTCGGTGCGCTCCTCGCCGACGAAGACGCTGAGCGGCGCCTCGACGCCGACGTACGCGGCGGGCAGTTTCTGCCCGGGACGGTCGACCGGGACGAAGCTGCCGGCGACGTCACCGCCGGGCGTCGAGTAGGTGGCGTGGGCGACGCCGTCGCCGTGCGACACCGACAGGCGCAGGCTCTCCGGGCTGGGATCGGTGTGCGCCTGGCCGTTCTCGACGCGGACGATCAGGTCCGGATGCGAGGCCGGGATGAAGGCGATGGGGTACTGGGTGATCGAGGTGAAGTTGACCAGCTGCGGCGCCAGCGGGGCGACGTAGACCACGGCGCCGACCACCCTGCCTCCGGCACGCACCGGCAGGGCGACGTCGTACGCGGCGATGGCGTTCTGGAGCTCGCCGCCGACCAGCTCGATGCCCGCCGCGTTGCTGCCCGCCAGCGCACCGTGCACGGAATCGAGCGCCTGGCCGGGCTGCGGGTACTGGGCGGGAACCTGCGAGTAGGCGAGGTGCCCGTCGGCGGCGACGACGGCGAGGTAGCGATCGGCGAAGGAGAAGATGTGCGCGTTCTCGATCAGCAGCTTCATCTGGGCGTCGCCGGTCGCCGGGTCGGTGAGGTCGGTGGTCAGCACCTGCTGCACCGCCGGGGCGTTGGCCAGCTCGTTGGCGGCGGACGCCGACTGCGGCGCGGTGATGCGCTGCAGCAGCTGCACGACCACCGCGGCGCGGTTGTCGGAGTTGCTCAGCGCGGCGCCGCGGGTCTGCTGGCCGCGGCTGATCAGCAGGTAGGCGCTGACCCCGCCGACGAGGAGCAGGGCGAGGGTGAGCCCACCCGCCAGCAATTTGCTGGCAAAGCTGGTCGCGAGGGAGCTGCGCAGACGTTGGATCACGTTGCCGGCCTCGTCGGCCTGGGGTTCAGTTGACGGGAGTCGCCCGCAGGCGCCGGACCACGATATACGCCGCAGCCAGGCCCAGCAGGTCGAGGGCCCCGAAGAGCGGCCAGAGGATCAGCGCGTGGCCGAACTGCAGCCCGGAGACGGGGCTGAGCTGCTCGACGGGCGGGATCCTGGGCACGGCCAGTCCGAGGGGGATTGCCGTCCCGGCGCCGCCACCCGCGGCGATGCCGCCGGAGCCGCCCAGGCCGCCAGAGGAGGAGCCGGAGCTGCTGCCGCCGGTCCCGACCAGGGTGCCGCCGCCCGTCTGGGTGCTGCCGGGGGAGCGGCTGCCGGGCGGGTTGACGGTCGGGTCCGGGGTGTTGGTGGTGCAGTTGGTCACGCAGGGCGTGGGGCCGCTGAGCAGGCAGGTGACGTCGGTCAGCGCGCAGGGAGTCGCGGGGACGCAGATCTGCGGCAGTGCGCAGGGCGTCTGGCCTGAGCCGCTGGGCGTCGGGGTGCCGATGATCTGCGGCAGGCACAGGACCCCGATGCAGATCGGAGTCGGGGTCGGGGTGGGGCTGCCGGTCGGTCCGGGGGTGGTGCAGATCAGCGTGATGCAGACCGGAGGTGTCGGCGTCGGCACCGGCAGCGAGGGCGTCGGCGTCGGCAGCACCACCGGCACGGTGGGGGTGGGCACCGGCAGGCTCGGTCCGGAGATGGGCAGGGTGGGCGTGGGCACCGGGAGGCTGACCACGGGCGGAGTGGGTGTCGCCACCGGGAGGCTCGGCAGTGCCGGCAGGCTGGTCGGCAGCGGAGGCAGGGCCGGCAGGCTGAGCGTCGGCGTCGAAACCGGCAGCGGCGGCAACCCGATCTGGGCCGCCACCGACATGGTGACGCTCAGCATCAGGACACCCAGCACACTCGCCACCGCCGCAACACGCGCGAGGACACGCACGTGGAGCCGCGGCCGCACCGGTCCAACCATGCCGGACATCATACGGTCGAGGTGACCGAACGACCCACTGTCGTCCTGCACGAATTCGTGACAGCTTCGTCGCTGCACTTCACACGGGGCGTCAGGCTGGTCGGCGGCGCAGGCTGACCCTGGGTTCCTCGCCCCGCGCCAGGCGGCGCAGGTTGGCCTTGTGGCGGAGCAGGACCAGCGCCGAGGCCCCGGCGGTGTAGGCGAAGGCCTCCGGCCGTCCCCCCAGGGCCCAGTGCACCCCGGTCCCCGCGGTGGCGCCCAGCGCCGCGCTCAGCGAGCCGACGCTGACGATGCGCGTCGACACCAGCACGGGCAGTCCCACCGCCATCGCCGAGAGGGTGCCCACCGGGGACATCACCAGCAGGCCGCCGAACGCGGTGGCCACACTCTTGCCGCCGTGGAATTTGGCCAGCGCCGGCCAGGAGTGGCCGACCACCGCGGCGAAGCCCGCCGCGGCCTGCCCGGCGGCGTCAGCGCCGAGGGCGCGGGCGACCAGGATTGCGGCCGAGCCCTTGGCCACGTCGAGGGCGAAGGTGGTGGCGGCGGCTGCGGGGCCCACGGTGCGCAGCACGTTGGTGGTGCCGATGCTGCCGCTGCCGAACTTGCGCACGTCGATGTGGCGGACGCGCCGGCCCAGCCAGAGGCCGACGGGCAGCGAGCCGAGGGTGTATCCCGCTGCCGTGGCGGCGAGGTCGGATGCGACGGGAGCCATGCGCCGCCGAGTATAGGGAGCGGACGGCTCAGCGCTCGGGCACCATGTGCACCCGGGGCGGGTGTTCCCAGTCGAAGGTCTCGGCACCGCTCGGGGTCGCCAGGTGGCGGCGCGCGGTGGCGGCGTCGCGGACGAGGCGGGTGACGTCGACGCCGAGGCGGTGCGGCTCGAAGGGGCCGAGGCGGGACATGCCGCGGTCGAGCAGGCGCAGGCCACCGGCGACGTTGCCGCGGCGGGCGTGGTGCAGGCCGACGCCGACCTGGAGGATGCCCTGGTAGAGGTTGCGCAGCGGTCCGGGCTCGGCGAGCCAGGCGCGTTCCAGGACCTCGTGGGCCTCGAACCAACGGGCCTCGTTGAAGAGGCGGATGCCGTCGCCGAGCTCGGGTGGCGCGTCGCCGGAGGGCGGGTCGGGCACGGCACGGGGCGTCGTCATGCGACGGCGTCGGGTGCCAGCGCCGCCAGGCCGGGGGCGGGCTGCAGGACCCAGCTGCCACGGCTCGTCGCACCCGGCAGGGCCGCGTCCATCGCGCGCAGGCATGCGGCGGCCCGCCCCTCCTCCACCAGGGCGACGGCGGTGCCGCCGAAGCCGGCGCCGGCCAGCCGTGCGCCGCGGCAGCCGGGGACGCCCGTCGCGGCGGCGACCGCGGCGTCGAGCGCGCCTGTGCTGACCTCGTAGTCGTCGCGCAGCGAGGCGTGGCTGGCGGACATCAGGGCGCCGGCCCGAGCGGCGTCGCCGCGGCGCAGTGCCTCGGCGCACTCCTGGGCGCGCCGCGTCTCGCTGACGATGTGGCGCGCCCGCCGGCCCAGCAGCGCGTCGCGCGAGGCCAGGGCCTCGACCTGCGACGGGTCGACGTCGCGATAGGAGCGGGGGCGTCCCACCTGGCCGGCGGCGATGGCTGCCAGGGCGGCGTCGGCTTGAGACCGCCGGGTGCGGTAGCCCTCGCCGCCGACGTCGTGGGCATCGCCGGTGTGGCACGCGGCCAGGACGTACCCGTCGAGCCAGGGAACGGTGCCGGCGCCCCCATCGCGGCAGTCGAGCACCAGGGCCCCGCCGGCGGGCGCCAGCACCACCGCGCGCTGGTCGAGCGGGCCGCAGGGAACGCCGGCGATGTCGCGCTCGGCCCGCAGGGCCACGTCGCACAGCGCGGCCGCGGGGAGCCGCACCCCGAGCAGGCGCAGCACGGCAACCGCGGTCGCGCAGCACAGCGCCGCCGACGAGCTCAACCCGGCGCCCTCGCGCAGCGTCGCCGCCACTCCGATCTCCAGCGCGGGCACCTCGAACCCCGCCAGGCGCAGCGCCAGGGCCGTGGCGAACGGGAGGTCCCCCGCGTCACCGCACGGCGAAGGATCGCCACGCTCGACCACCCGCCCGCCGCTGCGCAGGCGCCAGACGCCGTCCCCCGACGCCCGTACAGCGACGGCAATCCCCAGATGCACGGCGATGCAGACGACCACCCCGTCCGCGTAGTCCACGTGCTCGCCGACCACCGTGCAGCGCCCCGGCGCGAACGCCGTCGCCGTGCGCCCCCGCCCACCCCCGGGCAGCGCCGCGGACGCCGAGGCAGCGAGGTCGGCGGCTGCGCTCATCGCGGCGCGATGCTACACGCCGCGCGCCGCCGTCTCGCGCCGTTGCGCGACGGCAGCAGATGCCCTGTCACGCCGTAGACGCGACTTCTCCCGGTGCGGCGCGCTAGCCTGGGGGCCCGTGCCGCTGCCACCCCATCTGCCCCGCGCCGCCCGGGTCCTGCGCGACGTCGCCGGATCGCTGTGGTTCCGCCTGCTGGGCAGCGCCGTGGCCGTGTTCCTGTTCCTCCACGGCGTCGACATCGGCGCCGCCATCCACCTCTTCAGCCACCTCGACCCGGGCTGGGCGCTGCTCGCCATCGCCCTGGCCGCCCTGTCGGTGGCGTCGAGCGTCCTGGAGTGGGGAGTCTTCCTGCGCGGAACCGGGCACGGCCTCGACTGGTCGTTCCTGGGCACCTGGTATCTCAAGGGACTGTTCGTCAACCAGGTGCTCCCCGCCGGCATCGGCAGCGACGCCATGCGCGCCCTGCAGATGGGACGCATCACCGGGCACGGGGCCATGGTCGCCTCGCTGGTGGCCAGCCGCATGGCGGGAACCCTGGGCATGGCGCTGTGGGGACTCTGCGCAGCGGTGCTGATGCGCTCGCTGCTGGGCATTCCCGAGTTCGCGGGATTCGTCGTTTTCGCCGCGGCGATGATGGTCGCCTGGGTGCTGGCGCTGATCGCCGAGCGCTACCGCGCGCGCATCCCCGAGCACTGGCGCATGTGGCACGCATTCGGACGCGCGCTGCACCCGTTCACCAGCGCCTTCGACGCCTACCGCTGCCGTCCCTCGATCATCACCCAGAGCATCGTCGCGGGCACGGTGGGCTGGGGGCTCAACCTCTTCTCGATGCAGGCGTTCTCATTGGCGCTGGGGGCGAACGTCTCCTGGGAGGTGTTCGCGGTGGCACTGCCCATCGCCCTGCTGGCGACGTTCATTCCCATATCGGCCAACGGTATCGGCGTGCGCGAGGGCCTGCTCGTCGTGCTGCTGGTGCAGAGCCACGTCTCGATTCCCATGGCCACCGCGCTGGCCCTCTTCGTCGACCTGCAGCTGGTGCCCTTCGCCATCCTCGGCGGGCTCGTGTACCTGGTCGAGCACGGCTGGATGCACCGCCCGCTGTGGCTCATCCGGCGACTCGGCGAGCGCGTCGGCGGCGCGCTCTCACCGGTCAGTTCGCAGCCCGCTCCTGAGCGGGTTGTTGACGGAAGAGAGCGAAACCGCTGAAGCGGTGGCGCCGCCTGGCGATCAGGTAGGCGATCATCCCGGCGGCGGTGGCCAGTCCCTTGTCCGCACCGCGGTGCAGGACGGCGATGGTGACACCGGTCTGGATGCTCGCCCCCGACGCCACCAGCAGTCCCGCGATGCTCGCCTCGTACGGACCCAGGCCGCCGGGGATAAGGCTGACCGCACCGGCGATGTGCGACACGGCATAGACGAACGCGGCCTCCGGCCAGGTCAGCAATCCCGGCTGGATGCTGTGCACCACCAGCCAGAACAGGGTGATGGCGACGAGCACCTGCACCGCGCTGACCACCGACCACAGGTAGGTGCCGCGCATGCGCAGCAGGACCACCGTCTCGCGGCGCAGCTCGTCGATGTCGGGCGCGAAGCGGCGCAGGAAGGGAACCCGGCGCGCCGTCGCGCGCACCGCCCGGAAGATGCGCGGCACGGTGAGCAGGACGAAGACGGCGATGGTGAAGAGCAGCGCCACCACCACCGCGCCACCCCAGGCGCGATGCTCGAAGGCGCCGGGCACCGCGGCGGCGATCATCAGCAGCGTGTAGATCAGCTCCTGCACGGTGACGGTGGCGACCACCGCGCCGAGCTCGGACTTGCTGGACTCGGCGACCAGCACCGCGCGGGTCAGCTCACCGAGCGGCAGCAGTCCCGTCGACTGGCCGGCCATGTTGAGCAGCACGGTGTCGCCGAGCGACTGCTCGACGCCGGCGTCGCGGAGCAGGAAGTGCCAGCGCACACCCTGGAGCAGGTAGTAGCCGATCGACAGCGCGACGACGAACGGCACCGCGACCAGGCTGAAGTGCTGCGCCTGGGTGCCGATCTGGCGCGGGTTGACCGCGACGATCAGGGCCACGATGGCGGCCAGCCCGATGGCGAACGGAATCAGCGCACGGAGGCGCTTGCGCGGCGGGGGCACCCACCGCAACAGCGGTCTGCGAGCCTTTACGCGTCGGTCCTCCGGCCAACCAGGGGACGGCCGGGCCGCTCGTCGCGGACCAGTCGCCTGGCCACCACCCGCCAGGGGTGGCCGTAGCGGCGGACGTCGTGGGTGACCCCCTCGAGGCGGCGCATCAGCACCAGGGCGAGGAGCCCGACGCAGCCCGCGGCGATGGCCGGGCCCGCCACCACGGCGGCGACCAGGGGCAGCAGCAGGAATCCCCCGAGGACGCCCTCGGCGATCTCGTGGAGCACGGCGCCGAGCGCGAAGCAGACCAGCAGGGCGATCAGCGCCCAGGGGCTCAGCGCCGCCACCGCGCCGGTGGCCACGGCGATGCCGCGACCGCCGTTGAAGCCCAGCCAGATCGGCCAGCCGTTGCCGATCATGGCGCAGAGCGCCACCAGCACCAGGCCGCCGTCCTCGAAGCCGAGCGCGCGCGCGCCCAGCACGGGGAGCACGCCCTGGGCGAACTGCATGGGTCCGACCACGGTGGCCAGGCCGGTGTCGACGTTGCGGTAGATGTTGCTGGTGCCGACGTTGCCCGAGCCCAGCCGGCGCACGTCGACGCCGCGCGCCTGGGCGAGCAGGAAGCCGACCGGGATGCTGCCGACCAGGTAGGCGATCGCGCCGACGGCGGCCAGGGTCCACGTGTTTTCGACAACCACGGCCGAAACCATCAGGGCACCTCGCCGAGCTCGGCGCCGCGCAGCGGCATGGCGGCGAACCCGGTCATGCCCGGGCCGGTGTAGGCGCCCATCACCGGGCTGAGCGCGATGGTCTCGCTGCGCCCCACCTCGAGCACCTGGTGCAGCGCGTCGCGCAGCGCGGCGGCCTGCTCGGGGACGCCGGAGTGGAACACGGCCAGCCAGATCGGCGTGCCCGCGGGCAGCAGCTCCTGGGCGCACTTCTGCAGGCCGCGCACGGTGCGGCGGTCGCCGCGGACGATGGCCAGGCGGCGCGCCTCCCCCTTGCTCAGCTCGAAGATGGGATGCACGCCGAGCAGCGTGGTGACGCCGGCGATCAGCGCGGGGACGCGGCCGCTGCGGGCCAGGTAGGTCAGCGTGCGGAGGCTGCCCAGCATGGTCACCTCCTCGCGGGCCTGCTCGACGCGCCCCAGCACCTCGGCGGCCGAGGCGCCGGCGGCGACCAGGCAGGCGGCCGCGCGCGCCACCAGGCCGAAGCCGGCGGCCGCGTTGCCGGTGTCGACGACGTGCACGGTGCGCGTGTCGCCGCTCTCCTCCAGCAGCCGTGCGGCCAGGGTGGCCGATTCGTACATCGCCGAGAGCGTCGACGGGATGGTCAGGCAGACGATGTCGCTCTGCGCGTCGCAGTCGCGGAAGGCTTCCAGGTACTCGCCGGGGCTCGGCGTCGAGGTGGTCGGCACCTCGCCGGATTCCAGGCGGGCGTAGAAGGACTCGGCGGTGATGTCGATGCCGTCGCGCAGCACCTCGCCGCCGAACACGATGCGCAGCGGCACCACCGTGGTCCCCGCGGGAAGGGGGTGGGCGAGCACGGCGCCGCTGTCGACGACCAGCGCGCAGGGACGGCTCACCTGTCCATTCTCACGCCGCGGCCGTTCTGACGCGCATCCTGTCGTAGATGTCGAGCACGCGGTCGAGGTTGCCCTGCAGGCCGTAGCCGTCGCTGACACGAGCGCGTGCGCGCAGCGCCAGGGCGCCGCGCAACGTGGCGTCGTCGCGCAGGCGGCGCAGCGCGTTGCCGAGATGGGGCTGCAGCGGGGTGACCGGGATGAGGATGCCGCTGTCGTCGAGGGCGGCACCGTCCTCGCCGGCGTCGGTGGCCACCACCGCGCAGCCGGCGGCCATCGCCTCCAGCATGGAGAGGGCGAGGCCCTCCGCTGTCGACGGCAGGACGAAGACGTCGGCGCCGCGCAGCAGGGAGAGGCGCTCCGCGGCGTCGCCCACCACGCCCAGCACGTGCACGTTGGGGTGGCCCTCGGCGAGGCGGCGCACCCGGCGGTCCTGGACGCCGCCGCCGGCGATGGCCAGGACGTGGTCGTCCGGCCAGCCCAGGTCGAGGAAGGCGCGCACCAGCGCGGGCACGCGCTTCTCGGGATCCAGGCGGCCCAGGTAGAGCACCACGAAGCGGGCGCCGAGGCGCTGCTTGAGCGACGAGGGGCCGGGGGTGATGGCGTCGACGTCGACGCCGTTGTGGATCACCTCGATGCGCGAGCCGGGATAGCCGGCGGCGACGAGCAGGTCGCGCTGCCCCTCGCTGAGCGCGATGCAGGCGTCGTAGTGCTGCAGGTTGCGGACGTGATAGCGGTACAGCCCCTGCAGCACGCGGCCGCGGGCGCTGCCCGGCGCGGCGTAGGGCAGGTGGAAGGTGGCCACCGCGGCGGCGCCGCGGCGGTGGGCCATGCGCCCGATCTGGCCGTCGAGCAGCGAGAAGCTCCACGAGCAGTGCACCACGTCGGGCTGGAAGCGGTCGAGCACGCGCTCGATGCGCTCCGCATAGCCGGGGAGCGGCATGGTCAGCGTCTTGAAGCGCATCGCCCGCAGCGAGAGGCCGTCGGGGACCGGGGTGACGTCGCCGTCGAGGGCGTGGGAGACGAACTGCACCTGCGCGCCGCGCGCCCGCAACCCCTGCACCGTCTGCCGGCTGTAGGTGGAGAGCCCGTCGGCGCGGCGGCCCTCGGCGTGGCCGAACCAGGCCACCTTCAGCCCGCTCTCCGAGGACGGTTTCGCCAGGGTCGACGCGATCTCGGCTGCCAGGCTGCGCTTCAAGTGGCTCCTCTGGGGAAGGGGCGGCCGGCTGGTGCGGCGAAGGCGGCTACCACCGCGAGAATACCGTGATTGCCGTCCGCCCGAAGTGACACCCCCACTATAGGCAGGCGAGCTCAGCGCGCCGGGGGGCCGGCGTCCCGGGCGTCGGTGTAGACGTCGCCGAACGGGTACCACTGGGCGGGGCGCCGCAGCACCGCCTGCTCCAGGACGTGGGCGACGCGCTGCATGATCGCCCGCTCGTCGTCGCCCTCGCAGACCTGCACCGGGGGGTGGACGACGATCTCGAACATGGCGCCGTGGCGGCGTGTCGAGTCCGCCGGCAGCAGGGGGGCACCGGTGCGCAGCGCGAGCCAGGCGGGCACGGCGCTGAAGGGGACGCGGCCGCCGCAATAGTCGACCTCGACGGTGGGACCGGCGCCGGGGATGTCGGAGAGCAGTCCCACGATGCGGTTCTTCCTGAGTGCGCGCAGCAGTCCGCGGGCCGCGTTCTGCGGCGTGTACACCTCGAGCTGCTGGCGCTGGCGCATCCAGATGACCAGGTCGGTGAAACCCTGCGGGCCGAGCGGCGCCATCACCGTTGTCAGTGGCGTGCCACGCGCGGTGGCGGCGGTGGCGCCCATGTCCCAGTTGCCGTAGTGGCTCAGGGTGATCACCCCTCCCCTGCCGGCGGCCCGCGCGGCTTCGAGATGTTCGAGGCCGTGCACCACGGAGTGGCGGCGCACCTCCTCGTCGTCCATGCCGTTGGCCCAGATGAAGTCGGCGGTGGTGCGGCCGTACTCGCGGAACGACTGGCGGGCTCGGCGCTTCGCCTCGCGATCGCCGATGGCGGGGTCGAGACGGCGGTGGTTGCGCGCGGCGTTGTGGCGGCGCTTGGGGTCGAGCGCGTAGACGCACATGGCGACGCTGTCGGCGACCGGGTAGCGCAGTGGACCGAGCGCGCGCGACAGGGCCACGGCCGCGTGCATGCCGCTGCGCATGGCGGCGCTGGGGCGGCGGACCTGCTCAGGCATGCAGGCTGCGCAGTGCGGCGTCGAGGCCGTCGACGCCTCCCGCTCCGGTGCCGCTGTAGACCACGCGGCCACGGGTGTCGACCAGGTACACGGTGGGCACCACGGTGACGCTGTAGGCGCGCAGCACGCTGCTCTGCGGGTCGAGCAGGACGGGGAAGGTGATGCAGCCGCCGCCCTGCGAGGTGCGGAACCCGTTGACGGCGGCGGCGCTCTCACGGGCGGCGTCGAGGGCGTAGAAGTCGGCGCCGGCGTGGGCTGTGTGCACCTGGCAGAGCGGGGCGACCTCGCGCTGGCAGATGGCGCAGGTGGTTTCGAAGAATTCGAGGACGGTCGGGCGCGCGGGAGCGTTCGCGCCGAGGATGACGACGCGGCCGCCGTTGCTGTCGTCGAGTGCGATCTGTGGCGCGGGCGAGCCGGGCGGCAGCAGGCGGGGGCCGGAGATGCGGGAGACGATGGCGAAACTGACGACCGTGGCCACAACTGCGACGCCGAAGAGGGCGATCAGCTTGAGCAGGCGGCCGCGCTCCCAGAGTGGCGGGCGTGGCAGCAGGCCGGCGGGACGCGGCGGCGTGCCCTGGGACATCAGCGGACGATGACGGCGCCCGCGCCTCCGCTGGCCAGGGCCAGCAAGGGCTGCACCGCCGCCACCAGGCCGACGACGGCGACGCCGCACACCGCCAGCACGGCGCGCGCGGTGCCGGGCTCCTCCAGGGGCAGGGCGTCCTCGTCGGGCGCGGCGGCGTAGACGGCGCGCACCAGGCGCAGCGCGGCGACGGCGCCGATCACCGTGCAGACCAGGGCCAGCACCAGCAGCCACGCGTAGCCGGCCAGCACCGCGGCCTCCATGGTGAAGATGCGCGCGAAGAACCCGATCATCGGCGGCAGTCCCGCGATCGAGAGCAGCGCGGCGGTCAGCGCCGCCGCCGAGCCGGGTGAGCGGCGCGACAGGCCACGCCACGACTGCACGCTGTCGCTGGTGCCGGACGCCTCCACAAGGGTGATCACCGCGGCCACGGCGATGACGGCGAGCCCGCTCGTGGCGAGGGCGAACAGCGCGGCGGACAGGCCCTGCTTGTCCTGCTGCCAGCCGAGAACGCCCATCAGGGTGACGCCCAGCTGGGCGAGCACGAGATGTCCGACCAGCCGTCGCACGCTCTGCTGGCGCAGGGCCAGCACGCTGCCGTAGAGCATGCTCACCGCCGCGACCAGGGCGACCAGCGCTGTCCAGTTGCTCTGGACCGCCGGGAACGCGGTGACGGCGACGCGCAGGAACAGCCCCAGCACCGCGGTGACGCCCAGCGATGCGACGAATCCCAGCACCGGGGCGGGGGCGCCCTGCATGGTGTCGGGCAGCAGGCGCTGGAAGGGCACCACGCCCACCTTGCCGAGCAGCCCCAGCAGCACCAGCGACATGGCCAGGACGGTGGCCGCGTTGGCGTGCGTCGCCGTGTGCGCGACCTCGATGAGGTCGGTGCTGCCGCCGATGCCGTAGAGCAGCGCCAGTCCGTAGAGCAGCACGCCGCTGGACACCATGCCGGCCACCAGGTACTTCACCGCGGCGACACCACCGCGCCGCGCCGTCTTCACCGTGCCGACGAGCAGCACGGTGCTGACACCGAGCAGCTCCACGGCGACGAACATGCTGATCATCTCGCGCGTGCTGACCAGCAGCACCGCGCCCAGGGTGGCCAGCAGCAGGAAGGCGTGGTACTCGCCGAGGTGGGTGCGGATGCGCTCCGACAGCAGCGTGCCGAGCAGCACGGTGAAGAGCGCGAAGGCGCAGAGAGTTGCGGTCAGGAACAGCGTGAACCGGTCGACCACCAGGCCGTTGGCGTAGGCGACGTAGCCGGGGCTGGCCGCCCGCGTCGGCATGCCACGCAGGTAGACGAAGTTGGTGCCCGCGGCGGCGACGATGCTGAAGCCGCTGATCCACTGGTAGGTGGCGATCCCGGTGCGCGGGCGCAGCGCGGCGAGCGCGATGCAGACCAGGGCGCCGGCGAGCAGGATGCCCTCGGGCCACAGGTCGACGAGCGGACCGAACGGCGACGACGACTGCGTCGACACGGTGGTGGTGGCGGCGAGCATGGCGGCGTGCATGGGTCGGTGCCGTCAGCCCCCGTTGATGCGCGAGACGACGCTGAGCACGCCGTTGTTGATGATCGGCAGCAGGCGGCCGGGGAAGAGCCCGAGCAGCACCGCGACCGCGGCCAGCGGCACCAGGTAGAACAGCTCCAGGGTGCTGGCGTCTTTGATGCGGGCGAACGCCTCGCGGGCGTTGCCGAAGAAGACGCGCTGCAGCATCCAGAGCACGCAGCCGGTGTTGAGCAGCAGCCCCACCATCACCAGCACGGTGGCCCAGCGGTGCACCGGGAAGGCACCGGTGAAGAGCATGAACTCGGCGGCGAACCCGGCCAGGAAGGGGACGCCGATGGCGGTGAGCCCGCCGACGATCCACAGCGCGGTGAGCCGCGGCATCTGCCAGACCAGCCCGCCGAGGCGCGTGATGTCGCGTGTGCGCGCCCGCTCCTCCAGGGTGCCGGCGAGGAGCAGCAGCAGGCCGATGCCGAACCCGTTGGCCAGCATCAGCAGGACGGCGCCGTTGAGCGCGATCGACTGCCCCGCCGAGACGGCGAGCAGCACACCGGACATCTGCCCGATCGAGATGTAGGCGAGCAGTCGCTTGATGTCGCGGGTGCCGAGGGCACCGGCGAAGCCCCACCAGGTGCCCACCACCGCGAACACCGCCAGCACGAAGCTGAACCTGCCCACGCCGAGCGGGAATGCGGACATGGTGATGCGCAGCAGTCCGTAGGCACTGAGCTTGAGGACGACGCCGGAGATGATCGCCGACACCGGCGGACTCGCCTCGGCGACGGCGTCGGGCATCCAGGTGTGCAGCGGCACCACCGGCAGGCGGATGGCGAAGGCGGCGACGCTGAGCCAGAAGCCCGTGAAGGCGATGGCCGGGGTGAGCCCCACCGTGTTGGTGAGGTCGAAGTCGAACGAGTTCTGCTGCGACTTGAAGGCCAGCAGCAGCAACGCCGCCAGCAGCAGCGCGGTGGAGATGAGTCCGTAGACAAGGTAGCGCTGCGCCGCGCGCAGCCGCCCGGTGCCACCCCAGATGGCGATGAGCAGGAACGACGGCACCAGCTCCATCGCCCAGAAGAGCACGAACATCACGCCGTCGAGGGCGCAGAGCGTGCCGTTGACGCCCGTCTCCAGCAGCAGCAGGAGGACGAAGAAGAGCCGCGGCCGCGTCTCGTTCTTCCACGCCGCCAGCACCGCGACGGTGAACATCACCGTGCTGAGCAGCAGCAGCGGCAGCGAGATGCCGTCGACGCCGAGGTGGTAGTCGATGTGGATCGGGAAGCTGGTCACCCAGGCGTGCTTCTCCTCGAAGGAGACGGTGCCGCCGCTGAACTCCTGGGAGACCTGGAAGTTGAGCCCGCCCAGGGTGAAGAGCATGGGGATGGCCGCGCCGACCAGGCCCATGATGCGGATGCGGCCGCGCTGGTCCCTGGTCCGCTCCGGCAGGAACAGGATGATGACGGCGATCGCCATCGAGCTGAAGATCAGCGCGGTGAGCAGGATGGTGGGGAACGTGCTCGCCGGCGTCGTGGTGGGCGTGGGTGTCGTCGGCGTGGTGGGCAGCCCGGTGCCGGTTTGGGCCAGGATTGCGTGGAACAGCGTCCCGGTCATCGCGTCGCTCCGGTGAAGGGCAGGTGCCCGGTGGCACCGAGCACCACGGCGCCGGCGACCAGCACCACCCCGGCGAACGCCGAGACGGTGACCGCGTCGATGCGGCCCACCTGCCAGCGCCGTCCCGCCTCGGCCGCGGTCTCGACCACCTCGCCCACCTCGTCGAGCACGCGCTCGCGCACCGCGTCGTCGACGGTGGCCACCACCGGCGCGGCGCGCAGCACGGTGTTGGCCACCGCCCAGTCGTAGGCGGCGTCGAGGCGCAGGCCGCCGGCGACCAGGGCTCCGGCGCGGCCTGTGCTCGGCACCTTGACGCGTCCCGTGTGCGCCGCCCACGCGACACCCGCGCCGGCCACAGCCAGCACCCCGACCACCACCAGTCCGGCGAGCGCGTGGTCGTCGGCGCCCCTGGTGGTTCCGGCGAAGACGAAATGGCTGAAACCGGCACGAACTCCGGGGATGCCCATGAAGCCGCCCAGCGCCGCGAGGCCGGCGAGGAGCGCGGTGGGACGGACCACGCGTGCGCCCACTTCGCGGACGCGCTGGGGCTGGAAGCCGCGGCGGCGCGGCAGCTCGCCGAGCGACGCCTGGAAGAACATGCGCATCGGAGCGACCGCGCCCAGCAGCACGGTGAGGGCGACGCAGACGACGACCAGCGCCTGCACCCATCCGGCGACGTGCGCGCCGTTGGGGAACTGGTTGCGCATCACCCCGGCGAGGATCGCGCCCAGCGACCAGAATCCCGCCAGCAGCACCACCCCGGCCGCGCTCGCCGCGGCGACCGCGAGGGCGCGCGACGTCGCCCGCATGTGCTGCCAGGCGCCGCTCATCTCGCGGATGTCGGTGGTGCGGTAGGCGGCCACCAGGCTGCCGGCGGCGAGCACCAGCGCGGCCTTGGCCCAGGCGTGGGTGATCATCTGGAAGATCGCGGCGCTGTAGGCGCCGGTGCCGAGGGCGGCGAACATCAGGCCAACCTGCGACGTCGTCGACCAGGCGAGCAGGCGGCGGATGTCGTTCTGGGCCACGGCGACGGCGGCGGCGATCACCGCCGTGAGCGCACCCAGCACCGCCATCACGCTGGCCACGTGCGGTGCCACCTCGAAGAGCGGGTACATGCGCGCCACCAGGTACACGCCCGCGGCGCTCATCGTCACCGTGGACAGCAGCGCCGTCACCGGCGCGGGCGCCTCCTCGAAAACGCGGCCCACCCAGGTGTGCAGCGGCAGCAGCGCCGACTTGGCCGCGGCGGCGAGCAGCACCAGCAGCGCCAGGATGATCAGGGTGCGCGGCCCGGTGCCGGCGACGTGGCCCGCGATGGCGCCGGAGAACTGCTTCTCCATCACGAAGAAGTTGAACGGGTCGGTGGCGGTCTGCCCCGCGGCGGCGGGAACCTGGGCGACGCTGGCGGCGAACTTGGCGAAGACGAAGACCAGTCCCAGCAGCAGGGCCAGGTCGCCGATGCGGGTGATCAGGAACATGCGCCGCGCCGCGGCGGCCGCCTCGGGCCGGTCCCACCAGTGCGCCACCAGCACGTAGAAGCACACACCGAGCAGCTCCCAGAACACCCACAGCCCGAAGAGGTTGGGCGATGCCACCAGGGCGAGCATGGCGAAGGTGGCCATGACCAGCCCGGCGAAGTGGCGCGTGTAGCCGCCCTCGTCGCGGCGCAGGAACCCGGTGGCGTAGACCTGCACCAGCAGGCTGACCAGCGACACCACCGCCATCATCACGCAGCTGAGGTTGTCGACCAGCACGCCGATCTGGGCGTGGAAGTCGCTGATGAAGCCGCCCTGCAGCTTGGTGCCGGGGTCGAAGGTCCAGAAGGTGATCAGGGCCTGGTACGGGTTGTCCTTGACGTGGGCGACCCGATACAGCAGCAGGATCATCGAGACCACGAACGCCGCCGCGGTGAAGGTGATGCACACCTGGGCGGCGCGCCGCGGCGACTCGGGCAGGAAGGCGAAGAGGAATCCGCCGAGCGGCAGCAGGACGACGGCCCAGGCCAGGTTGTACATGTCCCTTCCTATCCCCGGAGGTCGTCCAGCTCGTCGACGTCGAGGCTCTCGCGCCGGCGGTGGACGAGCAGCAGCACCGCGGTGGCGACCAGCACCTCCGCCGCGCCGCCGATGATGACGAAGAAGGCGAAGGCCGCGCCGCTGAGCGGGCGCGAGCCGCCGTAGCCGAAGCGGGCGAAGGCGGCCAGGGCGACGGTGGCGGCGGCGACCATCACCTGCGCCGACATCAGCACGCCGAGCAGGTTGCGCCGGGCCAGCATGCCGAAGGCGCCGATGGCGAAGAGCAGTGCGCTCAGCGCCAGGAAATGACCGATCCCCGCGTCCACCTCGGCCTACTCCCCCTCTGCCTGTCCGGCGACCGCGGCCGGCCGCTGCGCGGCGCGGGCGCGCTCACGGTCCTCGCGGCGGCGGCGCATGCGCTCCTCGCGATGGCGGCGGGCCGCCTCGGCCGCCTCCAGCTCGTCCTCGAGGTCGTCGCGGCGGCCGATCGCCACCGCGCCCACCAGGGCGGTGAGCAGCAGCACAGCGCTGACCCCGAACGGGAGCGCATACCTCTTGAAGATGAGATCGCCCATCGGCTGGGTCACCGCCTTGCCGTCGAGGGCGTAGTCGCCCCTGACCCAGACGTCGCCGCTCACCGCCACCACGCCGAGGAGCAGCGCGCCGGTGCCCACGGCGACGAGCACGGCGACCGGCCACCACGAGCTCAGCCAGCCAGCGCCCTGGTCGCGGCTGCGGCCGCCGACGAGGGTGACCGCAACCAGCAGCACCGCCGGGACGGCGAGGCCGTAGACGAGGATCTGGACCGCGAAGAGCAGCTCGTTGCCGACGAGGAGGAAGAGGAGCCCGACGGCCGCGCCCATGCCCGCGAGGGCGTAGGCGGCGTGGCGCAGCTCGGGCAGGCCGACCACCCCCAGGGCGGCGACGACTGCCACCGCGGCGAACGCGTAGAAGACGATCCCGTTGACGCTCATGCTGGGCGCCCCGATGGGCGTGCGGGAGCGACAGGGGTGGGTGCGCCGGACATGGGGCGGAATTGTAGTCGGCCCAGTGCCGGGGCAGCGGGTTGATTTGTCGGGCAACCCCGTGCCCTAAACGACCTCTGCACATCCTCCACGGGACGTGGTGAAGCCGTCATCGAGCTGGCGGGCGGCCTTGCGCCGCTCGTCACCCAGGCCGTCCACACTCGTTGATTGTTTGGCTCACCAAACCATCTCCCCCACACGGAGGGCGGCACCTCGTGGATGTCATCCGCGCGCGCCAGATCGGGCCCTGCTTCGGCGTCCGCGACGCCCTGGGCACCGTCGAGGCAGTGCTGGAGGAGGACGACGGCCGTCGCGTCACCGCCCTGGGCCACGTCGTCCACAACCCCCAGGCCATGGAGCGGCTCGCCGCCCGCGGCCTGGAGGTGGACCCGGACCCCTCGCGCCCCGAGCCAGGGGGGCGGCTGGTCATCACCGCCCACGGCGCGGCGCCGGCCACCTTCGCGGCCGCCCAGGCCCGCGGCCTGGAGGTGATCGACACCACCTGTCCCCTGGTCAAGCGGGTGCAGGACGCGGGGCGCCAGGTGGCCGGCTCCGGCCGCTCCCTGGTGGTGATCGGCCACGGCGACCACCCCGAGGTGCGTGGCGTGGTCGGCTGGGCGGGCGGGGGCACCGTCGTCCACGATGAGGAGAGCGCCGCCGAGGTGCCGGCGGGGCAGGACATCGGCGTCGTGGTGCAGAGCACCTTCCCAGCGGCGAAGCTGCCGCCCATCCTCGCGGCCCTGGAGCGCCACGCCGCCTCGGTGGAGGTGCACGACACGCGCTGCCCGGTGGTCACGCTGCGCCAGCGCGCCGCCGGCGAGCTGGCCGACCGCGTCGACGTCATCGTCGTCGTCGGCGGACGGGGCAGCGCCAACACCAACGCGCTGGTGGCGCACTGCGCCGCGCGCGTTCCCACCCATCACGTCGAGACCCCCGCCGAGGTGCGGGCGGACTGGTTCGCCCCCGGCCAGCGGGTGGGCATCACCAGCGGGACCTCGACCCCCGACTGGCTGGTCGACGCCGTCGAGTCCGTGTGCAGGAGTTTCTGAACGACATGGCAACAACTCTGCTGCTCCAGCCCTCCGTCGACCACGCCGACCCGGCGCGCCTGCGCCGGCTCGTCGAGGAGGGGCTGGCCGCGCTGGTGCAGGACACCCCCGAGGTGCTGCGCAACCTCTGCGGCGAGGCGCTCGGGGTCACCGACCTCGAGGGCAACCCGGCCCGCAGCGGCGGCAAGCGGCTGCGGCCGATGCTCTGCCTGCTCTCGTGTGGCGCCCAGGGTGGCACCGTCGAGGACGCGCTGCACGCCGCGCTGGCGCTGGAGTGCGTGCACGCCTTCTCGCTGGTGCACGACGACATCGTCGACGGCGACCGCGAGCGGCGCGGGCGTCCCTCGTTGTGGGCGGCGGCGGGGATGTCGCTGGCGTTGAATGCCGGCGACGCGCTGCACGCGCTGGCCTGCGCGACGGCGGTGCGCGCGGGCGCGTGGACGGCCGCGCTGGTGCACGGCGCGACGATGTCGATGATCGAGGGGCAGCACCTGGACCTCTGCGCCGAAGGGGCGCTGGCACCGACGGTTGCCGACTGGGAGCGCCTGGCACTGCGCAAGACCGGGGCATTGTTTGCCGCTGCTGCGGCTGCGGGCGCGGCGTCGGCCGGCGCCGACGACGAGATTGTCGAACGCTACTGGGCGCTGGGCGAAGCCTTGGGGCTGGCATTCCAGGCGCGTGACGACGTGCTCGGCGTGTGGGGCGACCCGCGCGTGACCGGCAAGCCGGCGGGCAGCGACCTGGCCCGGCGCAAGGCGTCGCTGCCCGTGGCCTGCGCGCTGGAGGCGGGCGGGGCGGAGGCCGAGACGCTGCGGCGAGATCTGGCCGACCCTGGCAGCAGCGTCGAGCTGCTGCTGTCGCGGCTGGACGACTGCGAGGCGCGTGAGCGCGTCGCCCTCGCCGAGACGGGGTACATGGAGCGGCTGCGGCTCAGCCGCGAGGCGGCGGTACCGCGCGATGCTCGCGGTTCGGCGCTGTCGGAGCTCATCGACGGTCTCGCGGGGCGGCAGGCATGACGGCACAGCAGGTCCTCCCCGAGGCAGGCGGCGACAACCTGGTCGGCAACGACAAAGTGGCTGGCGGAGCGGGCAACACGGCCGCCCAGCCGCACGCCATCCCCCTGCGCGAGCGCGCCGCTCACCCCGTCATCCCGCGTCCCTCGCGAGCGGGCTCAACCGCCCCCGAGGACGCCGTGCTCGACGCCGCCTGCGACCGCGCCGTCGAAGGCCTGCTCTCCCAGCAGCGCGAGGACGGCCACTGGTCGTACCGCCTGGAGACCAACGTCTGCATGGAGGCCGAGTACGTCATGCTCGGCCGCATCCTCGGCCGCGTCGACGAGGCACGCGAGCAGCGCATCGTCCACCGCATCCTCGGCGAGCAGCAGCCCGACGGCGGCTGGGCCGTGTACGCCGGTGGCCCCTCGGACGCCGACTGCACCGTCGAGGCCTACGTCGCCCTGCGTGCCGCCGGGCTCGCCGCCGACAACCCCGCAGTTCTGGCCGCTCATGGCTGCATCTCGCGCCTCGGCGGCGTGGCCGCGACCCGCGTCTTCACGCGGATGTGGCTGGCGTGCTGCGGCCTGCATCCCTGGGCCCCGCTGCCCGAGCTGCCGCCCGAGTTGCTCTTCCTGCCCACCCGCGTGCCGCTCAGCCTGCCGCGCTTCGCCTCGTGGGCGCGGGCCACCATCGTGCCGCTCACCGTGGTGCTCACCCTCCGCCCGCCCACGGCGGCCATCGTGCTCGGGCGCAACGAGCTGCCGTTTGGCGAGAAGCCCGCCGATGCCCGCCGCAACTCGCCCACCGGCGCGACGGCGCTGGGCTTCCGCGGGCTCGACAAGGTGCTGCACGCCTACCGCCGATCGCCGCTGCAGCCGGGACGCGCCCGCGCCCTGCGCGCCGCCGAGCAGTGGATCCTCGACCACCAGGAGGCCGACGGCGGCATCGGCGGCATCCAGCCGCCCATGGCCTATCAGTGCCTTGCCCTGCACGCATTGGGATACCGCAAGGGCAACCCCGCCCTCGACCGCGCCTGGAACGCCTTCGAGGGCTTCATCCTCGAAGACGCAGAGAGCTGCGAGGTGCAGGCGTGCCTCTCGCCGGTGTGGGACACGGCGCTGGCCATGCTGGCGCTGAGCGACCTCGGCCTGGCGCGCGACCACCCCGCACTGCTGCGCGCCGGGAGGTGGCTGCTCGACCGCGAGTGCACCGCCGTCGGCGACTGGGCCGCGGTGCGGCGCCGCCTCCCCGCGGGCGGCTGGCCCTTCGAGTACGACAACCAGCTCTATCCCGACATCGACGACACCGCCATCGTCCTGCTCGCCCTGCAGCGGCTCGACATGCCGGAGTCGCTCGACGCCGTGCGCCGCGGGCTGCGCTGGATGGTCGGCATGCAGTCGCGCGACGGTGGCATGGGCGCCTTCGACGCCGACAACACCGGCAAGCTGGTGGGCCGCATCCCCTTCTGCGACTTCGGCGCGGTGACTGATCCGCCCTCGGCCGACGTCACCGGACACGTCATCGAGGCATGTGCCGCCTGGGGCCTGGCCGGTTCCTACCAGCCGGTGCAGCGCATGATCGCCTGGCTGCAGCGCGACCAGGATCCCGACGGCGCCTGGTTGGGGCGCTGGGGCGTCAACTACGTGTACGGCACGGCTGCCGCCATTCCCGGGCTGATCGCGGCGGGTATACACCGCACCCATCCCTCGGTGCAGGCGGGGCTCGACTGGCTGCTCTCGGTGCAGCGCGAGGACGGCTCCTTCGGCGAGGACTGCGCGTCGTACGACGACCCCTCGCTGCGCGGGCGCGGCGACGCGACGCCGTCGCAGACGGCGTGGGGACTGCAGGGGCTCTGCTCCGCGGGTGAGGCGCGCAGCGGCGCGGCGGCGCGCGCGGCTCGCTGGCTGATCGAATCGCAGCGCGAGGACGGCCTGTGGTTCGACGAGCGCTACACCGGCACCGGCTTCCCGCGCGACTTCTACCTTCGCTATCACGGCTACGCGGCGTACTTCCCGGCCGCCGCGCTGGGCCGCTACCGGCAGACGCGTCCCGCGGTGGGTGCGCGCAAGGCCACCGGTGTCCCGATGAAGCTGGTGGCAAAAGGGGGCGCAGCCCCCACCCCCAGCAACGGGGGGCCGCCCCCCGCGAACGCCCCACTGGAGAACCACTGACGTGCGCTTCCCCCTCAAGATGACGCTGGACACCGCGGTGTACACGGCCAAGCAGCAGGTCGCCCACAACACCCACGCTCCGCTGGTGATGATGCTGGAGCCCACCCTGGCCTGCAACCTGGCCTGCATCGGCTGCGGCAAGATCCTCGAGTTCGAGAACAACAGCACCGAGCTGACCGCCCAGCAGTGCCTCGACTCGGCCCGCGAGTCGGGCGCGCCCGTGGTGTCGATCTGCGGCGGCGAGCCGCTTATCTACCGCCACATCGACGAGGTGGTCGACGGGCTCATCGCCATGGGCAAGCACATCATCCTGTGCACCAACGCGCTGCGCCTCGAGCAGTTCGCGCAGCGGCGGTCGCCGGATCCGCACCTGTCCTTCGCCGTGCACCTCGACGGCATGGAGGAGACGCACGACCACATCTGCGCGAGAGCGGGCGTGTTCGAGGCGGCGATCCGGGCGATCCGCGTCGCCAAGGCCGAGGGGCACCGGGTGACCACCAACACGACGATCTACCGCGAGACCGACATCGAGGAGATCCGCCAGCTGCTGGAGCTGTTGGTCTCGATCGGCATCGACGGCGTGCTGCTGGCGCCGGCCTTCGGCTACGAGGCGATCGACAAGTCGGTGGTGATGACGCGCGACGAGATCGTCGCCAAGTTCCGCGCGATCCAGTCGTTCGACACCCAGTACCCGGTGCTGACCTCGCCGATCTACCGGCAGTTCCTCCGCGGCGAGCGCGACCTCACCTGCCACGCTTGGGGCACGGTGACCCGCAACCCCTACGGGTGGAAGGGGCCCTGCTACCTGATCACCGACGCCATCCACGAATCCTGCAACGATCTGCTGGCCACCGACTTCGACAAGTACGGACCGGGGAAGGACTCGCGCTGCGAGCACTGCATGATGCACTCGTCGTTCGAGCCGGCGGCGGCTGTCGAGGCGACCAAGAGCATCAGGGACATGATGGCGATGCTGCGCTGGCAGGTTGCGTGAAATCCGGAGTTTCGCGCCGGAGGCGCGGGTGTTGCCATGCTGCGCCCGTAGGTGGCGTGAAGTCCGGAGTTTCGCGCCGGAGGCGCGGGTGTTGGCATGCTGCGCCCGTCGGTGGCGTGAAGTCCGGAGTTTCGCGCCGGGGCCGCGGGTGTTGCCATGCTGCGCCCGTAGGTGGCGTGAGGCGGTGATGCGGTGACAGCGGCGGTCGTGAGAACTGCGCCGGGTGCGGGGGCGCTGGATGCGGCGTCGCTTGCCGGGCTGGGTGTCGCGCGGCGGCGCGAGAACTTCCCGCTCGCGTTCCTGTGTCCGCCGGATGTGCGGGCCGGACGGCACGCGGTCTACGCGTACTGCAGGCTCATCGACGACCTCGGCGACGAGTACACGGGGGATCGCCTCGCCGTGCTCGACGCCGCCGAGGCGGAGGTGCATGCGGCGCTGTCGGGACGCGCGCAGCACCCCGTGTTCGTCGCGCTGCAGCCGCTCTTCGCCGCGGGGATGCCGGCGCAGCCGTTCCTGCGGCTGATCGAGGCCAACCGTGTCGACCAGAGCGTGGTGTCGTATGCGTCGTGGCAGGCGCTCGACGGCTACTGCGCCCTGAGCGCCGCGCCCGTCGGCGAGATGGTGCTGCGGCTGGAGAACGCGGCGACACCGCGACGGCTGGAGCTGTCGGCGCTGGTGTGCGGCGGGCTGCAGCTTGCCAACCACTGGCAGGACCTGGGCGAGGACGCGTTGCGCGGGCGCTGCTACGTGCCCTCGCCGGTCCTCTCCCAGCACGGGGTGACGGTGGCGTCGCTGGCGTCGGGCGTGGCACCGCCGGGTTTCGCGGCCATGCTCGACGAGTGCGTCGCGGCTGCGCGCGAGCGGCTGCGTGGGGGCTGGCCGCTCGCCGCCGAGCTGCGCGGGCGGCTGCGCGTCGAGATCGCGGGATTTGCCGCCCACGGCGCGGCGACGTGCGACGCGGTGTCGCGCAACGGCCGCAGCGTGCTGGTGGCGCGGCCGTCCTCGGGCCGGCGCGGTCGCGCGGCGGCGCTGCTGGTTGCCTTGCGCGCGCTGGCCGCACCGTCGGCACCGCCGCGGAGCCTGCGCCCGTGAGCGCGGTGTCCCTCGACGCCGCGGGTGTCGCCGTCGCGCGCCGGCTCTCCTCCGATGGCACGCGCGAGTGCGCCCACGTCGCCCGCACCCAGGCGCGCACCTTCTACTACGCCTTCCTGCTGCTGCCCCCCGGACGGCGCCGCGCAATCCACGCCGTGTACGCGTTCTCGCGTGCGGTCGATGACGTCGCCGACGACGCCGCGCTGTCGCCCGCCGACAAGCTGCGCCGTCTCGACGCGCATCGCGCCTCGCTGGCGTCCGTGTACAGCGGCCGGCCCGGCACACCGCGCCTCGCCGCGCTGGCCGGCGCGGTGGCGCGCCACGGCATCCCGCGCTCCATGCTGGAGACACTGGTCGACGGCGTCGCCATGGACGTCACGCCGCGCCGCAACCAGACCCTCGCCGACCTGCGCGAGTACTGCCACGCCGTCGCCGGCGTGGTCGGGCAGATGTGCGTGCGCATCTTCGGCGCCACCGACCCGCGCGCCGACGACCTCGCCGACGAGCTCGGCTTCGCGCTGCAGCTCACCAACATCCTGCGCGACGTGGGCGAGGACTGGCGCCAGGCCGGGCGCTTCTACCTGCCGCTCGACGAGCTGGCCGAGCACGGTCTCACCGAGGAGTCCCTGCTCGCGCACGAGCCGGCAGACACGGCGCAGGCGACCGGCCGCTTCCTCGCCATGCAAGGTGAGCGTGCCGAGCGCTCTTTCGCCGCTGCCAACGCGCTGCTCCCCCTGGTTCCGGCCGCCAGCCGTCCCTGCCTGTCCGGCATCGCGCTGCTCTACCATGACCTCCTGATGCGCCTGCGCGAACGCGGTTACCCGATGAGGGGCGAGCGGGTGCGGCTGTCCGGCATGGAGAAGGCGCACGTCGCCCTGCGCGCCACCGCGCACAGTCTGTCGAGGGGAGTCCCCCGATCCCGCAGTCTGTCAGGGGGAGTCCCCCGATCCCCCTGGCGGGGCTGAGAGTTCTGGCCATGTCCGGCAGCAACGCCTTCGACTGCATCGTGGTCGGCGGCGGCGTCGCCGGTGTCAGCGCGGCGGTGGCGGCCTCCGACCGCGGCTGGCGCACCGCGCTGCTGGAGCGAGGCCGCGTCCTCGGTGGCATGGCCCGATCATTTCCCGACGACCGCTTCGGCGGCGAGATGGACTGCGGGCAGCACGTCCTCATGGCATGCTGCACCGAGTACCGCGGCCTGCTGCGCCGTCTCGGCACCGAGAAGCTCGCGCCGCTGCAGCGCCGGCTCGACGCCCTCGTCGTCGACGAGCAGGGACGCAGCACCCGGCTGCGCGAGGTGCGCCTGCCCTCGCCACTGCACCTGCTGCCCGCGATGTCGCGGATGCCATGGCTGTCTTCGGCCGATCGCGCTGCCGCCGCCTACGCGGTGACGCGGCTCAACACCGTGCGCGACGTGTCCAAGCTCGACGGCGTGTCGTTTGCCGACTGGCTCGGCGTGGCGGCGCGCGGTCCGGTGCGGCGGGCGCTGTGGGACCTGGTCTGCGTGGCCACCTGCAACCTCCCCACCGCGGAGCTGAGCGCGGCCGTGGGCGCATTCGTCGCGCGCGAGGGATTCCTGCGGTCGGGCGCCGCCGCGGTGGGCGTGCCCACTGTGGGGCTGAGCCGCCTGCTCGCGCCCGCCGTCGACATGCTGGCGCGCAGCGGCGGACGGGTCCTGCTGGACACAGCGGTCGACGCCGTGCTGATCGGTGACCGCAGCTTGGTGGGCGGCGTGCGCCTGACCGACGGCAGCGAACTGCGCGCGCCCCGCGTCGTCGTCGCCGGGCCCGCACCGCTGCTCGCCCGTGTCGCGCCAGAGGTCGCCTCACACCGCTCGCTGGCGCGCTGGCAGTCGCTGCCGACCTCCCCCATCGTCAACCTGCACCTGCGCTTCGACCGCCGCGTCCTCGACGCCACCTTTCTCGCCGTGTGGGACAGTCCGCTGCAATGGCTGTTCAGCCGCTCGCGTTTGCAAGGCGAGGCGGGCGCTGACGAGACCGTGGTCTGCTCGCTCAGCGCGGCGTCCGATCTCGTCGCGCTGTCCGGCGAAGCGATCCTGGAACGCCTCCTCCCCCACCTCCACCTCGCCCAGCCCGCGTCGCGCCGTGCCACGTTGCTCGGCTGGCGCGTCACCCGCGAACGTGACGCCACCGCGGCGCTGCGCCCAGGGACGGCAGCGCTGCGCCCCGGCCCGCGCACCCCGGTGACCGGCCTCGCCATCGCCGGTGCTTGGACCGACACCGGCTGGCCGATCACCATGGAGAGCGCGGCGCGCAGCGGGCGCATCGCCGTCGGTCACCTGGCGAGCAAGAGCAAGGTTCAGCCCACGCCGGCCACTCCGACGGCCACCGCGGTGCCGCTGCTGATGGACGTCGTCTCGTAGTAGATGTGCCCCGCCTGCTCCGCGAAGGGGCACTGCTGGGTGAGCACGCCGAAGCCACTCGCAGAGCAGGTCGCCACGGTGACGAAGGGCGACCTCGTCTGGTCGACGACGCTGAGCGTGTAGGTGATGGGTGCGCTGGACGCGGCCATCCCGATGGCCACGCCACTCGTCGCCAGGGCGACGTGGTTGCACTGCGCCACGGTGGGCGCCGGAGGTGTCGTGGGGATGCTGAGCTGGGCGCAGTAGCCGGTGCCGGCCATGTTCTGGTCGGCCGCGACCGCAACTCCGTTGCTGATGCTCACGGTGTACGAGCAGCCGCCCAGCTCGTTGGTCAGGGTGTACGTGCCGGGCGCCGACGCCGACCACAACGTCGAGGGACATGCGGATGTCGGCGCGACCGTGGTCACCGTGACCGTGCCCGCGCCCTGGTACACGAGCGTCTCCGGGTCGCTGGCCAGGTTGACGATCGTGCAGGTGTTGTTGAGTGCCGTCGCCTCGACGACGACGTAACAGCCGCCGGGGAAAGAACCTCCCGCGTCGGCGCGGACCGAGATTGTCGGGACGAGCGGCACCGCAGCGAGCGCGACCAGTGCGGCGAGTGACAGACGCATCCTGCGATGCACGAGGTGTCGCAGGGCGTGCGCGGTCCATCGATGGGTTGCGATCATCCTTGAGTCCTCCCTGGTTTCCGCCGATGTGGCAACGCTAGGGAGTAGCGGTCAACTTGTCAAAAACGGAACGAAGACCTCGAAGACCACAGCGCCGTCGTGCCAGTGACTCAGGTGCGGCGCAGCAACCCGCTCGCCACCGACACCGCGGCCGCGGCGGCACCGCGCTCCGCCTCGGCGGCAGCGCGGGCGAGTCGCAGCAGTGAGCGCCATGCCGGCGGCCGGGTCAGCACCGGGACCACCTCGCGCAGACGCGGGCCGGACTCGCCGGCGGTGACCATGTGCGCCGCGGCGGCGAGGGGCGCGTCGGGCGTGTCCAGGACGGCGCGCACCACCAGGAGTGGCACGCCGGCGACGCTGCATGCGGCCGCCCACGCCGCCGCCTCGGTCTCGACGGCGAGCACCCCCAGTGCGAGCAGCGCCGCGCGGCCCGGAGCGTCGTCGACCGGTGTGCCCACGCTGGCGACGGGCCCGACCAGCACACCCGGCACGGACACGTCGTCCAGCGGCGACAGGTAGAGCTCGGTGCCGGACGTGTCGACGACGCGCGAGGCGAGCACGACATCGCCGGCACCCGCCGCGCCGCCGGTACCGCCCGCCACCCCGCACACCACCACCGCGCGCACCCGCGGCACCCAGGAGGCCGCGGCGACGGCGGCCGCCGCCTGGCCCATGCCGGTGACGACGACCTCGATGCCCTGTGGCGACGGCCGCCGCGCCTCGGGCGAGGTGCCCGTTGGCCACGCCGAGGACGAGGGTTGCACATCGACATCCTCGACCGCCCGGAGTGCCCGCCGCACCGCGCGCCCCTCGCGGGAGAGGGCGCAGGCGATCAGGACAGGAGCTGGCGTGGCCTCTCCCCGCGGTGTTCGTGCAGGCGGCCCCGTGGTGCGGCGTCGCCGTCGGCGTAGAGGCGGTAGCCGAGGCCGGGCTCGGTGCTGATGCGCACGCTGGCGTTGACCGCCTCCAGCTTGCGGCGCAGCCGGTAGACCGCGGAGACCACGGCGCCGTCGGTGGCCTCGGCCTCGCCGCCCCAGGCGCCCTCGATGATCTGCGAGCGGCTGACCACCCGCCCCGCGTTGAGGGCGAGGAACTCCAGCAGGTCGGCCTCGCGGGCCGGCAGGGTCAACCGCGAACGCTCGGCGCTGAGGCGGCGGCGGCCGGGCTCGTAGACGGCGTGGCCGATCATCAGGCGCTCGCGCGGCAGCGGGGTGACCGTGGCGGCGCGGCGCAGCACGGCCTGGACCATCGAGCGCAGCAGCGACGGCGAGAAGGGCTTGGGGACGTGGTAGTCGGCGCCGGCTTCGAGGAAGCGCTCGGCGGTGGACGGGCCGTCGAGCACGATCAGCGGGACGTGCGAGCGGGCGCGCAGGGCGGCGACGCCGGCCAGCCCCCCGATCAGGTCGCCGTCGGCGACGGCGAGGTGGACGTCGGGCGCGGGCGCGCGACGAAGCAGCGCGTCACCGTCCTCCACGTACTCGGGCTCGAGCCCGAGCCGGCGGCAGATGGCGGAGACGACGTCGCGATAGTCCGGTTGGGTCTCCAGCACGACGGCCGGCACGTGGCGTCACGACTCCCTGCGAAAGGCTGCACTGCGGGGCCGCCCGGCCCGCGGCCTCTACAATCGCGAAGCACCCACGCGCTTGTCAACTCAGGCGAACGGTTAAGAAATGCAAACGAACGGCCACGAGCGCATCGTCCAGCGGGCGCGCATGCGCATGCTCTTCCGCCAGGCGGTCTCGCGCATCGACAGCGCGGCGCAGGCGGAGGGCCTCAGCCCGGCGCAGTACCACGTGCTGCTCGCCCTCGCCGCGCGCGCCGGCGAGGCCGGCCTGGCCGAGACCCAGCTGGTCCAGTACCTCGACGCCAGCCGTGCCCACGTCTCGGTGCTGGTGCGCAGCCTGGAGACGTCCGGCCTGGTCCGCGACTGGCGCGACGCCGACGACCGGCGCCAGGTGCGCCTGGCCGTCACCGACGCCGGCTGGGAGCTGCTCGAACGCCTCGGCGATCGCCAGGAGGAGGTGCTCCGCGAGTTCGTCGAGGGCATCGACGCCGCGGAGATCCAGGGCATCGTCAGCGAGATCTCGACGCGGTACCTGGGGCTCACCCAGCGCGCCTGACCGGCTACCCGCAGAGGCCCGGCGCCGACGCCCCCGAGGGCAGGGTGTCGCGGAAGACCACCTTGCGACCGCTGCTGCTGACGTAGTCGGCCTCGTGGGTCGAGATGCGCTGCATGGTGCCCTTGTCGATCGGGTTGCCGAAGCCGGGCGGCGGGTTGCCGTTGCCGTCGCTGAGCGGCGGGTCGGCGTACCAGGTGACGCGCTGGTAGTCGGTGTAGATCACCCCGCAGTGCGTGTACAGGTTGAACGGCTCGGGAGCGCCCTGGCCGCTGCTGGGGCCGACGCCACCGCTTGCCGGGGCCGGGGTCGCGCCGGAGCCCGTGCCGGCGCTGTCGCCGCAGGCCACCAGCAGGAGGCCGGCCGCGGCAGCGAGGAGCGCCCCGCGCCTCACTGCCAGCGGAGCACCCCGCGGCGCCACGCGTAGCCGACGCCGGCGAGGACCAGCACGGCGAGGAACAGTCCCTCCACCGCGGTGAAGCCGTGCGGGAGGCCGCCGAAGGCCACCGCCCAGGGCAGGACGAAGAGCAGCGCCATTGCGAGGACGACCAGCACGGAGAGCATCAGCACGGTCTGGATACCGGGCTCGCCGCGGCGGCCGCGGGCGCCCAGCCACGTGGGGCGGCCGGCCAGGACGACGGCAGCACCCAGGGTCAGCGCCGGGATGGCCACGACCACGGCGAGGAAGACCAGCAGGGCTGCGGCTGCGAGCGACATGGCGGCGCCAGTATAGGGACACGGCCCGGCAGGGCCAGCGCGCAGCCGGAGCGCCGCCGCCCCGCCGCCCTGGCGCCCCGCGTCAGACGGTGTCCGCCTCCTCGCCCGGCGCCGCCGCCTCGACCGGCGCCCGCTCCGCCGGCACCGCTTCGAAGAAGAGCACCAGCGACAGTCCCACCACCGCGACGAGGAAGCCGCCGATGGCCAGCGGCGTCGTCGACACCCCGATCACGGGGATCTGCACCCCCGCCTCCCAGACGCCCGGGGTGGCGTGCGCGGCACCGACGCGGTCGCGGGCGAGGGCGTCCTCGGTGGGGAACACGCGCTGCCCGACCACGCCGACGGTGAAGGCGAGCGCCCCCAGCGCGCAGACGAAGAACAGCCAGTTGCGGGTGCGCCGCGCCGCGTGCACCGACGCGGTGAAGGCGACCGACCCCAGCATCACCGCGACGATGCCCAGGATCACGTCGCGCGTCGGCGTGTAGCCCATGTCAGGCGGCCCCGGCCACGGTGCCGCCGCCGAGCACCTCGTCGCCGCGGTAGAGCACCATCGACTGGCCGGGGCTGACCTGGGACACCGGCGGTGCGAACTGCACCGTCACCGCGCTGGGCGAGGACTCGACGACGACGGCGTCGTGCGCCGAACCGTGGGCGCGCAGCTGCACGGTGCATCGAGTTCCTGCCATGGCTGGCAGAGACCCGACCCACGAGCAGTCGTGCGACACCGCGCGGGTGCGCAGCAGATCGGCCCGCTCGCCGACGACGACGGTGTTGCGCGCCGCGTCGAGGGCGAGCACGTACAGCGGCGCCGCGTCGGGGGTGCGCGGCGCGACGTCGAGCCGGGCGCGCTGCCCGACGGTGTAGAAGGGCAGCCCGCGATGCTCGCCGAGCACCTCGCCGGCGCTGTCGACGATGGGTCCGGGGGCGAAGCGTCCCCGCAGCCGGCGCGAGAGCTCGACACTGAGCGACACGTCGACGAAGCAGAGCTCCTGCGAGTCCGGCTTGGCGGCTGTGGCCAGGCCGAGCCGCGACGCCTCCGCGCGCACCGCCTGCTTGTCGGGCATGGCGCCGAGGGGGAAGACGGCGTGGCGCAGACGATCCTGGTCGAGGCGGTGCAGGGTGTAGGCCTGGTCCTTGCGGGCGTCGACGGCGCGGTGCAGGGTCAGCTCGTCGCCGCGGCGGCCGATGCGCGCGTAGTGCCCCGTTGCCACGTGGGTGGCGCCCAGCGACAGGGCGCGCTCCAGCAGCACGCCGAACTTGACCCGCTCGTTGCAGCGCACGCAGGGGTTGGGGGTGCGGCCGGCGGCGTACTCGTCCTCGAAGTCGCGGATCACCTCGTCGTGGAAGGTCTCCTCGAGGTTCCAGGGGTAGTGCGGGATGCCCAGGGTGGCGGCGACGCGGCGGGCGTCCTCGACGGCGTCGATGGAGCAGCAGCCGCGGTCGCGCTCCAGCTCGCGGTCGCGGGGCCACATGGCCAGGGTGATCCCCAGGACGCGCAGGCCGCGCTCGACGCAGCGGGCGGCGGCGACGCTGGAGTCGACACCGCCGGACATGGCGACGGCGACCACCGCGTCGCGCGGGAGGAGATCGAGGGGATCGGGCGGGACCTCGGCCCGGAGCGCGAAGGTCCTTCTGGGCGCTGACGCGCCCGGTGGGGGGAGCACCCCCAGGCCATCATTCGCCGCTGGAGTGCGGCCGAATGACAGCCTTCCCGTCGTCCTTCTGGGCGCTGACGCGCCCGGTGGGGGGAGCACCCCCAGGCCATCATTCGCCGCTGGAGTGCGGCCAAATGACAGCCTTCCCCCCGCTGGCCCGCGGGTCACGTTGCCAGCTCGCCCTCGACGGGGTCGACGCGCACGCCGCGCCCGGCGACATAGGCGAGCCCGCGGTCGATGTCGTCGAGCTCGCCGTCGACCTCGAGCACCACCCAGCCCTCGTCGCGGGTGACGTCGGCGCGGCGGATGTTGGTCACCACCGGGAAGCGTGTGCCCAGCTCGTGGATCACCGGCTCGGTGACCATCCCCGGCGTGAAGGTCAGCTTGACCCGGCGCCTGGCCATGGCGGGGTGCTGCTCGCCCTACCGGCCGCCGGCGACGGCGGGCACGATGGAGAGGTCGTCGTTCTCGCCGACGGGCGTCTCCAGGCCCTGGCCGAAGCGGATGTCGGAGTCGTTCAGGTAGATGTTGATGAACTGGCGCAGGTTCCCCGAGCCGTCGTAGAGACGGTCGTGGAAGCCGGGGAACTTGATCTCCAGGTCCTGGAGCGCCAGCGACACGGTCGCCCCCTCCACCTCGACCTCGGAGCTTCCGTTGGTCAGGCGGCGTAGCGGACCGGGAACGCGGACGGTGACAGCCATGGTTGCGTTTTCTCCTGCTGAGCGAGCGGTGGAGAGTATACCGGGCGGCTAGCGGCCGACCCGGGCGGCCTCGGCGGTGGCCACCGTGGCCGGATCGCGCTGGACGAAGCGCTCACGGAAGGCGCGCACCGAGGGAGCGATGGGCTCCTCCAGTGCAGACCGACCGGTCAGCACCTCGGCGGTCTTGGCGCCGTGGCCGGTGATGTAGGCGGCGATGGTCTCGTCGCCGCGCCAGCGTCCGCTGCGGGCCAGCTTGGCCAGCACCGCGACGGTGACGCCGCCCGCCGTCTCGGTGAAGATGCCCTCGGTGCGGGCCAGCAGCTCGATGCCCTCGAGGATCTCCTCCTCGGTGACGCTGTCGACGACGCCGCCCGTGGCGCGGGCGATCTGCACCACGTACGAGCCGTCGGACGGGTTGCCGATGGCGATGGACTTGGCGATCGTGTCAGGTTTGACCGGAACGATGTGGGTCTCGCCGCGCTTGAAGGCGGTGGCCACCGGCGAGCAGCCCAGCGCCTGCGCACCGGTGAGGCGGGGCATGCGGGCGCCGTCGCCGGTCACCAGTCCCAGGTCGATCAGCTCGCGCGCCGCCTTGTTGTGCTTGACGAACTGGCAGCCGCTGGCGATGGGGATGACGATCTCGTCGGGCAGGCGCCAGCCCAGCTGCTCGGCGGTCTCGAAGGTCAGCGTCTTGCTGCCCTCGCTGTAGAAGGGGCGCACGTTGATGTTGCAGAAGGCCCACGGGAAGAGGTCGACCAGCTCGCTGCAGAGGCGGTTGACGTCGTCGTAGTTGCCGTCGATGCGCACCATCGTCGGCCGGAACACCGCGGTGGTGCTCACCTTCGCCTCTTCGAGGTTGCTGGGGATGAACACGAAGGCGGGCATGCCGGCGCGCGCCGCGTAGGCGGCGACGGCGTTGGCCAGGTTGCCCGTCGACGCGCAGGCGATGGTCTCGAAGCCGTTGCGCCGCGCCCATGACACCGCCACGCTGACCACCCGATCCTTGAAGGAGTTGGTCGGGTTCATGGTGTCGTTCTTCAGGTAGAGGTTGCGCAGCCCGAGCTGGTCGCCGAGGTTGGGCGCGTGCACCAGCGGGGTGAAGCCCTCGCCCAGGGTGACCGGCTGGTCGCCCTCGTCGAGCTCGACGGGGAGCAGGTCGCGGTAGCGCCACATGCTCGCCGGACCGGCCTCGATCGACTCGCGCGAGACGCGGCGCGAGACCTCCTCGTAGTCGTAGCGCACGTCGAGGGGGCCGAAGCACAGGTCGCAGACGTGGGTGGGCTGGACCGGGATCTCGGTGCCGCACTCGCGGCAGACCAGGGAGCGGATGCGGGAGGGCATGGGATTTTGGAGTGTACCGGAGGCTCGCGGTGCCGCCTCGCGGGGAGCGCCCAGTGCACCGCGGACGCGCCTAAGGATTTTCTTGGAGCTCGACCACCAGCGGGCTGTGCTCCACCCTGGCCGGCGCGCCCGCCACCAGGTCGTCGTAGACCAGCTGCGACCACGATTCCATGTTCAGGTAGTGCCGCCGCATCTGCTCCAGGGTGAGCACCTCCCCCTCGAGCTTGTCGATCTCGCGCACCGACGCCCTGGCCTCCCCCGACGGCTCCACCAGGAACACCAGACCCAGGTGGACGCGCGACACCGGCGTGGTGTCGTCGTTGAGCAGCGCCACCAGGCTTGCCGTTGCCGGCGCCGGGCAGATGATCTCCTCGCCCCACTCGCGGCGCAGCCCGCCGACAACCGGGTCGTCGCCGACCTGGCCGTCGCCCGGATTGACGTGCCCGCCCACGCCCAGGGAGTAGAGGTGGTGCAGGCGCTTCTCCGAGGAGGCGCGCAGCCGATGGGTGAGCAGGTAGGTGTCGTCGGGCTGGCGGACGATGCAGTAGGGGATGATCTGCTGCTGCGAGGGGTCGTCCTCGACCATGTGCCGGGGCCGGTATTCGGCGGTGGCCCGGATGGTGCGCAGCACCCGCTCCAGCCCGGTGGCCACCAGCCCGCGCCAGGCGCCGTCGGGAAAGATCGTGGTGCGCGGCACGCAGAGGACCGATTCGCGTCGCGGCTGCGCGGCGCCGCGGCGATCCCCGGCGGCCGCGGTGTTCACGCCGGCGCGCGCCTCACCGGGTTGCGCAGCACGCCCACCTCCTCCACCTCGACCTCGACGACGTCGCCCTCCTGCAGCGGCCCCACGCCCGCGGGCGTGCCGGTGAAGATGGCGTCGCCGGGCTCGAGGGTCATCACGCTGCTGATGAAGGCGATCAGCTCGCCGACGGGACGGATCATCAGCGACGTGCGCGACTCCTGGCGCACCTCCCCGTTGACCCGGGTGGTGATGCGCAGGTCCGACGGGTCGATGCCCTCGACGAGCCCGGGACCCAGCGGGCTGAACGTGTCGAAGCCCTTGGCCCGCGTCCACTGCCCGTCCTTGGCCTGCAGGTCGCGCGCGGTGACGTCGTTGCCGCAGGTGTAGCCGCGCACCCCGCGCAGCGCGGTGGCCGCGTCGACGTTGTGCAGCCGCTCGCCGATGATGGCCACCAGCTCGCCCTCGTAGTCGACCCGCTCGCTCTGCGGCGGCAGCAGGATCGCCTCGCCGTCCCCGAGCACCGCGCTGGGCGGCTTCATGAAAAGCACGGGCACCTCGGTCGGCGCGCTGCCACCCATCTCGCGGACGTGGTCGAGGTAGTTCTTGCCCACCGCGACGATCTTGCCGGGGCGGCCGACCGGCGTCGCCGCTTGGTACTCCACGAAGGGCGATTCTAGGGGCCGGTCGACCACAGCGGCTGGGCGGGCACTGTGCAGAGGGTCCCTTGCGGCTCGCGCCCGAGCACTCGTATGGTGCGGCCAGCCCGATTCCCTTGTTCCCCGTGGAGGTCCTTCAATGCTCCTGCGACTGCGCAGTCGCCACCCCGTCCGGCTCGCCGCGACGCTCGCAGCCGGCGCCACACTGCTCGCCGCCTGCGGCTCGAGCAACACCACGTCCGGCGGTGGAGGCTCGACCCCATCGGCCGGCGGCATCACCGCGAGCAAGGTGGCATCGATCGCCTCCGAGCTGCCCAGCAGCGTCGCCTCCAAAGGCACGCTGACCATCGCCGCCGACGCCAGCTACGCACCGAACGAGTTCTTCGACACCGACGGCAAGACGGTGATCGGCATGGACGCCGACCTCGCCAAGGCGCTCGGCCAGGTGCTGGGACTGCAGGTGTCGGTGACCAACGCAACCTTCGACAGCATCCTGCCCGGACTCTCCTCGGGCAAGTACGACCTGGGCATGTCCTCGTTCACCGACACCAAGGAGCGCGAGAAGACGGTCGACTTCGTCACCTACTTCAGCGCGGGAACATCCTTCGTCGTCAACGCCAGTGGCGGCCCCACCATCACCACCCTCGATGACCTCTGCGGGCACCACGTCGCCGTCGAGAAGGGCACGACGCAGGCCGACGACGCCGCCGCCCAGGACACCAAGTGCAAGGGCGCCGGCAAGCCGGGCGTCGACGTGCAGGTGTATCCCGACCAGAGCGCCGCCAACCTCGCCCTCAGCAGCAACCGCGCCGACGTCGGCATGGCCGACTCGCCGGTGGCCGCGTACCAGGTCAAGCAGTCGGGCGGCAAGTTCAAGGTCAGTGGCCAGCCCTATGGCACCGCGCCCTACGGCATCGCCATCCCCAAGGGCAACGGCATGTCCAAGCCTCTGCTCGACGCCCTCAAGCAGCTGATGACCGACGGCGTGTACAAGAACATCCTCCAGCAGTGGGGCATCGCCGGCGGCGCCATCAGCAATCCGCAGGTGAACGGCGCACTGAGCTAGACACGCTGCTAGGCTCGGCCTCCGATGGAACCGGTGACCGAGGCGCATCCCCAGGGTGCCGGACGGCCGGAGGTCATCAGGGCCATCCCCGTCCGGCATCCCGGACGCTGGATCGCCGCGCTGGTGGTGGCGATCGGCCTCGGCGGGCTCGCCTACTCGATGGCGACCACGTCGAACTACGAGTGGGCCCTGGTCGGCCAGTACTTCACCAGCCGGCGCGTGCTCGACGGGCTGGTGATCACCCTGGTCCTCACCGTCATCGCCATGGGCATCGGCATCCTCCTCGGCACCGTGCTGGCGGTGGCGCGCCTCTCCCCCAACCCGCTGCTCAGCGGCGCCAGCTGGCTCTACATCTGGTTCTTCCGGGGCACGCCGGTGCTGGTGCAGCTGCTCTTCTGGAACTTCATCAGCGCGCTCTACCCGGTGATCGTCATCGGCATCCCGGGCGGGCCGGCCTTCTTCCACTTCAGCGCCAATACCCTGATCACCACCTTCGTGGCGGCGATCCTCGGCCTGGGGCTCAACGAGGCCGCCTACATGGCCGAGATCGTCCGCGCCGGGATCCTCTCGGTCGACGCCGGCCAGACCGAGGCTGCGCAGGCGCTGGGCATGACCCGCCTGCAGACGATGCGGCGCATCGTCCTGCCCCAGGCGATGCGGGTGATCATCCCGCCGACGGGCAACGAGACCATCTCGATGCTCAAGACCACCTCGCTGGTCAGCGTCATCGCCGTCACCGAGCTCCTCTACTCGGTGCAGCTCATCTACTCGCAGAACTTCAGGCAGATCCCCCTGCTCATGGTTGCGGTGATCTGGTACCTCATCGCCACCTCGCTGCTCACCGTCGGCCAGTACTACCTGGAGCGCCACTACGCGCGGGGCACGGCGCACGAGCTGCCGCCGACGCCGCTGCAGCGGTTGCGCCGCATGCTGGCCATCCGGCACGTCGAGCCGCCGCTGCCACCGCTGCTGCCACCGGGCACCACGCGGTGAGCGAACCCATGGTGCGCGCCGAGCAGGTGCACAAGAGCTACGGCCGCCTCGACGTGTTGCGCGGCATCTCGCTGGAGGTGCAGCCCGGCGAGGTGATGTGCCTGCTCGGGCCGTCGGGATCGGGCAAGAGCACGTTCCTGCGCTGCATCAACCACCTGGAGAAGATCAACGCGGGACGGCTGTGGGTCGACGGCGAGCTGGTCGGCTACCGGCAGCAGGGCAACAAGGTCTACGAGCTGCGCGAGCACGAGGTCTGCCGCAAGCGCGCGGAGATCGGCATGGTGTTCCAGCGCTTCAACCTGTTTCCCCACATGACGGCGCTGGACAACGTCGTCGAGGCACCGGTGGCGGTGCGTGGCGAGAATCGCGCCGCCGCGGTGGAACGGGCGCGGACGCTGCTGGAGCGAGTCGGCCTGGCGGACAAGGCGTCGGCGTATCCCAACCAGCTCTCCGGGGGGCAGCAGCAGCGCGTCGCCATCGCCCGTGCGCTGGCCATGCAGCCCAAGCTGATGCTCTTCGACGAGCCGACGTCGGCGCTCGATCCGGAGCTGGTCGGCGAGGTGCTCGACGTCATGCGGCAGCTCGCCGAGGACGGCATGACCATGGTGGTGGTGACCCACGAGATCGGCTTCGCGCGCGAGGTGGGCGACACGCTGGTGTTCATGGACGCCGGCGTCGTCGTCGAGACCGGCACGCCGCGCGACGTTCTGGCCAATCCGGTGCACGAACGCACCCGCGCGTTCCTGTCCAAGGTGCTGTAGCTACAGCAGCTGCGCGGTCATGCCCCACTTCTGCAGCAGGATCTCGTAGGTGCCGTCGGAGTGCACCAGGTAGAAGTCGCGGATGATGGTGTCGGTGAGCGCCGCGCCGCCGGTGCGCATGCCCATGCAGAGCTGCTCGCTGTCGAGGGGCTGGTCGGTGGTGGTGGTGAGGTCGGCCTGGTTGGCGGTGTCGTAGCTCGTCGTGCCCTGGTCGGCGAGATAGACGCCGGCCTGGTGCCCGCGCAGGGCGGTGAGCGCCTCCGTGTCCGTGCGCGTGGCGACGGGCTGCGGCGCGCCGGCCTGGCCGCAGAGCGCTGTTGCCTGGGCGAGGACGGCCTCCTGGGCTGAGCCGGCGATGAAGGCCGCGGCGTGGCCGCACAGCTCGATGAGCTGGTGGGGCTGGTACTGGCTGTCGGCGCGGATCATCAGCTGGGTGCCGCTGCGCAGGTAGGGCTGGAGGAGCAGGTCGGGCGGCGCCGGGATGGTGGGTCCGGGCACGGGCAGCGTGCCCAGCACGACGTCCACCTCGCCACCGCGCGCCGCGGCGGGGAGGTCCTGGGGGTCGAGGGCGACGACGTTGAGCTGCACCGACATGCGGTTGGCCATCTCGCGGGCGAGGTCGACGGCGAAGCCCTGGCTGGAGCCGGTGCCGCGGCGGAACGCGTAGGGCGGCAGGTCGGAGGGCACCGCCACCGTGAGGAAGCCCGGCTGGGCGAGGCCCGGGGCGGGGGCGATGACGCCGGTCTCCTGGCGGGGGCGCTCGAACTGGGGCCCGCATGCGGTGAGGAGCAGGGTGCTCAGTGCGAGAAGCCCGACGAGAGGGCGCGTGAGGGGCACGAGTCGATGATCCTTGCGGGGACCGGCGCGTGCAACCGAGTGGCTAGACGCCAGAACCCAGCGGGAGCAGCTCAATGACACGCGCGGCCATCGCCTCGGTGCCGAGGGCGCGGTCGTCATCGGCGCCGAGGTCGCGGGTGCGGGCGCCCCCGTTGATCGCCTCTTCGACGGCGTCCTCGACGGCCTGGGCGGCGTCGGCTTCGCCGAAGGAGATGCGCAGGCAGTGGGCGACACTGAGAATCGTGGCGAGAGGATTGGCCAGGCCCCGGCCGGCGATGTCGGGCGCGCTGCCGTGCACGGGTTCGTAGAGCCCGAAGCGGCGTGAGGCGTCGGATCCGGCGTCGCCGAGCGAGGCGCTGGAGAGCATTCCCATCGAGCCGGCGATCATCGCCGCCTCGTCGCTGAGGATGTCGCCGAACATGTTCTCGGTGACGATGATGTCGAACTGGCGGGGATCGCGGATGAGCTGCATGGCGGCGGTGTCGACGAGCATGTGCATCAGCACCACGTCGGGATAGTCGCGGCCGACCTCGGTGACCACCTCGCGCCACAGGCGCGACGAGGCGAGCACGTTCTGCTTGTCGACGCTGCAGACGCGACCGCGTCGCGAGCGGGCCAGCTCGAAGGCGACGCGGGCGACACGCTCCACCTCGGTCTCGGTGTAGCGCATGGTGTCGACGGCGCTGCGGTTGGGGGGCTCGCCCTCGCGGGCCTGCGGCTGGCCGAAGTAGAGGCCGCCGGTCAGCTCGCGGACGACGACGAAGTCGGTGCCGACGATGACCTCTTCGCGCAGGGTGCTGAACTGGGCGAGCGCGTCCATGACCCGCACGGGGCGCAGGTTGGCGTAGAGGTTGAGGCCCTTGCGCAGGCCGAGCAGGCCCTGCTCGGGGCGGACGCTGGCCCCGGGGTCGTCCCACTTGGGGCCGCCGACTGCGCCGAGGAGCACGGCGTCGGCGTTGCGGCAGGCGTCGAGGACGCCGTCGGGAAGCGGTGAGCCGGTGGCGTCGATGGCCGCGCCACCGATGAGATGCTCGCTGCGCTGCACGGTGAAGCCGAAGCGCATGCCGAGCTCGTCGAGGACGCCCAGGGCTGCACCGACGACCTCGGGGCCGACGCCGTCGCCAGGCAGAACTGCAAGTGTGTGGGTGTTCACACGCCGCTCCCCGCAGGCACGCTGACCGCCGGCTGTTCGGCCGCAACCTTGTTCAGCGCGTTGCAATACGCCTTGGCGCTGGCGACGATGATGTCGGTGTCGGCGCCGTGGCCGCTGAAGATGCGGCCGCCCGGGTTGCGGACGCGCACGCTCGCCTCCCCCATCGCGTCGATGCCGCCGGTGACCGCGCGGATGCTGAAGTCGACCAGCTCGTTCTCGACGTCGATGAGACGGGCGATGGCCTTGCAGACAGCGTCGACGGGACCGTCGCCGACCGCGGCGTCCTCCAGCACGTCGTCGCGCTGCGAGTCGCGGATGCGCACCGTGGCCATGGGGCGGCCGCTGGTGCCGGAGATCACCTGCACCAGGTCGAGACTGAAGCGCTCGGGCACCAGGCGCGCCTCGTCGACCACCAGCGACTGCAGGTCGCGGTCGGTGACCTCCTTCTTCTTGTCGGCGAGAACCAGGAAGGCGTCCCAGGCGCGCATGAAGGCGGATTCCTCGAGCTCGTAGCCGAGTTCCTTGAGACGGTGCCGGAAGGCATGCCGCCCGCTGCGGGGCGAGAGCACGATGCGCGTGTCGGCGACGCCGACGTCCTCGGGACGCATGATCTCGTAGGTCAGCTTGTCCTTGAGGACGCCGTCCTGGTGGATGCCGCTGGCGTGGGCGAAGGCGTTGGCGCCGACGATCGCCTTGTTGGCCTGCACGTGCATGCCGGTACGCGCCTCGATGAGGCGCGATGTCGGCGCCAGCAGTCGCGTGTCGACGCCCGTGGTGAGCCCGAGCAGCTTCTCGCGCGTCTTGAGGATCATCACCAGCTCTTCCAGCGAGGCGTTGCCGGCGCGCTCACCGATGCCGTTGACGGTGCACTCGACGCGCCGCGCGCCGGCCTCGATGGCGGCCAGCGAGTTGGCCACCGCCAACCCCAGGTCGTTGTGGCAGTGCACGCTGACGATGGCGTTGCCCACGTTGCGAACGTGCTGCATGAGGTCGCCGATCAGCCCGCCGAACTCCCCGGGCAGGGTGTAGCCGGTGGTATCGGGGATGTTGATCACCGTGGCCCCGGCCTCGATCATCGCCTCGACGGTCTCGTACAGGTAGTCGCGGTCGGCGCGGCCCGCGTCCTCGGGCGAGTACTCGACGGCGTCGCAGAACCGCCGCGCGTATTCGACCGCGGCGACGCCCTTCTCCAGCACCTGCTGGCGCGTGCCCAGGCCCTTCTTCTCGATGTGGATGTCGGAGACGCTGAGCACGATGTGGATCTGCTTGCGCTGCGCGTCCTGGATCGACCCCCACACCGCGTCGATGTCCTGCAGCACGGCGCGCGCCAGGGCGGTGATGGTGGGCCCCTCGACCTCGCGGGCGATGCGCTGGCAGGCCTCGAAGTCGCCGGGGCTGCTGATCGGGAAGCCCGCCTCGATCACGTCGACACCGAGCCGCGCCAGTTGGTGGGCGATCTCCACCTTCTCGGCGACGTTGAGCGCGAAGCCGGGCGCCTGCTCGCCGTCGCGCAGCGTGGTGTCGAAGATGTAGACGCGGTCGTTCTCGGGCATGGGCTTTTGGGTGTCCTCCGAGCTCAGCGGCGGTACAACTCGACCAGCGGGTCGAGGACCGGCGCGGGGTTCCATCGTGGTGGTCGCGAGGCAGCGCGCCGCGCCGCTTCGCGCGGACGCTCGACCACCGCGGCCGCGCGTTGAGAAGAGGTCTGGCCGGTTTCGCGCTGAGACGAGGGTTGCGCTTGCACGCGTGCTTCGTAGTGAGGTCGTGTGCGATAGGCCATGTCAGTCTCCGACCAGGACGCCGAGGCTGCGCCGCTGTTCGTCGGCCGCGTCGAGGTCCGCCTGTGACGTCTTGCGCTGCTGGTGGCGCGCGGAGAGGCGCAGGTCGCGCCCCTTGGCCATGGCCACGGTGCCGCTGCGCGCCACCTCCTTGATGCCGAAGGGACGGATCAGCTCCAGGAAGGTCTCCACCTGGTCCTCGGGACCGCTCATCTCCAGCACCATCGCGTCGGGCGAGACGTCGGCGATCTTGGCCTTGAAGATGTCGACGATCTGCAGCAGCTCGCTGCGGTCGCCACGCTGCGCCTGCACCTTGGCCAGCACCAGCTCGCGGTCGACGATGGGATCCTCGGTGATGTCGGCGACCTTGATGACCTCGATCAGCTTGTAGAGCTGCTTGACCGCCTGGTCGGCCTGGGCGCGGCCCACGTCGACGGCGATGGTCATGCGCGACACGCTGTCGTCGTCGGTCTCGCCGACCGAGAGCGAGGTGATGTTCATGCCGCGGCGGCGGACCATGCTCGACACCTTGTTGAGCACCCCGGGCTGGTTCTCCACCAGCAGCGAGAGGAGGCGGTGACGCGTGCTCATGGCCTAGAACCCCTCCTCGGCGATCTCTTCGACGAAGTCGGGCAGTCCCGAGCCGAGGGGCACGATGGGACGCACGTTGGCCTCGGGGTCGATGATGAACTCGGCGATGCAGGGACCGTCGTGCGCGGCCATCTCGTCAAAGATGCGCGGCAGCTCACGCACGTCGTCGGTGCGCCAGCCCGGCATGCCGAAGGCGTCGGCCAGCTTGGGGAAGTCGGGGCCGACGCTGAGGTCGACCGCCGAGCGCACGCCCTCGTAGTAGTCGTCCTGGAACTGGCGGACCATGCCCAGGACGTAGTTGTTGAGCACGATCACCTTGACGTCGACGTTGTACTGCTTGGCGGTGGCCAGCTCCTGCATGGTCATCACGAAGCCGCCCTCCCCGACCACGCACCACACCCGCTTGTCGGGACGGGATATGCGCGCGCCGATCGAGGCGGGGAAGCTGAAGCCCATGGTGCCGGCGCCGCCGCTGTTGAGGAACAGGCCGCTGGTCCTGAAGTCCCACCAGAGCGCCGCCCAGATCTGGTTCTGGCCGACGTCGGCGACGACGATGTCGGTGCTGTCCGCCCGCTTGAACATCTCGACGAGCACGTCCTGCGGCTGCAGCACGCCGGTGTGCTTGCGGTAGCGCAGCGGGTGCTCCTCCTTCCAGCGGTCGATCTGGGTGATCCAGGCGTCGTGCCGGGCCGGGGAGATCAGCTTTTCGATCTCGCCGAGCACCTGCTTGGCGTCGCCGACGATGGGCACGGTGGGCCGCACGTTCTTGCCGATCTCGGCAGGATCGATGTCGATGTGGACGATGTTCTCGACCTGCGGCGCGAACGAGTCGAGCTTGGTGGTGACCCGGTCGTCGGCGCGCATGCCGACCATGATCAGCAGGTCGCAGCCCAGCACCGCCTTGTTGGTGTACCCCGCGCCCATGAAGCCGACCATGTGCAGCGAGAGGTCGGTGCCCACCGGGTAGGTGCCGGTGCCGAGCAGCGTCCAGCCGACGGGCACGCCCGCCTTCTGCGAGACGCGCAGCAGCTCCTCCTCGGCCTGGGAGATGAGCACGCCGCGCCCGGCCAGGATCACCGGACGCTGGGCCCTGTCGATCAGCTCGGCGGCCTTGCGGATCTGCACGGGGTTGCCGCGCGTGGTCGGGTTGTAGGAGCGCAGCCGGATCGGCGCGTCCGAGTAGTGGAACGGTGCCCTGTTGTTCTGCAGGTCCTTGGGGAAGTCGATCAGCACCACGCCGGGGCGTCCCGTGGTGGCGATGTGGAACGCCTCGCGCACGGTGCGGGCGATGTCGTCGGTGCTCTGCAGCAGGTAACTGTGCTTGACGATCGGCATGGTGACGCCGATCACGTCCGACTCCTGGAATGCGTCGGAACCGACCGCAACCGTGGCCACCTGCCCGGTGATCACCACCAGCGGCACCGAGTCGTACTGCGCGGTGGCGATGCCGGTCACGCAGTTGAGCGCACCGGGACCGCTGGTGGCGAAGACGACGCCGGCGCGGCCGCGGTTGGCGCGCGCGTAGCCGTCGGCCATGTGGGTGGCGCCCTGCTCGTGGCGCGCCAGCACGTGGAGGAGGTCGGGGAACTCGGGCAGGTAGCGGTAGAGCCAGAGGTTGGCGCCGCCGGGATACCCGAAGATGGTGTCGACGCCCTCGCGGCGCAGCGACTCGAGCAGGATCTCGGCGCCGGTGACCACCTGCCCGTTGGCGATGGGTGGCCGCGGTGCGTGGCCGTTGGGGCTGGTCGCCCCCGCGGTCGTCGGTGTGGTGATCTGGGTCATCGTCCGGTGGGTCCTCCAGGTAACAAAAAATCCCTGCGTCCACGGCAGAAACTCACTGCTGGGACGAGGGATTCACCCCCGCGGTACCACCCGGCTTGATCGCCTTCTCCTCCCCGCTCGAGGATCGGACGACCCACTCGTCGGCGCTTCTATCGGACGCCACTCCGGCCCGGCCTACTGCCCCCCTGCGGTGGTGTGCCGCAGGCGAAGGTTCGACGCTCGCCACACCGGGTCACGGCATGGCTCGGACTGCTCAGGGGCGAGTTCTGGTCCGCTGCTGGCTGCCGGCTTGCACCATCCCGGCTCGCTGGGCGCCCGCAGGACGGCCCGTACTACTCCCCGTCAACGCATATTCAGGTGTGAGTTGGGCAGCGTAGCAGTCATTCGGCTTTTGCCGCAAGGCTGCTGATACCAGTGCTGTCACGCTGCCTGCGCGAGCTGGGGCCGGCGAGAGCGCGTCTACGCGGAGCGGCGCAGGGCCAGGCCCGCGGCGTCACGCGCCGCGAAGAACTCCACCAGCTCACCCGCCGCCAGCGGCTTCGAGACCAGGAAGCCCTGCGCCGAGTCGCACCCGAAGGCGCCCAGCATGCGCAGGCACTCCTCGGTCTCGACGCCCTCGGCGACCACCTTCAGACCGAGGTTGTGGCCGAGCTCGATGGTGGAGCGCACGATGGCGGCGTTGTCGGGGTTGTCGACCATGTCGCCGACGAAGGAGCGGTCGATCTTGATCTCGTCGACGGGCAGGCGCTGCAGGTAGGCGAGCGACGAGTAGCCGACGCCGAAGTCGTCGATGGCCACGCTCAGTCCCAGCTGGTGCAGCTGGGTGAGCACCTCCTGCCAGTCGCTAGCCATGACCACACTTTCGGTCATCTCCAGCCGCAACTTGGACGCGCCCACGCCCCACGTGTGCAGCAGCGAGGCCATCATCGCGGGGAGCTGCTGGTCGGCGAGGTTGCGCGCCGAGATGTTGATGGCGACGTCGAGGTCGAGCCCCAGCTCCTGGAAGGCGCGCAGCTGGCGCACCGCCTCGCCGGCCACCCACGCGGTGAGTGGATGGATGAGGTCGGACTGCTCGGCCACGGGGATGAACTCGGCGGGCGGCACCAGTCCCTTGGTGGGGTGCTGCCAGCGCACCAGCGCTTCGAGCGCGGTGATGGTGTTGGTGGGCAGGTGCAGGCGCGGCTGGTAGTGGAGCACCAGCTCGCTGGCAGGGATGGCGCGGCGCAGCTCGCCGGTGAGCTGGAGGCGGCGCTTGCTGTGCTCGTCCTGCGCCGGCGAGTACGAGGCGCGGCCGGAGCGCATGCGCTTGGCGGTGTACATGGCCACGTCGGCGCGGCGCATCAGGGTGTCGGCGTCCTGCCCGTGCGTCGGGTAGACGGCCACCCCGATGCTCATCCGCGCGTGGATGGCCTGCTCGTCGATGTAGAACGGCGCGTGCAGCGCGGTGAGCACCTTCTGGGCGACGCGCATCGCAGCCGCCTCGTCGCACGCGCCGGCCGGCAGGATGGCGAACTCGTCGCCACCGAGACGGGCGACGGTGTCCTCGGCGCGCAGCGTGCCGCGCAGCCGGTCGGCCACCTGGCGCAGCAGCGCGTCGCCGCTGTGGTGGCCGAGGGTGTCGTTGACTTCCTTGAAGCCGTCCATGTCCATGAGCAGCAGCGCGGCCGGGCGGCCCGCGCGCGCGGCGCGGTTGATCGCCTGGCCGAGGCGGTCGGTGAGCAGGGTGCGGTTGGGCAGGCCGGTGAGGTTGTCGTGCAGCGCCTGGTGCTGCAGGGCGAGCGTGCGCGCCTTGAGCTCCGAGGTGTCGCGCAGGGTGGCGATGAACAGCCGCGTGCCGCCGATGCGCATCTCCGAGGAGCGGAAGTCCATCGGGAAGGTGCTGCCGTCGCGGCGCAGTCCCTCGGTCTCCCACTCCATGGCGCCGCGCTCCAGGCGGGCGGCGATGCCGCGGCGCTGCTTCTGCGCCAGCAGCATGTCGACGGTGGTGCGGGTCAGCTCCTCGGCGGTGCAGCCGAACAGCACCGCGGCACCGTGGTTCGCCGATTCGATGGTGCCGCGCTCGTCGAAGGTGATGATGCCGTCGCTGACGTTGTCGAGCAGCGACTGCAGGCGCATCGCCGTCTCGCGGTGGGCGGCCTCCTCCTGCCGGCGCTCGACGAAGAGCCCGCAGTGGGCGCCAACGCTGCTCAGCGTGTCGGCGATGCCGTCGACGTCGATGGGCGCGTGCGCGAAGAACTCGGCGACGCCGATGACGCCGCCGTCGGTGACGATGGGAAAGGCGAGGCCGTCGCTGAGGCCGCTGTGGGCGAAGGCCTTCTGGCGGTGCGCGCTCGCCTCCTCGGTGAGCGGCATGGCGACCACGGCGCAGCGCTCCCAGGTCAGCCCCGGCAGCGCCTGGCCACGGGTGAGGCGCAGACCGCCGCTCAGTGCGGCGAGGCCGGTGCCGTCGACGCCGTCGCCGTACCAGCTGCTGGTGAGCTGCAGCGTCGGCCCCGAGGCGTCGGCGAGGTCAGCGGCCCAGAGCTGGCCGCCCTGCCAGCCGAAGCCGGTGCACATCGCCTGCAGGAAACCCTCGACTCCTCCCTCCAGCGAGGCCGATTCGACGAAGACGCGGGCCACCGCCGCCTGCACCTCCTTGCGCTTCTCGATGGCGCGCAGGGCGCGCAGCGAGGCGTCGAGCTCGGCGGTTCTGGCCTGCAACGACCGGAACTGGACGATCGAGCGGGCGAGCACGCCGGCGATCGTCGAGGTGAGGCCGATGACGCCGACGCGGATGCCGGCGGCGCCGCTGAGCGGCCCGCCGGGGACGTGCAGGGTGGCGGGCAGGTCGGCGGCGAGATACAGGACGTAGGCCAGGGCGGCGCCGTTGACCGTCCAGCGCGCGGCGCCGGCCACGATCAGGGCGACGAAGGGCAGCCAGGACAGCACGTCCGGCGCCGGGAAGGCGAGGGCAAGGGCGAAGGCCGCGTCCGCCTCGACGCCGAAGAGGGTGTGCGCGCTGAGCAGGCGGCGGGGCAGGCGGGCGGCGGTCCAGGGATGGAGGACGGCCGCCGAGGCCAGCGCCAGCGAGGCGACGGCCAGGAGCGCGGGGGCGATGTGGGGGGCGTGGTGGACGACGAGGACCAGGGCCAGAGCCCCGGCCACGCCGAGACGCGCCCTGGCGATGCCGCGCTCGAGGCCGGACAGAAGGGGGGTCGCGGGGTGGCCGGGACCGGCGCCACCGCCGGCGAAGCGCTCGCGCAAGCGGGCACCGATCTGGGTGCCGGCCGCCGGCCGGCCGAGGCTCTGCGGCAGCCCCCGGATCACGCGCGGCCCTCCTCGCCCGGCGTCATCGTCCGTTGCCCGCGCCCGTGGAGGTCGTGGTCGTGGGGTCCGGCGAGGCGATGTGGCCGCCGCCGCCGTGGCCGCTGCCGCTGCCACTGCCGCTCTCCGCGCCGGTCGGGTAGCCGCCGGTGGGGTAGCCGCTGGTCGGCCACTGATGGGTGCAGTACCACTGCACCCAGGCGGCCGGGTACTGGCTGAGCTGCTGCTGGCAGGTGCTGGTCGGTGCCGGCGTGGGTTTGGCGGCCGCGGGGGCGGGCGCCTGGGTGGGCGGCGGCGTTGGGGTCTGCGGGGCCGCCGGCTTGGCCGTGGGCGCCGCGGTGACGGGTGCCTCGGAAAGTGCCGGTGCCGGCGTCGGCGTCGCCGTGGGCGGCGGCGGCGTGCCGGTGGCGGCCGCCGCCGGCGCGTCGGTGGGCACGGCAACCTGCGTTGGCGCCGGGGACGGGGACGTCGTGGCCATGACCACGATGGCCGGCGGCCGCTCGGCGGTGACCGGCGGCAGCGTCTGGGCACCACCCATGGCAGCGGCGAAGCTGACGCTGGTGGTGAGCCCGGCAACGGCCAGGCCCGGGGCGATCGAGAGACTACCGAGCACGGTGGTCCCCAGCGCAAGCAGGCATGGGCACAGTTGTATCCGACGGCCGCGACGTCACCATGTCCCCCGTGTCACGCCTTGGCTGCCAGGGCAAAGTCCTTGTGCGCAAAGGGATTTTCCGGTTTCCGGGGGTCGCGGCGCGGCCTGGAGCGATCGCTGCGAGCGCGTCCCTTCACAAGCCTTGACACGCCGCGACACCATCGCGGACGGCGGGCCGCTCCGAGGCTCCCCCCACCCCGGTACGCGCTAGCTTGTCACCGCACCCTGTGACGCGGAGCTGACCGTGGCCGCGTACTTGGCGAAGACCCCGCGCGCGTACCGCGCCGGCGGCGGTGTGTAGCCCCGCAGGCGTTCCTGCAGCTCCGTCTCGTCCAGCTCGACGGCCAGCCGGCGCCCGTCGATGTCGATCACCACGCTGTCGCCCTCGCGGAGGGCGGCGATGGGGCCGCCCATGGCCGCCTCGGGGGCGACGTGCCCGACCATCAGGCCGCGCGTGGCCCCGGAGAAGCGCCCGTCGGTGATCAGCGCCACCGTCTCACCGAGCCCCTGGCCGACCACCGCGGCCGTGATGCCCAGCATCTCGCGCATGCCGGGGCCACCGCGCGGACCCTCGTGGCGGATGACGATGACGTCGCCGTCCACGATGCTCCGGGCCGTGACCGCCGCCATGGCGTCCTCCTCCGACTCGAAGACGCGGGCGGGACCACGGTGATGGGCGCGCTCGTGCCCGGCCACCTTGACCACGCAGCCGTCGGGCGCGAGGTTGCCGCGGAGGATGACCAGGCCGCCGGTCGGCTTGAGGGGGTTGGCCACGGTGACCACCACCTCCTGCCCCGGCGTCTCCTCGGCGCCGGCGCACTCCTCGCCCAGGGTGCGCCCGCTGACGGTCGGTTGGGTCCCGTCGAGGTGGCCCGACTCGACGAGCCGCCGCGCCACCAGCTGCGCACCGCCGGCGCGCTGCAGGTCGAGGGCGGCGAAGCGGCCGCCGGGACGCAGGTCGGCGATGATCGGGGTGCGCCGGGAGATCTGGTCGAAGTCGTCAATATCCAGGGGGACGCCGACCTCGTGGGCGATGGCCAGCAGGTGCAGCACCGCGTTGGTCGAGCCGCCGGTGGCGGCGACGCCGGCGATGGCGTTGTCGAACGCCGTGCGGGTCATCAGGGTGCGTGCCGACACGCCACGGTTCAGCATGTCGACGGCGACGCGCCCGGCGTCCTCGCCCACCCTGCCCTTGTGGGGATCGAGGGCGCCGACGCTTGCCGAGCCGATCGGCGACAGGCCCATGAACTCCATGACCAGGGCCATGGTGTTGGCGGTGTACTGCGCGCCGCAGGCGCCCGCGCCGGGACAGGCGACGTCCTCCAGCTCGCGCAGGTCCTGCTCGCTGATGCGTCCCGCCTGCTGCGCGCCGATGGCCTCGAAGACGTCCTGCACGGTGACGTCGCGACCGCGGTAGCGACCGGGCGCGATCGAGCCGCCGTACAGGACGACCCCCGGGATGTCGAGGCGCAGCAGCCCCATCGCCGCGCCGGGGAGCGTCTTGTCGCAGCCGACCAGGCAGACCATGGCGTCGAACATGTGCCCGCGGCCGAGCAGCTCGATGGAGTCGGCGATGACCTCGCGCGACACCAGCGACGCCTTCATCCCCTCGGTGCCCATGGTGACGCCGTCGCTGATGGCGATCGTGTTGAACTCCATCGGCGTCGCCCCGGCGGCACGGATCCCCCGCTTGACGTCCTCGGCCAGGGTGCGCAGGCTGAGGTTGCAGGGCATCGTCTCGATCCAGGTGTTGGCGACCCCGACGATGGGCCTGCGCAGGTCCTCGTCGCTGTAGCCGGTGCCCTTGAGCATGGCGCGGGCGGCGGCGCGCGCGGGTCCGTCGAGGAGCTTGCTGCTGCGGTGGCGCGGGTCCATGGCGCGTCACGATAGCGAACGCTGAGCCCTGGCCGGGATCGCCGGTGGATCGGCTGGCCTCGGGGAGCCGTCCGCGCCATGCCGCCGCCGTCGCCGGCGCGCTGCCCCTCAGTAGCCCTCGCGCACCACGTTGTGCAGGGGTTCACCGGCGACGTAGCGGCGCACCTGCTCGCCCGCGAAGCGCCAGGCGCGGTCGAGGAAAACCTCGCTCGACCCGGCGACGTGCGGGGTGATCAGCGTGCCCGGGCCCGACCAGAGCGGATGGTCCGCCGGCAGCGGCTCGGGGTCGACGACGTCCAGCGCGGCGCGGATGCGGCCCTGCTGCACCGCGTCGGCGATGGCCTGGGTGCCGGCAACTCCGCCGCGTCCGGCGTTGACCAGCAGCGCACCGGGCTTCATGCGCGCGATGAACTCGGCGTCGACCATGCCGCGCGTCGTCGCGGTGAGCGGCAGCAGGATGACCACGGCGTCGGCATCGGGCAGCAGCACGGGCAGCTCGGCCGCCGCCCGCGCGCCGGCACGCGCGTGCAGCGCGACGCCGGTGACCTCGGCACCCAGCGCGCGCAGCCGCTCCCCCACCGCGCGGCCGATCGACCCGTATCCCAGGATGACAACGCGCATGCCGCTGACCTCACGCGCGGGCGCGCTCACCGGCTGCCACTGCGCATCGCGCTGCTGCACGGCATAGGTCGGCAGGTCGCGCTGCATCGCGAACATCGCCGCCAGCACCCACTCGGCGACGGGGATGTCATGCACTCCGGCGGCGTCGCAGAGGATCACGCCCTCGGGCACGACGTCGACGAACGCGTCCACTCCCGCGGACAGCGTCTGCACCAGGCGCAGCCCGGCGAGGCGCGGCAGCAGAATCCGCAAACGTGATCGGCGCACGTGCGGGATGACCACGTCGCCGCGGCCCGGGCGCTCGGGGATGTCGCCGTCCGCCGGGATGCGACGCACCTCGACGTCACCCGGGAGGCGGCCCAGGCTCTCGTCGGTGGTGTCGGGCGGGACCCACACCACCGCGCCGGTCACTGGCTGCACGGCTGGCGATGATACGGCGGCGTGCGGTGCCGCCCGGTGCGCCGGGACGCCGCCGCTACCATTGCCCCCCGATGCGCCGGCCCCCCTCCCCCGCCCAGGTCGAGCTGGCCACCACCCTGGTGGCGCTGGCCGCCGCGGTGGTCGCGATGGTGCAGGCGGTGATCGCCCTGGCGGTACGGCCCCATCCCGTGCACCCCGCCTGGGCCCCCGCGGCCGCGGCGGGCGCGCTCGCCTTCGCGGCCGTGGTCTCGCTGCTGATCGGGCGCCTCCGCTTCGGCGCCGCCGTGGAACGGCGCATCGTCGTATTGCGGCTGGTCACCCTGCTGCTGGCGCTCGCCGCCGGGGGCATCGCCCTGGGCGCGGGACTCACGGCGGGCTAGGCGGGCTGCCTCAGCCCTCGGCGAGCAGCGCGGTGGTGGTGGGAAGGTGGCCGGGGCGCTGCGCCTCGAAGGCCGCGATGTCGGCGTCGTGCTGCAGCGTCAGGGAGATGTCGTCGAGGCCTTCGAGCAGGCGGTGGCGCGATTCGCCGTCGAGCTCGAAGCGCTGCACCTCGCCGTTGAAGGTGACGGTGCACGCCTGCAGGTCGACGGTGGCCTCCAGCCCGGGGTCCTCCTGGGCGGCGTCGAGCCAGCGGTCGACGACGCTCTCCGGCAGGGCGATGGGCAGCAGGCCGCCCTTGAGCGCGTTGCTGTGGAAGATGTCGGAGAAGGACGGGGCGATCACCGCGCGCACGCCGTAGTCCTGCAGCGCCCACACCGCATGTTCGCGCGACGAGCCGCTGCCGAAGTTGCGCCCGGCGATGAGCACCGGAGCGCCGCGCCAGGGCTCGCGGTTCAGCTCGAAGTCGGGACGCTCGGTGACGCCGTCGGCCTCGAAGCGCCAGTCGTAGAAGAGGAAGGGGCCGTAGCCCGTGCGCTCGATGCGCTTGAGGAACTGCTTGGGAATGATCTGGTCGGTGTCGACGTTGGGACGCGGCATCGGCGCGGCGATGCCGGTGACGGTGTGGAACTTCTCGATGGGCATTGGGTTTCAGCGCGCTCCCACGAGTTCGGGCCGGCCCAGCTCGCGCACGTCGCAGAGATGGCCGGTGACCGCGGCGGCGGCGGCCATCGACGGCGAGACCAGGTGGGTGCGGCCGCCTCGGCCCTGGCGTCCTTCGAAGTTGCGGTTGGAGGTCGAGGCGCAGCGCTCGCCGGGCTGCAGGACGTCGGGGTTCATGGCCAGGCACATCGAGCACCCGGGCTCGCGCCAGTCGAAGCCGGCGTCGCGGAACACCGCGTCGAGTCCCTCGGCCTCGGCCTGCCGCTTCACCTGCACAGAGCCGGGCACCACCAGCGCGTGGACCCCCGACGCGACGCGGCGCCCGCGCGCCACCGCGGCGGCCTCGCGCAGATCCTCGATGCGCCCGTTGGTGCAGGAGCCGATGAACACCTTCTGCACCGGCAGCGAGTCGAGGCGCTCGCCCGCGCTCACGCCCATGTACTCCAGGGCGCGGCGGACCGCCGAGCGCTCGATGGGATCCTCGTACTGGTCGGGATGCGGGACCGAGCCGGTCACCGGCAGGACCTGCGCGGGGTTGGTGCCCCACGACACCTGCGGGACGATCGCACTCGCGTCGATGAGGACGGTGTTGTCGTAAACAGCCCCGCTGTCGGATGCCAGCGACCGCCAGTAGGCCACCGCGTCCTGCCACTGCGCCCCACTCGGCGCGCCGGGGCGGCCCTCGATGTAGGCGACGGTGGTGTCGTCGGGACCGATCATGCCGGCGCGGCCGCCCGCCTCGATCGACATGTTGCAGACGGTCATGCGCCCCTCCATGGAGAGGGCGCGCACCGCGGCGCCGGTGTACTCCATGACGTGTCCCACCGCGCCGTCGACGCCGATGGCGCCGATGACGTCGAGGATCAGGTCCTTGGCGCCGACGCCGAATCCCAGGGCGCCGTCGACGCGCACCTCCATCGTCTTGGAGCGCCGCTGCACCAGCGTCTGGGTGGCCAGGACGTGCTCGACCTCGCTGGTGCCGATGCCGAAGGCCAGCGCGCCGAAGGCGCCGTGGGTGGCGGTGTGCGAGTCGCCGCAGACGATGGTCATCCCCGGCTGGGTGAGGCCCAGCTCGGGACCGATGATGTGCACGATGCCCTGCCGGGAGTCGCCGAGGCCGAAGCAGGGGATGCCGAACTCGCGGCAGTTGGCGGCGAGCACGTCCATCTGCTGCTTGGCGATGGGGTCGGCGATCGGAACCGAACGATCGGTCGTGGGGACGTTGTGGTCCATCGTCGCCACCGTCAGGTCGGGCCGGCGGACCCGCCTGCCGCTCAGCCGCAGCGCCTCGAAGGCCTGCGGCGAGGTGACCTCGTGGACGAGGTGGAGGTCGACGAAGAGGATCGCCGTGCCGTTGTCGTCGTGGACCAGGTGTCGCCGCCAGATCTTGTCGTAGAGGGTCTCGGCCATGGTGGGGCCATGATACGGACCCCCCGGCGGCGCAAGACTGCGGCTGCGGCTACGCGTCTCCGCCGAAGAGCCTTCGCTCCAGGATCTCGTCGAGCTCCTCGCTCGCCGGGGCGGCGGGCGCGGCGTTGCGCGGCTGCGCCTGGGCGATGGGACGGCTCTGCGGCTCCAGGCTCTTCAGCGGCGACGGCTTGCCGCCGCGGCGGAGCAGGCCACCCTTCCTGTTCTTGTCGTTGCGCCCGCCCATCACCTCGGTGCGGACGTAGGCCAGCTCCTCCTGGACCTCCTCGAGGCGCTGCTCGGCGCGGACGCGGAGCTCGCCCTCCTCTCGGGCCCGGGAGTTGGCCGCCTCGGCCTCGCCGCGCGCGGCCTGCAGGTCCTCGGTGACGCGGGCCACCTCGGCGCGCGTGGCGCCCAGCTCGGCGTTGGTCGCCTCCAGCGCCGCCTGGGTGTCGGCGAGCTGCTTCTCGATTCCCGCCACGGTGGTGGCGGCGTGGGCGGCGTGGGTCTCGAGCTGCTCGCGGTGCTGGAAGGCGAGGGTCGCCCGCGCCTGCTCGGCGGTGTGGCGCTCGTCCTCGAGCGTGCGCAGGAACTCCTCGCGCTCGCGCTCCAGGGTGTCGGTCAGCTCGCGCGCGTGCGACTCCCACTTGGTGAGCGCGTCGCGCTCGGTACGGCGCTGCTCGTCGAGCTGCGCGTAGGCGGCGATCACCTCGTCGTGCTCGGCGTTGACGGCGTCGTGCGCGGTGCGCAGGGTGGCCAGCTCGTGCTCGCTGTCCTGGGCTGCGGACTCGGCGGCGGCGCGGGCCTGGCGCTCGGTGAGCAGGTCGGCGCGCGTGGCGTCGAGCTCGTCGCGCAGGGTGTCGATGCGGGTGTTGAGCTGAGCGGCGGCGGTCTCGGCGTGGCCGCGGGCCTCCTGCACGGAGACGAGGTCGGCCTCCAGGGCGGCGAAGCGGCGGCGGGCCTCGTCGCGCTCCAGGGCGCTGGCGTAGACGTCGTCGTGCACCACCGCCGGCTGGGACGCGGGTGCGGGGGCCGGCGCAGCCGCGGGCGTCGAGACGTCGGACTGGCGGCGCGAGCGGCCGAACCAGCCACGGCGGGGCTGCGTCTCGGCGGCAAGCTCCTCCGTGTCGACGAGCTCCTCCGTGTCGAGGGGAGCCGGTTCGAACTCCGCGACTGGCTGGTCGTGCGTGACGGCGTGGACGACCGCCTGGTCCGGTGCGATCTCGACCGCCGGCGCCGCGGATGCGGTGTGCGCCTGGAGCTCGAGAACGTCCGGCAGCTCCTCCATCTCGAACTCGTCGTACGGCCCCGGGGGACGCTCCTCGTCCGCCACCGCGACGAACCGCAGTGGCGTCAGCGGATTCCTCACCTTCTCGGTGAGCAACCCGTCGGCGGTGTAGAAGTCCTCGGGGACCTCCTCCAGTGCGGCCCGGATGGCCGCGCGAGTGCTGGTGTTCTTGGCCATCTCAGAGCATCGTGACCAGGTCACCGATGGCGGTGACAGCTGGGCTGGTGGGCTGCGACAGGGCGACCGGGCGCCCGGTGGACACGGAATCGGGGAAGCTCTGGCCGCCGTGCGGGATGGTCACCGCCACGGGGCGGCGCAGGAAGGCCTCGGCGCGACGCGCGTCGATGGCGGGAACCTCGATGATCCGGTTGAGAACGACCAGAACTCGCTCGTCGGGAACGCCCAGGCTGCTGAGCACGCCGATCAGCTCCTTGGTGCGGCGCAGCGAGGTCAGCTCCGGAGAGGTGATCACCACCAGCCGGTCGGACTGCTCGTAGACCGACAGCGCCGTGTCGTTGTACGACGGCGGCAGGTCGGCGATGACGTAGTCGTGCAGTGCGCGCAGGCGCTGGGTGACCTGGGCGACGAGGTCCTCGGTGACCGCCGACGCGTCGTGCGGCTTGAGCGGCGCCGCCAGCACCTTGGCGCCGCTGTGGTGGCGCACCAGGTAGTCGTCCCACTGGAAGGCCTCGCCCTGCGCCTGCATGTCGCGCACCGCGTCGCTGATGCCCATCTTGGGCTGCAGGTCGAACATCACCGGCAGGTCGCCGTGCTCGATGTTGAGGTCGTAGGCGCAGACCGTCTCGCTGCGGCGGCCGAGCATGACGGCGAGGTTGGCGGCGAGCACCGTGGTGCCGACACCACCCTTGGCGGAGGTGACCGTGATCAGCTTGCCGGTGGTGGGCGGCAGCACGCCGCCGCCGCCGGCGCGCGCGCGGCGCAGCAGGGCGTCGATCTTGAGGCCGAGCACCTCCATGTCGACCGGCTTGGTGACGTAGTCGTCCGCGCCGGACTCGTACCCGGCGACCAGCTCGTTGGCCTCCGAATGGGCGCTGAGCAGGATCACCGGGATCGCGGCTGTGGCGGGGTTGCGACGGATGGTGCGAACCAGCTCGTAGCCGTCCATCTCGGGCATGGCGACGTCGCTGACCACGAGGTCAGGAGCCTCGTCGCGCGCGGCGGTCCACCCCTGCACGCCGTTGTCGGCGATGCAGACGTCGTAGCCCCGCGCCTCGAAGAAACGCTTGAGCAGCTTGCGAACCGAGGGTTCGTCGTCAACGACCAGAAGCTTCATCGGGGGGCACCTTCAGCAGTGACGGCCGGCTGCTCCATCTTGCTGTACTCAGCGGGCGCCGGGAAATAGACGGTTTGGGGGAGGGTGACATGAAAGCTGCTGCCGCGACCGACCTCGCTCTCCACCCAGATGCGGCCTCCGTGCAACTCGACCAGGCCCTTGACGATGCTCAGGCCCAGACCGGTGCCGGGAATGCCCTTGGTCTCGAACGAGGAGATGCGGAAGAAGCGGTCGAAGACGCGCGAACGCGCCTCGGGCGGGATGCCCACGCCCTGGTCGCTGACCATCACCTCGAGCCAGCGGTCGCTCTGTTTGCAGGTGACTCGCACGATGCCGCCGCGCGGGCTGTACTTGACCGCGTTGCTGACCAGGTTGATCAGGATCTGCATGATCTTGTCAGGATCGCCGGAAACACCGGGGGCGTCCTCGGACACGTCGTTGACCAGCTCGTGGTTGGGCGCGCCGGGGAAGAGCTGCTTGATCACCTGCTGCACCAGCGGGCGGATGCGCACGTCGCGCAGGTCCAGCGTCTCCTTGCCCTCGTGGACCGCCTGCTCCTGGAGCATGCGCTCGACGTAGGTGGAGAGGCGCACCGCGTTCTCGTAGATCTCGGTGGCGGAGTCGCGCACCTCGTCGCCCTCGACGTCGCCGTCGCGGATCATCTGGGCGAAGCCGCGGATGCCCATCAGCGGGGTCTTCAGCTCGTGCGACACGGTGCTGAGCACGTCGCCGTAGACGCGCTCCGACTCGGTGAGCTTGTCGAGCACCTCCCGCTCCTGCCCGTAGAGCTGGTTGAGCTCCTCCAGGCGCAGCGCCAGGGCGCGCTCCTGCTCGTGCACGCGCGCGTTCTCCAGGGCGATGGCGGCGCTGTTGCCGATGGTGGCCACCAGCAGCAGGTCGTCGTCGGTGAACTGCACGGCGGGCGCACGGCGCACCAGGGTGATGGCGCCGACGACGCGCTCGCCGACCATGAGCGGCACGCCGAGCATGCTGCGCGAGCTGCGGCCGTCGAGCGAGATGAAACGGCCATCCATGTCCGAATCACCCACGATAGTGGGGGCCCGGTTGGCCACCACCCAGCCGACCACGCCCTCACCCACCTCGAAGGAGCGCAGCTGCTCCGCCTGCAGCTCGTAGCCCCAGGCGGCGCGGATGAAGAGCTTGCCGACGCGGTCGAGCAGGAACAGGGTGGCGGTGTCGAAGTGCAGCACCTGCCCCAGCGCGCTGAACACCGCGTTGAGGGTGTGCTCCATGTCGGAGCTGGCGGTCAGGGTGAGCGACACGCTGTGCAGCAGGTCGAGCTGTGCGTGCCCGGCGAGCTGCGCGTGGATGCGGACGACGAGGTCGATGAGCTCCTTGCCGGCGTGGCGGCCGGCGAGCCCGTGGATGTCCTCGGGGCTGAGCATCAGCACCGGCACCTTGTGCATCGCCGGCTCGGCGCGCACCCGGCTCATCGGGGCCGGCTGGAGGTCGGGCATGCGGGGGTCGATGAGGGCGAGCTGCACCCCGGCCTGGGCGCGCCCGGCCAGCTCCGTGAGGCTGGCGGCCTCCACGGTGGTGTAGCCCTGGCGCGTCAGAGCGCGCTCGGCACGCCGGCGCAGGCCGGCATCCGCCGAGGCGATGCAGAGAGGTGCGTGCAGCTCGGTCATCGGCGCCGCCCATGCTAGGGGTGCCCCGCAGCCCGGCCGGGCGGTGTTACCGGTTGGTCGCCGACCCGTGTTGCCGGGGGGAAGGCTGTCATTCGGCCGCACACCAGCGGCGAATGATGGCCTGGGGGTGCTCCCCCCACCGGGCGCGTCAGCGCCCAGAGAGACTGGCGAAGGCTGTCATTCGGCCGCACACCAGCGGCGAATGATGGCCTGGGGGTGCTCCCCCCACCGGGCGCGTCAGCGCCCAGAGAGACCGGCGAAGGCTGTCATTCGGCCGCACACCAGCGGCGAATGATGGCCTGGGGGTGCTCCCCCCACCGGGCGCGTCAGCGCCCAGATGAACGGGGAAGGCTGTCATCGGCCAGAGCCAGCCACCACACCCTCACTCCTATAGTTGACCCCCGATGACAGTTCCCTCCACGCCGACCGACGTCGAGCGCGCCATGTGGGCCCTGCAGGCGTACGACGTGGTCGCCCTGGGCACCACGTCGCAGGTCGGGCCGCACGTGGCCGGGGCCTTCTTCTCCCCCGAGCTGCACGGGCAGGGCATCAGGCTGCTGCTGGCCCTGCTCAAGGACAGCCGCAAGCATCGCGAGCTGCTCGCCGATCCCCGGGTGGCCTTCCTCTGCTCACCCGGCAATCCGTCGCGGTGGATCCAGGGCTCCGGCCTTGCCGCCGCGGTGGACGACCCGGACGAGGGGAGCGCCATGCTCCGCCGGCTGGTCGAGCACGCGCCGGGGGCCTCGGTATTCGTCGACCGGCTGCCGGTGGTGCCGATCACCATCGAGGTGCGGGCCCTCAAGGTGGTCGACGACCTGAGCCTGCCGCCACTGGTCGTCGAGCTGGGGCCGTCGCGGGAAGCCGCCTAGGCCCGGCGTGACACCGAACGCCGGGCCGGCCACGCAGCCGCGTCCGGGGATCGCCGCGGTGGTCTGGCAGTCGGTGCGGCCGCGCTCGCTCACCGTGGCGGTGCTGCCGGTGCTGGTGGGCACCGCCGCGCTGGCCCGGGACCACACCTGGTCGGCGGGCGTGGCGCTCGGCTGCCTGGGCGTGGCGGTGCTGCTCCAGGCGGGCACCAACGCCATCAACGACGCCGAGGACGCCGCCACCGGCGCCGACGCGACGCCCACCGCGATGCCCTCCCTGGCGCTGCGCCGCGGCTGGATCGACGCTCGCCAGGCGCGCCTGATCGGGCTCGGCGCGCTGGGGCTGGCCGCCGTGCTGGGGCTGGCCCTCGCCCTGGCCATCGGCAAGCCGTGGCTGCTCGGTCTCGGCGCCGCCGGCGTGGTGGTCGGCTGGGCCTACACCGCGCCGCCGCTGCGCCTAGCCTACCGCCCGCTCGGCGAGCTGGCCTCGGGAGGACCGATGGGCATCGGCATCACCTGGGGCACCGCCGCGGCGCAGGCGGGAGCGACGCGCGTGCCGCCCGCCGTGCTCTGGTCGGGCGCGATGCTCGCCGTGATCACCGCCGCCATCCTCCACGCCAACAACGCGCGCGACCGCGAGTCGGACGCGCGCATCGGCAAGCGCACCGTGGCCACCTACCTGTCGCCGCGCGGCGTGGTCCTCGAGTTCCGGCTGCTCCTGGCCGCAACCGCCGTCCTGCTGGTCGCCGGGCTGGCCACGCGCGGGCTGCCGGTGACCTGCCTGGTGGCGCTGCCCGCGGTGATGCAGGCGCTGCGCGCCGCAGCACGCGCGCGTCCCGACCTGGACGCGCGCGGCTGGACGATGCTGCTCATCGCCTGCGTCGGACTGCACCTGCTCACTGGCGTGCTGCTCGCCGCGGGGCTGCTGCTGCACGCCTGGGTGTGAGCGCGTCGCCTCAGCCGGCGAGGGCTTTCGAGAGCTTCACAGAACCCTGAGGCAGGTCGACCAGGTCGCTGCCGGGGTGGTACCCGAACATGGTGCTGACCTTGGGCCGTCGCAGGCTGGTGTCGGCCGGGTCGGAGAGCGTCAGCTCGCGACCGAGGAAGACGACGACGCTCTTGCCCACCGCCGGTGTGAACGGTCCCAACCAGGAGCAGCCGCCGTCCGACTGCAGGTCGCCCTCGGCCGTGGCGCCGCCGACCGTCCATCCCGTGACGGTTGAACCCAGGCTGCCGGCCAGCACCCGGTCGATCGAGAACGTCATCGGCGTGAAGATGCCCCAGTCGGGTGGCCACAGCCCGTTGACCTTCTGGGGAGACCGCGCCAGCGCGTCGACCTCGGCCTGGGTGGGCCGGTGGCCGTCCGCGGTGTTCCAGTGCGCCGCCCCGATGGCGGTGATGGTGGCCACCGCGACCGCTCGCGGATCAGGTCCGTTGGGGTCCTTGGGGTCCACCGTCAGCGGATGCAGGCGCACCGTGCCCGCGTAGGTGCAGTCGAGATGCGGGCGGATGGGATGCGCCATCTGGTAGTCGGTGTACCCCGGCGTCACGTCGGGCAGGGTCGCCGCCGCCACCGCCGTCTGGGTCGGTGGCGACGGGACCGTGGGTGCGGTGCCGGTGCACGCAGCCAGCGAGGCTGCGAGCACCAGCACCACGACACCACGTCTCACTGCAGGTATTGCCGCAGCCAGTTGGCGGTGCAGTTGATCCAGATCGTGTACGGCGTGGTGGGACAGGACTCCGGGGTGATCATGCTCACCGGGTCAGGGACCGGAGGCACCGTGCCCTGCGAGAGGCTCCACGCCTTGTTCAGGTAGCCCTCGAGGTCCTGGCCGGCGAGCACGCAGTTCTCGATCCCGCACACCGAACGGCAGCTGGGGCAGCCGCCGCCACTGTGGCCGCTCGACTTGTACGGCCCGTACATCGCATTCAGATAGCTCTGCGCATCGCCGTCGATGGTCGCGCTGTGTCCCATCCAGAACATGACGTCGCTGTCGACGCTGGAGTGGCCCTCGGTGAAGGAGTGCCCGACCTCGTGGTAGATGACGGTCGTGGCGTCGCAGGAGCCGGCGCTGGGACCCTGCGCGAACGGTTCGTCGATGTTGTAGTCGCTGTAGGTGCTGAACACCCCGTTGTCAGACGCGTAGTTGATGACGTTCGAGTACCCGCAGGCGAGGGTGCTGCCGCCGGGCCTGCCGTAGTGGCCGCCACGGACGACGATGGATGGATTCCCGCACGTGTTGTTGTTGTGGCAGTCGTACGTCCAGGGGCTGTTGTAGGGCTGCCCGCTCCATGCGTACAGCGCCGCCGCGGCGTCGTCGAAGAACTTGGCGCGATTCGAGTTGCCGATCTGGATGGAGTACGGGATGCTGATCGGGCCGCCGCTCTGGGGAGCGCGCGGCCACCAGAAGCACGAGTTCCCGCACGAGGGGTCGGCGCTCCCCACCGGCCAGTTGTTGTTGGAGATCTGGGTGTACCGGCAGGTGTACGGCGAGCCGTTGGTCGGCGTGTTGGGCGTGTACTGGCAGTCGTTGTACGCCGCGGCGGGCGTTGGACTGGCCAGGCCCAGCCCGGCGGTGACGGCCAGTGATCCCACCAGCAGGCAGCGAGTGATGGCCTTGCGGAGCGTATGCACGCACCTCTCCCTTGTGCGGCCGCGCCCGTGGCTGGAGCGCACGCGACCCTTCCTGTGCTGTGCACGACTCCCCCGCCCAACCGGCGCCAACCATCCCTCGCGCTCCGGGCGCATGGAAATGGCGGAGAGCTCTACGCGCGTAGTTGCCCGGACTAAAGGGGCAGCGGGAGCGTCCCGGTCGTCAGCTGCGCGAGATCGTCGAAGAACGCCGGATAGCTGACGGTGACCGCATCCGCATCGTCGATCACGGTCACGCCGGCACCCGCCACCGCCAGCGACCCCGCGATGCCCCACGCCATCGCCAGACGGTGGTCGCCATGCGAGTCCACTGCAGCCGGCTGCAGACGCGTGGGACCTGTGATGACCAGCCCGTCAGGAAGCTCCTCGACGTCGGCGCCCAGGGCGCGCAGGCCCTCGACCACCAGCGCGATGCGATCCGACTCTTTGACGCGCAACTCGGCCGCGTCGCGGATCTGGGTGACACCGTGCGCCTGCGTGGCCAGCACCGCCAGGACCGGCAGCTCGTCGATGCAGCGCGGGATGAGCTCGCCGTCGATGCGGGTCGCCCGCAGGTCGCCGCCCTCGACGGTGACCGTCCCCACCGGTTCGACGCCACCGGCGGCCTCCCCCTCCTCCACCGTCAATCGCGCGCCCATCGCCTCCAGGGCGTCGAGAAAACCGGTGCGCCCCGGGTTCAGCGTGACGTTGGGACAGGTGACCCGCCAGCCGCGCCGCGCCGCCGCCAGGGCGAGAAAGAACGCCGCCGAGCTGAGGTCGCCGGGGACGCGCATCCCGAACGGCTGCAGCGGCGCCGGGGTCATCGTGATCCTGCCGGCACCGACCGAAACGTCGACGCCGCACATCCGCAGCATGCGCTCGGTGTGATCGCGCGTCGCCGACGGCTCGACCACGGTGGTCGGCCCGCCGGCGGCGAGCCCGGCCAGCATCACCGCCGACTTGAGCTGGGCGCTGGCCACGGGGGAGACGAACTCGATCGGCCGCAACAGGCTGCGTCCCCGCACGCTCAGCGGTGGCCGCCCGTCGTAGCCGGTCTCGACCACCGCGCCCATGCGCCGCAGCGGCTCGGCGACACGCCCCATGGGACGCCGCCGCAGCGAGGGGTCGCCGTCGAGCCGCACGTTGACGTCGTGTCCGGCCAGAACTCCGGTGAGCAGGCGCATGGTGGTGCCGGAGTTGCCGCAGTCGAGGAGGCCGTCGGGCTCGCGCAGGGTGCGCCCCATGCCGGCGCCGTCCAGCGAGACGCGGCCGTCGCCGAAGGAGCGCACGGCACCACCGCAGGCGCGCAGGCAGCTCGCCGTGCTCTCCACGTCGGCGGCCGGCGACAGGCCGCCGACGTAGCTGCGTCCCATCGCCAGCGCGCCGAGGATGAGGGCGCGGTGGGAGATCGACTTGTCCCCCGGCACGGTCACCTCACCGTCGACGCGCTGGGCGGGCGCGACGTGGCGCATGGTCACCGCACCGGTCTCCCCTGCGCGTCGCGGCCGGAGAGCCAGGAGGTGCGGATCTCCTGCGCGGTGGTGAAGTAGGCCTCGGCGTCCTGCGGCTTGCGCAGCGTCTTGGCGAAGCGCTCCAGCTCCTTGGTCAGCGCCGCCAGCGCTTCCAGCATGGCCGACGAGTTGGTCTTGACGATGGCGGCGTACATCTGCGGGTCGCCGCCGGCGAGGCGGGCCATGTCGCGGAAGCCGCTGGCGGCGAGGCCCTGGGCGTCGTCCCAATCCGGCGCGGCGGCGGCCGCGCGCACCAGCGCGGCGCTCAGCGCGAAGGGCAGGTGCGAGATCCAGGCCACCGCGCGGTCGTGCTCGCCGGCGTCCATGACCTCGACGCGCGCGTGCAGCGCCTCGATCACCGAGGCCCACGGCGCGAACATCTCCTGCTGCTGCGGCGCTGTCGGGGTGAGCACCCAGGTGGCGCCGTCGAACAGGGTCGACTGCGCCGCGTCGTAGCCGCTGAGCTGGCTGCCCGCCATGGGATGTCCGCCGAGGAAGCGGATCGCCTCGAAGCGCCTGGCCGCCTGCTCGACCACCCACTGCTTGGTGCTGCCGGTGTCGGTGGCCAGCAGACCCGGGTAGAAGGCGCACTGCTCCAGCCAGAACGGCATGGCGTCGACCGGCGTGCAGAGCACAGCGATGTCGGCGTGGCGCAGCAGGTCGGGCGTGGTGCCGGCGAGGTCGCAGATTCCGTCGTTCATGGCCCGATCTGCGGTCTCGACGCTGCGGGTGATGCCGACCAGCCCCATGTCCGGCATGGTCTCGCGCAGCCCGCGGCAGAGCGAGGCGCCGATCAGCCCCAGCCCGACGACCGCCACCGCCTGCGGCGCGTCGATCCCGCCGGTGTGGATCGTCCGCATGCGGCCGCCGGTCAGCCGCTCGCCGCCGCGGCGGGCTGGGCGACGGTGCGTCCCACCGCCTCGGCGACGCGCCGCAGCTCGGGCATCAGCGCGGCGAAGTTCTGCGGCGTCAGCGACTGCGGTCCGTCGGAGAGCGCCTCGTCGGGACGCGGGTGCACCTCGATCATGATGCCGTCGGCGCCGGCGGCCACCGCGGCGCGCGCACTGGCGCGCACCAGCGACCACTTGCCGGTGCCGTGCGACGGGTCGACGATGACCGGCAGGTGGCTCAGCTCCTTGAGCAGCGGCACGGCGACGATGTCGAGGGTGTTGCGCGTCGCCGTGTCGAAGGTGCGGATGCCGCGCTCGCAGAGGATCACGCTGTAGTTGCCCTGGGAGAGCACGTACTCGGCGCTGAGGAGCCACTCCTCGATGGTGCTCGACAGGCCGCGCTTGAGCAGCACCGGCTTGGGCTGCCGGCCCACCTCGCGGAGCAGGTCGTAGTTCTGCATGTTGCGCGCGCCGATCTGCACGATGTCGGCGGCCTCGGCGACGAACTCCACCTCGCTCGGCGTCATCACCTCGGTGACCACCGGCATCCCCGTCTCGGCGCGGGCGCGGGCGAGGTGGGCCAGGCCGGCGCGGCCGAGCCCCTGGAAGGAGTACGGCGAGGTGCGCGGCTTGAAGGCGCCACCGCGGAGGATGTGGCCGCCCGCGTCGTGGACGACGTGCGCCGTCTCGAGCAGCATCTCCTCGCTTTCGACGCTGCACGGACCGGCCATCACCACCACCTGTCCGCCGCCGATCTGCACGCCGCCGGGCAGGGTGATCACGGTGTCGGCGCTGCGCCATTCGCGGCCGCTCAGCTTGAACGGCTTGGTGATGCGGACGACGTCCTCGACGGACTCGTCGTGGGTGAAGGCGTCGCGCAGCGAGAAGGGGTCGTGGCCGATGACCCCGATGACGGTGCGATCCTCACCGGTGCTGAGATGGGTCTTGAGGCCGCGCTTCTCGACCTTCTGGACGACGCGCTCGATGTCGGCGCTCGATGCGCCGGACTTCATGACGATGATCATGGGAAGACTTCGCTCCGCGAATGCACGGGGACGGACGGTCGCAGCAGAGCTGCGGGCGCGATGCTCACTGGGAAAGCTCCGCAGGATCCAGCGACGCGGGCTGGGGAAGATCCCCGGCGCGAGCGCGGTCGAGCTCCTGCTTGATGGCCAGGGCGCCGCGCAGGTAGACGTGCCGGATGTCCGACTGCGGGCGCTCGGTGTTGACGAGGATCATGGCCCGAACGCAGCGGGGGATGCTGCGCGGGTTGGCGGCGGGAACGTTCATCTCGTGGCCGCAGATCAGCGGCACGTCGACCCAGCCGAGCTGGCGCGCCGCCACGGCGGGGAATTCGGTGTGCAGGTCGGGCGTGGTGGTGAACCAGGCGCCGGCGACGTCCTCGGGATGGATGTCGTTGGCGCCGATGAGCTCCTGCAGCAGCTCGCGCGTCGCCTCCACGATGTCGACCGGGCGGTCAACGTCGACGGTGGTGGCACCGCGGATGCCGCGCACCGCCAGTGCCGTCATGCGGTGTCTCCGAGCATGTCGCGCAGGAAGCGCTCGGCGGCGCCGGCTGGATCCTGCGGCTGCGCGGCGACCGCGTTGAGCAGCGCCGACCCCACCACGGCGGCCTCGGCGCGCCCGCGCAGCGCCTGCATGTGCGCGTGGGTGGAGAGGCCGAACCCCAGGGCGCGCGGCAGGTCGGTGACCCGCCGGACCCGGGTGAGCAAGTCGATGGCCTCCGCTGCGATCTCGGTGCGCGCGCCGGTGATGCCGGTGACGCTGAGGCAGTAGACGAAGCCCGAAGCGTGCGCGCACGCCGCTTGCAGCCGCGCGTCGGGAGTCGTCGGTGCGACGAGCAAGATTAGCGCGAGGCCGGCGGCGTCCGCTGCGGCGCGCATCTGCGCGGCCTCGTCGAGGGGGAGGTCGGGGAGGATGAGTGCGTCCGCACCGGCGGCGGCGGCGTCGGTGGCGAAGCGGTCCAGGCCGTAGGACAGCACCGGGTTGACGTACGTCATCAGCGCCAGGGGCATGGCGATTCCCTGGGCGCGGGCGGCGGCGACCTGCTCCAGGGCGAGGTTGACGCTCATGCCGTTGTGCAGCGCCTGCTGCGAGGTGCGCTGGATGGTGGGGCCGTCGGCGAGGGGGTCGCTGAAGGGGAGGCCGATTTCGGCGGCCATGCAGCCGGCGCGTTCGGCGGCGGCGAGCAACGTGACCGTGTCGTCGCGGTTGGGGTAACCGGCGGTGATGTAGGGGATCAGGCCGGGGAGTGCGCCGGGGTCGCGCTGCGCGAAGGCATGACTCAGTCGGTTCTGGCCGGCGGTGCCGACGGTCATCCGGGGGCCCGAGGAGGCGCGCTGGGCTGCGCCGGCGCGGTGGGATTCTCTCCCACTGCGGCAACCGCAGAATGTTCGCGCACGGTGTCGATGTCCTTGTCGCCGCGGCCGCTCAGGCAGACCAGGACGATCTGGTCGGCGTTCATCGCGGCCGCCAGCTCTCCCGCGGCATGGACCGCATGCGACGACTCCAGCGCCGGGATGATGCCTTCCAGCGCGCACATGCGGTGGAAGGCCGCCAGCGCCTGGACGTCGTCGGCGGCGACGTAGCGGGCGCGGCCGAGGTCGCGCAGGAGGCTGTGCTGGGGGCCGACGCCGGGGTAGTCGAGGCCGGCACTGATCGAGTGGGTGGGCAGGACCTGGCCGTCCTCGTCCTGCATCAGGTAGCTGAACGAGCCGTGCAGCACTCCGGGGCGCCCCGCGTTGAGGGGGGCCGCGTGTTCGCCGGAGGCGATGCCGCGACCGGCGGCCTCCACGCCGACCAGGGTTACTGCCGTATCCGGCACGAACGCAGCGAACATGCCGATGGCGTTGCTGCCGCCGCCGACGCAGGCGACCACGGCGTCGGGGAGGCGTCCCCAGCGCTCCAGGCCCTGGGCGCGGGCCTCGTCGCCGATGACGCGCTGCAGGTCGCGGACCAGGTCGGGGTAGGGATGCGGGCCGACGGCGCTGCCGATCACGTAGTGGGTGTCACGCACGTTGGTCACCCAGTCGCGGATGGCCTCGTTGGTGGCGTCCTTGAGGGTCCGCGACCCGCTCTCGACGGAGTGCACCTCGGCGCCGAGCAGGCGCATCTTGTAGACGTTGAGCGCCTGGCGGCGCATGTCCTCGGCGCCCATGTAGACCACGCACTGCAGCCCGAAGGCGGCGCACGCGGTGGCGGTGGCGACGCCGTGCTGTCCGGCGCCGGTCTCGGCGATGATGCGGCACTTGCCCATGCGGCGGGCGAGCAGCACCTGTCCCAGCGCGTTGTTGAGCTTGTGCGCGCCGGTGTGCACCAGGTCCTCGCGCTTCAGCCAGATCTGCGCGCCGCCGTGGTGCTCGGTGAGCCGGCGCGCGTGGTGGATGGGCGTGGGGCGGCCGGCGTAGTCGGCGTTGAGGGTGCGCAGCTCGGTGAGGAAGGCGCCGTCGCCGAAGGCGTCGGCGATGGCGGCGATCAGCTCGTCCAGCGCGGGGACCAGCGTCTCGGGGACGTAGGCGCCGCCGTAGGGGCCGAAGCGGCCGGCGGCCGCGGCGGGGGTGGTCGCGCGCGTGGTGTCAGGCACGGGCGAGCTCCTCGTGTGATCCGTGGCGCCGGTGCAGCGAGCCGGGCGCGGCGTCGCCGGCGTCCTCCATCACGTCGAAGGCGGCGCGGGCGGCGCGCACGTAGGCGCGCACGCGATCAGGATCCTTGACCCCGGGCGCCGACTCCAGGCCACTCGACGCGTCGACGCCGTAGGGACGGACGCGAGCCACGGTGTCGGCCACGGTGTCGGGGGTGATGCCGCCGGCGAGGACGATGCGGCGGTGCCGGGCGACGTTGGCCGCCCACTCCAGCGGCAGGGCGCGGCCGGTGCCGCCGGGCAGCGCGTCATCGCTGGTCGGCGCGGAGTCGAGCAGCACCAGGCCGGACGGCGGCCATTCCAGGGTGTACGCCTCGTGCTCGGTGGCGACGTTGGTGCCACGGATGACCGGAACGGCGCAGCCGGTGATCAGCGAGGTGTCGACGCCGGATCCGTGCACCTGCACCGCGCTGAGCCGGAAGCGCGTGGCCAGCTGGTCGCAGAGCGCGGCGCTGGGCTCGACCAGGACGCCGACGAGGTCGGCGCGCCCGCCCACCGCCTCCATCACCGCCTCGGCGGCGATCTCGTCGACGTAGCGCGGGCTGCGCGGCTCGAAGACCAGGCCGATCCAGTCGGCGCCCGCCTCGACGGCCATCTCGGCGATCCTCGGCGTCGACACGCCGCACACCTTGACGATCATCGCCGCGCCGCCTCGACCAGCGACGCGCACAGCGCGGCCGGGTCGTCGCTGCGCATCAGCGTCTCGCCGACCAGCACCGCGTCGGCCCCCTCCCCCACCAGGCGGCGCACGTCGTCAGCGGTCCGCACGCCCGATTCGGCCACGCAGACCACGCCGTCGGGGATCAGCGCGCGCAGCCGGGCGAAGGTGTCCAGGTCGGTGGTGAGCGTGCGCAGGTCGCGGTTGTTGACGCCGACGCAGGTCGCCCCGCCGGCCACCGCGCGCCGTGTCTCCGTCTCGTCGTGCACCTCGACGATCGTGTCGACACCGAAGCGCTGGGCGGCGTCGAGGCACTGCGCCAGCACCTCGTCGGAGAGCACGGCGACGATGAGCAGCACGGCGTCGGCGCCGGCGACGCGGGCCTCGGCGATCTGCACCGGGTCGACGGTGAAGTCCTTGCGCAGCACCGGGATCGACACGGCGTCGCGCGCAGCGACGAGGTCGTCGAGCGAGCCGCCGAAGTCGGGGCCGTCGGTGAGCACCGACAGGGCGGCGGCGCCCGCGCCGGCGTAGCCGAGCGCCAGGGCGGCGGGATCGAGCCCGCCACGCAGCGCACCGCCGCTGGGCGAGCGACGCTTCATCTCCGCGATGACCGTGCCGCCGCGCAGCACATCGACAAACCGGCGGGCCGGGGGCATGTTCTCCGCCTTGGCCCACAATGTCCCCGCGGCGCAGCGCAGGCCGGCGGCCTCCTCCAGCTTGCGGGCCACGATGGGAGCGAGGGCGCCGAGGCGCGCATCGACGGTCATGCCACGGCCTCGGCATTCCGCGAGATCCCCGCGCCATCCAGGAAGGCCGCAAGCAAGCGATGCCCCACCGGAGTGCAGATCGACTCGGGATGGAACTGCACGCCGACCACGGGATGCGAGCGGTGCCGCAACCCCATGATCAGCCCGTCGTCCGTCCACGCCGTCACCTCCAGTGCGGAGGGCAGCCCCTCGCGAGCCACCACCAGCGAGTGGTAGCGCGTCGCCTCGAAGGGATCGGGCAGGCCAGCGAACACGCCGGTGCCGTGGTGGCGCACCGCACTCACCTTGCCGTGCATCACCCGCGGCGCGCGGACCACCTCGCCACCGTACGCCTGCCCGATCGCCTGGTGTCCCAGGCAGACACCGAGCAGCGGCGTCCGCTCGCCCAGCACCCGCACCACGTCGAGCGAGATGCCCGCGTCGTCCGGCGTGCAGGGTCCCGGCGAGATCACCACCGCCGCCGGTTCCAGTGCCGCCAGCTCGCGCGCCGACAGCACGTCGTTGCGATACACGGCGACCTGCGCGCCCAGCTCCCCGAGGTACTGCACCAGGTTGTAGGTGAAGGAGTCGTAGTTGTCGATCACGGCCACAACTCCGCGCAGCGATCCGGTCACGCCTCCAACCCCCGGTTGGCGGTGGCCACGGCGGCGAGCACGGCGGCCACCTTGTTGTCGATCTCCAGCGCCTCCTCCTGGGGCGTGGAGTCGGCGACGATGCCGCCCGACGCCTGCGCGTAGGCGACGCCGTCCTTGACCAGCAGGGTGCGCAGGGTGATGGCGGTGTCGAGGTTGCCGCCGAAGCCGAGGTACCCGACGGTGCCCGCGTAGACGCCGCGCACCTCCGGCTCCAGCTCGGCGATGATCTCCATGGCGCGCACCTTGGGCGCACCGGTCACCGTCCCGGCCGGGAAGCACGCCCGCAGCGCGTCGACCGCGGTGCAGTCGGGACGCAGCTCGCCGGTGATGCTGCTGACCATGTGCATCACGTGCGAGTAGCGCTCGATCTCCATGAACTCGGTGACCTTCACCGTCCCCGTCCTGCAGACCCGGCCGACGTCGTTGCGCCCCAGGTCGACGAGCATCAGGTGCTCGGCGCGCTCCTTCTCGCTCTCCAGCAGCTCGCGCTCCAGCGCCGCGTCCCGTTCCGGCGTCGAGCCGCGGCGGCGCGTTCCCGCGATCGGGTGGTACTCGACGTGCGAGCCGGTGACCCGCACCAGCATCTCCGGCGAGGCGCCGACGATGTCGCACACCGGCGTGGCCAGGAAGAACATGTACGGCGACGGGTTGATGCTGCGCAGCGCGCGGTAGACGTCGAATGGCGCGGCGCGCAGCGGCACCGCGAAGCGGCGACCCACCTGGGCCTGGAAGACGTCGCCGGCGAGGATGTACTCCTTGCAGCGCTCCACGGCGCGCAGGTAGTCGGGACGCGAGAAGTTGGCCGTCTCGTCGGCATGGGCCGCCGCCACCGACTCGTCGGGCAGCGTCACCGGGGGCGGCAGCGGCTGCCGCAGGCGGTCGCGCAGGTCCTCCAGCCGCGCCACCGCGTCCGCGTACGCGCGCTCGACGTCGGCGCCGCGCGGGGTGCGCGCGTGGGTGAGCAGCAGCATGCGATGGGTCACGTGGTCGAAGGCGATCAGGGTGTCGACCAGCGCGAACCATCCCTCCGGAATGCCCAGGGGATCCCGCGGCGCCACCGGGACGCGCTCGAACCGGGTTGCCGCCTCATATGACAGAAACCCGATCGCCCCACCGATCAGCGGCGGCGCCGCTCCCGGAACCGGCGCCACCCGGTGCTCCGACACCAGCCGCTCCACCGGCACCAGGGGGTCGGAGTATTCCTCGCGGGTCTCCGCGCCGGCGGCGTCGCGCACCACCGCCACGCCGTCCTGCAGGGTGATCGTCGCCATCGGGTCGCGTCCCAGGAACGAATACCGTGCCAGCCGCTCCCCGCCCTCCACCGACTCCAGCAGGAACGACCCCGGCGCCACACCGAGCCGGAGGAACGCGCTGACCGGCGTGTCGCAGTCGGCGAGGAGCTCGGTGACGACCGGGACCAGGTCGTGCTCAGCCGCGAGGGCGCGGACCTCGTCCAGGGAGGGACGGCAGGTGGTGGTGCTGGGTGTCACTGCCATGGGGCCATCGCACGTTCACTGCCGTCGCTCACACCCGCACCGGGGCGGGAGTTGCGGCCAGATGCGCCTCAAACCGCTGCAGCGCGAGCCGGAGGTTGTCCACCGAGTTGGCGTACGAGAAGCGCAGGTGTCCGGCGCCGTAGGGGCCGAAGGCGGTGCCCCACAGGCAGGCCACGCCCGCCTCGGTGAGCAGCGAGTCGGCCAGGCTGCGCTCGTCCCAGCCTGTCTCCTCGACGTTGGGGAACACGTAGAAGGCACCGGCCGGCCGGTGGCAGCGCACCCCGGGGATGCGGTTGAGTCCCTCGACCAGCAGGTCGCGGCGGCGGCGGAACTCGGCGCGCATCACCTCGACGGAGCGGTCGGACTCGGGTGCTTCGAAGGCCTCGATGGCGGCCATCTGGGTGAACGCCGCCGCGCACGACGACGTGTTGATCATCAGCTTCTCGAAGCGCCTGGCCAGCTCCTGCGGCATCACACCCCAGCCCAGCCGCCAGCCGCACATCGCCCACGCCTTGCTGAGCCCGTCCATGAGGATGGTGCGCTCCTGCATGCCGGGGATCGAGTACATCGAGACGTGCTCGCCGTCGTAGACCAGCCGTCCGTAGATCTCGTCGCTGAGCACGTAGAGGTCGCGCTCCTGGGCGAGCTCGGCGATCGCCTCCATGTCGGCGCGGGTGAGCGCCCCTCCCGTGGGATTGCCCGGGGTGTTGACGATGAGCAGCCGGGTGCGGTCGGTGACCAGCGAGCGCAGCTCCTCGACGTCGACGCGGAAGTCGTTGCTCTCGCGGATGGGCAGCGCCACCGGACGGGCGCCGACGAACTGCGTCAGCGAGTGGTAGATGGGATAGCCGGGGTCGGGATAGATCACTTCGTCGCCCGGCTCGACCAGCGAGAGCAGGGCGAAGTGCAGCACGTTCTTGCTGCCGGGGACGAGCACCACCTGCATCGGGTCGGGCTCGGCCGCGCCGGTCCACTTGGCGACGTAGCGAGCCGTTGCCGCGCGCGCCTCGATGAGCCCGCCCGCGGGCGTGTAGTGCGTCGCGCCGTGCTGCATCGCGCTGTGCGCGGCCTCGACGATGTTGGCCGGTGTCGGGAAGTCGGGCTCGCCGATCTCGAGGTGGACGATGTCGCGCCCCTGCGCCTCCAGCGCGCGCGCCTTGGCCAGGACCTCGAAGGCCCCCTCGGTGCCGAGGCCGTCCATGCGCTCGGCGAAGCGGATCTCGCTCACGAGGCCACCCGCATCGGGGGCAGGCTGCCGTGGCCGGCCGGCTCGGGACGCACGTCGACCGCGCGGACCTCGGCGTGGTACGGCCCCTCGCGCATCAGCGCCACCATGCGGTCGACCGCCTCCCGCGGACCCTCCATCAGGGACTCGACGCTGCCATCGGGCAGGTTGCGCACCTCGCCGCGGATGTCCAGGTCCTGGGCGTGCCGCTGCACGAAGGCGCGGTAGCCGACCATCTGGACGCGCCCGCGGGCGGTGGCGCGAACCCGCACGAGCTCATCTGGCATCAGGGGCACGATTATATGCGGCCGCCAAAGTGCGGCCACCGAGCGACGCCCTGGGCGCCGGAAGCGCCGCTGTCAGGCGACAGCGACCGGCTCGTGCGCGCGGATCAGGGGCAGCAGGCCGCGCATCGAGTCGATGCGAGTCCCGGCCAGCTCGGACATCAGTGCCAGCACGCGGCGCTGCACCGGGGCCTCGTGGTCGCGCCCGGGCAGGTAGGTGTTGAGCATGCGGGGGATGTAGTCGGGCTGCTCGATCAGGTCGACCACCGCGGGGTCGGTGATCGTCGTCGGGTGCTTGGGCGCGTCGTTGGTCGAGCGCAGCATCCAGAGCGACATCTTGAGAATGTTGGGCAGCACCTCGGGCTTGGCGTCGACGGCACGGCGCAGGTACTTGGCGTACCCGGCGGCGTGGCGCAGCTCGTCGGCGGCGAGGGTCTTGAAGATGAGGCCCAGCACCGGCTCGGGCGCATTCTGCGAGAAGGCGTTGTACCAGTGGCCAAGGCGATGCTCGCCGACGAAGTGCATGGTCAGCGTCTCGATGGCGGGACCTTCCGCGAAGGTGAGGCGGAGCTTGGGCAGCTCGGCGTCGTCGAACTCCTCGCCCACCGCTTCGAGGTAGCGGCGCAGGGTGAGGAAGTGCTTCATCTCCTCGTAGAACCAGATCGAGACGAAGCTGCAGAAGTCGATATCCGCGTAGAAGTCGCGGAGGAACATGTCGGTGGCATACAGCGCGCTCAGCTCGGTGAGGCAGATGTTGCGCAGATCACTGATCCACTGTTCGGAGAGCTGGGAGCGGTCCACCTTGTCGAAGGGGATCTCGGTGCGCAGCTCCCACCTGGCCCTCTCGAACCTGTCGAAGAGCTCGTCATACAGCATGGTCAGGATTGTGCCTGTGCCGCACTGTCCAATGCATCGGCCATGAGGCATGGATCTCGGCCGATTTCTTGGCCGCCGTGGCCTAGAATGGGTGGTGATGGCACCCCCGGCCCGCTCCGGTCCGCACACCACCGATCTGATTGCGCCGAGCGCATCGCCGCCGCGCCCAGCCGGCGCCTGGCCGCTCCCGCCCGAGCTCACCGAGCGCCTCCTCTCCCAGGTCGACCGCATGGCCGACACCCTGGCCCGCCGGCTGTCCGCCGAGATCGAGATGCCCGAGGGCTTCCGCAGCGTGACCTACCTGCGCGCGGTTGTCCAGGCCTGCCGCGACGGCATCCGCGCCCTCCTCCTCCAGCTCCACGACCAGCGCCGCCAGCAGACCGCCGAGCTGGCCCGCCTCGGCCGCGCCGGCGAACGCCAGGCCGAGATGGGCGTCCCCCTGGAGGTGCTCCTGAGCGCCTATCGCCTGGCGGCGCGCGTCGTCTGGCAGGAGGTGATCGGCGAGGCCGCCCGCGAGCGGGAGCTGGAGCCGGCCACCGTGCTGGCCGTCTCCGAGCAGGTGCTCGACTACCTCGACAAGATCTCCGGTGCGGTCGGCCGCGCCTACCTGGAGACGCGCGAGCGTCTCATGCGCCAGCGCGACCGCGAGCGCGACCGCGTGCTGCAGCGCCTCCTCGCCGGTGACGTCGCCGGTACCGACCTGCGCCGCCTCGCCGCCGCGCTCGACCTCGACCTCACCCCGCCCTACCGCGTCCTCGCCTGCTGGGTCATCCCCGGCATCGACGCCGACCCCCTGCTCGCCTCCGCCTGGCGCCGCGCCGGCGCCCTGGTCGCCGGCGACGACCCGGGCACCTGGATCGCCCTGGTCCGCGGCGACGCCGACGTCGAGCAGCTCGCCCGCACCGCAGCGGAGGCGATCGGCCGCGCGCACGCCGGCGGCGACGGGGGGATCCCGCTGCGCATCGGCGCCGGACCGGTCGCCGCCCGGCTTGAGGACGTGGCCGACGCCGCCCGCCGCGCCCGCCGCGCGCTGTCCGCGGGCACCCGCCTCTCCCCGGACGTGCTCGTCCACGACGACGCGGAGACGGGAGTCTTCAGCCTCCTCGCCGCCGACCCCGAGGAGCTGCGCGCCCACGTCCGCCAGGTGCTCGGCCCGATCATGCAGGGGTCGACGTCGCGCAGCGCCATGCTCCTCGGCACCCTCGAGGCGCTGGTCGGCGCCCGCGGGGTGAGCGAGGCGGCGTCCCGCCTCGGCATCCACCGCCACACCGTGGTCTACCGCCTGCAGCGCCTGCGCGACCTGCTCGGCGTCGACATCGACGACCCGTCGCAGCGGCATCGGCTCTGGCTCGCGCTGCAGGCGGCCCGCCTGCTCCAGTAGCGGCTACTTCTCGGTGGTTGCCCCGTGCTCGGCCTGGCGGGCGAGCATGAAGAGCAGGTCGCTGCAGCGGTTCAGGTAGCGCACCACCTCGGCGTTCTCCAATTCGCCCGCGCGCCGCAGGGCGACGGCGCGGCGCTCGGCGCGGCGGACGAAGGTGCGCGCCATGTCCACCGCGGCGGCGGCGACGGTGCCGCCGGGGATGACGAACGCCTTGGGCAGCGGCACGCGCGACTCCAACTCGTGCACCTCGCGCTCCAGGGCGTCGACCATCTCCGCGTTCACCGTGGCGAAGTGCTTCTCCAGCAGGTGGTGATCGCCCTTGCCGGTGGCCAGCTCCGCGCCGGCGGTGAACAGCTCGCGCTGCAATGCCAGCAGCCGCTCGGCGAACGCACCCTCACCGGCGGCGGCCGAGGTCGCCCGGGCGAGTCCCAGCGCGCTGATCGCCTCGTCGAGCGCGCCGTACGCCTCGGTGTGCAGGTCGTCCTTGGGCACCCGGCCGCCGTAGAGCAGCGACGTCTCCCCGGAGTCGCCTCCGCGAGTGACGATGCTGCCGCTCACGCGACCCAGCCGCCCTCTTCCGACGCGCGTTCGAGCAGCTCCAAGGCGACCTCGGGCCGCCCCTTGTGCCACTCCTCCACCCACTTGCTCGCGGCGATGGTGGCGGTGGTGGCGTCGCCGACCGCGGTGGTGACCTGGCGGGTGAGCTGGGAGCGCACGTCGCCGGCGGCGAAGAGGCCGGGGATGCTGGTCATCATGGTCATCGGGTCGGTGCGGTAGTAGCCGCCGTTGTCGTGGTCGACGTGGTGGTCGACCAGGTTGGTGTTGGGGATGAAGCCGATGAAGATGAAGACGCCACCGACCGGGTAGTCAGTACGCTCGCCGGTCTTGAGGTTGTGCAGCTTCAGGTGGGTGACCCGGTTGGTCCCTTCGATGGCCTCGACCAGGGTATCGGTGATGAAGTGGACCTTGGGGTTCTCCTGCGCCTCCTGGAGCAGGATGGGCTGGGCGCGGAACTCGTCGCGGCGGTGGATGATGCTCACCTTGCTGGCGTAGCGGGTGAGGAAGATGGCCTCCTCGATGGCCGCGTCGCCGCCGCCGATGACGGCGAGGTGCTCGCCCTGGAAGAAGGCGCCGTCGCACACCGCGCAGTAGGAGACGCCGCGGCCGGCCAGCTCCTCCTCGCCCGGGGCGCCCAGCTTGCGGGGGTTGCCGCCCGCGGTGACGATCACCGCCGGCGCCCGCCAGTCGCCCTCGTCGGTCTCGATCACCTTCATCCCGTCGTCCTCGACGCGGATGCGGTTCACCTGGGCGATCTCCAGGGCGGCGCCGAAGCGGGTGGCCTGCTCGGTCATGTGCACGGCCAGGTCGCCGCCGGTGATCGACACGAAGCCGGGATAGTCCTCGATCAGCTCGGTGTTGAGGAGCTGGCCGCCGGGGGCCTTGCCCTCGAGCAGGACGGTGCGGACCTTGCTGCGCCCGGCGTACAGGGCTGCGGTCAGCCCGGCAGGGCCGCCACCGATGATGGCGATGTCGTAGGTGCGGTCGCGCTCGTCCACGGGATCCTCGTTTGTGCTGGTGGAAACCGGCCCTTCCAGTATGGGCAACCGAGCGGGGCACCCAAACCCGAGGGATTTTAGGCCGCGGCCGAGCGGCTAGGGAGTGGGCCGCTCCGCGAAGGCGAGCAGCTCGCTGCTCACGGTGCGGATGGCGATGGCGTAGGCCTGGGGGGTGGAGCGGCTGGCCAGGGTGACGATGCCCACCACCTCGCCGAGCCCGTCCAGCACCGGCCCGCCACTGTTGCCGGGAAAGACCTTGTTGCCGCGCATGGCGATCATGTCGTGGTAGAGCACGGTGCTGGCGCTGGCCGGGTCGATCTCGGCGTTGCCCCGCACCGGCACGTCCTGGTGCAGCCGGGCGATGGTCTCGATGGTCTGGGTGGCGTCGTCGTGGCCGGTGGCACGACCCGAGGCGAGCACCACGACGTCCTCGGGCACGGGCGGCTCGGATCGTGTCGAGAGCGGCAGGGGCGTGCCCGGGAAGCCGTCGAGTGAGCGGATCACCGCCACGTCCTGGTCGTGGTCGACGCCCATGACCGTGCCCACGTGGGTGTGGTTGCCCCGGTCGCGGATGCGCACGCTGACGGCGCCCTCGACGACGTGGGCGTTGGTGACGAAGTCGCCCTTGGCGTCGAGCAGCCAGCCGGTGCCCAGCTCCTGGTGATCGGGCGTCTGGGTCTCGATGGTCACCACCCGGCTCAGCGCCCCCCTGGCCACCTCGGTGAGCGGCCGCACCGTGGCCGTCGCCGTCGGCGCGGTGAGCGACGTGGGCAGCTGCCGGGAGATCTGCTGGTCGCTGATCGAGGCCTGGTGGTAGCCAACCGCCAGCGGCACGACGAGCACGAGCACCAGCCCGATGAGCAGCAGCGGGATCAGCCACTGGCGCGGGCGCGGGGGCGACGGCGGTGCGGACGGCGGCGGCAGCGGGACCGTGCGCGGGCCACTCCACACGTCGCCGTGCCAGCCGGGCGGCGGCGGACTGTACCCCGGAACGGACCACGGGACCGGGGCCGGCGGGTCGACCGGGCCGGATCCTTCCGACGCGCTGATGCTCCTCACCTCCTGCACGGCCGCGCCGGCCCGAGTCCCTGTCCGGCCCGGCGCAGGGCGAACCATAGCGTGCCGCGGCCCGGCGCACACCGCCGCCATGCGCCCGAAGGGTTAAATGCCCCGAGAGCGGTGTCGAGGTGCGTGGAGGACCAGCGGTGGCAGAGCAGCGCGGCGACGTACGAGGGGTGGCCACGGTCGGCGGAGGCACCGGCGCCCTGGGACGCGCCGTGGTCGATCGCCTGGCCGCCGACGGCTGGAGCGTGGTGGTGCCGGTGCGCCGCCCTCCGGACGCCGACCTGCCCGCCGGGGTGACCGCCGTGCCCTGTGACCTGCGCAATTCCGCCGAGGTCGCCGCCCTGGCCCGGGCGGTGGCCGAGATCGGACCCTGGCGCGCCGTGGTCAACGCCTCCGGCGGCTACGCGGGCGGCGAGGCGCACCGCATCGACGACGAGGAGATGATCGAGCACCTCGAGCTCAACCTGCTCGGCCCCTGGCGCCTCGCCCGGGCCGGCGCGAGGGCGATGATCGACCAGGGCGGGGGCGGGCGCATCGTCAACGTCGGCAGCCGCGCCGCCGTGGACGTCGCCCCCGGGCAGGCGGCCTACCAGCTCGCCAAGGCGGGACTGCTCCGTCTCACCGAGGTGATGGCCCTGGAGCTGCGCGAGCACGGCATCACCGTCAACGCCGTGCTCCCCAGCATCATGGACACGCCCGCCAACCGCTTCGCCATGCCCGGCGCCGACCACAGCCGGTGGGTCCCGGTGGAACGCGTGGCCACCACCATCGCCTGGCTGCTCTCGCCCGACGCCGACATCGTCAGCGGCGGCGCCATCCCCGTCTACGGACGAGCATAGCCGGCAGGCCGATCGCGACCAGCAGCCCCGCGACGCCGGCGGAACCGGTGGACGCGGTGGTATCGGGAAGCCCGGTGACCGCGGCCGCCAGCGCCCCGCCGCCGAGCGACGTCACCGTGGCCCCGCCCACCGCGGCGGCCTTGACGACGTGGCCGCACGGCGACCCGGCGTTGACGACGACCACCTCGGTGGGCCCGTCGGAGGTCAGGTTGATCGCCACGTTGCAGTCGACCCTGGCACGAACTGCGTCGACGACGATGCGCGAGACGTTGGTGGCGGTGATGTCGAGAGTGTCGGCGCAGGGCGCTGCAGGTGCGGCGCCCCACGTCTGCGAGCGGCTGACGTACGGCGTCGCCGCCACGCCGGCGCCGACCTGGGTGCCGCTTGCCGGCGCGTCGCCGGTGCAGTACGCCTCCGAGGTGACGTCGACCTTGCCCAGCGCCTTGGTGGGCGTCGAGGTGTCGCGCACGCGCAGGCCGCTCAGCCAGTAGGCGTGGTCGGCGACGACGCCGACGCCGGCGAAGTCCATGGTGGGATTGACCGCGTAGCTGATGCGCGGCGGGTTGCGCACCACGGTGCTGTCGCCGAGGAAGGTGGTCGGCCAGGTGTAGTTGTCGGCGATGGCGAAGGCGAAGTGGTCGTAGCCGGGGAAGGTGTCGATCTCGTAGCGGTACTTGAGGTCGTCGAGCCGCTTGGCCACCAGCTGCGGGCCGTCGGCGGGCACCAGCTCGTCGTTGGTGCCGTGCCAGATCAGGATCGGCGTCCAGCGCAGTGACTCGAGCATGAAGTACGTGTTGGTCTGGTCACCGCCGGTGGCGGGGACGACGCCGGGCGGCCCCGTCCAGATGCCGTCGGCGGGTGGGCCGACGGTGACGAAGTCGCGCGCGAACAGGTCGGGGTAGCGGGTGCCCAGCTTGTAGGTGGCGTAGCCACCCATCGAGTAGCCGGTCAGCGTGGTGCGGGTGGGATCGAGGCGGTAGTGGCCGGCGACGTCGGCCCACATCTCGAAGGTGTCGGCCTCAGCGCTGTCGTAGTACCAGCCGTCGGGACCGCGGCCCTCGGCGGTGGCGACGATGCTGCCCTTCACGCGCTCACCGAATCCGGTCTGGTTGTTGCTGTCCATGTACTGGTTGTAGTTCGCCGAGAGCGAGTGCAGCAGCAGGGTCAGCGGATAGGCGGTGTCGCGCTGGAAGTTCTTGGGGATGTAGAGGTTGTAGGGCTGCAGCTGGCCCTGGTACTCCCCCTTGTAGCCGGCGGGACTCACCTGGTTGCTGGCGCCGGCGTAGGTGACGCCGCCGCCGAAGTCCCAGTGCGAGGAGAGGATGCGGTCGATGCTGCCCGTGGTGGGCACGCCGCTGCGGTCGGTGACGTCCTCGGCCAGCTTGGCGAAGTCGACGTCGTCGTGCAGCGAGCCGATGTCGTTGCCGGCCAGGGCGGCGGCCTGCAGGCACTCGCGCCAGGCGCAGCTCACCGTCGGCGGCACCGGCGACGTCGGGTGCGGAGTGCTCGCGTGCGTCTCGGCCTCGCGGAAGGCGACGTTGAAGAAGGCCGCGGGGGTGGTGAGGATGCCGCTGCCGCCGGGTGTGGTGGCGGACGATTGCTGCGACGGCTTGAGGTAGGTCTTGGTGGTGCTGTCCCAGAGGCCCGCTCCCGCGGTGAGGCGCGCCACCGACCTGCCCGGGTTCCACAGCGCGTGGGGCAGGGTCAGCGTGATCTGCGCGCGCTTCTGGTCGAAGCTGACCGGAACCGCGGCGCCGTCGTAGTCGGCGCTGCCGCCGTGGACGCTGAGGAAGTGGTCGGCGGGGCCGTTGACGTTGGCCCCGTAGGGGAATGCGTGCGACGCCGACGACGGCGTGCCGATGCCGATGGTGGCGGCGACCAGGCTGGGGTCCTTCAGCTCCGTGAGGGTGATGCGGAAGGCGGTGCCACTGGCCATGGGCTTGAGACGCAGCTCGACGAGGTCGGCCGCGTTGCCCATGTAGCGGGCGTCCGCCGGGTAGCTGTAGGTGCCGGTGCGTCCCGAGAAGGTGTCGTTGGAGGGGCGCTTGTCGTTGGGGTCGGCGATGCGGCCGTTGGCGCCGCTGTCGTCGTAGAGGAAGTCCTGGTAGAGGAACTCGCCGTCGACGTAGGCGTGGGCACCGGAGACGCGCAGGGGTGCGGCGTCCCAGGGGCCGGTGTTGGTGAGCTGCGGCGCGGTGGCCGGCTCCGCGTAGAGGATCGGGGGACCGGGGCGCCAGGAGGCGCCGGAGTCGGCGTGCGCGGTGGGGGTGGCGGTCACCCCGGCGATCCCGACGGCCATGACGGCGGCGGTCGTCCACCGGCGAGCGTGCATGGAATGCGTCCTCCGAACCCTGTCCTCGTCCCCTCAGTGGGTATGACGGGCGCGGTGGGCTGGAGATTGCGGAGCTCTATATCCGCAGCTTGCGCAGCGCCCGGGCCCGGTGGGACACGCCGTCCTTGGCCTCTGCCGGCGCCTCTCCGAAGGTGACGCCGAGGTCGTCGGAGAGGAACGCGGGGTCGTAGCCGAAGCCGCCCTGGCCACGCGGCGTCACCAGCACACCGCTGCACTCGCCTGCGGCCACCTCGGTGTCAGCACCTGGCCGGGCCAGCGCCACCGCCGCGACGTAGCGGGCCCGCCGGTCGTCCGGGGATCGCCGGGCCACCTCGTCGAGCAGCCCGAGCAGCCGGTCACGGTCGCCGGCACCCTCGCCCAACCAGCGCGCCGAGTGCGGCCCCGGCCAGCCGCCCAGCCCGATCGCCTCGATCCCGCTGTCGTCGGCGAGCGCAGGCAGCCCGGTGAGGTCGCGTGCCGCCTCCGCCTTGGCGCGCGCGTTCTCTTCGTACGTCGTGCCGGGCTCGGGCAGCTCCGCGGCGACTCCCACGTCATCGAGAGTCAGCAACTCGACCGGCACCCCCGCGAGCAGCCGCTGGAACTCCGCCAGCTTCCCCCGGTTGTGGGTGGCAACCACCACCCGCGACAGGCTCAGCTCGCCAGCGCCGCGCGCTGTGCCGCGAAGAGCTGCGCCAGTCCGCTGTCGGCGAGGCCGAGCAGCGCCTGCATCTCGGCGGCGCTGAACGGCTCCTGCTCGGCGGTGCCCTGCAGCTCGATGTAGCGGTTGTCGTCGGTGCCGACGATGTTCATGTCCGTATGGGCGGCCGAGTCCTCGAGGTAGTTGAGGTCGAGCCGCGGCTGCCCGCCGACGATGCCGACGCTCACCGCCGCCACCGCCTGCTTGATCGGCTCGCGGCGCACCAGCCCGGCCTCGCGCAGGCGCTCCACCGCAAGGGCGAGGGCGACGAAGCCGCCGGTGATCGACGCGGTGCGGGTGCCACCGTCGGCCTGGAGCACGTCGCAGTCGATGATGATGGTGCGCTCGCCGATCGCCTCCATGTCGACGGCGGCGCGCAGCGAGCGACCGATCAGGCGCTGGATCTCCGAGGCGCGCCCGTCGACGCGGCCACGCCTGCCGTCGCGCTCGGTGCGCACCTGGGTGCTGCGCGGCAGCATCGCGTACTCGGCGGTGACCCACCCCGACCCCGTGCCCTTGCGGTACGGCGGGACTCGTTCCTCGACGGTGGCGGCGCAGAGCACCCGCGTGTCGCCAAAGGCGATGAGCGCGCTCCCCTCCGCGTAGGCCACCGCGCCGGGCTCGATGGAGAGTGGCCGGAGTTCGTCAGGCCGTCGTCCGTCGGGTCGCATCGACGCGGCAGTCTACGTGGTGGACAAGGGGAGGCGCCCGCGGCGCCTAGCTGATGTGGCGCCTCCTCCGCAGCACGACGCCGCCGATCGCCGCGCCGCCGCCCATCGCCACCAGGCCGAGCACGATGGCGCTGCCGTCACCGGCTCCGCCGCCACCGCCGGTGCTGGGGACACCGATGATGCCCTGCACACCCGACGTCGGGCTGCCGGAGCCGATCCCCTGCACACCGCCGAGCCCGCCGACATACGTCTTGGTGGCGGGACCGGTCCCGCCGGTGCCGTGCGGTGCCACCGCCGGGTCGGTCGAGCGGGTCAGCGACTGGCCGTTGATGGTCATGGTCACCGTCGCGTTGGCGGTGAAGACGCCGAAGCTGGTGCTGTTGATGGTGATCGTGCAGGTGCGCGTGTTGCCGCTGCCCGAGGGCGCGTTGCACGTCGTCGACTGCGAGCTGGGCGCGGGCGACACCGACGTTGTGATGGCGCCGAAGGTCACCGGCAGGTTGCTGCTGTACGGCTGTGCCGTCGCGGTGACGGTGAAGACGTGCGACTGGTTGGGCGCGTTGGTCGCCGACTGCGGGGTGATGCCGATCGAGCCGTCCGACACGCCGAAGTTGAACACGGCCTTGCCGAAGTCGCCGCCGTGGTGCTTGTTCTGGTCGCCGTCGTTGGCGGTCACCGTGGCGGTGTGCGTGCCCGCGGGAAGGTTGTTGGGCACGGTGATGGTGATCGAGGTGCGGTGCTTCTGCGCGCCACCGCCGACGTCTTTGAGAGTGATCGGCTGGGCGGCCCCGTCGATGTCGAAGGTGGGCGCCAGGCCGGCCGAGGTGTTGATGGCGGTCTCGTCGTTGTAGTACACGCCGATGGTGCTGCCCGGCACGATGACACCGTTGCTCGGGACGATCACGTCGCACTGCGGCGTCGCGCCGCCGGACGGTTTGCTGCCGCCGACGTAGAAGATCTCCGGCTCTCCCCCACTGCCGGAGCAGCTGGTGCCCGACGGGACCACCGCCGCAGCCGTCAGCGCCGTGCCGATCAGCGCGGCGGAGGCGAGGCCCGCGCCCAGCACCGTCGTGGCCAGCCCGGCGCGCAGCCGGGAAATACGTCGTTCGCTGTCTGCGGTCATGTCCTGCCTCCTTGGGTCAACCCACCAACCCGGTTGGCGGCACGCTGAGCAGTCCGAAACGGATTTCCGCTTTGGGCGGATCTGCCCGGTTGCACCGTGCGAACCCATCTTGGCACAGTGCCGGAGAGGTTGCTTGGAGGCACGCTCCCGGCGTGTAACCCGCCCCGATACACGCTAGTGTCGGGTCCGCAGGCAGACGGTGCGCCCGCCGGCGCCTCGCCCCTGCAGCACTCTGGAGCACGCTTGGACACCTCGCCCTCCGCCTCGCCGGAGCTCCACGTCGTCGGCGACTCCGCCGGCTGGGAGGAGGTCTACCGCGAGCACGTCGGTCCGGTGTACCGCTACGTCTACGCCCGCACCGGCAACCGCGCCGACGCCGAGGACATCGCCGCCCAGGTCTTCCTCAGAGCCCTGCCCCGGTTGCGGCTGCACGCCTCGATCGGAGAGATCCGCAGCTACCTGATGACCACCGCCCGCAGCGTGCTCGCCGAGCACTGGACGCTCCACTACGGCGCCGACGTCGGCCTGCTCGACGAGGACGTCGCCCAGCCCGAGCCGCCGCCCGCCGAGCGCCAGGACGCCGACAGCGGTGTGCGCCGCACCGCCCGCGTGCTGGGTGCGCTGCCCGACCACTACCGCCGCATCCTCGAGCTCCGCTTCCTGCGCGGCTACTCGGTGCGCGAGACGGCCAGGGAGATGGGGATCACCGTGACCAACGCCAAGGTCATGCAGCACCGCGCCCTGCGCCGCGCCGCGCAGGAGGACTTCGCATGAGGCGCCGCAGCCGCGTCGATGCCTTCCTGGAGGCGATCCTCAAGGACCGCCGCCCGCCGCGCTTCCCCGCCGAGCCCGACGAGGCCCGCGACATGCTCACCGCCGCGGCCCTGCGCGCCGGCCGTCCCGGCGCCGACGCGCCACGTCCCGAGTTCGTCGACTCGCTGGAGCGCCGGTTGCGCGCCGAGATGCAGGCGCCCTCGCCCGTGCACCCGGCAGCTCCCGTGTCGCGGCGCCGCCTGCTCGGGGGCGCGGCCGCCGCCGTCGCCGCCGCGGTGGGCGCCGGCGTGGGCATCGACCGGATGCTCGGGCAGCGCGGCGAGACCGGGCTTGCGCCGCAGGGGCAGGCCGGCCTGGTGCCCGCGACCGGGAGCTGGATGGACGTGGCCGCGATTGCCGACGTGCCGGTGGGACGCCCGCTGCGCTTCAGCGCCGGGGCCATCGAGGGCTACCTGGTCAACCACGGCGGCAGCTTCCAGGCGATCTCGGCGATCTGCACCCACCTGCCCTGCACGCTGCGCCACGACAGCGGGGCGCAGCAGCTGGAATGTCCCTGCCACGGCGCCACGTTCGGCCTCGACGGCACATCGGTGCAGACTGCCGGCTACCCCTACTCGCTGCCGCCGCTGCCCACTGTCCGCAGCCGCGTCGTCGACGGCCGCCTCCAGGTCTTCAGCGCGTAGCCCGACGGCCACCAGTTCCAGCGCCCCAGCAGCATGGCGATGGCGGGGACGACGAAGCTGCGCACCAGGAAGGTGTCGAGCAGCAGGCCGAGGGTGATGGCGGTGCCGGTCTGGGCGATGTTGCTCAGCGGTGAGCTGAGCAGCGCGGCGAAGGTGCCGGCGAAGATGACCCCCGCCGAGGTGATGATCGCCCCGGTGCGGCGCACCGCGCGGCCGATGCCGTTGCCGGGATCGCGCTGCACCTCCTCGCGAACCCGCGACATGAGGAAGATGTTGTAGTCGGCTCCGACCGAAACCAGCATGATGAAGGCGAAGATCGGCACCGTCCAGTCGAGCGCTCCCTTGCCGAGGAGGTCCTGCCAGATCAGCGTGGTCAGCCCCATCGCCGCCGCGTAGGAGAGCACCACCGAGGCGAGCAGGTAGAGCGGCGCCACCAGGCTGCGCAGCAGCGCCACCAGCACGATCAGCACGCCGAGCAGCACAGCGATGGCGACGAAGCGGAAGTCGGCGGTGAAGTAGGTGCGGATGGCGTCGTTCTGGGCGGCGAAGCCGGTCACCGCGACGCGCGCGGCGGCGAGGCTGGTGCCCCTGAACGCGGTGCGCGTGGCGTCGCGCTGCTGGGCGACGTGGTCCATCGCGCTGACGCCGAAGGGGTCGTCCCTGCCGAACACCATGACCCGCGCGGTGGTGCCGTCGGCGGACAGGTAGTAGTGCCGGGCCAGCGCCAGCTGCGGATCGTCGAGGCGGTCGCCGGGGACGTAGAAGGTGTCGATGCCGGCCGCGGTGGCCTCGCGGTTCACGCGGTTGAGAAAGTCCGCCGCCTGTCCCAAACCCGCGGTGAGCGCGGTGGTGCCGCCGGCGAGCTGCGAGGCGCCGCCGCCGAGCTGCTGCGCGCCGCCGCTCACCTGCGCCGCGCCGCTGCTGAGGTCGCCGAGCTTGGCGCCGAACTGGCGCGTGCCCGCCTGGAGGCGGTGGATGCCGTCCTGCACCTGGACGATGCCGTCGTGCATCGCGGCGGCGCCGCCGGCCAGGCTGGTGTCGCCCGCCGCGATGCCCCGAGCCCCCGCGATGGCGCGATCGAGCCCGGGGAGGAGCTGGTCGCGCTCGGCGTCGCGGATGGCGGTGAGCCCCTGCTGCGCCTGCTGGCAGGGTGACTGTGGCAGCGCGCACTGCGGGTCGCCCTGGAAGTAGAGGAGCACCCTGCTCATGCCGTCGACCGCCTGGGCGACACCGTCGCGGGCGACGCCCAGACCCGCGGCCAGGTCGCGCGCGCCGGTGGCGAGATCGGCGGCGCCGCGCTGCGCGGACGTGGCCCCGGCGGCAAGCGACTGCAGTCCCGCGTCCTCCTGGGTGAGGCCGGCGTCGATCTGCGACGTCGCAGCCTGCGCCTGGCGCGCGCCCGCGGCGACCTGGGCCGCGCCGCCGGAGAGCTGCTGCGCACCGGTGTCGAGCTTCCGCGCGCCCGCGCCACCCGCCTGCACCGCGCTGCGCGCCTGGTCGAGCCCACCGGCGACGACGCCCGCCTGGTACGGGATCGAGGCCTGGGCGAGCCGCGTCCCCTGCGGCTGGGTGAAGCTGCGCACCGAGGTGACGCCGTCGAGCTTGGCCAGCGCCTTGGTGGCGCCGTCGAGGGCGGCGAGGTCGCGCGGGTTGCGCAGGTCGTGCGCGCTGCTGACCATCACGTAGTTGGGCAGGATCTCGCCCTGCGGGTAGTGCTGCTCCAGGGCGGCGAGACCCTGCATGGAGTCCTCCGACTTGGGCTGGGGCGCGCGCTCGTCGTAGGTGAGGCGCATCGTCGGGTAGAGCGCGGCGAGCGCCACCAGCGGCACCAGGCCGTACAGCGCGACGCGGCCGGGACGGCGGGTGACCAGCGCGGCGGCGCTCGTCCAGAAGCGGCTCACCTTCTGTGCGCGCACCTTCTGCGGCCAGAAGAAGCGGTCGCCGCCCATGGCGATCAGCGCGGGCGTGAGCGTGAGCCCGGCGACCAGGGTGATCAGCACGGCGATGGCGATCGACGGGCCGGTGGTGGCGAACAGCGAGATGTGCGCGGGCAGCATGGCCAGCCCGCCGACCATCACCGTCACCGCCGAGCTGGCGATGGCCTCGCCGACGCGGTGCGTGCTGGTGGCGATGGCGGCGACGCGCCCGTCGCCGGCGGCCATCTGCTCGCGGAAGCGGCTGATCAGGAAGATGCAGTAGTCGGTGCCCGCGCCGAAGACGATGGCCAGGATGAACGTCTCGGTGAACGCCGCCACCGGGACGCCGTGCAGCCCGAGGAAGGCGACCACGGGACGCACCACCATGATCGACAGGCCGATCACCGTCAGCGGGATCACCGGCGTCACCGGCGAGCGGTAGATGGCCAGCAGGATGAGGATCACCAGCAGGCCGGTGATCAGCGTGGTGCGCGCGGTGCTGGTCTGCACGCTGTCCTGGAAGTCGCTGATGATCGGCGTGTCGCCGGTGAGGCGCACGGTGAGGTCGGCGGGCTTGTCCTGCGCGGTGAGATCGCGCAGCCAGATGGAGTCGGTGCCCGCCTGCGGGGTGCCGACGTTGGCGCGCAGGACGATGGGGAGGTAGATCGCCCTGCCGTCCTTGCTGTCGGCGAAGCTGCGGAACTCGGGATGCTCGACGTAGTCCTCGACGCCGACGACGCGCGCCTTGTCGGCCCTGATGCGCGCCACCAGCTTCGGGTAGTACGCCCGGTCGGCTTGGCTGATGCCGTGCGCGTTCTCCATCACCACGATGGCGTCGCCGCCGGCGTTGCTGCCGTTGAACTTCTCCGACATGATGCGGTAGCCCTGCATCACCTCCGAGTCGGCCGGCACGAACGACATGGTGTCGCGCTTGATCACCTCGGAGAGCTGCGGCACCGCGACGTTGAGGACAACGGCGACCACAACCCAGGCGCCCAGCACGTACCAGCGGAAGCGCGCGGCGAGCTCGCCGATGCGGCGGAAGATCACGGCTGCGGCTCGGGCTGGGTGCCGAGCAGGGCGGCGAAGTCCTCCAGGCTTGGCGTGGGCAGCCCGGCCACCGCGTAGCTGGCGGCCACACCGCTGAGCAGGATGAAGCCGAGAGCACGGTAGAGGGCGGCGGCGTCGCGGCTGGGGTCGATGAGCTGCTGCAGGGTGATGCCGTCGATGGCGGCGACGATCACCGCGGCGAAGTCGCGTGCGGGCACCGGCAACGGCGTCGGCACCTGCGTGTTCAGCTCGTCGACCATGCCGCTGGTGGTGTCGAGCAGGTCGACGTAGAGCTCGATGAGCTGCTCGCGCACCCGCGGCTCGGACATCGCCAGGGCGATGCACTCGAACATCAGGCGCTGGCGGTCGGGCTTGTCGGCGATGTTGGTCTGCGCCGTCTGCAGGGTGGCCCAGGCGCGGGCGATGGGGGCGGCGCCGCTGCTGGCGGCGAACGCCTCGCGCGCCTCCTGGCGCATCTCCTCGCAGAGCATGCGCACCACGGCGAGGAGGAGGTCCTCCTTGGAGTCGAAGTAGTAGTGGATGAGGCCGGGGGCGACCTGGGCCTCGGCGGCGATGTCCTTCATGGTGGTGCCGCCGTAGCCGTTGCGGCTCATCACCGCGGCGGCGGCCTCGGCGATGTGCCGGGCGCGCTGCTGGGCACTGGAGCTGAGCCCGGGAGCGAGGAGCTTGTCAGTCACGCCGGTGACCCCCTTCGATGTGCCTTGGTTGGTCGCTCAGCCAAGATGGTTGGTCATTCAACCAAGACGGTCCCGGGGGCGTCAATCTTGCAGGGGCGCAATGCTCTGGGTGGTAGGCCAGCCCCCGGTGAACGGGGCCGGCTGCGCCCACCGGCTGGGTGCCGCCCACCAACGCCGTCGTCACCCGGAGGGGCGGCCGGGCTGGCGCTCGCCGTGGGAGTGCTCGGTGCCCGGAGGCGGCGTCGCCTCCGGCGCTGACCCGCTCCCTACCGTCGCGCGCTGATCGTGTATGTGACGAGGACTCGATGCACGGAGCTGTCCGCGCCGGCTCCGGGTGAGGGTGAGATGTACAGGCCCTCACGGCCTCGATTGAAACCCCCGGCTTCGGCGGATGCCACGGCGGTCGTCCAGCCTTGCGGTGCGAGCTGGCTCTGATACCAGGTCACCACCTCACCCAGCGAAGCGGTCGTGGACAGAACGCGGTCGACCGTTGATTCCGTCGTGGAGTCGATGCCCACCACCTCGCCCTTTGCCGTCGTGGACACCACCGTCCCCCCCGGATAGACGAGCTTCGCGCCCGGCCGCTGCGAGATGAAGTCCGCGCTGATCGCGCAGAGCGGGAGACCGGCTCCATCGCGCGGGCACGATGCCGTGTTGTCTCCGCATCCTGCGGTGGCAAGGCCGACGGCGACCGTTGCAACGACCATCGGCAGACGGCAGAGGGACGGGCGCCCGCGAAACGTCATGGCGAGTACACGAATTGGTCGGTGCCCACGATCGTCGATCCACCACCCTGCGATGTGCTGACAGTCACGTCGGCGGCTCCCAGCGTCTCTCCTGCCGGGACCGTGGCGGTGATTTGCGTCGGGCTCTGAACGGTGACATTTGCCGCCGGCACAGTGCCCACGAGGACGGTGGCGGTGCTGTCGAAGTTCGACCCGGTGATCTGGATGGCGGTGCCTCCTGCCAGCGGTCCCGAACGCGGTGATACGGCTCCGACCACAGGAGCCGATACGTAGGTGAACGTCGCCGCCGCCGCCGTGGTGGCCGTGGTTCCTATCACCAGGGCAACGGTCGCGGAGCCGCTCTCGAGTCCAGGGGGAGTCGTGGCGGTGATCGTCGACCCAGTGACGCTGAGGACATTGGCCGGCAGACCGCCGATGGCGAGGCGCACACCCTGACTGAAGCCTGCCCCGGTAACGGTCACGATCGTGCCGCCGGAGATTACGCCGGACGAGGGCGAGATGGCTTGAATGGCTGGAGCAAAGGGGAGGTCAACAGATACCACGACAGCGTCATGATCGGCGACCGCCGTAACGACTACGTTGCCGCCAACTGACGAACTGACCACAGTCATGGCATCGCCGGACGCGTTGGTTACCGCCGTGCCGACCGACAGCGAGCTCGGGCTTGGACTGGTGAGGAATGTGACCGACTGCCCCGCCGCCGGCACGCCGCCCGCGTCGGTGACGTGGGCCGTCAACGTGACACCAGTGCCGACGACGGCGCTGCCGGCACCGGCGGACAGGGACATCGCCATCGCGGGCGGGGTCGACCATGTCATCTGGTACTGGGTGTAGGCCTGCCCCGAGATCGCCAAAGCAGGCACAGTGCCGAAGTCGGCGAGGTGAAGAGTGGCGACGCCGTTGACGTCCGTTACGCCGGTGGCGACGACGCCTCGCGGTTCCACGTACAGGACGGGTGCACTGGCAACGACAGCTCCATTCAGGTCGGTCGCCGTCATTGCGATCGTCGCCATCTCGCCGTTGTACGCGGGCGTGCCGGCCACCGACAGGTTGGCGACAGTGTTGAGGGTCTGCAGCACACCGGCCCAGGTCGCACCGCTGCTCCGCCCCAACGCCGTCGTCACCACCACCGGCCCCGCGTCCGCATTGGTGGGGACGAGCCCAACGATCTGAGTATCGCTCCACGCGACCACGGTCATGTTAGCCGGGTTGGAGTCCTTCGATGCGAAGGAGACGGAACCTGCGGACGCTCCGAACCCCCAACCGGCCACGGCAATCGGCTGTCCTGGGTTGACCACCAGTGGCGACTGCTGGAAGAAGACGCCCTGCGCTGTCGTCAGGGGAGGAGGGCACGGTGCGACCGCGCACGGGAGTGGCGCGATGCCTGCGCCACCAACGTACGTTGCCCCGACCCGCGGCAGGGTTGTCGCCGCGTACGAGTGCCCGTCCACCGAGATTCCGCTCGGATAGGGAATGCTGCTGGGGTCGCAGAATGATGTCGCTGCGGCGGCGATGCAATTGACGATCTCAGGTTGCTTCTTCACCCAGTCGTGTCCGACGAGCCCAGCGCCCGTGGCGACGCCGGCCAGGGGCAGCGGCTGGACGCGTGGTGCGATGACGTCGCCGTAAGGTACGGGCCCGAGGACGTTGGCATAGGAGGCGGATGGAAACGACTGCAGGGGAACCTGCGAATCGAAGCCAGGATGCTGGCTGGTGACCTGGAGGATGAGGTCCATGAATTCGTAGACGGGGTCGCCCACCGTGCCGATGGGCACGTACGTGCCCCCTAGGTTGGGCACCAGGTTGGCCCCGTTGTCCGTCTTGCGCTGCCACCGGTCGATGTAGAAGTCAGCGAGCGCGTTCGAAACCATCCCACCGGAGAGCCCGCTGAGGTCCCAGCCGCCGTATTTGAGACCGGTGTAGAGCAGAGCCGGCAGCCCCGGCGCGTCCACGCCATTGATGGGTGAGTCCAGCGAGAACACCTGCCACACGTTGTTGTTCGACGCCACCTGCGGCTGCTGCTCCCACAGCTGCTCGGCGACCGCACCGCCGTTGCTGTGGCCGACGATGAGGATCCGCGTCGATGGCCATACGTTGTGAACCGACGTCACTTCGTCGACCAGGTATTTCAACGCGCCCGCGTTGGGAAGGTTGACGCTGACGGCTGACTTGTCGTAGGCGGCCATCGCGAACACGGGGTTGGGATCATTGACGGTGCCTGACAGGTAGGCGCCGTTGTAGCTGTACGGCAGCACCACGGCGCCCTGCATGGCGAGCGCATCCGTAAGGTCTCTTGCTCCGGCAGGCCATGGCTGGTAGCTATCCCCTGCATGCGGGTCCGCATCCGTCGCCATGAACTTCAGGAGGTTGTTTGGCGCATTGCCGGCCAGGTTGCAGTACGTCGGTACACTTCCGGGATCCAGGGGTTTGAAGGTGCCGCCCGGCTCGCTGCTACCGAGGCCCTTGATGTAGATGACCACGGCTGCTGGCGGGGCGGCTGGATGACCGGTTGCAGCGAAAGCCGAGGACACCGTGGTCGACCCGGAGGATCCGCCGTTGAAACCATTGTTCGCAGTCACCGCGAAAAGGTAAGAAATAGCGCAGTCGTTGGCGAGCGAGCTGAAGACGGTCGAGGGGCTGTCGCCGGCTGCCACGGTCTGCGTCGCGATCGGTGATGGCTGGCCCACCTGCGTCATGGTTACCGTATACGAAGCGAGGGGTTGCCCCACCGCAGGTGGAGTCCACGACACGAATGCCTGTCCGGGTCCCCCCGTCACGGTCATCCCCGTGACCGCGCCGGGGGTCTCCCCAGGCGGGATCGAGATGTCGGCGTAGCCCTGTGCATCGACTCCGGCGGGGGTGCTCACGAAGACCCGGAAGCGGAATGGGGTCTGGCTGCCCATGGTGTCCGGAGCCGGTGCGTTGACGTTCCACGACGTTGTGACGGCCGATCCGCTCGCCACATCCGCGACGTGGTGCACGGCGGTGTCCGATGCGAAGGAGAACCCCCGTGGTAGCTGCAGGCTTGCCTCAGGATTGGGGGCGGCGTTCGCCCAACCGTTGGAGATCCTCGCCGAGACCGTGAACGTGGCGGGGGCGTACGCACCCCCCGAGATGGTGAGCGCAGATGGCGCAGTCAAAGTCACCGCGATCGGTCCCATGACGTGCTTGGGCGATGGCGCGCACCAGCACCCGGTGGTCTGCCAGGTACCGTCGCCGATTTCGCCGCGCCAGTTGAATCCCCATGCCCACACGGCGCCGTCGCCGGTCGAAACCAAGCCGTGTCCGATCCCTTGGCCCTGCCCGCCGGCAGCGATGGTCGTCACCCCATAGAGGCCGGGCACCATCTGCGGCGTGGGGAAGCCCAGGCACGGGCAGACGTTGGCGGGGAAGACGCTTCCGTTGCCGAGCTGACCGTGGTCGTTGAGGCCCCAGGTCCACACGGTGCCATCCGATCTCAAGGCGATTGCGGCGTTCCGCTCGGCGACGATCGCGGTCACACCAGTGACGTGAACCCGCACAGGCGTCATGCTAGCCACGCTCGAACCGTTGCCCAACTCGCCGTTGTCCCCTTTACCCCATGCCCACGCATTTCCGTCGGAGGTGCGGACATAGTCCGTACCCGACCCAGCGTAGATGGCCGTCACGGTGCCGGTGAGCCCTTGGATCTGAGCCGGCGTGTGACGATCTCCTCCTGCACCGAGGACGCCGTAGTCGTTCTGTCCCCACCCCCATACCGTGCCATCGGACTTCAGAGCCAGCGTGTGGTTCTTGTGTGTGCTGATTGCTGTCACCGCCGCCAGGCCCGACACTTGGACTGGAGTGCTGTGGTTTGTCGTCGTCCCATCGCCAAGATTGCCCGCGTAGTTTCCACCCCACGCCCACACGGTGCCGTCTGACTTGAGCGCGACCCCGAAGAAGAAGCCCCTCTCGATGGCGGTCACTCCGGTCAGGCCGGAGACCTGCACGGGCGTCGGGGTACTCGAGGTAGTGCCGTTGCCGTTCTCTCCACTCGTGCCATATCCCCAAGCCCAGACGGTGCCATCCGGCTTCAACGCGAGCGACCCGTAGTCGCCGGCAGCGACTGAGGTCGCCTGGCCCAGGCCGGTCACCGGAACGGCGTTCGGAATGCACGTGCACGAGTTGTTCGATACCGACCCGATCCCCAGCTCACCGTACGCGTTCGAACCCCAGGCCCACACGGTGCCGTCGGGACGAACAGCAACGGAGTGCGCGTCACCGCCCGCGATGGTCACCCCGCTCGCGGCCGCGGCGGCGTGCTTGGGAGCGAAGGGTCCATACCCGAGTACGCCGCTAATCGTGGCCGAGGCGATGGAAAGTGCGCAGAAGACGGAGAATCGCCGATATCCCAGAGTGCTATGCACGCCCGTCCCTCCTCACGTCGCGGTAACGTCATCCGACTGGATGGGTGAATGGCATGCGAAGGCGATGCCCTGACACCGCTCGAGCCCTCTCCTCCTCGCCACGGCTTGGAGGTGTAACGCATCGCGGGCCGGTGGAGAGCGCCGTTACCGACCCGCGACGCCCGCCTGGTGCGTTCGCACCACGACTCCGGCGGGATCGGTAAAAACGAGTGCTGGGACTAGCGCTTCAGCACCTTGTCGAGCACGAGAACGCTGGCCTCGAAGAGGATGAGCAGCGGGATCAGCAGCGCCGTGGGGGTGAAGGGGTCGGCGCCGGGGGTGACCAGGAAGGCGACGAAGATGATGCCCACCCAGATCCCCTTGCGCCACTGGCGCAGCTTGCGCGACGAGACGATGCCGATGACGCCGAGCAGGATCACCACGATGGGCAGCTCGAAGGTGATCCCGAAGATGACGATGAGCAGGGTGAAGAAGCCCAGGTAGGCGTTGAGGTCGGGCAGGAAGGTGGCGTTGTTGCCCAGGAAGTTGGCCAGGAAGTTGAGGCCGAGCGGCATCACGAAGTAGGCGAAGGCGCCGCCGATGCCGAAGAGCAGCAGGCTGGAGGCGATGAACGGCCCCGCGAACTTGCGCTCCGCCGGGCGCAGGCCGGGCGAGATGAAGGTCCAGATCTGCCAGAGCACGATGGGCAGGGCGCCGACGAAGCCCACCGCGGCGGACACCTTGAGCGGGATGGTCAGCGGCTCGGTGGGCGTGGTGACGATGGGCAGGGGGCTGAGGTGGTTGCCCTTGCCCAGCACGTCGATGAGCGGCCGCTCCAGGGCGTGGATAATCTGGCCGTTGAAGAAGAAGGCCGCGATCATCGCCACCGCCCAGGCGATCAGGGAGACGATGAGGACGCGGCGGAGCTCCTCGAGGTGCTCCACGATGGTCATGCGCTTGTCGTCGTCGGGGGAGGCGATGGGGGGTTGCGTGGGTGCCGGTGGTGGCGCCGCGGTCGGCTCAGGGGCGAGCGTAGTCACGGCGCTCGCATGCCCTGATCAGGACGGCCGCCGGCTCAGGCGGAGGGGTGCTCGGTGGGCTGCCCCACGGGCTGCACCGGCGGCGCCGGCGCGGCCGCGGGAGCGGCGGGCGGCGGGACGGTGGCATGTGCGGCCTGCTCGGGCGTCGGTGCCACGGGCGCGGGCGGCGCGGCGGCGGCGGCCGGCGGCACCGGGGCGGTGGTCTGGACCGGCGTCGTCGACGGCGTCTCGGCCGTGGCGTTGACGATCTGGTCCTTGACCTCGGTGGAGGCCTTGCGGAACTCGCGAATCGCCTTGCCCATCCCCGAGCCGAGCTCGGGCAGCTTGCCAGGCCCCCAGATGATCAGCACGATCACCAGCAGGATCAACAGGAAGGGCCAGTGCCCGGCGCTGAAAGGCATTGTGTGACTGAACCTCTAAGGGGACGAACCGCGGCCAGTGTATCACCGGCCTTTGCCGTGCTCCGCTGAGACGTCGCTGAGCGCGGCGGCGGCGATGTCGATCGCCCGGTCGACGTCGGCGTCGCTGTGCGCGACCGAGAGGAATGCGGCCTCGAACTGCGACGGCGGCCAGAAGACTCCCCCGTCCAGCCAGGCGGCGTGCAGGCGCGCGAACAGCGCCGTGTCAGCTCGCCTGGCGTCGTCGTAGTTCTCGACGCGATCGACCCCGAGGAATGGCGTCAGCATCGAGCCGACCCGGTTCACAACCGAGGACACGCCGGCATCCTCGGCAGCGGCGGCCAACCCGGCCGCGAGGTGCGCGCCGAGGCGCTCCAGCCGCTCGTACGCCGCGCCGTCGCGGAGGGCGTCGAGCGCCGCGCACCCGGCGGCCATGGCCAGCGGGTTCCCGCTCAGCGTGCCCGCCTGGTACACGGGCCCCGAGGGAGCCACCATCTCCATCAGGTCGCGCCGCCCGCCGTAGGCGCCCACGGGCAGGCCGCCGCCGATCACCTTGCCCAGGCAGGTGAGATCGGGGGTGACGCCGAACAGTTGCTGGGCGCCCCCGTAGGCGACCCGGAAGCCGGTCATCACCTCGTCGAAGACGAGCAGCGCGCCGTGCCGCGCGGTGATCTCGCGCAGCGCCTGCAGATACCCGGGATGCGGCGGCACGCAGCCCATGTTGCCGGCGACGGCCTCGACGATCAGCGCCGCGATCTGCTCGCCCTGCGCGGCGAAGAGCGCCTCGACGGCGGCGACGTCGTTGTAGGGAACGGTCAGCGTGTCGCGCACCGCCGCGGCGGGAACGCCCGGCGACCCGGGGATGCCCAGCGTGGCCACGCCGCTGCCCGCCTCGACGAGGAGCATGTCGGCGTGGCCGTGGTAGGCACCGCTGCACTTGGCGATGCGGTCGCGCCCGGTGGCGGCGCGGGCCAGGCGCAGCGCCGACATGGTCGCCTCGGTGCCGCTGTTGACGAAGCGCACCATCTCCACCGCCGGCATCGCGTTGATGACACGTTCGGCCAATTCAACCTCGAGCGCGGTGGGACCGCCGAAGGCGACGCCGCGTTCCAGCTGCGCCCGCAGCGCCGTGACGATGGGCTGCGCGCCGTGGCCGAGGATGTGCGGACCGTAGGCCAGCACCATGTCGACGTACTCGTTGCCGTCCTCGTCGCGCAGGTGGGCGCCCTGCGCCGAGGCGAACACCGGCGGGATGCCGCCGACGGCGCGGAAGGCCCGCACCGGGCTGTCGACGCCACCGGGGAGCACCCGCTCGGCGCGCTGCATCAGCGCACGCGAGCGCTCCCGCGAGGTCACTGCTGCTCGCGCACCGTGACCGTGGTCATGACGTCGCCCTGGACGACCTTGGTGGCCACGTCGAGCCCGCTCTCCAGGGTGCCGAAGAGGTTGTAGCTCTGCGGCAGCGTGGCGCAGCTGCCGCTGCCTCCGGCGACGGGGGGCAGGCAGACGAAGAACTGCGACCCGTTGGTGTTGGCACCGGAATTGGCCATCGCCAGGGCGCCGTCGGCGTAGGCGCCCTTGACCGGCTCGTCGTTGAACTTGAAGCCGGGGCCGCCGCTGCCGGTGCCCTGGGGGTCGCCGCCCTGGATGACGAAGCCGGCCACCACGCGGTGGAACTTGAGCCCGTCGAAGAAGTGGTTGCGCGCCAGGGTGACGATGACGTTGACGGTGTGCGGCGCGATGCTCGGCTCCAGGCAGGCGACCATGGTGCCCTTGGCGGTGGTGATGGTCATCCGGTAGAGCTTGGCGGTGTTGATGGTGATCGCCGGCTCGGCCGGGTAGACGTGGATGTCGCTGGGCGGATTGAGGGGCTGCAGGGCGGCGCCGAAGCTGGCCCCGGCGCACAGGTTGGCCAGCGGCGAGGCGCTCGACGTCGCCGACGAGCTCGGCGTCGGGCTGGAGGCGGGGGTGGCGCTCGTCCTGGCCGACGGCGTCGGGGTGGGCACACCGGCACCGGAGCCGCTGCCGGCCACCCGGTTCACGCCAACTCCGACCGCAACCAGCGCGGCCACCAGCACGACCAGGGCGATCACCGTGGGAACGGTCCGCCCGTGGGGTTCAGGTGTGGTGCTCATGCCCTTTCCTCGTTCAGCCAGCGCGCCACGTCGCGCGCGTGATAGGTGATGACCATGTCGGCGCCGGCGCGACGGATCCCGGTGAGCGTCTCCAGGACCGCGGCCCGCTCGTCGAACGCCCCCGCCGCGGCGGCGGCGCGGAGCATCGCATATTCGCCGCTGACGCAGTAGGCGCACAGCGGCAGGTCGGTGGTGTCGCGCACCGTGGCCACCACGTCGAGCGCGGTCATGGCCGGCTTGACCATGACCATGTCGGCGCCCTCGTCGATGTCGAGCAGCGTCTCGCGCACGGCCTCGCGCTGGTTGGCGACGTCCATCTGGTAGCTGCGCCGGTCGCCCCGCTTCGGCGCCGAGTCGGCGGCCACCCGGAAGGGCCCGTACATCACCGAGGCGTACTTGGCGCTGTAGGCGAGGATGGCCGTCTCCTCGAAGCCGCTGTCGTCGAGGGCCTGCCGGATGGCGGCGACCTGGCCGTCCATCATGCCGCTGGGGGCGACGATGTCGGCGCCCGCCGCGGCCTGCGACACCGCGGCCCGGGCGTAGAGGTCGAGGGTGGCGTCGTTGTCGACCGACCCGTCAGGACGCAGCACGCCGCAGTGGCCGTGGTCGGTGTACTCGTCGAGGCAGGTGTCGGCGATGACCACCACCTCGTCGCCGAACTCGTGCTTGAGGCGGCGGATGGCGGTCTGCACCACGCCCTGCTCGTTCCACGCCTCGGAGCCCTCGGCGTCCTTGTGCTGGGGGATGCCGAAGAGGATCACCGCGGTGATGCCCAGGTGTCTGGCGTCCTGCACGCTTGCCAGCAGGGAGTCGTGGGATTCCTGGACCTGGCCTGGCATGGTCTGGATGTCGCGTGGCGCGTCCAGGGCCTCGTTGACGAAGGCGGGCAGGATGAGGTCGTCAGGCAGCAGCCGCGTCTCGCGGACGAGACGGCGCAGAGCGGGGGTGCGGCGCAGGCGACGCGGCCGGTCGACGGGGAACGGCATGGCGGGTCAGGGTAGCGATTCTGCCGCCTGCGACGCCGTGGCCGGAGGGATGGTCGCGGGCGTGCTCCCCCGCAGGGCGCCTCAGCGTCCCGATGAAAAGTGCGCGGCCAGGGCGGCGGCGAGGCCGGCGGTGGTGTAGGCGGTGGCGACGATGGCGACGGGGAGGCCGGCGTCGGCGGCGGTGCGCGCGGTGATGGGCCCGATGCACGCGGCGATGGCGCCTGAAGGGAAGGGGCGGCCGTCGAGGGCGGAGAGGAAGTGCTGCACGGTGCTGCTGGAGGTGAAGGTCACGGCGTCGACGGGACCTGCGTCGAGCAGTTCGTGCAGGCGCTGGGGTGTGTCGGCGGGGAGCACCGTGCGGTAGAGGGGCAGCACGTCGACGTCGGCGCCGGCCTCGCGGAGGCGGTCGGGGAGGACGTCGCGGGCGATGGCGGCGCGCGGCAGCCAGACGTGGGCGCCGTCGACGCCGTCGGCGAGCATGGCGTCGGCGACGGCCTCGGCGACATAGTCGGTGGGAACGATGTCGGCGAGCAGGCCGTGGCGGTGCAGGGCGGCCGCCGTCTCGGGGCCGATGGCGACGATGCGGGTGCCGGCGAAGCTGCGCGCGTCCAGCCCGAGGCGGGCGACGGCGTCCCAGACCAGGTCGACCGCGTTGGCGCTGGTGAAGACCGCCCAGGATGCAGCGGCCGGCTGGCCGCCCGGATCGCTTGCCCCGGCCAGGCGCCTCACCGCCGCATCGAGGTCGGCCTGCTCGGCGCTGGGCTCGATGGCGATCACCGGCAGCTCCACCGCATCTGCGCCCATCGACCGCAGCCGCTCCAGGAACCCGCTGGCCTGGGCCCGCGCCCGCGTGACCACGATGCGGCGACCGTGCAGCGGCCGGTGCTCGAACCAGGCAAGCCGCTCGCGCAGCGCCGCGACGCGCCCCACCACGGTGACCATGGGCGACCCCATGCCGGCCGCCTCGACGGCAGCAGCAATCCCGGAGAGCGGGGCAGACACACTGCGCTGCCGCGGATCGGTGCCCCACTGCACCGCGGCGGCAGGCGTGCCGGCCGCGGCGCCGCAGTCCAGCAACCCCTGAGCGATCCGGGGCAGGCTGCGCGCACCCATCAGGAAGACCAGCGTTCCTTCGGGCAGCAACGCCGCCAGCGGCCCGTAGTCGATGCGCCCCTCCTCCCCCTCGCGCTCATGCCCGGTGACAATGGTCACGTGCCCCGCCCAGTCGCGATGCGTGACCGGGATGCCCGCAGCCGCCGGAGCCGCCACCGCGCTGGTCACCCCCGGCACGACCTCGTAGGCAATGCCCGCCTCGCGCAGCGCCTCCGCCTCCTCGCCGCCGCGACCGAACACAAAGGGGTCGCCGCCCTTGAGTCGCACCACGCTGCGCCGCCCCGCGGCGAGCTGGACCAGCAGCGCGTTGATCTCGTCCTGGGTCGCCGAGTGCTGCCCGGCGCGCTTGCCCGCGTGGTGCACCTCGACCCCGGCGCGGCAGTGGGCGAGCAGGGCCGGGTTGGCCAGGGCATCGACCACCACGGCGTCGCAGGTGGCGAGCAGCTCGCGCCCGCGCACGGTGATCAGGCCCGGATCGCCGGGCCCGGCGCCGACCAGGTACACGGTCCCCTTGAGCGCGTTCACGCGGCGCCCAGCCGGGCGGCCACCTCCGCGCCGAGCGCGAGGGGCTCGGCGACGTCACCGCCCAGCTCGGCCCGGCGTACCACGCCGTCCTCGCCGGCCAGCGCCCCGAGCAGCACCAGCCGCCCCTCCTCCACCCGAGCCCACGCCCCCAGCGGCAGCCGGCACCCGGCGCCGAGCCGCCGCAGCACCTCGCGCTCGGCGCGCACCACCGCCCGCGACACGGCGTCGTCGGCCAGGGCGCAGGCCGCCGACGCCGTCGAGTCCACCCGCGCCTCGACCGCGATCACCCCCTGCGCGGGCGACGGCACGAAGCGATGCGGATCGAGCCGCTCACTGGCGCGCTCACCGAGCCCGAGCCGGTCCAGCCCCGCGGCCGCCAGCAGCACCGCGTCTACCTCACCGCCGTCGAGCTTGCGCAGCCGCGTGTCGACGTTGCCGCGCATGGGCAGGACGCGCAGATCCGGACGCAACGCCCGCAGGAACGCCTCGCGACGCGGGCTGCTCGTGCCCACCGACGCACCGGCGGGCAGGTCCGCGAGCGCAAGGCCATCGCGCGCCACCAGCGCATCGCGCGCATCGGCACGCGGCAGGTACGCCACCACCGTCAGCCCATCGGCCAGCTGCGTCGGCAGGTCCTTGGCACTGTGCACCGCCGCGTCGGCACGCCCGTCGAGCACCGCCTGCTCCAGCTCCGCGGTGAACCACCCCTGCCCCTCCATCAGCGCGGCGGGGATGTCCGGCGAGCGGTCGCCACCGCTGTGCACCACGAACACCTCGGTCTGCACGTGGGCCACGCGCTGCAGGAGCGACACGGCGAGCTCCGTCTGCGCACGGGCCAGGGCGCTGCCGCGGGTCGCGATGCGCAAGGCGCGGGTGACCGCCAGGGCGCCCGTGGTCACGGACGCGGGGTGCCGCGACCCCGCCCGTCGACGGAGTCGTCGTCCGGGGGCAGCGCCGGCACGGGGCCCTGCTCCAGCGGCGAGTCCTGGCGTGGTGCGGCGCCGGCGATGGCGGGCGACCCCGCGCGCGGATCGTCGAGCTCGAACGCCTCGCGCAGGACGAGCGCGATGGACGGGTCGTCGGCGCTGTCCTTGAGGTGGGCGATGGGCCCGTGCAGCAGCTTGCGTACCAGGCTGCGGGTGAGCACGTCGACCTGCGAACGCAGCGCGTCGTCGACGTCGAGGCCCTGCAGCGCGCGGTCTACCTCGCGGCTGCGCAGCGTCTCGGCGCGGCGCGTCAGCGCGGCGATGGTGGGTCCGGCGGCGTCGCGCTGGCCGATCACGGTGACGGTGTTCTCCAGCTCCTCCTCGACGATGCGCTCCGCCGCGGGCATCTCGCGGCGACGTCCCTCGAGGTTGCTGTCGACGCGCTCGCCCAGCCCGTCCAGGTCGACAAGCGTCACCCCGGTGACGTTGCCGGCGGCGGGGTCGACGTCGCGCGGCACCGCGATGTCGACGATGCACAGCGGCCGGTGCCCGCGCAGCGCCTGCATGCGTTCGACGTCCGCGGCGGTCAGCACGGGCACGGGGCTCGACGTCGAGCACAGCACCACGTCACACTTGGCCGCGGCCTCGTCGATGTCGCCAAGAGCGACCGGAACTCCGCCGAGGCGGCCGGCCAGGTCGACGGCGCTCTCGCCGCCGCGCGAGGTGATCGAGAGATGAGCACCGTACTGCGCTAGTCGAGCTGCCGCCTGCGCGCTCATCTTGCCGGCGCCGAGGAGCAGCACGCCGCGGCCGGCCAGCGATCCGCCGAACATGGTGCGCGCGTACTCGACGGCGGCCTCGCTGAGGCTGCCGGCGCGGCGCCCGATGCCCGTCTCGGTGCGCACCCGCTTGCCGACGCTGACCGCGCGCCGCATCACGAAGTCGAGCTGCGCGTCGACGGTGCCCGCGACCCGCGCGGTGCGGTGCGCCGACTTGAACTGCCCGAGGATCTGTGCCTCGCCGAGCATCATCGAGTCGAGCCCGGCCGCGACGCGGAACATGTGGCGCACAGCGTCGGCGCCGCGCAGCGACCAGAGGTGCGAGGCCACCTCGCCACTGCTTGCCGGGTCGAGGTACCGTGCCAGGCGGGGCACCGCCTCGTCGGCGAGGGTGCCGTCCGGCGACACCATGTAGAACTCGGTGCGGTTGCACGTGCTCAGCACGGCGGCGGCGCGCAGGCCGCTGTGGCCGACCAGGTAGCGCAGCACGTGACGCGCCTCGGTCTCGGGGACCACGGCGCGCTCGCGGACGGCCAGCGGCGCGGTGCGGAAGGTGAGGCCGGCGGCGACGAGCTCCACGGCGTCAGGCCGTCCGCAGATCGGGGGCGGCGGTGGCGCGCTGCTCGGCGAGGGCCCAGGCGTCGGCCTCGCGACCGGCGCGGAGCAGGGCGAGCAGCTCGGGAAGGACCTGGGCGGCGGCCTCGTCGCGCTGCTGGTAGCCGATGCCGGCGTCGCGGGCGAGGTCGCGCATGCGGCCGGCCATGGCGGCGAGCACGCCGTACTCCTCGCCCACGGTCTGCTCGAGCTCCTTGCGCATGAACTTGGCGAAGGCGGGGCTGCGGCCGCCGGTGCTCACCGCCACCTGGAGCGGTCCGCGACGCACCGTCGAGGGCACGATGAAGGTGCACAGCTCGGGGTCGTCGACGACGTTGACGGGGATGCCGGCCCGGCGGGCCTCCTCGGACACCTGCTTGTTGACCTCGCGGTGGTTGGTGGCGCACACCACCACGGCGCAGCCGTCCGTGTCCCCCGGCGCTGCCGGGCGCTGCTCCCAGGTCGCCTCGCCGGCGTCGATCCGGGCCCGCAGCGCGGGCACCAGCTCGGGTGCGACGACACGAAGGGTGGCGCCCGCCTCGATGAGCGGTCCCGCCTTCTGGTTCGCCACCTCGCCGCCTCCGACCAGGAGCGCGGCACGACCGGCGAGGTCGAGCATTGCCGGGTAGTACACCGGGCGTGGGGTGCTGCCCATAGGGTGAATGCCCCAAGTATAGGGAGGCAGGGGACGCGGGCCCCTGCTCAGACCTTACCCGGCCGGGCACGGGCGCCGACCCGAGGCGGCGACGTCACACCGGCTTTGCGCGATCGCAATAGGGGTCCGCCCGGGATGCGTTACCCTGTTCGGCATGCTGCACGCGGATGCGAGCGCCGCGGATCTGGACCCGGTCGAGCCTGGTTCGGGAGACGCGGCAGCCCCACCGGCTGCGGCTCAGGACACGGAGGGGACGGAGCGCCAGGGCGCCCGGCGGCGGTACGGCCGGCAGCGCGGCGGCACCGTCCCAGTCGGCGAGGCCTTCGTGCTGCGCCTGGGCCCGGCCAACGGAGAGCCCTTCGCCGCCCTCGACGACGAGGGCGACGAGTGGTCGAACCAGCGCCCCAGCCACGACGCCCCGGTCGAGGCGCTGCGCTTCGTCGCGCTCGACAGCGAGACCACGGGGCAGACGCCGCACCGGCTGGTGGAGCTGGGTGCCGTGGCCTTCACCCTCGATCATCACCTGCTGTCCTTCGAGACGCTGGTGCACAGCAACGACCGCATCAACCCCCATGCGCGCCGCCTGCACGGGATCTCGCATTCGGTGCTGGCGGGGGCTCCGCCGGCCGACGACGTGCTGGAGCGCTTCCGAGGATTCGCGGAGGGGGCGGTCCTGGTCGAGCACAGCGCGGACGCGTTCGACACGCGCCTGCTGGGACGCACCATGGGGCGCCCGCTCGACGCCGACAACATCGACACCTCGCGGCTGGCGGGCAAGCTCTGGGGCCTGCGCGACACCATCGGGCTGGAGCGGCTCTGCGCCGAGCTGGGCGTGTCGCACCGGCGGCCGCACCATGCGCTGGCCGACGCCGAGGCGACGGCGGCGTGCTTCATCGCGCTGCTGCAGCGCGGGCGCGAGCAGTTCGGCTGGAACACGCTGGGCGACCTGCTGCGCGACGGGCAGCCGCCGCCGCCGCGGTTTCCCACGTCGCGCCCGCCGGATCGGCGCAGGCGCGGGCCGGGCCAGCGCGGGCCGGCACCGGCGGAGGGCGACGCCGAGAGCGGTGCCGCTGCCGTCGATGCCGAGGCAGGTGCTGTGGCAAGTGCCGTCGATGGCGTCGAGGCCGGCGGCGACGGGGCTGCTGCTGCGGCACCGCGAAGTGGTCGCAGGCGGCGGCGGGGCGGACGCAGGCGGCGGCGCGCACCCGGGGCCGACGGGCAGCCGCCGGGTCCGGCGCCCGAGGGGCACGCCGGGGACTGACGGGCGGCGGGTGAACGGCCGTGGTGTGGTGTGTTGCGGCCAGGCACGACCATTACTGGTGCGGCGGCGAAAAAGCAACAGTGCCGTGCTACGATGCGCGCCAACGGACCCAATCCCACCCCTGCATCCACGTACGGGTCCCCGGAGCCCGCACATGCTCGATCGCCTCTCCCAGGCAGACCGCGTGAGCGGCATCGGCGCCGGACTGGCGCTGGTGTCCACCTTCCTCCCCTGGTACCACTTCGACACCACCAGCGCGCGTGTCAGCCAGAACGCATTCGGCACCGGCTTCCTCGGTGACGTGCTGTTCTTCAGCGCCGCGGCCACCATCCTGCTGCTGCTGATCCGCCACGAGGTCATCGTCCTGCGCAACGGGCTGCCCATCCGCGAGGGGCAGGCGTTCTTCACCATCGGCTGCATCGGGCTCGCCGCGGTGGTGCTGCAGATGCTCATCGGCGTCAACGGCAGCGGTGCCTTCCACTCCATGACCCTGGGCATCGTGGTCGCCTTCCTCGCCGCGGCGGCCATGCTCGCCGGCGGGCATATGCAGCGCGAGGCGTCGGCGCCGCGTCGCATGCACGGGCGCCGCTAGCTTCCTCCCGACCCCCGTTCCTTCCGGGCGCTGACGCGCCCGGCGCACGGCGCATCCCGCTCGACCCGGGATGCGCCGTTTTTCTTGCTACGCAAACCTTCACCGACCTTGGTTGACCGCGGTGGAACGCCCCCGTAGCATCCGCGCACATCGGCAGCCCGCCGGCATCGAGAGGGAGTCATCGGCTGTGCGCATCGCGCAATACGGGACGGCACGTGGCATGAGGCAGGACAACCTGCGCAGGCTGACGCTCGGCGATCGCATCGTCGTGGGTGGAACCCTGGTGACGCTGGTTGCCATGCTGCTGCCCTGGTGGGACTCGGGGCTGGGCGTCACCGCCAACGGCTTCCACGACTGGGGGTGGCTCACCCTGCTCGCCCTGGCCGGCGTCGCCATGCTGCTGGTGGTGCGCATCACCGCCGCCGACGGCGGACCGCGACTCTCGGTCGACGACGACGTCGCCTACCTGATCGGCGGCGCCGCCGAGGTGCTGGGCTCGGTGATCTTCTGGGTTGGCAACAACGGGCGGCTGGTCGGCGGCGTGCGCTTCGGTGTCTTCGTCGCCCTGGTCGGCGGGATGGTGACGGTGATCGGCGGCTGGGTGAAGCGCATGGAGATGCGTCCGCTCGGACCGTCGCACGGCGGCGACCGGTAGCCGAACCGTGCGCAACGCGCACCCGGCGCCGAGGGCGCCGAGGGTGGGGTGGCGGCGCACAGCCGCCAGGGGCGGGATCTGCCCGCCCCGTGTGCGCGGCGCAGCCGCGCGTCGATGCGCAGCGCGCACCCGGCGCCTAGGGCGCCGAGGGTGGGGTGGCGGCGCACAGCCGCCAGGGGCGGGATCTGCCCGCCCCGTGTGCGCGGCGCAGCCGCGCGAAGCACCGCGTCGTGTTCAATGCGCGGCGATGACTCGCATGATCCGCGCCGCTGCGCGCGTGCTGGCACCGCTGGTCGTGGCCGTCGCCGTGGCCGGGTGCCTGCTGCCCTGGGAGCGTCTCGAGGTGACCCTGCTCGGCGAGTCGCAGGTGCGCTGGGTGGGCAGCTTCCACGGCAGCGGGCTGGTCGCCTGCCTGGGGGCGGCGCTGCTGGTGCTGATGCTCGCCGACCGCCTGCTGCGGCCCCGGCAGTCGGCGATCCGCGAGGCGGCGCAGGCCTTCGCGGGCACGCTGCTGGTGGTGGGCGCCGCGCTGTTCACGGTCACCGGCGGCTACGCACCGGCCGGCGGCGACGGCTACTCGGTCTCGGTGCAGCCCGCGCTGCCGGTGGCGGGCGCCTGCGGCGCCGTCCTGCTGCTCAGCGCAGCGGCGATGGCCGGGTGGCGACGTGCAGGGTCACGATCCCCAGCGTCATCCGGGTGACGCGCACGCCGTCGAAGCCGGCGTCGCGCAGCTCTGCGCTCACCTCGGCGGCGGGCGGGTAGGCGGCGATGGAGCGCGGCAGGTAGGAGTAGGCACCGCTGCGCGGGTTGAGCAGGCGCCCGGCGAAGGGCAGGACCCGGGTCAGGTACCAGGCGTAGACCCGGCCGAAGAGCGGCACGTCGACGTGGGCGAACTCGAGGATGACGCACCGTCCGCCGGGGCGCAGGACGCGGAGGGCGGCGCGCATGGCGGCGGGGCGGTCGGCGACGTTGCGCAGGCCGAAGGCGACGGTGACCGCGTCGACGCTGGAGTCGTCGATGCCCTGCAGAGTGGTGGCGTCGCCCTCGCGGAAGTCGACGGCGGCGACGTGGGCGCGAGCGACGTCGAGCATCGCGGTGCTGAAGTCGACGCCGATCACGGTCCCGCGTGGGCCGACGCGACGCTCGAGCAGGCGGGCCAGCTTGCCGGTGCCGGTGCAGACGTCGAGCGCGGTGTCGCCGTCGCGCAGCCCGGTGGCCTGGGCGGCGCGGCGCCGCCAGGCCGCGTCGCGGCCGCCGCTGAGCACGGTGTTGAGCAGGTCGTAGAAGCGGGCGATCTGGTCGAACATGGTGCGCACCTGCTCGGGTGCGACCTGCGGGGCGCTCCCGCCCCGGTTGGTGCCCGGTGTCATCGCGCCGCGGCGCCGTGCAGCGCCTCCTCCAGCTCGGCGGCCTCGCCGCGCAGGTCCTCCAGCTCGGCCTCGAAGTGGGCGCGCAGGCGGCTGCGGTGGGCGTCGTCGAGGAAGGCGGCGTCGAGCGAGTCGAGGGTGATGTCGAAGCACTCGTGCGGGGTCAGGCCGTCACGGAGGATGAGCTGGGCCCACTCGTCGCTGAGGTCGGTGCCGAAGACGGCGGGGTCGTCGCTGCCGATGTCGATGCGCAGGCCGTGGGCGAGGAAGTCGCGCACGGGGTGATGCGGGCGCTGCGCGGGGTCCCAGGCTCCGGTGGCCAGGTTGCTGCCAGGACAGACATCAACGGTGACGCCACTGGCGTGCAGGTGGCGGAGCAGGTCGGGATGGCCGCCGGCGGCGACGCCGTGGCCGATGCGGGTGGCGCCGAGGATGTCGACGGCGGCGGCGATCGAGTCGGGGCCGCCGTGCTCGCCGGCGTGGGCGGTGCGGCCGAGACCCGCCCCGGCGGCGAAGGCGTAGGCCTGCGCGAAGTGCTCGGCGGGACCGAGCAGCTCGTCGCCGCCGATACCGACGCCGACCATCAGGCCGCTCTCGTCGGCGGCGGCCAGCCTGAAGAGCTGCATGGCCAGGTCGGGTCCGAACTGGCGTGGCGCGTCCATGACCAGGCGCAGGGCACAGCCGCGCGCGTTCCAGTGGCGCTCCACGCCGGCCATGGCGGCGAGGACGTCGCGGAGCACGTAGTCGCCGCGGAGGGCGCCGAAGAAGGTGGCGAAGGATTCGGTGTAGGGGGCGTTGTGGGCGCACTGGTGCTGCATGTAGTCGTCGAGGACGGCGCACCAGTCGTCGGGGTCGCGGAGAAGGTTGAGCCTGCTGATGAAGGCGGTGAGGAAGGCGGTGAAGTTGCGCGTGGTGCCGTCGGCGCCGACGGGGTCGAGGGCGAGGGGATCGAGGGTGACGCCGTGCTTGGCGGCGAGCTGTCGCATGCGGTCGGCCGTCATGGTGCCCTCGAGATGGACGTGCAGCTCGGCCTTGGGCAGGCGTCGGGCGAGGGCGTGGACGCGGGCACGCAGGTCGGAGTTCGGTGCCGCAGCACCCTCCCCCACCGGCTTACTCCGCCGGTTCTGGGAAGGGCGTCTCTTCGGCGTGCGGCGCGCCCGACGCGGTCTGCGCCTCCAGCGCGCGGCGATGCCGGCCGCTCGGCGTTCCCTCCGGCACCACGCCCGCCGTGCCCGGCACCTGCGACGGCGTGCTGCCGGCGATGCCCGGCCCGGCAATGCGCCCGACGCGGCGGCGGTCGACGCCGTCCGTCTGGTCGGGCGAGTGCACCTCGAGGATGTCGTAGTAGGTGTCGCGCCGCGCCGCGACGAAGCCGGCGTCCTCGATCATGCGGATCAGCTCCGCCTCGTTGCTGGCATGCGGCGCACCGGCGAGGGTGACGACGTTCTCCTCCAGCATCACCGAACCGAGGTCGTCGGAGCCGAAGCTCAGTGCCAGCTGGCCGATCTGCGCGCCGACGGTGAGCCACGAGGCCTGCAGGTGCAGCACGTTGTCGAGCATGAGCCGGGCGATGGCGAAGCTGCGCAGGTAGTCGCTGCCGCTGGTGCGCCGTCCCTGCAACTCGGTGTTGTCGGGCTGGTATGTCCAGGCGATGAAGCTCAGCAGGCCGTGCGTCTCGTCCTGCACCTCGCGCAGCAGGCGCAGGTGCTCGACGCGCTCGGCCAGCGTCTCGGCGTGGCCCATCATCATCGTCGCGGTGGTGGGCAGCCCGGCCCGGTGGATGTCGCGGGTGACGTCGAGCCACTCGGCGCTGCGCTGCTTCTTCGGCGAGATGGCGTCGCGCACGCGGTCGACGAGGATCTCCGCGCCGCCGCCGGGGACGGAGTCCAGGCCTGCGTCGCGCAGCCGCGCCACCACCTCGGCCACCGGCTTCTGCTCGACACGGTGGGCGATGAAGCCGATCTCGGTGGGCGACAGCGCGTGCACGTGCAGCTCGGGGAAGCGCTGCTTGATGGCGCCGAACAGCTCCTCGTAGTACGAGATCGGCAGCCACGGGTTGTGGCCACCCTGGAGCAGAACGCTGGTGGCGCGCAGGTCCACGGCTTCGGCGCAGCGCTGCAGGATCTGCTCGGTCGACTGCGTGTACGCCTCGGCGTGGCCGCGGTGGCGGTAGAAGGCGCAGAACGAGCAGTCGGTGACGCAGACGTTGGTGTAGTTGATGTTGCGGTCGACCTGGTAGGTGACCCGGCCGGGGTCGGTGAGCGCCTGCCGCCGGGCATGTGCCGCACCCGCCAGCTCCAGCAGCGGGGCGTGTTCCAGCAGGTGTGTCGCGGTGCTCGCGTCGAGGCGGCCGCCGTCGGCAGCTCGCTCCAGCGCGTGCTGCAGCGACAGCGTGGTGGCGATCATCGGGGGCACGGGGCGCGGCGCGGGCATGCGGCGCGCCCTGGTTGCGCTGCCGGCGACGTGCACGGTCATATCAGGTCGAGCCGCGGCAGCGGCGGCGCCAGGTCGAGCTCGGCGAGCAGCGCGAAGTAGCGCAGCAGCGAGCGCTGGTGGTCGGCGCTGAGCCGGTAGTCCTGCTTGTCGAAGTAGGCGTCGAGGTCGGCGGCGGGCAGCTCGGTGTCGGCGGCGGCGCGGGCGACCAGTGCTGCGCGGTTGTCGGGGTTCAGTCCCCAGCGGCGGCCGCGGTCGAGGTCCTCGTGGAGCATGCGCACCGCGTCCGGCTGCTCGGCGGCCCAGTCGCGCCACAGCGCCCAGACCGCGAACACCGCCGGCAGGCCGGTCAGCTCGTGCCACGCGGAGCCGAGGTCGACCACGTGCAGGTCGCCGCGCTGCTCGGCGGTGTGCACCGCGCGCAGGGCGGGGTTGCCGATGAGCACGGCGGCGTCGTGGTCCTGGAGCATGGCGTCGAGGTCCGGCGAGGCGTCCTGGCTGCGCGGGGTGACGTGCCACAGCCGCGCGCAGAGGATGTGGAAGAAGCCCAGCGACGCGGCGGAGTGCGTGGTCAGGGCGACGCTGCGCCCCCCCAGCTGCTCCGGTGGGACCTTGCTGATCAGCATCGAGGAGCCCACCGCGCCGACGCTGCTGATGCTCAGCCCGTCGAGGAACGCGTAGCTGCCGCCGTGGCGGGCCACCTCGATGGCGGACACCGGCGCGCAGTCGATGCGGCGGGAGTCGAGCTGGGCGTTGAGCTCGGTGGGCACGCCGGAGATCACGTCGCAGCGCGTGCCCTCGCGCTCCAGGCCGAGGTAGACCGGCAGCACGTTGACGTAGCCCACCCGGCCGAGGCGCACGGGGCGCAGCGGCACCTCGCCGGTGCCACGCGCGGGACGCAGGTCCACCGTCATCGAGGCACGCGCTCCGCTTCCGACCGCCACGCCAGCCGCAGGGCTTCGCGCAGCGCATGCGGCAGGTCGTCGAGCGCCGGCACACTCGCGCCGACCAGCTCCTCACGGCGCACGGCGCGATAGATCGTGTCGCGTTCGACCGGAACTCGCCCGGCCTCGGCGATCATCTGTCGCAGGCCCGCCTCGGTGACCAGCTGCGGGGCGCTGGAGCCAGCCATGTGCATGATGTGCTCCTCCTCCACCGTGCCGTCGATGTCGGAGGCGCCGAAGCTCAGTGCCACCTGGGCGATCTCGGTGCCGAGAGTGAGCCAGTACGCCTTGACGTGGGGGAAGTTGTCGAGCATCAGCCGCGCCGTCGCCACCATGCGCAGCTCGGTGTACCCGGTGGCGGGACGCCAGCGCTTGGCGAAGAAGGTGTTCTCGGGATGGAAGGGCAGCGGCACGAAGGCCATGAAGCCGGGCGCCTCGTCCTGCGCGTCGCGCAGCCTGCACAGGTGCTCGACGCGCTCCTCCAGGGTCTCGATGTGGTTGAAGAGGATGGTGGCGGTGGTGGGGATGCCCATGCGGTGCGCGGTGCGGTGCACGTCGAGCCACTCCTCGGCGCCGCACTTGCCGGGGAACATCTTGCGATGCACGCGCTCGACCAGCACCTCGCAGCCGCCACCGCTCAGCGAGCCGAGCCCCGCGGCGCGCAGGCGCGCCAGCACCTCGGCAACCGGTACCGAGTCGTGCTCGCTGAAGTAGTGGATCTCCGCGGCGGTGAACGCCTTGAGGTGCACGTCGGGGCGCACCGCCTTCATCCGCCGCAGGTACTCCTCGTACCACGAGAGCGGCAGGTCGGGATGATGCCCGTTGACGGTGTGGATCTCGGTGGTGCGCGGCGAGAGCGAACCGACGATGCCCTCGATCTCCTCCCACGACTTCAGCCAGCCCCCCTCCTCCCCCTTCACCCGCGCGAAGGCACAGAACTTGCAGCCGGCCACGCAGACGTTGGTGGCGTTGAGGTGGCGGTTGACGTTGTAGAACACCGCGTCGCCGCACAGCCGGGCGCGCACCTGGTCGGCGAGTCGCCCGACGGTGAGCAGGTCCGGGGTCGTGAGCAGCAGCAGGCCGTCCCCGGCACTGAGCCGCTCACCGCGTTCGACCTTGTCCGCGACGCTCTCGAGTCGCGGGTCGCTGATGCGGGGAAGTGCGGCTGTGGTGGTCATGCCGTGTCCGTCATGGCGGCCGGGTCGCCGGCCGCGGGATGGCGCCGGTAGGTGACGCACGAGCAGCGCGGCTCCTCCGGCACGTCGCGCAGCGCGTCGAGGAGGAGCTGTCCCAGCGAGCGCGCGTCCTCGGCGAGGATCTCCTGCAGCAGCTCGAAGTCCCAGTGCGGGCGCACGCCCTCGGCGTAGTTGAGCACCAGGGTCATGGCGCCGTAGCAGGCGCCGATCTCTCGGGCCAGGAACACCTCCGGCGCGATTGCCTGGCCGATGACGTCGGCGCCGAGCCGGGCGAACGCGGCCACCTCGGCGGCGGTCTCGAAGCGCGGACCCTGTCCCGACGCGTAGACGGCGCGGTTGAAGGCGCGCGTCGCCTTGTCGGTGGCCCACGCGCCGGCGTGGTCCCACATCGCGGCGCGGATGTCGGGGCAGAAGGGCTCGCGCATCAGCACCACCGCGTCGGGATCGAGGCGTCCGCCCACCGACGGGGTGAAGTCGATCACGTCGTGCGGCAGCACCAGGTCGCGCGGCCGGAAGTGCTGGGTGATGCTGCCCGACCCCGCCTCGGCGATCACCCGCCGTACGCCCGCCTCGCGAAACAGCCAGAACAGAGCAAGCGCTGCTTCATGCCGCGTGGCGTTGTGCTGCCATCCGTGCATGCGGGCCACCAGCGCCTCGCGCTCGCTGCCGTCCGGCATGCGCAGGGCCAGGTGCTTGACCGGCGGACTCTGCCCGTACGGCGTGTCCATCGAGATGCGATCGCGAATGGTGCGGACCCGCTCGTCCCCCAACGCCTCGGGGAACTCGATGGCGGCGGTGCCAGAGCCGCCCACGATGGCGTGGGCACATGTGGGGAGTCCGGGGGGCATCTGGCGACGAGTATACGGAGGCGGGGTGGGCTGGCCTGGGCGCCGCCTCGGCCGGCCCGCCCCACCACCAGAGAGGCGCCCGGGCCCACCCTGGGGCCCGGGCGCTCCGGATCGCCGTTGAGGCGCTCAGGCCAGGGTGAACGGGCACTCCCCGTTGCTGATCACGTTGCCGTAGCCGGTGTACTCGTAGCCGCTGTTGGCCGTGGCGTTGTGGAGGATCGAGCCGCCGGCCAGCGCGGTGGTGGGGTGCGCGGTGGAGTTGAACACCGCGACCGTCATGGTGATCGAGGCGCTGCCCGCGGTGAAGTCGAAGGCGCCGGTCAGCGCGGTGGAGAGCGCGGTGACCACGCCGGTCCCGCTGAGGTCGTACAGCGTGAAGCTGTTGCCCTGCACCGGGTCGTAGGTGGCGTCGAGCTGGTAGGGCTTCGCCTCGTAGGAGAAGTTGTAGTAGAAGTCCAGCTCGTTCTGGGTGCCGCTCGACATCTGCGGCACGGTGAAGGTCACCGTCACCGCCGACGTCGTGGCGCTGTAGCTGGGCACGACCTTGGTGACCGACGCCGCCGCGAACGGGAAGGGCTGGTTGCCCTCCGGTGCGGTCATGGTGCCGTTGCCGCCACCGCAGCCGCCCGAGCTGGCGGTGGCACCACCGCCGCCGATGGGAGCGCTGGGATTGCTGGGGACCAGCGCGCCGGTCAGGTCCTGCATCAGGTTGGCGACGTTGGCAACGCCGAGACCGCTGACGTAGTCCCAGCCGGAGGGGTTGACCTGGTTGCGCGCCAGCGCCGGGTACTGCCCGTTGCTGCCGATCGAGACGTCGAAGAAGTCGCGCGCGTCGGCGACGGGGTCGAGGCCCTGCTGGTACAGCTTGGGTGCCGCAAATCCAAGGCCGGCGGCGGGTGCCGCCGCCTGGATGCGGGTCCAGATGCCCGCCCACAGCGGCGAGGACAGGCTGGTGCCGGCGCCGAAGTTGTTGGCCCCGGCGCTGGTGATGTCGTATTGGTTGAAGAGGCTGTCGCCGGACATCGAGGCGACGTCGGGAAGTCCGCGGCACACCGGCGCGTTGGTCTGCGGCGCCAGCGCGCCGTCGACAGCACACCGCGACACGATGATCGGGATCGGCGACTGCCAGGTGGGCTCCGGCTGGGTCAGGCTGATGCCGCCGCCGGTGTACTCCCACGCCTTCTCGATGGTGCGATGCGGGTTGGCACCCGACGACGCGAACACCTCGGTGCCGCCCACGGCGACCACCCAGTTGCTCGCCGCCGGCCACTCCACCTGCGGCGCCACGGTGTTGACGATGCCGTTGCCGGTGACCACGGTGCACGACCCACCGGTGTCACCGGTGGAGACGAACAGGGTGCGGCCCTCGGCGGCCGCCTGGCGGAACATGGGCTCCTCGGCCTGGATGCTGCCCAGCGCCAGGTTCAGCGACTCACAGCCGCCGAAGGAGGCGTTGGCCTGCAGGGGGCCGGCGGAGTCGTTGGCCCACACCGAGAACGCTCCCGCGGTCACGCCCAGGCTCTGGGTGAAGTAGAGGTCGAGCTCCTGGGCGTCGGGAGCCATGCCGGTGGCCGCCTGGGTGTCGATGTTCCATTCCAGCAGGCCCGACCTGTCGGTCTGGTCGTTGGCGACGGCGATCTGCTTGACCGGCACCTGCGGCAGCGCCGGGCTCTGGCGAGCCTCCCAGGTGCGCAGGTCGGTGACCGGCTGGGCCATGTCGCCCTCGCCGATGATGGCCACCTTCTGGCCCTGGCCACGGTTCGTGCTCGGCTGGCCGTAGATCGACCACAGGTCGGAGGCGGTCACCAGCCCGAGGCAGTTGCCCTGCACGCAGGGACCCGTCTGGTGGCGCGACTGCGCGGGGTTCCTGGGGAGCTGGACGCTGAGCGACTCCATGCCCATCACCGCGACCACGCCGTCGGGCACCGTGGGCGCCTGCACGTTGGCGAAGAAGTGCCTCCCGTCCGGACCCACGTAGCGCTGCAGCTGGACGCCGAAGGTGCGCTGCACGTCGGCGACGGTGCCGCTCAGGGTTGCGTAGCTGCGCATCGGCGACGCGTAGGCCAGCTTGAGGCCGTTGCCGGTGGCCGCCGCGACCGCGCCGTCGAACGTCGACGCCGGCAGTGCGAAGCGGGCCTGCCACTGCGCCGGCGTGAAGAAGTGGTGGTACTCGGCGCTGCCGGCGTCGTAGACGGCGCGAGCGGCGGCCTCCTCGGCGGCGGTGTTGGGATCGGCGAGGGCGATGCCGACCTGGATGCGCCCGCCGCCGTCCAGCCAGCCCTCCGGTGTGGCGCTGGCCAGGCCTGGGATCACGTCCCTGGCGAGGACGTGCCAGGCGATCGACGGCGGCGATGCCGCCTGGGCCACGCGGTCGGCCGAGGCCGCCTGCGCCGCCGCGGCACCCGCCGCCAGTGACATGGCGCCGGCGGCAAGCCAGACGCGCGCAAACCTTCCCTGGTTTCTCATTCCCGTCTCCTGCATCAATGCCCGAACGTGGGCGGGTCCCTTCCTTGGGGGGCGCCCATCCTAGCAGGGCGAATCCGCGGATGTGAACTGCGCAAAAGTGCCCACCGCCCGGGGTGCGCGCCGCGGCTAGAGGCGGAAGTCGGCGAGCACCGGGTAGTGGTCCGACGCCGCCAGGACGTCGGGGTCGGGATGCGCGTCGCCGCCGATCACCTCGCAGCGCAGCAGGCGGCCGGCCATCGGCTCGTCGGCGAAGACATAGTCGATGCGCGCCACCGGCGACCAGGTGGCACACGTGTAGCCCAGCTCGCCGTTGTGCAGCGAGCGGTAGCAGTCGACGTAGCCGGCCGCGGCCACGCGCGGCACCGTCCAGCGCTCGATGAAGCGGTTGAGCACGCGGTCGAGCGACGTGCTGCGCGGCACCAGGCCGGTGAGCGGCCCCACCACCCAGGGCAGCCGCGGGACGCCGGCCTGCAGATGGGGCGCGACGCCCGCCTTCCGCCACGCCTCGTCCAGTGCCTCGTCGCCCTCGGGCGACTCCAGTGGGGCGACGATCCCGTCGAGGCCACGGACCAGCAGCCCGCGGCGGCGCAGCTGGGCCATGCGGGTGAAGAAGGCCGTCGCCGCCACCGGCTCACCCGGCGCCAGGCTGTTGAAGTCGCCGAGGAGCAGGTGGGGCGTGGAGCCGGAGCGCTCGATGTCGCCGAGGATCGCCTCCAGCTCGCGAAGCCGGCGGGCCTCGCCCTTGTTCTTCTCGCCGAAGCGGGCGGCCAGGTGGATGCAGTGGATGCGCAGCCTCGGCAGTCCGGGGGCGTTGGGGGCGATCTCGCACTCGAGGTGGGCGCGCAGCATGCGTCCGGGATGGCGATGGGCGCGCCAGCGGGTCACCGGCACGCGGCTGAGCACTGCCAGGTTGAGCTTGCTGGCGTCGTTGGGCTTGGCCACGATCATGCGCATGCCGAGGCGGTCGGCCAGGCTGCGCACCAGGTCGAGGTCGCTCGCCTCCTGGAGGGCGATGACGTCGGCGTTGGCGCGCTCCAGGATGGCGGCGATGCGATCGCCGCGGCCCTGGCCGCCGAGCAGGATGTTGTAGGTGACGACGCGCAGCTGCGCGGGAGTGTCTGGCATGTCGGGAGCGACCCTACAATGCCATGCCATGGTGACCCCCGCGGACTCGGGGCCCGCGGAGGCGGCGGAGGAAGAGGGCGGTCACCCCATGTCCGCGGTCGATCGCCTGCCGCCGCGCGCGCAGATCGCGCTGGTCGTCGCGGTGTCGCTGCTGGCGGTTGGCTGGGGCGTCGGCATGCTGGTGCTGCAGCACCGGCTGGTGGAGATGCAACAGGAAGCGCGTCCGCTCGGCGCCGTGGGGTCGTTCTTCGCCGAAGGCTCCTCGTGGAGCACCGCCTGGCCGGGCTGGGCGGCGGCGTTCTTCTTCGCGCTCTCCCTGCTGCGCCTGGTGCGCGGCAGTCCCGAGCCGCCGCTGGGACGGTCGCAGACCGTCGCCGGGATGCGCTCCGCACTGCGGCGCGAGTACCGGGTGGTGCGCATTGCGCTGGCGGTGGTCGACGTCGTCGCCATGTTCGACCTCGGCCGCGCCCTCGCCTACGGCGTGGCCAGCGCCACCGGTGACCACGTGGCCCGCAGCGACGTCCTCACCGTGGGATTCGAGGCCGCCGGACTGGTCGCGGCCGCGGTGGTGCTGACCGCCTGGATGCTGCGCTTCCGCACCCAGCTCGAAGGCTGGGGAGCGCTCTAGACACAGCGACGGGGCGGCGCCGATCGACTGGCACCACCCCGCAATGCTGAGCAGGTCCGATTGTGCGCCCGATCGGTGGGCGACTGCAAATGTCTGACCAATCAGTCGTAGAACGCCTGGAGCACGCGGTCGAGCACCTGGTCCACCGCCTCCTCGACTGTCTGCGGGCGTCTGTAGAAGGGCGGGATGGGCGGCACCACGCGGACACCGAGTTCGGCGAGCGTGGCCAGGTTGCGCAGGTGGATGGCGGACATCGGCGACTCGCGCGGAACCACGACGAGGCGGCGACCCTCCTTGATGCAGACGTCGGCTGAGCGCTTGAGCAGGTCGCCGCCGGTGCCGGTTGCCAGCGCTGCCGCCGTGCTCATGCTGCAGGGGATGACGATCATTCCCTTGGTGCGGAAGCTTCCCGACGCGGGCGCGGCGTTGAAGCGGTCGGGGGGATGGAGATGCAGGTGGGTGCCGCTGGGGTCGAGTGCGCGGACGCCGTCGTCGAGCGATTCCTGCAGTTCGTCCTGCCAGACCTCGTGCGCGGCGCGCGACGCAACGCAGCCGACGTGCTCACCGCGGGCGAGCAGGCGGCGCAGTGCGGCACGTGCGAGCAGGGCGCCGCTGGCACCGCTGATGCCGACGATGACAGGGAGCCTCTCGCGGGGCGGGGGACTCCTGGTGACGTCGCGCCAGGGACTCGGCGCCGTCCAGTCGGGCGGGTGTTCGCTCACGGCAGCGCGACCGCGGCGAGCACACCGCAGAACACGGCGACGGCGAAGTACGAATTGACGGTGAAGAAGGCGCGGTTGACTCTGCTGAAGTCCTGCGGGCTCACCAGGGAATGCTCGTAGACGAGCAGCGCGATTCCTGCGGCGGCGCCGGCGAAGAACGGCCAGGCGAGATGCGCGGCGACGCCGGTGGCGATCAGCAGCGCGGCGGTGGCAACGTGCGAGGCGTCGCTGATGAGAAAGGCGTTGCGGATGGAGAAGCGCGAGGGGACGCTGTGCAGTCCCTGCCGGCGATCGACCTCGATGTCCTGCAGTGCGTAGAGGATGTCGAGGCCGCCCATCCAGAAGAGGACGCTGAGGCCGAGCAGGACGGCGGGCAGGTCCCAGGCGCCGCGCACGGCGAGGAAGCCGCCGACGGGCGCCCCGGCGATGCCGGCGCCGAGGACGAAGTGGGCGAGGAACGTGAAGCGCTTGCAGTACGGGTAGAGCACGAAGAGCGCGAGCGGGATCGGGCAGAGTTCGAGGCAGAGCCTGTTGAGGTTCGCCGCCGCCAGGACCAGGAGCGCGGCGGCGATCACCGCGAGGGCGACCATGGATGCGACGGTGACTTCGCCGGTGACGCTGGGGCGGGTTGCGGTGCGCGGGTTGCGCGCGTCGATGCCGCGGTCGATGAGGCGGTTCAGCGCGAAGGCGCAGGAGCGGGCGGCTGCCATGGCCAGGGCGATCCAGCCCACGCGCGCCCAGCCCGGGTTGCCGTGGGCAGCGATCAGGGCGCCGGCGTAGGCGAAGGGCAGGGCGAAGATGGTGTGTTCGAACTGGACGAGGCGCAGCAGGGTGCGCACTGCATGCAATGGCGAGGTTGCAGGCGTTAGGCGATTCGTCTGGTCGGTCGGGGCCGCGTGTTGGGGCATCCCGCGGTGCGCCGTGACCCCGACGCGGGAAACAACATCTCCGACGTGGGAAAACACACCGACGCGAACCATTCTTGAAATCACAGGCCGTACTCCGACCAGCGGCGCTCGACGAGCTCGACGACTCGCGGGTCCATGGTGATGTCGGGAGGCCAGGGGCGCTGGTAGCCGTCGAGGGCGCCCTTGCGGGTTGCGTCGACGCCGATCTTGCTGCCGCGCGCGAAGCCGGGGCCACCGTGGTCGAGGACGTCGAGCGGGCCGTCGACGATGATCGTGTCGCGGCGCGGGTCGACGTTGCTCAAGGCGCGGAAGGCGACCTCGTGCAGGTCGTGCGGGTCGATGTCCTCGTCGACGACGATGACGATCTTGCTGTTGGCGAGCTGCATGGTGCTCCACACCGCGAAGCAGACCTTGGCGACGTGTCCCGGGTAGCGCTTGCGCATGCTGACGACGACGCAGTTGTGGAAGACGCCCTCCGCCGGCATGTGGTAGTCGACGATCTCGGGCTGGACCAGGCGCAGCAGGGGGAGGAAGATGCGCTCGGTGGCGTGGCCGAGCCAGTAGTCCTCCATCGGCGGGCGGCCCACCAGCGTCGCGGGGTAGATGGGGTCGCGGCGCATGGTCATGGCGGTGAGGTGCAGCACCGGGTACTCGTCGGCGAGCGAGTAGTAGCCGGTGTGGTCCCCGAACGGTCCTTCCGTACGCCGCTCCAACGGGTCGACGTAGCCCTCCAGGATGATGTCGGCGTCGGCAGGAACGTCGAGGTCGACGCTGACACCGCGCACCAGGCGCATGCGCCGCTTCATCAGCCAGCCGGCGAAGAGGAACTCGTCGATTCCGGGCGGCAGCGGCGCGCTGGCGGCGTAGGTGGCGGCGGGGTCGCCGCCGATGGCCACGGCAACCGGGATGCGCTCGCCCGGCTTCCAGCGCTCCGCCTGCTCGGCGCCGCCCTTGTGGATCTGCCAGTGCATGCCCAGAGTGCGCTCGTCGAACTCCTGGAGGCGGTACATGCCGACGTTGCGGACACCGCTGACCGGATCTCGGGTGATCACCAGCGGCAGGGTGACGTAGCGACCGCCGTCGAGCGGCCAGCACTTGAGGATGGGCAGCTGCGAGAGCTTCACCGCCTCGCCGGTGACCACCACCTCCTGGCAGGGCGCCCTGTCGACGCGGTGCGGCATCGAGCGCGCCGCCTCCAGCCCCTGGCGCAGCCGGTCCATGATGGCGCGCACGCCTCGCGGCAGGTCGGGCGACAGCAGCGCGCCGAGCCGCTCCCCCACCGCATCGAGCGACGGCGCTCCCAACGCGGCGGCCATGCGCGAGGCGCTGCCGAACAGGTTGGTGGCCACGGGCATGTCGTGGCCGCGGACGTTCTCGAAGAGCAGCCCCAGGTTCTGCGCCGCCGGTCCCTTGGAGACGCGGTCGGTGATCTGCGAGATCTCCAGGTCGGCGTCGACGGCGGCGCGCACCCGGTGCAGCTCGCCACGCTCTCCGAGGAGGTCGACGAACTCGCGCATCGTCGCGGGGGCAGGCGCGCCACCCGCGGCCGCGCCGCTGGGCTTCGCCCGGGTGCGCACGGCCATGCGGTTACCCAGTGGTCGGAGAGAAGCCGTGCGCGCTGCTCACAACCGCCGCTCCACGACGTAGTCGCACACCTTCTCCAGCACCGCCCGAGGTGCCGACATCGGGAACACGCTCAGCTCGGCGCGGGCGCGGTCGGCGAACTCGTGCGCGTGCCGCTCCGACTGCGCCACGGCGGAGGATCCCCGCACCAGGGCGAGCACCTCGTCGTAGCCCTCCTCGGTGATCGGCTCCTGCCCGAGCAGCGCCCGCAGCCGCGGTTCGATCGACGGATCCTGCAGCCCGTACATCAGCGGCAGCGTGACCGTCCCCTGGCGCAGGTCGGCGCCCACCGGCTTGCCGATCTGGTCGGCGGACGCAGTGTAGTCGAGCACGTCGTCGGCGATCTGGAAGGCCATGCCCAAGTTGTGCCCGAAGCGCTCCAGGGCGTTGGCGCGCTGCTCGTCGAGGCGGGCGATGATGCCGCCGCAGTGGCACGACGCCGAGAGCAGCGCCGCCGTCTTGCGCTCGATCTTGCGGTAGTAGTCGTCGACCGACTGGTCGTAGTCGCGCCGGCTGGTGAGCTGGAGCAGCTCGCCCATGCAGATGGTCATCACCGCGCGCGAGATGATCACGTCGATGATCGGCATGCCGATGGCGGCGGTGAGGTTGGCACCCTTGGCGAAGTAGTAGTCGCCGACGATGATCGCCGGGTTGACGCCGAGCAAGGCGTGGATGGTGGCCATGCCGCGACGGGTCTCGGCGTCGTCGATGAGGTCGTCGTGGACCAGGGTGGCGGTGTGGATGAACTCGATGCCCATCGCCGTGTTGTAGATGTGGTCGGGCTCGGCCTCGCCCAGCTTGGCACTGAGGATGACCAGGGCCGGGCGCAGCCGCTTGCCGCCGGCGCGGACGATGTGGTTCATCGCCTCGGCCATGGGTCCGAGGTCGTCGCCGACGGTTCTGGCCAGGCGCTGCTCGAACTCGTGGAGCTCGGGGGCGATGGGCTCGAGCAGGTTCTCGGTCTGCGCGTCGGTGGTCACGCCAGCCTCCGCACCGGCAGCACGTTCCCCGCGCTCCACAGGTCGACAACGTCGGGCGGCGGCACCGGCTCGCCGAAGAACAGAGAGGCGATGCCGGCGAAGCGATCCGGCTCGCCGGTGGTCAGCAGCAGCGGCGCACCGGCGTCGTCCGCGGCACCGGACGCCAGCCGGTTCACCTTGACGATGCGCTGCACCCGCGCCGCCGTCGTCTCCGCCGAGTCGACAACGCGCAGACGCTTTCCCACCACCCGCGCCAGCGCAGGCCGCAGCAGCGGGTAGTGCGTGCATCCCAGCACCAGCGTGTCCGCGCCCCAGTCGAACACCTCCTCGAGGTGGGCCCGCAGCGCAGCCTCCGCGCGCGGCGTGTCGGCGTCGCCGTGCTCGACGATGTCGACCAGGTCGGGCGCCGCCTTGGTGAGCACGCCGACACCGGGGTTGGCCTCCTTGATCGCATGCAGGTACTGCTGCGACGCGAAGGTGCCCTCCGTGCTGATCACGGCGACGCGGCCGTTGCGGGTGTGCTGCACCGCGGCCTGCGCACCCGGCGCGATGACGCCGACGATGGGAACGTCGAAGTGCTCGCGCGCGCTCTGCAGCGCCGCTGCCGTGGCGGTGTTGCAGGCGATGACGACGAGCTTGACGTCGTACGACTGCAGGTGCTCGATGATGCGATGGGCGAAGCCACGCACCTCGTCCTGGTAGCGCGGGCCGTAGGGGAAGTGGACGAGGTCGGCCAGATAGATGAGTCGCTCGCCGGGAAGCTGGCGGCGCAGTTCACGGAGGACCGTGAGGCCACCGACCCCGGAATCGAAGACGCCGATGGGGCGGACGTCACTCATCTCGGGCCCGAGGATAGCAGGGGGCGCCGGACGCTCTAGAGAAGGAGCCCCATGACCACGAGGTCGCGCTCGCCGCTGGGCAGGCGCACGTGGGAGCGCAGCACGCCCTCCTCCACGAAGCCGGTGGCGCGGTAGAGGGCGACCGCGGGCGCGTTGTCGGGGAAGACCCCCAGGGTCAGCTTGACGATGCCCACGGCGCGCGCCCAGTCGACCGCGGTGTCGAGCAGGACGCGGCCGAGGCCGATGCCGCGAGCCCCGGCGCGGATGGCGATCGACAGCTCGCCGACGTGCGACTCGTAGCGGCCGCGGCGGCGGTGGACCATGAGGTTGCCGTCGACCCGCCCGTCCACCTCCAGGGTGAGGCCGAGGCCGCCGCCGGCGATCAGGTTGGCCAGGGCCAGGCTCTCCTCCAGGACGCTGCGCTCGCCGGGCACCGCGGCGACCAGGTCGCCCTCGGCGGCCACCTCGTCGCGGATGGCGACCAGCTCGGCGGCGTCCTCGTCGGCCCGGCTGGGGCGCACCTGCCAGCGGCGGCCGTCCGGGGTGGTGCCGTCGCGGCGCAGCAGCGGCCGGACCGGCTGGGTCATCGGCCCGCCTCGCCCGCCGCCAGGCGCAGGGTGGCGCGCACATCGTCCGCCGTGACCACCCCCTCGCAGAGCACGGTGCCCTGCAGCCGCACCACCGGCACCCGGATGTGGAACTCGCGCAGCAGCGCCTCGTCGGCGTCGATGTCGCGCTCCTCGATCTCCAGCGGTCGCTCGCGGGCGACCTGGTCGAGGGCGGCGCGCGCCCTGCGGCACAGGCCGCAGTCCTGGCGGGTGAGCAGCTCCACGACGAGGGGCGCCATGGGCGGGAGGGTACCGCGCCGATCGGTCCCCCGCCGCTATGCTCGTTCGCGCCATGGCTGACCAGAAGACGGTGCTCACCACCGGGGCCAACTCCGGCATCGGGCTGGCGACGGTCATCGAGCTGGCCCGGCGCGGCCACCGCTCGGTGGGCACGGTGCGCTCGCGGGCCAAGGCGCGCGTCGTGCACGACGCCGCCCGCGACGCGGGCGTCGACGTCGAGACCGTGCTGCTCGACGTCACCGACGCCGCCAACTGCGAGCGCGTCGTCGCGCAGGTGGCTCCTGACGCACTGGTCAACAACGCCGGCTTCTCCTCCACCGGCGCCATCGAGGACGTCGGCGACAGGGAGGCGCACCTGGCCATGGAGACCATGGTCTTCGCGCCGATGCGCCTGTCCCGCCTGGCGATTCCCGGCATGCGCGAGCGCGGCTGGGGACGCGTCGTCAACATCTCGTCCGTCTACGGCATCACCACCACGCCACTCACCGGCTGGTACCAGGCGTCCAAGCACGCGCTGGAGGCGCTCTCCGACGCGCTGCGCGTCGAGGTGGCGTCGAGTGGCATCTCCGTGGTGCTGGTCGAGCCGGGTGGCTTCCGCACCGGGATCTGGGACGAGGCCGAGCGCGAGATCGAACGGCACGCGGGATCGCGCTACGAGTCGGCGTACCGCCGCACCATGCAGGGCGTCCGGCTCACCCAGCCGATCATGGGCAGCCCGGAGACGGTGGCCAGGGTGATCGCCGGCGCGGTCGGATCGCGGCGCCCGCGCTCCCGCTACCTGGTCGGCTACGACGCCCAGGTGGTCCGGCTCTACGACCGGGTCGTCCCCACCGGGGTTCGCGACCGGCTCACCCGCATCGCACTGGGGCTCTGAGCTCGGGGGCGTGCTAGCATCGGCGCGTCTGGAGTGGAGCGCAGGCGAGCTCCGCCGACGCGGCACTTTGGGCACGGGCAGCCGGAATCGTGAGGACATCGCAGCCATGGCACCCCCAGAGGCCGAGCCGCGCCTCCCCAGCATCGTTGCTGTGGCTGCCTCGGCGGGGGGCGTGACCGCGCTGAGGACGCTGATCGACGCACTGCCGTCCGACCTCCCCGCCGCGGTGCTGGTGGTGCAGCACCTCGACCCCCTGGGCCAGAGTCAGCTCGCCAGCATCCTGCAGCGGCGCTCCAAGCTGCACGTCGTCGAGGCCGAGGACGGCGCGGTGCCGGAGGACGGGTGCGTCTACGTGGCGCCGCCGGGACGCCACCTGGTGGTCGCCGACGACGGCAGCCTCGGGCTCACCGACACGCCGGTGCGGCACTGGGTGCGCCCGTCCGCGGACGAGCTCTTCGAGTCGGTGGCGCGGCGCTACGCCGGACGCGCCATCGCCGTGGTGCTGACCGGCACCGGCAGCGACGGCGCCGAGGGCTCGTACGCGGTGCAGCTCCAGGGCGGGACGGTGGTGGTGCAGGACCCCGCCACGTCGGAGTTCTCGGGGATGCCGCGCGCGGCCATCCGGGCCGGCACGGTGACGACGGTGGTACCGCTGGCGGAGATCGCCGGCACCCTGGTGACCCTGCTGCGGGAGCGGAACGCATGAAGGAGCGAGTGACCGACGACGCTTTCGAAGCCCTGCTGGAGTTCCTCTACCAGACGCACGGCTTCGACTTCACCGGGTACAAGCGCGCCACCCTGCTGCGCCGCGTGTCGAAGCGAGTCGACGACACCGGCAGCAAGGGTTTCGACGACTACCTGGACTACCTGCAGGTGCATCCCGAGGAGTACGGGATCCTCTTCGACACCATCCTCATCAACGTCACGTCGTTCTTCCGCGATGCCCAGGCGTGGGACTTCCTGCAGACCCAGGCGCTGCCGCACATGCTGGCCGCGCGCCGCGACGACCAGGAGCACTTCCGGGCCTGGAGCGCGGGCTGCGCCTCCGGTGAGGAGGCGTACACGCTGGCCATCCTGCTCGCCGAGACCCTCGGTGAGGAGGCGGTGCTGGAGCGGGTCAAGATCTACGCCACCGACGTCGACGAGGACGCCCTCGCCCGTGCCCGCGCCGCCACCTATACGGCGCGCGACCTCGGCGGCGTGCCCGATGCGTTGCGCGACAAGTACTTCGAGCAGAGCGGAGCCAACTGGTCGTTCCGCCCCGACCTGCGCCGCGCGGTGATCTTCGGACGCCACGACCTGGTGCAGGACGCCCCCATCTCGCGACTCGACCTGCTGGTCTGCCGCAACACCCTGATGTACCTCACCGCGGAGACGCAGTCACGCGTGCTCGGCCGCCTGCACTACGCGCTCAAGGACACCGGGCTGCTCTTCCTCGGCCGTGCCGAGATGCTGCTCACCCACGCCAGCCTGTTCACGCCGCTGGACCTGCGCAACCGCGTGTTCACCCGCGTCCCCCGCGCCGACGGGCGCGATCGCACGGTGGTTCTGGCCAGCCTTGGCCAGGACAACCGGCCCCATCCCGCCGTGCAGGTACGGCTCCAGGACCTGGCCGCGCAGGGGTCGCCGGTGGCCGAGATCGTCGTCGACAGCGGCGGGTACCTGGTCCTCGCCAACCGCCAGGCCGAGGCCGAGATGGGTGTCGCCCAGCGCGACGTCGGGCGCCCCTTCCAGGACCTGGCCGTCTCCAACCGGCCGGTCGAGCTGCGCGCGCGCATCGACGAGGCGTACGCCGCACGCAAGCAGCAGCGCATCCCCGCGGTCGAGATCCCCGATGCCACCGACGGCCACGGCCCGCAGCACTACGACATCGTGCTCACCCCGCTGCTCGACCACGGCGAGGCGCTGGGCATGAGCATCGTCTTCGTCGACGTGTCCAGCGCGATGAGCCTGCAGGCCGAGCTGGCCCGCTCCAAGCAGGAGCTGGAGACCGCCTACGAGGAGCTGCAGTCCGCCAACGAGGAGCTGGAGACCACCAACGAGGAGCTGCAGTCCACCGTCGAGGAGCTGGAGACCACCAACGAGGAGCTGCAGTCGGCCAACGAAGAGCTGGAGACCATGAACGAGGAGCTGCAGTCGACCAACAGCGAGCTGCAGAGCATCAACACCGAGCTGCGCGACCGGACCGACCAGTTCGACAGGGCGAGCACCTTCATGGAGCGGGTGCTGTCCAGCCTGCGCGTCGGCGTCATGGTCGTCGACGAGGCGATGCACGTGCAGCTGTGGAACAGCCGCGCCAGCGACCTCTGGGGGCTGCGCGCCGAGGAGGTTGTCGGTGAGTCGCTGCTCAGCCTCGACATGGGCATCCCGGTGAAGACCATCGCCACCCTGGTCGCCCAGTGCATGGCCGACGGCGACCCCGGCGAGCGCACCATCCCCGCGCGCGACCGGCGCGGCCGCGACATCCTGTGCCGGCTGATGTGCGCCCGACTCGACGGACCCGAGTCGGGAACGGTGGTGACGATGGAGAGCGTCGCTCCCGACTGAACCCTGCGCCTGCCGTCGCGCGCCTCAGCGGGCGACGTGGTAGAGGTAGCTGCCGCCGGTGGCGAGGAAGGCGATCAGCGCGACACTGGTGCTGCGAAAGGCGGCGCGCACAGCCCTGAACTTGAACTCCAGGTGCTTGCTCAGGTCGTACACCTCGTAACCCAGGGCCCTGCGCATCAGCTCCGGGGAGGCGTGGGTGGCCTCCTCGATGAAGCGCTCGCGGTCGAGGCGGCTGACGAACATGAACCACCACATCACGTTCGCCGGGTACGGCCGCATCGCGCTCTCGGCGCGGACCATCCTGTCGATCTGCCGTCGCGACTTGCGCGGGTTGAGTGCCGCAACGGTGAGGATCAGTGAGAGCCCCAGCGCGATGCCCATCAGCAGCAGGAACGCCCAGGTCTCCGGGCCGAAGTGGTCGACCACGGCGCGCACGTCGTTGGCCTTGCCCAGCAGGGTGCCGGTGAGGAACCCGGTGAAGATGCCGTCGATGGTGAGCAGCACCTGCGCCCTTGTCTGGACGTCGCCGTACCACTGCAGACGGTCGTGGTAGAGGGCGGTGACGTAGTCGTCGCCGGTCGCAGCGCGGGGCGGCGCCGCTGGCGCGGGCGCATGATGCGGCCGCCTGCCGAACCCGAACAGTCGCGACACCAGACCCACGATGAGGCGTCCGCCCTGCGTGATGGGGGCTGCGTGGCCGGAGGATAGCAGCGCCAACTCTCACGTGCTTCTCACGCGGCACGATCCTGGTGTAACCTGATATCGACGCTATCAGCTTCGATGTGAGGAGATCGCGCATGCCGGGCAAGCAGCACGGTTCGTCGGTCAAGAACCCCAAGCAGTACGAGGGCCTTCGCGACAAGGGCATGAGCAAGGAGAGGGCGGCCGCGATCAGCAACGCCAATGCCGGCAACAAGGGCGAATCGTCGCGCAAGGGCGGCCGCAACAGCCACAAGTAGCCGCGGTCGGGGGTTGAGGTGCCCCGACCGGCGCCGTCTCAGCCCTCGGCCTCTCCCCTCGACGTGTCGTCCGGCCGCAGGGCGGCGCGGCGCAGCACCTCGGCCTGGAGCCGGGCATCGTCGCCGCGCCGCCGGTAGCGGTCACGGGTGATCGCGTGGCCGAGGTCCCCGGCGCGGTCGCTGAGGCGGTCGGCCAGGGAGGCCTGCTCCTCCAGCGAACGCACCGCGGCCCACAGGGCGCCCTCGACCTCCTCGCCGCGCAGGTCGAACAGGCTCTGCGCCGACATGCGGTGGCCGATGCGGCAGGCGAATCCGGGGAGGCCGGGCTGGTCGACCTCCCAGAGCACGCCGTGGCACTCCGGACAGCTGAAGCCGGACGGGCGCCCGGGCCGGTCGTCTCCCCAGGCGATCGCGGCGCCCTGTGTGCCCACCTGGCTCTCCTCGTCCCCGGCGGTCGACGGCAGCATGGAGAGGGTGCGGCCGGTGGCGGGAGGCTCGGCCACCAGCTCGGCGATCAGCGGGCCCATCGCCCCGACCGGCACGACATGCTCGGGGTCGGCCACCGCGATGGCGTTGCGGGGCATGTCGGCGAAGTCGCAGCCCTCGGGATCCATGACCACGCCGATGCCGCCGGCGCGCCGCAGCACGAGCAGCCCGGCGCTGCCGTCGTCGAGGTTGCCGCAGAGCACAACCCCCACGGCGGCGGGGCCGTAGGCGCGCGCGGCGCTGCGGAACAGCGCGTCGACCGCGGGGCGGTGGCCGTTCTCGCGTGGAGCCCGGCTGAGCTCGACGCGGCCGCGGCCGGCGAGCAGGTGCTGGTCCGGCGTGGGCAGGTAGATGCGCCCGGCCTGGAGCGGCTCACCGTCCCAGGGCACGCTCACCGCGAGGTCGGTGGACCGGGCCAGGATGGGGGCCAGGCGGCTGCCCGCGTCGGGCGGGAAGTGCAGCACGGCGAGCACCGCGGCGGGCAGGTCGCCGGGGAGCCGGCTGACCAGTGTGGTCAGCGCCTCCAGGCCACCGGCCGACCCACCGACGACCACGACGCGCTGGGCAGCAACCATCAGGCCATGATCGTCCGGGTGTCCTGTTTCGAGCAACCGGCACGATCGGTTGTTGCCATCGTTGACCCGAAGGGCGGGGGCCCCCCGACGATGCAGGGCACGACGCGTGCCGGGCCCGGGACTCGAACCCGGACGAGGGGCAAGCCCATCAACCGAATGTGCATCGCAGGATTCGCGGGGTCCAGCCCTGGGCTGGGAGACGGACCTCCCGATGGCGTGCCGGGGCGCACCGAGTTCGACGCAGCGGTATGACCCGTTGGGGGCTACGACCTGACAACAACCCAGCACGGACACGCCTGATTCTGTCCGGGCCGACGAACGCAAGACGGCGGAGTGGCTTTGTGCCATAAGGCCGGGCGCGTCGGGTGGTTGAGGGTGCTGTCAACCGACCACCTCCGCCGCCGCTGCCGTCAGTCAGGCGAGGCCGTAATCCAGGAGTGGTCGTGCCAGTCGACGACGACCCGTTCGCGGCCTCCCACCCCAGTGCATTGACAGATATTCTGATAGCACCTGTGCACACCAAACTGGGAGGACACGCCATGGTTCACAGTCTCAGCATCGCCGCCGGCGGAGGAGGTGCGGCGCCCGGGAGCGGCTCGGGCGGGGGCGGTCACCTGTGGATCTTCTTCGTATTTGTGGCGGTCGTCGGTGTCGGCATGATCTTCGCTCGTATTCTCTGGCGTGCCTCGGCATGGCAGTACAGGAATCCGCAAGCGGTCCAGCCGAGCGAAACGATGTTCAGCGTCGAACGCATCTTCGGCGTTGTGCTGATTGCCGTCGGCATGGTCGGCGCCATCGTCGCCGGCGGCACTGGCCACTGAGGTCGGCCCGCGGTCACCGCTACGTGTACTTCCCAGGGACCACACCACGGTTGCGTCGAGTTCCGACGCGGAGGCGACCGACTACCCCCAGGACAAGCGCGGCAGTGAGCTCGCGGTGGAAGCGGCACCGCGCCGACCTGTGTCGACCCATGGTGCGCGGCTAAGCGCCCGAGACGACGCTGCGCCTGGTGCCGCGTCGGGCGACCTCCAGGAGCTCAGCCCTCCAACGGAACAGAACAGAACACAGAAGGAACCCGACATGAGAGGAACACTCCTCTACGGACCTCGCGACGTTCGCGTCGAGGACCGTCCCGAACCGTCGATCGAGAAGCCGACCGACGCGATCATCCGTCTCGCCGCCGCGTGCGTCTGCGGATCGGACCTGTGGCCGTACCGCGGTGTCGATCAGGTCTCCGAGCCGGTGCCGATGGGCCACGAATACGTCGGCATCGTCGAGGAGGTCGGCGCCGACGTGCGGACCGTGAGGCGTGGGCAGTTCGTCATCGGCTCCTTCTTCGCCTCCGACAACACCTGCGAGCTCTGCCGCGACGGCTATCCGAGCGCGTGCGTGCATCGTGAGTTGGTCCGTGGGGCGCAGGCCGAGCGCATGCGCGTCCCCCTGGCGGACGGAACGCTGGTCGCCACGCCTGAAGTGCCCGGTGATGACGTGGTGCCGAGCCTGCTCACGGCCTCCGACGTTCTCGGCACCGGCTGGTTCGGCGCCGTGGCCGCCGAGGTGCGCCCCGGCAAGACGGTTGCTGTCGTCGGCGATGGGGCAGTCGGCCTTTTGGGCATCCTGTCGGCCAAGCAGCTCGGCGCGGAGCGCATCATCGCGATGAGCCGGCATGACTCTCGGCAGCGACTGGCCCGAGAGTTCGGCGCCACCGACATCGTGGCCGAGCGCGGCGACGAGGGTGTCGCGCGCATCAAGGACCTCACCAACGGGCTGGGCGCGCATTCGGTGATCGAAGCTGTCGGTACGCAGGACTCGATGATGCAGGCCATCCGGGCCACTCGGCCCGGTGGACACGTCGGCTACGTCGGAGTCGCCCATGGTGTGGAGCTATCGGGACGGGAGCTGTTCTTGTCTCAGGTGCATCTGCACGGTGGTCCGGCCCCCGTGCGGCACTTCCTACCCCAGCTGATCCGGGTCATCTGCAACGGTGACATCGAGCCCGGCAAGGTGTTCGATCTCAGCCTGCCACTCGACGACGCCGCCGAGGGCTACCGCGCAATGGATGAACGCCGCGCCATCAAGGCGCTGCTCCACCCATAGGAGGACGACGCATGCAGGTCGACAGGAACACCGGCGACACCACGACGGGACGTGCCGAGTGGTTCACCGGCGACGTGTATCTGGAGACGATCACGACACCGTCAGGGAAGTCGCGCCTTCAGATGAGCAACGTGCACTTCACGCCCGGCGCGCGGACGGCGTGGCACACGCATCCCAACGGACAGAACATCTATGTCACGGAGGGCGTGGGCCTCGCCCAGCGTCGCGGGGCGGACGTCGAGCTGATCCGGCCGGGCGACCGGGTGTTCTTCGAGCCCGGTGAAGACCACTGGCACGGCGCATCGGCCCACCGATTCATGACCCACCTCTCGATGGTGGAGGCCGACGCCGATGGGAACACCGCCATGTGGGGAGAGCACGTCACCGACCAGGAGTACAGCGCGGCCCCGCCCACCAAGCGCCAGTAGCGCCGCGCGCTAGGCCAAGGCCCAACCGCCGCCGCTGGCACGGGGACCCAGTCCTTCTGCGTCGCCCGCTGGCAGCAAGTCACCATGGCGGTTCCACCGCAGCGCTGCCGGCTCAGCGCCGCATCTTTGCAGCTCCGCTCGGCGCTCGGCGCTCACCTCATGCACGGGAGTGCCGCGCAGCCGACCGGAATGGCAGCCACCGAGAGGTGGATGACGTTCTTGAAGTCCATGAGTTCAACGAACACCAATCGCTGGCCGAGACGGTAAATCTTGGCGGGGTAGGGCACGGGATACCCCGAAAGCTGCGTCGCCTGCCAGCCACGCGCTTGGATGCGGTCGCCATACCAGCTGAGCAGCTCCTGTCCGGTGACGCCCGACGGGATCGAGGTGTCGACATATGCGGTCGCCGGTTGGACCTCGGACCCATTGGCGTACGACTCGGCGAGGACCTGCTCGCGCGTCTGGCCCTCGTCGACGGCATGCGCCCCCGGATACAGGATGTGGAGCTCTGGGCTGCCTCGAAGGCTGGCAGGATCGACCGGCGGACGGTCCACCGCATGAACGACTGCCCAGACAGCCACCGCCGCGCAGGCGGCCGCGACCGGGCCAACGAGGAGGAGCGGTCTGCCGACCAGTTTCCCAGTCATGAGCGTCTCAAAAGGTCACTGCATTGAGGGATACCACGCGAAGTTTGAGCCCAGCGGTAACGGAGATTCCCTTGCTGGCCGGATGGTTGGAGGTCAGTGAGGAGTTCGTCACAGTGACCGTGCCGCCGTCCTGGCTATCCGACATGGCGCTTGCGCCGAGCCACACGCCGTGCGCATACGAGACGGTCGAGTTGGCCACATGAATGGAAGTCCCACCCCGGCGGGACGTATCGGGCGACCGGCCGATGACGATGGGCCTGGGAGGCCTCGGGACGCACCGAGCCGGTGCCGATCGCGGAGCCGCGAGGTCCTGCCACCTGCCTGCACGCAAGGCTCGGCGTTGGTCCCGAGGAGTCCCCGGTTGCCCCTACCCTCGGCGGGGAGGCGCGTCGGGCGAGGGCGTGAGCTTCGTTGCTCGGCTCCGAACGTCCGATATCCCTTGCACAGCCGTGCCGGGCCCGGGACTCGAACCCGGACGAGGGGCAAGCCCCTCAGCGGTTTTTAAGACCGCGGCGTCTACCATTCCGCCAACCCGGCGTGGGGCGTGTCGGCCGCACAGTATGCGGCCGCGCCCCGCGCGGACGGCGGACGGTGTCTCAGGTCGTCGAGCCCGCCTGTCCGTTGCCGACGGCGTGGGGAGTGCGCATGTCCTCGAGGATGTTGAGCAGGTCGTCGGCGTGCTCCTCCTCCACGGCGAGGATCTCCTTGATCAGGGTCTGGGTGGTGGGGTCGCCGTCGCCGAGCCAGCGGACGATCTCCTGGTAGGAGGCGATGGCGATGCGCTCGGCGACCAGGTCCTCGCGGACCATGTCGAGCAGGTCGGTTCCCTCGACGTACTCGGCGTGGCTGCGGGTGGCCAGGCCCTGGGGGTTGAAGTCGGGCTCGCCGCGCAGCTCGACGATGCGCTTGGCGACGGAGTCGGCGTGACCCATCTCCTGGTTGGCGTGCTGCAGGAACTCCGCGGCGACCGGGGCTGCGCTGATGCCGCTGGCGGTGTAGTAGTGGCGCTTGTAGCGCAGGTAGCAGACCAGCTCGGTGGCCAGCACCTCGTTGAGCACCGCGACGACGCGCTCTCGGTCGGCGCCGTAGGTGTCGGTGATGGGGCCCAGGTCGATGTGTTCGCGGGCGCGGCGGCGGAGCGTCTCCACGTCGGACAGGAAGGCGGTCATCGGTGGCACCTCGGGTGTGCATCGGACGGCGCGGGGGGGGTCTCTGCAATCTTCACACGCGGTACCGGCGGGGGCTCCGCCTGTCCGGGCGTGCCGTATACTTGGCGGACATATGTTCGGCCGCCGCCGCCAGCCCACCGACGCCAGTTACGTGGTCAGCCAGAGCCGGACCGGCCTGCCGGTGCGGCCCACCGCGGTGGCCCGCGGCCTGGTCATCCGCATCCTCGACGCCTCCGACGACGCCACCGAGCGCTGCCGCCTTGCCCAGATGCTCGTCGACGAGCTCAGCGCCGCGGCCGGCCTGCGCCACTGCGAGGTCCTGGTCGCCGACAAGCCGCAGCAGCACGAGCACGACGGGCAGCGCCTGCAGAGCAAGACCTACGGCTACTACCGCTGCTGGTTCGAGGACGGCCGGGTCAGCCGGGCGCGCATCCGCATCTACCACCGCACCGCGGTGCGGCAGAAGGTGATCACCCCCAAGGTGTTCCTCAACACCCTGCTCCACGAGTGGGTGCACCACTTCGACTTCGACGGCCTGCGGCTGGCGCGATCGCCACACACCGCCGGCTTCTACACGCGGCTGCGGTCGCTCGCCGAAGCGCTCGACGTCGCCTTCGTGCTGCCGCCCGATCCCGAGGACGCCGCGCGCACCGCCGCTGCCAGCGGCGGTGTCGAAGTCCGCAGCGCCGCAGCAGCCTGGGAGCGACGCCGCCCGCGCTGAGCAGCGGTCCCCCGCGCCGCCGGGACCCGTGTGCTATCCCTAGAAGGACGCAGGCCGGTGCACGCCACCGCGCCACACGCGCCCACCACCAGGAGAAGCGCCGTGGCCCGAGCGGAGAAGTCGATCGTGGTCCGAGTCCCGGCGCGCACCGCGTTCCGGTGGTGGACGGCGTACGAGGAGTTTCCCGAGTTCCTCGACGGGGTGACCCGGGTCACCCGCGACGGCAACGGCACGCTGCACTGGGAGGTCGAGATCGCCGGCCATCGCGAGGAGTGGGACGCGGCGGTCAGCGCCGAGCCGGAGCACCGTGTCGCCTGGCACACGGAGGGCCGGCCGCACGCCGAGGGTGAGGTCGAGCTGCGACCCCTGGAGGGGGGTCAGACCCTGGTGACCCTGCGCCTCGCCTACGAGCCGGAGCAGATCCACGATGTCGAGGCCGCCCACGGCATGGTCGACCGCCTGGTGATGAACTCGCTGGAGCGCTTCAAGGCGTTTGCCGAGCCCCGCGAGGCGCGCCGCGTGCCGCCCGAGGACGCGCCGCCACCACGCGGCGCCGAGCTGGTCCCCGGCCCCGAGGGCGAGCGCGGCGCCCCGTCCGACCCCGACGCCGGCGAGCTGCCCATGCCGGAGCAGCACGGCCGCTTCCATCCCGCCATGGTGGCCAGGGAGGACGGCGCCCGCCTGCTCGACGAGATCGACTACGCCGACCCCGCCCCTCCGCCCGGCCAGGACGACCTCGGCGCCGAGATCGACCCGCGCAAGGCAGGCGACCCCCGCGTCGAGCTCGACGCCAACGAGGACGACAACGCGGCCGAATGGTCGCGGGAGCGCAGCTGAATGGCCGCCGTCGCCACTGAGCTGGGGACGGTTCTGGTCACAGGGGGGGCGTCGGGTCTGGGCGCGGCAGTCGCGACAGCCGTCGCGGAGGCGGGTGGAACGCCGATCGTGCTCGACGTCCGAAGCCCCGCCGGCGGCCTCGCCCACGAGATCGTCGACCTCGGCGACGGCCGTGCCGCCGAGCGCGCCGTCCACGACGTAGCCGAGCGGCAGGGCGGGCTCGACGCCGTGGTCACCGCCGCGGGCGTCGACTGCTGCGGTCCGCTCGACTCGGTCGACGGCGACGCCTGGGATCGCGTGGTCCGGGTCAACCTGCTGGGCACCGCCGCCGTGGTCCGCGCCGCCCTCCCCCACCTGGAGCGCTCCGGCGGCCGGGTCGTGACCGTCGCCTCGACACTGGGCTGGCGCGCCCTGCCCGACGCCACCGCCTACTGCGCCAGCAAGTTCGGCGTGGTCGGCTTCACCCGCGCGCTCGCGGCGGAGATGGCCGGGCGCGTCGGCGTCACCCTGCTCCTCCCCGGCGGCATGCAGACGCCGTTCTTCGACGGTCGCCCGGAGCAGTACAAGCCCGGGCCCGACGCGCGGCTCAACCGTCCTGAGCACGTCGCCGAGGCGGTGCTCTTCGCCCTCCGCCAACCGCCCGGCTGCGAGGTGCGCGAGCTGCTGGTCACCCCGTCGACAGAGACCTCCTGGCCCTAGCCGGCAGCGGGGCGGGCATGGAGGCGTCGGTGGGAATCGAACCCACGATCAGGGTTTTGCAGACCCGTGCCTTACCACTTGGCTACGACGCCGGTTGCCTCGTCGGGAATGGAGGCCGCGAACGCCGGTTCGATCCGGCGATGCCATTCCCGACGCCTTTGTGCCCGGAGGGCCAGAGGCGGCTGCGCCCCAGGCGCGCAGGGGATGATACCCAAGCGCGGGTGGTCCAATGCTGGACACCGCCCAGCCGGGCCGGGATCGCGAGGGGATCAGGGGGTACGGGGTGACGCCAAGGTGGCCAGGTACTCCGTGAAGGCACTCAAGGACTGAGGGGTGTAGTGCTGAACCACTGTCGCGGCGGCCTCCGGGTGGACACGCCCCTCTGTGTACACGGTCCCCCCGATGATTGGGAACCGGCGACCAGCATCGGCGACAATCCGCCCAAGCTCAGGGTTGAGTTGAACGAACAGCACGTATTTGGTGCCTGTCGTGGGCAACGGGTCGGTGATATTGAGGTAGGTCAGACTCTTGCAGGTCGGAATGGCAGCGCTGGTTGCCCCGATGTCGATGACGTCGATCCAGGGTCCCGGCGCCCCCTTGATGACGCTGACCACATGGTATTGCGTCATTGTCGCGGGGGACCACACGAGCTGCTGCCGCGGGCCGATTCGGTGCTCCCAAAACCCGACCTGGCGCACGGCATCGGCGACCACGATCTCATCGGTTCTGCCGTAGAGCGTTGGCAAGGTGCTGATGTTCCGGATGTCTGGCGCCTTGTCATTGTGCCCAGGCTCTTGTGTGCAAGGCCTTCCATCGATGGAGGTCGGTCCTGTGCGGTCGACTACGTCTTGCGGAAACGGGGGAGCCGATTCGCCTGGCGCGGTGGCGCTCAGTTGCGCCGCGCCGTTACTACCGGTGCCACGCACGAGCAGGAAGGAGGCGAGCACAATGCTCGCCCCCACGACCGATGCTGCGACGAGACGCCACTTCAACATGGCCTGCTCACGTTCGGAACGATGTTGTCCCCAATGGTCGGCAGGTTCGCTTTCGCTGCGCCCACCTGTGGAACCTCGTTCACGGGAGCGACATGGACGCGCTGACCGCCAGGCCACAAGCCGTTTGCCCTCGCCTGCTGGTTCTGAACCTCAGCCACCCCAAGCTGCACGGGAGTTGTCGGGTCTTGCTGACTCTGTTGGGCGACGTCGGTTGCGTTCTGATAGGGAGAGTAGGTCGTCGGGTCGGTACTAGGAAACCAAGGTGGCTTGATGAATGCGTCCGTGTTCGGGGGAGGCGGCGTCGCGGGCATTGGGACGCTGGCAGGTGCGTTCAGTATCGGCGGTGAAGAGATTGGCACGGGCGGAACCACAGGGGCCGACACCGGAGGTCGTGTGGGCAGCGGTGGGGCCGCTGTGCCGGCGCAGCCGCCACCGCGGGAACCGTTACTATTGCCGCTGGGATACAGCGCGCTCACGCCCTGGATGTCATCGCGCTGCGGCGTTGTCGGACACGCGGGCTGCCCGTCGCCCCCGCAGTAGAAGTACTGGCCGCAACCATGGGCGGGGTTCGGGCCCGACATGATTTGCGCTCTCACACACGAGTGATCGAGCCCGAGAACGTGCCCGATTTCATGTTCAATCGCCATCGTATGATAGGGCCGTAGCCATGCATCGCTACTACGGTTGATGTCCGAGCAGCAGAAGTTGGGATCGAGGTTGATGTCAACTTCACCGTGCGTACACCATCGCCCACTGCTATCGAACTGATTGCATGCACCCAGCATCGTCCACGAGCCGCCGTTATTGAGAACCTGGGCGTTCTGCCAATACGGAACGACGATGATGTCGGCGTTGTAATCCGAACGATTCTCCCATGCCAGCGTGAAGGATGTGACACTGTTCCACCCGGTTGTGGCGTGGCCGATTGCGTCATTCAGGTAGCCGGGAATCCCGTTCCCGTACGCACCAACGTAGAGGATGTCGGGATTGCGCCAGGGGCAGGGTGCGCCGTTGGATTGGCAGGGAACCAAGAAATAGGCGCTTGCCGACTCCGGCGGACGGACGCCGATCAGCGCTCCCGTGATGACCAGTGCAGCGAGAGCACCGGATAGATGGCGTCTCGCTACCTTACGAAGCGTGCTCACACGCTGCCTCCCTGTGTCGGGCAGCATCCATGGCTGGATGACTGGACACTTCCCTTCCGATCGGAGCGGTGAACGACCCCCGCTCAGCCGAGCTGGAGCGTACCACCCCACGAGCCGTCAATGCCTGACCGCGCGGTCAGTCTCTCTACCGAAGGCAAAGCATCAGGAGCGCCCGCTAGGCGTTCCCGGTCCCCAGGCTGGCAAGCGGGACGCCACAGTATGCCTCACGGTGCCGTGAACACCGCGGAGACGATGAAGGGCACGTAGGGTGCCACCGGCACGGCGCCGTCCACGTGGGCGAGGTTGCCCGCGTTGCGACCGGAGGCGAGGTCCTGGATGCGCACCGTGAGCGCGCCCGGGTACAGCGACAGCGCACCGCGCGGCAGGGCGAGCTGCTCCCAGAAGCGCCCGTTGGTGGTGAAGTCCAGGGGCGCCGACAGGCCGGCCTGCAGAGCGGCAACCGACGGCGCGTTGAAGGCGAGCACCTGCGAGAAGTCGGCGGTGCCGCGGTGCGGGTTGAAGTAGGTGGCGCCGGCGGCCTGCAGGGTGGGCAGGATCGAGTTTCCCGAGGCGTCGTCGACGGTGTCGAATGTCGCCGCGTTGTCGAGCGGCGAGTGCACCAGCACCGTCCAGTCCTCGCAGACGTTGGCGTGCTGCTTGCCGTTGTCGATCGTGCGACAGCCGTCGCCCATCTGCCGCGCCGCGTAGTTGGAGCTGATTGCGAACGAGTGCCCCGTCGCCACGTACGCCGGGTCGAGGTGCGGCGTGCCGGCGACGTACGGCAGCGCGGGCCACAGCGTGTTGGTCCAGGTGTCGAGCTCGAAGGACATGTCGCCCACGGTGGCCGTGGACACCGGCGTCGGCACCGGGGGCACCACGATCATGGTCAGCGTGCCCTGCGACGCGCCCAGCGGCTTCATGTGGAACTCGAAGTTGGCCTGCCCGTTGCCGTGGCCGTTGATCCGCAATCCGCCAAGGTTGATCGGCTGGTTGATGCCGATCGGCGGCAGCTGCACGGTGCCCCACGGCGTCACCATGCCGATGGAGTACTCGGTGCCCATCTGCACCACCACGATGATCGCCGAGTTGGTCAGGTCGTAGGAGAAGTTCAGCGACATGTGCGCCTTGTAGTTGGGCGTGGTGATGTTGAACGGGTACCTGGCGATGCCGTACTGCGTGCCGCCCGCAGCGTCGGCGGCGAGCGGGTTGAACACCGCCTGCATGCTCTGCGAATTGGTCGGCGACGGCGAGAACATCCAGGCGGGCACGCCCGGCGCCAGGCTGTCGAGGCGCGACACCCGCAGCGCGTCGTAGAGGGTCGCCGTCAGGTAGGTGAAGTCGCCCTGCTTGAGCAGGTCGACGTAGCGCGACGATACCGACGGCCCCGGCATGTGCTTGACGAAGCTGAAGATGAAGCGCTTGGTCACCGGCCCAACGGTCACCAGCCAGCCGCCCGACGACTTCTCGAACTGCACGTTCTGGGCACCGAAAGTGCTCTCCAGGAACTGCCGTGTGCAGGGGCTGAGCTCCTGCTGGTCGACGGGCGTGTCGTTGCAGATCGCCGAGAGCACGAAGGCCTCGATGCTCTGGTAGCCGGGGTTCTCACCGATGTCGGTGGTCTGGCTGACCGCCTGGCCGGTGGCGTTGTCGACCACCCACTGGGTCACCGGGTCGCCGTAGTCGGACCACTGCTTGATCTTGTAATAGCCCGGCGGGATGTTGGGAAAGTGCGCGTAGCCGTCGGCACCGGTGACCTTGAAAAACAGCTTGGTGTCGAGCGGGTTGACCGGCAGCAGCATGAGCGCGTGGTCGAGCACCGACGAGCCCACCGGCAGCGCCGGCAGCAGCCCATAGGTGAGGTTCTCGGCGGGAAGCTGGTGGATGTAGAAGCCGAGCGCGTCGAGCTGGGTGCCCTTGACCAGGCAGGTGGGAACCTGGTCGGTGGCCACCGGGATGCCGTACGCGTCCACCGTGGGCGATACCGTTCCGCTGGTGCCCGGCAGCGACACCTGCGTATAGCCGCAGTAGAGGCCGCCGTGATAGCTGTTGCTGCCCAGCGGCAGCGACAGGGTCACCCCGTTGTTGCTGATACTGGCAGAAACCGGCGGGGCCGACGAGGAGTCGGTGGTGGTCGCGTAGCCTTTGCCCGTGGGATCGAGGCCCATGAAGTCGGTCATCGCGGTGCTGGTGCTGGCGGCAGCGCCCTGCACGATGGTCACCGACGCCGTCCAGGTGCCGGAGTCCGGCTCGGTGCCGAGGTCGCCGTGATTCACCACCAGTGGGCGCGAGGACGCGAACTCGGCGTCGGGGGTGCGATGCAGCACGCCGTCGCCCTGGCGCCACACCGGCACGCCGCTGGCGGGGACCGACGCGGCGGTCAGCGCGCCGCGCTGCCTGGACACGTCGCGAACGCCCTGCAGTCCCATCCCGCCCATGGCGGCGGCGACCACTGCGGCCGACGTGATCGTCGTGTCGAGCTGCGCGCGCGCCGTCGTCTGCGGCTCGCCGGCGCTCCACGCGGGCTGCAGCGAGGCTTTGAGCAGGTTGCTGCTGCCCAGCGCGGTGGCAAGCTGCGACGCCTGCGGCAGCAGTCCCACCATGCCCGTCGGCGCCACCAGGTCGGGCTTGACGTGCCCGTCCATCGACGGACCCGAGGCGCTGCCGGCCGACACGTCCTGCCCGTTCCAGCCACCGACGGTGACCACCTCGGGAAGGTTGGCCAGGCCGAGAATGGTCTGCGCGCGGGGGCCGATGTCACCGGCGGGCATGACCACGCCGGCGCCCGCCTGGACGATCTGCTGCACCTGCGCGCGCGCCTGCTGCCAGCGGCTGACCAGCGCGGTGAAGCTGCCCAGGGTGCTGCGCTCCTGATCCGACCATCCCGCCGTCATCTGGTTGGACACCGAGCCGTTGAGCGGCGCGCCGAACTGCTTGGCCTTGGGACCGGGGAGCGACAGGTCGCTGATGGCGTTGCTCATCTCGTCCCACCGGTTGGCCGCCATCGCCGCCGAGACGGGATCGAGGAAGGCGCTCGACGGCACGGCGTAGAGCACCACGTCGAGGTTCCTGGCGTTGCTCACCGCCCAGCTCAGCGCGCTCGACTGCCAGCCGGCGTCGAAGTGCCCGTTGGGATAGACGCCGATCGAGGTGATCCGCGCGGTGGGATCGAGCTGCAGCAGCACCGACGCTGCGTAGGTGCCATACCCGGCAGGATCTCCGCCGCTGCCCAGCAGGGTGACCTGCGACTGCAGCGACTGCGGCAGCACCGACGTGGCCACACCGGACGAGATCAGCGCGACGCGGATGCCGTGGCCCGCCGGACGGAGGGAGTCCAGCGCCCTGACCGCTCCGGCGGCCACCGAGGCCACCGTCTGCTCGACGGGCAGACCGAGGGCGCCGAGGTCGACGGCGGGCGGCGTGGTGGTCGAGCTGCGCGCCGTGGTGACGGCGCCCGCCTCGACGGCGAGCAGGCCGCAGCACGCGGCAACGACCAGTCTGCGAACTCGGCGCATGGGCCCCTTACTCCTTCCTTGTACCCGGCGACGGCCGGGGTCTCGGCGGAGTATTCGCCGCCGGGACCTCCCTGCGCAAGCAGACGTCCCAGCGGGTGCAGCCTTGACACGTTTCGCTCACTTCGCCACGCACTTTGGGGGTAGGCTTGGCCCGCTCCCATGACCACATCGCGCTCAGCGCCGCACGCAGCCGACCTCACCGACCGCGCCGCCAAAGTGCTGGCCGGCGGCGCAACCCACGCCGCCCGCTCCTACCACCCCGCCATCCACGTTGCCCGGTCGCAGGGCGCGCGCAAGTGGCTGGTCGACGGTCGCGAGCTGGTCGACTACACGATGGGCCACGGCGCGCTGCTGCTCGGCCACGCGCATCCCGCGGTGGTCGACGCGGTGCAGCGCCAGGTGGCGATGGGGACGCACTTCGGCGCCGCCAGCCTGCTGGAGGTGGAGTGGGCGGAGCTGATCTGCGCGATGGTCGCGTCGGTCGAGCAGGTGCGCTTCACGGCGTCGGGCACGGAGGCGGGCATGCTGGCGACGCGCCTCGCCCGCAACGCGACCGGGCGCGACGTGGTGCTCAAGCTCGAGGAGCACTTTCACGGGTGGTACGACTCGTTGAGCGTCGTACCAGGGCCGCAGGGTGCCGCCGTGCCGCCGCCGGGGGTGCCGATGTCGGTGGCCGCGGCGACGCGCGTTGTGGCAAGCGGCGATCTCGCTGCACTGCGGGCGGCGCTGGCGGATCGCACCGTGGCGGCGATGTTCATCGAGGCCTCGGGCGCGCACTACGGGCGCGAGCAGCTCGACCCCGCGTACGTGCGCGCCGCCGCCTCGCTGTGCGCGGAGCACGGCACCCTGTTCGTGGTCGACGAGGTGGTGACCGGGTTTCGCGTCGCCCCCGGGGGCATGCAGGCAGCCATCGGGGTGCAGCCGGATCTGTCCACCTTTGGCAAGATCATGGCGGGCGGGCTGCCCGGCGGGGCGGTCGGCGGGCGGCGCGACGTCATGGACCTGCTGGGCGTCGCCGCCGACGGCGATCCGGCGCCGGCGGGGCCGCCACACATCGTGCATCCGGGCACCTTCAACGCCAATCCGCTCAGCGCAGCGGCGGGGATCGCCACCTTGCGCCTGGTCGAGGATGGGTCGGCGCAGCGGACCGCCGAGGCGTATGCGATGCGGCTGGAGGCGTCGATCCGGGATGCGCTCGCGGATGCGGGCGTGGCGGGACGGGTGTGGCGGCTGGCCAGCATCGTGCACTGCGAGCTGCCGGAGGCCGCGATGCAGTCGGGGTTGAGCAGTGCGCTGCGCGAGGAGGGCGTCGACCTGCTGCGCACCAGCGCGTTCTGCTCGGTGGTGCACGGCGACGCCGAGCTGGCCTGGACGCGCGCCGCCTTCGACCGGGCGCTGCGGAGGCTGCCGGGCTGATTCCTCTGCGCGTCGGCTCGCTGCGCTGCGAGGTGGGGCCGCTCCTCGAGGTCGGCGGGGAGATGCGCACGCTGCCCGATCCGCGTGCGCGTGTCGTCGTCCGCGGTGGCACCCTCCTGGAGGCGTCGTGGCCCGACGGGCTGCGGGTGCGCTTGCGAGCACGGGCGCAGGGACGCGGGCACCGTCTGGACTGCTCGGTCAGCAGCGATCGGGCGGTGCGCGTCGGTGCCATCGGCGTACGCATCCTCGGCATGCCGGCGTCGCGCGTGTGCGTCGACGGCTATCACTCCTGGGACTGGGCCGGCGTGCGCGACGCCACCGCCGGCGGCTACGGCTGGTGGAGCGCCATCTGGGGCGACCCGGGCGGCCCGCAGGCGGCCGTTGCGCTGGACGCGCCGCCCCGGCTGGGGCCGCTGCTGGTGCGCTGGAACGCGGGCAGGTCGCTGGGAGCAATGAGTGTGGGCGCGCCGGAGCAGTCGAGCCACGCCACCGCTGAGCCCGGCCTGCTCGGCATCGAGCTGGAGGCCGGGGCGACGCTGCACGGTGACCCCCTGCGCATCGCGCCGGTCGACCATCGCTCACCATGGGGCGCCGGTCTTCCCCGGCTCGCTGACGGTGACCACGCGCCGCTGCCGCGCCTGGCGGGATGGATGAGCTGGAACTGCCTCGGACCTGCGGCCACCGCGGCGGACGTCGTCGAGGCGGCGGCGACTCTGGCGCCACCCGGCGGGCTGGTCCTGCTCGACGACGGGTGGATGTCGCGGTGGGGAGACTGGGAGGAGCGTGCCGACTTCGACAGCACCGTTGCCGACCTCGCGGGCGCGGTGCATGCGGTGGGGAGGCGATTGGGGGTGTGGCTGGCGCCGTTCCTCGTGGATCCGGGGTCGCGCACCGCCGCGGAGCGAGAGCAGATGTTGCTGCGCGGCGCAGACGGTGAGCCGGTGCTGTCGACCCGGTCGCCGATGCCGATGCACGTCGTCGATGCCTCGCAGCGCGCAGGACGGGCGCACCTCGCTGCGCTGGGACGCCGGCTGGGGCGGCTGGGCGTTGACGCGCTCAAGCTGGACTTCGTGTTCGCCGGTGCGCTGCCGGGGGCGCGCGGTTCCTCGGTCTCGGACGTCGCCGCACTGCGCGCCGGAATGTCCGCGCTCATCGGCGCGTACCGCGGCACCGCCCCGCGCGGCGCACGGGTGCTTGCCTGCGGCGCGCCCGCCGCGCCACTCGTCGGCCTGGTCGACGCCTCTCGCAGCGGCGACGACGCCGTGGCCAACGTGCCCCCGGCGGGCATGGAGCCACCGCCCCATCCCTGGTTCACCTTCGGCGAGGCGCTGCTCCGCGCCCAGGCGCGCAACCTGGCGGCGCGATCATGGCTGTGGGGCGCCACGGTTCCGCCCGACGTCGACGCCGTCACCCTGGCCGCGGCCGGCGACACGCCGTCGCCGGACGACAGTTTTGTCCAGCGCTGGCTGCAACTCGCAATCGCCTCGGGCGGCCCGCTGCTCGACTCCGACGTGCCCGACGGCCGCGTCACCCCGGCGCGGCGCCGCCTCCTCCGCCGCACCCAGTTGGCTGTCCAGGGCACTGCGCCCAGGCCCCGGCGCACGCACGATCCGCTCGCGGGCTCGGCACTCGCTCACGACAACCCGTCGTTCCACGAGTGGCCCGACGAGCTCCCCTACTGACCGGCCGGCCCGCCTCCCCCGCTCTGCCGCCGCCTCTCCAGCTCCTCGCGAATCCCGCGCAGACGCTCCGCCATCCGTGCCTCGACGCCGCGCTCGGTTGGCTCGTAGTACCGGCGCCCCGCGAGCGAGTCCGGCAGATGCTGCTGGTCGACGATGCCACCTTCGACGTCGTGCGCGTAGCGGTAGCCGTCGCCGAAGCCCATCGAGCGTCCCAGCCCGGTGGCGGGGTTGCGCAGGTGCAGCGGCACCGGCTGGTGCATGGTCTCGCGCACGTCCTCGACCGCCCGGCCATATGCGCGATACGCCGAGTTGCTCTTCGGCGCCACTGCGAGATAGATCGTCGCCTCCGCGAGCGGCAGGTACCCCTCCGGCATGCCGATGGTGTGCACCGCCTGCTGCGCCGCCACGGCCAGCGGCAGCGCGTGGGGATCGGCGAGACCGACGTCCTCCGCGGCGGACAGCACCAGGCGCCGGGCCACGAACACCGGGTCCTCCCCCGCCTCCAGCATGCGTGCCAGCCAGTACACCGCCGCGTCGGGATCGCTGCCGCGCACCGACTTGATCAGCGCCGACGCGAGCCAGTAGTGCTGGTCGCCCGCACGGTCGTAGAGCAGCGACGGATGCTGCATGGCGCCGTCGATCGCCTCGACGTCGATGAGCTGGCGACCCTCAGACTCCCGTGCCGAATGCGCAGCCAGCTCCAGTGCGTCCAGGGCTACGCGCGCATCGCCGCCGCTCAACGACACCAGCCGCGACTCCGCGTCGGACGTGAGCCCGACGTGCAGGTCACCGAGCCCGCGCTCCGCATCGACGAGCGCACGTTGCACCAGCACCCGCAGGTCGTCGTCGCCCAGCGCGTCGAGGCGCACCACGCGTGCCCGGGACAGCAGCGCCGCGTTGACCTCGAAGGACGGGTTCTCGGTGGTGGCGCCGAGCAGACGCACCACGCCGCTCTCGACGGTGGGCAGGATGGCGTCCTGCTGCGCCTTGTTGAAGCGGTGGATCTCGTCGATGAAGAGCAGGGTGCGGCGGCCCATGCGCTGCCGCTCGTGGGCACGCTCCACCACCTTGCGCAGGTCGGCGACGCCGGCGCTCACCGCGCTCACCGCTTCGAACTCCGAGCTGGTCATGGCGGCGACGATGCGGGCCAGCGTCGTCTTGCCACTGCCCGGCGGCCCCCAGAGGATCAGCGAGGGGAGCTGGTCCGAATCCAGCGCCCGGCGCAGCACGGTGCCGGGTCCGACGGCGGCGGTGTGGCCCACGAACTCGTCGAGCGAGCGCGGACGCATCCGCCACGACAGCGGCGCCGCGGCGTCGACCGACCCACGCTCGTCAGAAGTCGAATCGCCCTGGTCGCCGAAGAGCCCTTGCTGCGCGGTCATCTCCGCCGATGGTACGCGCTGGGAGGAAAGCCTCAGGCGCCGTCCGGCGACGAGGGCGCCTGGCCCAACACCGAGCGCAGCGCCTGCGCCGCGCCGAGGAGCCCGGCCGATTCGTAGGGCACCACCACGGTGCTGTTCGGGCTGGTGGCGAACTTCGACAGCGTGTCGAGCTGCAGGATCGCCACCAGGGTGGGATCCGGCGCGGCGGTCTTGATGGCGCTGTAGACGGTGTTGATCGCCTGGGAGCGGCCCTCGGCCTCGAGGATGGCCGCCTGCCGGTTGCCCTCGGCGCGCAGGATGGCCGCCTGCCTCTCGCCCTCGGCGTTCTTGATCGCGGCCTGCCGCTGCCCGTCGGCGATGTTGACCGCGCTCTGCTGCTGGCCCTCCGACTGCAGGATCAGCGCCCGCTTCTCCTGGTCGGCGGTCTTCTGCAGCGCCATCGCCTGGAGGATCCCCACCGGCGGGGTGATGTCGACGATCTCGATCCGGTTGATGCGGATCCCCCACTTGTCGGTGACCGCCTCCATCTGCTCCTGCAGGACGGCGTTGATGCGCTCGCGCTGCGACAGCGCCTCGTCGAGGGTGAGCGAGCCGAACACCGCGCGCAGCGTGGTGCGCGAGAGCTGGTCGATGGCGATGAAGTAGTTGGAGACGCTGAACAGTGCCAGCTTGGGGTCGACCACCTGCGAGAAGATGGTGGCGTTGACGGTCACCGTGACGTTGTCGCGGGTGATCACCTCCTGGCGATCACCGGTGCGCGGCGTCTCGCGGATGTCGACGCGCTGCAGCGCGTCGAAGAAGGGCAGGATGAAGATCAGGCCCGGCTCGCGGACGGCGCGGAACTGCCCCAGCCGCTTGACCACGCCGACAAATCCCTGCTGGATGACCCTGACGGCACGCGCGATGATGATCACGGCGACGATCCCGACGGCGATGAGAACGATGATCAGCGGGTCCATGTCTCCTCCAGGACGGTCAGGGACGCGTCGTTGCGGCCACTGATTGCAAGAACGTGGTCACGCGCGCGCGCCGCGCGCCAGCGGACGGACCACCAGGGTGGTGCCGCGAACCGCGGCGACGGTGACAGCCATGTCCGGCGCCAGCGGGTCCCCGCTGTCGGTGACGGCGAGCCAGCGCTCGCCGGCGAGCAGCGCGTGGCCGGGGTGGTGCTCGTCGCCGACGACGTCGACGGTGACCGCCTGCTGTCCCACCAGCCCCTGCACACCGGGCAGGGTGATGGGTCCGCGGTTGCGCACCGCGCGCATCACCGGCGGCCGGGCGACCAGGATGCCCAGCAGGGCGACGGCGACGGCGGCGAGCACCTGCACCCACGCGTCCGCCCCGAGCGTCGACGCGACCGCCCCGGCGAAGCATCCCAGCGCGATGAACAACCCGAAGAAGGCCACCGTCACCGCCTCGACACCGAGGAGCGCGACGCCCACCACCAACCAGAAGATGGTCATCTCAGCCGCACTATACGGCGGCGACGAGCACCACGAGCCCCGCCGGGGCGTGGACTCCTTGTCAACGCGTGGTGAGCACGCTACCGTGGCCTCACCCGCCGCCCTCGTCCCACTCCACGCCCCACCCGGAGGAGCCAGCGATCGTGTCCGTCGAGCAGAAGAGTGTCGTCAGCGATGCCGACCTGGCGCTCGTCGGCGTCGAGACGCCACCGGGCTACCACCTCGTCGAAGCCGGCGCGGTGCGCCGCTTCTGCCAGGCGGTCGGCCTCACCGATCCGATCTACGTCGATCCCGCCGCGGCGCACGCAGCCGGCTTCCTGGAACGCCCGATTCCGGCCGCGTTCTGGCCCGTCATCCAGGTGCCGGGCAGCGAGCTGCGCCGTCCCGAGCTGGGCGGCTTCGGCACCCGCAGCATGAACGCGGGCACCGAGTTCGAGTACCTCAAGCCGGCGTACGTCGGGCAGACACTGGCCTGCACCGCACGCATCGCCTCCATCACCGAACGCGCCGGCAGGGCCGGACACATGGTCATCACCGTACTGGAGTACACATGGCGCGACGAAACCGCGGACGTCGTGACCCGCGCGCGGCTGACGGGCGTACGGCTCTAGCCATCCCTCCCGCCATGCCCCCGCGCTGGGACGAGGTGGAGGTTGGGATGGCCATCCCCGAGCTGCAGCGCGTGGCGACGACGCGCACCCTCGCCCGCTTCGCCGGCGCCGTCGAGGACTTCGCCGAGATCCACTACGACCGCGACGCGGCGATGCGTGCCGGGCTGCCCGACGTGATCCTGCAGGGCTATCTGAAGAAGGCATATCTGGCCGAAGCTGTCGTCAACTGGGCGGGCAGCCCGCAGCGCCTGCGGCGGCTGTCTGCGCAGTACCGCGGCGTCGACGTGCCCTCGCGCGAGGATGCGCCGCAGTCGTTCACCGTGCGCGGCACGGTGACCAGGATGTGGCAGGAGAACGGCGAGAAGCTCGTCGAGATCGGCCTGGAGGGCACCGACTCGTCGGGCCACGTGACCACACCCGGCAAGGCGGTGGTCGCGCTCGGCTAGGCGCCGCTCAGGCGGGCTGTTCGCGGTCGCCCTGCAGGCGGCCGGTGGCGGCGCGGGCGACGGCCAGGATGGCCAGGGCGCCGAGCGTCGCCCAGCCGAGGACGCTGATCCAGGTGCGGCTGAAGTCGCTGCCCGCGAGCTGCGCGTGCACCAGGAAGACGGCGAACATCGGGTAGGCGAGGCGGTGGATGACGCGGAAGGCGCCGGCGGGCATGTGCTTGCGGAATGCGCTGGTGATGCCGATGAGGATGAGCAGGAGGAGCCCCACCGTGCCCAGGCCGATGGCCACCTGCGCGTACTGCGCGCGGAAGGGGACGAGGGCGTCGACGGCGCTGAGGCGCGAGGTGCCGTCGAGGATCAGCGCGGTGATGTGCACGGCGACCAGCGGAACCCAGAACCACGAGAGGAAGCTGTGCAGGGCGAGCACCGCGGGGCTGCGGGCGATGCTGCCGAGCAGCGCGGTGCGCACCGCCATGCCGGTGAGCAGCGCGCCGGCGAGGACGGCGAAGGCGGCCAGCGCAGCGGCGCGGGCCGCCTCCCACAGGAGAAGATCGGTGTTCATGACAGCGGCGACCGCAACTGGAGGGCCCAGTGCGCGGCGCCCCGCTGGTGCAGCCATTCGGCCGCCTGCGTCGAGCCGAGCAGCACGGCGGCCTTGCTCAGCGCCTCCGCCTGCGCCGCGGTCCCGGCGACGACGCTGACCGCGGCCAGGTCGGTGACGGCGGGCACCCCGGTGCGCGGGTCGATGAGGTGATGGCCGCCGGGCCAGCGTCGGGCCTCGGTGCCGCTGGTTCCGACGCCGCCGCGCCGCAGGGCGATCGCCGAGCCGTCGCAGAGTCCGACGCTCCAGCCGTTGCCGTCGGGGCCGCCACCCTGCGTGGCGACGTCGCCGCCGAGGTTGACGGCCGCGTTGTCGAGACGCTCGGCGAGGCGGTCGGCGAGCCAGCCCTTGCCGACGCCGCCGAGGTCGATGGCACACCCCGGCGCCAGGCGGGCCCAGGTGGGGCCCACGGTGAGCACCTGGGGGAGTGCGGGGGCGCTCCTCACACCCGGAGCTTCAGCGCGCCGATGGACCTGCGCTGCAGGGCGATCGCGTCGCCGCACCTGCTCGATGCTGCGGTCGTACCCGGCGGCGAGCAGGGCCGGGAGGACGGCAGCGTTGACCAGGCCGCCAGTGAGCTCGTGGGCGTCGAGGGCGGTGCGGAGCAGCTCGGCGAGGAGCGGAGAGACGGTGACGCGGCGTCCGGCTGCGGCGTTGAAGCGGCTCAGCTCGCTGTCCGGGTGGAAGCGGGTCAGGCGCGACTCGAAGGCGTAGACCTCGGCGATGCAGGCGGAGAGCTCGTCGTCGCTGACGGCGTGGGCGTGGATCGAGCACTGCGCGCCGCCGAAGGCGGTGAACGTGGCGTTCCTGGCGGCGGGAGCCGGCATCGGGCCCGAGCCGGTACGGCGCCCTCCGGAGAAGTTCCCAACGGCGTGCTCGACAGTCATGACACGTACGAGGTCGTGACCGGCGCAGCACTCGCCACCCCAGTCACCACATCCGGCTGGATCATCGGCTCCGGCGTCCCCGCGGCACATCCCGACGACCCCGACCGCATCAGCGCCGTCACCTGCTGCCGCTGATCCGCGGTGAGCCGCTGCAACACGGCATTGCGCTCCACCCGCGTCGTCGCCGCGCGAAGATCGCGCAGCCCCGCCACCACCGCGGCATCGACCGGCGCAGGTGCGACAGCGCACAGCCCCGGCGACGGCGTCGCCGCAGCAGCCTGCGCGTCCACCGGCTTCGATGCGTCGACCGGCGGTGTCAACGGCGCTCCGGCGGGCTTGGGACTCACCGCCACCGCAACCCCCGCAGCGCCGCAGGCGAGCACCCCGCCCAACCCGCCGAGCAGCCGCATCCGTCCCGGCCCCAGCATCCGCGCAGCACGACCCACGTCGATAACCTCAGGCCCGCAACAGGGAGAGCTGCGGAAAGCTCGCGCCGAGCACAGACGAGGCATCACCACCCAGCCAGTCCTGGATCACCGCCTGGTAGACACTGCGGAAGTCCGTGGTGTGCTTCAGGTTCCCGCTGTCCAGGTCGGTCAGGGACGGCGCCGCGCCGTACATCCCGCCCTTCACCGGTGCTCCGACGACGAACACCGGCGCCGCACTTCCGTGATCGGTGCCACGACTGCCGTTCTCCTTGACCCGGCGCCCGAACTCCGACCACGTCATCAGCACGACGCGATCCGCAACGCCGTGCGCGTCGAGGTCCTTCATGAACGAGCTGATGGCCATGTCCACGTTGGTCAGCAGCGCCGCCTGCCGCTGATCCTCCTGCTGGTGGGTGTCGAACCCGCCCAGCACCACGTGGCAGATCTTCACCGCCGGCTGGGTCACGATCATCTGCGCCGTCATCTGCAGCGCGTCGGCCAGGCTGTTCTTCGACCCGTACACGGTGGCGGTGCTGCCATACGCAACCGCGGGCGAGTACGTCGACGCCTTCTTCAGCGCCCCGATGCCCGTCTCCGCGGTGGACAGCGCCTGGTCGAAGAGCGCGCCGTAGACGCCCGGCGTCCGCCTGTACAGAGCCGGCGCCGCCGCCTGCCGCACCGCCCCACCCTGGACGTCGTACCCCTTCACCGACGAGATCACGCTGACCGTGGCGCCACTGGCACGCAGCTCGGTCGGCGTCCCGGTCTGTCCCAGCGCGCACGCCGCCAGCGGATTCGAGGCGTCCTTCATCTGCGTCGCCAGCAGCCGCCCCAGCCACCCGTCGGTGGCGCGGCGCTGCGGATCGGCGTACTCCCAGACGTGGAGTGCCTCGAAGTGCGAGTAGGTGGGATTGTTGTAGCCGACACCCTGCACCACCGCCAGGCGCCCCGCGTCGTACAGCGCCTTCATCCCGGTCATCACCGGGTTCAGCCCCGCGGCGGCGTCGAGGTGGAGCACCTTGTCGACCGCCACGCCGATCCCCGGACGCGCGTCGTGGTACGCCGCGTCGGCGTAGGGCACCACCGTGTTGAGGCCGTCGTTGCCGCCGCCGAGCTGGACGACGACGAGCACCCGGTTGTTGTGCACGCCGTCGTTGGCGGCGGCGAGCACGCCCCTGGCCAGCACCGGCGGCACCACGATGCCCGCCGCGCCGGCCAGCAGCCCGCTGGCCAGGAAGTCGCGCCTGGTGATGCTCATCTCAGTTGCTGCCTACTTCAGCTGGAACTCGGGGCTGGCCAGCAGCGCGTACCAACGGTCCTGGTCGGTCGCGGCCGCGTTGATCACGCCGGCGGTGCCGGGACCTACCACGCCGTCGAGCTGGGTGTGCAATGCGGTGCGCACGTCGGGCAGGGCCGCGCCCTTGGCGGCCACCACCATCTGGGCGAAGTTGACCCGCCCCAGCCAGGCGCTCGACGACACCCAGGCCGCGTTGACCGGCCAGCCGGCGACGGTGGGCGGGTCGTACAGGACCTGGTCCATGCCCCCGCCGGCGTTGACCGCCTGCTGGGCCAGCGCCGTCCGTCCGGTGGCGCGCATCGCGGCCACCATGTAGTCGGCGGGTGAGCGCACCAGCGACCGGTAGTTGGCGGGATCCTTGAACTCGCTGCTGGTGAAGATTGCCCGCAGCAGGGTGCGGATGTCGTATTTCGAGGCGCGGAACTGGGTGGCGATGCGCGTCACCGTGTCCCTGCTCGGCGACGGCATCCCGAAGTGGGTGAGCGCCTTGGTGGTGACGAACGGCGCGCAGGCGTCCTGGGCGAGCAGGATGTCGACCACCTGGTCGGGACCGATGGCGCCGGTGTGTCCCAGGTAGGTCTTGGTGCCCTGGTCGTGCATGCGCGGCTGGAGCACGCCGGCGAAGCGGGCGCCGCCGTCGAGGAGCCGCACCAGCTGCTGCACGTACTCCTGCGGCGTGCTGCCCGCCTGGCGCTTCGGCAGCGGCATCGGCGTCCCGCCGCTGTCGAGCAGGGCGACGCGGATGCCGCTCAGTGCGCGCGCACCCTCGCGCACGTCCTGCTCCGTGTAGCCGCCCGCGCCCAGGGTGTAGAGCTCCATCACCTCGCGGGCGAAGTTCTCGTTGGGCGCCTTCGCCGAGCTCTGGTCGAGGTCGAGGTAGCGCACCATCAGCGGGTCGTAGACCACGCCGAGGAGCAGGCTGCGCAGGTCGCCGGTGCCGAGCTCGCGGTAGAGCTGGTTCTGCTTGTGGACGTAGGGGAAGTTGGCCGCCTTGCGGTAGTCGCTGGTGAGGTGGCCGTGCCAGAACAGGGCCATCCGCTCGGGGAGCTGCGCGGTGGTGGTGGCCATGTGCGCGTACCACCAGCGCGAGACGGTGCGGTAATTGAACTGGTCGGTAGTGGCCAGAACCGGCGGCTGCTGCGGCGCCTGGGTCACCAGCTTGTCGACGAGGTCGCCGTAGGAGAGCGCCGCCGCGGCGTCCAGCTCCGCCCCGGTGTAGCCGAAGCCGGCGCGGCGCAGCAGGTGGGCGGCCAGGGCACGGGAGCTGCCCAGGGGGCTGGCCCAGGCGCCGGCGCCGCCCGCGGCCGACGCCGGCGTGGACGGGGTGACCAGCCCTGCGGGATGGAGCAGGGCCACACGCAGCCCGGCGGCGCCGAGCGCTCCACCCGCGGCGAGGCCGAGGGCCTGGCGCCGGGAGAGGCGGATGCCGCGGCGGGGTGCGGGGGCTGCCGTGCTCATGGCACCGCAGTGTGCCTCTGAAAGCTGAGAGAAGACAGGTGCTGGAGCCCTCCCAGCTCCTTCTCAGGCAATTCTCAGCCGAGCACGGCCGCCAGCGGGGCAAGCTCGACGCCCGCATGTTCCAGGGCGTGGCGCACGGCCAGCGCGGCGGCGACCGCTCCCGGGGTGTCGCCGTGGACACACACCGAATCGGCCTGCAGCCGGATGCGGCGGCCGCCGGCGCTGTCGATTCCCCCGTCGACCACCATGCGCACGGCGCGCTCGGAACACGCCTGCGGGTCGTCGATCACCGCGCCGGGGACGGAGCGCGGCACCAGGTTGCCGACGTCGTCGTAGGCGCGGTCGGCGAAGACCTCCTCGGCGATGCGCAGCCCGGCACGCTGCCCCGCACGAACCATGACGCTGCCCGCCGGGACCAGCCAGACCAGCTCGGCGTCGACGGCGCGGATGGTCTGGGCCACGGCGACGGCGAGGAGGTCGTCGACGGCCGCGCGGTTGCTCAGCGAGCCGTGCAGCTTGACCGAGGTGATGGCGCCGCCCTCCTGGCGGGCGATGCCCTGCAGCGCGCCCACCTGGTAGGCGACCAGTGTGGCCAGATCGTCGACCCGCTCGCCGCTGACGTCGCGGCGGCCGAAGCCCCACAGGTCGTTGGGTCCGGGGTGAGCGCCGACGGCGACGCCGCGCTGCATGGCCATGCCAACGGTGCGGGCCATGATCAGCGGGTCGCCCGCATGCAGGCCGCAGGCGACGTTGACCGTGGTGACCACGTCGAGCAGCGCCGCGTCGTCGCCCATGCGCCAGGGGCCGAAGCCCTCGCCGGCGTCGCAGTTGAGGTCGACCCGTGTCACGGCCTGGATGATAGGCGCCCAGCGCCGCTGCTATCGTCGGTTGGCACCGTGGCCCCTCGCTTCGTCGCCGCCGCCGACACCGCGATGGTGGTGGAGCTGGGCGATGCCGTCTCGGAGGATGCTGCTGCGGCGGTGCGCGACCTGGACGCGCGACTGGCCGCCGCGCCGCCCGCGGGGATGGTCGAGGTGATCCCGGCGCTGCGGTCGCTGCTCGTGGAGTACGACCCGCTGCGCACGTCGCACGCGCGGCTGCGCGGGGATGTCGAAGCGCTGATGCGTGCCGATGCGCCAGGGCTGCAGCGGCCGGAAGCGCCGGCCTCGCCCGCGCTCCCGGCGGATGCTGCGACGCACTCCGTCGACGTGTGCTACGAGGGCGAGGACCTTGCGGCGGTTGCGCGCGCCAGCGGGCTCGACGTCGACGAGGTGGTGCGGCTGCACAGCGCCGCGACCTATCGCGTCGCCATGGTGGGAAACCTGCCGGGTCTCCCCTACCTGCTCGGGCTCGATGACCGGCTGGCCATGCCACGGCGGCTGGATCCGCGCGACGCGGTGCCCGCCGGATCGGTGGCGATTGCCGGTGCGCTCTCGTGCGTCTATCCGGCTGCCGGGCCGGGTGGATGGCATCTCATCGGGCACACCGATGCCGTGCTCTTCGACGCGGGGCGCGTGCCACCGGCGCTGGTGCAGCCGGGCGATACCGTGCGCTTCGTGGCGCGCGACCGTGTGGTGCGCGTGTCCACGCAAGCGTCGCCGGCCGGCGATGGCGGGGCACGGGACGGCGCGGGACCGCATCTGCGCGTCGTCGAACCGGGGTTGCTCACCACCGTGCACGACGGCGGGCGGCACGGGCACCAGCGCATCGGCGTGCCCGTCGGTGGCGCGATGGATGGCGAGCTGCTGCGCGTCGCCAACCTGCTCGCCGGCAATGCACCCGGCGACGCGGCGCTGGAGGTCACCCACTCCGGCCCGCTGCTCGAGGTGCGAGCACACAGCGCGCGCATCGCGGTCGCCGGTGACGTCGAGCTCACCCGCATCGGCGTGGACGGCAGGTCGACACCCGCCGACCCGTGGCGCAGCATGGTCCTCCGCAAGGGGGAGCGCCTGGGCATCGGACGCGTGCACGGCGGGCTGCGCTGCATCGTCGCGGTGGAGGGTGGCATCGGCGTCGAACCCGTGCTGGGCAGCCGCTCGACGTGCCTGCGCAGCGGGTTCGGTGGACTCCAGGGCCGCGCGCTGCGCGGCGGTGATGCGCTGCCGCTGCAGCGTGCGTACGCGGGACATCATCCCGATGTGCGGCTCGACGCGGCGACGCTGCACGACGCCGGATTGCATGCCCACACCGGCGGTGAGCAGACATCGCCGATCCGCGTTGTGCCGGGGCCGCAGCAGGAGGCGTGCACCGTGGAGAGCGTCGAGGCGTTGCTGCACACCGCGCTCAGCGTCTCGCACCGCTCGGACCGCGTCGGCCTGCGGCTCGACGGCATTCGCATGCAGCACAGAGGGCCGCCGGAGATCATCTCCGACGGGTGCGCGCACGGGTCCGTGCAGGTGCCCGGCAGCGGGCAACCCATCGTGCTGCTGGCGGATCGTGGCACCACCGGTGGCTATCCCAAGGTGGCGACCGTCGCGTCGGTGGACCTGCCCAGGTTGGCACGGCTTCGGCCGGGCGACCGGCTGCGATTCGAGGCGGTCGACGTCGCGGAGGCAGAGCGCCTTCGTCGCCAGCGGGAGGTGCAGATGCGTGCGCTCGCGGAGATGTTGGCCACGGTCCCCGGGTAGGCCTCACACACGCGGCGGGCCGGCACCGCACAATCGTAGACATGCGTGCAATCGTCTTCGACCAGCCGGGCGACCCCGACGTCCTGCACATCGCCGAGGTCGCCGACCCCGTGCCCGCGCCCGGCGAGGTGCTGCTGCGTGTGCACGCCGCCGGTGTCAATCGTGCCGACCTGTTGCAGCGTCGCGGCTTCTACCCTCCCCCACCGGGGGCCTCGGAGATCCTCGGCATGGAGGCGTCCGGCGTCGTCGAGGAGGTCACCGAGGGCGTCGCGGGATGGTCGCCGGGAGACCGTGCCTGCGCGCTGCTCGCCGGCGGCGGCTACGCGGAGAAGGTGTCCGTTCCCGCCGTGCAGCTCATGCCGGTGCCGCAAGCGCTGGACACGGTGCGGGCAGGTGCGATCCCCGAGGTGTTCATCACCGCGCACGACAACCTCTCCACGCGCGGGCGCCTGCAGAGTGGTGAGACGGTGCTGGTCCACGGCGGCGCGGGAGGGGTTGGCACCGCGGCCATCCAGGTGGCGCGCCGCATCGGTGCGCGCGTGATCACCACGGCGGGATCGGCGGAGCGGGTGGGGTTCTGCCGCGCACTCGGCGCCGACGAGGCGATCAACCATCGCGAGGAGGACTTCGTCGCGCGCGTCGCGGAGATCACCGGCGGACGCGGCGTCGACGTGATCCTCGACATCATCGGCGCGGCCTACCTGGAGCGCAACCTGGCGGCGCTGGCGCGCGACGGACGGCTCGTCGTCATCGGCCTGCAGGGCGGGGTTCGTGCCGAGGTCGACCTCAACACCATGCTCTCGCGGCGGCTGTCGCTGATCGCCACGACGCTGCGCGGACGGCCCGTCGAGCAGAAGGGCGAGATCGTGCGCCGCGCCGTCGAGGACCTGTGGTCGGGGTTCGACGACGGCTCGCTGCGCCCGGTGATCGACCGCATCCTGCCGCTGGAGTGCGCCGCCGACGCGCACCGCGCCATGGAGACCGGCGAGCCCTTCGGCAAGATCGTCCTCGCCGTTGCCGCGAGCGCGCGCGCGTAGCCCCTCGCCGAATCACTAGACTGGCGGCGCGACGGGCGCGGCGGGCGCGACAACCACATTCGCAGCAAACGAGACACGGACCGACCGGAGGATCCCAACCATGCCCACGACCCCCGCGGAGATCTTCACCGAGATCAACAACCGCCTCCAGGCAGACCCGTCGAAGGCGGCCGGCAACCAGGCTGCGTACCAGTTCGACCTCACCGGCGACAACGGCGGCCAGTACCACATCGTGTTCAAGGATGGGACCGGTGACGCGGGCCCCGGCGCCGTCGAGTCGCCGAACATCACCATCACCATGGCTGCCAACGACATGGTCGACATGGTCTCCGGCAAGCTCGACCCGACGATGGCGTTCATGAGCGGGAAGATCAAGATCAAGGGCGACATGGGGCTGGCCATGAAGTTGCAGAGCATCCTGCAGTAGCTGGCCACAGAGGGGGAGCGCGGAGTCAGGCGCCCCCGCCGAATCCCAGCATCGGCCTGGGTTTGCGCGTCTGCAGTTCGTAGTACATGCGCTCCAATCGCTGCGCCTCCTCGGGCAGCAGCGCCGGCTCGCCGGCGCGCAGCGCCAGCAGGTAGAGGTGCGCCAGGCGATCGCTGGCCTGGCAGACGTCGAGCGCCTGCTGCACGTCGCGTCCGCAGCCGAGCATGCCGTGGTGGGCGAGGATCACCGCGCGGCGGTCGCCGAGATTGTCGACCACCGTCGCCGCCAGTGCCTCGCTGCCCGGCAGCGTGTGCGGGCAGAGCTTCACCTCGCCGCCGAGCAGCCCCACCTGCTCGTCCATGATCGGCGGGATGCCGCGGCCGAGCAGCGACAGCGCCGTGGTGTGCAGGGTGTGCGCGTGGATCACCGCGCCGGCGTCCCAGCGGGCGCGGTACACGGCGAGGTGCATGAGCAGCTCGCTGGTCGGGTTGCGGTCACCTTCGACCTGATCTCCGCTCTCGACGTCGACGACGCAGACGTCGGAGAGCTGCATCGACTCGTAGCGCACGCTGCTGGGTGACACCACCACCTGCCCCGTCCCCGGAACGCGCACGCTGACGTTGCCCGACGTGCCCGTGGTCAGGCCCAGCCGCAGCAGCTCCTTGCAGGCGTCGATCACCTGCGCCTTGAGATCGTCGTGGGCCACCGCTCCGTCTACCTCCGCAACCACAGCACCATCACAGCGACTGCAGGCGCGCGTACTGCGCCCGCCAGCGGCGGTGCGCCGCCGCGTACTCGGGCACCAGCGCGGCCTCGGGCTCCGCGGCCACATCGACGGCCCCCATCGCCGCAGCGGCCGCCGCGAGATCCGCGAACACGCCAGCCGTCACGGCCCCACACGCCGCGGCGCCGACCATGGTCGCGTCGAACCGCGGCGTATGGACCGGTCGGTCCATGAGCGCCGCCAGCATCTGCAGCAGCAGGCGGCTGCGGGCCATGCCGCCGCCCACCACCAGGCGCTGGCCGGCGCCGTCGCACACCGCCTCCACCTGCTCGACGTTGGCCCGGGCGATGTGCGCCACCGACTCCAGCGCCGCCCGCACCACCGAGCCCGCGCCCAGGTCGGGCTGGAGCACCGTCGAGGGCCAGAGCAGAGCGCTGGTGTGGGCCAGGAAGGTCGCCGGGTTGGCCACGTCGAGGATGCCCGCGCCGCCGCTGTAGAGGAGCGCCTCGTGCGCCCCGGGCGGCGCCGTTGCCGCCAGGCGCTCCGCCGCGGCGTAGGCGCTGTCGCCCTCCAGGCCGGAGACGGCGCCGACCAGCTGTTCGGCCATCCAGGCCCAGCCGTACCCGGCGGTGCCGGCATTGCTCTCCACCACGCCCTGGTCGCCCACCGGGTGCCGCCCCGTCCAGATGCGCCCGTCGGGATCGGCGCGCGGCGTCTCGGTGGCGGCCAGAATCGGCATGGTCGAGCCGGCCATCACCAGCGTCGTGCCCGGTCGCGCCGCGCCGGCGCCCAGCATCGCCGCCAGCGAATCCGGGGCGCACACGGCGACCGGCGTTCCCGCCGCGACGCCGCATCGCTCCGCGGCCGCCGCCGTCACCTCGCCGAGCCGCGTCCCGGCGCGGCGCAGCGGCGCCAGCCACGACGGGTCGAGCCCGCAGCGCGACCAGAGCTGCTCCCAGTACTCGCCGGTGTGGACGTCCAGCGCGAGCAGGTCGGCCGCGGTGCCGGGCTCGGTGGCCGCCTCGCCGGAGAGCTTGAGGGCGAGCCAGTCGCCCAGCCCGAGGACCCGGCGGATGCGCTCGAAGACCTCGGGCCGCTCCTGGCGGAACCAGAGCAGGCGCGACGGTGCGTAGAGCATGGCCAGGCTGCGCCCCGTCCGCGCGTAGAGGTCGGCGCCGCCCGCCTCGGCCACCGCCCAGCCGGTGGCCACCCCGCGCGTGTCCAGGTTCGGCCCCAGGTAGAGCGGCACGTCGCCGTCGCCGAGAGCCGCGCAGGCGACGCGCTGCGCCGTCGCGGCCACCGCCACCACCGGCTCGGCAGCGCTGGCACCGCCACGCGCCCCGGCGCGGTACACCGCCTCGCGCATCGCCGCGCACGCCTGGTCCCACAGAGCGTCCGCGTCGTAGCTGCGCCCCAGCGGCGGCGCGTCGATCAGGTGCGCCGTGGACCGGGCCGCGCTGCCCGCGATGTTCCCGCCATCCGTGTCCACAACCGCGGCGCGCACCGAGGTGCCGCCGATGTCGACCGCCAGGATGCGCGCCATCAGCGCAGCGACATCGCGTCGAGCACGGCGGGGTTGGCGCAGCGCAGGGGTCGCTCGCCACGGGCGAGCCGCTCCATGTCCTCGCGGATCATCGCCGAGTGGTGCCGGACGACGTCGGCCGTGGCGCCGCCGATATGGGGCAGGATCAACGCCCCCGGCTCGGCCAGAAGTGGATGCGACGGCGGCACCGGCTCGGGCGCGAAGACGTCGAGGGCGACGCCGCCGAGGTGCCCCTCGCGCAGCAGGGTGACCAGCGCGTCCTGGTCGATCACCCGCGCCCGGGCGGTGTTGACCACGATGGCCCCGCGCGGCAGCAGGCGAAGCTGCGCCTCGCCGAGCATGCCCAGCGTCTCTGCCGTCTGCTCGACGTGGATGCTCAGGGCGTCGGACGCGCGCAGCAGCTCCTCCAGCGTCTCGGCGCGCCGCACGCCGTGCGACACGAACACCGCGGGCTCGCAATACGGGTCGTACGCGGCCACAACCATGCCGAACGCCAGCGCCCGGGTCGCCACCGCCCGGGCCACCGCGCCGAAGCCGACCAGCCCGAGCATGCGCCCGCCCAGCTCGACACCGCGAAAGCGGATGTAGGGGACCATGGCGTCGTCGTCGAGGCCGAAGCTCCACTCGCCGCGCTTCACCGCCGCGGCCGCCTCGCTGACGTGGCGGGCGCGGTCGAGGATCATCGCCAGGCAGAGGTCGGCGACCGACTCGGCGTTGCGGCCCGGCGTCTGCAGCACCACCACGCCGCGCCCGGTGGCGGCTTCGAGGTCGACGTTGACAGGTTTGCCGCGAGCCGAGGCGACAACCCGCAGGCCGGGGACGGCCTCGACGACGTCGCGGGTGACGAACTCCGCCTCGACGACCACGGCCTCGAAGCCGCCGGCCAGCAGGCGCTCGGCCAGGTCGTCCGGGGAGAGCATGCGCCGCGCCTCCATCCAGGACTCGTAGACCACCTCGTGGACGGCGCGCAGCCGCTCCAGCTCGGCGGCCTCGAAGGGCGCCAGGACCAGGACCTTCACGAGATCGCGCTGTCGCCTCCGGGATGGGCTCGGCGGAAGTCCGGCACGGTCGCCCTGCCTGCGAGGCTGTGCCGGGGACGCCTAGGGTACCCAGCCGCCGGGCGGCCGCGTCGGACCGACCGGGAGGTCAGCGGGGCCGCGGCGCCGGCCCGGCCACCGCTGCGGTGACCGGACCGGACGCCTTCCCTCCAACCGGGGGCCAACCGGACCGCAGCCCGGTCGCTCATGACGCCCCACGACAATGCCTCCACAACGTGGGAATACGTTGCGGCGCGGCGCAAACCATACATTCCAGGACGTCGGACGTCAACGCGCCGTTCCCGGCCGGGCGATCCCGGCTGGTACCGTCGCCCGCCATGACCTCCCAGGCCCCGACTCCCCAGCCCCTGCAAGGGCGCCTCAGCGGCCACGCCGCGTTCGTCACCGGAGCCGCCCGCGGGCTGGGCCGGGCCATCGCCGGCCGCCTCGCCGCCGAGGGTGCCGCCGTCGCCGTCGCCGACGTCGACCTGCCCGCCGCCGAGGAGGCGGCCGCGCAGCTGCAGGGCGACGGCGCCCGCGCCATCGCCGTGGCGGTGGACGTCCGCGACAGCTCGGCGGTGGCCGCGGCCGTCGAGCGCGCCGCCGCCGAGCTGGGTGTTCTGGACATCCTCGTCAATAACGCGGGGGTCGTCCGCGACGCCCGCCTGGAGGCGATGAGCGACGAGGACTGGGACCTGGTCCTCGACGTCGACCTGCGCGGCTACTTCGTCTGTGCCCGCGCCTGCCTCCCCCACCTGCGGGCCGGGGGCTGGGGGCGCATCGTCAACATCAGCTCGCGCGCCTACCAGGGAAATCCTGGCCAGGCCAACTACAGCGCCGCCAAGGCGGGGGTGGTGGGGCTCACCCGGGCGCTGAGCGCTGAGCTGGGGCGCGAGGGGATCACCGTCAACGCGGTGGCGCCGGGGGCGATCGACACCGCGCTGGTGCGGGCGCATCCCAAGATGCAGGAGATCGTCGACCGCGCCATCCGGATGCAGCCGATCAAGCGCCTGGGCACGCCCGAGGACGTTGCTGCGGCGGTGGCCTTCCTGGCCTCGGACGACGCGGCCTTCATCAGCGGCGACGTGCTGCACGTGAGCGGCGGCCGCTTCGGCTAGCGCGCAGGCGCCGGCGTCGCGCCGGGGGCCGGGCCCCACTGCACGGGGGTGCGCTTGGTGTCGCCGCCCACCGCGGGGTCGAGGTAGGCCATGGGATCCGACACCACAAGCGGCTCGGGCCGAACCTCGAAGTGCAGGTGCGGGCCGGTGGCGTTGCCGGTCGCGCCCGCCTGGGCGATCTCCTGTCCCTGGGCCACCGTCGCGCCCTGCCGCACCGTCGCCCGCGACAGATGCGCGTACAGCGTGCGCAAACCGCCGTCGTGGAGCAGCACCACGGTGTTGCCGTAGCCGCCCTGCCAGCCGATGTACTCGACACGCCCGGCCATCGCGGCGTGCACCGGCGAGCCCCACGGCACGGCGATGTCGATCCCGGTGTGGAAGTGCGGGTAGACCGTGTTCCCGACGTGGATGCCGGGCTCGAACCAGTAGGGGCTGGGGCCGAAGGGTTGGGTGAACACGCCCGCGGCGGGCCAGGCCATGTGCGGCAGCGACGCGGTCGGCGGCAGGACCTGCTGGGCCGCGATGGGCACGATGCCCTAGACCGCCTCGATCACCAGAGGCGACCCGCCGGCGGTGGCCTCGAGGGCGATGCCGTGGTGCGCGGCCAGCGGGACCGCGGCGATCACGGTGGCGGTGAACACCACCAGCAGGTGCGTGAGCCAGCGTCGCGAATGCAGCACCCCGGATCGATCCCTCCTCGGCAGCCCCCCGGCGGGTGAATCCGCGGCAGGCTAGCAGGTTTCGCGCGGCTGGCGCCGCGCACACAGGGGCGGGCAGATCCCGCCCCTGGCGGCTCGAGCGCCGCCACCCCACCCTCGGCGCCCTCGCCGCCGGGTTTGCGCGGCTGGCGCCGAGCGGCTCAGGTCACCAGGTTGCGGCGGCTGCGCTCCAGGAATTCGCGCTCGGCGGCGTTGTCGGTGCGGGCGATGGCGGCGGCGTAGGCCTGCGCGGCCTCGCCAGCGCGCCCCAGCCGGCGCAGCAGGTCCGCCCGCACGGCGTGGAAGAGGTGGTAGCCGTCCAGGTCAAGCCGGTCGACAAGGGTCAGCGCCGCGTCTGGCCCCTCCACCTCGGCGACGGCCACGGCGCGGTTCAGCGCGACCACGGGCGTCGGGGTGTGCGCCTGCAGCTGGTTGTAGAGCTGGAGGACCTGCCACCAGTCGGTCTGCCCGGCCGACGGCGCGTCACTGTGCACGGCGTTGATCGCCGCCTGGATCTGGTACGGCCCGGGCTGGTTGCGCTCCAGGCACCGCCGCACGATGGCCTGGCCCTCGGCGAGCAGGCCGCGGTCCCAGAGGCTGCGGTCCTGGTCGCCCAGGCGCACCAGGCGGCCGTCCGCGGTGGTGCGCGCGGCCCGGCGCGACTCGACGAGCAGCATCAGTGCGAGCAGCCCCATCACCTCGGGCTCGTCGGGCATCAGCCCGGCGAGCAGGCGTCCCAGGCGGATGGCCTCGGCGCAGAGTTCCTCGCGCACCAGCCGGTCGCCGGAGCTGGCCGTGTGCCCCTCGTTGAAGACCAGGTAGACGACGGCGAGCACGGCGCGCAGCCGCTCGGCCAGCTCCGCCTGTCCGGGCACGCGGTAGGGGATGCCGGCGTCGCGGATCTTGGCCTTGGCGCGGACCAGCCGCTGGGCCATGGTGGCCTCGGGCACCAGGAAGGCGCGGGCGATCTCCGGGGTGGTCAGGCCGCCCAGCAGCCGCAGCGTCAGCGCCACGCGCGAGGCCCGGGCCAGGGCCGGGTGGCAGCAGGTGAAGATCAGGCGAAGGCGGTCGTCGCGCACGGCGCCCTCCTCGACCGGCTCGTCGCCGGCGTGCAGCAGTGCGGCCTGGGCGTGGCGATCGTGGCGCGACGCCTCGCGGCGGAGGCGGTCGATCGCCTTGTTGCGGGCGGTGGTGATGATCCAGCCCGCCGGGCTGGGGGGCAGCCCGGCGGACGGCCAGCGTTGCACGGCCACGGTGAACGCGTCCTGGACCGCCTCCTCGGCGACGTCGATGTCGCCGAAGCTGCGGACCAGGACGGCCACCGCGCGTCCGTACTCCTCGCGGAAGACACGTTCGATCTCGACGGTGTCGATGGCTGTCACGGAGCCGGTCAGGCCTCGGTGTCCTCTTGGAAGGGACGCACCTCGACGGGGGCACCACATGCCACGGTCGCCTGGCGCGCCCAGTCCAGGGCTCCGTCCAGGTCGGTGGCCGCGATGACCCAGAAGCCGCCCACCTGCTCCTTGCCCTCGGTGTAGGGACCGTCGGTGGTCAGCACCTCGCCGTCCTGGACGCGGACGACGGTGGCGGTGCTGGAGGGGTGCAGGCCGCCGGCGAACACCCAGGCGCCGGCCTGCTGCATCTTCTTGTTGAGGACGTCGACGCTGTCGTAGGTGGGCTGCATGTCCTCGGTCGCGGGGTACTCGCCGGCTTCCTCGGCGATGCGGACGCTGAGAAGGTACTGCTTCATCTCACGAACTCTCCTGTGAACTGTGGCACCGGCGTCTCTGCCGGCCCTTTCACCCTCCACACGAACGGCCGGCGCCGGAATCGACACGGGGCCGGGGATGGGGCAGACTGGGCGCCACCATGCCACGTCCCACGCTCTTCGAGTTCGCCGGCGGCGAGCCGGCCCTGCTGGCCCTGGCCACGGCGCACCACGCCCGCTGCCTGGCCGACCCTGAGCTCAACCACCCCTTCTCCCATCCCGGCCATCCCCAGCACGTCGAGCGGCTGGCCTGGTACTGGGGAGAGGCCCTGGGCGGCCCGCCGCGCTACTCGGAGTCCTGCGGCGGCCAGTCGTGGATGCAGGCGGTGCACAGCGGCAACGGCCCCATGGACGACCTCGGCAGGCGCTTCGTCGAGTGCTTCGTCGCCGCCGCCGACGACGCGGGGCTTCCCGACGATCAGGGGTTCCGCGCCGCCCTGCGCGCCTACATGGAGTGGGCGGTGGCGGACGTGCTGGTCTATTCGCCCGCGGGGTCACGCGTGCCGAACGGGCTCCCCGTGCCCCGCTGGGACTGGGACGGCCGGGTCGAGGGCTAGCCGCAGCGGATCTGGCGTCACCACGCTTCGGCGCCGCCGCCGGCCTCCGTATGCTGCGCCGCATGGCAGCCGCGCCCCCCTCCCCCACCCGCTTCGACTACGACGACGCCGCCCGCGCCCTGGTGATCGAGTGGTCGGACGGCGCCGTGCACCGCATCCGCTTCGACGTCCTGCGGCGCGCCTGCCCCTGCGCCGTCTGCCTGGGTGAGATGGGGCGCCCGGGCCGCTTCGCCGTGAGGCCCGAGCTCGACTCCGGTGAGGACGAGCTGGCCGACATCTCCCTGGTCGGCCTCTACGGGCTCAACACGGTGTGGGGCGACGGCCACAGCACCGGGATCTACACCTTCGAGACCCTGCGCGAGCTGGGGGAGCTGTCAGCCGCCGGCTAGCAGGTGCTGACGGTGCGCGAGACCATGTCGGGATTGCTCCCGGTTCCCGCACTCACGCCGGCGGTGTGGCAGGACGCGGAGGGATTGGCGTCGAGCGGCGTCACCGTCACCCTGACCACGTCGGGCGACCCGCTGCCGTGCTTGTCCTGACCGCTCCCGGGCGAGCCGCTGCCGATGTGAATGTCGGGCTGAACGCGCACGGGGCCGTACCCGGCCGGCAGAGCCGACCCCGGCAGGCTCGGCGGCGCCGGCACGACTGCGCGCGACCGTGGCGGCAGGATCGCCTCCAGGTGCTGACGGGCGGCGGCGGGCGCGAGCGGCACGACGCTGGCGCCGCCCGACGCGGCGGGGGCCACGGCGGCAGGGACGCTGCGGGCGAGGCCACCTGCGGTGAACACGACGACCGCCGCCAGCACCAGGTTCTGCGAGGACTGCAGGACCTGCGCCGCGGCCTGGCCGGCACGGCTGCGCTCACCCTTGGGCAGGGTGATGCGGGCCAGCCAGGCGAGGCTGGCACCGATCACGGCGCGGGCGGCGAGGGCGGCGCGGCGGCGGGCGCGTGAGACGACCTGGGCCGCGGCGCCGTAGGAGATGCCCAGCATCTCGGCGATGTCGGTCAGCGAGTCGTCCATCACCAGGACCCGGGCGAGGGCGCGGCGCTCCCGCGGCGACAGCGCCGAGAAGGCCTGGCGCAGGGCGTCGCGGAGCATGGTCTCGCGCTCGGGGTCGTGACGGGCCGAGCCGGCCGTCTCCTCGTCGAGCTGGGTGCCGGGGCCGCGCACCTTCTGGCGGCGCAGCTGGTCGAGGCAGTGGTTGCGGGCGACCGTCTGCAGCCACACGTGCGGCTCGCGGAGGCCGGTGAGCAGGGGCAGCGCCCGGCTGAACACCTCCTGGGTGGCCTCGGCGGCGTCGTCGGCGTTGCGCAGGATGGCCAGGCAGGTGCGGTACACCCGCGGCTGGTAGGTGGCGTACAGCTCCTCGAAGCCGATGCGCGCCGGCTCGGCGAGGATGGACGGCGAGGTCACCGCCACGGCGAGGCCGCTCCGCGGGGATCGCGCTCGATCACCATTCCTTGCTCAACTCATTCCCTCTGGCGTGCCCCCTGGCCAAGGGCACCCGGCCGTGGCCGAGTATATCCGGGTAACGTCGCGGCCGAGGTGATCCGTGCGGTGCCCTCGGAAGGGGGCGGAGGGGGGTGGTTGCGGGATCCCACCCCCCATGAACTGGCTCAGGGCAGCGGCCGCCGGTTCGCGGGCTGGCCGTGACGCACACCGGCCGCCCGTGCGCTGCATCCGTCCATTGCACGGGAGCCGTGGCGGTGCTGTTCCCGCTGCCGTGAGCCTTGCCTCTGACAACCAGGACGCGCCAGCCCCCCGGTCTTGACACACGAGAATTTCGGTGCGGCGCGCTGGCGGGTGCGCCGCCGGGCAGGGCATGCTTGCTGCGCGTGAGCCCTGACGACCGCGCCATCCTCCGTCTCGCCGTGCCCGCCCTGGGCGCGCTCGCCGCCGAGCCTCTCTACGTGCTCGCCGACACCGCCATCGTCGGCCACCTCGGCGCCCGCCCCCTGGCCGGCCTGGCCGTGGGCAGCACCCTGCTGACCACCCTGCTCGGCCTGGCCAACTTCCTCGAGTACGGGACGACCGGCACGGTGGCCCGCCGCTTCGGCGCCGGCCGCACCGAGGAGGCGCTCAGCGCCGGGGTGCAGGCCACCTGGCTGGCCATCGCCACCGGCCTGGTGATCACCCTGCTCATCGAGGCGGTCGCCGACCCGGCGATGTCGCTGATCGGCGGCGACGACGCCTCGGTGCACGCCCAGGCGGTGCAGTGGGTGCGCATCGCCGCGCTGGGCGTCCCCTTCGTCTGCGTGACCCTGGCCGGGCAGGGCTGGCTGCGCGGGCTGCAGGACACCATGACGCCACTTGTGGTCGTTGTTGTCGGAAACGTGGTGAGCGCGGGGATGGCCGCCGGATTGGTGTACGGCGCCCACCTCGGCATCCGCGGCTCGGCGATCGCCAACGCGGTGGCGCAGACGGGCAGCGCGGTGGTGTTCGCGCTGGCCCTGCGGCGGCGCGGTGCCTCGTGGCGTCCTGACTGGACTGTGATGCGGTTGCAGCTCCGCACCGCGCGCGATCTCTCGTTGCGCACGCTGGGTTTTCTGGTTGCCTGGTCGACGGCGACAGCGGTGGCGGCGCGCATGGGCGGCGCGGTGGTCAGCGCCCACCAGATCGCCATCCAGCTCTGGGGATTCCTCGCCCTGGTGCTCGACGCCATGGCCATCGCGGCGCAGGCGATGATCGGCGCGGCGCTGGGCGCGGGCGAGGTGATGCGCGCGCATGCACTGGCTCGGCGGCTGATCCGCTGGGGGTTGGGCGCGGGCGCCTTCTTCGCGGTGCTGCTCGCCGCGGGCTTCGACGTGATCCCGCACTGGTTCACCGGCGACGCGTCGGTGGTGCAGGCGACGCACGCGGCGTGGCCCTGGTTCGCCGGCATGATGCCGGTGGCGGGGCTGGTGTTCGCGCTCGACGGGGTGTTCATCGGCGCCGGCGACGTCGGCTTCATGCGCACCGTGACCCTGGTGGCGGCGCTGGGCGCCTACGTGCCGCTGAGCCTGCTGTCGTACTTCCTCGGGTGGGGGCTCGGCGGCGTCTGGGCAGGGCTCACGGCGTTCATCGTGGTGCGCTGCGTCGCGGCACTGCTGCGCACGCGGTCGGGGCACTGGACGCAGGCGGGGCTGCGCGACGCCGCCGAGCTGGGCGCACCGTCGTGAGCCGTTTGTCCCCCGTCCGCCGATTCCCTATCCTGGGACCGTGGTCACCGCTCCGCTCCCCGCGCTGCCCGGCGATACCCCGACCCGCGACCGCCTCGTCCGCACCGCCCTGCGCCTGTTCGCAGAGCGTGGCTACGCGGGGGTCAGCAACCGCGAGATCGTCGCCACGTGCGGGTGCACCAAGGGGGCCATCTACTGGTACTTCGAGAGCAAGGAGGACCTCTTCCGGGCCGTCCTCAGCGAGACCCTGGCCGACTTCCAGATGCGCCTCGCCGACGGGATCGGGGCGGCACCGACGTGGCAGGGCAAGCTGGCCGGGCTGTTCCGGCTGTTCGTCGAGGTGCTGGAGGCCGGTGACGACCCCCACCGCGACCTGCTGATGCTCATGCTGCAGCGGACCCCACGCGGGCCCGGCCAGGCCGACCTCGGGCCGGCCACCCAGCGGCGCTTCGTGCACTGGATCGCCGAGATCCTTGACGAGGGTGGGGCGGCACCGGAGACCCGGGAGCTGGTGGCGTTGATCCATGCGGCCGGCCTGGGCGTCCTGGTGCAGAGCGCGGCGGGAGCGTCCACGGCGCGGCCGGTGCTCACCGCGCTCCTGCGGGTGATCGGCGGGGGGGAGCTGGAGCTGCCGCCGGGCTGAGCCGTCTGTGCGCAGGAGGGCCGCGGGGGGTGCGGTATACTCCCGGGCCGCGCCATGCGAGCGGGAGTAGCTCAGTGGTAGAGCGTCTCCTTGCCAAGGAGAAGGTCGCGGGTTCGATACCCGTCTCCCGCTGATCTACCACGTAGGCGAAGAACGAGCTCCATCCCTCGCCGAACACGCCAGGGAAGGTCGCGGAGAACTTGGCCCGAGGCGGTCGTCGCGGACCCAAGAGCGCGTCGAAGACGGTCCGGTTGTACCTCGTCGCGTCCCCTCGTTGCCCTTTGTGGAAGGCGGGGAGCAGTTGGCCGCGAACCGGACAGCGATGCCCCGCCGGACGTGGACTCCGCTGTCCGCGCGTCCGGGCGAATCGGGCTAGTTGTGTGCGGCCGTTTTCAGCGGTGCGATGTTGGACAGGTGGCCGTTGTCAGCGTTGCGCCGGTGCGCAGGCGTGGCCGGGGATAGGCCCGCAGCGAACAACCCGAAGCAGCCGACATCGGATGCGTAGTCCCGGTCCCAATACATGCCGTGGGCGCGCAGCCCGGTGAACAGTAGGATGCGCAGGAGGGTCAGCTTCTCGCCTCCGGCGCCTTGCACGTATTCGAGCAGCTCCGTCGGCGCCGGCGAGTCCCCCTGCTCTGGTGCGCTGTCCTCCGCCTTCTTGGGTTGGTCCTTGAAGTTGGAGGAGAGCACGTCGAGCAGCGAGTAGACGTTTTGCCAGTCGAGCTGCCTCGCTCCGCGCCCGCCGAAGTAGCCGGGCCAGTACACCCGCACAGCGTCGTAGGGACAGCCGATGGTGATGAGTTTGCTGACCCCGTCCAGCCGCGGCGCGCGATGACCACCGCGCGGGAACAGCGTGTCGATGGCAATGATCGAGCCGAAGCTGTAGGCGATCACCTGCACCTCCTTGTAGCCGCTCGCGAGCACGTGGTCGACAAGGTCGGTGAGCTGTCCGGTGCGCGCCTCGCGGCCGTCGCCGGCGTCGAAATAGCGGACCGCAGCAGAATAGTCCACCGCCACATCCCGGAGCGCCCGGCGCAGCTGGCCGGGCGCCACCACGCCGATGGCCACCAGCCCCGCGCCGATCTGCTGCCAGAAGCCAAACGACGGGTGGCTCGGTGACGCCACCGTGTGCACCAGGGTGTCGACGATAGCAACGACGAGAAGACCCGTATAGCTGGCCAGCAGTGCCAGCACCCCCATGCCAAGGGCGAGCTGCAACTTCTCGGCAGGAGTCACTGACTTGCGTCTCCGTGGCAACAGCGCACCGCTGAACCGGATCGCGCAGAGGCAGGTGGTGAGCAGCATATTCAGGCCCTTGCCCAGTTGGCTGCGCGTCTCGAAGCGCTGCGCCACCTCGGCCGCGTAGCACATGTCGAAGACGTCGATGATGGGGACGTGGTTCTCGCCGGACTTCTTGGAAACTGTGTGCACGCTCGTGGTGTGCTCACGCTCGGCGCCGTAGGGCTCGTGGCGCGCCAGCGGCTCCGTCACATACACCGCAGCCGGGTCGGGATCGGCGCGGTCCATCGCGGTGCGGATGCGTCGCGCGACTGCGTCAGACGACTGGTCGGTACGTTCACCGAGCGCGGGGACGAAGATCACCGCCTGCGCATGGGGCTTGTGCGGACTTTCCGCCATGACTGGCACCCCCAAAAGCTGAACGAGCCCTGTGCCCGGGTAATCAGTCTAGGCGCCGTGGCACCGTTTCGCTGTAAGGAATTGTTTTGCGATGAGCCGCTGGTGAGCCGCCGCCCTTGTGCGCCGCGGCTGAGGCCGGCCCGTCGCGGCAGGCGCTAGCGTTGATGCTCGATGCAAACCGCGGTTCCCAACGTCCCCGCCCTGCTTCAGCCGCTACGCCGAGATGAACGCCATCTACGCCGCCCACTTCGGCGACCGCCTGCCGGCGCGAACCTGCATCGGCGTCAGCGGCCTCGCCGCCGGCGCCGACATCGAGATCCACGCCGTCGCCCTGCGCAACGCTCCGTGGCACGCAACGGCTGCACCTGCGCAGCATCGACGGAGCACCAGACATCAGGCGAGATCGACCGCGGGGCGACGACCCGTGATCGCATCGCCTGGGGACCCGCGGCGGGATGGATCCGCCCTCGCTAGACGATCTCCACGGGGAGCTCGACCCATGCCCGGGGATCGTGTCCCGGGATGAGCAGCGCAGATTCCGCTGCGGCGATCGCGTTGAGCCGCCGCACGGACTCCAGTGCCAGGGCTCGCCCCGCCAGCAGGATCCCGGGCGGCACCTCGCCCGCGAAGTTCTCGCGCAGGTCGCCGGCGTCACTGGCGATGATCACGCACCGCCCGCTGGCCATGCGCAGCAGCAGGCTCTGGTGTCCCGGACAGTGTCCCGGCGTCGACAATGCGGTCACACCTGGCAGGAACTCGACGTCGCCGTCGATCTCGCACCACGTCACGTCGACCAGCGGCCCGTCGTAGTCGGCGCGCCGGTAGGGGCCGGGATCCGGCGATGCCATCGCGTAGGCGAGCTCCGCCCGCTGCACCACCACCTCGCGCCCCGGCAGGTAGCGCAGACCGCCGGCATGGTCGACCATGAGGTGGCTGACGCCCACGACGTCCACGCCGTCGAGACCCCCGCCCGCCGCGACGAGCCGCGCTGACAGGGTGTCGTCGACGCCCATATCGGGTGGCGGGAACTCGTCGTCGAACAGGCCGGGTTCGTCCAGCACCGCATGGTCGGTGCCCGTGTCCCACAGCAGGCGCCGGCCGTCGGACAGCTCCACCAGGAACGCCGGGATGGGGATGCGCTCGCGCACGCCCGTCAGCGGCCATCCCAGGGCGACGCACCGGTCGAGAACCTGCGTGCCCAGCAGAAGCGGCACCACGCGCCGGACGGTCACCTCATCTCACGCCGTGCGAATGCGCGGGTCCGCGGCGGCCTGGGCCAGGTCGACCATCAGGTTGATGACGACGTACGCGGCGCCGAGCACCAGCGTCACTCCGGCCACCGCGGAGAAGTCCGCGGTCTGTATCGACTGTACGGTGTACAGCCCGATGCCCGGCCAGGCGAAGACGCTCTCCACCACCACCACACCGGCGAGCAGCAGCCCCGCCTGCAGCCCTGTCATGGTGAGCGGCGCCGACAGCGCGTTGCGGAACGCATGCCGCCACAGCACGTGCCAGGGGTGCAGGCCCTTGGCCCGCGCGGTGCGCACGAAATCGGCGCCCAGCGTGTCGATCAGCGAGGAGCGCAGCACGCGCCCGATGGCCGCCGCGGGCGCCAGCGCGAGGCACATGGCGGGCAGCACCAGGTGTGTCAGAGCGTCACCGACCACGTCGAGGCGCCCCGCGACCAGCCCGTCGACCAGCAACAACCCCGTCGGGCCGCCCGGTGCACCGCGGATGGAGCTGCGCCCCGTGGCAGGGAGCCAGCCGAGACGCAGATAGAAGACATAGATGAGCAGCAGGCCGACCAGGAACGTCGGCGCCGACGCGCCGGCGACGAAGAGCAGCCGCAGCGCGCTGCCGGCCCGCCGCGAGGTGGCACCGACGACGCCGAGGAGCAGCCCCCCGGCGCCGGCCAGAAAGCCGGCCACCACGGCCAGCTCCACGGTGGCGGGCAGGAAGTCGGCGAGGTCCGCCCCCACCGTGCGGCGCGTGTGCAGTGCCTGGCCGAGGTCACCGTGCACCGCACCGGCGAGGTAGTCGACGTACTGGGCCATCAGGGGCTTGTCGAGGCCGAGGCGGTGGCGCTCGCGCTCCACCACCGTCTGCGACGTGCCGGCGCCGAGCCGAGCCTTGACGGGATCGGCCGGCACCGCGACGCGCAGCAGGAAGACGATGGTCAGCAGCGCGAAGAGCACGCCCACCGCCCCGACCAGTCGCACCCCGATGGTTCGTGCCATCAGCGACTCAAACGGTCGAGGTCCAGAGACCACGCGTAGTTGGGCACGTGGGCGACGTTCTGCAGGTCGCTGCGCATCACCATCCAGTCCTTGATGTTGGCGAACGGATACACGGCACCGTCGGCGATCATCAGCGAGCCCGCCTGCCCGTAGTCGGCAGTCGCCGCGCTGCTGTCGGTCTCGCGCAGGCCCTTGTCCAGCGCGGCGTCGACCCCGGTGTTGCTGTAGCCGAAGAAGTTGAGACCGCCGCCCGTGCCCCAGAGGATGCGCGCCCAGGTGTCGGGATGCGCGGCGTCGGGGGTGTTGGTGCCCAGCAGCAGGTCGGGCGCGTGGGCCAGGTCCTTGATGTAGTCATAGGTCTGCGCCGGCTGCGCCTCGCGGATGGTCAGGGTGATCCCCGCCCGCGCCGCCTTCTGCGCGATCAGCTCGGCGGCGCGGCGCTGCACGCCGCTCTGGTCGGCCACGTAGGCGAAGTCCAGTGTCGTGCCCGACTTGGGCAGCGCCGGATCGGACGTGGCGTCGACGTACTTGACCGGCGCCGCCGACGCGGGCAGCAGCCCGGTGGGATACACGCTTCCGGCCAGGCTGCCCAGCCGCCCGTACACCTGGGTGACGACATCGGGCAGGGCGAAGGCGCCGATCATCGCTCTGCGCGTCGCCGCGCTCGACACCAGCGGCTTGCTCGGGTTGAAGTACACCATGGGCATCAGGTAGCTGGCGAAGTCATGTTCCACCACCCCGGAGTTGCCCTTCTCCGAGGCGAGCTCGGACACGGGGAAGGCGTGCAGGATGGCGTCGAGGTCGCCCTTGTCGAGCTTCTGCCGCTGCGTGGAGAAGTCGGGAATGATGTCGATGTCGACCTCGCGGAAGAACGGCTTGTGCCCGAAGTAGTGGTCGTTGCGGGTCATCGTGTAGCGCCGGCCGCGGTCGAACGAGGTCAGCGTGAACGGCCCGGTGCCCTCGCTGTGCGTCGCCAGCCAGGTCTGGCCGACGTCGCTGCCCGCGTGCGCGGCCAGGGCGGTGGGACTGATCGCGCGCGGGCCCCACGACGACGCCATGTAGTCGAGGAACGCCGACACCGGCTTCTTCAACTTGACGATGAACGTGGTGGCGTCCGGCGTCTCGTAGTGATCGACGTCCTGCAGCATGTAGGCCGGCGCCGAGTTGACCTTGCTGCGGCGGTCGAACGACGCCGCGACCGCCTTGCTGTCGCAGGGCGTCCCGTCGGCGAACACGACACCCGGGTGCAGGGTGAACGTGTAGGTCAGCCCGTCGCTCGACATGGCCCACTTGGTGGCCAGATCGCCCTCGTACTCCTTGCTGTCCGGCTTGTAGCGGATGAGGTTGTCGTACGCGTACAGGGTGACCTCCAGGCCGTCGATGTCATAGAAGACGTCGGGGTCCGGTGTGCTCATGTCGGAGTAGAAGGCGAGGTGGAGCACGTCGCTGCCCGGCGCGGTCGTGCCGCCGCTCGTCGACGTCCCACTGCCGCACGCCGCGGTGAGGAGTGAGGCGGTGGCGAGCACGCCTGTGACGATGCGCCGATGCTGCATGGACAGTCGTCCGATGGTCATGGTCGGCGCGCCTGCAGGTCGCGGATTGCGTCGCCGCACAGGTTCGCCGCGGCGGCCAGCAGGAACACGGCCGCCGCGGGGATGAGGGGGATCCAGGGGTGCCCGAAGAAGTAGTCCTGGCCCTTGGCCACCATCGAGCCCAGCTCCGGCGCCGGGTCGGGCGCGCCGAGGCCGAGGAAGGAGAGGCCCGCCAGGATCAGCACCACGTTCTGCACGTCGAGGCTGGCGGTGACGATCACCGGGCCGACGGTGCCCGGCAGGAGGTGGCGCAGCATGATCCGCCAGCGACCGGCGCCGCCCAGGCGGGCCGCGTCGACGAACGGCCGGGTCACCAGTGCGCGCGTCTCGGCGCGGACCAGGCGCGCGTACCACGGCCACCACACCACCGCCACGGCGAGCAGGGTGTGCACCAGGCTCGGTCCCAGTGCGGCCACCACGGCGATCGCGAGCACCGGGCCCGGCATGGCCAGGAAGACGTCGGTGAAGCGCATGAGCAGGGTGTCGACCAGCCCGCCGCGCACCCCGGCGACCAGGCCGACCAGGCCGCCGAAGAGCACGCCCGACCCGATCACCAGCACCGCGCTGAGCAGGCTGGCGCGAATGCCGAAGAGGACCCGCGAGAGGATGTCGCGGCCCAGGTCGTCGGTGCCGAGGAGGTGGTGGCCGTCGGGGGCGGTGAAGGCCTCACCGGCCGCCAGGGTGGGGTCGTGGGGCGCCAGCAGCGGCGCCAGCAGGGCGGCCAGGGCCAGCAGCAGGAACACGGCGACGCCGGCCCGGTCGATCCAACCGACGCGGCTGAGGGCCGAGAATCGGGGGAGGCGCCGGCCGCGCGGTGCCGTCGCCGTCGAGGGCATGGCGGCGTACGGGCCGACGATGCTCATGGCGCGACTTCGGGCACGGCCGCCAGCAGGTCGCGGGTATAGGCGTGGCGGGGCGTGTGGCTGATCTGCTCGGCGCCGCCCTCCTCGACGATCTCGCCGCTCCGCATCACCACGATGCGGTCGGCGATCAGGCGGGCGGCGGCGAGGTCGTGGGGGACGAAGACCAGGGCGCTGCCCAGGCTGCGTCGCACGCGGCCGAGCAGGTTGAGCACGCCAGCGGCGAGGGAGGCGTCGAGCGCAGAGATGGGCTCGTCGCAGAGCAGCAGCCCGGTCGGCTCGATCACCGCGCGGGCGATGGCGACGCGCTGGCGCTGGCCGCCCGAGAGGACGTGCGGGCGCAGCCGGGCCACCTCCTCGGGCAGGCCGACAAGGCCCAGCGTCTCGGCGACGCGCGCCTCGCGGTCGGCCGCGGAGAGGTGGCGCACCCGCTCGCCGACCAGCTCGGCGACACTCAGCCAGGGGGTGAGCGACGAGCCGGGGTCCTGGAAGATCATCTGCGGGGCCGCGCCGTCGCCGAGTTGCACCCGTCCCCGGGTTGGCTGAAGCAGCCCGGCCATGACCCGGAGCAGGGTGCTCTTGCCGCTGCCGCTCTCGCCGACCACCGCAACCGCCTCACCCGGAGCGACCGCCAGCGACAGGCTGCGCAGGGCGTCGAAGCCGGGACGGCCGGGCCGCCCCAGCACGCCGCGGCGCGTGGCGCCGAAGGTGACCACCACGTCGTCGACGGCCACCCCGCCGGTGCGCGCTGCGACCGCGGGCAGCACGGCGCCACCGCCGAGCCGCACCGCCGCGGCGAGGACGGCGGGCTTCAGGCAGGCGCGCTCGCCGGTGTGCCGCGCCGGGGTCAGGGTCGGCGGCTCGCCCCGCGCGCAGTCGTCCCCGGCGACCGGGCAGCGCGGCTCGAAGGCGCACCCGGGCCGCGGTGCGCGCGGGTCGGGGGGCTCGCCGCCGAGCGTGGGCAGCTCCACGCCACGGAGGCTGCGCAGCGTGAGCCGCGAGGAGAGCAGCGCCGCGGTGTAGGGGTGCTCGGGCGCGGCGGCCAGGGCGGCGGCGGGGCCGGCCTCCATGAGTCTCCCGGCGTAGAGCACGCAGATGCGATCGGCGACGGTGGCGGCCACGCCCAGGTCGTGGGTGATGAAGAGCACGCTGCAGCCGGCCTCGTCGCGCAGCGAGCGCAGCAGGCCGAGGACCTGCGCCTGCACGGTGACGTCCAGCGCGGTGGTGGGCTCGTCGGCGACCACCAGCCGGGGGCCGCCGGCCAGCGCGACGGCGATCATCACCCGCTGCCGCAGCCCGCCGGAAAGCTCGTGCGGATACTGGGGCAGCCGTCGCTCGGGATCGGGGATGCCCACCGCACGGAGCAGGCGCAGCGCCTCCTGCGCTGACCCGGCGACCTCCTCGACCTGCCGGCCTACACGCATCGTCGGGTTGAGCGAGCTGAGCGGGTCCTGGAAGATCGCACCGAGGGCGCTCCGCCGCGCCGCGCGGCGCTCGGCCTCGCGGGCCCGCACCATGTCGACACCGGCGACCTCCACCTCGCCGGCGACGCGGGCGCCGCGCGGCAGCAGGCCGAGCAGTGCCAGGCCGAGCACGCTCTTGCCCGAGCCGGACTCGCCGACCAGGCCGACGATCTCGCCGGGGGCGATGTCCAGGTCCACCCCGCGCAGGGCGTGCAGGTCGCGTCCCTCGCGACGGAAGGTGACGTGCAGCCCTCTGGCCGCGCCAACAGCCTCGCGCCCCGGCTGAGCCGGGGACAGCGGGGGCGGGAGCGCTGCCGCCACGGCGGTCACGCGGGCAGCGCCTGGGCCTCGGCCGCGGCGGGCAGGGGCTGCACCGCCGGGCGTCGCGGGCCGGGGTGGGAGAGCAGCGCTGCGACGAAGTCGGTGGTGCTGCTGAGAGCGCCGCGCTGCAGGTACTCCATGGCGCGCAGCGCCGCCTCGTGCGCCTCGAACGACGAGCCGCCGCATGCGTCGGCGGCGACGCGCACGTGGTAGTCGTGCTGGTGCCCGTCGACGAACGTGTACTGCACGCAGACGTCGGTGAGGCCACCGAAAAGCAGCAGCGTGCGCGCGCCGAGGCCGCGCAGCAGGATGTCGAGGTCGGTGCCGAAGAAGGCGGAGTAGCGCCGCTTGGGCACGTGGTACTCGTCGGGCAGGGGCCGGAGCAGGTCGTGGAGGGCGGTCTCGGGATCGTCCTCCAGGCAGTGCACGGCCTCGCGACCGTCGAGCTCGCGGCCGAAGTCGACGTGGGTGCGGCTGTGGCGCTCCTGGATGAAGATGACCGGCACGCCCGCCTGGCGCGCGGCCTCGACGATCGCGACCGAGCGTCGCAGGCGCTCGGGAAACCCCGGCATGTGCGGGATGGGACCGTCGCCGCGGGCGCCGGCGCGCTGCACGTCGACGGAGATGACGACCGGCTGCCCGACGATCAGGTCGGCCACGGGAGACCTCCGAGAGCACGGAGACCCGCCTCCCGGGCTTTTGTCCCTCCGTGTCACGGCGTCGAGCGCCGCTCGCCCTCTCGGTCGCGGGCCCGGTCCCTGGTGGCCGGCGGAACCCTAGGGCTGTCTCCGTAGGTGGATGTAGTGGGGTCGATGGTGGCTGGCGGAAGGTACCGGCGTCGTGGGGCTGCGCGTACCAATGCGGGGGGTACGGGTTGGTGCACGGTCGCCAACCCGGCCCGCGCGGGGCCGACGGCCGCGCGTCGGAGAACGCGGCGCAGCTGCGTCTGAGCCAAGCACGTTTTGAGCTGGCCAAGCTTGTACGACCTCTTCCCCGTGAGGCGTCGCCGGTTCCGTGAGGTCGACTGCCCATGGTGCTTGATGCGGCCTCATGGGAGTAGCTCGACAGTTGGCGGTGCGACACAGGCACTCCCCAAGAGATCGTCACACAAGCGGTTGGTCTCCGACCGCAGTTCGGACAGAGGCAGTCCCAGGTCGACTGTCATGCGCAGGAGACGGATCGGGGAACCGCGCAGCACCAACTCGTCATTGACGTCCGCGAGGTGGCGAGGATAGACGAGCACGCCAGTCTCGAGACCGAGAGCCGTGCAATAGGCGACCATCTGGTAGAGATCGGAATCGGAGTCGGTCTTCACGCCTGTGCGCTTGTACTTGCAGTCGCCCACCAGGATCGGGCGCGAGTGGTGCTCGAAGAGGAGGTCGGGCTGAATGTGAGCGCTGCTCGCTCTGTCCAGAGGCAGCCGTCGAGGCTTACGTACGCGCATCGTTCCCGAGGCGCGATCGACGATGCTCTGGCGGATGAACTTCTCGTAGAGATCGTTCATGTTGACGAGGAACGCTGGAAATCGGCGATCCCCATCCGATCCGTCGGGCGATAGCCACCGGAGCAGAAGGGCGGCGAGCTGATGCACGGAACGGTAGTGCTCGTTGAGGCGATGGTAGGTGAAGCTGGTCGCCATGTCAGGGCTGTGACTGGTGCGGCGTACGTCACTCCACCAGTAGTCGATGCGAGCGAAGTCTGGAGCGAAGTCGTCGACCAGGCCGCATTCCGAGAGCAGGTGCGCCGTCTGGCGGAGGAACTGGTTCTCCCGGATGTCGCGGGTGAACTCAGAGAAGATGCAAGCGGTACGCTCGCGCTCGATCAGGTTCTGGCGCAGATCGTGAGGAAGGTCGATACGACCGCGGACGGCTGCGAGGTTGTCGCTCACGTCTGTGTAGGCGCGATAGAGTCCCCTGCCGTCCAAGGCCAGCAGCTGATCTCTGAAGTAGCGGGCGACGACGTAGAGAATCGTCGCCTCCGTTGCGTAGCCAGCAACATCCTCGGAACGAAACTGCCAGTCGTTGACGACGGCGAGCATATAGAACAGGTTGGCCACGGGTACTTTCGTGGTGATGCGAATCTCACAGCCTGAAGGCAGCACGATGACCCCGACCCAAGAGGACGCTGTCAGACGCGGTAGAAGGGAGACGGGGTCGACCGTTGCCACGACGGCCTGACGATACCGCGAGGTCAGAAACCCGAGGTCATCCCTGGTCAGTTCCTCCGCCGTCTGCGAACCGTATTCCGCGAGCCGGATTGCACTCACGTGCTCACGTGCGCTCCTCAACGTCGTCCGCCGCCACGGTTGACTCCACCAGGTGCTCCGGTCTGAGCTCCTGAAGTAGCTGCTCACGATTGTGCCGGTTGTAGAGATACTCCTCGAGAAGTGGGGTGATCGCCGAGGACCAGAGCGCCTCGCTCCAGCCATCACTGTCGACCTCCGCCTGCATGAAGTAGCTGTGGCCCACCTGGAAGTCGGGCCCGAGGATCTCAGTGACCCTCTGGTTGAGAGCCACGAACAGGTCGCGCACTGCAGCTCGGGCTCCGTTCGAAAGCGGCTGCTTGGCGAGCCAGCGCTCCAGTACGGGGGCCCGGCCTGCCTCGACGGGCGTGAGCCGGTAGAAGTAGAAACGGCGCCGGAGCGCGTAGTCGAGTTGAGCGAGCGACCGGTCGGTGTTGTTCATCGTGCCGATGACGTAGACGTTCGGTGGTATGGAGAAGGGCGGCGCTCCAGCGTCCGCCCCAGCGAGTGGCACAGAGCGGCCCCTGTATTCCAGGCAGTACATGAGCTCCCCGAAGATTCGTGCGACGTTGCCCCTATTGATTTCATCGATGATGAAGACGAACCGTTGATTCTTGTCGGCATGTCGCGCGGCATCACAGAAGCGCTTGAAGATTCCATCGACCAGCGCGTAGCTGATCGAGCCGGAGTCGGTACGTGGCCGGATGCCTTGAATGAAGTCCTCGTAGCCGTACGACTGGTGGAACTGAACCAGCGCAACTTGCCCGGCGGCCGCGGAGAAGTAATCGGCAAAGTTCTCGGCGAGGAAGGTCTTGCCGGAGCCGGGTGGGCCCTCGATGATCACCTGCTTTTTGGAGTGGAGCAGGGCCTCCAGACGCTCCAACTCATCGACCGTCATGTGGACTCGATTGGCCAGATCTTCGAGGCTCACCGCCTCTTCAATCGCCTGCTCGGCAATTCCGACGGCGTTGGCCTGGGATACGGCTCGGGGGGGCCGACCCCGCGGCCGGACCGGGCGAGCGATGTCCCACTCAACTCTGAGTTCCGGCGTGTAGTAGTTGAAGCCTTCGCCGTATCGTTCGGTCAGCGACCGCCGTATCTCGTATAGGCGCCGGTCGAGGTCCGTGCTTGGCCCGGCCAGGTCAGCCCAGCGAGCGGCGACCTTGCTCTTGTGGTTGGTGCTCGCGATGGCCTCGTAGTAGTCTGGGGCGAGCAGGCTGAGGACGATGTTACGCGCGCCGCTGACAGTCCGCGCCGAAACACTCTCGGTGGCTGACGCGATCAGGTGTGGAATGGCAACGTCGTCGGCCAGCCGGGCGAGCTCCGTGGGATCATGCAGATCGCCACCCATCGTTCGCGCCGCGCGTGCGAAGGCAAGGATGAATCCAAGTTGCAGATCTCTGCGCTGGACGTAGAACATTCCGGCGCCACCGATTGGCGAGTCGAATGCGCGGTCGACGATGCCCGGATCCTCTGGAGCCAGACCACGCCATTCCAGTGGCTGGCGCACCTGGTAGCGTTTGGTCGGCGCCAGGAAGTCAGCCGGGTAGAGTAGGTAGACCGCCAGCGCGTCGGCGGTGAGCGCGTAGGCCTCGTCAGGAAGGTCCGCAAGCTGACCTTGCAGCTTCTCGGCGAATGTCCCCGGGCCGAGGTTGGGCGTCTCGATCAAATTGTGGAAAACGGACTCGATCGTCTCGATCTTCCAGATCTCGCGGCTGGGCAGCAGCAGGCCGCGGCCGGCCAGCAGGCATCGCTCGCGAAACTCGCTGGCGGCCGCGAGCACGTCGTCTGCCTCCACCGCCCAGTCGCCTGATGCAAGCGGGCCCTCGCTGCGGGTGCGCCGTGACAGGAAGGCCTCAAACTCGGCGTAACGCCGCAGATATGATCGGTCGAGCTCAGCGGGGCCAGATTCCAGAGCCTCGCGGCCCCGGGGCGTAATCACGATGTGGCCGCGACGCACGGCTTCCAGGAGACCTGCCTGCACCAAGTCGGTACGTGCCCAGTCCATGCGGTCGCGGTAGATGGGCTTCCCACTGCTGGCGGTCCGCATGTCCCTTTCGTCGGCACTGACTCTGAGCCGATCGGCGAGTTCCTCCCGAACGTCGGCGAGCCTGTGGACGGCTCCGTCCGCAACGAGCTCCAGCAGCGGCCGCATGCAGGCCTCGTGGTTCACGGGTAAGGGCATCCGTAGATGGTATGACTGGTCGGTCCACCCTGTGTTGTCGAGACGGGTGGGGTGGGGCTCGGCGTGACAGCGGTCAGGGTCGCCCGCGAGGTCCTACGGCGATGTGCTCCCCGACTTGGCTAGAGGTCGGCCTCCTCAGATTGCTGGAGGACTCTCCGCATGCGGCCTTGGAGAAAAGGGAGAAGGCCGCGTCCAGCCTTGATGATCCCGTCTTATCACGTGATTGGGGCGACGGCCAGCACGCCGTGCGCTTGTTGACAGTGCCAGCGCCCCGACGGGCTCTCAGCAGTCGAACACCGACCAGCAGATGTCGTTCCGCAACCGCTGGTCGTCGAGTACGAGTTCGCGGATTGCCTCCGGGAGTTGGTCGCGTTGCCATTGGCACTCGAGTCGCCGTGCGCGCTCGCCGTCTACTTCCGGAGCGGCGGCGCGGGCGGCCTTGATGGCATAGGCGGCCGCACCGAGCTCATGCGCCGCGACGTGGGCGACGACCGCCGCCTGGCCGGCGGCGTACGCGGCATGGCGTGGCGCCCCAGTCAGACCTCTGGCCGCGGCCATTGCATGGCCTCCTGCCGATCGTGCCGCTGACATGGTGATCTCCCCGCTCGCCCAGCTGCGCCCGAGTTCGATCGCGCGACGCGGTCGCGGGTCCTCAGGCCGAGCCGACTCGAAGAGCACCAGGACGTGCTCCGCGCACGATGCCGCCCACAATGCGACGAGACGGTGGTCCTCATCCGTGAGGGTCCCACCGCGGCGGATCGTCACAAAACGAGGGTCGCGTTCTTTCGGAAGGATCAACCCAGCACTTCTCCTGCTCGCATCTGCCTACCGGCCATCACGATGTCGCCCGTCAGGAGCGAATTTCACAGCGGGCACCGGGCATGCCTCTTCATTTTTGCCAACCCGCTGGCCCGCACGAGCAGTCCCACACAGCCGTTCGCCCTGCCTCCCCGGAGCGCTTGTAGAGTGCGGTGATGCCTGAGCAGCACTCCGAGCGCAGCCACGGCGCCGTCTTCAACCGCGTTGCCACCGAGTATCAGCGCAGCCGGCCCGCCTATCCCGAGGAGCTGGTCACGCGTGCCTGCGAGCTGGGCGGCCTGGGCCCCGGCGACCACGTTCTCGAGATCGGCTGCGGCACCGGCCAGCTGACTCGCAGCCTGGTCGCGCGGGGGCTGCGGGTCACCGCCGTCGAGCCCGGCGACCAGCTGATCGAGCAGACACGCGCCACCCTGACGGATCCCCACGCCGTCCGCTTCGTGCACGCCCGCTTCGAGGACGCCGAGCTTCCCCGCCACCTCGCCGCGGTGTTCTCGGCCGCGGCGTTCCACTGGCTGGTCCCCGCCGTCAGCTGGCGGCGGGTGGCCGACGTGCTGGCACCCGGCGGCACGCTGGCGCTGCTGGGCCACTGCGGGCTCGCCGAGGAACGCAGCCGCGCTGACCATGCAGGGCTGCTGGCAGCGCTCGCGAACAACGCGCCCGAGCTCGTCGCCGGCTGGCCGCCCCTGCGCGACCTCGACGCCATCGACGCCGGCGTGCAGGCGCGACGCTCCGACATCGCGGCGGTGTGGGCGTGGCTTGGAGCCCATGATGTCGAGCACCCCGACGCCGCCCGGCTGTTCGGCGACGTCAAACTCATGACCGTGCCGCTGCTGCTGGAGCAGACCGCCGACGAGCTCAACCGCCTGATGCGCACGACGTCCTACTACCAGCGACTGGCGCCCGCTCAGCGCGAGGGCTGGGAGCGCGACAACGTGATGCTGCATCAGCGGTTGGGGCGACCGATCCGGTCCAGCGTGCTCGCGGTGCTGGTGGCGGCGCAGCGTCGCTGACGCCCCGTCGCACTGGGCGTGCCGATCAGGTCCGGCACGCTGTCCCGCAACAGGCTCGCGTCAGCCGATCTGTTCGGCCAGGGCGACGATGATGCCCGCGGGGCCGCGGAGGTAGCAGAGCCGGAAGGTGCTCTCGTACTGCGCCACCTCGCCGAGCAGCTCGGCGCCGTGCGCGCGCAGGCGGGCGACGGTGTCGTCGATGTCGTCGACAGCGAACATGACGCGATGCAGTCCGAGCATGTTCGGCGGCGGGTTCGCCGGCTCAGCGCTGACCGCTGCGGGGTTGTTGTACTTGGTCAGCTCCAGCTTGCCGTGGCCGTCCGGCGTTCGCATCATCGCGATATCGGTCCGGACGGCGTCGAGCCCGACGGTGCGGTCCGCAAAGAGGCCTTCGACCTGCGCCGTGCCTTCCAGCTCCATGCCGAGCTCGGTGAAGAACGCGACGGCGGCGTCCAGGTCGTCGACGACGACGGCCACGTTGTCCATGCGCTGAATGGTCATGTCGCCCACCATACGACCGCGGGCGAGCCGCCGGGCACGAGCGCAGGTGCCACAGGCCTGCAACCCGCGGCACCGCACTGACGACACGCTCTCATCGTCGGCCCGGTGAACGTACGCCGACCCTGGCTGTGCTCAGCAAAGCCCGGATCGCGCCGGTGACCCGATCTGCGACCGCCGCCGGAGTACGAGCATCGAGCTTGCCGTCCAAGTGCAGGAAGGCAAGCCCGTGGACCAGGGCCCAGATCGCGGTCGCCAACGACTCGGGGTCGGCGTCCGGAAAGGATCGCACCACGATCTCGCGAAGGTACAGGGACACTGCGGCCGTCGCGGCAACGCGCTCGTCGTTGTCCCGATCGCACGGCTCTCCGAACATGATGCGGAACAACGCGGGCCGCTCGAGCGCGAACTGCACGTAGGCGATCGCCACGCTGGCCATCTGCTCCGGGGTCGACGGTGACGGGTGCGCCGCTGCCAGCTGCTCGGCAAGTTCCCGATAGCCGACCGCCGCGACCGCCGACACGAGCGCTTCGCGATCCGGGTAGTGGCGATACGGAGCTGCCGGCGACACACCGACCCGACGCGCGACCGCGCGCAGCGACAGCGCCGTCTCGCCGCCTTCGTCGAGCAGCTCCATCGCCGCGCGGACGCACGCCGCGCGCAGATCGCCGTGGTGGTAGGTCGCCTTGGGCATCGGCATGGGCATGGGTCACCTCGATGTTGACAGCGTTTACTATAGCCTGCTAATGTGATCGCCGCTAACATCTGGGCAATGGGAGGCGAGTGCACGTAATGTCGACCGACCTGTTCTCTCCGCTGGTCCTGCAATCGGGAGCGCGCCTGCGCAACCGGGTCGCCAAGGCAGCGATGGAGGAGGCGATGGCCGGCGATGCGCAGCTTCCCGACGAGCGGCTCATCGCGCTGTACCGTCGCTGGGGCGGCGGCGGCGCGGGCCTTCTGATCACCGGAAACGTCATGGTGCACGCCGAGGCGTTGACTGGACCAGGCGGCGTCGTGCTCGACGATCGTGCGCCGCTGGAGCCGTTCACTCGATGGGCTGAGGCTGGAAAGGCCGGCGGTGCGGCGATGTGGCTGCAGCTCAATCATCCCGGCCGTCAGGTCCAGGCCCGGATGCCAGGAGTTGTGTGGGCGCCGTCGGCGGTCGCACTCGAGCTCGGCAAGCACAGCAAGCGGTTCGGTCAGCCCGTGGCAATGACCGCGGAGCAGATCAATGCGACCGTCACGCGGTTCGCCAGCGCGGCGCGCCTCGCCGAATGCGCCGGATTCGACGGCGTCGAGGTCCACGCCGCGCACGGCTATCTCCTCTCACAGTTCCTCTCGTCGCTGGTGAACCGGCGAACCGATGACTGGGGCGGCCCGTTGGAGAACCGCGCACGGCTTCTGCTCGACGTCGTGCGCGCCATCCGGATGGCCGTGTCCCCGTCGTTTGCGGTCGCGGTCAAGCTGAACTCGGCGGACTTCCAACGCGGCGGTTTCGACGTCGACGATGCGCAGAGAGTGATCGCGATGCTCGCGCCGCTCGGGGTGGACCTGGTCGAGCTCTCTGGCGGTAGTTACGAGAGCCCCGCGATGGCCGGCCGGCCGACCGACGCCGGCACCGTGGCGCGCGAGGCGTACTTCCTGGAGCTCGCCGCCCAGCTCGCCAGGACGAGCCCGCTGCCGCTCATGCTGACCGGCGGAATCACGCGCCGCGAGACCGCCGAAGCAGTGCTTACGAGCGGCGTCGCGCTGATCGGCATGGGCACGGCGATCGCGGTCACGCCAGATCTCCCCAACCGCTGGCGTGAAGGAGTGGAGGCCACCCGGCAGCTGAAGCGCGTCACCTGGTCGGACAAGACGCTGGCGTCGGCCGCCAGCATGTCGCTGGTCCGGCACCAGATGGGCCGCATCACGCGCGGCGAGGAGCCCACGGGCAGGACCCACCCGCTCCACGCGCTGGTGTGTGACCAGCGCAGGCAGCGGCGCGCGCTCGGGCGCTACCGCGCGTGGCTCGAGACGCGGGCATGAAGGCGGCGGTGATCTCCGAGAACGGAGGGCCCGAGGTGCTTCGCTGCGAGGAGGTGCCCGATCCCACGTGCACGGACGGCTGCGTGGTCGTCGATGCTGCAGCGATCAGCCTCGAGGGTGGAGACCTGCTCGCTCGCGCGGCCGGGCAGCTGCCCACCGTCCCACATGTCGTCGGGTATCTGAGCGCCGGTACGGTCAGCGAGATCGGTGCCGGCGTCGACGGACGAGCGGTCGGCGACCGCGTGGTCGCCCTGAACGCCTTCGGTTCGCACGCCGCCAGGCGAGCGGTGCCGGCGGCGATGACGTGGCCGATCCCCGCCGGGCTCGATGCCGCCCACGCGGCCTGCGTACCGGTCGCCTTCGGAACCGCGTACGAGTGCCTGTTCACCGCCGGCAACCTCGCCGAGGGCCAGACCGTCCTGATTCACGCCGGAGCCGGCGGCGTCGGGATGGCCGCGATTCAACTTGCCAAGCGCGCGGGCGCAACCGTGATCGCGACCGCCTCCAGCGACGACAAGCTGGAGCGGCTGAAGCAGTTCGGACTCGACCACGGCATCAACTACGCGACGGAGAGCTTCGTCGAGCGCACCAACCAGCTGACCGACTCGCGCGGCGTGGACGTCGTCGTCGACTCGATCGGCGGCCAGAACCTCGTCGACAGCATCGGCGTGCTCGCCTACCGGGGAAGGCTGGTGAGCGTTGGAACCGCTGCCCGTGCGGGCTCGGCGATCGAGGCGCGGTCGCTCTGGGGCCGCAACAACGCGCTGCACGGCGTCTACCTCGCCGGCGCGATCCTGTACGAGTACCAACGTGTCCATTCGATGATCGGCGACATGCTCCAACGTGTTGCAGGCGGCGAGCTCCAGGTCCAGATCGACCGCTCCTTCGCGCTCGCGGATGCCGCAGCAGCGCACGCATACGCGGAGAGCCGCAAGGCGTTCGGCCGCATCGTGATCACACCCTGACGGCCCGGAGTCGCCGGGCGTCGCGCTGCTGCCCCGTTGCGGAGATCCTGGTTGCCCGCTTCTCGCGCCGCACGGATCGTGCAGGTTGAGGAGGCGCGGCGGCGGCTAGACTCGGGCGAGGCATGAACGGGACGCACATCGCCAGCTTTGCCCTGGTCGCAGTGATCCTGATCCTCGTTCCCGGCCCGAGCGTTCTCTTCATCGTCGGCAGGGCTCTGTCGCTGGGACGGGGTCCAGCGCTCCTGACCGTGGTGGGCAATGCTGTCGGCGAGTTCCTCCAGGTGGTGGCCGTCGCCGCGGGCATCGGCGAGCTGGTGCAGCGCTCCGCGGTGGCCTTCGAGGTGATGCGGCTGGTTGGTGCCGGCTATCTCGTCTTCCTCGGTGTCCGGGCCATCATGCGACGGCGAGACAGCACCGCAACGCTGCAGCGCGATCGCATCATGCCCGGCCGGCGGCGCGTTCTCTGGGACGGGTTCCTCGTCGGCGTCAGCAACCCCAAATCGCTGGCGTTCTTCATCGCCGTCCTCCCGGGCTTCGTCGATTCGACCAGCGGGGCCGTCTTTCTCCAGCTTCTCCTCCTCGGGTTGGTCTGGGTCGTCATCGCGCTGCTGTCGGACAGCCTGTGGGCGCTTGCCGCAGGACAGGCCCGGAGCTGGTTCGGTCGATCCCCGCGGCGCCTCGAGGCCATGAGAGCGACCGGCGGCGCAACGATGATCGGACTCGGCGTCTACCTCGCCGTCGCGCGCCAGCGAGCGACCTGACTTCCTCGCCCGGTAGCGCCCACCCGCCCCCTTCCGCCGCAAGAAACCCAGCACAGCCGCTGTCAGTACCCAACAGGCGAGCCTGTCGCCCGGTTGGAGGAACGAGGTTGAAAGCGCTGGGGCGCGTGGGATGAAGGGGCGCGAGCGCACCGTCATCGTGCTCATGACGGTCAGCCTGCTGGCCACCCTGGGACTGGGGTCCGCCGCGGCGTACGCGCTGACCCACGCCGGGTCGGCGACCGTGTCCTACCGGATCGGGAGCGGTGCCGCGGCCGAGGCCGGCGCCACGCCGGCCGCCAGCGCGGCCGCGACCGGCGTTCCCGGGGCGCCGACGCCGGGGTCCAGCGCGGCCGCCGCGTCGTCCGGCGGCGGCACCACGGCCACCAACGTCAGCAACGGCGGTAGCGCCGGCTCGGCCGCCGTCCCGGGCATCAACAACTCGCAGAACTTCGTCCACAACGGCGTCATCACCGTCGGCGGCATCTTCGACGAGAGCGGGCCACTGGACGCCACCGTCGAGCGCGACACGGTGCGCGCCTACTTCGACCAGGTGAACGCGGCGGGCGGCGTCAACGGCAGCAAGCTGCAGCTCATCGACTGCGACTCCGCGTTCAACCCGTCGACGGCGCACTCCTGCTCGCAGCGACTGCTCAGCCAGGGCGTGCTGGCCATCGTCGGCTGGACGTCGGTGAGCGGCGAGCAGACCGAGGCACCCTACCTCGACACCCAGACGGCGTCGTGTCCGCAGTGCGGCATCCCCATCTTCGGCGGTCTCGGCGTCGACGCCGAGTTCCAGTCGCCACTCTCCTTCCCCGTCGCCGATTCGCTGGGCCGGCAGGGCTATGCCGGTGCGACGCGGCTGTGTGCGCTGGGCTACCAGCACGCCGCCGTCGTCTACCTCACCGCCAGCTTCGCGGCCAGCGTCAACGGGGGAATCCTCAAGGGACTGGCCACCTGCGGACAGCACCCCACGGGCAATGACGACGTCGCCGTCGACATCGCCAACCAGCAGGACTACAGCAGCATCGTCACCCCCTGGCTGGCCGACGGCACCAAGTCGGTGCTGCCCGCGCTCGACCCCTTCTCCATGGCCCGCCTCTACCAGGCGATGGAGCGCGACCAGTTCAATCCACCGATGATCGGAGCCGGTCTCGACAAGACCGGGGCGGAGGGCGCGTACGGCTCCAACTTCAAGGGCGTGCAGTCGTTCACGCCGGTGCTGGAGCCGGTGGGCCACACCGACAACCCGGCGATGGCCGACTACCTGAACACCGTCAAGCAGTACTACCCGAGCCAGGTCAGCCACGGCAATCTCGACGTCTACACCGAGGAACAGTGGATCGCCGCCCACGTCTTCGTCGCCGCGCTGCGCGCGATCAAGGGCCCGGTGACCAGGGCGGCGCTGGTGAGTGCGGCGCAGTCGCTGAGCAACTTCGACACCGGCGGCCTCACCAGGCCGCTCACCTACGGCCACGGCGGCCTCAACGATCCCAACCACTGGGTGCAGTGGATGCACAACCCGACCGGCAAGGCGGACGGATGGGTGACCGATTCCGACTGGGTCGACATTCCCTACAACCCCTCCTAGCCGTGCACGCATCGATGCTCGCGTCCGCAGTGCTGGCAAGCCTCGAGGACTTCAAGAACAACCTCCCCACCGGGCTCGCGTCCGGTGGCGTGTTCGCCCTCGCGGCGCTCGGCCTGGTGCTCATCTACCGGGTCAGCGGCGTGCTCAACTTCGCGCATGGCGCGGTGGCCACGGTGTCCGCGTTCGTCGCCTACACCTTTGCCGTTCAGCTCCTCCCCGATTCGGCGCTCGGCCCGTGGATCGGCCTGCTCGCCGCCATCGTGGCCGGCTGCGTCCTTGGCTTCCTGATCGAGGTGCTCACCATCCGGCCGCTCACCGGGCGGCCGCCCATCGTCAAGGTGGCCGTGACCATCGGCTGGCTGCTCGTCCTCCAGCAGCTCGCCGGCCTGGTCTGGGGTTTCACCGCGTACCACTCGGCGATAAACCTGGTCGGCCAGGACGCCACCTTCCACGTCCCGGGCACCACGGTGCGCTTCGGCTACAACAGCCTGCTGGTCATCGTGGTCGCACTCGCGCTCTCGGGTGCAACGGCGTTCCTGCTCCAGAGGACGACGCTGGGCACCGCCATGCGCGCGGTGTCCGACGACCCGCGCGGCGCCAGGCTGTGGGGCATCAACGTCGACCGGGTCACCGCGCTGTCGTGGGTCATCGGCTCGGCGATGGCAGCCCTGGCCGGCGTGCTGATCACGCCGTTCATCCTCTTCACGCCCTTCACCCTGACCCTGATCGTGGTCAACTCCTTTGCCGCGGCGCTGCTCGGCAGGCTGCAGAGCCTCACCTTCACCGTTGCGGGCGCGATGGCGCTCGGGGTGGGCCAGCAGGTCCCCTCGGCGTTCGGCGCGGCGGGAACCGCGACCGCGCAGCTGGTCACCTTCGGAGTCGTCCTGCTGGCGCTTGCGGTGCTCTTCCGCCCCGGCGTGCGCGCACTGAGGACGGTGTGATGGTGACGGCCACAGTGCGGCGCTGGGGCCTGGTTGCCGCCGGCATCGTGTTCGCCGCCTGGATCCCCGCCTTCTTCGACTTCTCGCTGCACGGCCTGGCCACCAACGCGGCCGTGACCGCCCTGCTCGCCCTCTCCCTGGTGCTGCTGACCGGCTTCGTCGGCCAGGTGTCGTTCTGCCAGTACTCCTTCGCGGCGCTGGGCGCCTTCACCGTGGGATCGCTGGTGGTGGGCCACGGCGTGAGCTTCTGGCTGGCTGCGCTGCTGGGCACGGCGTTCGCCGGCGTGGGCGGCGTGCTCGTCGGCATCCCGGCGCTGCGCCTGCGCGGCCTGCTCCTCGCCGTGCTGACGGTTGCGGTCGCGCTCTTCGTCGACGTCTTCGTGTTGACACCCGGCACATGGGACGGCCTCACCAACGGCAGCACCGCGTGGACGAACATCGGCTACCCGTCGTTCCTCGGCCGCCAGCTGGAGAGCTACACCTTCTACCTGTTCGCGCTCGGCGTTTTCCTGCTCGCCGCGCTGCTGGTCTGGAACATGCGCAACGGCAAGACCGGCCGCGTGCTCCGCGCGGTTCGCGACTCCGAGGTGGCGTCGAGCACGCTGGGACTCAACGTCGCAGCCTGGAAGCTGGCCGCATTCGGTGTCAGCGCCGCGCTCGCCGGGCTCGCCGGTGCGCTCAAGGCGGTCGCCGACGCGTCGGTGGCCGGCGGCTCCCAGAGCGCCTACAGCTTCCAGTACTCGGTGGCGCTGGTGGCGTCGATCACCGTCTTCGGCGCCGGCTCGATCTTCTCGGCGGCGGTGGCCGGCTTCTTCATCATCTTCGCGCCGCAGGCGCTGGACATGACGCCCCTGTCCCACCAGTGGTTCCCGCTCATCCTGGGAGTGATCCTGATCGTGCAGCTGGTCTTCAACCCCGAGGGAGTGGTGGTCAAGGCCGAGCACGACGTGGCCCACGCGCTGCGGGCCGCGGCCGCGCGTCGGCGTGGCGTCGCCGGGCCCCCTGCGTCGGAGGCGGCCTGATGGCCCTCCTCGAGATCCGCGGCGTGGGCAAGCGCTTCGGCGGCGTCCAGGCGCTCCAGGACGTCTCGGCAACCGTGCACCGCGGTGAGATCGTCGGCCTCATCGGGCCCAACGGCGCGGGCAAGACCACGCTGTTCAACTGCATCTCCGGTGTCGAGTCGCCGGACGCGGGCAGGATCACCTACGACGGCCGCGACCTGGCCGGGATGTCCCCGCACGGGCGGGCCCGCCTGGGCATCGCCCGCACCTTCCAGAACCTGCAGCTGTTCGGCAGCATGACCGTCCTGGAGAACTGCATGGTGGCCTTCGACGCCTTCGCCCGTCGCGGCATGGTCGGCGACGCGCTGCGCATGCCGTGGGCACGGTTCGAGGAGCGCCGCGCCCGGGAACGAGCGCAGGCGATGCTCCACTTCCTGGACATCGAGCGCGTCGCCGGCCTGCGCGCCCAGGACCTGCCCACCGGCGTGCAGCGCCGCGTCGAGCTCGCCCGCGCCCTCTGCCTGCGGCCCGCGCTGCTGCTGCTCGACGAGCCCGCCGCGGGCCTGGACGCGGACGAGACCGCGGAGCTCGCCGGATTCCTGCGCAGCGCCCGCGATCGCCTCGAGGTGAGCATGCTGCTGGTCGACCACGACATGTCGCTGGTGATGCGCGTCTGCGACCACATCACCGTGCTCGACTTCGGCCGCGTCATCGCCTCCGGCGATGCACCCGCGATCCGCTCCGACCCCGTGGTCATCACCGCGTACCTGGGAGAGGCGGCATGAGCAACCTGCTGGAGGTGCGCGGCCTGCGCGCCGGCTACGAGCGCATCCCGGTGATCTTCGGCATCGACATGCACGTCGCCGAGGGTGAGATCGTCGCCGTCCTCGGCGCCAACGGTGCCGGCAAGACGACGTCGCTGCGCTGCATCTCCGGGATGCTCCGGCCAATGGCCGGCGAGATCGCGTTCGAAGGACGCCGCATCGACGGCCGCAGCGCCGATGCCATCGCCCGGTCGCGGCTGGTGCACGTCCCCGAGGGGCGCGGCATCTTCCCCACCCTCGACGTCAACGAGAGTCTCGAGCTGGCGGCGAGGATGGCCGGCGTCTCCGGCGGCGAGGTGCACAACCGCGTTCGCGAGATGTACGCGATCTTCCCGCGGCTCGGCGAGCGGCGGTCACAGCTGGCCGGCACACTGTCGGGTGGTGAGCAGCAGATGCTGGCCCTGGCGCGCGGCCTGATCGTGCGTCCCCGGCTGCTGCTGATCGACGAGATGTCGCAGGGGTTGGCACCAACTGTGGTCGCCCAGCTCTTCGAGCTGGTTGCCGGCTTCCCGCAGCGCGGCACCTCGGTGCTGCTGGTGGAGCAGTTCGTCGGCAAGGCCCTGGCCGTGGCCTCGCGGGCCTACGTGCTGGAGAAGGGCAAGGTGCGCTACGAGGGCGACGCGGCCAGCCTCGCCGCCGACCCCGAGTTCGTGCGCAGCTCGTATCTCGGCAGCGCCGAGGAGGAAGTGGCGGCCACGGGTGTGGCGGCGGCTCCCCGGCGCGTTCGCGCCAGCTCTGGTGAGAACGTCACGGTGTCGCTGCCTCCGGCGCTGATGCGCTCGCTGACCGAGCGGGCCGCACGCGAAGGCGTCGCGGTGGGCGAGCTGCTGGAACAGGCCCTGCAGGGCAGGCTGGCCCCGGAGCCACGCGACGAGAAGACCGCGGCCGGAGCGCAGCGATGACGGCGTCGACGCGGAGAGGCCGGTGGATGCTGATCGGATTCGCGGGTACGGCGCTCGCGGTGGTGGCCGGCGACGCTGTGCTGGTCAGCGTGGGCCATGCCGCGCAGGACGAGTCCCTGGCGGCGAACTACGGCATCTACAACGGGCAGGTGGCCACGGCGGCGGACCGCCAGCAGGTCGGCACCGAGGTCGACGTGGGCTTCTCGGGCGGGGTCGTCAATAACTTCTACCCGCTCGCCCGCGTCGACGTGTCGGTGGCCGGGAACAGCGCGGCCGCGACCCCGGCTGACACCGGTCCCTTCGCCCAGGCCGTGTTCGCCGGCCAGAACGTCACCCAACCGCAGTACGTCAACGCGCAGTATCCGGGGACCCAGAATCCGCCCGGATACAGCGCGGGCAGCGCGACCGCGTCGGCGTCGGTGACCCCTGCATCGGGCACCGCGGCGGCCACGTACGGTGCGGCCGGCAACACCACGACGGTGCCCGCAGGCGCGCCGGCAGACGGCAGTGACGCCGGCACCGCCAACGCCTCCAGCTTCTTCGACTCCACCCTTGGCTTCGTCACCACCGGCGATTCCAGGGTGCACCACGCCTCGTACGGCGGCGGCGTGCTGACCATCGACAACGTGCACGTCAGCGTGAAGATCGGCAGCACCGGCAACGGATCGTTCAGCAAGGCCATCTCGGTCACCGTTGGCGCGGCCTTCGTCAACGTCGGCGGCACGGCCGTTCCCGTCACCATCGACCAGAACGGCGTCACCGTGCAGCAGCAGAACGCACCGCTGGACGCCGTCCAGGCGGTGAACGCGACCATCAACGCGGCACTGGCCCAGGCGGGGTTGAGCGTCCACGCCGTGGCTCCGCAGGTGGCGCAGGAGGGCGACAACCTCCACGTCGACGCGGAGGGCGTGGTGATCGACCATCACCAGACCGGCACCCCCAACGGGGTGCCGAAGCAGTTCGTCCGGCACACCCTCGGTGTGGTGGTGCTCGACAACGAAGCCATCGCCTCGCCGGCGCAGCCAACGGTCGACATCCCGGCCACACCGACCGACCTCGGGACCCCTGCGGCTCCGGTCTTCTCGACGAACACGATCACCACGACGAGCGGCGACTCCAGCGCGGCTTCAGGGACCACCCCGCCTCCTCCGCCGGCGCCCGCTCCAGCGCCCCCGGCGGCGGCGCCGCCGCGTCCCTCGATGCCCGTCCTCGCGGTGCTCACCGAGCCGCACTCGAAGTGGCTGCTGCTGGCCTACCTGGCCTGGCAGGCGCTGATGATCGCGCTGGTGGGCGCGCTCTACCTGCACCGCGCGGCACTGAGGCGCGTGCCATGAGGTCGCTCGTCTCGACCCTGCGCTCCGCTCCGGCGGCACTCACGCGGAGCCGTGCCGATCGACGTGCCCGTGCCGTCTGCCCCGTCGACTCCTGGGCCTTCGCTCCCGCCTACACCGACGGCAGGTGCCCGCTCTGCGGCTGGGCTCCGCAGGGCTACGTCTACTCACCGCCGCTCTTGACGCCGTACGACCGGTACTGGGCCGCGATGGCCGGCATCGCCGCCATCTCGGTGATCATGCTGATCGCGGTCGTGATCGCGTTCTCGAGGGGCTGAGCGAAACCCGCGCCGACGCGCTCACCGTGGTGGCGATGACCCCGACAGGACAGCCTGATACCGGGTGATCACCGCGCTGATGTCGAGATCGGCGCCGGTGCGCGCCGCCTCGGCGACCAGCTCCCGCACCAGCGCGGTCAGGGGCACGTCACCGGACGAGCCGTGGAACAGGTCCAGGGCCAGCCCGAGGTCCTTGTGCAGGTCGCGCAGCGCGAACATCGCCGGCTGGTGACGGCCTTCGAGGTAGCCGCCGCGCCGCATCTCCAGCGACGGCACCATGCGGGCGAGGATCCAGAAGACGTGATCCGCGTCGAGCCCCGCCATCTCTCCGGCGGTCTGCAGCTCGGCGGCCGCGGTGGCGACCGTTCCCAGCATGCTGTTGTTGACCAGCTTCAGCCTCGCGCCGCTCCCCAGAGGACCGACGTGGCGCACCTCGCCGAACTGCTGCAGCACCGGTCGCGCCCGCTCGACGTCCGCGTCGCTGCCGCCGACGAGGATCGCGGCCGCGCCACGCAGCACCATCGGCGGCGCGCCGACGATGGGCGCGTCCAGCAGCGCCGAGCCGGTGGCCTCCACCTGTGGCTGCAGCTCGGCGACGACCTCGGGTCCCGCCGTGCTCATCTCGATGAAGAGCTGCCCGCTCGCCGCGGAGAGGGCGCCCTGCGGACCGCCGTAGGTGGCCCGCACCGCGTCGGCTCCGGTGAGGCTGCTGATCACCACCTCGGCGGCGCGGACGGCGTCCGCCGCGGTGTCCACCACGCGTCCCACGCCGACCGCCTCGGCGCGAGCGCGCGTGCGATTCCACAGCACCGTGTCGAAGCCCGTGCCGGCGAGCCGCTGCGCGAGGGCCGAGCCCATCTTGCCTGTGCCCAGGATCGCCACCGTCGTCATCACATCGCCTCCGGTCGCGGGCCCGCGATGCGCACGGCCCCGCTGACGATGTCGTCGATGCGGCGCAGCACGTCGGCGCTCAGCGCGAGGCCGGCCGCCGCGACCGCGTCGTCGACGTGCTCCGCGTTGCGCGTGCCGATGATGGCCACCTGCACCGCCGGGTTGGCCAGCGTCCACGCCACCGCCAGCCGGCTCACCGGGACGCCGAGCTCGTCCCGGGCAAACTGCTCCAACGCAGCCACCACCCGCACGTTGCTGGCCAGCGCGTCGCCCTGGAAGTCGGGGCTGTGGGAACGCCAGTCGTCCGACGCGAAGTGCGTGTCCACGCCAAGGTGGCCGCTGAGAAGACCGTGTGCCATCGGCCCGTACACGAGCACACCGATGTCGTGCGCCTGCGTGTAGGGCAACAGCCCGGCCTCGATGTCGCGATGGAAGAGGTGGTACGGAGGTTGCACCGTCTCCACCGGCAGCGCCTTGCTGAACTCGTCCATCTGCTCGGGGCTGAAGTTTGAGACGCCGACGTGACGCACCTTGCCGGCGGCGACCAGCTCCGCCAGTGCGCCGGCGGTCTCCGAGAACGGGGTGCGCGGATCCGGCCAGTGCACCTGGAGCAGGTCGACGTGGTCGGTCGCCAGGGCGCGCAGGCTGTCGTCGACTCCCTGGCGGATCCACGCCGCACTGGAGTCGCGCTCGACGCGCGGGCCGCCCAGCGGTCGCAGCCCGCCCTTGGTGGCGATGACCACGCTCTCACGCGGATAGCCGCGGAGCGCCTTGGCGAGCAGCTGCTCCGACGCGCCGAAGCCATAGCCCTGCGCGGTGTCGAAGAAGTTGATGCCGCGCTCGTAGGCGTGGCGAATCGCGAGGATCGCCGCCTCCTCGTCGGTCGCGCCCCAGTCGCCGCCCAGCTGCCAGGTGCCGAAGGCGATGCGCGAGACGTTCAGCTCGCTGCGGCCGAGCCTGGTGCGTTGCAGCCCGACCTGTGTGGTTTGCGCTGTCATTGCTTGCCTCCTGGTGCACGTGACCACGCGGCCCTCTGGTTCATGCCGCGCAGCTGTCCGATCATCCCGCGCTCCCCGACGGCAGCAGCTGCGCGAGGATGGTGCTCACCCGGTTGGACGGGATCGCGAAGCCGACGCCGTTGGCGGGCGCGTTGAACTCCGGGTCGATGGCGGTCAGGGTGGGAATGCCGATCACCTGTCCCTGCAGGTCGACCAGCGCGCCGCCGCTGTTGCCGGGGTTGATGGGCGCGTCGGTCTGGATGGCGTTCTGGATGGTCGGCGCGCCGGTCCCCTCGGAGACGGTGCGCTTCAGAGCGCTGACGATGCCGCTGGTCACCGTCGCGGTGTCGCCGAGCGGATTGCCCATGGCCAGAACTCCCTGGCCCACCTTGAGGTTGGCGGAGTTGCCGAGGGTGGCGACGGTGAGGCCGCCGGACGGTGCGGCGATCCTGATCACCGCCAGGTCGTTGGCCGGATCGGTGGCGACCACCGTGGCCGTCTCCTTGGCGCCGCCGAGCAGCACCACCTGGATCGCCTGCTGGCCGGTGACCACGTGGTTGTTGGTGACGATGTCGCCCTTGCTGTCGACGATCACGCCGGAGCCGATCGCCCCACCCTGGGCCAGGGTGACGTTGACCTGCACCACGCTGGGCCTGACCTTGGCGACCACCGCCATGCGCGTGGCCTCGCCGCTGGTCGACGCGACGGTGAGTGGACCCGCGGGCGCGGCGCTCGTCGTGGTGCCGCCGAAGGCGCTGGCCAGCCCCCAGCCGGCGACGCCGCCGAGGACGACGGCAGGGACGGCGGCGAGCATCATGATCGGGAGGCGCCGGGCTCGTGGTCGCGGTTGCGTGTCGACGTGGATCATGTCTGGGGTCCCTCGCTTGCTTTCGGTGATGGTCCAAGCATGGGAAACCGCCCTCCTCCGGCACATCGGTCAAATGACTCAGGCCACCTGCGAGTCATTTGACGGAAGCCGGCTCTCCTTGCCGCGTCTCACAGTGGGGTGCATGAGGGACATGGACTTCGAAGCGATTCGCGACGGTGCGCTGCTGGGGATGGCCGACGGGCCGGTCACTCCGGGCTACGACGCCGATGCGCCCGCGGTCGTCGCCGTCCTCAACGCCCTGCTGGCGACGGCTGCCGTCGACTGGTTGCGGTATTGGCAGCACGCCACCGTGGTCGCCGGTCCCACCCGCGGACACCTGGCCCGGTGCTTCGCCGAGTACGCCACCGCGGAGCTGGGCCATGTCACGTCTCTGGCGGCCCGCATCGGCGAGCTCGGCGGCGTCCCCGACCTCGATCCCGAACACCTCGAGATGCACTCCCACACCGCCTACCGCACCTATCCGGGCACCGACATGACCGGCATGCTCCGCGAGAACCTGCTGGCGGCACGGATCGTCATCGACGTCTGCCGGGAGACGATCCGCTGGCTCGACAGCGCCGATTCCACGACGCGCCGTCTCGTCGAGACCATCCTCGAATGCCAGGAGAGCCACGCCGGGAACCTGCGCGACCTGCTCGCACCGTCAGCGGGCTGAGCCCTCCTCCCCCTCCAGGGCGTCGCGCAGTGCGGCGCGCGAGGTGATGCCCAGCTTGGGAAAGATGCGGTACAGGTGCGCGCCGACGGTGCGGTGCGAGAGAAAGAGCCGCTCGCCGATCTGCTTGTTGCTCAGCCCGCCGGCGGCGAGCAGCGCGATCTCGCGCTCCTGTGCGGTCAGCTCGTCCTGCAGCGGACCCGCGGGGCGGCGCGACGACTGGCCGGTGGCGCGCAGCTCGTTGCCCGCGCGCGCCGTCCAGGGGTGGGCGCCGAGGCTCTGGAAGACCTCCGCGGCCCTGGCGAGCTGCGTCCGCGCCTCGGTGGTGGCGCGCGCGCGGCGCAGCCGCTCCCCGTAGCAGAGCCGGATCCGGGCCGCCTCGAACTGCCAGCGCTCGGCGTTCGGCACCGCCAGCGCCTGCTCGAAGAGCGCAGGCGCCGCGTCGTCTGGGGCCGCGACGGCGGCGGATCCCAGCTGCAGCAGGGCGAGTCGAGGCGAGATGGCCGCAACGTTGGCGTCACGCATGGCCGAAACGTGCGCGCTCGCCTCCAGGCGGCGATCGGTGCGCATCGCCGCCTCGACGACGTCGAAGGCCACCCACAGCGCGTGCGGAACGTGCGACGCCAGGGTGCCGGCGGGGCTCAGGGCGGTGGCGTGCCGGTAGGCGGCCTCGAAGTCCCCCCGTCCCATCGCCACCAGCACCCGGGGATGATGCGCGAACAGCTCGGCGCTGTGCACGCCGCGCGGCACCGCCCACCGGGTGATCCGGTCGGCCAGCGCCTGGCTCGCCTCGCCGTCACCGCGCACGGCGGCGAGGATCGCCTGGTGGTAGAGGAAGTACCACGCGAAGAAGCGATAGCCGTGCGCGTCGCAGACGGCCATGCCCTCGTCGGCGAGGCGCTGCGCCTCGTCCCACTGCCCGGTGACGAAGTCGTCGAGGCACAGGTGCATCAGCGAGCCGAGGTGGCGGCGCGCCGGACCGCCCTCGCGGCCCTGCTGCACCAGCCGCCAGGCGCCCTCACGCGAATCGCCGAGCCGGTCGACGTACACCGACGCGGTGCCGGCGCGCATGATCCGCGTCGGATCGCGCTCGTCGCGCAGCGTCGCCACCACGTCCTCGAAGTCGTCGAGCGCCGCGGCGGCCGTCCGCACCGGGTCGGGGAAGGTCCTGCTCAGCACCGAGAGCAGGTGGGGCGGCCCCGGCTGCAGCCGCGCCAGTGCCGCGTAGAACGGCTCCCACAGCTCGGGCCGGCCGCCGAACCAGCAGAGCAGCAGCAGGTTGTGCAGCGCCTCGACGAGATCCTCGTCCCCCGCGTCATAGCCGTGCGCGCCGGTCTCGATGGCGCCCACCAGCAGGCGATGCGCGGTGCTGACGTCGCCGTCGCCGTTGATCAGCAGGTAGACCGCCGCGCCCGCCGCTGGCAGCGAATCGCCATGCTGCGGGTCGGCCTGGCGCGCGTCCTCCAGCAGGGCCGAGGCGCTGCGCAGCTCACCGGCGACCTCGGCGCCGACGTAGGCCGCCTCGGCGAGGCGGCGGGCCCGGCCGGCGCCGGTGGGGCTCAGGTCGGCGGCCCGGGTCAGCGCGGCGATGGCGCCCACGGCGTCGCCGCGCTGCAGGATGCGGTGCGCCGCCTGCTCGAGCAGCGCCGCCACCTCCTCGTCGGGTTCCACCGCCGCTTCGGCGAGATGCCAGGCGCGCCGCTCGGGGTGGTCGGCGAGCAGCTCGGCGAGGTCGAGATGGGCGCGGCGGCGCTCGTCGCGGGACGACATCTCCACCACCGCCGAGCGGATGAGGGGATGACGGAAGGCGATCCGCGCGGTGCTCTCGTCGACGTAGACGAGCTGCGCGCGCTCCGCGGGCACCAGCCCGTCGAGCCAGGCGTCACCGCTGCCGGCCGCGCGCAGGATGCGCAGATCGCCGCTGCCGTCGAGGATGGCCAGCAGGAGGAGCTGGCGCGTCTTCTCGGGGAGGTCGGTGAGCCGGGACGCGAACAGCGCCTGCAGGCGGCGCGTGAGCGGCAGCAGGGCGGGCAGTGCCCGCTGCGCGGCGCGCTGCGGCCCGGTGAGCGCGCCCGGGAGTTCCAGCAGCGCCAGTGGATTGCCCAGCGCCTCGGCGAGGAGGCGGCCGCGGACGTGGCTTGCCATGCTGGGGAAACGGGAGTCGACCAGGCTGGCGGCCGCCGAGCTGTCCAGCGGCTGCACCTCGTGCTGGTCCATGCCGCCGCGGTCGAAGAAGGCCTCGACACCGGTGCGCGACGCCGCCAGCAGGCCGATGCGGGTGCCGGCGAGGCGCCTGGCGGCGAACCCCAGCACCAGCGCGCTGGCGCGGTCGAGCCAGTGCACGTCGTCGACGACCACCAGGACGGGCTGCTCCGAGGCCAGCGCCCGCAGCAGGGCGAGGGTTGCGTTGCACACCACCAGCGGTTCCGGCGCGACGCCCGCCCCCAGTCCCAGGGCGACCGTCAGCGCGTCGCGCTCGCCGTCGCGCAGGCGGGAGAACTCCGCATTGACCGGGAGGAGGAGCTGGTTGAGGCCGGAATAGCTCACCCCCGCCTCGAACTCCACGCCGCTGCCGCGCAGCACGCGCATGCCACGGGCGGCCGCCGCCTCCGCCGCCACCTCGAGCAGGACGGTCTTGCCCACCCCGGGCTCGCCACGGACGACGCTGGCCGCGCCGCCGCCCACCGCGCTGTCGAGGAAGGCATCGATGAGCGCGACCTCCCGCTCCCTCCCGACCAGGGTCGCGGCCAGGCCGCCCTGGGGAAGGCCTGCGCTCGTCACTCGGCAAGTTTCAGTCATCTGACCGATGGCGGCGCCCCGCGGGGGAGCCCAGGCTTTGCATCACCGCCACCCACATTCCCGGAGAAGCAGGATGGAAAGCGTAGAGATCCTCCACCGCGATGCACCCGGCCCCATGGGGTCGGCCTGCATGGAGATCCGGCTCGCCGGGGAACGGTTCGCCGCCGAGCGCGCCGCGGCGGGTGGCGGCACGGCATCACTGCTGCGCCGCAGCGACGAGATCCTGGCGGCGCTGGAGGAGCTGAACCTGCGGCGCGTGCGGCTGGTGCCGGAATCCGGTGTGTCGCAGCTGGCGGCGCTGATGGCCGACCTGCCCTTCGCGTACCGGTGGCGGCTGGGCGGCCGGATGACACCCTCGCACGCCATCGACATGGTGTTCGACATCCAGGACGGCCTGCTGCGTGCGATACGCGGCGCGCAGCCCGAGGACGACGTCGTCCTGGAGATGGCGAGTTGACCGCGCGCGTCTCCAGCAACCGGCTGCTGTACACCGCGGCGGTGGTGTCGGCGCTGGGAGGCTTCCTGTTCGGCTACGACACCGGCGTCATCAGCGGTGCGCTGCTCTACATCACCAGGGACTTCGCGCTGTCGAGCTTCGCGCAGGAGTCGGTGGTCAGCGCGCTGCTGGTCGGTGCCGCCATCGGCGCGGTGGTGGCCGGAAGGCTCACCGACGTGCTCGGCCGCAGGCGGCTGATCATCGTCACCTCCGGTGTGTTCGTCGTCGGCGTCGTCCTCGCCGCCATCGCCCCGGGCACACTCTTCCTGGTGGGCGCGCGATTCGTCATCGGGCTGGCGGTGGGCGCCGCGTCGTTCTCGGTGCCGCTGTACATCTCCGAGATCGCGCCGCCGGAGAAGCGGGGCATGATGGTCAGCCTCAACCAGCTGATGATCACCATCGGCATCGTGGTCAGCTACCTGGTCGACCTCGCCTTCTCGCCCATCGGGGCATGGCGCCCGGTGTTCCTGCTGGCGGTGATTCCCGCGACCCTGCTCGGGCTGGGCATGGCCTACCTGCCCGATTCGCCGCGCTGGGGTGCGGCACAGCGCGCCGACCGCAGTGCGCGCCTGCGCGACCTGCTGGCTCCACGCGTGCGACGCCTGCTGATCGTCGGCATGGGCCTGGCCGTGTTCCAGCAGATCACCGGCATCAACACCGTCATCTACTACGCGCCGACGTTCCTGAAGTCGATCGGGTTCAATCCATCGAACGCCATCATCGGCAGCGTCATCATCGGCGTTGTCAACGTGGTGATGACCGTCGTGGCCATCGCCGTCATCGACAGGGTGGGCCGGCGGCCGCTGCTCATCGGTGGCATCACCGGCATGGTGCTGAGCCTTGGCGGCCTGGCCGTGGTGACCCACTTCCTCAATCTCACCGGTGTGACGGGGTATGTCGCCGTCGCTCTGCTGATGATCTACGTCGGGTCGTTCGCCATCGGCCTGGGACCGGTGTTCTGGCTGCTCATCGCCGAGATCTACCCGCAGCGCCTGCGCGCGCGCGCCGCGGCGACGGCAACGGTGGCCAACTGGGGATCGAACTTCGTGGTGTCGATCACCTACCTGACACTGATCGGCATCGTCGGCCAGAGCTGGACATTCGGTCTGTACGGGCTGCTTGGCCTGGGCGCGCTGCTGTTCACACTGAGGCTGGTGCCCGAGACGCGCGGACGTACCCTGGAAGACCTGGAGCGAGAGCTGATGCCGCAGCGCCGGACGGAGTCGGCTGCGCGTGCGTCGCGGCACGCGCAGCACGCGGCATGACAGGCCGGAGTTCGGTGACCTGCAGATGACCGGTGTGATTCCCGTTCTGATCACCACCTTCCTGGCCGCGATGGTCGAGGCCATCGAGATGGTCGTCATCGTGCTGGGCGTCGGTGAGACGCGCGGCTGGCGCTCGACGGCGCTCGGCGCCGTCTCCGGGTTCGCGGTGCTGGCGGTGATCGTTGCCGTGCTCGGCGTCGCGCTCAGCGCCATCCCCATCGGTCCGCTGCGGCTGGTGGTCGGTGCCCTGCTCCTGGTGTTCGGACTGCAGTGGTTCCGCAAGGGCGTGGTGCGCGTCGCGGCGCGCGGGCTGGCGGGAATGCAGATGGCCGGCGAGGACACGGCCGAGCGGTGGACCGGCGACGGTGTCGACTGGACGGCCTTCGTGCTCTCCTTCAAAGGCGTTGTCCTGGAAGGACTCGAGGTCGCCTTCATCGTCGTCTCGTTCGGCGCCAACGCCGGCCAGCTGGGCGCGTCGGTGATCGGCGGCGCCGCGGCGCTGGTTGTCGTGGGCGCCGCGGGGGCCGTCCTCCGTCCGCTGGTGACGCGCATTCCTCGCAGCCTGCTGCAGCTCGTCGTCGGCCTCCTGCTGACCACCTTCGGCACCTTCTGGGCGCTGGAGGGACTCGGCGTCAGCTGGCCCGGCCAGGACGCCGCCATCCTCGGCCTGCTCGGTCTCTACGCGCTGACAGCGGTGGTCAACATCTCGCTGGCGCGCCGCCGCGCGCTTGTTGTTGCGTCGAGGAGGTCAGGATGGGCCGCGCAGTGACCTGGATCGTCGCCTTCGGGCGGTTCTGGTACCGCTTCATCATCGGCGACGACTGGACGGTGGCGGCGTCGGTGGCCGCCGGCCTGGTGGTCACCTGGGTCCTCACCGCGCGCGGCATCGCCGCCTGGTGGTTGGTCCCACTCATCGTCGTGGTGCTGGTGACGCGAGCCCGGTCGGGCGTCCGGGTCAGCCGTCTCCATCCGCGATGATGCGCCGCCAGCCGTCGACGCCTTCCAGGACGGCCTGGGCGTGGAAGAAGCGCAGCAGCTCGTCGATCACCGGCAGCCCGCGTTCGACGATGGCCCCGGCGCGCTGCGGACCCAGGCGCCGTCCCGCCGCGACGAAGCGACGCGTCTCCTCGCGCACGACAGCACGCATCGCGTCGCGGTAGAGCAGCAGCTGATCCCAGGTGAACCCGTTCGCCTCGGTGAATCCCGCCGCCTGCATGGCGGCCTCCAGCTCGATGAGCCGGCGGTCGGCGGCACGGCGCGGCGCCCCCGGCGGCACGGACTCGATGAGCCCCAGCCGCTCCAGGTGCGCAGCGATCTCTGCCTCCTGCTCCGCCGTGACGCCGACATCGCCCGCCGCCGCCCCGACGTCATAGGCCGAGTCGAGCGCGTTGCCGAGCGCCAGCCGGGTGCGCAGCTCGGCGACGGGAATCTCGCCAAGGTTCTCCAGCACGCTGCGGATGGACCGCAGTGACAGGCGCAGCTCCTGCTGCACCGCACGCACCCACCTGATGCGCGCCACCGCGTCGACCCCGTAGCGCACCGAGGTGCGGCCACGCTTGCTCGTCGGTGGCAGCAGGCCGGAGGCGCCGTAGAACTGGATGGTCGCCGCGCTGACGCCGGTCTGGCGCACCAGGTCGCCCATGCGCAGGGGGTGCTGCACGTCGACAACGTCCACCTTCACCGCGTCCACCTTGCACTACAGAGTACCACTTTCTAAAATGACGCGAAACCGGTTGGAGGAAGGTGGTTGAAGACCCGTGCAGGAAGGCTGGCGGCGCTCGCGTACGCCCTCGCGTTCGTCTCGGCGGGATCGAGTCTCGCACCCGGCGCGGGCGTCGCCGGCGCGGCGGGAGCGTGCGGCGACCCGGCGACGCGTCCCTGGTGCGACACCTCGCTGTCACCGGACAGGCGCGCCCAGCTGGTGCTCGCCGCGATGACGCCGGACCAGCGCATCGCGTTCCTCGGCGGCGACACCACCACCGGCGGCCCGGTCAACTCCCAGCACACCGGTGCGTCGTTCGGCTTCCCCGAGCTCGGCATCCCGCCCGTCTACTACACCGACGGACCCGTCGGTGTGCGCCAGGGGAGCTCGACGGCGATGCCGATCCCGATGGCGCTGGCGGCGACGTTCGACAAGGCCAACGCATCCGCGTACGGCGGCGAGATCGCCACCGAGGCGCGCCAGAAGGGCAACGACGTGGTCTTCGCGCCGACGGTGAACATCATGCGCACACCGCAGAACGGGCGGACCTACGAGGCCTTCGGCGAGGACCCGTACCTCGACACCCGCACCACCGTCAACTGGATCGAGGGGGCGCAGGCGCAGGGCGTGCTCGCCGACGTCAAGCACTACGCCGCCAACAACCAGGAGGGCCTGGGCGGCCTGCCGCCGCTGACCTCGGTGCTCGGCGGCCGCCAGTACGAGAACGACGTTGTTGACGAACGCACCCTGCGCGAGATCTACCTGCCCCACTTCGAGGCGGCGGTCAAGGAGGCGCAGGTCGCCACGGTGATGTGCTCGTACAACCAGGTCAACGGTGCCTATGCCTGCGAGAGCGACCGCCTGCTCAACCAGGTGCTGCGCAAGGACTGGGGCTTCCAGGGCTACGTCATCGCCGACTACGCCGCCGCCCACAATACGGTCAACAACGTCCAGAACGGTCTCGACTTCGAGCCCTGGCCCGCCATCGCCTACTCACCGCAGGCGCTCACCGCCGCGCGCGACGCCGGCGTGATCACCCAGCAGCAGATCGACGGCCACGTCCTCGCCATCCTGCGCACCCTGTTCGCCTACGGCGTCGTCGACCGGCCCAAGTACCGCAACGACGACGCCCAGATCGACATGCAGTCGCACGCGGCGCTGGCGCAGCGCACCGAGGAGTCGGCGATCACCCTGCTGCGCAACGACTCCCACCTGCTCCCCCTCGACGCGGCGACGATCCACTCCATCGCGGTCATCGGTCCCTACGCCGACCGCTTCATCACCGGCGGCGGCTCCGGGCAGGTGAAGCCCTTCGCGACCACGACGGCGCTGGCCGGCATCCGCGCGCGCGTCGGCCCCGGCGTGAGCGTGACCTACGACGACGGCAGCGACGCGACGCGAGCCGCCGGTGTTGCTGCCGCGGCCGACGTCGCCATCGTCGTCGTCGGCGACGTGATGACCGAGGGCCAGGACAAGTCCTGCATCGACCTCAACTGCCCCAACGACGCCGTCAACGCGCTCGCCTTCGAGTGCTCCAGCACCTGCCCGCCCAACGGCTCCAACCAGGACGCGCTGGTCTCCGCGGTGGCGGCCGCGAACAGGAGGACCGTCACCGTCCTCGAAACCGGTGGTCCCGTGCTGACTCCGTTCCGCGACCAGGTCGGCGCCCTCGTCGAGGCGTGGTATCCGGGCCAGCAGGGCGGCGCGGCGATCGCGCGCGTCCTCTTCGGCGACACCGATCCCGGTGGCCGGCTGCCGGTCACCTTCCCGCAGAGCGCCAACGATCTCCCCACCGCGGGGAGCGTGGGCCAGTACCCCGGCCTCGGCGAGCAGGTGTCGTACAGCGAGGGCGTGCTGGTCGGCTATCGCTGGTACGACGCGCACAACATCACGCCGGCCTTTGCCTTCGGCAGCGGCCTCTCGTACACGACGTTCCGCTACTCCGACCTCAGTGTCGCGACCGGCGGGAGCACTCCAGGCGCCGTCGCAACGGTGACCGCAACCGTCACCAACACGGGCGCGCGCACGGGGACTGCGGTGCCCCAGCTCTACCTCGGCCTGCCGTCTCCAGGACCGTCGGTGGTGCAGCCGCCGCGCCAGCTGCGCGGCTACACCAAGCTGAGTCTCGCTCCCGGCGAGTCGCGCCGCGTCAGCTTCGCGCTCGACGACCGTGCCTTCTCCTACTGGGACACGCCCAGCTCCACCTGGCGTGTGGCGCCCGGGTGCTACCCGGTGCAGGTCGGCGCCTCGTCTCGCGATCTGGCCACAACCGCCGAGATCGCGCGCGGCGGCGCGGCGTGTGCGGCCACGGCTGCCGTCGCACCCGCCGCCGCGGCGTCGCAGCCACCGCCGCCCGCGACGTCCGGCGCAGCACCCGCCGTGTCGCTGCCCAACACGTCGCGCATGTCCCCGGCGACTGTCGCGACGCAGGTGCTCGCCGTCGCGCTGCTCGGTGCCGGGCTGTTCTCGCGGCGGCGCGCGCGGCGCCCACGGTGACGCGCCGGCACATCCGCCGCCGCGGCGGGCCGATGGCGTTCGCCGCGGTGCTGCTCCCCTGCTGCGTGCTTGCACTGGCGCGACCGGGGGCGGCAACCACGCTGGATGCAGCAGCCATCGGCTGCCACCCGGAATGGCCGGTCACAGCCCACAATCCGGACGGACACGCCGTCCCGCCACCTGCGCACGACGCGCACCGCACCGTGGCCTGCGCGGTCACCACCGGACAGGAGACGTCCGAGTCCACCATCGCGGTCAGCGCCGGCGGCGCCGTGTTCTACTCGCCGGCGCACACCGAGAACACCATGGCCCGCTCCCTGGACGGCGGCGCGACCTGGAGCCTGGTGCAGCCGGCGACCATGCAGATGACGGCGTTGTGGAACACCGTCGACCCCCAGGTGGTCACCGACCGCCGCACCGGCCGGATCTTCTGGGTGCACGCGACCGGCCAGCTGCGCACCGCACCGGTGCTGGTCAGCAACTCGCCGCTGCCGCCGCCGATCCCCACCATCGTCGCCTACGCATCCGGGTTCCAGGTGTACTCGACGGCGGACGACGGCCACACCTGGCGAACCGCCGACTACTCCAACTCGCCGATGGGCGACTGGGAGAAGATCGCCGCCGGGCCGGCGCCGGACGCCGGCACGGGCGCGGCGCAGCCAAGCGGCTATCGCGGCCTCGTGTACGTGTGCGCCAACTCGCCGTTCGAGGTGAGCGGGCCCAGCCGTCTGTGCTGGCGCTCGCTCGACGGCGGCACCACCTTCGCACCCGCCGGATACGTGCTGCCGGTCACGACCGCGGGCATCTGCCCGCCGCTGGCGTCGAACACGCAGGTGGTGGGCAGCGACGGCACGCTCTACGTTCCGATGACCTGCTCGGGTGGTGCGTACGTCGCGGTGAGCACCGACGAGGGCGGCACCTACACCTGGTACCCCGTGCCGTCCGCGCCGGTGGCGTCGAGCATCACCCCCACCGCCGTGCTGCAGATCGCGGCCGACAGCGCCGGCAACCTCTACGGCATGTGGGTGGCCAACGATCAGCTCATGCTCACCGTCTCGCGCGATCACGCGCGCACATGGAGCACAGCGCAGTCGGTGGCCGCGCCGGGCGTGCACCAGGTCACCCTGCCCGCGTTCGCCGCGGACGCACCGGGCCATGTCGCCTTCGCCTACTACGCGAGCAGCGACGGCTCTGCCACCGCGCTCAGCGCGTACATCACCCGCACCGACGACGCGCTGGCCTCCCCTCCCCTGCTGGTCAGCGCCGCCGTCAACGACCCGCGGCATCCCATCTACACGCCGTCGAGCGTCTTCGCCAACTCGCACCCCCGGGCCGACTACGTCGGCGCCGCCTTCGACAGCCGGGGAACCTTCTGGGCCGGCCTCGTCGACGTCCTCGGCCCGCCGCCGTCGTCGGGCGCCGACACACCGACAACCGGATACGTCGCCCACCTCGCATCGATGCAAGACACGGACGCCACCGTGCAGGCCGCAGCGACAAACCCCGCAGCGACGGCCGCGGCGCCGCTCGCGCTGCCCAACACGGCGGCGGCGGGATCCACGGCGCTCGCCGCATCCGCGGCGGTGCTCACCGCGGCGTGGGTCCGCCGCCGCCGGAGCCGGGGAGCACCGTAGGGCAGGGACGCGACCGCTTCGGCACATGAAAGCCACGGGCCGGTGCCCTGCCCGCGACCGCCCGCCAGCAGACTGAACCGGTGGCCACCGTGTCCGCACCCATGAGCACCATGCGGGGCCTCTGGCCGCGCGCCCTCCTCCACCGGGTGGTTCGCTCGCTCCCCGAGGGACGCGGGCTCGACGAGGCGATGTGGCGCCACCGCCACCGCGTGGTGGTGGCCATTCTCGCCGCGCACGTGCCCGGGCTGGCTCTCTTCGGCATCCTCCGCGGCTACGGGGTTGCCCACAGCATCCTGGAGACGACCGGGCTGAGCGCGTTTGCCATCGTCGCGGCCCAGCCGCGCGGTGGACGGCGGCTGCGCTCCGTGGTCGCCTCGGTCGGGCTGATGGCCTGCTCGGCGCTGCTGGTGCACATGTGGACCGGCACCATCGAAGCGCACTTCCACTTCTTCGTCATGGTGGCGCTGCTGTCCGTCTACCAGGACTGGGTGCCGTTTCTCATCGCACTGGGCTTCGTCGTGGTCCATCACGGCGTGGTCGGCGCGGTGCAGCCCAGCGCGGTCTACGACCACGCCGACGCCATCCAGAATCCCTGGATCTGGGCACTGATCCACGGCGGCTTCGTGCTCGCCGCCGCGGCCGCCAACACCTACGGCTGGCTGGCCAGCGAACACGATCACCGCCGCGCCGCGGCCGCGATCCGCCGCAGCGAGCTGGCCTTCCGCGCCCTCTTCGAGCGCAATCCCCAGCCGATGTGGGTGGTCGGCGCCGAGACCGGTGCCATCCTCGCCGTCAACCGCGCGGCGGTGAACGCCTACGGCTACGAGGAGGACACCTTCCTCGGCATGCACATCGGCGACGTGCGCGTCGACGACGACGCAACCGCGCCGCTGCCCGCCTCGCTCGGCGCCGCCGACGACATCGGCCCGACGCGCATGCACCGCACCAGCAGCGGTCGCGTCATCAAGGTGGTCGAGCACGAGGAGCGACTCGCCTTCCAGGGACACGAGGCGCTCGCCGTGGTCGCCATCGACATGACCCAGCGCATCGCCCTTGAGGAGGAGCTTCGCCACCAGGCCTTCCACGACGCGCTCACCGGGCTTGGCAATCGCGCCCTGTTCCGCGACCGCCTGGAGCACGCGCTGGCCCGGCAGCATCGCTCGCGGCTGTCGCTGGCGGTGCTCTCCATCGACCTCGACGACTTCAAGGGCGTCAACGACGCGCACGGACACGTCACCGGTGACCAGCTGCTGGTCGAGGTGGGCGCGCGGCTGCGCAGCGTGATCCGCCCTGACGACACGGCGGCGCGCATGGGCGGCGACGAGTTCTCCCTGCTCCTGGAGGGCGTCGACGGCACCGAAGCCGGCGCCGTCGCCGAGCGCCTGCTCGTCGCGCTGCGCCGCCCGCTGGTGATCGACGGTGCCGACGCCACCATCACCGCCAGTGTCGGCATCGCCGTCGCCCACGGCAACCTCGACGCCACCGCGCTGCTGCAGCGCGCCGACATCGCCATGTACGAAGCCAAGGCGAGCGGCAAGGGCCGCGCCGAGGTGTTCCACGCCGGCATGCAGTCGCGCGTGCTCCTGCGCACCGAGAGTGCCGCCGACCTGCGCTTCGCCGTCGAGCGCGGCGAGCTCTTCGTCGAATACCAGCCGATCATCGACCTGGCCGGGGACACCATGCAGGGCGTCGAGGCGCTGGTGCGCTGGCGCCACCCGACCCGCGGCGTGGTCGCGCCGGTCGACTTCATCTCGCTCGCCGAGGAGACCGGCGTCATCGTCGAGATCGGGCTGTGGGTGCTTCGCGAATCCTGCCGCCAGGTGCGCGAGTGGGACACCATGCACCCCGCGCAATCGCCACTCGGCATCTCCGTCAACGTGTCGCCACGCCAGCTGCGCGAGCCGCACTTCGTCGACTCCGTGCTGCAGGTGCTCACCGCGGCGGAGCTCGACGCCAGGCGGCTCACCCTGGAGGTCACCGAGGGAGCCATGGTCGAGGACATGGGGCAGGCGCGCGGCTGTCTCGCCGACCTGCGCGCCGCCGGGGTGCGCATCGCCATCGACGACTTCGGCACCGGCTACTCCTCGATCGGCTACCTGCGCAGCCTGCCGCTCGACGAGATCAAGATCGACCGCATGTTCGTGCCAGGACTGGCAGAAGGTGAGGGACGCGACCTGGTGCTCGCCCTGGTCCGGCTGGTCGACACCCTGGGCGTGCCCACCGTGGTCGAGGGCATCGAGACGTCCCGCGAGCTCGACTACGTGCGCGCGCTCGGCGTCGACATGGGCCAGGGCTACCACTTCTCCCGCCCGGTCGCGCCCGAGGTGATCTCGGGCCTGCTCAATGGCGAGGAGTCGATCAGCGCCGCCCGGCTGATCCAGGCCGCCGGCTGACCGACCGGTCCAGAGAAGCCATGCCGGTCACGCTGGCGCACATCGTCCAGGGTGCGACGCTGCCCACCGCCGTCGGCTGGGTGTCGGCGTGCCTCATCGCCGCCGCCGGGCTGGGCATCTTCCTGGGACGCGGCAGCGGCGTCGAGGTGGCCAGCTGGGTGGTGTTCGGATTCGCCTTCTGCGGCGCCGCGTCGGTGATCGCCGTCACCGCGCTGCTGCCGACGACGGCGCCGATCACCATCCGCCTGGCCGCACCCGCGTCCGGGAGCACCGGCTCGCCGGTGACCGTCGTCGTCTGCGGACGCAGGGTCGACAGCGGCGCACCGGTCGCCGCGCCGGACGGCAACAACGTGCTCGCGGTTCTCGTCGACGGCCGCGAGGCCGCCATCGAGACCACGGGCAGCTTCGCGCTGGTGGTTCCCGCCGGGACGCACCAGGTCCGCGTCGAACTGCTCACTCCCGACCACCACGTCTTCAGCCCGGACGTCGCCGCGAGCGCGAGCGTCACCGTCACCGGCACGCAGCCACTGAACGCCGCGCCGCACTGCTGAGGCGCCGCCGGGGCGTTGCGCAGACCGCCGGGCTTGCGGCACCATGCGCACCGGCGCCACTCGGTGCTCCCACGAGGTGACGCGCAGCGATGATGGGCAGACTCTCTCGATTCGTGCTCGCCCACCGGCTCTGGGTGGGTCTCTTCTGGCTGGTGGTCACCGCCGCGGGCATCCTCACGGTGGGCACGACCACCAACCGGCTCAGCACCCAGTTCTCCGTGCCCGGTCGCGAGGGCTTCGAGACCAGCCAGAAGATCAGTGACCTCTACGGCCTGAGCATGCAGACCGACGTGCTGGTCCCCGTGGTGCAGCTGCCCCAGGGGACGACCGTGGACAGCCCCGGCGTGCTCGACCAGCTCAGGGCCTTCGACCAGCAGATCGTCACCACCGGCGGCACCCAGCCCGACGGGCGCGCCGCGGTCATGCTGACCAGCTACGCGTCCAGCGGCGACCGGCACTTCGTCAGCAGCGACGGACGCACCACCTACTCGGTGGTCGGCGTGCCCAACCCCCCGCCGGGCACCGCCTTCGACGTGCCACCGCAGGAGACCGCGCTGCGCGCCCTGGTCAACAATGCCGCGGTGGCGGGCGGCACGGCGCGGCTCACCGGTGTCGACGAGCTGGTCAGCAACACCTCGGGCAGCGAGGGCCCCAGCCTGCTGGTGGAGACGCTGCTCGCCGGCGTCGGCGCGCTGGCCATCCTCGCCTTTGTTTTTGCCAGCTTTGTCGCCTTCGTGCCGATCATCATCGCCATCGCCTCGATCATGACCACGTTCCTGCTCATCCTCGGCCTCACCACCTTCACCGACATCTCCTTCATCGTGCAGTTCCTGGTGGGGCTGATCGGCCTCGGCGTGGCCATTGACTACTCGCTGCTCATCGTCACCCGCTGGCGCGAGGAGCGCGCCCACGGCCTGGCCAACGACGAGGCCATCCACAAGGCGATGGAGACCGCCGGCAGCGCGGTCGTCTTCAGCGGCACCACCGTGGGCATCGGCCTGCTCGCGCTCATCGTGCTGCCGGTGCCGTTCCTGCGCAGCGTCGGCTACGGCGGCATGCTCATCCCCATCGTCAGCGTCGCCGTCGCGGTCACCTTGCTGCCGGTCATCCTGCACTCCATCGGCTCGCCCGAGGTGCGCTGGCCCTGGCGCTACCGGTACACGCCCGGCTTCGTCCCGCTCTTCGTCCCCCGGCTGCTGCGCCGCCTGGCGACCTACCCCAACGTTCGCAAGGAGGCGCACGCCAGCCGCGGCTGGGTGGCCTGGGCGCGCGGGGTGGTGCGCTGGCGCTGGATGGCCGCCCTGGTGGCGACCGTCATCCTGGCGGCGCTGGTCATCCCGGCCACCCACATCACCGTGGGCCTCCCCGTGCCGACCTCGCTGGCGCAGAGCGGGCCGGCCCGCCAGGGCCTCGACATGCTCGACACGTCGGGGCTGGGCACGGCCGGGTTCGAGCCCGACATGGTGCTGGTCAGCGGTGGCAAGGACGCCAGCGCCGTTGCCACCGCGGCGGCCGGGGTGCCGGGCATGTCGACCGCCCTGGTCGCCGGCGGCACCGGCTGGTCACCTCCGCCCGCACCGGGGACCTCGGTGGTGCTCGCCTTCAGCACCCTGCCACCCGACAGCACCGAGGGCCGCAACCAGATCGACACCCTGCGCACCGCGGTGCGCGCCGCCGGCGGGGCCGGCAGCGCGCTGGTGGGCGGCTCGCGCGCCGGCAGCGCCGACTTCGTTTCTGCCGTCTATGGCAGTTTCCCGCTGATGCTCGCCCTGGTGGTGGTGATCACCTTCATCCTGCTGGCGCGCGCCTTCCGCTCGCTGCTGCTGCCGCTCAAGGCGGTGCTGCTCAACGTCATCTCGGTGGCCGCCGCCTACGGCATCCTGGTGCTGGTCTGGCAGGACGGCCACGGCAGCAAGCAGATCTTCGGCGTCGACGCCACCGGGGCCATCAGCGAGTGGATCCCGCTGATGGTGTTCGCCTTCCTCTTCGGCCTGTCGATGGACTACGAGGTGTTCATCCTGGCGCGCATCCGCGAGGAGTACGACCGCACCGGCAACACCGACCTGGCTGTGGTCCGCGCCATGGGCCGCACCGGCAGGCTGGTCACCTCCGCCGCGCTGATCCTCTTCCTCGCCTTCGTCGCCCTGGGCAGCACGCCCCAGACGATCATCAGGACCTTCGCCACGGCGCTGGCCGCCGGCATCCTGCTCGACGCCACCGTGGTGCGCATGCTGCTGGTGCCCGCGCTGGTGTCCCTCTTCGGGCGCTGGAACTGGTGGCTGCCGCGGTCGCTCGCCGGCGTGCTTCGGGTGCGGCCGTCGGTCCCGAGGCAGGAACGGCGACAACCGGTCCTGCCCCAGGAGGCATGACGCCTCGGCGGGAGTGAAGGCAACCGAGCCGCCGGTGCGATCATGTGCCGGTAGCACGCGCAGCACGGAGGAAGGCGACGCCGATGATGGAGATGACACCGACGACCCGCGAGGCGGTTCCCCCGCCCTCGAGCGCACCGTTCGACGAGAAGATGGCCTACTACCGGTCGCAGCACACCACCGCCGGCATCCGGGCCACCCACCTGGCCGGCATCCCGGCGGTGGCCGCCTCGCTGCCGCTGCTCGCCGCCCGCCCGCGCATCGGGCTGCCCATGTTCCTCGGCGGCTGGGCGCTGCAGGTCTTCGGGCACAAGTACTTCGAGAAGAACAACCCCGCGCTGAGCAAGGGGTTTCTCACCTACCAGTTCTGCGGCCTCGCCTTCTGGTGCGAGGAGATGGCCGACCTGATCGCCGGTCGATCCGAGCTGCTCGGCGGCGGGGCGGGGGAGCGGCGCCAGGCCGCGTAGTCCCCAGCCCGCGCCGCCGGGGCTCAGCCGGCGGTCGGGGTCCCCCGGCGCCGGCGCCACGCGAAGCCGAGGGCCGACGCAGCCAGCAGGGCGGCGCCGCCGACGGTCGCCGCCGTGCCGGGCAGCGAAGCACCGATCGACCGCGCCGAGATGGGCGTGGCCTGGACGGCGCCGCCGGTGCTGCCCGAGGGAGCCGCGTTCGGATGGGATGCAGGCGCAGCAGCGGCCGCAGCGTGTGGCGCCTGCGCGTTGCCGGCCGCTGCCTCGCCCTGGCGGCCGCTGTCCGAGCTCTCGACTGTGCTCACGTTCGACGGCGGCGGCGTCCACTGGCCAGCGGGTGCGGCGTGCGACGGCGCGGCCGGGCAGTCACCGCTGGTGGGGAAGGGCTGCCGGTTCGCCGCCTGGCCCGTCTGCGGGTCGGCGTAGTGCAGGCATTCCAGGTTGTTGGGGTTGGCGATCGGCGTCTCGAGCCAGGCGGGGTTGGTGGTCTGCAACATGCCCGTCGAGAGGAAGGCTCCCAGCTGCTGCTCACCGGAGGTGCGGCCCGCGAGCGTCGGATCGGCCAGCCAGCCGTGCGGGTCGCTGGCGTACGTCGGGGTCTTGTCGTTGCGGTAGTAGACGACGCGGTCGAAGAGGTCGCCGCCGCGGTAGAGGTTGCCCGCGGTGGGGTTGGGCACGGTGCCGTCGCCGTAGGCGGTCTGGAAGGCCACGTTCTTGGGGTTGCTCGCCCACGCGGCGTCGGGACGCAGGCGGATGCGCGGCGCGAAGGTCTCCGGGCTGCCGCTGCGGTCGTACCAGTTGGTCTGGCCGAAGAGCTCCTGGATCTGCGCCGCGCCCGTGTGCTGGATCACCATCGGCGGGTCGTTGCGCAGCGGCAGGTCCTCGGTGAAGCCGTTGAGACCGGGACCGCCGTTGAGCAGGTTGGGCCGCCCGTGCGACAGGGTGGTCTGCAGGTTGCCGCGGAACGAGGAGAGCCGCGCGATGTCGACGATGGGACCGCCGGGGACGTTGAGGAGTCCCTGGTGGAACAGGGGATCGGTGCCCATCAGCATGGTGCCGTAGATGCCGCCGAAGCTCAGGCCGTAGTACATGATCTTGGAGGGGGCGACCAGGTTGGTGCCCACCGTCGGGATGTCCAGGCCGGCCGCCAGGGAGCGGCCCAGCGCCATCTGGTCGACGACGGTTTGGGCCAGACCTGACTGCAACCCGTCGATCACCTTGTGCGACGGGAGGTAGCTGCCGTCAGCCTGCCGGTGCGCGGTGGGCCCGACGCCGTCGTTGAGGCCGTCGGCGATGACGCCGTCGCCGTCGAGATCGCGACCCCGGCCGTAGCTGAGGAACGTCGTGGGCGTGCCGGCGGCCGTGACCGTGGTGGTGCTGTTGGGCCCGTAGCCGTGCCCGGAGGGGTCGGTGGCCACGGTCATGATGCCCAGCGAGGCGTTGTAGTCGGCGGTGACGAAGATGTCGTACTTGCTGCGCGTGAAGCCGGGGCCGTACACGGCGGCCGGCCACGGCGGCGGGAACAGCACGGGGTTGGGCGTGACCACGATGATGCCGAGGCGGTCGTAGCCGAGCGCCGGCGCCGTCTGCCTGGTCGGCACCGGCGGGATCTCACCGTCGGTGCGGCCGTCGCCGCTGCCGTAGGGGTTGTCCTGCTGGCCAGACGCGGAGGCGAACTGGTAGCGCGGCGACAGGTAGCTGCCGAAGGCGTAGTACCCGTTGCGGGATGTCGGCTGGACGAGGTCGGGGACGACGCTGGAGTGCAGCGCCACCTTGGGGTCGGTGCTCACCTGGTCGTTGCGGACGATGCCGTTGGCCGGGCTGGTGATCGACGGTTCCACGGTGGCGGCGAGGAACACGTCCGGTGTGCCGTTCTGCACGAAGCTCGCCTTGCGCGCCGCGGTCGACGACGACGCGCCGGGAATGCCGGCCTGCACGTACGCGTTGTGCGGGTCGTTGAGCGGCAGGTCCAGCGCCTTGCGGATGTTGACCAGCCCCGCGCTCGCGGTCCGGGTGGTGAAGCGCACCACACACTGTCCACCGCAGGCGTTGGTCATGTGGCCACCACTGTCCTGAACCGCGTTGGTGACGTGGATGCGGTAGGCCGTCGCCTCCACGAGGAGCTGGTCGCTGATGCCGGCCAGGGTGTTGGTGGCCGGGTCGAAGGTGAGCTGGCGCAGGCCGGAGACGAAGGCGCCCTTGTCGTCGGTGATGAAGAGGTTGCCGTCGTTCACCGAGTCGAGCTTGATGGGACCGGTGAAGGGCACGGTGACCCGGGGTTGGATGTCGAATCCATCCAGCTTGTTCAGCTGGGCGAACGCGTCGCAGATCGAGTAGTTGGTGCTGTCGCAGTCCCGGCGGATGCGGCCGGCCACCAGCGGGTAGTCCTCGCCCTTCTCGAAATGGACGCGCAGGCCGGTGACCTGGTGGGAGTCCTGCTGCGTGAAGGAGTTGTCAGGAAAGATCCGCGATCCGTAGTGCTCGCCGCGGACCACGGAGACGACCGGAGCCGCCGTCGCTGCCGCGGGCAGCGCACCGCCCACCGAGATCAGCACGCACCCGGCAATCCCGGCCACGGCGGCGCCATAGCGCTTGCGCATGTGCAACTCCAACTCCAATCGGCCTGCATCCCGGCTCGGACCCTCCCCGCTGTGGGCCCGCACAGGAAGACGCCGGCGCGGTGCCGAACATTGCGGCGCGGCGCGTCACCCGAGGCGACGCGTGCGTGGCGACACCTCAGGAGCCCGAGTCCGTCATACTGCTGCTGGGGCTGCCCGGCGCCCGCCAGCCGGCAGCCCTTTTTCATGCCCTCGGCCGGGCACGCCCACGGCGCCGACCAGGCTGCTGGCCAGGGCGAGCCCCGCACCCATCAGGGCGGTGAGGCGGAAGGCGGCGACGAAGGCGTCGGCGACCGCCTGGCGCACCGCCGCACGAGTGGCGGGGTCGGCATTGGGGGGCGCCGCCGCCAGGGCCAGGCTCGACTCCTGGGCGATCACCGACTGCGCGACGCCGGCCGGCAGGTGGGCGCCGGCCAGGCGCTGCTCCAGGCCGCTGTCGAAGCTGCGCACCAGCACGATGCCGAAGACGGCGATGGCGAGCAGGCTGGCGACGCGCGACACCGCGTTGTTCACCCCCGACGCCGCGCCGGCGTGGTCGGTGGGCACCGAGCCCATCACCGTGGTGGTCAGCGGGGCGACGGTGATCGCCATGCCGAGTCCCAGCACCACCGAGGCGGGGAAGAAGGTCGTCCAGTAGCTGCCATCGGTGTCTGGAACTGCAAAGAGGCCGAAGCCGACCGCGGCGATCAGCGGCCCCACGGTGAGCGGCAGGCGGGCGCCGAAGCGGGTGACCAGGCCGCCCGACCAGCGCGAGAGCAGGGCCATGATGATCACGAACGGCAGCAATGAGGCGCCCGCCGCCGCGGGTGAGTAGCCGTGCACCTCGATGAGGTTGAACGGGACGAAGAAGAGCGCGCCCCCCAGCGCCGCGTAGAGCAGCAGGGTGAGCACGTTGGTGGCGGAGAAGGCGCGCGAGCGGAACAGGCTCAGCGGCAGCATCGGCGAGCGCGACTGCGCGGGGTCGCGGCCGAGACGCACCTCCCAGGCGAGGAAGGCGGCCAGCAGCACCGCGCCGGCGACGGCGCTCAGCACCGCGACGGCGTCGAAGCTCGCCGCCTGCACGCGGATGACGCTCATCACCACGCCGCCGAGCCCGAGGCTGACCAGCGCGGCGCCGGGCCAGTCGAGGCGCCCGTGGGCGCCGGGGTCGCGGCTCTCGGGCACGCGGGTGCGCAGCAGGACGAGCACGGCCAGGGCCAGCGGCAGGTTGACGAAGAAGGCCCAGCGCCAGGAGAAGTGGCCGACCAGGAAGCCGCCCAGCACCGGCCCGATGGCGGTGGTGATGGCGCTGGCGCCGGACCAGGTGCCGATGGCCCGGCCGCGGCGCTCCTCGGGGTAGGCGGCACTGATCAGCGCCAGCGAGCCCGGGGTCAGCAGGGCCGCCGCCGCGCCCTGCAGGGCCCGGGCGCCGATGAGCACGCCGGGGGACGGGGCCAGGCCGCAGGCGGCGGAGGTGACGGCGAAGAGGACGACGCCGGCGGTGACCACGCGGCGGCGGCCGTAGCGGTCGCCCAGGGCACCGCCGACCAGGAGCAGCGAGGCGAGCAGGAGGGTGTAGGCCTCGACGATCCACTCGGCGTCGGCGGCGGAGGCGCCGAGGTCGCGCTGGATGGCGGGGAGGGCGACGTTGACGACGGTGCCGTCGATGAAGGCCATCGCCGAGGCGATGATGGCGGTGGCCAGGACCCATGGGGCCAGGTTGGGTTCGCAGTCGCGGTCGGACCTGCCGGCGGCGATGGCGGCCTCGTCGCACGGGGGTCGCTGGACCTGCGCCATCACCCCGTTCCGCGTCGTCGACCGGTGGCGGTGGTGCGAGGGGCTCCGGCGGCGCGCCCGCCTCGGCTGGTCCGGCGCTGGTGCCCGTTCCCGGCGCCGCTCTTGGCGACGGGCTGCAGACGCACCGAGGTGGTTCGCGGGTCCAGGGCCGGAACGTCGTTGCCCGCCAGGAAGTCGCCGACCGCGTCGAGGAAGGCGCGGGGGGCTTCGAGCTGGGGGGTGTGGGCGGCGTCCTCGATGATGCGGATCTCCAGGCCGCCGAGGCGTTCCAGGAGGGCGAGGGCGTCGGCGAGGGGGACGAGGCGGTCCTCGCGGCCCCAGACGGCGAGCACGGGGACGGGCAGGGGGTGCTCGAGACGCTGCACGTCGGGCTCGAAGGAGTCGACGACGGCGTGGGCGAGGCGGAGGAAGCGGTGGATGCGCTCGCGGCTGTTGAGCTGGCGGGCGAAGAGGCGCACGGTGCGGTCGGAGACGTGGCTGGGGTCGGCGAAGGCCATGCGCCGGTAGGCCTCGCCGACGACCCGCTCCAGCACCGGGCTGGGCGTCAGCGTCAGCGGCACCGCCGTGAGCAGGCGAACCACGCCCTCGAGCTGCACCAGCCGCCACCACGCCGGGACGCCCTGGCCGACGCCGGCGGGGTCGACCAGCACCAGGCGCGAGACCAGCTCGGTGCGGGTCAGGGCCAGGCGCAGCGCCACCGCGCCGCCGATCGAGTTGCCGACGAGAGCGACCGGGACGCCGGGGCTGGCGTGCTCGATCAGCTCCTCGACGAAATGCGTGTAGGCCTCCAGCATGTCGCGCGCCGCGATCTCCGACGACTGGCCGCAACCGGGCAGATCGGGCGCAATGACCCGGTGGTCGCGGGCCAGGCCGGGGATGACCCGGCGCCAGGCCATGGCGCTGTTGCCAAGCCCGTGCACCAGCACGACGGGGCTGCCCGACCCGGCGGTGACCCAGTGCGCGTCGCTGCCCGCGATCCGGGCGCGGTGGGAGCGGACGGTCATGGCGGACCAGGGTATCGGGTCAGGCCAGCGCGGTCTCGGCCACCGCCACCGACACCGGGATGCCGTTGAGCACGGCGTTGCCGGAGAGCGGGTCGACCAGCGTCTCGTCGGTGAGCAGGTTGCTGTTGACCCCGGCGTACTCGGCGGCGACCGTCTGGCGCGTGCCCCGCTGGCCGTGTCCCCAGCCGTGGGGCAGGCTGACCACGCCGGGCATGATCTCGTCGGTGACCTCCACCGGCGCCACCACCTCGCCGGCGCGCGAGGTGATCCGCGCGCTGCCACCGTCGGCGAGGCCGAGCCGGACGGCGTCGTCGGGATGGACGAACAGGGTGCAGCGCGGCTTGCCGCGCACCAGCATGTCGATGTTGTGCATCCAGGAGTTGTTGGAGCGCAGGTCACGGCGGCCGATCAGGACCATGCCCGCGCCGTCCTGCCCGGCAGTTTCGGCCAGGCGCTGCAGCAACCGCCGGGCGTCGTCGATCAGCGGCTGCGGTGCCAGCTCGATGGTGCCCGACGCCGTGCGCAGCACCTCGGGGATGCGCGGCTGCAGCGGCCCCAGGTCGACGCCGTTGGGCGCGTCGCGGAGCGCCTGCAGGGTGAGTCCGGAGGGGTTGGCGCCGTAGCCCTCGCCGTAGGGCCCGGCGCGCAGCAGCAGGTCGAGCAGTCGCTCGGGACCGCGCGCGCCGTCGGTGGCGGCGATGATCTCGCCGCTCTCGCGCCCGTACACGGTGGCCGAGGGATCGGTGACCGACTGCTCCACCGCCCTGGCGAAGGTGAGGTCGTCGATCTGCTGCGCGCTGATGCGGGCGGCACCGTCGGCGGCCCCGGCGCCGGCGACGATGGCGCTGAGGCGGCACATGATCTCCCACTCCGGCGGTTGCCCCTCGTCGAGCGGCACGGCGGCCGCGGCGAAACGCGCGACGTTGCGCACCGCCAGGCTGTTGAGCAGCACGTCGTAGTGCGCCTGCTGCAGTGGCGACGGGGCGGGAAGCACCACGTCGGCGAGCCGCGACGTCTCGTGCAGGTAGAGGTCGACGCTGACCATGAAGTCGAGCGACTCCAGCGCGGCCGTCAGCCGCGCCACGTTGGGCGTCGACACGCACGGGTTTCCGCCAAAGGTGACCAGAGCCCGGACAGCGCCGTCGCCGGGCGTGTCGATCTCCTCGGCCAGGCAGGCCACCGGCAGCTCGCCGAAGAACTCGGGCAGGCCGCGCACCCTCGTCCGCCAGCGCCCGAAGCGCATGCCCTTGCCGCGTCCCGACGCGCCGCGATTGGTCGGCGTTCCCGCCAGCGCGGGCTTGGTCAGCATGGCGCCGCCGGGACTGTCGAAGTTGCCGCTCAGCACGTTGACGGCGTCGACCAGCCACGACGCCAGGGTGCCGAACTCCTGGGTGCAGGTGCCGATGCGTCCGTACACGGCCGCTGATGGCGCGGCGCTCAGCTCGCGGGTGAGGCGGCGGATGGTCGGCGCCTCGATGCCGCACTGCGCGCTCACCGCCTCGGGCGACAGCGGCAGCGTCAGTGCGCGCACCTCGTCGACGCCGCTGACGTGCTCGGCGAGGCCGCCCAGCCGCACCAGGTTCTCGTCGAACAGGGTGTGCACCATGGCGGCGAGCAGGAAGGCGTCGCTGCCGGGACGGATGAAGTGGTGCTCGTCGGCGTGCTGCGCGGTCTGCGAGCGGCGCGGGTCGATCACCACCAGCTTGCCGCCGCGCTTGCGCAGCGCGCGCAGCCGTCCCGGCATGTCGGGCGCGGTGAGCAGGCTGCCGTTGCTGACGTAGGGGTTGGCGCCGAGGATGACGAGGTGGTCGGTACGGTCGACGTCGGGCACGGGGAGGTGGCCGCCGCTGCCGAACATCAGCGCGCCGCTGACCTGCTTGGGCATCTGGTCCACCGAGCTCGCCGAGTAGAAGTTGGGCGAGCCCAGCGCCGCCAGGAAGCTGCGGATGTAGAGCATCAGCGAGAGGCTGTGCGCCGCGGCGTTGCCCGCGTAGGTGGCCACGGCGGCGCGCCCGTGCTCGGCGATGACCCCGCCCAACCCGGCCTCGACGTCGGCGAAGGCCTCCTCCCAGGTGGCCTCGCGGAGCTCGCCGTCGCGGCGCATCAGGGGCGTGCGCAGGCGGTCGGGGTCCTCGTGGAGGTCGCGCATGGCCACGCCCTTGGGACAGATGAAGCCGTGGCTGAAGACGTCGTCGTCGTTGCCGCGGATCTGCATGCGGCCCTGGTCGTCGTGCGACAGGGTGAGGCCGCAGGTGGCCTCGCAGAGCGGACAGATCAGCACGGTCTCAGCCATCGCGCGCACCTCCATGTGCCGGCACGATGCCGGACGGACCGCCGCGATTGCAAGCTGGAGCCGCATCCCGCGAGGCGCGGGTCAGCAGCCCGCGGGCGCCACGCCGGCGGAGGCGGCGGGGGCCCGGCAAACCCGCCGCGTGGCCGGGTCTCTACCGCGCTGCGGTCAGGCCGGAGCGCCCGCCGTGTGGCTGTGCGCGGTGGCCTCGTCGTAGCTCTGGATCGCGTCGAGCACCCTGGCCAGCGACTCGGCGACCGTCTCCTTGCTGCTGTCGGCGACCACCTCGGGGTGCAGCGGCGCCTCGTAGGGATCGGAGACGCCGGTGAAGTTGGCGATCTCTCCGGCCAGCGCCTTCTTGTACAGGCCCTTGACGTCGCGCCGCACCAGCTCGTCCATCTCGCAGTCGACGTGGACCTCGATGAAGCGGCCGATCATGGCCCGAACCTCGTCGCGCACCTCGCGGTACGGCGAGATCGCCGAGACCAGCACGGTGACCCCGTTGCGGGTGAGCAGGTGGGCGACGAAGCCGATGCGGCGGATGTTGGTGTCCCGGTCCTCCTTGGAGAAGCCCAGGCCCTTGCTCAGGTTCTCGCGGACCACGTCGCCGTCGAGGACCTCCACCCTGCGGCCCTGGGCGCGCAGCTCGGCCTCCAGCGCGTTGGCCAGCGTCGACTTGCCGGCGCCCGACAACCCGGTGAACCACACCGTCAATCCAGCCTCACTCACTTGCCTGTGCTCCCTCGTTGCGTGCGCCCGGCAGCTCCGGACGTCCATGGATGCCGCACTCCTTGTCCACCCCCTCGGCCTCCCACCACCAGCGTCCGGCGCGGGCATGCTCGCCCGGCTGCACCGCGCGGGTGCACGGGTCGCAGCCGATGCTGGTGTAGCCGCGCGAATACAGCGGGTGCAGCGGCACGCCGCGCGCTGCCAGGTGCTCGCGCACCTGCGCCTCGCTCCACGTCGCCACCGGGTTGACCTTGGCGATGCCGCCGTGGCCGTCGTCGAGCTCGACCACCGGCGTGCTGGCGCGGCGGTCCGACTGGCCGCGGCGCAGCCCGGTCATCCAGGCGTCGGCGTTGCGGAGCACGCGTTCCAGCGGCTCGACCTTGCGGATGTGGCAGCAGTCGAGGCGCAGCTGCAACGAGCTGTAGAAGCCGTTGAGCCCGTTGCGCGTGGTGTACTCGCCGAGCATCGCCGCGTCGGGATGGACGACCTCGATGTCGCGGCCGAAGTGGTCGCGCAGCATGTCGATGTACTCGTACGTCGCCGCGGGCAGGCGGCCGGTGTCGATGGTGACCGCGCGCACCTGCGGGTCGACGGCGACGGCCATGTCGAGCACCGCGACGCCCTCGGCCTGCAGGCCGGTGACCACCACGCTGCGCTCGCGCCCGAAGCGCTGCAGCGTCCAGGCGATCACCTCCGAGGGATGCGCACTCTCCAGCGTCGTGGCAACGCCGCGCAGCTCGTCCGCGTCCAGCGTCGCGGGAGTCAGCACGGTCACGCCCCGGAGCTGCCGCCGGGCCGGCTGTAGGCCTCGCGGAGCACCTCGGCCACCTCGGGGCGGGTGAAGGTGTGCGGCACCGTGCCGCCCTCGGACAGCATCGCGCGCACCGCGGTGCCGCTCAGCATGACGTGCTGGTCGCGGTCGTGCGGGCAGGTGCGCGCGCTGGCCATCGACTCGCAGGCGTTGCACCAGAAGGTGTGCTCGAACTTGAAGGCGGTGAAGCCCAGCCGCTCCGCACCACCCAGCTCGTCGTAGAGCAGCTGAGCGTCGTAGGTGCCGTAGTAACTGCCAACTCCGGCAGCATCTCGACCGATGATGAAGTGGGTGCAGCCGTAGTTGCGGCGCACCAGGCCGTGGTACACCGCCTCGCGGGGACCGGCGTAGCGCATCGCCGCGGGAAAGGTGGCCAGCAGGACGCGGTTGGCCGGGTAGTAGTTGCGCAGCAGCACGTCGTAGCAGCGCATCCGCACCGGGGCGGGGATGTCGTCGTCCTTGGTGACGCCGACCAGGGGATGCAGCAGCAGCCCGTCGACCTGCTCCAGGGCCACCTTGGTGAGGTACTCGTGGGCGCGGTGCACGGGGTTGCGGGTCTGGAACCCGACCACGGTGGTCCAGTCGCGCTCGGCGATCGCCTTGCGGGTCTGTGCCGGGGTCAGCGCCAGCGCGTCGGCCTCCGCCGGCAGGGCGCGGATGCTGCCGCCGACGACCACGTCGCCGGCCGCGCGCAGGGCGCGGACACCGGGGTGGGCGTCGTCGCTGGTCCGATAGACCTCGGCGGCCTCGCGCTCGACGTCGCGGCGGAAGACGTCCTCAACCGTGAGCACTCCGCGCAGGCGTCCCTGGCCATCGCGCAGGGCGACCTGCTGGCCCTCGCGGACCTCGGCGGCGCGCGGCTCGCTCAGGGCCAGGGTGATGGGCAGGGTCCAGGCCGCTCCGCTTGCCAGGGCGGCGTGCTCCACGACGGCGTCGTAGTCTGCCTGGGCGAGGAAGCCGGAGATCGGCGAGTAGGCGCCGTCGGCGATGAGCTCGAGGTCGGCCGCCTCGGCCGGGCTCATCTCCACCGCCGGCAGGGCGGCGGCGCGAGCCTGGAGCTCGGCGGCCTCCTCGGCGGAGACGCGGCGGTCGACCAGGGTGGCGTCGTCGGATGCGGGGACCACGGCGGTCATCCTGGCACCCGGCGGGTGAGGCTGCTGGGGACGAACGTTGCGTCCGGTTCCTGCCGGGTCTGGGGCATGCCGATCTCCTGGGGTGACACGGCCGCGGGCGCGGGGTGGCGCGCCGCTGCCTGGCGACCGGCGCAATCCCTGAAGATGACATTGGCGATCGCTCTTGTAAGCATTCAGTAGTGTGCCATGCGGCCGAGCGCCGGCGCAACCCGGCCGGGGCTGCCTCCGGCGTCTGCGGTGGACAGCCCTCATGACAGCGGCGGTGTCACCAAAGACGGCCAGTTCCAGCCAGCAATGGCGGTAACGCAGCGCGCGCGTTCCGGCATGCGATCTCGCTACACTCGGCTCGCCAGCGGTGGGACGGCCGACGACTTTGTCTTCAACATGAGTTTCTCCACGAGGGTACGTTCGGCAAAGTGATTGATTCCGACGGTTCTGGCGTCAAATCGGCGGAGCGGGCACTGACCATCCTGGAGCTGTTCAGCCAGCCGAATCGGGCGCTGACATTCACCCAGGTCGCCGAGGTGCTTGGCTACCCGCGGAGCAGCCTGCACGGCCTGCTGCGCACCCTGACGGACCGGGGCTGGCTGCGCCTCGACCCGCGCACCCGTCGCTTCTCCCTCGGCCTGCGCGCCTGGGAGGCCGGGCAGAGCTACCGGCCCATCGCCACCCTCATCGAGGCGACCCGGCCCGAGCTCGAGGACCTGCGCGGCAGCGTCGACGGCACCCCGCACGTCGCCGTCCTCGACGGGGGCGACTCCGTCTGCGTCCTCCCCGGCTCACGGCGCGTCGCCGCCCACACCACCGGCGCCGGTCGCGTGCTGCTCGCTCAGCTCGACCGCTCCCAGGTGGAGGAGCGGCTGGCCACCGAGCAGCCCGGACAGGTCGCCGCCACCGCGCTCGAGGTCGAGACGCTCTTCCGCACCCTCGACCAGGTGCGCGAGCAGGACTGGGCGGAGGCCGATGGCGAGCACGCCGGTGGGGTCAGCTCACTGGCCGTGCCGCTGCGCGACCGCAGCGGGTCGGTGGTCGCGGCGCTCGGGGTTGCGGCACCGGTGCCGCGGCTGGAGGCGTCGCGGCGCGATCATGCGCTGCAGGTTCTGCGGGCTGCGGCGGACCGGCTGACGCTGCGGTTGGAGCCGCCTCCGGCCTAGAGTTCAGACGCCGAGCGCGCACCCGTCGAGCCGCGGATCTGACCCACCACTGAGGGTGCCCTCGCGCGCGTCCACGGCGATGAGCTGAGCGCCGCCGCCCGCATCCCATGGCCCCAGCGCACGCACATCGTGCCCGCGCGCCCGCAGCGCCGCGAGCGTCTCCTCGCCCAGCCGCGACTCGCAGCGCAACTCGGGCGCCGAGCCCACCACGTCGCTGTCGCTTCCCGGCCAGACCGTGAAACGCGGCGCCTCCACCGCCTGCTGCACGTCGAGCCCGTGGTCGACCAGGTGCGAGAGCAGCTGCACGTTCCACTGCACCTGCCCGTCACCACCAGGCGTTCCGCCCACCCAGCGCGGCGTTCCGCCGTCGCCCGCTGCGATCCAGCAGTTGAGGGTGTGCATCGGGCGCACCCCGGGGCGGACGCGGTTGGGATGGGTGTCGTCGAGATAGAAGCCGCGACCGGCACGGTTGTTGAGCAGCATGCCGGTGCCCGGCACCATGACTCCCGATCCCCAGGTGAAGGCGACTGACTGGATCATGCTGACCGCGTTGCCGTCGCCGTCGACGGCGACGAAGCAGGTGGTGTCGCCGTCGAACAGGCGCCGCCAGGCATTGCCCTCACTGCCGACGTGCTGCCAGCGATCGTCGAAGGCGCGCCGCGCTGCCCCGGCCATCAGGTGCACCGCGCCGGCGCCCAGCCAATCGAGCGTCGCCAGCCTGCCGTCGAGCATCGCCGCCTGCTGCAGCACCATGTAGCCCGGTGACGGGGGCAGCGTGGTGTGCACGACGACGTCGCCGTAGCGGCGCTGCGCGGGCGTGTCGACCAGCGTGGTGTGCCCTGCCCATTCGTCGCCACTGAACGGCGCACCGCCGTCGCGCAGTGCCGACACACATCGTTGCCCGAGATCGCCCGTGTAGAAGGTGCGCGGATCCGCTGCAATGCCGGCGAGGGTGCCCGCCAGCGCCTCCTGCCGCAGCACCGACCCCGCCCGCAGCGGTTCCCCGCCGGGGAGGAACGTCGCGGCGGCCGCGTCATCGCGGCGCAGCTTGAGGGCCTCGGCGCGCGACTCCTCGGACATGCGCTCACCGACGACGATGCCGTCGCGCGCCGCGGCGATGGCCGGCGCCCACAGCTCGTCGAGGGGCCGCGTCGCCGCGGCGGCATGGAGACGCGCCCAGCAGTCCACCGCCCCGGGCACCGCCACCGACAGCGGTCCGTCGATCGGCATGCCGGTGTGCCCGCGGGCGCGCAGGAACTCGACGTCCATCCCGTCGGCTCCGACGCCGCTGCCCATGTACGCCGACCACGCCCTGCTGCGCGCGTCGTACACGACGGCGAAGGCGTCGCCGCCGGGACCGCACATCGCCGGCAGGGTCACCGCGGTCATGCCCGCCATGGCCAGCGCCGCATCGCAGGCGTTGCCGCCCTGCACCAGCGTCCGCGCGCCGGCGAGCGACGCCAGCGGGTGCGCGCTGGACACCATGCCGCGCGCGCTGAGCACGGTGGCCCGCGAGCGCTCCGGACGCAGTGCCGTCACCCGGGCTGCTGCTGCTTGCGCGGCGGGAAGATCATGCGTAGCCCCATGGCGATCAGGTAGACGACGAAGATCGTGCGCAGCGTGCTGCCGCTGAAGGACAGCGCGATGTGGCTGCCCAGCACCGCGCCGGCGATGCCGCCGGCGCCCATCACCGCCGCGGGCACGAGCAGCACCAGGCCGTGCCGCCAGTGCACGAAGGCGCCCACCAGCGCGGTGGGGATGATCACCAGCAGCGAGGTGCCCTCGGCGAGGTGCTGGGTCATGCCCAGGAAGAGCACCATCGACGGCACCATCAGGATCCCGCCGCCGACGCCGAGCATCCCCGAGATCACGCCGCTGCCGATGCCGATGAGGATCGCGGCCAGCGCCGTGCCGGCGCTCACCGCGTCACCAGCAGCACGATTCCGACGGCGATGACAAAAACACCGAAGACGACGCGGAGCTGCGCGGCGGGGATGCGCCGCATCGCGGTGGCGCCGAGCTGCGCACCCGGGATGCTGCCCGCGATCAGCAGCGCGCCGATCCTCCAGTCGACCGCCGAGGCCTTGCCGAAGGCGGCGACCCCGGCCACCGCGGTGGGGATGATCGCCGCCAGTGAGGTTGCGTTGGCGACGTGCTGGCGGATGCCGAGCAGCAGCACCATGCCGGGCACCAGGATCAGACCGCCGCCGACCCCGAGCAGCCCGCTGAGCACACCGGCGACCACGCCGAGCGCGCCCGCCGCGAGCAGCCGCTGCGGGTGGAGAGGCTGGGCTCCGCCGGAGGGTGAGCTTGCGATCTGTGGCGTCACCCGGTCAGCGCGCAACCGCGCTTTCCGGCAACCTCTCGTCGATCCAGCTCTGCAACGCGGGCCCGCTCTCCCAAGAGGTGATCAGCGCATAGCGCGGATGCGGCCCGGGATGCCAGACGACGTGCCACAGCCGCTCGGTGTCGATCACCACCTGGCGCCCCCTGGGCAATGCGATGCGCGACTCGGTCGACGGATCGTCCTTGTCCTCGCGCAGGATCATGAAGGAGTCGGGGTTGTCGGTCAGCTCCAGCCAGGAGCGCACCACCCAGCCCTCGCCATCGGGGTTGAGCCGGTTGTTGTCGTCGAGATGCATCTGCCGGATCGCGGTGGCCTCGTCGCTCGGGTTCAGCTTGATGATGCGCACGCGTCCGTAGCGCGCACCCGCCTGCTCGACGTAGTTGACCAGCGTCGGGCACACCGACGCATTGGACGTCCAGATGCCGTCCTTGTCGGGCTTGCCGTGGTCCCAGAAGCCGGCGCACTCCATCTCCCCCATCGCCGATGCAATGGGCGCGAAGTTGGTGTCGCCACCGCTCTTCCAATCCATGAACTCCAGCCCCATCCATTCCTGCTCGGGGATGGGCGGGCCGTCGTAGTCGCGCAGGACGACGAAGCCCTTCTCGTTCATCACGTCGAGCTTGGGATGCATGTGCCTCCTCGCTACAGGTGGATGCCGCGCATGAGCTGGGACAGAGCGTACGCCTCAGGACTCACGGGCGGACGTTCCTTGGCCGCGCCGTCGCCGCCGTCCTTGCTGCGGCCCGCGGAGTCGGGCAGGATCGAATAGGCCGCGGTCATCAGCAGCTGCGACAGTCCCGGCGTCACCGCGTTGACCACCTCGCCGAACTTGCCGAGGCGCGTCGACACCTCGTGGGGGCGGGTGATGATCGCCTGCAGCACCATGTCGGCCGCCTCGTCGGGACTGATGGTGGGGAACGAGTCGTAGATCGACGTGGGCGCGATCATCGGGGTGCGCACCAGCGGCATGTGGATCTCGGTGATGGCCACGCCGTCGGCGGCCACCTCGGGCTGGAAGCAGCGCGAGAAGGCGTCGAGCGCCGCCTTGCTGGCCACGTACGCGGCGAAGCGCGGCGGGTAGCTCTGCGCGCCGATGCTGGAGACGTTGATGATGTGGCCGTCGCCGCGGTCGCGCATCCCCGGCACCACCGCCATGATGCAGGCGATGGCGCCGAAGTAGTTGAGCTTCATGGTCCGCTCGAAGTCGTGGAAGCGGTCCAGCGAGTGCATCACGGCGCGGCGGATCGAGCGCCCGGCGTTGTTGACCAGCACGTCGACACGGCCGTGGTCGGCGAGCACCTTCTCCACCATCCCGCTGCAGTGCTCGGGCTCGGACAGGTCGGTGGGATAGATGTGCGCGACGCCGCCCGCGTTGGCGATCTCCTGCTGCAGCGCCTCGAGCTTCTCGACGGTGCGGGCCACGCAGATGGTGGTCGCGCCCGCGGCGGCGACGCGCAGCGCCACCGCCCGGCCGATGCCCGACGAGGCGCCGGTGATCAGGACAACCTTGTCCGAAAGCACGCGGCGCAGGTTGCGCTGGGTGGGCAGCTCGGGGTCGAGGTGGCGCTCCCAGTAGTCCCACACCTTCCAGGCGTAGTCGTGCAGCGGCGGCACCGAGATGCCGCTGCCCTGCAGGGCGGCGGTGGCGTTGGCGGCGTCGAAGCTGGCCGGGTAGTCCATGTACTTCAGCGCCGTCTCGGGGATGCCGAACTTGTCGAGCACCTGCTTCTTGACCCGCTTGATGGCGGGCAGCTCGCCGAGCACGTCCAGCGTGTTGCCGGGGATGAGCTTGGCCATGCGGCGGTCGAAGCGCAGCGCGAACTCGGGCGCGTGCGCCGCGCGGCAGAAGGTGTTGAGGGTGTCGCCCAGGCTGAGTGGCTTGGGGTCGACGAGGTGGAAGGTCTCGCCGTCGCGTCCGGGCAGGTGGGCGATGTGGTCGAGCGCCCGGGCCACGAAGTCGACGGGCACCAGGTTGAGCTCGCCGCCCTCCGGTCCCGTGAACGGCATCCACTGCGGGAAGGAGTCGCGCAGCTTCTGGATCAGCTTGAAGGCGTAGTAGGGGCCGTCGACGCGGTCGGCCTCGCCCGTTTGCGAGGAGCCGATGACCATGCCGGGCCGGTAGACGCGGAAGGGAACGCGCGCGTTGCTGCGCACGATCCTCTCGGCTTCGTACTTGGTCGTGAAGTAGGGGTGGTCGAGGGGCTGTCCCTCGTCGAACATCTCCTCGGTGAAGCGCCCCTTGTGGCGCCCCGCCACTGCGATCGAGCTGACGTGGTGGATGCAGGTCGCCTCGATGGCGTTGGCCAGCTCGACGGTGTTCTGCGTCCCCAGGATGTTGGCCCGCTCGGTCGCATCCGGGTCGGCGAGCAGGTCGTAGATGGCGGCGAGGTGGAAGACCTGCGCCCCCTTGAGCGCGGCGCGGTCGGCCTCGGCGATGCCCAGCCCCGGCTCGCCGATGTCGCCGATGACGGCGTGCAGGCGGGTGCCTGCTGCCCCCTGGGCATCGAGTTCCTCGCGCAGCGCGGCGAAGCGGTGCCGCGAGCCCGGGCGCACCAGCACGGCGATCTCGCCCTCGCGCTGCAGGAGCAGTGGCAGAAGCTGCCGGCCGATGAAGCCGGTGGCGCCGGTGACGAAGTACTTCACCCTCCGAGCCCTCCTGGGGTCAGCCGCGGATCCCGATGCAGGCCCGCAGGATAGACGCGGGGGGAAGGCTGGCGTCCGGCCGCACTCGGGCCGCGGATGCTGGCTGGGGATGCGCCCCCCACCGCGCGCGCGTCGGCGCCCGGATGGACCTGCGCCAGAGCACGCGAGCGGCCGCACCGGGCACCATTACCGCCGCCTGGACCCACGGCCGGTGTGCACCCCGGCCTACCGCGAGGACCGAACCCCCATGCCTGAAGCCGTCATCGTCGCCACCGGCCGGTCGCCCATCGGCCGGGCCATGAAGGGATCCCTGGTCGAGATGCGCCCCGACGACCTCGGCTCGTACATCGTCGACCGCGTCCTCGAGAAGGTCCCCCAGCTGCCGCGCGACGAGATCCAGGACCTCATCTGCGGCTGCGGCCTTCCCGGCGGCGAGCAGGGCTTCAACATGGGCCGGGTCATCGCCATCCTGTCGCGCCTCGACGTGCCCGGGACGACGATCACGCGCTACTGCTCCTCCTCGCTGCAGACCTCGCGGATGGCCTTCCACGCCATCAAGGCCGGCGAGGGTGACGTGTTCCTGTCGGTCGGCGTCGAGTGCGTGTCGCGCTTCCTCAACGGCACCTCGGACAACCCGCAGAACGCCAACCCGCGCGTGCTGCCCGGGAACGCCGAGGGCTACCCCGACATCTACATCGCCATGGGCCAGACCGCCGAGAACGTCGCCGACCGCGAGGACATCTCTCGCGAGGAGATGGACCACTACGCGGTGAAGTCGCAGACGCTGGCCGTCGCGGCCCAGGGCAACGGGTTCTTCGAGCGCGAGATCATCCCCGTGCCGCTGCCCAACGGGCAGACGATGACCAAGGACGACGGCCCGCGTCCCGGGACGACCTTCGAGGCCCTGCAGGCGTTGAAGCCGGTGTTCCGCGAGGACGGGCGTGTCACCGCCGGCAACGCCTGCCCGCTCAACGACGGCGCCGCCGCGGTGGTGATCATGAGCGACACCCGGGCACGCGAGCTGGGCATCAAGCCGCTGGCGCGCATCGTCGCCACCGGGCTCACCTCGCTGGAGCCGGAGTACATGGGGCTCGGGCCCATCGGCGCCTCGCGCGACGCCATGAAGCGGGCCGGGATGAGCATCGACGACATCGACGTCGTGGAGATCAACGAGGCCTTCGCGGCTCAGGTGATCCCGTCGGCACGGGCGCTGGGCATCGACCCGTTCAGCGACAAGCTCAACCCGCACGGCGGCGCCATTGCGCTCGGGCATCCGTTTGGCATGACGGGCGCGCGCATCACCACCACGCTGCTCAACTATCTGCAGACGATGGACAAGACCATCGGGCTGGAGACGATGTGCGTCGGTGGGGGGATGGGCATGGCGATGATCATCGAGCGGTTGAACTGAGACCGACGATTCGGCCGGTTACGGGGCTTTTGCCACCGGCCGGGCCGGGTCGGTGATCCACTCGCTCCAGGAGCCGACGTAGAGCGACGCGGGCACGCCGGCGGCGGCGAGGGCGAGGACCGAGTGCGCCGCGGTCACGCCCGAGCCGCAGTAGGCACCCACCTCGGTGCCGGCGTCGATGCCGAGGGCGGCGACGCGGCGGCGCAGGTCGTCGGGGGCGAGGAAGCGGCCGGTCGCGGGGTCCATGTACTCGCCGGTGGGGGCGCTGCGGGCGCCGGGGATGTGCCCGGCGACGGGGTCGATGGGCTCGTGCTCGCCGCGGTAGCGGATGGCGGTGCGCCCGTCGAGGAGGACGCCGCGCAGGGCCACGGCCCGCGCCTGGTCGGCGTCGAGCATGGGGCGGCCGCCGGGCATGGCATGGAAGTCGCCGGGCGCAGCGGGCGCCTCGCCGGTGGTCACCGGCAGCCCCGCCGCCGTCCAGGCGGCGACGCCGCCGTCGAGGACGCGCACGTCGGGATGCCCGAAGTAGCCGAGCACCCACCACGCCCGGGCGGCGCCCACGTTGTCCCCCTGGTCGTAGGCGACCACCGGGCGGCCCGCGCTGACCCCGTGGCGGCGCATCGCGGCCTCGAAGGCGGCCGCGTCCGGCAGGGGATGGCGACCGCCGCGGCCGGGCGGACCGGCCAGCTCGGCGTCGAGGTCGACGAAGCTCGCGCCGCGGACGTGCCCGGCCCGGTAGGCCTCGATGCCGGAAGGCCCGCCCAGCCACCAGCGGACGTCGAGGACAGCGGGCGGCACCGCGCCGCGCAGGGCGGCGTCGAGCTCCGCCGGGGTGACCAGGGGCGACGCGTGCGGGGTGCTCATCGGGGCTCCCACAGTAGCCATTTGCGGCCCTCCGCCAGCGCCGCGGGACAGTAACCGAGCACGCGGCTGCGGCGTTGAAGGTGCGATCCCAGACAATGTCGCAGCGCGCCCGCCCACACCGGCAGCGCGCCTTCGATCCCCCACCAGTGGTACGTTCATCCCGAATGGCACGGTCCCCAAGGATCCCCCGCACGCTGTCCGCGCTTGGCGGCCTCGCGGCCAGCACCATCGTCCTCGCCGGCTGCGCGCCGTCGACCACCTCCGCCAAGGGCCCCGCCCAGACCGGCGGACCGGCCCAGGCCGTGGCCACCGCGTCGGCGGTGCCGCCGAGCATCAGCGTGCTGCCGACCGACGGCACCAAGGACGTCAAGCCGGACACCGCCGTCAAGGTCAGCTCCGACAGCGGCAGTCTCGACTCGGTGGTCGTGCACCCCACCGGATCGACCACCTCGTTCCTCACCGGGACGCTGGGTGACGGCGGCCGCTCCTGGACGTCCACCGCTCCCCTCGAGTCGGGGATGGACTACGTCGTCGACGTCAGCGCCCACGGCCAGGGCGGTGGCCAGAGCACGGCACGGACCACCTTCACCACCCTCACCCCCAAGCGCCTCACCACCGCGACCCAGCCGCTCGACGGCGAGACCGTCGGCGTCGGGATGCCGATCAGCCTCACCTTCAACGCCGACGTGGCCCCCGACGCGCAGGCCACCCTGGTCCAGCACCTCCAAGTGGTGACCAACCCGCCGGTGACCGGCGCCTGGCACTGGTTCGCCCCCAACGAGGTCCACTTCCGTCCCAAGGACTACTGGGCGCCGGGCACCAAGGTGACCCTCAACGCCAACCTGCTGGGCGTCGGCGCCGGCAACAACTTCTACGGCCTGGGCAACTGGACGATGGCCTTCACCGTCGGCGCCAAGCACGTCAGCGTCATCGACGCCGCCGCCCACACCATGACCGTGTCCGACGGCGACAAGCAGCTCTACTCCTGGCCGGTGAGCACCGGCCGGCCCAAGAACCCGACCATCGAGGGCACCCTGGTCGTCCAGTACAAGCAGCAGGACGTGATCATGGACTCGGCGACCATCGGCATCCCCCGCAGCTCCCCGGACGGCTACTACGAGCACGTCTTCTGGGACACCGCGGTCTCGACGGACGGGTTCTTCATCCACGCCGCCCCCTGGTCGGAGTGGGCGCAGGGCAGCCAGAACGTCTCGCACGGCTGCGTCAACCTGAGCACGGCGCGGGCGCAGACATTCTTCAACTTCAGCCAGAAGGGCGACGTCGTGCTGGTGAAGAACACCGGGCGCGTCGCCGACGCGTCGGACGGCGAGGGCGACTGGCAGATCCCCTTCGAGCAGTTCGCCAACAGCGGCGGACCGGCCGCGGCTCCGGCCAGCCCCCCGGCGGGCGGCGGTCTGTAGGACCCGGTTCTCGGGGCGGGGGTCAGGCGCCGAGCAGTACCGACTGCATCTGGACGCGAGCGCCGCGCGGCCGCTTCGCCTCCCGCCGCTGACGAGCCTCAAGGCGCTCGCCGCGCCGCCGCCAGTCGGCCGGCCAGCCGCCGTCGGGTGCGCCACGCATGCGCTCGTGGCGCCAGGCGGGCATGGCCTCGCAGAGCCGGGTGCTGCGCCGGCAGACGGCGACGGCCTCGTCGAGCAGGCGGGCGCGCTCCAGGGCGATGGCCAGGGCGCGCGCGCCTCTCAGGTCGGCCGGCTCCTCGCGCCAGAGCGAGCGCAGCAGTGAGAGCGCTTCCTCCTCCCCCTCGGGGCCGCCGCCTCGCCTGAGGCGCGCCGCCAGGCGGAAGGCGGCGCGGCGGTCCCAGGGGCCGGCCTCCGCGGTGACCGTGTCGCGCAGCAGGCCCTCGCTGCGCACCGTCTCGCCGCGGCGCTCCAGGTGCAGGGCGAGGCGGAAGCGGTCGGCGGCGTGGACCGGGCCCACCATGTCGCCGTCGACGTGGGTGAGCAGGCGGGCACCGAGGACCGCGGTGGCGCAGAGGTCCAGCTCGTTGTGGCGGACCACCCCGGCCAGGGCCTCGGGGCCGGCGCCGCGCAGCCAGGCCCGGTAGCGGCCGGGCGCCTCGAAGCCCGGGACGTCGTCGACGCGCTCCATGCCGAGCAGCTCGATCTCCGCCTGGCGCAGGGTGCAGGCACCGAGCCGGTCTCGAAACAGGCGGCGCACCGGCCCGAGCAGGTCGCAGTGCGGCCGCCCTTCGAGACCGCGGTCCCCCAGGCGGTTGACGATGAAGCGGGCCCGCAGGGCGGGCACGTCGAAGCTGCGCCCGTTGTAGGTGACCAGCGCGGCGCACCCCTCCAGCCGGTCGAGCACGGCGGTGAGCAGCGCCGCCTCGTCGCCCGGGTCGGCGAGGAGCACCTGGTGCACCTCCAGGGTGGTGCCCTGCTGCACCCCGATGCCGACCAGGAAGGCGAGCACGCCGCTGCCGCGCAGCCCCAGGCTCTCGATGTCGAGCACGGCGACGCGGCCGTGGTCGCAGCTGGCGACGGGCTCGCCCGCGAGGGGGCCGTACGCCCCGCCGGCACTCACCAGGCGCAGCAGGCCGGCCGCCGCGCCGAGGGTCTGCGCACCCGCGGCGTCGAGCAGCGGGCCGAGGTCGACGTCGACGCGGCGCACCCACGCCGTTCCGGCAGGCGTCTCCTCCGCTTCGAAGCCCGGCTGCGCCGGCAGCGGCGGTGCGACGAAGCGGGCGCGGTGTTCCGCCCGAAGCGCAGCGGCCGCGCCGGCACGCGCAGCGGACGGCGCCCCGCCGAGACCGCCGAGCCGGGCCAGCTTCTCGCGCAGCCCCGCCACGGTGGCAAGCCGCGCCGCCGCCGCGTTGTCGTCAATGCTGACTGCAACTGTCATGGCGCCCAGCCCTATCGCAGCGAGACGCGCGCGATGTCGACGAGCATCCGCGTCGCCGCGCGTCCGTCGACGCCCTCCGGTGCCGGCCCGGTGCAGGACGGGCACCCCGACGCGCACTCGCAGCCGTCGACGATGCGTGCAGCGGTGCTCAGCAGCTCGGTGCAGCGCTCGTGGCAGCGCTCCGCAAAGCCCACGCCTCCGGGCACGGAGTCGTACAGGTACACGGTGGGATATCCGGACAGCGGACCGGGCAATGCGGCATTGCGCGGGCGCCGGAAGCCCGCGACGTACTCGTCGGGTTCGCGAGGTGGGACAACGGCGATCGGCGACTCCGGCGCGCCGCGGCTGGCCGGGCCCCCGGCCCCGCGCAGCTCCGCGTGGGTGCCGATGTCACGCGGGTCGCACATGCAGAGCAGGCACGACGCCTGGTGCAGCGCCGCGGCCATGCCGAGCAGCCCGACCTCCACCTCGGCGCGCACCATCGAGGCCACGGATTCGGGTGTGTAGGCGAGCCAGAACGCCGTGGTGTGCAGGTCCTGCTCGGGCACGGTGATGGGCCCGTCGCCGATGGTCTCGTGGGTGAGCAGGCGCACCTTCTTGTACATGGTGACGACGCGGCTCACCCGCACCTCGCCCATGCTGCGCGCGCACATGTCGCCGTCGGGACCCGCGTAGCGCTCCAGGACCGCGACGCTGTGGCTGGTCTTGGCCAGCGTGTAGTGGTCGACGTCGATGGGATGCACGTAGGCGCGCTTCTCCTCCCAGTCGAGTCGCTCGACGTGGTACTGGCGGCCCTCGTGGATGTAGATGGCGTCGTCGTGCACCAGCACCGGCGCGGCGAACTGGTCGACCTCGCCGATGACCCGGCCGTGGCTGCCGGCGCGTCCCCCCGCCGACCCTGCCCACGCGCCCTGCGGCCCCTGGCCGGGACCGTCGGGCGAGGTCGATGTGTCGATGATCACCACGTTGGTGGCGGCGGCGCGGCGCAACGAGATGGCCTCGGCGGGGAAGGCGTCGGCGCTCCAGTGGTAGCGGCCGCCGGAGTGGTGCACCAGGCCGTCCTCGGCGAAGCAGTCGAGCAGGCCGCCCACCTCGGCGGCGCCGAAGCGCTCCCCCTCCTCGAAGGCGAGCTCGAAGGCGGCGGCCTGGAGATGGGCGCCGAGGACCAGGAGGTTGTCGGGATCGACCAGGCCGTGCTCGGCGGGCTGGTCGAGCAGGTACTCGGGGTGGCGGACGAGGAACTGGTCGAGCGGCGAATCGGTGGCGATGAAGACGCCCAGCGACGTGGTGTCGCGCCGCCCGGCGCGGCCGAGCTGCTGCCAGGTGGAGGCCACCGTCCCCGGGTAGCCCACCAGCACGGCGGCGTCGAGGTTGCCGATGTCGATGCCCAGCTCCAGCGCGTTGGTGCTGACCACGCCGCGCACCGAGCCGTCGCGCAGGCCCGCCTCGATGGCGCGGCGCTGCAGGGGCAGGTAGCCGCTGCGGTAGCCGCGGATGGGCCCGGGCACGCCGGGCGCCGGTGACGGGTGCAGGCGCTGCAGGTAGGTGAGCAGCACCTCGACGCTGCTGCGGCTGCGTGCGAAGGCGATGGTCTGCAGGTCACGGCGGACCAGCTCGGCGACCAGGCGGCGCGCCTCCAGGGTGGCGGAGCGGCGCACCCCGAGGGCGCGGTCGACCAGAGGCGGGTTCCAGAACCAGATGCGGCGCTCGGCGCGGGGGGCGCCGTTGTCGTCGACGCAGCGGACCGGTCGCTCCAGCAGGCGCCCGGCCAGCTCGGCGGGGTTGCCGATGGTCGCCGAGCAGGCAATGATCACGGGGTTGCTGCCGTAGAAGCGGCAGAGGCGGAGCAGGCGGCGCAGGACGTTGGCCAGGTGCGACCCGAACACGCCGCGGTAGGCGTGCAGCTCGTCGACGACCACGTAGCGGAGCTGCTGGAACAGCCGCACCCAGGAGGTGTGGTGGGGCAGCATCCCGGTGTGCAGCATGTCGGGGTTGGTGACCACGACGTGGCCGGCGTGGCGGACGGCCTGGCGCACTCCCGGCGGGGTGTCGCCGTCGTAGGTGGCGGCGCGCAGCGAGCCGGGCAGGTGGCGGGCGATGTCTTGCAATGAGGCCACCTGGTCCTGGGCCAGCGCCTTGGTGGGGAACAGCCACAGCGAGCGCGCCTCCGGGTCGCGCAGCCAGGCGTCGAGGACGGGCAGCGTGTAGCAGAGCGACTTGCCCGACGCGGTGGGCGTGACCACGACCACGTCCTGGCCACCGAGCACAGCGCCGATCGCCTCGGACTGGTGGGTGTAGAGCTGCTCGACGCCGCGGGCGCGCAGCGCCTCGCGCAGGGCGGGATGGAGGGCCTCGGGCCAGGGACCGATGCGAGGCGGCAGGGCCGGCAGGATCGCCTCGTGGGCGATGCGGCCGGCGCAGAGCGGCGAGCGGCGCAGCTCGTCGAGCGCGGCCGCGACCGGGTCGGCGCGAGCCGGAGCGAGGGGGTTGTCGGGGACGTGGAGGGTGGCGGCCATCGCGCGCCGTATCGTAGCGAACAGGTGTTCGGAGGGCAAGGGGGAGCCCGCGCCCCCAGTCCATCCCCAAACGGGCACACTGTCCTGTATGACCGCTTCTGCCGCCACCGGGACGCCGCCGCGCGTCAGCCGCCTCGCCAGCGGTGTCACCCTGCTCAACGTCCCCCAGCCGAGCCGCAACGTCGGGGTGATGCTGATCGTCCGCGCCGGCTCCCGCGACGAGACGCCGCAGACCGCCGGCCTCGCCCACTTCCTCGAGCACCTCTTCTTCAAGGGCACCGAGCGCCGCCCCAACACGATGGAGATCTCCCGCGAGGTCGACCGCCTCGGCGCGGTGACCAATGCGTACACCGACACCGAGGAGGTCGCCTACTACGCCGAGGGTCCGGCGACGTCGCTCGACCAGCTCGCCGACATCGTCACCGACATGCTCAGCCATCCCCTCTTCGCCGCCGAGGAGGTGGAGCGCGAGCGCAACGTCGTGCTGCAGGAGCTGGCCGCGCGCCTGCTCCGCCCGCAAGGGTGGATCGGCGACCGCATCCTCAGCGTCGCGTTCGGCGGCGAGCAGCCGATGTCGTGGTCGGCGGCCGGCTACCCGTCGGTCGTGGCCCAGGTGCAGCGCGATGCCATCGTCGGCTACCACCGTTCATTCTATGCGCCGGAGTCGATGGCGCTGGTCGTCGCGGGTGGCGCCGAGCTGAGCGACGAGCGCGCGGCCGAGCTGCTGCGCGACGTCCCCACCGCTTCTCCCAAGCCGCGCGTGCCCGCGCAGTGGGGACAGGGCGATCGCTACGTCGCCAATGTGCGTCCGCTCAGCGCCGACGAGGAGGCGCAGGTCGAGATGCTGCTCGCCTACCCCGGGTTGGCGGCGCACGACGCCGACCGCACCGCGCTGTCGGTGATGACCCACGTGCTCGGCATCGGCATGTCGTCGCGGCTGTTCCACACCGTGCGCGAGCGCGAAGGTCTCGCCTACCGCATCGGCGCGGGGCACGAGCCCTTCGACGACGCCGGGTTGTTCAGCATTTCGACCGCAACTCGTCCGGGCGACGCCGCGCGCGCGGTGCAGCTGGCGACCAGGGAGTTCCGGCGCATGGCCTCGGAGCCCGTGCCCGAGGACGAGCTGCAGGCGGCCAAGGCGTCGATGGTCGGACGGCTGTTGCGCGGCACCGAGACCGCGGGCGCCAGCTCGCACTGGTACGCCTCGCGCTGGCGCGCAGCGATGCCGCTGGAGACCCCCGACCAGCGCGCGGCCGCGATCTCCGCGGTGACGGCTGACGACGTGCAGCGCGTCGCGTCCCGCGTCGTGGAGCACATCGGTGACGTGCGCCTCGCCTTCGTCGGCCCGACCGACCAGGGCGAGGAGCTGCTCGAGGCGGCCGCCGCCTAGCCGGTTAGCGATCTGCCTCCCGCGGCATCACCGCACGCGTCAGCGTGCGGGCATGCTGCGAGGGTGGGGTAGCGGCGGTCGAGCCGCTAGGGGCGGGATCTGGCCGCCCCTGTGTGCGCGGCGCTGGAGCCGCGCGTAAAAACGGGCTATCCGTCGAGCCGGCCGGTGGTCTTGGCCAGGCGGATGACGTCGCGGACGTCCTGGCGCTCGGGGGCGATCATGGCGATCTTGCGGTAGACGCCGATGGCGCCCTCGTCGTCGCCGCGCGAGCGCATCAGCTCGGCGATCCGCTCCAGGTAGCCGACGGCGAGGTCGATCTCCTGGTCGTTGAGGCAGATGTCGGAGAGGCGCCAGAGGGGCGTCTCGTAGAGCGGGTCCGCGCGCCAGGCGGCGAGGTAGCAGTTGGTGGCGGAGCGGCTCTGGCCGAGGGCCCGGCAGCGGTCGCCGGCGTCGACGGCGAGGTCGGCGATCTCGCGGCCACCCAGGCCCTGGGCGAGGCGCTGCAGCAGGGCACCGGCCTCGGCGCCGCGCTTCTTGCGCAGATGCTCGTCGAGCTGGCGGCGGGCGGTGGGCAGGTCGGGGGTGTCGTCGTCGCCGCGCTTGCGCTTGCTCTTGCGCTCGGGCTCGTTGACCACGGAGGCGGCGTCGAAGGCGGCGCGGGCGGCCTCCTCGCGGCGCTTCTGGGCCATGCGCTCGGCGAGGAGCTGGGCGCGGGGGGACTGGCGGATGCGCCAGGAGTTCTCGTCGTCGGGGATGTCGTGCGGCTCGGCTAGGAGCGGCGCGGCGGCGGCTTGGCTCGACGGCGACGCAGCCGCGCCCTGCGGGAAGCCGGTGGTGAAGGGGTTCTCGGCCGGGGTGAGTGCGGGGGCGTTGGGCTCGAAGGCGCGGGGATCGGTGAGGTGGAAGTCGTCGGGCGGCGCGGCGGCCGGCTGCGGGGACGCGGCGTGGGCGTCGTAGGAGCCGGCGTCCGTCAGGTGGAAGCCCTCGCGCGGCGCGATCGGGAACGGCGTGGCCGGGGGCGGGCCCCAGGGCAGCGCGCCGGCGGCGTGGGCATCGACCTGGGTGGCGTCGGGGGTCGAGGCTGGAGCGCCGAAGGAACGGTCGGGGGCTGGCGGCGTGCCGTACGGGTCGTGCGCCGGGGCGGCGTACGGGTCGTGCGCAGCGGTCGGGAACGGCTGCGGGGTCGCCGCGGGCGCGGGGAGCTCCAGCGCGTAGGGGTCCTGCGTGGCGTGGGGGCCCGGCGCGGCCGGTTCCCACGGCGCGGGCTGCTGTGCGGCGGTGCCCGGCGGCGGGTACAACGGCTCCTCCGCGACGGCCGGAGGACGCGGCAGCCCGGCGACGTCGTCCGCGAGACCGTTGTCGTGGGCGAGGTCGGCCAGCGGGGCGAACGGGATGCCGAAGGCGTCGTCGTCGTCGTCGTCCGCTGCGGCGGCGGGGGCCTGGTCGGCGCGATCCGCGCCCCAGGGGACGGATGGGACGCCGAAGAGATCGTCGTCGTTGCCGGCCGGCAGCTCGGTGGTCAGGAGGGGCTCCGCGCTCCACGCGGGCCGCTCGGGCGAGGTCGCCGCGGGCGGGGTCACCCAGGCCGGGGTCGGCTGGGCCGCAAGAGGCGTGGCCGCCGTCGGATGACCGGGCTCGGCGGGGAGCTCGGCCGCGCCGTCGTGCGCGACGTGGGCGGGGAACTCGGCCGCGCCGTCGTGCACCAGGTCGTCGGGGAACTCGGGCGCCCCGTCGTGCGCGACATGGGTGTGGAACTCGGCCGCGCCGTCGTGCACCAGGTCGTCGGGGAACTCGGGCGCCCCGTGGTCGGCGGGGTGGGCGGGGAGCTCGGCGGCGCCGTCGTGCACCAGGTCGTCGGGGAAATCGGGCGCGCCGTCGTGGGCGAGGTGGGCGGGGAGCTCGGCGGCGGCATCGTCGCTGGGGAGATCCTCGGCGGCCAGCTCGGCGGGCTCGGCGTGAAGCTCGGCCGCCGGCTCCGGGACGTCCGTGGCGGCGTCCTGGGAGCCCTCGGCGGGGAGCTCGGCAGCGCCGTCGTGGGCGAACTCTGCGTGCGGGTCCGCCGCGACGACTTCGGCAGCGCCGTGCGCAGCAGGCTCCGCGTGCAGGTCCGCGGCGGCGACTTCGGCAGCACCCAGCGCAGCAGGCTCCGGGTGCAGCTCAGCGACGGCGTGCTGCGCGTGATGCTCGGCGGCGAACTCGGCAGGGTCTCCGTGCAGTTCCTCAGCGGCGCGCTCGATGGGCTCGGCCTCGAGGTTCTCGCCACCGGAAGGGGTGGGTTCGGCGTGGAGGTCCTCGGCGCCCGGCGGGACGCGGCGGAACTGGCGCGGCACGCGGAGGAGGTCACGCGGCGCCATCTTGGAGCGATGGCCGTTCTGCGCGGGCGGCGCGGATTCGAGGGCGGGTGCGTCACCCGTGACCTGCAGCTCGGCTCTCTCCACGGCGTCGTGCGCCTGACGCGAGGCACCGTTGGTCTCTGGCGCAACCGGGTCGACCATGTCCGCGACGTGCTCAGCAACGCCGGCATCGCCACTGTCGATCGCGTCGGCCTCGACCGAAGCATCGACCAGCTCTGTCTCGGCCACCAGAGCAGCGTCGCCGACGAACGGCAGCGCAGCCACGCCCTCATCGACGTCGGCCGCGGCGGTGTCGTACACGACCGGCTGCCGCTCGCCGGAGAGCTCAGTCCACACAGCAGCACCGTCGGCGTCAACCACGTCGGCCTCGACCGGAGCAGCCGCAACGATCTCCTCTTCCTGCTGCCAGGCGCGGTCGACCTGGGTCTCGACGGCCTCGACCACCTCGGCCACGTGCGCCTCCGCCCAGGCCGCCTCGACGGCGTCCTCGACGTCATCGCCAGCTGCGGCGTCCTGCCCCGCAGCTTCACCGCCGGCGACGGTCACCGGCTCCATCTCGCGAGTGGCCACCCGGTAGACCTCGCGCGCCGGTGCCGGCGGTGCGAGCGCCTCCCACATCGGCACGGCAGCCGCAGGCGCCTCGGCCACGGCAACGCTCAGCGTGTCGTCCGCACCGCTGACATCCTCAGGCATGAAGGCAACGGGCGCGCGCGACGGCGCATCGACCAGCGCAGGCACCACGGCAGGCACCGGCGCCGACATCGCCGCCAGCTCCGCCGGATGCACCGCATCGAGCGCGAGCAGGAACTCGTAGATCGCCCGCCGCAGCCGCTTGCTGAGGCTGCGAGCGACGTCTGCCCCACCCTGCTCCAGAGCATGGTTCGAGGCCTCCTCGACGATGGCCAGCAGCGAGGGCTCGTCGACCGGTCCGGTCGCCTCCAGCTCGGCCAGCCGCGCATCGAGCAGGGCGGGCAGGTCGGGAAGCTGGGGAGCGGTCCCGGCGGCGACGTCCAGCCAGGCCCGGCGCAGCACTGCGGCGGGAGCGCCGGGAGACGGCTCGGAGGTCGCGGGGGCGCCGTGGGACTGGTCCATCGCCGCGATTGTCGAGCCGAGTGCGAACGCCCACCGACGCGGGACGGCCACGAGCCTGTGACAGGCCGTGAACCGCCTCGCCAGCCTACCCCTGCAGCTTGGCCACCACGGCGTCGGCCACCTGGGACGTGCCGACCGCCGTGGGGTCGTCCCGGTTGGGCTTCATGTCGTAGGTGACGGCGCGGCCCTCGTAGATGACCTCGGCCAGCGCGTGCTCCAGCCGGCGGGCCGCGTCCTCCTCGCCGAGGTGCTTGAGCATCAGCACGCCGCTGAACATCATGGCCATGGGGTTGGTCTTGTTGAGCCCGGCGTACTTGGGCGCCGATCCGTGGGTGGCCTCGAAGACCGCGATCTCGTCGCCCATGTTGGCGCCCGGCGCCAGCCCCAGGCCACCGATGAGCCCCGCGCCGAGGTCGGAGAGGATGTCGCCGTACAGGTTCGGCATCACCATGACGTCGTAGAGCTCCGGCTTCTGCACCAGCTGCATGGCCATGTTGTCGACGATGCGGTCCTCGAACTCGATGTCGGAGAACTCGCCGGCGACCTGCTCGGCGACGCGCAGCCACAGCCCGTCGGTGTGCTTCATGATGTTGGCCTTGTGCACCGCGGTCACCTTGGTGCGCTGGTTGGCCCGGGCCCACTCGAAGGCGAAGCGGAAGACGCGCTCGGTGCCGAAGATCGAGATGGGCTTGATCGAGATGCCGCTGTCCTTGCGAATGTCCTTGCCCGCCAGGCGATTCACCGTGTCGATCAGCTCCAGGGTGTCGGCCTCGCCTTCGGCGAACTCGATGCCCGCATACAGGTCCTCGGTGTTCTCGCGCACGATGATCAGGTCGATGGAGTCGTAGCGCGAACGCACGCCGGGGTACGACTTGATGGGACGCACCAGGGCGTAGAGGTCGAGCTCCTTGCGCAGCGCGACGTTGACACTGCGCATGCCCTTGCCGATCGGCGTGGTCAGCGGGCCCTTGATGGCCACCTTGTTCTTGCGGATCGACGCGAGGACGTGGTCGGGCATGGGCTGCCCGTACTTCTCGACGACGCCCAGGCCCGCGTCGTGCACCTCCCACTCGATGTCGACGCCCGTCGCGTCGATGGCGCGGCGCGCCGCATCGCTGACCTCGGGACCGACCCCGTCGCCCGGGATCAACGTGATGGTGTGACGCGCCATCGCTGAAGGCACCTCCTGACTAGGCCGTGACTGCGCTGCATTCGCTGGAAGGGCGCCCACGCGCCCGACCGGCGACCTTAGCACCGCGAGCCGGACGGACGCGGCTAGGGCCCGGGCTGCCCCGCCGCCGCCTGCACGACGACGTGCTCGGTTGCCATGCCGGAGCCGCTCAGGTCGAGCTGGTAGCAGCCCACCGAATCGAAGGTCAGCTGTCCGCTCCAGTAGCGCCAGTACGACTGTGGCGGCCTGGGCGCGACCACCGCGGACGAGTTGCCGCCGAAGTGGACGGCGCCGCTGCCGCCGATGCGATGTCCGCTCACGGTCACGGCGCCGGTGAAGCTGGGGGCGACGACGATGTCGGCGTACTGACCCGCCGCGAACCACACGGCGTGGGCGCCGTCGGGACTGGGGATGACCTGTCCGCTGAGGTACGCGGGCCCGGTGCCGAAGCCGTAGTTGGGGAGCTTGGTCTCGGGCGGCCGGCCGGGCGCGATGTCGACCGCGATGGCCGACCGGCACCCGGGATCCACGGTCGGCATCCCGAGGCCGTGGCGGTCCTGCCCCGCGGCCGCCGCGACGGTCGACAGCGAAGCAGAAGGCGAAGGCGATGGCAATGGCGTCGACGCCACCAGGTTCGCGCCGGCGCCACTGCCATGACTGATCGACCCGCAGCCCGCCAGAACGGCACATAGCACGGCGCCGAGGACGAAGAAACCCTTCCTCACGATCACTCCCTCCCTTGCATCCCCCACCTGAATTCCGGCGAATCTTGCCACACTCCTCCTCTCGTGTGGACCGACGCCCTGGCCGCCTGGTACGAGGAGCACGGCCGCCACGACCTCCCCTGGCGGCGGACGCGCGACCCCTGGGCGGTGCTGGTCAGCGAGGTGATGCTGCAGCAGACCTCGGTGGCCCGCGTGCTGCCACGCTATGACTCCTTCCTGCGCCGCTGGCCCACACCGCAGCACTGCGCCGCAGCGAGCCTCGACGACGTGCTGCGCGAATGGACCGGCCTCGGCTACCCGCGCCGCGCGGCAGCGCTCCACGGCACTGCCCAGACGGTCACCCGGCAGGGCTGGCCGCGCGACGAGGCGGGCCTGCGCGCCCTGCCCGGCATCGGCGCCTACACCGCCCGCGCCCTGCTCGCCTTCGCCTTCGACGCGCAGGTCCCGCCACCGCGCGACGTCAACCTGGGACGCGTCGCGGCACGCGCCGCGCTGGGCGTCGAGCTGCACCAGGCGACGCCGCGCCGGCTCGACACCGTCCTGGCGGCGTCGCGGCCGGAAACAGTCGGGGCGCGCGAGCACGCCTTCGCCCTGTTCGACCTCGGCGCCACCGTCTGCCGCGCCCGCACTCCGGCGTGCCCGGCGTGCCCGCTCACCAGCTGTCTGTCGCGCCCGCGCCTGCAGGACGGCGCGGCACCACCCCGCCCGCCGCGCCGCCAGGCGCCGTGGGCCGGCAGCATGCGACAGCTCCGCGGCGCCGTCCTGCGCGCCATGGTCGGCGACGCACCGCCGCACGACCTGGGCGAGCTGGAAGCGCACGTCGCCGCCGTGCCCGCCGCGCGCGAGCCCGGCGCGGTGGCCCAGGCGCTGGACGGCCTGCGCCGCGACGGCCTGCTGGGGAGCGACTGGCCGGCCGGGTAGGATGCTGCCATGCCCGTCACCTCGCCCTACCTCGACGCCGCTCGCGAGGAGCTCTGGGCGCGCGACAGCTTCAGCTTCATCCCCGACCGGCAGCTCCCCCCGCCTGACGGGGCGCTCCCGCAGCGCACCGGCGGCGGCCCGCGAATCCTGTTCGCCGGCTTTCCGTCCGACTACAGCCTCGCCTTCCTCTACGGACTGCTGCAGCTCGACGTGCAGGTGGCCGCGATCATCACCAGTCCCGGCGCACATCCTGCCATCCTTGGCCACAACGCGCTGAGCCGCATCGCCGAGCACCTGGGCATCCCCCTCCTGCGCGAGTGGCGCGTCAACGACGAGCACGCGCGCAAGGACATCGCCGACCTGGAGCCCGACGCGGTGCTGATGGCCAGCTTCGACCAGATCATCGGCGCCCGCGCCCTGGCCATCCCCCGGCACGGCTGGCTCAACGTGCATCCCAGCCCGCTGCCGCTGTACCGCGGGCCCGAGCCGATCTACTGGATGCTCGCCGACGGTGCGGCGCAGGCGGGCATCACCCTGCACCGCGCCGTGCCGCGCTTCGACGCCGGGCCCATCCTCGCCCAGCGGCTGCTGCCCATCGCTGCCGGCGACAACGCCGGGACGCTGACGCGAAAGCTCTGCGCCGCCGGTGTCGACGCGCTTCCCGAGGCGCTCGACAAGCTGCTGCGCGACGCGCCCGGCCTCGACCTGGACATGTCGTCAGCCACCTACCGACCCTCGGTGGGCCACCGCGACCTGGGTGTGGCCACGTCCGCGGCAGAGGCGGAGCGCATGGTCCGCGCCGGCCTGCCAAACATGCCCGCGTACGCCATCGTCGACGGCCGCTGCGCGTACGTCCTCGGCGCCCGCGTGGTGCCCGATTCACCCACCGTCAACGGCACCGGCCTGCGCTACGGCGACGGAGTCCTCGAACTCACCGAGACCGGCGCCGCCTGTGGCTGCCATCACGACCAGCCCGACTGCCCCCACCGCGAGGCCGTCTAGAACCGCGTTCCGGCCAACACGTACGCGAACTCGAGCGCTGGGCACCTCGATCTGTCACGCGGCAATGGCGGAAAGGTCACCCGGGGGTGACGAAGCGGTGACTTCGGGTCTTCACATCCCTTTGCGCGCAGTATCAGCCGCGGCGGCAGGAGGCGGCACAAGGGAGGTCGAAGCACCGTGCAGTACGCACCGCACCGCAGCGTGTACGTCGTCTCCGACACAGCGGCCGTCCCCACCGAGACGCTGACGACGGCGGTCTTCGCCGGTGGCGCCGAGCTGTTCGGGGTCCTCGGTGTCGAGGATGTCGCCGTCGGACCGGCGGGCACGGTGATCCTCACGGTGTCGCACCTGCACGGTTCGGGAGGCCTCGGCGCCCGCACCATCCCGCTGCGCGCCCTGCGCGCGCACATCGCGGCGCACCTCAGCGGCGCGGGCCATCCCCGCGCCGGGGTGGAGGTGGCCAAGCTGGGCACGACGGCGACCTCCGGTCCGTTCCGCGAGCTCATCGAGCACTGGGTCGACCATCTCAACGACGCCAGCACGGTCACCGCGGTGAGTCGCTCGTTCGCCACCTACATGACCGACCTCATCGCCAACGACGCGATCCAGACGCTGTTCCAGCCGATCGTCGAGACGGCCACCGGCCGGGTGGTCGGCTACGAGGCGCTGAGCCGCGGCCTGCCGGGTGCGCCACTGCAGTCGGCGGCGCAGTTGCTCGACGCCGGCCGGCAGGGGGGCATGGAGGCCGAGGTCATGGTGGCCATGGCCCAGCTCGCCCGGCGGCGGGCGGTGCACCTGCTCTCCCCGCCCGACGCGCTGCTCTTCATCAACATGGGCCCCGCCGCGCTGTGGCGGCCGCTCCACGCCCTCGACGCCGCCGGCTCCGAGGCCGATGTCTGGCCGGTGGAGCAGACGGTCGTCGAGGTCACCGAGCACGCCCCCGTCACCGACGCCGGGGCCTTCCTCGCCGACCGCGACAGCGCCAGGGCCCAGGGAGTGCGCTTCGCGCTGGACGACGCGGGCGCCGGCTACGCCGGGCTGACCACGCTGGCGCTGCTGGCCCCCGACTTCATCAAGATCGACATGGGCATCGTGCGCGGCTGCGACCGCGACCCGCTCAAGTGCTCGATCATCGACGCGCTGCTCTACCTCGCCGAGCACGCCGGCGCCACCGTCATCGCCGAGGGCGTCGAGACCCAGTCCGAGCTGGCCGCGCTGCGCGGGCTCGGGGTGAGCCAGGTGCAGGGCTTCCTCATCGCCGAGCCGACCGAGACACCCGAGCGCATCACCGCCACGTCGGTGCCGCGGGCGTTGAGCGGCCGGCCGCTGCGCATTCCCGCCGCGGTGGCGACGCAGCCGCGGCTACTCCAGCCGCTGCCGCAGCGCTGAGCGCCGCTCCGAGAGCCGGCCGACCAGGTAGCCGCGGCAGCCGGTGCAGCGTCCCTGGCGCAGATGCCGGCGCAGTTGCATCAGGTGGCTGGCCCGCGCCCGGCCCGAGGACGCCAGGTCGGAGACCAGTCGGAACTGCATGCAGGTGAGCAGCAGCTCGGGCAGCTCGCCGTCGCCGAAGACGACCACGGAGAAAGGACGCAGGTCACTGGCGCGGCATCGCATTCGATCCGTAGGACGACCGCTCCGACTGCGATCCTGCGGTCCCTGTACCATCCCGGCATGCCCTCCGCGGAGCCCCTGCGCGTGCTCGTCGTCGAGGACGACCAGCTGGTCCGGACGTTCCTCCGCTATGCGCTGGAGAAGGACGGGCTGGCCGTGGTCGAAGCCCACGACGGCGCGGCGGCGCTGGACGCGGCGCGCGGCGGTGGGGTCGACGCGATCCTGGTCGACGGACTGCTTCCCGACATGCACGGCGTCGCCCTCGCCGACATGCTGCTCGACGACCCCGCGACCGCAGCGCTGCCCATCTGCTTCCTCAGCGGGGCGGTGCTCTCCCGCCGCCACGGCAACGCGGGGTTCGGCTGCCTGAGCAAGCCGGTGCGACCCGCTCTGCTGGTGGGCCTGCTGCGCGACCTGGTGGCCTGGCGCGAGCAGGGCGGCAGCACGCCCGAGCAGCGCCGCGCCGCCCTGCGCACCCTGGAGAACGGCTTCCTCGTCGGTCCCTGAGCGAGGCCGCGGCGCGCCACCACCCCGCCGTCGACGGACGGTGACGCGACCGTCGCAGCGGCGCGGGTTGACGTGACCCGGTTGGCTGGGACCATGGCGTTCGTCATGAGTCAGCCCTGGGTCGCCCAACTCCCGTCCGCCGTCCCCGTCCGCGACTTCATGGCCAACGCCATCGAGTCCGCTCCAGACGCCGCAGTGTGCGTCTTCGCCCCCGACGACAGCGTCCACCCCGGCGACCGGCGCGGCTACGCCGCCCTGGTGATCGCCTACAGCCGCTTCGAGGAGCCGGTCACCATCCTCGACGATGGCTGCACCGCACTGCTCATCCGCGAGGGTGGCACCGCCGCCGCCGCCGCCGCCTGCCGGCGCATCCTCGGCCAGGCCAGCCGCATGGGACTCGAGAGCCGCCTGCGGGTGGGCATCGGCCTCATCGCCGGCGCTCCCGACCTCGCCCTGCGCGCCGCCCGCAGCGCCGCAGCCGCCAATGCTCCCGGCGAGATCCGGGTCGACGCGGCCTGAGCCAGGTCCCGGCCGACCCCTACAGCTCCAGCACGGTGCGGAGCTGCTCCCCGCGGCGCATCGCCTCGAAGGCGTCGTCGACGCCGTCGAGAGGCAGCCGCTGGGTCACCAGTGAGTCGAGGTCGAGCCTGCCGGCGCGGTAGAGGCTGAGCAGCCAGGGGAAGTCGCGCGGCGGGTGAGCAGAGCCGTAGTAGCAGCCCTTCAGCGTCTTCTCGCTGACCGCGAGCAGCAGGCTGGGGAAGCTGGTCTCGCCCTCCTGCCCCGGCACCCCGACCATGATCGCCCTGCCGCCGCGGCGGGCCATGTCCCACGCCTGGCGCTGCAGCCGGGGCACGCCGGCCACCTCGAAGGCGACGTCGACGCCCAGCTTGCCGGTGAGCGCGCGCACCTCCGACGCCGCGCGATCGCCGCCGCGCACCACGTCGGTGGCGCCGAAGTGCTGCGCCGCCTCCAGCCGCGACTCCACGGTGTCGATGGCGATGATCCGCTCGGCACCGGCGAGGCGGCAGCCCTGGATGACGCTGAGCCCGACACCACCGCAGCCGATCACGGCGACGCGCTCGCCCGCCCTCACCTCGGCCGTGCGCAGCGCGGCGCCGACACCCGTTGTGACCGCACAACCGACCACCGCGGCGACCGCGAAGGGGACGTCGGCGTCCACCCTGACCACGCTGCCCTCGCGGACCACGGTGCGCTCCGCGAAGGTCGCCGCGTGCAGGCCGTGGTGCACCGCCGCGCCCGATGCGTCGTGCAGCCGCGTGGTGCCGTCGTCCATGAGTCCCGGGGTGTAGGCGGCGCTGGTGCAGAGCTGCGGCTGCCCGTGCAGGCAGAAGAAGCAGTGTCCGCACATGGGCACCCAGCTGAGCACGACGTGGTCGCCCGGCGCCACGCTGCGCACGCCCTCGCCCACCGCCTCGACGACGCCCGCGCCCTCGTGGCCGAGCACCACCGGCAGCGGCGAGCCGATCCGCCCCTCGAGGATGGAGAGGTCGGAGTGGCAGACCCCGGCGGCGTGGAGGCGCACCTGCACCTCGCCCGCGCGCGGGGGATCCAGATGGAGATCGGTGATCTCCATGGGCGCGCCCACCGCGCGCATCACCGCGGCGCGGACGCGCGTGCCCTCAGTGGACATCCCGACCGGGATGCTCACCCGTGGGACAGCCCATATACGATCGCGACCACAAGGATTGCGATGCAAACGCCCGTCGTGGCGAGCAACGCCGGCAGTCGCCAACGCTCCGGGATGACAGGGACGCCACGCTCGACTGGTTCACCCAGCGTCCCCTTCACCTCGCGGTGCCAGCGCATGTCGGTCCTCCACGTCGTGGCGCACGGGAAGCGATTCTAGACCGCGGGTTCACAGGCCGACCGCAAGGAGGTCGGCAGCGTTCTCGTCACTCGGGCAGGCGGGAACGCGCAAGGAGATTCAGTTGGAGCTGCTGCTCGCGACGCTCGTCCTGGGAGTCGTGCAGGGGGCGGTCAACGCCCTGCTCGGCATGGGCGTCGTCGCCGTCTACCGCGGCACCGGCGTGATCAACTTCGCCCACGGGGCCATGGCCATGGTGTCGACGTACGTCTTCGCCACCATGGTGGACCACCACGCTCCGTCGTTCCTCGGCGTTCCGCTGGCCGCGGTGGTGGCGGTGCTGGTGGGCATCGCCTTGGGCGTGGTCGTCGACGTCGTGGTGATGCGGCCGCTGGCCAGGCAGTCGGCGCTGGTGCGCATCATCGCCACCCTCGGCGTGCTCTACGTGTTGCAGAGCCTGGCCATCATCGCCTGGGGCGGAGCCACGCGCGCGGTTCCGCAGCTGTTCCCCCAGGGTGGACACGCGATCGGCCCCGTGGACGTGAGCGACAACGAGATCGGCATCGTCGTAGTGGCGGTGCTCATCGCCGCGGCGGTGACACTCTTCTATCACCGCACCCGCTTTGGCACGGCGATCCGCGCCGTGTCGAACAGCCGCGAGGCGGCGACGCTGTCGGGCATCCGGGTGAAGTGGGTGACCGCGGCGTCGTGGGCGCTGGGCGGGGCCACGGGCGCGGTGGCGGGGATGCTGGTGGCGCCGTCGCTGGGGCTCAACTCGTACATCCTCACCCTGCTGGTGATCCAGGCCTTCGCCGCCGCGCTGACCGGACGCCTGGAGTCGATGGCACTGGCGCTTGCGGGCGGTGTCGGGCTTGGCGTGCTCACCTCGGTGGCCGGGACGTACCTGGAGCAGTGGCTGGCCGGGCATCCGCTGTCGTGGATCAACATCGGCAACGTCGGCAACGGCATCGCCTTCCTGTGGATCATCGCGCTGCTGCTGGCGTGGAAGCGGCCGGCGACGACGCAGACGGCGGCGTCACAGGGCATGGCGCTGTGATCGCAGCCGCGCCCCGCGACGCCGTCGACCGCACGGTGCGCGCCGTCCTGATCGGGGTGTTCGTGGTGGCGGCGCTGGTGGCCCCGTCGATGCTCAGCGCGTCGAATCTCTACCTGCTGTCCGCCGGACTCGCGTATTCGCTGGCGGTGCTCAGCCTGGTGGTGCTGGTGGGGTTGGTGGGGCAGTTCTCCCTGGCCCAGGCGGCGTTCATGGGCGTCGGCGCACTGACGGCGGGACACCTGGTCAGCGACGCGCACGTCCCCTTCCTGCTGGCGGTGCCGCTGGGTGGTCTGGCCGCGGTGCCCATCGGCATGGTGGCGGCGCTGCCGGCGCTTCGCGTCCGCGGCGTCTACCTCGCCGTGGCCACGCTGAGCTTCGGGCAGGCGCTCGACACGCTGTTCTTCCACACCGCCGTGAACGGCGGCAGCGCCGGTGGTGGCGTGCCCCTCCCCCGTCCCGCGGCGCTGTCCGGGGCTGTCGGCTACTACTGGTTCGAGCTGGCGGTGCTGCTCGGCTGCATCGCGTTCGTGTGCATGATGCGCAGCCGGCGCAGCGGTCGCAACCTCGCCGCGGTGCGCGACTCCGAGGCTGCCGCGCTGTCGGTGGGAATCAGCGTGGTTTGGGCCAAGGTTGGCGCTTTCGCGCTGAGCGCCTTCATCGCCGGGGTGGCCGGCGTGCTCTACGCCGGTCTCAGCGAGGTGGCATCGGGGGCGTCGTTCTCCTCCTTCGACTCGATCTCGCTGCTCGCCGTCGGCGTCATCGGCGGCCTGGGCAGCGCGGCGGGCGCGGTCATCGCCGGGGTGCTCAAGACCATGGCCCCGGTGCTGATCGCCAAGCTGCCCGGCGTGGCCTCGGCCGGCGAGCTGGTGGGCGTCGTCTTCGGCGCCGGGCTGGTGCTGCAGATGATGACCGCGCCGCTGGGCATCGCCTCCAAGCTGCTCGACGGCGAGCGCGCACTGGCCGCTCGCGTGCGCACCGCCGTGGTGCACCGGCAGCGCGCTGCGGCCGACCGCGCCGCGGAGGTGCCCGGCTGATGGCGCTGCTCGAAGTTCGCGACGCCTGCGTGCGCTTTGCGGGACTGGTCGCTCTCGACGGCGTGTCGCTCAGCGTGTCGCGCGGCGAGATCGTCGGGCTGATCGGTCCCAACGGCGCCGGCAAGACGACGCTGTTCAACACCATCACCGGGCTGCAGCACGCGGGCGGCGGGCGCGTCAGCTTCGACGGGCGGGACGTGACCGCGTTGAGCGCAGACCGGCGTGCGCGCATGGGCATGGGGCGCACCTTCCAGACTCCGCAGCTCGTCGCCCGGCTCACCGTCTACGACAACATCCTGCTCGGTTGCCAGGCACGGATGCGCAACGGCATCTTCGCCGACGGGCTGCGCCTGCCATCGAGCTGGCGCAACGAGGTGCTGGCGCGGCGCGAGGTCGACCGCGTGGTCGCCTCGCTTGGCCTTGGCGAGCACGTCCATCGCGGTGTGGGCGAGCTGCCGCTCGGGGGGCGCCGCCTGGTGGAGATTGCCCGCGCGCTGTGCACCAACCCGCGGTTGCTGCTGCTCGACGAGGCGGCGTCGGGGATCGGGCGCGAGGACGCGGGCGGGCTGGCGCAGCTCTTCCGCCGCATCCGGCGCGAGCACGACCTCAGCATGCTGGTGGTCGAGCACGACGTCGACTTCGTGCTCTCGCTCTGCGACTACGTGTACGTGCTCGACTTCGGGCGGGTCATCGCCCGCGGCACGCCGGACGTGGTGCGCAGCGACCCCGCGGTGATCACGGCGTATCTCGGCGAGGAGGTGCCGCGTGCTGCTGCTGGTTGACGCCGTTCGCGTCGAGTATGGCCAGATCCCGGCGATCGGCGACGTCTCGCTGCAGGTGGACGCCGGTGAGATCGTCGCCCTGCTCGGACCCAACGGTGCCGGCAAGACGACGCTGCTCAACACCATCGCCGGGCTGCTGGCACCCAGCGCGGGACGTGTCGTCTTCGACGGGCGCGAGGTGAGTCGCATCCGCGGCGACCTGGTGGCGCGCCGCGGCATCTCGCTGGTGCCGGAAGGGCGGGGCATCTTCCCCGCGCTGTCGGTCGAGGACAACCTGCGCATGGGCGGGTACTGGGCGGCCGACGATCTCGACGAGCGCCGGTCGCGCGTCGAGGAGTATTTCCCGATCCTGTCGATGCGCCGCCGCCAGCAGGCGGGGTCGCTGAGCGGCGGCGAGCAGCAGCAGCTCGCCATCGCCCGGGCCCTGATGGCGCAGCCGCGCCTGCTCATGCTCGACGAGATGTCGCTGGGCCTGGCACCGCGCGTCGTCGCCGAACTGTTCGGCATCCTGCGCCGCATCCACGACGACGGGACCGCGGTGCTGCTGGTGGAACAGCAGGTGCCCCAGGCACTGGCGCTGGCGCAGCGCGTGTACGTGCTGCAGCGCGGGCGCGTGGTGCTGAGCGGCAGCAGCGCCGAGGTGGGCGCGGACGCGGGGCGCCTCAGTGCGGCCTACCTGGGGACGTCCGCCGGGCGTGGCACTGCCGCCGCGAGCGCGGCCACCGCCGGCCGGGACGTGCATGGATCGGGCGACCAGCAGCGTCTCGATGTCGTGGAGCTGGAGACCCTCACCGTGCCCCTGGCCATCCGCGACCGGCGCACCCTGCAGGTGCTCGCCGACCGCGCCGGTGAGCCGGTGGGAGCGCTGGTGGGACGGTTGATCGCCGAGCACGCCCGCAGGGAGCGCGGCGCATGAGGCTGCGCACCCGTCGCCTGCTCACCCTCGGTGCCGTGCTCGGTGCCGCGGCGCCCATCGCCGCACTGGGGCTGCCCGACGCCGCCGGCGCTGCCTCGCTCGACGTCTACTCGGTGCACGGCAGCGCCGCGGCGGTGCGCGTCACCGTGCAGACCGGCTACTCCTTCGTGGTGCAGCCCGACGCCATGATCCCGCGCGCCACGGCGGCCATCGAGGCCGACCGGGTGACCGCCCTGGCCAGCCCGCTCGATCCCGGCGACGACGTCGACGCCCTGCCCGGGCTGGGCGTGCCAACCGTGGAGAACAGCGTCAAGCAGGGGTTTCCACCGCCGTTCTCCGGTCCGGTCGGCACCGTCGTCGACCAGTACGTCAGCAGGTTCAACCCGGCATTGACGTATGCGTACGAGCACGCGGTGGTGCAGTACCCCAATCCGAGCAGCCCCGGTCCGCAGCGGGCCACATACCCCGTCAACACCGGCGGCAACCCGCCCGTCACCGGCCTCGATCCCACCGACTTCGGCGACCCGCTGGGCATGTTCACCGCACACAGCACCGTCGGCTCGGTGAGTGCGTCGGAGGGCAGCGGCATCGCCGACGCGGGGGCGGGCAGCGCCGTCTCGATTCCCGCGCTGGGGCTGCGCATCGGACGCACCAGCTCGCACGCGGAGATGCACGGCGGTGGCAGCAGCGCGGCGGTGAGCAGCGTGGTCACGACGCTGCACGACGTCGACCTCGCCGGTGGGCCGCCGGGGACCACCTCGCTGCTGCACATCGGCAGCCTGGCACTCACGGCGACGACGCAGCGCGCGCCCGGCGCAGCCAGGGCGACCGTGCAGTCGAACCTCGAGGCCGCCGGGGTCACCGTCGCCGGGCAGGCGGCGCGGCTCGACGAGCACGGTCTCACCGTCCTGGGCAGCCCCTCCCCCCTCAACGACGTCGCCCGAACCCTCGTCGACAAGCTCAACGACCCCGAATGCGTGCCCAAGGCACCGATCGGCGTCCCCAACGGTGGACCGCAGATCACCTCGCAGCCCGGCCTGCGCATCGGGGTCCCGACGCTGCAGCAGCAGGTCACCCACAACGGCAACCAGGCCGCCGCGAACATGACCGGGCTGACACTCTGCCTGGCCACCACGGTGCCCGTCCCCAACACCAACGCCCAGCCCGCGCCGACGCCGACGATCTACACCGTCACCCTGGGCGACGCCCACACCACCGCCTACGGCGCCTCGATCGCCGCCGACCCGGCCACAGCACCGGCCCAGTTCTCGCCAACCCTGCCCCAAACGAGCAGCCTCGGCGGCGTCGACACCTCGGTGCCCGGCGATGCCGGCGCCGCCGCGGCGGCCGCCCCCCCCGCCACGGCGCCGGCGCATCCGGCGCCCGGCGCGCCGAAGAGCGGCGGCCGTGGCCTCGTCGCCCTGCTCACCGGTGGCCTGTTCAGCCGCAGGGCGGTGGTCACCGTCGCCGCCCTCGCCGAGCTGGCCCTGCTGGGAGCTCTGTGGTCGGCGTACCTGCGCACCCGCAGGCCACCGGCACCGGAAGAATCGCCCACCACGCGCATGGACCTGGTGTAGCCGACGATGCCGCTCTCCCGCGACAAGCTCTTCACCCTGATGCTGATGGTGACCGTGCTGCTCACCCTGCTCTTCGCCGGCCTGGTCGCCGCCGACCTGGAGAACGGGCACAGGACGGTGGCCACCGCACTGACCGGTCCGTCCACAGGCGACACCGCCACCGCGACCCCCGGCGCCGCCGACTCGCAGCAGCCCGGCGCCACCGCGGCGCCGGGCGCGCAGGGCACACCGGTGAGCCACGCCGGTGCGGCCGCCGCCCGCGGCGGCAGCAACCCGGGCGTGCAGGGTGCCGCCGGCGCCGTGCAGAACCAGGGCGTCGCCGGCGGTGTCATCCGCATCGGCGACATCACCACCCAGACGGGTCCCGGGCGCTCCATCGCCATGGCCCATGCGGTCACCGCCTGGACCAGGTCGGTCAACGCGCACGGCGGCATCAACGGCTGGAAGATCAACCTCGACCTGCGCGACGACGCCGGCAACCCCGACCAGGGCGGCGCCTACTACCACGACTTCGGCGGCGGCGCCAACGCGGTGTTCGCCATGGTCGCCGAATGCGCGCCGCCGACCGACGAGCAGCAGGCCGGCTACATCAACCAGGTCCACCTGATCATGGTCGGCGAGTGCCAGGCCCCGCCCGACATGTACACCAGTCCCTACATGTGGCTGACCGGCCCGAACCCGTACGAGAACGGCCAGCTCGGCGCCAAGCTGATGGTGGCCCTGCAGCACTGGCCGCTCGGCGGTGGCCAGGTCGCCCTGGTCTGCCTCAACGACCCGAGCACCCAGAAGGTGTGCGACGGTGCCGCCGACCTCTACGGCAAGGACCGGCTGTGGCACGGGGCCCCGCAGGAAGAGGCCATCACCGACAACAACTACCAGACCCTGATCACGCAGTGGTGCAGCGCCTCGCCGCCGGTGACCAGCGTGCACCTGGTGATCGAGCCCGGCAGCACCCAGCGCTATCTCTACGCGGCCGCCAACCAGAGCTGCAACGGCAAGCCCTGGACCCCGCCCACCTTCCAGAACCTGGTCATCGACGACGGCGTTGCCCACTACGCCAACGCCGCCGGCATGATGATCGGCACGCCCTGGACGCCGCTCGACCAGACCGGCACGCCCGGCATGCAGCGCCTCACCACCACGCTGCAGACCTACTATCCCGACGACAAGGTCGACCTCTACGCGCAGACCAGCTGGTCCTATTGCCTGCTCTTCGAGCACGCGGTGCAGCTGATGGGCAGCAACGTCACCAAGCAGAACCTGATCGACACCCTCAACGCCATCCACAACTGGGACAACGGCCTCGGTGCCGTGGAGAACTACTCACCGACGCAGCACGACGGCGACGTCAAGAACTGGCTGATGCAGCTCAAGAACCCCGGCGACAACTGGCAGCTGGTCAGCGCCGGCGGACCCATCCGGCTGCACTGAGATCCGCGCGCGGCGCGGAGGTCACGCCACCAGCCGCGCCCATTCCCGAGGCTCGATGTTGCGGCCACTGACGACGCAAACAGTGCCCTCGCCGAGCCCCAGCTGCAGCGCCCCCGCCACCGCCAGCGCGCCCGTCGGCTCCGCATAGACGCCCGACAGCGCCAGCACGCGCATCGCGGTGACCAGCTGCGCGTCGTCGACGGCGATGACGTCGTCGACCAGCTGCTGCACCACGGGAAAGGTGAGGGCGCCCGGGGTCTGCACACGCGCGCCGTCCGCGATGGTGCGCGGCACGGGGATCTCGACGCGCTGCCCCGCCGCGCGCGAGCGCACGGTGTCGTCCCCGTAGTGGGGCTCGACGCCGACGATGCGCACCGCACCGCCGAGGCGGCCGCGCACCGCGGTGGCCACGCCGGAGATCATCCCGCCACCGCCGACCGGCACCACCACGCAGCGCAGGTCGGCGACGTCGTCGACGATCTCCAGACCCAGGGTGCCCTGTCCCGCCATCACCAGCGGGTGGTCGTAGGGCGGCACGTAGGCGAGCCCCTCCGCCTCGGCGATGGACTCGGCGAGGCGGTTGCGCGCCCGCGTCCCCGGCGGCGACTCGACGATGCGCGCGCCCAGCGCGGCCACGGCGGCGCGCTTGAACGCGGTGGCGTCGGCGGTCATCACCACGATGCAGAGCAGCCCGGCGCGGCGCGCGGCCAGCGCCACCGCCTGGCCGTGGTTGCCCGAGGAGGCACAGACGACGCCGCGCGACGGCTGCAGCGCGGTGATCGCGTTGCAGGCGCCGCGCAGCTTGAAGGAGCCGGTGGTCTGCAGCGACTCGCACTTGAGCAGCATCGGCGTGCCGTCGAGGGGCAGCACCGGGGTGCGCCGGACCATCCCGGCGATCCGCGCTGCCGCCGCCTCGACGTCACCCAGGCCGATGGCCAGGGTGCCGGCAGGGTCGAGGGCCTGGCTCAGCCCTGGGTTTCCTGCGGCTGGGGGGTTGTGGCCTTGGCCGCCAGCTTCTTGGCCTGCTTGGCCTTGCTGGCCGCGCTCGGCTTCTTGCCCTGCTTCTTGGGAGCTCCGCGATGCTTCTCGCTTGCCATGTGACTCGCCTCGCCCGCGCCTCGGTACGGGTGGCCGGGGGCGGCGGGGGCCACCGGCTCCTCCATGGTGCCAGCAGACGGGCCTGTCGTGGGCGTCTAGGCCCGGCCGGACGCCTCCCGACCGCGCCGTGCCGCGGCGTCGATGGTGACGGCGAGCAGCAGGACGCCGCCGGTGATCATGTACTTGACCGCCGAGGACAGGGCGAGCAGGTCCATGCCGTTGGCGATGGCGCCGATCACCAGGGCACCGAGCAGGGCGTTGCGGGGACGGCCGCGGCCGCCGAAGAGGCTGGTGCCGCCGATGACGGCGGCCGCGATCGAGTCGAGAAGCACGTCGCCGCCGCCGGAGTTCTGGTTGACGGCGTAGAGCCGCGAGGCGGCGAGAATGCCGCCGACCGCCGCCAGGGTGGAGGCCAGGGCGAACACCGCGATGCGCACGCGGTCGACGGCGATGCCGGCGCGGCGGGCCGCCTCGATGTTGCCACCCACGGCCAGAACCTGGCGGCCGAAGCGGGTCCGCCGCACCACCAGGTCCATGGTGATGACGATGCCGACGAAGAGCAGGACGCCGGTGGGCACGCCCTGGACGGGGATCACGCCGCTGCTGCGGTCGACGCTCATGTACGCCACCGCCGCCGCAACGCCGCCGGCGACCAGGATGATGCGCGCCACCACGCCGACGAAAGGTCCGACCAGCAGGCCGGCGCGGGTGCGCCGCCAGTAGGTCCGCAGGTTGCTGGCGGCGTAGAGGGCGACCAGTGCCGCGGCGATGGCCCAGCCCAGGGCCACCGGCACCAGGCGGTTGGCGATGTCGCCGAGGAAGGGGTCGTTGAGGTTGATCGTGCCGCTGTTGCCGAGCACGTAGAGCAGACCACCCTGGAGCCCGATGTACCCAGCCAGGGTGACCACGAACGCGGGCACGTGCAGCTTGCTGAACCAGGTCCCCTGGAAGAGCCCGATGACCGTTCCGGTGAGTGTGGCCGCGATCACAGCGACCACCGCGGAAACGCCGTAGTGAACGTTGAGCACCGCCATCACCGCGGCGGCGAAGCCGCTCGTCCAGCCCACCGAGAGGTCGATCTCGCCGAGCAACAGCACGAACACGACCCCGACCGCGATGGTGCCCATGGCAGCGATCTGCGACATGAGGTTGGTGACGTTGAGCGGCTCGACGAAGTGCGAGTTGAGCGCCTGGAAGACGATGGCGATGAGGACCAGCCCGAGCACCACCGGGAGCACGCCGAGCTCCCCCTGGGAGAGGCGCTTGCGCACCAAACCCAGCCAGACCAGGGGCAGGCTGGTGACCGGCACCTCGCTGAGGATCGCGGTCTCGTCGGCGGGATGCGTCGCGCTCATGCTCCGATCTCCGCGGGATGCGGCATGCCTTCGTCGTCCTCTTCGACCTTGGCGCCGGTGATGGCCGCGACCACGTCCTCGCGGCTGGCGGTCTTGGTGTCGAAGCTGGCCACACGGCGGCCCAGCCAGAGCACCACGATGCGGTCGCAGACGGCGAAAACGTTCGCCAGGTTGTGGCTGATCAGGACCACGGCGAGGCCACGCTCGCGCAGCCGCTTGACCAGGTCGAGCACCTGGCGCGTCTGGGCCACGCCCAGCGCGGCCGTGGGTTCGTCCAGGATCACCATCTTGGCGTCCCACATCACCGCGCGGGCAACCGCGACCACCTGGCGCTGCCCGCCGGAGAGCGAGGCCACCGGGGTGCGCACCGAGGGGATCTTGATGGCCAGCTGGGTGAGCACCTCGGAGGCGCGCTTCTCCATGTCGATCTCGTCGAGCAGTGCCAGCGGGCCGGGCAGCGCGAAGGTGTCCTCGCGGCCGAGGTAGAGGTTGGCGACGACGTCGAGGTTGTCCGCCAGGGCCAGGTCCTGGTACACGGTGGCGATGCCCAGCGAGGTGGCGTCGCGCGGCGTGCGCACGTGGATCGGCTTGCCCTCGAAGAGGTACTCGCCCGTGTCCGGCTGGTGTGTGCCGGCGAGGATCTTGATCAGCGTCGACTTGCCGGCGCCGTTGTCGCCGACCAGGCCCACCACCTCACCGGGGTAGACCTCGAAGTCGACGTCGCGGAGCGCCTGCACCTGGCCGAAGCGCTTGCTGATCCCCTTGACTGCCACCACGGGCGTGCGGGTCGAGACGGCCAACCGGATGTACCTCCCTCAAACCGTCGAGCGGCGGGGGG